>CAVVEH010000007.1:0-252222 GCA_963747265.1 uncultured beta proteobacterium | reverse complement strand
CAAACGCGCGCATCATATCGAGCACCGCGGCGCGTGTCGGGGTCATCACCAGTTCGTGAGCGATGGCGTTGCGCGGATCGCCGAGTTGCTCGCGCTGGAGGCGCAGGAATGAGCCGGGAGTCCCCAACGAGGTTCGTATCAATGATCACGATGTCGCGGTTCAGCTCGGAGATCTCGCGAGCAACTGCACGGGCGAGCTGACGTGATAGAGGAGTCCGAAGCAGAGCACGATGTCGAACTCCCCCCATGTGCGAAGATCGACGTCGAAGACATTCCCGGTGAGAAACCGATAGCGCGATCGGTCGACGTCGTTCACCTCGAACACGAAGTTCGCCTGATCGATGTGCATCTGCCGGCCGTCGATGCCAACCACGAAATCACAACCGGCCTCGATCGCGCACAGCGCCCAGTACCCCGCGTTGCAGCCGAGATCGAGTACACGTTTGCCGACCAGCGAGCCGCCGAGGTGACGAACGAGCGGATCGAAGCAATAGCGTTTCCTTTGAGCGGTGCGGTGGATCACGCGCGTATCGAAGACCGGCGTCAGTGTTCCGCGCAGGTTGAACTGATAGTTCCACCTTGGAAAGCTCTGCACTCGTTGAGCGATTTCCGCCTGGGTCATATCGACGCTGCGCGGCTCGCGTGGGCATGCGCCCGCTCTGCGTTGCCGACGCCGGCTAGGTTGTCAAGACCAGGCGAGACCCGGCGGCTTGCGTTTTCGACGACAAACCAGCGAGAAAGGTCTGGCGAGGGGGGATGCGAATGACACCAACGGCGATCGCGGTACTCGGCTACGTGGCGTGGATGCTGGTGCTGTTGCTGATGCCTGGCGGGTTTGCGGAGCTATCTGACCCTGAGCGGCGGCAGGGCAGCAAACAGCTTCCGGCCCGATGGATCGGATGTCTCACCCTTCTCCGAGCGGCTCTGCCGCGCTCACGCCAATTGCTACGAAAGCTTTCCGATCGTGGGCGGGTTGCTGCTCGCGCTCGCCACCGGCCGAAGCCACGTGACTGATTCCCTCGCACTGTGGTTGTTGTTCGCGCGCATTGCGCAATCGACCGCGCGCCTGATCTCGACCAGCGTACTCGCCGTCCAGATTGGTTGCTTCTTCTTCCTCGTGCAGTTCGCCATCGCGGCGTGGTGGGTGATGGCTCTGCTCGGGTCGTCTGCCGCTTGAGGAAATCTGAGTCGCCCGACGGTCATTGAGCGGATGGTACGGTCGCCGACCCTTCTTCTCTGGCCCTGCCGATCCACTTTCTGATCTTCCTCATCCATTTGCTTGAGATAGAGGGTGTCCTTTTCTACCGCCTCGCGTCCCGTTCGCAGCGCTGCGGTTGGCGCAAGCTCCCGACCATTCTCCCAACACTGTGCGCTCGTAACCACACCGCCGTCGAGTTGCACCTTGCAGGCCACCTCACCATTCGGGTCCCACCTCCTCCATTCTCCCTGCAGGTGGTCATTGACAAACGTGCCCTCGGTGCAAGGGCGACCAGCCTTGTCCGGGTACGCCAAAGGACCGTACCACGTATAAAGCGATCCCTCTCTTCGACCATCCCGATACATGACCTCGACAACCTTGATGCCGTGCAAGGTCGTCGTCCAGACGCCTTGTCGCTGTCCATTCTCGAAAGTTCCGGACCGTTGCAGCTCGCCATCAGACCTCAGGAGACGGAAGGGCCCGTTTGGTTTTCCGTCGGAGGAGAAGGCAACCTCTGCGCGCATCGCAGCCGCGCGTGCGTGCGGACCGTCGGGACCTTCCACAAACAAAACTTGGCCGTAGCCATCGCCAAACGTCGATGGTAGCAAGTCGGCGTCGACCCGCCCGTCAGCTCGCCGGATGTACACCCAGTACTTGAGAGACGCGGGAACGTTGCCCTCTGTCTCAACGTAGATTCCGCCCTCGACCGCTGATGCGTACACGGGAATGAAGAGCAAGAGCCAGCGCTCTTGCAGAGGGTACGGCGCTTTGAAGTAGATGCCGCGCTCGTCTTGACCCTCCGCGTCGTAGATGCCGAAGGGAATATGATAGCGAAAAGTGTCGAAGTCGCGCTTGAGGAACAACTGCATCTCCCTGGCCGAGTCTGTGCCGACGCGTCGATCGGGCGCGATCGGGCTTGGACCTTTGAAGGTGGGCCCGAAGCATCCAGCCGACAGTAGGAGCACCGCAGCGCACCAAGAAACGCGCAATCTTTGGCAACGTCTGTGCGCAGCAGGCCCCGTCATTATGGCGCGGTGGGACAATCGCGGTTTTCGATTATCCTCTTACCAACTTCACCACCGCGCCGATCAATCCCGCCAGAACTAGCGCGCTGGTCGCGACCACGCTGATGATCACGCCGGTCTCACGCTGACGCGGCTCGGTGACGTCGCGCCACGCGCATAGATCGCCCGCGCGGCGATGAAGACCAGGCCCAGGCCCGCGGCGATGGTTGGATTGACGTAGTACGCGAACAACCACAACCCAGGGAGAAACACCGGCATCTGCTCGAGCGTGTTCTGGTGCACGCGAAAGTAGCGCTCAAAGATTGGATGCCCGGTCGTCGCCGGCGCCTCAACGCCATATTTGCCGCGCGCTTGGCCAACCTGCACACCGAGAATGATGTACTCGATGATTGCCAGGGCCGTGACGATCACTACGAGTTCCATACCACCTCCCGCTTTCGGTGAGATTATTCCCTTCGTGAGACAGCGGCAAGCGTACGCCAGCGTGGACCGAGCCGATGATGTCGGAGAATCGGTATGTCTGCGGCAAGCAATCGTTTGGCGAAGTCAGCCGGAATGTCTGGGTGGCCTGCGGAGAAAAAAGCGGATTGCGGCAGCCGCCGGCCCTCCGGTAGACTGCTGCGCAAACGAGGTGGTCCATGGCGGACGATGAAGCCAAGAGTTCCCTCACGCGGCGGAAGTTGCTGAAGACCGCCGGCACGGTTGCCGCTGGCGGCGCCGCGGCGGCCGCGTGGTACGCGGCGTGGCGGAACAGCACCTACCTGTTCCTGATGCGCAAGGCGCCCACTGAGTCCGCCCACCCCCCCGGAGTGGCACGGGTCCACCGTGCGCAGCTATCGGCCGCTCGGCAACCCGGCATCCGCATGTCCGACATCTCCTTCGGCGGCGCCGGGATCGACAATCCGGAGGTGGTGGCGCGCGCGGTCGAGCGCGGCATCAACTATTTCGATACGTCGCCGGACTACAGCAAGACCGGCAGCGAGCAGATGATCGGCAAGGCGCTCAAGCCGCACCGCGACAAGGTCTTCATCGCCTCGAAGTTCTGCACCGCCGACGGCCATCTGCCGACGGACACGCCGGTCGCCGACATCATCGCGCCGGTCGAGGCGCAGCCTGACGCCGCCTGCAGACCGACTACCTCGACGTCTGCCTCATCCACGAGGTGAACAGCATCGACCGCCTGATGGCGCCGACCTTCCACGAAGCCTTCGATCGGCTGAAGGAGCAGGGCAAGGTGCGCTTCCTCGGCGTCAGCAGCCACACGCCCAATCTCGAGGCGGTCATGCGGCACGCCGTGGAGTCGGGGCGCTTCCAGGTGCTGCTGGTCGCGCTACAACTTCGACAACTGGCCGGATCTCACCACCATCTTCCGCGACGCCAAGCAGCGCGGCGTCGGCGTCGTCGCGATGAAGACGCTCAAGGGCGCGCAGGCCACCGTGCTGAAGGACTTCGCCGATCAGTCGCAGGCGTTCAGCCAGGCGGCGTTCAAGTGGGTGTTGCGCAACCCCGACGTCAGCGGCCTGGTGGTCTCGATCCGCGACTTCAATCAAATCGACGAGTACCTGTACGCGTCCGGCCAGCCGCTCCGGACAGCGACGTGGCGCTGCTGGAGCGCTACGACCAGTTGATCGCCAAGGACTACTGCCGGCCCGGATGCGGCGAGTGCCTCGATCGCTGTCCGTCCGGCGTGCCGGTGGACGACATCCTCCGCTACGCCATGTACTTCGAGAACTACGGCCGCGAGCGTGACGCGATGGCGAAGTACGCGCGCGCTGCCGGCCGAGCGCAACGCGACGCGCTGCGTGAACTGCCCGCCCCGTGCCAGGCCGCGTGTCCGTTCGACATCCCGATTCGCGACAAGCTGCTGCGCTTCCACCGTCTGCTGACGATGGCGTGATTGGTTCGAAGAACCGGAAGGGCGCGCGAGTGCGCCTACTGCACGATCGACGCGAGCCGCAATTGGTGCAGCGCTTCCCAACGTTGTAACCAGCGGCGATAGCGCGCGCGGACGACGGGTTCCTGCGGGCCGATGTTGTGTTGCTCGGCCGGGTCGCTCCGGCGGTCGTACAGATGCTCGGCGTCGACGTGCGGCGTATAGATGTACGTGTAGCGGGCATCGCGTGCGCCGAAGCGGCCGACCCCATTCTCGGTGAAGTTGATCACGATCCGATTCGGATCCTCGCGCAACAGCGACATGCCGTCGGTGGCCGTGTCGTCCTGGATGCCGAGGATATCGAAGATCGTAGCGCGAAGGTCGACCTGAGAACCGAGTTGCGTGATGTGTTGCGGCAGGCCGAGTCGACGCGGGTGCAGAATCATGCACGGGATATGAACGTTCTCCTCATAGATCGAGCCGGAGTGGCCGTAGTTGCGTTCGTGCTCGCCGAACGCTTCTCCATGATCGCCCAAGACCAGGAAGAGCGTGTGGTCGGCATCGCCGCGCTCCTTCAGCCACTGGTAGAGTTCGGCCACCATGCGAAGATTGTAGGCCACCAGACGCTCGTGCGCCTCGCGCGGTTCGGCCTCGGCCTTTTGCCCCGGTAGTTGCTCGATCGCATAGGGATGATGCGGGTTGCTGGTGCCGGCGAGCAGGAAGAACGGACGGTGATCGCGTGCCGCAATGAACCGTTTGGCCTCGTCGAAGAGGAGCCGGTCGTCGCGGCCCCAGGGCAACATCGCGTAGGCCTCTTGACCCGGCCACTCGTTGGTGTCGAGCACCCGGTCAAATCCGCGCACGGCGAAGTTGCGCATGTCGTCGAAGTTGAGATCGGCGGTTGTGAATAAGTTGGTGGAGGTCGCCGGCGCGGCCGAGGACCTGCGGCATCGACTCGGCGACGACTTGGGCATCGCCGCGCGTCCAAAATGGTCCGATGTATGGGTAGAGGCCGTAGAGAATCGAGAACAGTGCGTGGGCTGAGGTCGGGACCGGGGAGTACAGATTGTCGAAGACCACCGTTTCGTTCTGATAGCGCAGCAACTCGCGCCCGGCCGGACTCAAGCGGTTGTAGATCGCGGTCGAGCGAGCGCTGGTGGACTCGAGCAAGACGATCAGCACATTGGTGGGCCGCTGCTTCACCGTGTAGCGCGGTCGCCCAACGCTGACTTCCGGTAGTTCCGCCGCCTCCGCGGTGCCGCTTTCCATCTGATGCGGTCGGTGGCCGAACAGCACCCACAATGCCGGGTGCGGTTCCACGAGCGCATCGTCGATGGTCGGTTTCGGAATCAGCAGCAGCACACCGGACACGAGCACTCCGGAGATCAGGAGCGCCGTCGCCGCACGACTGCTGAGCGGGCGGAGCGGCCGCCACAATCCTGGTGGCAGGATGCAGTAGCCGATAGTCCCGAGTACGAGGCCGACGCTCACCGGCGCCATGGCGAGCATGTTCGAGGACGACACGAGATGACTGGTCCGAGTATCGACAGCTTGACCATGTCACCCAGGCTGCCGCCCGCCGCGAGCGCAACCGCGCGCAGGTTCTTGAAGACCTGGTGTGTCTGCGCCTGGACGGCTTCGACCAGTTGCCGGTCGTGATACGAGCCCCAGCTGTCCCAACAGGTACACGATGTTGCCGGCACGGATCGCCTGCGAATCAGGCCCGAGCGCCGGCAGGAGGCGTCGGAAGACGTGATTGCTTGCCTGGTCATGTCGGCTCCGGTGAAATCGCGAACAGCCGAGACTCTACCATTCGCGCCTAAGCAGCGCAGAAGTCCTAGCGCTGGACTTCGAGGCCCGCTTCGATCCACGCGTCGATGCCGCCGTGCAGCGGGCGCACGCGCTTGAAGCCGTGCTGGATCAGCGCCTTCGCCACCTTGACGGCCGTGGCTTCGTTGGGGCATGCGCAATAGACGACGACTTCGCTCTCCGGCTCCACGCCGACTAAGTCGAATTTCATTTTCTGCGGATCCACCGTCACGGCGCCGGGTATGCGCCCGGTGACCGCCTGCGAAATGGGCGAGCGCACGTCGACCACCGTGCCCACCCGTCCTTCGCCGATCAGCTGCTTTAGCTCGTCCACGGTGATGCGGTCCATGACGAGTTGCCGGATGAAGAGCTTGCGCTGCCACCACTTCCACAGCACATACGCGACGAACGCGAGCGCAATCACGACGAGGCCGATCTCGCCCATCGCCTGCAACACGGCGAGCACATCGTCGATCGCATCGCGGAAGATGTAGCCAAGCGCGATCGCGACGCCCGACCACAGCGCCGCGCCGATCGCGTCGGCCGGAATGAAGCGCCACAGCGGGATGCGCAGCACGCCGGCCATCGCCGTGGCGACGGACGCAAAGCCCGGCACGAACTTGGCCACCATCAGCGATGGCGCGCCCCAGCGCGTGAAGATCGACTCCGTCTGGCGCACGCACGAATCGGGCGATAGCGAAACGCGGCAGAGCGTCTGCAATACCCTGCCCCCGATGCGCCGGCCGGCCGCATACCAGAGGATATCCGCGATCAGCGATGCGGCGACCGCCGTGGCGAGCAGCGCCGCCATCGAATAGCCACCGCGCGAAGCGAGCGCGCCGGTCACGATCAGCGTCGGATAGGCAGGCATGGGCAGCCCGGCCTGCAACGCGAGCACGTTGACGAAGACGAAGGCCAGTCCGTAGTACTGCAGGAGTTCGAGGAGGTGGTTCATGGCCGGAAGTTACGCGATAGGCGGAATTGAAGGATGGGGACGGCGGCGTCCGATCCCAACCCCACCGGTATTGCGGGAATCCCCAAGTTTACGGGAAATGCCCTTCCCGGCTATAATTGTCGCCCTCGTGGGGACGTAGCTCAGCTGGGAGAGCGTCGCGTTCGCAATGCGAAGGTCGGGAGTTCGATCCTCCTCGTCTCCACCAATACCTAGGATCCGCCGGCGCCCTGCCGGCCCCACGTCAGTCGACTCGTTCCCAAGCCACGCTGCGGCCAAGCAGCGGAATCCCCACGTATCCGCGAATCGACAACCGCTTGCCGTCGCCGGCGAGCGTGACAATGCAGCTGTAGAGGCGGCCCTCTTCCGGGTCGAGAATCGTGCCCTTGTACTCGTCACCATTGCCGACCGCACTCACGAACAGGATTTCCAGGCCGCGGATCTTTTGCCTGCGCTGCGCGCCCGTGCAAAGATCGCAGATAGGGTCCGGCGGCTCGTCAGACTCGAGAAACAGCTCGACGATGCGACCCGTGAAATTGCCACTGGCATTCCGGATCTCGACAACGGACCTCTCGCCGCCGGACTCCGAATCGAAGGTCGCCCAGCGTCCACTGATGTCGGCCGCCATTGCGACCGGGCAAAGCGACCAAAACGCCAGTATCACGACGGCCCGCAAAGCACGACTGATGCGCATTGGCAACTGGAGCTTCAGGTCGTCTGTCCCGGTCTTTGCACGACCACGGCGATCAGGTCCGACTCCGCCGCCATCGCACCGCATACGAATGCACGTGCACGATATTTTCCATAGCCGCGAGCCATGCGCACCGTGACCGCCTCGAGGATGATCTGATCTCCCGGAACCACGGTCGTTCCGAAGCGGCAATTGTCGATTCCCGCGAAGAAATATGTGTTGCGCGGATGCTCGGCGACGCTGAAACTGCACAGCAGCGCGCAGGTCTGGGCCATTGCCTCGACGATAAGCATCTGCGGCACCCGGAGATCGGCCTGGTTCATGCCGTCAAAGAATGGTTCACTCCGCGAGACGTTTTTCAGCGCGCGGGCCGACTTCATTGGCGTACATTCAAGCAGCCGGTCGACCAGCACGAATGGGTACCGGTGCGGAATCCGTTCGAGAATCCGCGCAATGTCCGCCGCGCACACGATCGGGCCGCGACCATGGGCGGGGTCCTGCAACTCCGGACTTATCGCCGCCGATGCTGCGGTAGCGTCGACAATCACCCCCGCGTCCAATTCCTGGCGACCAGAACCGCGTTGGATCCACCGAAGGCAAAGGAATTGGAAACGACGACGTGAAGGTTCCGATCGAAACGAGCGACATTGGGCACGAAGTCGAGATCGAGTTTCGGATCGGCCTTCGACAGGTGTGCAGTAGGCGGCACCGTCCCGCTATGAAGCGACAGTATCGCAATGATGAATTCCAACGCACCGGTGGCGCCCATGACGTGACCGTGAAGTGCCTTGGTCGAGCTGATCGCTACGCCTGATGCCGCGATTCCGAGCGCCTGTCGAATGGACTCGGCCTCGACACGGTCGCCAACCGTGGTTGCGGTTCCATGGGCATTGATGTAGCCAATGTCACTCGGCGCGACTTTCGCGTCCTCCATCGCCAGGCGCAGTGCTTGTGCCTGGCCGATGGCAGACGGGTCGGAGATGTGTGTCGCATCGCTGGTCAGTCCATAGCCTGCGAGTTCACAGTAGATGTGTGCGCAATGCCTGTTGGCCCAATCTTCACTCGCGAGAACCAGCGCCGCCGCGCCTTCGCCCAGGACAAACCCCGAGCGGTCTTCGGCAAACGGCTTGCACGAGCGTTCGGCATCATCCGGGTCGCAAATGGCCAACGTCCTCAATGCGGACCACGCCGACAATATCCCGCGAGTGAGCATCGCCTCGGAGCCGCCGACGATCGCGCAATCGACAAGTCCGTAGCGAATCGCGCGCATGCCCTCACCGATCGCCACGGCGGACGACGCGCACGCGACGGAATAGGTCAACGCGGGTCCCGTCACGCCAAACTCCATTGAAATCACAGCGGCCGGCGCGTTGTTCATGCCAGTCACGACCGACGTTGGGCGCAGCCGCCAGTTGTTGTCCTTGAACACCGAACGATAGCCGTCCTCGAGCGTCTGGGCGGCGCCCATTCCTGTTCCCCAATAGATCCCGGTTCGGGGCGACTGCAGCGAGTCATTCGCTCCCGCATCCACAGCGGCTTGCCGCGTCGCTGCCAACGCCATCGCCGTTGCGCGATCCATCGGCGCGCTGCGCTTCCTGGGCACGATGCTGGACGGATCAAACGTCGCACTTGCCACGAGCGGCGTCTCCGGGCTTGTCGCGAGTTCGGGTGCCAGCCGCACGCCCGAGCGCCCGGCAACGGCAGCGTCGAACACGGCAGCCGGGGAAGCGCCGATCGCGGAGATTGCCCCCAGACCCGTAACGGCAACCCGGCGCATCGCGGACTGTCTAGGAGGTCAAGGCAACCGGCTGCCGCAGGAGTGCGACGTCTACGGCATTGACCACGTCCTGCACCCGTCCGCCCCGCAAGTCCGTTGCCGCGTCCAGCGTGAAATGAAACTCGTCCTCGAGCACGAACACAAATTCGAGCGCGGCAAGCGAGTCGACGCCGAGATCGGTCAACTCTGTTTCTGGAGCGATTCTCTCCGGGTCAAGCTGAAATTCGCCGACCATCAAAGCCTTAATCTTTTCAAACGTGGCGCTCATGCTGATTGACTCCTTTTTCCTTCCGGGGTGACTTGTGCCAGCCGATCGGCCCATGCAAAAGCGGATGGCGATGCGCGTTCGCGTTCGCGTAGTTCGGCCGCAGCATTGAAGAACTGAGCGGTTTTGAGCGCCGCCAGTTCGCGGTCATTGTCGAGCGTGATCATGTGATAGCTGTCCTCAACGATGACTTCGCCAAAGATCGCGGCCGCGATATGGCTTTGCACGTAACGGACGTTGGCGAGGCCGGCCACATCGTCCTCGCGCGCATGGATCATCAGAGTTGGCGCAGCTACCTTTTCCATGGAACGCTTTACGTGGCGGATCAGCCGGTCTGCTTCGCGCAGGCTCAAGGTCGGGATGGTGGACGCACCGGCCGACGACAGCGTGCCACGCTCGAGCTGTCCAGAAATCCACGCCCGCACGCGCTCGTTCTTGACCCCATAAGGCGGGATTTCCCGGTAGCGATAGAAGCGGCCCAGAGGCGTGTAGTACGCGATCGGCAGCAGGAAGCGCCAACGGGAGACATTCCAGCCGTCGAAGAACAACGTCGTCGAAATCAACGCCAAAGCGTCGACTTTGGCGACGCGTTCCGCGGCCACGGCCAGAGCCAGCGTCGCGCCCAGGCTCACGCCGCAAAGGTTCACTTCGGCATAAGTCAGCGCCAATCGATCCACTTCCGCCGCAATGCCGGCGATCCAAAGGCGAAAGTCGGCGACCGCCTCCCGCCCGGGGTCGGCTTCCCACGCGCTGTATCCGGGCAAGGTCGGCGTCTCCACATAAAAACCGTGGCCACGCAGCGTCTTGGCGTACAGGCGCACTTCCAATGGAGAGCTGCATAGACCGTGCAAGAGCAGGACCGCGCGTCCGCGCGTTGTTGTTTTCGGGTCCGGCATCAAGCAGTCAACTATCGAACGTGCCCTGAGCACGGACTTGAAGTTTCCCGCGCCGGTAGCAGCGCATTGAGAGGTACGACATGTATTGGAGGATACGCAGGCGATCTGACGCGAGGCTGAAGCTTCTCTGTCAAACAACTGACGGCGACGGGTCGCGCCGGGAACATGCAGCGATTATCTGCACTCGGTCGTCTCGACGCGCGCAATGTCCTCGGGCTTGACGGAAAGTTTCGCCATCAGACGGCAAATGATCCAGTTGACAATCGGGTTGCGATGCCTGAAGAACAGGTAAGTCGGATGCAAGTCGCTACCCAGCCGCTGTTTGAACGCATATGACGTGCAGCCGGTCTGGTACGTCGTGTACCCATCGCGCAGACACATCTCGATGTGACTCAAGGACATGATGAAGTACAGCCCGTGCGGACGCCCGCGTTCGTAGTCCATGCCCAGGTACTTGTAGTGCATGGATTTGCCCTTGCACATCAGGAGGCAAAATCCGATCAGAGTTTCGCCCTCCCAATACAGGACGTACTTGCTGATCGGCCCGACCAGTTCGAAATAACGGCGGTTCAGGGTCTCGAAGGAGAATTCGCCCCTCCGATGCACGTTGAGATAGAGCTCGTATATGCGATCGCCTACCTCCGCGGGAAAGCCGTCGCGCTCCTCGATTCGCAACGCGCGCGCCTTGCGCAGGCGCCGCCGGAAGTCGGATCGGACATGCTGCTTCAGAGTCGACCAGTAGTCGCCACGAATCTCCAGCGCGGCGACCGGCAAACCAGGCTCGGACGCGAAGCCGCGCAGCGGCAGCGCAGCGGGAAAGTCCTTGTAGGAAATGATCGCCGCCTTGCGCTCCAGGACGCGATTGAACGCGGCGAGCACTTCCGGGGAAACTTCGCCGTCAATCACGCCATAGTCCGCCAGCGGATGGCCAATGCAGGCGATGCGCAACCAGAACGGATGCAACAAGCGCTTGAGCCAGCCTCCGGCCATCGTCGTGTTGATTCGATAGCGTGTCGAAAAATAAGGTGCGGTCGCAACCGGAATGCCGTCGCGCCGCGCCTGAAGGTATCCGACCTGGAAATTGTCGATATTGGCGTCCTGGAAGGCCTTGTAGAAGGCATATCCTTCGAGTTCGCCTTCCAGGAAAGTCTTCGGAGGATCCGCCAGATCCTCCACAGTCACGCGAGCGATGTCGCGAGTGCGGCGTGCAGGCAATTCCGCTGATGGGGCAGCGAGTTCGGACACACTGCCGGTCACTGGCTTGACCCCGCCATCAGCCAAACTCCGGCAACGATCGTGAAAGCTCCTGCCCATTGTCGTGCCGCGAGACCATGACCAAACAGCGCCCAATCGAATAGCGGAACTAGCACAAACGTCATCGCGTACAGCGGATAGACGACGGACAGGTTTGCCGAGCGCAGAACCCACACCCACATGCCGGTGGCGACGGTCGAAACGACAAGGGCGGCAAGCATCGCCGGAGTCAACCAAAGCGCCGCGGTATGCCAATTGAATCCTTCGAACGCGGCATCCCGCGCGGCGAGCTTGAAGAATATCTGTCCGCTTGCGATGAGCAACACGCTGATTGACGTCAAGGCAATTTCGTTGCCGCGCATAGTTGTACCTGGTCGCGCCTTTGCGAGGAACACTCCGAATTGCGACAGTACATCTCAGGTCTGTCGCGAGCCTGTCGCCGCCCTTACGAGACTCTTACGAGAGGCACCGGCCCCTCGCCGGCGTTGTCGTTTGGGAATCGCGGCGGTAAGGTTTCGGTCGTGCGACAGATCCAAATCGTCTGCTTCCTGTTCATCATCGCGGCTCGCGCATGGGCCGGTCCGTACGAAGACGGCGTCGCAGCCTACGACCAGGGACGATTCGATGCGGCGTTCGCGCTATGGCTTCCGTTGGCGGAAAGCGGACATGCGGCGGCGCAGTTCAACGTTGCCGTCCTGTTCGAGAAGGGCCAGGGGGTCCCGCAGGACCTCGCACAGGCCGCCCGCTGGTACACGAAAGCCGCCGAACAGGGAGACGCCGAAGCGCAATACGACGTCGCGGTGCTGTACGAAAAAGGAGCGGGGGTGGCCGCGGATCCGGACCGGGCCAGGTACTGGTACGAAAAAGTCCTGGCTAACCGGCGAACGGATCGTGGAACTCTGGAAGCGAAGTTCCACGCGCGCGAGCGGCTGGCCAAGCGGACCCCGCCTGAAGAGGTCATCGCATTCGAAGGCGGTCGATATGTCCTTCGTCGCTCGGACTCCGGAGAGTGCGTCATCGCCTTTCAAGGCATCGTGTCCAGCGACGCAACCTTCAAGCTGGACGGCATCGTCGACCGAGCTAACGCGGTCGGCTGCGGCAAGCCGTTGACGATGTTGCTGGAGTCCGGAGGCGGAGGCCTGTTCGAGGGTATCTCGCTCGGCGAGGAAGTGCATTCGCGAGGCTTCCGTACCGTCGCGCGTTACGATTGCGCGTCCGCGTGCGCAATGATCTTCTTAGGCGGCGCCGAACGGATCCTGGCGGGATCGCGGGCGCGAATCGGATTTCATCAGGCGGCGCTGATCGGCGGCAGGGAACGCCGGCGATGCGACAAGTCGATGGACAGCCTCGGCGTCATGAAGATAAGAAGATATCTTCGCTTCGTCATTCCAGCGGACGCGGACCGGATCTACCAACTGATCATGAAGACGTCCTGCGACTCGATCGAATGGGTCTCTGGACAGCGAGCGGTCGAGCAGGGCGTGGCGACGGCATTGGAATCCCCCAATGTCGATGTCTTCGGTCCCAAGGCATGGCGATAAGTCAGATGAGACCGGCCACGAGATTTATCGCCAGCGCCAGGATTCCGGTCGTATAGAAGAACGACGTGATGCCCTGCAGAAGCGCGATGCGACGCATTTCCGCATCGGCAATTTGCACGTCCGAAACCTGGAACGTCATCCCGACGGTGAAGGAAAAATACAGAAAGTCGCCATACATCGGCATCTCGCCGCCGGGGAATATCAGGCGCTGCGAGTTCGATGCCGGCACGGCCGCGGAGAGGTCGGCCTCCATGTAATAGTCATGCGCGTAGTGAAGCGCGAACATCGTGTGCATGAACGCCCATGACAGCACGATCGTGACGATCACGAACACAACGCGAATGGTCTGCTCTACGCCGCTGGCCTCCTTGACGAGAGGCATCTCGGAGGCAATGACGACCAGGCTGGCCGTCGCGGCGAAAAGAGAAAGGATGAGGACGGTCCACTTGCCCCCATCCTGGCGAAGCGCGCGATGCTTGATGGCTTGCGCGGACGACTTGCGCAGTCCGATGAACAATGCGGCGAGGACAAAGGCCACGCCGATATCCCAGGCCGCAATGAATCGGATTCGCCAGGTAAAACCGGTGAAGGCAAGGAGCAACGCGTAGACCGTAAAGCCGAGAAGGACTCCGGACGTCAGCCGTGGCCGCCGCAGTCGTCCCCACCAGCCAATGGGATGCTTACTCAAACTGTCGTTGGTCATGTCCTTCACCCGATGCTGACGTGGCGCCGATAAAGCATAGCCGATAACGGAAGCGATGCCCTTTTTTCGCTCTGGACGAGCCGCCGGTGCGCAGGCTACCATGGCCGCCCCAAGCAGTTTGAGCCCGGACACCAGAGACAGCGATGAGTGGCCCCGAAGGCGACAAGATCTTTGCCGGCTCGATTCCGAAGCTGTATGACGAACTCCTCGTTCCGCTGATATTCAAGCCGTACGCCGACGACATCGTGAGCCGCCTGGCGTCACGGAAGGTTTCGCGTGTGCTCGAAATTGCCGCCGGTACCGGCGTCGTGACCCGGCGGCTGGCTGCCCTGTTGCCGGCGAGCGTGCAGATCGTCGCGACGGACCTCAATCGGCCGATGCTGGACTTGGCTGCGGCGGTCGGCACGAAGCGCCCGGTCGAATGGCGCGAGGCGGACGCGATGCAGCTTCCGTTCGCCGACGGCGAATTCGACGCCGTCGTGTGCCAGTTCGGCGTCATGTTCTTTCCCGACAAGGCGAAAGCGTTCTCCGAGGCCCGCCGGGTTCTCAAGGCCGGCGGTACGTTCCTCTTCAATGTGTGGGACCGCATCGAGGAGAACGAATTTGCCGACGTGGTGACGACGGCTCTCGGTTCTCTCTTTCCGGGCGATCCGCCGCGCTTCATGGCGCGCACGCCGCACGGCTACCACGACGTCGCGGTCATCGCGCGCGACCTCGAGGCCGGCGGCTTCGCGGCATCGCCCGAAGTTCACACGGTCGCCGCGCGAAGCATGGCCGCGACGCCGCGAATCGCCGCGCTCGCGTATTGCCAAGGCACGCCGCTGCGCAACGAAATCGAGGCGCGCGACAAATCGAGGCTCGATGAGGCGACCGATATCGCGTCAGAGGCGCTGGCCCGGCGCTTCGGACCCGGCCCGGTCAGCGGCAAGATCCAGGCGCATGTCGTCGCCGTCGCGCGTTGAATGACCAACCAGGGAGTCGACCATGAAAACCGAACTGTTCTATCTGCTGTTGACGGCCATTCTCACCGGCGTACTGTGGATTCCCGTCGTGATCGGCTACGTGACCTCGCGCGGACTTCCGACGCCTGACGAATATAAAGTGGCGCCGACCACGCCGCTGCCCGACTGGGTCAACCGTGCCAACCGCGCGCACCTGAACGCGGTCGAGAACATTGCGCCGTTCGCCGCCGTCGTGCTGATCGCCAACGCGGCAGGCGTGTCGACGGCAGTTACCGTCAACTGCGCGATGATCTACTTCTATGCGCGCGTCGCGCATGCGGTGATCCAGATCAGCGGCTTCGGCCTCTTCATGGCGCGGACCCTGGCATTCACCGTCGCGTGGCTCGCGTTCATGACCTACGCCATCGTGCTGCTGCAGCGCGCGATGTAGAGACCTTTGCAAATCCATCGGGAGTCCCCCATGCACCGTCTCACTACATTGTCGTTGGGCGTCCTTGCCGCCGGTATCCTTTCCACGCTGTCCGCGAGCGCAGGCGCCGAAGAAATCGTCGTCAGCAACTACGCCGTGTCGGCGAACGGCATGCCGTTCGGCATAGCGATGGCGAAGGGCTACTTCAAGGATGAAGGGCTCAACATCACCGGACTCATTTCGTCGGCGGGTGGCGGCACGACGCTGCGCAACATGCTGGCCGGTGGCGGCGTGCCCTATGGTGAAGTAAACCCCGGCGTCGTGGTCTCCGCGGTACTGGCCGGCGCGGACCTGAAGATCGTCAGCGACAACGTGCTGACGGTGGCGGAATTCGTCTGGGCGGTGAAGCCCGACTCGCCGATCAAGACGATCAAGGATCTCAAAGGGCGCAAGATGGGCTACACCAACCCGCGCTCGACGAGCCAGGCGCTGGGCAACATGCTCGTGCAATCGGCCGGCCTCAAGCCGGAGGACGTCGAGATGGTCAAGACCGGCGGTTTCGGCGAAGGCGTCGCCGCACTGGACGCGGGCCTCATCGACATCACGCCGATCACCGAGCCCTTGTGGTCGAAGGTCAAGGGTAAGTATCGCGCCGTCGTCGTCGCCAGCGACGCGCTGCCTCCGCTCGACAACGTCGTGGGCGTGGCGACGGTGGAGATGATGGAAAAGCGCGGCGATTTCATCCGCGCGGTGATACGCGCGCGGCGCAAGGCCGTGCAATTCATGAAGGAGCACCCGGACGAGGCCGGCGATATCGTGGCGAAGCAATACAACCTCGAGCCGGACGTCGCGCGCAGCGCCGTGCGCAACCTGACGACGAGCATGACGCAGGGCGTGCCGTACTGGGGCGACGGCCAGATTCGTCTCGAAGGCCTGAAGCGGATGATCGAGGCCCAGCGCTCGGTCGGCGCCATCACCGGCGAGGTCGACTACGGCAAGCTCGTCGATACGCGGTTCCTGCCCGACGATCTCAAGGCGATCAAGTAGCGTCGCCGCGATCGGGCACCCGTAGTGGACGAACCGCGCCGCTTTCTTTCGCTGCGCAACGTCGGCAAGGTCTTTCCCGCCGCCGGCGGCCGGGCGCCGCTGCACGCGATGGGTCCGGTCGACCTGGAACTCGAGCGCGGCGAATTCTTCGCGGTCGTCGGGCCTTCCGGCTGCGGCAAGTCGACGCTGCTCGAGTTGATCGCGGGATTGACGCCCGCCACCGAAGGCACGCTCGAATTCGAGGGCAAGCCGATCGAGGGCCAGGCGCCAGACGGCATCGGCGTCGTGTTCCAGGACGACGCGTCGCTTCCGTGGCTCAACGTCGCCGACAACGTGGCCTTCGGCCTCCGCCGCGCGAAACTCGGCGGCAATGAGGCCAGCCAGCGCGTGCGCGACGTGCTGGACCTGGTCGGGCTCTCCGAATTTGCGACCAGCTACCCTGCGCAACTCTCGGGCGGCATGCGCCAGCGGGTGTGCATCGCGCGCACGCTCGTCATGCGCCCGGCGCTGATCCTGCTCGACGAGCCGTTCGGCGCGCTCGACCAGCAGACGCGATTGCTGATGGGCGACGAGCTGCTGCGCATGTGGCGGGAGACGAAGGCGACCGTATTCCTCATCACCCACGCGCTGGACGAGGCCGCGATGCTCGCCGATCGCATCGGCGTGATGTCGGCACGTCCGGGCAGGCTGATCGACGTGGTCAAAACGCACTGGCCGCGCGAGCGTGACAGCCGGATCATCGAGCACGCCGAGTTCGGCGCGATCACCGCGCGGCTGTGGAAATCGCTGCGCGAGGAATCGCTGAAGACGATCGGCCGCGGCGCATCACGCGAAACGGACGCCCCGTGAGCCGCGTGGCCTGGTATCGCCTGGCCGTCGTCGCCGGCGCCATCGCGCTCCTCGAAGTCCTCTGCGTAGCCGGCGTCATCGACAAGATCACGATGCAGCCGCCGCACCTGATCGCGTGGGATCTCTACCGGATGCTGGTATCCGGCCGGATGAACGCGGCAATCGCGAAGACGCTCACGAATACGCTGGTCGCGCTGGCGCTGGCGCTGGTCGTCGGCATCGCCGCCGCGGCGCTGCTGCACCGCGCGCGGGCGCTGCGCGACACGCTCGACCCGCTGTTCGCCACCTATTACGCGGTTCCCGTCTTTGCGTTCTATCCGTTCTTCATCGTCGTGTTCGGCTTGGGCGACCTGCCGCAGATCCTGATCGCGTTCATGCTGGGCGTCGTCGCCGTGATCGTGAACACGCTGAACGGCCTCGACCGCGTGCCGGCGGTTCTTCGCAAGACCGCGCGGATCATGAAGCTCTCGCCTTTGGATACGGCGATGCGCGTGACGTTGCCATCCGCCGGGCCTCATATCGTCACCGGCATCAAACTGGCCGTCGCCTACGCGTTCATCGGCGTCATCGGCTCCGAATTCATCATGTCGCGCGGCGGCGTCGGCTACGAAATCAGCTTCGCGTACACGAGCTTCGACAACGCGACGATGTATCCGCTGATCGTGCTGATCCTGCTGGCGTCGGTCGCTATCAACGCCGGCCTGTCGGGCTGGGAGAAGCGGTTGCTGGCCAGGCGAGGCATGCGATGAAGGCCTCGCGCTGGCGCGGGCTTAGCAACGCGCTCATCCTGGTCGCGGCGCTGGTCGCGATCTGGCAGGGACTCTATTGGTGGGTGGGCGACGTGGCGCTGGCGTCTCCGCTTGCGACGCTGCGCTACACGGCGAAGCTCGTCACCGGCGAGTCTTTCGGAATGCACGTGTTCGACACGATGCGCGCATTCGCCATCGCCTTCGCGCTGTCGGTGGTGATTGGCCTGCTGACCGGATTCTGGCTGGGCTTCGACAAGCTGTCGGGCGACACGCTCGAGCCGATGATCGTCGCCGTATACGCGATCCCGAAGCTCACGCTGTATCCGATCCTGCTGCTGGCCTTCGGGCTGGGCCTTTCGGCGAAGGTCGCCTTCGGCGTGCTTCACGGCGTGATACCGATCATCCTGTTCACGCTCGCCGCGGTACGCAACACAAAGCCGATCCTGATCAAGACCGGGCACGTGCTCAAGCTGTCGCGGTCGCAGATGGTGCGCTGGATCCTGTTTCCGGCCGCCATTCCCGAGATCTTCACCGGCTTGCGCGTCGGCTTCGCGCTGACGCTGATCGGGTGCCTGTTAGCCGAGATGTTCGCGTCGCAGCGTGGTCTGGGCTACCTGCTGATGACCGGCATCGGCCTGCACAACGTGGAACTCATCATGTCGGTGACGCTGCTCATCGTCGTGTTCGCAGCCGCCGTCAGCGTGCTGTTGCTGCAGATCGACTTGCGGCTGCACCGGCGCGTGTAATCCGCGCGGATTTGATCGCGCGCAAAGTTAGCCGGCCCGCGGTGTGCTCTATTAGCCGCATGCGCCGTACCTCCCGCCGCGTTATCGCCGTTCTGGCCCTCTTTTCGGTCCTGTTTTCGCAGGGTCTCGTGGCGGCGCACGCCTGTACGGCGGCCTCCAGCGCGGCGGGCGGTCCGGTTCTCGCGCTGGGAACCGGTTCGCACGCCCACGATTGCGCGGGCACGATGGGCAAGGCCGCCACTGCGCTTTGCCTCAAGCATTGCACGCAGGGCAACGAAGCGAGCAATGCGGCCGCAACCATCGATATTCCAGGTCTCGCATTGGCGGCGTTTCTCGTCGCGCAACCCGCTGCATCAGACGCAGCGGTTCTCGTCCGGGCGTCGTCGCGCCCTGTTGCAACCGGCACTTCGCCGCCTCCCCTCGTCTTGAGCCAACGGCTCAGGATCTAGCCTCGTCCCCGCTGCCGGCGCGCATCCCTTTCGGGGTGCCGCGTCGTTCTGCTTCGTCTCATTGGCATCGGAGGTCGTCGTGCGCATTCTCATTTCACGGATCGTCACGCTGCAACGGTTGCTGCGCCCCAGCGCGGCCGGCATCGTCGCCAACCTGCTCGCGGCCCTGCTCGCGACCGGACCGGCCGGCGCACAGGCGCCGCTGTCGCTCGACGAAGCCTTGACGCTGGCCGAGACGCGCTCGCCGCAGCTCGCGGGCGCCGAATACGCGGCCACCGCGGCGCGCGAACGCGGCATCGCTTCGAGCCAGTTGCCGGACCCGGTGCTCAGGCTCGGGCTCGACAACGTTCCGGTCACGGGTCCTGATGCCTACAGCCTGACGACCGACTTCATGACGATGCGCCGCATCGGCGTCATGCAGGAATTCACCGAACTTCGACAAGCGCGATCTGCAAGCGCCAACGCGGCGATGTCGAAGCCGACCGCGAGTTGGCGAAGCGCGACGCCGCGCGCGCGGTGCTGCGGCAGGAGGTCGCGCTGGCGTGGCTCGACCAGTATTTCGCGTCAGCGCATCGCCGAATTGTGGCGAGCGCTGCGTGCAGAGGTCCGCCTGCAGACGACGACGCTGGAAGCGGGCGTCGCGACCGGCCGCACCAACGCGGCCGACGTGCGCGCCGCACAGGCGGTGGTCGTGCAAACCGAGGACCAGATCGCGGCGTCGGAGCAACAGGCGCGGATCAGCGCGATGATGCTTTCGCGCTGGCTGGGCGCAATCGCCGCCGCACGCCCGGCCCGCTGCCGGACATGGCGTCAGTCGACTACGACCCGGAAGAAACCGCCGCGGTGGCCGCGCATGCCGCAACTTGCCGTCCTGCACCAGGACAACGCTGCTCGCCGAAACGGACCTGAAGCTCGCGAGCGCGCAGCAAGACACCCGACTGGAGCGTCGAAGTCGCCTACCAGCAGCGTGGCCCGGCGTACTCCAACATGGTTTCGATCGGCGTCAACATCCCGCTGCCGCTGTTTCCCGGCGAACGCCAGGATCGCGGCATCGCGGCAAGCCAGGCGCAGCTCGCGCAGGCCGGACGCGCTGTTCCAGGACACGCTGCGCCAGCACCAGGCCGAACTGCGCGCCGAGTTCGAGGAATGGCGCAGCCTGCAGCGGCGCGCGCAGGCGCTGCAACGCACGCTGCTGCCGCTCGCCGACGACCGCGTCGCGCAGACGCTTGCGAGCTACGCGGGCGGCACCGCAACCCTGGCCCAGGTGCTCGAAGCGCGGCGCGCAGCCGTGGACGCGCGCATGCAGGTGCTTCTGCTCGAGCGCGACGCCGCGCGCGCCTGGGCCAAGATCAATTTCCAGTCTCGTCGGCGCATCGAACCATGCGCAAGCATCCGGAGACAAGCCATGAACCGCACGAATGATGTGGATCGGAGCCGTTGCGCTGGCGTTGCTCGCCGGCGCCGGCATCGGCTACTGGGTCGGGCGTCCGCGGGACGAATGCGGTCACGGCGCCCGCGACGCCATCGATGCAACGCTCGCCGCCGCGACAACCGCACCGGCCGCGGCCGCCGTCGCCGAGCGCACGGGTGCTGTACTGGCACGACCCGATGGTGCCCGGACAGAAAGTTCGACAAGCCGGGCAAGTCGCCGTTCATGGACATGGAACTCGTTCCGGTCTACGCCGACGAAGCCGCCGGCGAAGGCGTCGCCGTCTCGTCCGCGATGACGAGCAGCCTCGGCATTCGCACGGCCGTCGTGCGCAAGATCGCGGTCGGCGTCACGCATCGACGTCATCGGCAGCGTCGCCGAAAACGAGCGCGCCAGCGCCGTCGTGCAGGCGCGGGTCGCCGGGCTACATCGAGAAGCTGTACGCGCGCGCCAATTTCGATCCCGTTGCCGCCGGCGCGCCGGTCGCGTTGATCTACGCGCCCGAGTGGGCCGGCGCGCAGGCCGAGTACCTCGCGCTGCGACGGGCAGACGCCGATGCCGCGCTCGTTGCGGCAGCGCGGCAACGACTGCGCCTCATGTCGATTCCCGACAGCGTCGGTGGAGAGCGCCGAGCGCAGCGGCACGCCGGAGGTTCGCTATACGCTGACCGCGCCGCGGTCCGGCATCGTGACCGATCTCGCCGTGCGCGACGGCGCCATGGTCACGCCGGGCATGACGCTGATGCGCATCGTGAGCCTCTCCGACGTGTGGGTCTACGCGGAGATTCCGGAGGCGGCGGCCGCCGACGGTGGCGGTCGGCGCCAACGCCGAAATCCGGCTGCCGGCGTAATCCGGACCAAGTGCTGCGCGGCCGCGTGTCCGCAATGCTGCCGCAGGTCAACGCGACGAGCCGCACGTTGCGCGCGCGGATCGAACTGCCGAATCCCGGCGGGCGACTGACGCCCGGCATGCTGGTCAACGTGGCGCTGATCGGCGGCGCACGAGCAGGACGCGATCGTCGTGCCGCAGGAGGCCGTCATCGCCACCGGCAAGCGCAGCGTCGTGATCGTGCGCGAGCCGACGGCCGCTTTCGTCCGGTCGACGTCGTGGTGGGACGCGACCTCGGCGGCGACGTCGAGATCAAGTCCGGCATTGCGCGAGGGCGAGACCGTCGTCGCCTCCGGGCAATTCCTGCTCGATTCGGAAGCGAGCCTCAAGACCGCGCTCCCGCGGCTCGAGACCGGACGCACCCGGCGGAGGCCGCCCGTGATCGCGCGACTCATCCGCTGGTCGATCGGCAATCGCGCTGCTGGTGCTGCTCGCGGCCGTGGGCCTTGGCTGCGTGGGGCGTCGTGGGCCGTGCTGCGCGCACCGCTCGACGCGTTGCCCGACCTGTCGGACGTGCAGGTGATCGTGCGCGTCCAGTATCCCGGCCAGGCGCCGCAGATCATCGAGGACCAGGTCACCTACCCGTTGACCACCACCATGCTGTCGGTGCCGGGCGCCAAGGTTGTCCGCGGCTTTTCGTTCTTCGGCGACGCGTTCGTCTACGTGCTGTTCGACGACGGCACCGATCCGTACTGGGCGCGCACCCGCGTGCTCGAATACCTGAACCAGGTGCAGTCGCGCCTGCCGGCGGGCGCCAAGGTCTCGCTCGGCCCCGACGCCACCGGCGTGGGCTGGATCTACGAATACGCGCTGGTGGACCGGACCGGCAAGCAGGACATCTCCGAACTGCGCGCGCTGCAGGACTGGTTCCTCAAGTACGAACTGAAGACCGATTCCCGACGTGGCCGAAGTGGCCAGCATCGGCGGCATGGTGCGGCAGTTCCAGGTCGTCGTCGACCCCGACAAGCTGGTCGGCGTTCAACCTGCCGTTGGCGCAGGTCGTCGACCGCGCTGCAGCGCTCCAACCGCGAAGCCGGCGGCTCGGTCATCGAGCTGGGCGAGGCCGAGTACATGGTCCGCGCGCGCGGCTACCTGAAATCGCTCGACGACATTCGCAACGTCGTGCTGCGCACGAGCGAGGCGGGCGTCCCGGTCGCTGCTCGGCGACGTGGCCCGCGTCCAGCTCGGTCCCGAAATGCGCCGCGGCATCGCCGAACTGAACGGCGAAGGCGAAGTGGTCGGCGGCGTCGTGGTGCTGCGCTCCGGCAAGAACGCGCTGGCGGCCATCCGCGCGGTTCGACGCGCGGCTCGGCGAACTGAAGGCGAGCCTGCCCGCGGGCGTCGAGATCGTCACCACCTACGACCGCTCGCAGTTGATCGAGCGCGCGGTGGACAACCTGCGCGACAAGCTCATCGAAGAATTCATCGTCGTCGCCATCGTCTGCCTCGTGTTCCTGCTGCACGTGCGCTCGGCGCTGGTCGTCATCATCTCGCTGCCGCTGGGCGTGCTGGCGTCGTTCGTCGTCATGCACTACCAGGGGGTGAACGCCAACATCATGTCGCTGGGCGGCATCGCGATCGCCATCGGCGCGATGGTGGACGCTGCGATCGTCATGATCGAGAACGTGCACAAGCATCTGGAGGCCGCGCAACAGCAGGCGCCGGAGCGGCCGGCTCGACGATCGCGCGAGCGCTGGGCGCTGGTGACCGATGCGGCCGTCGAGGTCGGACCGGCACTGTTCTTTTCGCTGCTCATCATCACGTTTTCGTTCCTGCCGGTGTTCACGCTGGAAGCGCAGGAAGGCCGGATGTTCGCGCCGCTGGCGTTCACCAAGACCTACGCGATGGCCGCCTCGGCGGGACTGGCCGTGACGCTGGTTCCGGTGCTGATGGGCTACCTGATTCGCGGGCGCATTCCGCCCGAGACCGCGCAACCCGCTGAACCGATGGCTGATCGCGCTCTACGAACCCGTGCTGGCGCGCGGTGCTGCGCTTTCCGAAAGCTGACGCATCGCGCTGGCGGCTGTGTTGCTGGCGTTGACGCTTTGGCCGCTGTCGCAACTCGGCGGCGAATTCATGCCGCCGCTGGACGAAGGCGACCTGCTGTACATGCCGACCGCCCTGCCGGGTCTCTCCGCCGGCAAGGCCGCGGAGTTGCTGCAGCAGACGGACCGCCTCATCAAGACCGTGCCGGAAGTCGCGTCGGTCTTCGGCAAGGCCGGACGCGCCGATACCGCGACGGATCCGGCGCCGCTGGAGATGTTCGAGACCACGATCCAGTTCAAGCCGCGCGACCAATGGCGCGCCGGCATGACGCCCGACAAGCTGGTCGACGAACTGGACCGCACCGTGCGCGTGCCCGGTCTCGCCAACATCTGGGTGCCGCCGATCCGCAACCGCATCGACATGCTGGCCACCGGCATCAAGAGCCCCGTCGGCATCAAGGTCTCCGGCCCCGACCTGGCGCGCATCGACGAGCTGACCGTGCGCATCGCCGACGCCGTCAAGACCGTGCCCGGCGTGACGTCGGCGCTGGCCGAGCGGCTCACCGGCGGCCGCTACATCGACATCGACATCGACCGCAAGGCCATCGCCCGCTACGGGCTCGCCATCGACGACGTGCAGTCGTTCATCAGCACGGCCATCGGCGGCGAGAACGTCGGCGAAATCGTCGCCGGGCGCCAGCGCTTCCCGCTCAACCTGCGCTTTCCGCGCGAGATCCGGGACTCGCTCGAGGCGCTGCGCAACCTGCCGTACGTCACCGAGCGCGGCGCGCGCCCGCGCCTGGGCGACCTCGCGCGGATCGAGCTGGTCGACGGGCCGCCGATGCTGCGCAGCGAGAACGCGCGGCTTTCCGGCTGGATCTACGTCGACCTGCGCGGCCGCGACCTGCGCTCGGCCGTAACCGAAATGCAGGCGGTCGTCGCCAAGCACCGTGCCGATGGCGGCCGGCTACTCGATCTCCTGGTCCGGCCAGTTCGAATATCTGGAGCGCGCCACCGCAGCGCCTGAAGATCGTCGTGCCGATCACGCTCTTCATCATCTTCATCCTGCTCTACCTGACGTTCCGCAGCGTTCTCGATGCGCTGCTGCTGATGGTCACGGTGCCGTTCGCGCTGATCGGCGGCGTGTGGCTTGTCTGGGCGCTCGGCCATGCGTTCTCCGTGGCCACCGCGGTCGGCTTCATCGCGCTTGGCCGGCGTGGCCGCCGAGTTCGGCGTCGTCATGCTGCATCTACCTGCGCAGCGCGTGGCAGCGCCGCCTTGCCGCCGGCGAACCGGCCGACGCCGCGACGCTGCAAGCGGCCATCCACGAGGGCGCGGTGCTGCGCGTGCGGCCCAAGGCGATGACGGTGGCGGTGATCCTGGCCGGCCTGCTGCCGATCATGTTCGGGACCGGGACCGGATCGGAGGTCATGCAGCGCATCGCCGCGCCGATGGTCGGCGGGATGATCACCGCGCCGCTGCTGTCGATGCTGGTGATTCCCGTCGCGTTCCTGCTCGCGCACCGGCGGAAGAAGGGCGCGTGAACTTCCGGTTGCGGGGGCGGCGTGAAGGGCCCGCTGCGGCGCTGCTTACGCTGCCACGTCAACCTGCCATCGCCGCGCCGGTGATGCGGTTGCTCGCGAACACCTTCGCGACGAAACCGCTGGCCTTCATCTCATCGACGAAATCGCGCACGCAGGCCGCACCGGCAGCGCGGTTGCGCCGCGCTCCCATCGCCTGGTTGATCGCCATGAATCGGCCCGGGAGCATCCGCAGGCCGCGCAAGCGCGCCGCGGCGGCCTCGAGCTGTGGCTTCACACCGGCGACGGCATCGAGCTTTCCGGCAACCCACAAGTCCATGACCGCGTCCGACGATTCGGCGCGGACGATTCCCGCCTGCTTCAATTCGCGCGAAAGATGAAGGTCGTACGCGCTGCCGGTGATGACGCCGACGCGCGCGCCCGGACGATCGACGTCGGCGTTGCTGCGCACCGGCGAGGCCTCCGCCACCATGTACACGCCCTCGATCACCGCATACGGCGCGGTGAAGGCGATCTCTTCCGCGCGCAGCGGGTCGATCGCGAGAAAGCACACGTCCCACGCGTCGGACGCGAGTGCGGCGACGACCTTGCCCGCGCCGTCGTACGTCACCAGCTCGATCGCAACACCCAGTCGCCTGGCAAGCTCGCGCGCCAGGTCGACGGAGATTCCGCACGGTTCGCCGGACGCGTCCCGGCCCGCGAGGACCGGATTGCCGAGATTGATCGCGGCACGGAGCTTGCCCGTGGGCGTGAGGTCTGAAACGGCGGCGGAAGAAATCATGGCGATCCCGGATTGCGGGCGGTGACGAACCACGTGCTCGACGGCCCCCACACGCCGTCGGCACGGACATACGGCGAAAGCGCTTCGCGAAGCGCGGCGACGACATCGGGCTTGCGGCGCTGGCCCTCGTCGCCGGCGAGGCGAATGATTTCTCCTGCGGGCCCCAGCGCCATCGCAAATTCGATCGCCTCGTTCAAATCGCGGCCGATGCAGATGTCCGCGTCGAAGCGCTCGAATCCAATGTGATCGAAGCCCGCGCTGCGCAGCATCGAACTCACCATGTCCGGTCCGGACATCGAGAACGGTCCCGGCCCGCAATGCACCTCGTCCGTGTCTTCGTGCGAGACGACCGGGACGATCTCCCTGACGCGCAGTTCCGCCTCGTGCAGCCACGGGTTCTCCTCGCGGCGGCGCCACACGATCATCGTGAGCTTGCCGCCAGGCTTCAGCGCCCTGCGAATGTTGCGCAGCGCGGCGCCGGGCATCATGAAGAACATCGTGCCGAAGCGCGAGAATGCGAAATCGTAGGGTCCGCGCAGATCATCGGTCTGCACGTCGGCGACGAAATACGCCGCGTTGCGCAGGCCCGCATCGCGGGTCTCCTGCTCGGACGCTTTGATGAAATTCTCGGCGCAGTCGACGCCGACAGCCTCGCCGCGCGGTCCCACGCGATTGGCGATGAGCCGCGTGCTGTCGCCGAAGCCGCATCCGACGTCGAGCACGCGCGCGCCTTCCGGCGGTGCGTGCCGGGCCAGCGCCTCGTTGCTGTGCGGCGCCAGGCCGTCAATCAAGAGGTGCTTGAACCGACAGAACTTGTCGAACAGCACCGTGTTCCACGCCGCAATGACCACGTCGTTTTCGCCAGCCATCCATCGTCCCTTTCGAACGGGCCCGTGCCATTCGTTCCGGTGCCGGGCCGTAGTATAAATGTCCGCTGCGGAACGCATGGGCGCGCGCGCGGACCGCGCGCTCACGTCATCGTCAACACCGCGGCACCGGTGAGCGCGCCTTCACGCAGCGCGGCCAGCGCCTCGTTCGCGCGCGCCAGCGGATACGGCGACACCGTGGTCTTGATGGGGACGCGCCGCGCGAGCTCAATGAAATCGCGCCCGTCCTGCCGGGTCAGGTTGGCGACCGAGCAAATGCGCCGCTCGCCCCACAGGATGTCGTAGGGAAAGCGGGGAATGTCGGTCATGTGTATGCCGCCGCAGACGACGATGCCGCCCTTGACCACGTCGCGCAGCGCCTTGGGCACCAGCGCGCCCACGGGAGCCAGCAGGATCGCGGCGTCCAGCGGCTCGGGCGCGGGCTCGTCGCTGCCTCCAGTCCACAGCGCGCCAAGCTCGTGCGCGAAATGCTGCGCGGCCGCGTCGCCGGGCCGCGTAAAGGCGAACACGTCGCGGCGTTCATGGCGCGCGAGTTGCGCGATGATGTGGGCGGCCGCGCCAAACCCGTAGATTCCCAGGCGCCGGACGTCGCCGGCCTTGCGCAGTGCGCGGTAGCCGATGAGTCCGGCACAGAGCCACGGCGCCAGTTCGATATCGGAAAAGCCGTCCGGCAGGCGAAAGCAATAGCGGCTGTCCGCCACGACATACTCGGCGTAGCCTCCGTCGATCGTGCAGCCGGTGAACTGGGGCGCGTCGCACAGGTTTTCCTGCCCGGCGCGACAGTATCGGCACACGCCGCAGGTGAAGCCGAGCCACGGGACGCCGACGCGCTCTCCTTCCGTCCACGCGCCCGCGCCGGCGCCCACGCGCGCGACCGTGCCGACGATTTCGTGGCCCGGAATGACCGGCGAGCGCGCTTGCGGCAATTCGCCGTCGACGACATGCAGGTCGGTGCGGCACACGCCACAGGCATGGACCTTGACCAGGATCTGGCCGTCGCCCGGGCGCGGATCCTCGACGGACGTGTATTGAAGCGCGCTTCGCGGAGACTGCAATACCATCGCATCCATCGGAATGCCCTGCCCTAACCGAGTCCACTCGCGAGGTCTTCGATGGCGCGCGACGTCTCCGCAAACGCGAGGCAGGCGTCGGTGATGCTCTGGCCGTAGGTCAACGGGCCCGCGCCCAGTTCCTGCCGGCCGCCGGCCAAGTTGCTCTCGATCATGAGCGCCACCAGCGCCGCCGTTCCCGCAAGACGCTGCGCCTGCACTTCCGCGATCACCGCGAGCTGCCGTTCCGGCCGCTTCTCGCTGTTACCGTGGCTGCAATCGACCATCAGCACTTCCGGCAAGTTCGCCGCCCGTAGTTCCGCGAGCGCCGCGGTGACCGCGTCGCTGCCGAAATTCGGTCCGCTGAGCGTGCCCCCGCGAAGCACCAGATGACAGTACGGATTGCCGGTGGTCTCGAGGATCGCGGGCGCGCCTTCCTTGGTGAGCGACGGAAACAAATGACGCTGCCTTGCGGCGAGAATGGCCTCGACGGCCACCTGCACGTTGCCGTCGGTGCGGTTCTTGATGCCCACGGGGATCGACAACCCCGACGCGAGTTCGCGATGCACCTGGCTCTCCGCCGTGCGCGCGCCGATCGCGCCCCAGCTCTCGAGATCCGTGTAGAACTGCCCCAGCGTCGTGTCGAGAAATTCGGTTCCGGCGGGAAGCCCCATCTGCGCGATGTCGGCAAGCAGCTGCCGCGCGAGGCGTAGGCCCTTGTTGATGTGGTACGAATTGTCGAGATCCGGATCGTTGATGAGACCCTTCCAGCCAACGACGGTCCGCGGCTTTTCGAAATAGACGCGCATGACGATGAAGATCCTGTCGCGGACCAAGTCGGCGAGCCGGCGCAGCTGTCCCGCATAGTCGATGGCGGCCTTGGGGTCGTGAATCGAGCACGGGCCGACGACCACGAGAAGGCGTCGGTCGCGGCCGTCCAGAATGGCCTCGATCGTGCGCCGCGCGTCGGCCACGCTCTCGCCTGCGCGCGCCGTCAGCGGAATTTCCTCGGCCAGGATCGCCGGCGCAAGCAGCGGCCGCACACGGCTGATCCGCAGGTCGTCGGTTCTCATGGCCGAAGGATACGCAACTTCGCCAGCCGGACGAACGCGCCGGGCCTGGCCGGGAGTCCGGCGCTTTCGCGCTAGCGCGACGACTGGTCGCGGCGCAGGTTCAGCACCGCCACCGAATGATGCTTGGCTTCGGCCTCGCTGCGTCCCAGCAGATGGAACGCCTTCTGGATGATTTCCTCGACTTCGCTGTCAGCGAACGCGGGGTTGCGTTCGACGAACGGCCACGCGCTGCCGTCACGAGGCCACACGTCGATCAATTCCTTCACGGCGGCATCGATTCGCGTGGGTGTCGCCTGTGCGGCCGCGTCGATCGGCACGCCATCACCGCCCGCCGCCTCCCGCGCCGCCAGAGCGCTGAATTCCGCTGCTTCCGCCGCCCGCTTCGCGGCCGTCGCGCTGCGTTCGGCGGCGAGGAAGCTCTTTTCCGCGGCAATGGCCGACCGCTCGGCCTCGGCCGCCGAGCGGCGCGCCCAGTTCACCGCCCACAGCGCAAGCAGCAGCGCGATCAAGGTCACCGCAATGTCGGTCGACATACCAATCCTCCGGGCCGGTCCGGCCCAAATGGCGACGCAAACGATCCCGAGACGTCCAAAGTCCCGTCGCTGCTGCATGCATTCTTCGGGCCAAGGAATTTGTAGTGTACATACGATCGAATGACATCTGCTTGGAATGCCCGGCGCGAACTGAAATAATCGCCAACCGTGATCGGATCCGACGAAGCTGCAGTGCACGCGAAGGTTGCCGCCGACTGCGCGGCGGTGATTGGTGCGCTGGACCGCCGCGTTAGCATGTGGCTGCAAACGCATAAGATCCCGCCACGTCGAATCTCCCTGTCGCGCAAGACGGACGGGAGCAACAGCGAGGAATTCTGGCTCGTGACCGATCACACCGGATCGGACGACGCGAGTTTCAGGGTCGTGTACGACGATATCGCCGACAGCTATGGAATCGAGTGCGCCATCCTCAACTCGATCTCGCTATTCATCGGGTTTCGCGCGTCGCTCGCGGAAGCGGTGACCGACATCAAGTTCGTTCGCTAGGCCCCGGAACGGCTCAAGCCGCGCGAAGCGCCGCCGCGATCATGCGGGAGCGCACATGATCACGGCATTCGGGCCGTACCCTTCCGCGACGTAGCCCTTCGCGAGCATCTGCGCCTTGATCGCGGGGTCGGTCGTGTACCGATGGTTGGAGTCGGCGCGCTGGTTCCACAGCCGGTACACCGGGACGGTGTTCGCCGGGCAGTCGCCGGTCATCGTATCGGGCAGCGCGACGTAGAACACGTTCGGCGACTCGTATTCGTAGCCGCTGTAGTTCGGGTCGGTCGTCGTCTTTTGCAGGATCGACGCGCACTCGTCCGGCGAGGCCGAGAAGAAATGCGAGTTGCCATGCTCCGCCGGAATGTAGAAGCGGCACACCGGGTTGACACCGGCGCCCCCGCTCGCCTGGCTGGGAAAAACCTTGAATCCCTGCGCCGTCCGGGTCCATCCGCTGATGCGCCCGGAGTCGAGTGCGTCGATGTCCGGCTGCAGCGCGCTGATGAAATAGTGGTCGAGGCTCGCGTTGTAATACTCGACGACGGCAACCGGGGACGCCGGCACCGAAGCCTGCGAATTGTTGAACGTGGTGGCGAGATTCGGAGCGATCGTTCCGTCGCGGCGCAACGCGTTGACACCATCGGTGGGCAGCGGCGGGTACGTGAAGTAATCGACGGCCGCGTAAACGAGCATGGCGCCATCGGTCGCAATGAACTGGTTCGGCAGCGTGTAGTCCGGCGTGACCAGGCCGAGCGCCGCGAACCCTTGCGATGCGACCAGCACGCGCTTGCCCGCGGTGGGGCTGGGCGTGCACATGTAGTAGTCGCACGAGCCCCCGGGCAGGTTCTTTATGAAGGTGTACGTCTTGGTGACGCCGGCGTGTGTCGCGGTAAACGTCTTGCCCATCAGCAGGTTCTGGCCGTCCTGATCAGAGGCCTCATGCAGCACGACGTACTGCACGGTGCCGTCGGCGTTGGAGTAGATCTCCTCGACCTGCAGCGTGTGATAGCTGGCGTGCGCCGCGACCGCCGCAACGGCCGACAGCACTGCGACTGCGCTGCGCCCGGAATTGATAGTGGCCTCCTCCGCCAACCTGCCGCCCGACCAACGCGTCGCGGCCATTGGCGCTGTCCTGCAACGAACATTCCGGCACGCCCGCATATTCCGCCGGGATCGGACGACTATTCGGCGCAGGCTGCCGAAGTTGTTCTCCACAAGTGTTCGAAAACGCGGCAGGTCGCCGCCGAATCGCGCGTCCGATGCCCTTCGGAGCTCCGACAGGGCGATAATCTGGTGTGCCTCTTGCTTTCCATGATCATACGGGGCGGTCAACCGCGACGGATGTGCACGTCCGAACCGGAATCCGAACCGATTGCGGCGTCGTGCCGCGCGGGAGAAACACTATGAAGTTCCGTCGTTCCCTGCGCTGGATGCTGGCCTGCTCGATCGCGGCAAGCCCTCGGGACCGCCTATGCCGGTCCGGAGGAATGTCTGACGCTGCGCGACAACGTGGCCGTGGCCGGCTGTGCCGACAAGTACGCACCGGGAACGCCGGCGACCGCCGCGCACACCGCGCGGCGTCCGACCCCTGCACAGCAGCCCGTCCAGGTTGCCGAGCAGGCGCTGCTCTTTCCCGTTCCGGCCAGCTCGCCGCGCAGCGTCGCGCCGAAGCCCGAGTCGCCGGCGGTCATCGCCGAACGCGATCGCTCCGAACTCATCCGGCGCGGCGAATTGGGCGCCGTCGGCCTGGCTGGGCTGGGCCTCGTGTTCGGCGTGTGGCGCTGGCGCGCGTCGTCGGTCAAGACGTGCTCGTATTGCGGCACCCGCGTCGTCCCCGGCGCCGCGGTCTGCAAGCGCTGCTTCCGGGCGGTTTAGAACCGGCCGCGCCGCCGGCGAGCGTTCCTGCCTGACGCGGGTTGGGTCGCCCCGGGCCTGTCTCCCGGTCAACCGGGTAAAATCGGTCCCGGACCCCTTCGTTCCGCCCGCTGGCCCCGTCCGGCGACGGCAGCGGCGTGCCGGCAACGACCTCCCCATGAAACGACGCGCCACGCAGGACCCCAAGCGCCTTGCCATTCTCGCGCTCGGCGCGATGGGCGTCGTCTATGGCGACATCGGCACCAGCCCGCTCTACGCGCTGAAGGAGGTCTTCGGCGGCACGCACCACCCGGTGCCCGATCAGCGAGCACAACGTGCTGGGCATCCTGTCGCTCGTCTTCTGGTCGCTGATGCTGGTCGTGACGATCAAGTACGTGATCTTCATCATGCGCGCCGACAACAAGGGCGAAGGCGGCATCATGGCGCTGATGGCGCTGGTGCTGCACGCGCAACCCGACGCCCGGCGCGCACGGGTCCTGATGCTGCTGGGCCTGGCCGGCGCCGCGCTCTTCTACGGCGACGGCACGATCACGCCGGCGATCTCCGTGCTGTCGGCGGTCGAGGGCCTCGAAGTCGCGACGCCCGCCTTCAAGCCCTTCGTCATCCCGATCACGCTGCTCGTGCTCGCGCGTGCTGTTCGGCGTGCAGAAGTGGGGGACCGGGCGCGTGGGCACGCTGTTCGGCCCGGTGATGGTCGTCTGGTTCGTCGTCCTCGGCATCCTCGGCGCCATCAACATCGCGCACGTGCCGCGCGTGCTCGACGCGCTCGATCCCGGGCACGCCGTGGAATTCCTGTTCCGCCACGGAACGCTGGGCTTCTTCTCGCTCGGCGCCGTCGTGCTGGTGGTGACCGGCGCCGAGGCGCTCTACGCCGACATGGGCCACTTCGGTCGCGTGCCGGTGCGGCTCGCGTGGATGCTGTTGGTGCTGCCGTCGCTGACGCTCAACTATTTCGGGCAGGGCGCGCTGCTGCTCGTCGATCCCAAGGCGATCGAGAATCCGTTCTACCTGCTGGCGCCGGAATGGGCGCTGTATCCGCTGGTCGTGCTGTCGACGGTCGCCACCGTCATCGCGTCGCAGGCGGTGATCTCGGGCGCGTTTTCGATCACGCAACAGGCGATGCAGCTGGGCTACAGCCCGCGCATGGCGATCCAGCACACGTCCAGCCGGCAGATCGGCCAGATCTACCTGCCCGCGATCAACTGGGCGCTGTTCGCCGGCGTCGTCGTGCTGGTCATCGGCTTCGGCTCGTCGACGAGCCTGGCCGCCGCCTACGGCATCGCCGTCACCGGCACCATGGCGACCACGACCATCCTCGCCTACGTGGTGGCGCGCTCGATGTGGAAATGGAGCGTGCCGGCCAGCACCGCGTTGTTCGGGCTCTTCCTGCTGATCGACCTCGGGTTCTTCAGCGCCAACCTGCTGAAAGTCAGCGAAGGCGGCTGGTTCCCGCTCGCGTTCGGCCTGTGCGTGTTCACGCTGATGTCCACGTGGAAGCGCGGCCGCGAGCTGCTGCAGTCGCGGCTGGAGTCCGACTCGATTCCGCTCGACGCCTTCATCGCGAGCGCGTCGCTGGGCTGCACGAGCGTTCCCGGAACGGCCGTGTTCATGACGACCAACCTGGACTCCGTGCCGCACGCGCTGCTGCACAGCCTCAAGCACTACAAGAGCCTGCACGAGCCAGGTGATCCTGCTCAACGCGGTCACGCTCGACGTGCCGCACGTGCCGGAAGCGCAGCGCGTGGTCGTCGAGACGATCAATGCGCAGTTCCGCAAGGTCAAGGTGTTCTTCGGCTTCATGGACACGCCGGACCTGCCGCGCGCGCTCGAGTGGTGCGGCGAACAGGGATTGCAGCTCGACACGATGGACACGTCGTTCTTCCTGGGCCGCGAGACGCTCATCCCCAAGCTGCGGCTCGGACATGGCGTTCTGGCGGGAGAAGCTGTTCGTGTCGATGTTCCGCAACGCCGGCGACGCCGCGACCTATTTCATGCTGCCGCCCAACCGCGTCGTCGAACTGGGGTCGCAGGTCGTGCTCTAGCGCATACACGCAGCCTTCATTCGGTTGCGATCATCGGCGTATCGGAAACAATCGACGCCCGCCGGACCATCCTGTTACAACTTCGCAAGCATTCTGAATGCTGCTCGTCAGCATCTCGTCAGCTGGTATACCTAATATCTCCGGGTCGTCTGCGCATTGTTGGCAAGTTGACGGCACATTCGCCAATACAAAAACCGTCGTTCGTGCGGGTCAATGCGAAAGTACATAACAGCCGAAGGAGGAGCAATGAAGAGCAAACGACTTCTTGCGATTGCCGTTTCGCTGATGTTCGCCGGCGCCAACGTAGCGTACGCGGACGACCCGGCGAGCGCGATCAGGGCCCAGGTGGAGGCGCTGCAGAAACAGCTGGACGCTCTGAAAGCGCAACTGGAGCAGGTGCAAGGGCAGGTGCAGTCGCAGAAGGAACAGCAGGAGAGGGACAAGGCCGCGTACGCGAAGGACAAGGAAGCGTTCGTGAAGATGAAGCCCGGGCTTGCCACCACATTTCTTACGGGCGGCGGAGGGGAGGTCACAATCTACGGCAACCTCGACGTCTCTTTCGACTACACGACAAAAGGATTGCAGAGCAACTACGACCAAGGCGGAACGCCGGTCGGAAACATGGGGTGGATGGCGGCGATTTCGACCAATCTTTCCTACCTCGGCCTGCGAGGAAACCATCCGCTTGGAAACGACGTCAACTTCATCTGGCAGCTCGAAGCCGGGATCGACATTTCCGCAACACCCGGCACGAGGTCCACGAATTCGAACACGAGCGACGCCGTCAATGGCGCACTGTTCTCGCGGAACAGCTTCGTCGGATTCAGCGGGAAGGACTGGGGCAGCGTGATGCTCGGCAAGGCGGAGACGCCGTACAAGCTCTCGTCCGATCGCCTCAATCCGTTTTCGGGCATGATCGGCGACTACCGCGCCATCATGGGCAACACCGGCGGCGACAATCGCGTCGAATTCGGCTATAGGGCGCCGCATGCGATCTGGTACAACTCGCCCAACTGGAGCGGCTTCTCGTTCAGCGCGATGTACAGCCCGGGCCAGAACCGGTCCGATAGCGGTGATCCCCTCGGGGCCAACAGCAACCTGGCGTCGGCGGAACAGGATTGCGCAGGCGGAAACATTCCGGGAAGCGGTGCGCTGCCGCCGTCCTGCAACGACGGCTCGTTCGGCAACCTGTACAGCTTGAACGCCGAGTTCATCTGGGAGTCGCTCTACCTCTTCGGCGCCTGGGAGCAGCACGTTAAAGTCAACCGCACCAGCGACACGATCGGCTTCCCGACTACGCCGCCGGAGGACACGCAGGGCGATCCCAATGACGTCGCCAACGAGACCGCGTGGAAGTTGGGCGGATCGTACACGTTCTCGACCAAGACGACGGTCGGCGGCATGTACGAGAAGTTCACGCGCAACGTACCGTCCTACCTCTCGTATCAAAACGAGCGCCAGCGAGACGGTTACTGGCTGTTCGTAACGCAGGCGTTTACCGATGCGGACGTCGTCAGCGGCGGCTGGGCGCACGCGGGCTCGACACCGGGCGATGTTGGGACGCACAACACGCCGGGCGGCGCGAATCCGAACAATCAGGCGAACATGTACACAATCGCCTGGAAGCACTTGCTCGATCGCAACACGACCGTTTATGCGGATTGGGCGATGACGGTCAACCATACCGATGCGCATTACGACCTCGGCGCAGGCGGCCATGCCAACACGACCGACTGCCACGATGCGAGCCAGGAGGCGGCGTTCGACCCGACAGCCAATGGCGGCGCCGGCGGCGTGACCGGCAGCGGCCCGCATTGCTTCGCCGGCGGCAAGGTGCAAGGGGTCTCGGTCGGCGTGCAGTATCGCTTCTAGCCTTAGACTACGCGACTGGTTCGATGCAGGCCGGACGGCGCCTTCCGCAACGGGAGGCGCCGTTCGAGTCTGCGGGATGGTAGGACCCGCCAGAGGACGACAATGAGAAACCCGCTGCTCAAGACCCTATCCATCCGCACGATGGTTGCCGCACTACTCGCGCTTGCCACCATCTCCTGCGCGTCGAATTCGCAGGAAAGCGGCTTCAACGCGTTCCTCCAAACGATTGCGGCCGACTGCAAGCCGCTGATCATCGGGTCCGACAACATCGGACAGGCCATCGTGTTCAACGGCCTGGGCGCGCAGCCGGAGAACTACAACAACTTCCTCGGCCAGACGAAGGCGCTCTACAACGGAAGCATCCCGGACTCGGCTTACCGAAATGCACTGAACAGCTTCCTGGGTGGAGGCAGCTCCAACAACCGCTCTTACGATTGCATCGTCGCCCACTTGCCCAAGAGCTAGCCTGACAGTCGTCAGCGAAACGACAGCCTGCATTCAGTTCTCCGACAGTCGCCGAGCGTAGCCTCGAAGTCCGACGGGATTTCCGTGGGGAGGCGCCGTGCACGCAGGCATGCAGCAAACCTGGCAGCGACTTCGTCGCGGCGCAGCCGCGTCGCTTTTCGGGCTCGCAATGTCGCTGGCTTCGCTGCCTGTGTCCGGACAGAATTGCGGCTGGTCGCGCGTCGACCATCTCGTGAGCTATGACGCGTCGGGCGTGTGGAATCCGAACGTCTATCGCGGCCTCGTCGGCGCGCTGACGGCGGCCGAGGTCGGCGGCGCGGTCTGGGAAGGCTCCGAGACGCGCTTCGGAAAGACGATGTGGCAGGGTATCGACTCCGAGATCATCGCCGGCGTGTCCGCGACGGCAGGCAAATACATCTTCACGCGAGCGCGTCCTACCCAAGGAGACAATCCGTGCCTGTGGTTCCAGGGTGGATCACACTACAGCTTCCCGAGCGGCGAGGCTTCCGTCGCCGCCGCGCTTGTCACGCCCTACATTCTAGAATACGGCAGCGAGTATCCGGCAACTTATGCGCTCGCGCTCCTGCCGTTGTATGTGGGCGCGGGGCGCATCAAGAATCAGGCGCACTGGCAGACCGACGTGCTGGCGGGATGGGCCGTGGGTGGGCTGTCCGGATGGTATGCGCACAGCCGTGACATTCCGATCATGATTCAGCTTTTGCCCCACGGATTCGCAATTGGCTACGGCAAACAATTCTAGTTGGGCTATATTGGCCTTCCCGTACAGAAAACGATCGGACAGGATCGCCCTGCCGTACTCCTAGGACGGAAAGCCCCATCGTGCGCATACTTGTCGTCGAGGACGATGCGCTGCTCGCGGAAGGTCTCACCAGCGTGCTCAGGCGCTCGGGACACGCCGTCGAGCACGCCACCACAGGCAGGCACGCCGATCTCGCGCTTCGCGACGCGGAGTTCGACTTGGTCGTGCTCGACGTCGGCCTGCCCGACATCGACGGGTTCGAGGTGCTGCGGCGTCTGCGCAAGCGCCATTCGACGACCAACGTGCTCGTGCTGACCGCCCGCGACGCGGTCGAGGATCGCGTGCACGGGCTCGATCTCGGCGCCGACGACTACCTGACCAAGCCATTCTCGGTGAACGAGTTCGAAGCGCGCGTGCGAGCCCTGCTGCGGCGCGCCGTGGCACCGGTCGCAAAGTGGTCCGTGGAGGGAATGACCGTCGACGTCGCCGCCAAGCGCGTGCGCATCGACGACCGTCCGGTCGACCTTACACCGCGCGAGTGGGCGCTGCTCGAGCTCTTCCTGACGCATCCGGGCAGGGTGCTCAGCAAGGACCAGATAGGCGAGAGCCTCTTCACGTTCGACGAGCATCTTTCCGCCAACGCCATCGAGGTGCACGTGTCGCGGTTGCGGACCAAGATCGAGCCGGCCGGTGCGCACATCCGGACCGTTCGCGGGTTTGGCTACCTGTGGGAGGCCGGCGATGAATGACGGAGGCGGAAGGCCGCCCAGCATTCGCCGCCGCCTGATGGTGTTCCTGATCGGCTCGCTGCTGCTCATGGTCGCGGGGGCGGCCATCGTCACCTATTCCGTGGCCTGGCGCTCGGCGAACGACGCCTACGACCGCTCGCTGCTGGATCCCGCCTTCGACATCGCCGACAACGTGCGCGTCGACGCCCACGGCGCGCACGTCGACCTGCCGCAGAAGGCGCTCGAGGCGCTCGTGTACGACCAGACCGACAAGGTGATCTACCAGGTGCGCTCGCCCGGCGACGCGATCATCGACGGCGTCGCCGACCTGCCACCACCTCAGCCGTTCGAGTCCGAACAATTCACATTCTTCGACACCACCTATCGCGGGGAAAAAATGCGCGTCGCCGCGCTGCGCGCGCCGAACGGCATCGTCGTGCAGATCGGCGAAACGCTGCACAAGCGCACACGCCTCGTCGGGGAAATCCTGGTCGCGGAAATGGTTCCGGCGCTGTTGATCGCGGTCGCCTCGATCGCACTCGCGTGGTTCGGCGTCTCGCGCGGTCTGGTCCCGCTCGAGCATCTGCGCGCCGAGCTGTCGAGTCGCGCGCCGCGCGACCTGCGTCCGCTCTCGCCGGGAACCGCGCCCATCGAAATAGCGCCGGTCGTCAACGCCTTCAACGAGCTGCTCGATCACGTGCGCGACACCAACCTCTTGCAGCAGCGCTTTCTCGCCAACGCCGCCCATCAACTGCGCACGCCGCTGGCCGGACTGCAGATGCACCTCGAACTGCTGCTGCGGCGCGAGCTGCCCGCGGACGTGCGCTCGGAACTCTCGCGGATGCACGGCGCCACCGTGCGCGCGAGCCGCCTCGCGAACCAGCTCCTGGCGCTGGCCAAGGCCGAGAGCGCGCACGACTCGGGCCACGCCTTCGAGATCGTCGACCTGCGTGCCGTCGCCGACGCCGCGGCGCGAGACTGGGCGCCCAAGGCTCACGCGCAGAAGATCGATCTTGGATTCGCGCTCGAACGCGCCGTCATTCCGGGCGATCCGCTGCTGCTGCCCGAGATGGTCGACAATCTGATCGACAATGCGCTGCTCTACACGCCCCCGGGCGGGTCGGTGACGGTGAACACCGGCTGCGAGCAGGACGTCCCTTTCCTCAGCGTCGAGGACACCGGACCCGGCATCCCCGCCGCCGAGCGCAGCAAGGTGCTGGAGCGCTTCTACCGGATGGCCGGAACCCCGGGCGAAGGTTCCGGACTGGGTCTTGCGATCGTGCAGGAAGTCGTCGACCGGCACGGCGGCGTCCTCGAGATCGATGAGAGTGCCGAGTCGGGCGGCACGCGAGTTTCCGTACGCTTTCCGCGCGCGCGCGCCGTCGAAAACCGGATGTTCTGACGACCGCCCCGGGGCCTCGTCGTCAGCGCGCCTTCGCGAGAACGATCACGCGGCCCCCCGCCGGCGCATCGGCTGCGTCGTGCGTCACGAGAAGCATGGGCAACCCACGCTCGGCGGCGTGCTCGAACACGAACCGGCGCGTGTCGCCGCGCAGCTGGGCGTCGAGCTTGTTGAACGGCTCGTCGAGCAGCAAAGCCTTCGGACCGGACAGCAACGTGCGCATCAGTGCGACGCGCGCGCGTTGACCGCCGGATAGCGTGGCCGGATCGCGGTCGGCGAAGCCCGGCAGTTCGGCCTCGGCCAGCGCTTGCGCGATGCGCGCGCGGCGCTCCGCGCGATCGCGCAGCAGCGGGTCGAGCGCGAACCCGAGATTGCCGCCCACCGAAAGATGCGGGAACAGAAGGTCGTCCTGGAACAGGATGCCCACGCGCCGCTGCTCGGGCGCCAGCCGCGTGACATCGGCGTCGTCGACGAGGACCCGACCGGAAGCCGAGAACGCCGGATCGAGCGTGCCCGAGATGAACGCGAGCAGCGTCGACTTGCCGCAACCGCTTGGCCCCATCAACGTCACGCATTCGCCGGGCGACACCGTAACGTCGAGACGCGCGATCAGAACCCGCGATCCGAGTGCGATGCGCACCGCGTCGAGGCGCAGCGGGCCGCTCACGGGCGCACCGCGTCGCCGTGAATGCCGCGGCTGCGGGCTGCGGCCAGCGCCGGCAGGATGGCCGCCGCCAGATAGACGACGAAGGGAAGCGCCGACTGCAGCAGCGCGTACATCGCGATCACCCGCCGGTCCGCACCCGAGGCGAGCGTCACCGCTTCGGTCGTCAGCGTCGCGACACGGCCGTTGCCGGCGAAGAGCGTCGGAACGTACAGGCCCGCGCTGACGGCAAACGCGATTGCGCACGCCGTGGCCATCGGATGCAGCAGCAGCGGCACTTTCACGCCGATGAATATTCGCGACGGCGCGGCCCCCAGCGCCGCAGCGGTGCGCGCATAGCGCGGATCGAGCGCCCGCCATGGATCCGCGAGCGACAGGAACAGGTAGGGCAGCACGAACACGAGGTGCGCCCAGACGACGGCCGCGAGCGCGCCGTCGAAGCCGAGCCGAACCAGCAGGACCTGCGCGCCGAACAGGAAGGCGATCTGCGGCACCAGCAGCGGCACGTAGAGAATCCACAGCGCCACGGGACCCGCGCGCACGTGCCGCCGGCTCTCGTTTTCGAGGCACCCGGCCGTGAGCAGCAGCGCGATGAGCGTCACGATCGTGCCCAGCGCAAACGTCATCGACGCCGGCTGGGCGAGATCGCGCACGTGGCGCATCCAGTTGGACGAAGTCAACGCCGTGGGCAGAGCCGCCGGAAAGCGCCACTGCGCCGCGAACGACCACAGGCCCATACCGAGCATGGAAGCGATCGCGAGGCCGAAAGCCGCGCAGGCGAAGAGCGCCGCCGCATGGGTCGCTGCGGCCGTGACGCCGCTTCGGCCGCCACGAGCGATCCACCGCCGCCCGGCGACGGCCACGACACGCTCCGCGCCGAACCACAGCGCGATCACGCCGACGACCAGCAACAGCAACAATATCGCCGCCGCCGCCGCGGGAAAGTACCACTGGATGTCGGCGTCGGTGAACCAGCGCACGGCGAGAACGCCGAGCGTCGGCGGATTCGAGGGCCCCAGGATCAGCGCGACGTCCACGACCGACAGCGAGAACGCGATCACCGCATAGACAGGCAGGCGGATCTGCGGATAGATCTGCGGCAGGACGACCTTCAGCCACGCCTCGGCACGCGAATAGCCGAGCGAACGAGCGATGGCCACGTGCTGTTCTGCCGGAACCTGATTGAGCGCGCTCGCGATCATGAGGACGAGATACGGGATTTCCTTGAGCAACAGTCCAGCGATCAGCGCCAATCCCGCCGCATCGCCGACCGTTGCGATGTCCGGCGGCAGCGTCCAGCCGGTGAGCCACGGCGAAATCGCGCGGACGATCCATCCCGACGGCGCCGCCAGGAAAGCAAAGCCGATCGCGATCGCCGAATGGGGCGTCGACAGAATGGGGGCCAACCAGCCGCCGATGCGGCGAGTCCACGGCCGGCCATGCGTCAGCGCGCAGAAGCCCACCGCAAGCGCCAGCGCCAGGCATGCGGTGACCACGCCGGTGAAGAGCGTTATCGCGACGCTTCCGGCAAAGCCGGGCCACGCGACGAGCGCGCGCCACGGCGCCAGGGCGAACGCGTGACCGCCGATCGCAGGCAGGTAACCGATTGCGGGCAGCAGCGTTCCGACGAGGCCCGCGCCGACCGGCAGCAGAAGCACGCCGACGGTCACCACCGGCATCGTCGCGAGCCAATGCGGCAGACGCACGGCGGCGCGCGCGGGCATCACTTGGTGTACCGGCGCTCCCACTCGGCAGCGATGCGCGTCATCCATGTCGGATGCGGCTCGGGCAGCGCGGCGCCCAGTTCCGCGATGGTCGGTAGCGCCGCGGCTTTCCGCAAGTCGTCGAAGCGCTTGCGGTCGGCCGCCGGCAGCTTCGTCATATCGAGCACCGTGAAGATTCCCAGGTGGTCGATGTCCTGCGCGTGGGCCTGCGCGACGGGCTCGAGGAGGAAATTCGCGACGACCATTGCGCCCTCCTTGTTGGCGGCATCGAATGGAATGGCGACGAAGCTCGTGTTGCCTATCGTTCCGTTGGCGAAGACGAGCGTGCGTACGCTGGCGGGCAGCGTGCCGGCCGCAATCGACACGGCAGCCTCCGCCGGATTGAACGAGACCATCATGTCGATTTCGCCGTCGCTCAAGAGCTGCCGTTGCGCGGGGCCGTTCTCCGGGAACTGCCGGCCCTGGCGCCACAGGTTGGGGCGCAGCGCTTCGTACCACGCCCACATCGGCGCGGTCATCGCGGCGAAATTCTCGTCGGTCGCGGGCTTCTGCAGCGCACCCGGGTCCGGCGCCATTTCGTAGAGCGCCTGCTTCATGAACGTCGCGCCCAAAAAATTGCGCACGGACGGATGCGTGACGCGTCCAGGGTGCTGCTTCGCCCACGCAAGCAACCCGTTCATGGAACGCGGCGTCTCGCGCACCCGGTCGCCGTCATACACGAACACGAACTGCGCGCGGCGCCACGGCGACTCGAGCCCGTCCACGGGAATCGTGAAGTCGACGACATTGGCATTGGTGGTTGCCGTGTCGACGTAACGGAAATTCGGCAGGTATTGCGTGAAGGGACCGAACAGCAGCTGCTGGCCTTTCAGCGCCAGGAAATTCGGGCCGTTGATCCAGATGAGGTCGACCGAGCCGCCCGCCGTGCGCCCCGCCGCCTTTTCGGCGGCCACGCGTGTGACCGCCTCGGCCGTGTCCTTCAGCTTCACGTGATTGACGCCGACGCCGTAACGCTTGCCCACTTCGGCGCCGACCCACGCGATGAACGCGTTGGTCTTCTCGTCGCCGGCCCACGCGTTCCAGTTGACCGTCTGCCCGCGCGCTTTGGCGACGATATCGGTCCACGTGCGGTCCTCCGCGGCCGCCACGTTCTGCAGCAGGATGGCCGCGGCCACGGCAAGCAGCGCGCCACGAACACTCATCGTTCGGCGTTTACCTTGATCTGCGGCGTCAACGTGAAGGTCCTGCGAGCCGCAGCGGACGAGGCGGCGATTCCCTTCGCGGCCTGCCGGCGCGCCCGCGCCTCTTCGAGCACCGGGCCCAGCACCTGCTCGTGGAAGCGGTCGCAGCCGATGCACAGGTTCGCGTACGGTGCGCCGTCGGGCGTGGTCGTGCGCGACGCGGCGATGAACCGCTCCTCGCTCCAGCCGTGCGTCAATCCCATTCGCTCCGGATGCCCCATCGCGATCGCCTCGTAAGCGGGGATGCCGGTCAGCGAGTCGAGTATCTCGATGAGATCGTCCTCGAGCAGGCTGCCGATCGGAAACTTGGTCTTCACGCAGCACGGATAGACTTGGCCGTCGGGTTCGACCGAGACCTCCGAGCCGTTGTATCGATGGCGAAGGAAATTGAGGCCGCCCGACCACCGGTTGCAGAAATTGTCGGCGAACGTCGCGCGCGAAAGGCTCTCCTGCCACGCGCGCCCGCGCGGCCACAGCTTGCCGATCCACGAATCGGGCGTGGCGCCGAAGAAGCTGTAGAGCGGGCCCTCCTCCTCGTGCCAATTCCGCGTCGTCGCCGACAGGCCCGACGCCTTCATCCCGTGCCGCTCGAACATCGCGGAGAGCTTCGCCACGAACGCCTGCTGCCTCGCGGGGCCTTCGAGGCCGACGTGGAAATCGTCCACGCTTGCGACCGAGATCATCCACACGCCGCGCGCCAGAAGATCGTCGACGATCGCGTCGGTGACGATGTCGCCGGTGGTCTGCACGACGACCTTCACGCCACCTTGCGCCGCGTAGCGATCCCGCAGCCGCTCGATGACCGGATACGTGACGCGCTCGCGGACGGGATCGAGCAGCGACTCGCCGCCGGACAGGATCACGCGCCCGGTCTTTTCCGGGAACGTGCCATCCGCCTGCGGATCGTCGAGGTCGCGATAGGTGAAGCGCGCGGGAAAATGGTCGACGATGCGCGGAAAATTGCGCTCGGCCTCGCGCACGACCGCCTCGAGTTCGTCGCGCACGTAGGGCCGGAAGCGATCCTCGTAGCAGTGGCGGCACTTGCGGTGGCAAGCCCACGCCATGACGTAGTAGATCGATTCCATTCGAGGCGGCAGCGGAACGGGTGGCGTTCGAGACCCGCCGATTATGCCGCACGCCAACGTGTCAGCCCGGCCGACGCCACGAACATGCGCGGCGCGGTCGCCAGCGCTTCCCGCGTTCGACGACGACTTGGACTATTGCGTGACGGGGGGCGCCGAATGCAGGCGGCTGCTGCGCGGAACGCCGGCCAGCAGGTATTCCATCTGGTCGGACAGGATGCGCCGGTTGCGCAGGATGAAATGCTCGTGGCGATTGGGAACGTACGGAACGTAGAGGAGCGGCATGCCGGCCAGCTCGGGCGTCTGGCCCCCCTTGCGGATGTTGCAGTGGCGGCAGGCGGTCACCGTGTTGGTCCACGTGTCGCGGCCGCCCCGGGACACCGGAATGACGTGGTCGCGCGACAGGTCGCGGGTCAGGTAGCGCTTCCCGCAGTAGGCGCACAGATGCCGGTCGCGGGCGAAGAGCATCGGATTGGTCAATCCGGGAGCATGCAGGTGCGCGCCGGCGCCGGTGCCCTTGATGGCGAGGATCGACTTGGTCGCGATGCGCGAACGCTCGCCGTTGCGCTGCCAGCCACCGCGGAATTCGCGGACCTCGCGCCCGAGCGACCACGCCACCATCTGCTTCGCGTGGTAAGTGATCGCTTCCTCCAGCGCTACCCAGGCCTGGGGAAGTCCTGCCATGTCGACGGTAAGTACCAGTGGTTCCATTCCGGATTGCGGGGCGCCGGCAAACCCGCCGGCGACTTGATAGCAAAGGTCGTGCCCATAAGTATGCACGACCTTGACTGAATTTGTCTTTACCCGGGCATGTGGGGCCGGGCGGCCCGCTGGATCGTCACGGCCCAAGGCGGGTTGCCCCGCCCTGGGATACCGCGACTACCGACCGCGCCTCGAAGGGGGAGAGGCGCGGCGGCGATCCCGCAATGTCGGTTAGGAGCGCCGCGCACAGCGCTCGAAATCGCCGTTCCTGCAGCCAGAGTCGTTGCCGGCTCCGGTTTCCTTACTGCCTAATCGTCCGAACTCATTGCTCCATCGCGTCGCGGACGGCGAGTGCCAGCAGCGCGCGGTGCTCGCGTTCGGCATCGGGCACCGTTTCGCCCGCCGCGATGCGGACGATGAGGCCGTCTTTCAACTGCCAGTACGTGCCTTCGCGGGGCGCCCGCAGCCGAACGGGCTCCCCCAACCTCTGCGGCACGTCGAATTCATCCCAGAGCCTTGTCATTTTGTGTGCCTCGTTATCGTCAATTTCGATGACACCGGGCACAAAAAAGCCCGGGGCCTGTGTGGCGGACCGGGCGGCTTCGGGAAGAATCTGCGCCCTAGTCGGCGCCTCCCGAAGCGGAACTCCGGCCGCGTTGTTTCTCGGTGCCCACGCACGCGAAGCGGTACCACGGCGCGTCCTTGTGGAAGGGCGCAGCCGATCGCTGTCGCAGCGCGCGGGCCAATGCGGTCATGTCGTCGTAGCGGTTCATTTCGGTCTTCGTCTCCTTTCCTTCGCGTCGTGCAGCGCGCGGCGCGCGCGAGCAAATGCCATGCGTCCCTCGCCGGAGGGCGGAATCACGAAAGGAGAGCGGGACGACCTTCCGAGCACTCCGCCGACCCACCTGGCGGAATGTCTTCCGGTCAGGTGAGGCTACAGCGTCGCGCAGTTACCCAACTGAGTACCCAAATGAGTACCCCCATCGAGCATGCCTGCCTGCGCAAACGCCATGCCGACGCTTCGGACACAGGGGTCCGAAACAGAAGTGGCGTATTGGCGAAATGAGCTGGTCATGGTCTTTGGGTGCGACGTTGCGCCTATCGGAGGCTGCTGGCGCAATGTTAATATCGCCCCTTCCCGAACGCAAGGTTCCTGCGCAAAAAAATGCGGTGGCGATGGGCAAAAATGCGACACACAATATTTGACCGGTGGCCGCCGGACGCCCGCCGCGCCGACGCGAAGCGATGACGCTCGGCGAGCGCCTGAAGCTCGTCCGCGGGACGACCAGCCAGAAGGCGTTCGCCGCCGAACTGGGCGTCCACGAGAACACGGTCTCCAATGCCGAGCGGCGCGACTCTGCCACGCACGACTATCTGCTCACCATCCATCGGGCGCGCAACATCAACCTCCATTGGCTGCTCACCGGCCACGGCGCCGATGCGCATCGACGAAGCCGACGCCGGCCTGTTGGCGGAAAAAATCAGCCTCGCGCTGGCCGATGCGCTACGCTTGGCCTATGGCGCGCGGTACGCCAATGTGCCGATTGACACGCGCGCACGCGCGCTGCGTGCCTGCGCGACCTACCTTCGCGCGATCGGCGTGACCGAAGACACGCTGCCCGATACCGAGGCGCTGGCGAAATTGCTGAAGCTCACGCTAGAGGTCATCCGCAAGGCTTCGTGAACTCCGGCGCCGGCTGACCGCCCAAATGCGGCCCACCACTCGAGAAAATACCCTGCCCATGTTTCGTCACATCCTTGCCGGCATCGCGCTCGGCCTCACCGCGTCCGCCGCCACCGCCGGCTTCGAGTCCTGGCGAATCGACGAGCTCTACTCCAATGCCGACGGCACGCTGCAATACGTCGTGCTGAAGGAAGCACAGGGCATGACCGGCATGAATAACCTGAACGGGCTTGCACTGACTTCGACGCACGCGGGCACGATGAAGGTCTATCACTTCGGGCTCGATCTTGGCAGCGCCGCGACCGCCAGCAAGCGCATGCTGATCGCGACCCAGGCGGTCGCCGGCACCGGCCTCATCACGCCCGACTACGTGATGCCCGACCGCTTCCTGCCGACCGACGGCGGCACGCTGGACTACGCCGGCGTGGATTCGCTTGACGTACATCGCGCTCCCGACCGATGGCGTGACCGCGCTGTTCGCCGGCACTACGCCGGGTCCCATCACCGGGCCCAACGTCGCGACCAACTTCGCTGGCGTGACCGCTGCGATGCCCGCGGGCCCGATCACCGTCGTCGAGTTCTACAACGCCGCGCTCGACCACTACTTCATGAGCCCGCTGGCACCGGACATCGACGCGCTCGACTCCGGGCATTTCGCCGGCTGGGCGCGCACCGGATTCACGTTCAAGGCGTATCCGACCCAGGCGAACCGGCGGCGCCGGCGTCAATCCGGTCTGCCGCTTCTACATTCCGCCGCAGCACGGCGACTCGCATTTCTTCTCGGCGTCGCCCGCGGAGTGCGCCTCGGTGCTTTCGAAGATCGCGACCGATCCCAACTACAGCGGATACTCGTACGAGACGCCCCACGCCTTCTTCATCGCGCTGCCGGACATCGCCACCGGCGCGTGCCCGTCCGGCACCATCCCGGTGTACCGACTGTGGAACAGCCGCGCCGATTCCAATCACCGCTTCACGACCGATCCGGTGATCAAGGCGCAGATGCTCGCGAAGGACTACATCGCCGAAGGGTACGGACCGACGCGGTCAGCATGTGCGCCAGCGCGTCTTGGCCAGCCCGACCCGCAATTCGCGGCGTCGGCCGCATCGCCTTTCGCGCCCGGATGCGACGGCGTGGCGGCCACCGGCGCGTTGTTCGAGAACGCCGAAGTCGAGCCGATGGTCGCAGTCAATCCGACCAACCCGTCGAACATCGTCGGCGTCTGGCAGCAGGACCGCTGGTCCAACGGCGGCGCGCACGGATTGCTGACAGGCTATTCGTTCGACGGCGGCCGCACATGGGCGCGCTCGGCAGCGACGTTCTCGCGCTGCGCCGGCGGCAATGCCGCCAACGGCGGCGACTACGATCGCGCCAGCGACCCATGGGTCACGTTCGCGCCCGATGGGACCGCGTACTCGATTTCGCTGTCGTTCAGCGGCGAGGAAAACCAGCCCGGCTCGTCCAGCGCCGTCCTCGTCGCTCGCTCGACCGACGGCGGCAGGACGTGGCGCAATCCGAGCACGCTGATCCTCGACGGGCCCGCGGCCTTCGACGACAAGGAGTCGATCACTGCCGACCCGACCGATGCGCACTACGTCTATGCGACGTGGGACCGGCTCGCCGGCAATCTGGGTCCCACCTACTTCGCGCGCACGACCGACGGCGGCGCGACGTGGGAGCCTGCGCACGCGACGTACGACCCGGGCGCCAACAACCAGACGCTCAACAACCAGATCGTCGTGCTGCCCAACGGCACGCTCGTCAACTTCTTCACGCTGTTCAACCCCAGCCCGTCGGTTGCCGTCATTCGCTCGACGGACAAGGGCGCGACGTGGTCGGCGCCGATCATCATCGCCCAGGTGTTCGCGCTCGGCGCGATAGACCCCGAGAACGGCACCGGCGTTCGCGACAGTGCCACGTTGGGATCCATCGCCGTCGGCAAGCAGGGCCTGCTGGTCGCCACGTGGCAGGACTCGCGGTTCTCGGCGGGACTTCGCGACGGCATCGCGCTTTCCCGGTCGACCGACGGCGGCCTCACGTGGTCGGCGCCGGTCCAGGTGAACCGTGCACCAGCCGTGCAGGCGTTCTCCCCCACGGTGACCGTGCGCAACGACGGCACGATCGGCGTCACGTATTTCGACTTCCGCAACAACACGGCCGATCCGACGACACTGCCGACCGACCTGTGGCTCACGCAGTCGAGCGACGGCATCACCTGGCGCGAGAGCCACGTGTCCGGGCCGTTCGACCTGTCCATCGCGCCGTTCGCGCTGGGTCTCTTCCTGGGCGACTACCACGGGCTCACCAGCATTGGCGGGACCTTCGTGCCGTTCTACGTGCAGACCAACAACGGCAACCTCGCCAATCGCACCGATGTGTTCGCGAGCCTCGTCAATTCGCCGGGTACGCTGGCCAAGCGCGCGGCCGCGCTGTCGGCGCCGATGATCGCGAAGGAAGCTGCGCCGTGGGTCATGACACCGGATGTCGAGCGCCGTCTGCGCGCGACAGCGAAGCGCGTGCTGGATGTGCGCAGGTTCGACCACGGCGGCGTCGCGCCGGACGCCGGTTCGTAACCCCTGCCGTGCCGACGCTCGCCGATCACGGCGGCGCGTCGGGCGAGCGCCCCTTCAGGGTTTCGCCATGCGAACCGTCATCGTGCACGTCCGCCCGCCCGTGCGTCCGGTCAGCGCATACGCACCGTCGGCGTAGGCGCCCGCAAAATAGACGGCCATGTCCTTCCCGTAATTGCGCTTGCCCATCGAGATGGCCGTGCCGACCAGCGTGAGGCTCCCGTCCGCCGAAGGCTTGCCGCGCAACACCATGTAGCCGGGCTGGCCCTTGGCTCCACGCTCGACGACGATCTCTCCGTTCTCGACGTGCACCGGAAGCTTCCGATCGGAAAATTCCTTCTGGTCTTCAGTCGCCGAGCAATCGCGCGTCGCGATGCCCTTGGTCGCCATGGCATCGAGCGCCACAACGGCGGGCACTGCAGCGACCGGGGCGGCGGGCGGCGCAGCCGCGACGACGGCGGGCGTGGCGGGGGGCGGTGATGCAGCGGGCGGCGGCGAAGCATTGGTGGCGCCCCTTGTCGCGCCGGTCGAAGCAGGCGCGGGTGGCGGCGCAGCGGCTTGCGGCGGCACCGCCTTCGCATCCGTTGTCGGCGTGCGCGCCGCTGCACGCTGTTTCGCGTTTTCGGCCTCGGCGCGCTGCTTGGCGATCTCTGCCTCCGAACGCGTCTTCGCGAGTTCCGCTTCGGCCTTCGCGCGCTCGGCCTCGGCGATCTGCAGCTTCAATTTCATCTCCGGCGATGCCTCCGCGGGCGGGGCGCTCGCCACAGCCGGAGGGGGAGGCGCCGCCACCTTCTGCTCGGCGGGCCGGCCGAACCATCCGGATTGCCACACGCCCGCCGCCGCCAGCGCGAACACGGCGATGCCCGCGACGATGACGCCGGTTCTGCGTCGCGCGCGGCCCGCGCGCGCGGCGCCGCCTGTCGCGCCGCTACGGTCAAACTGGTACACGCGGATCGGGCGTGCGATGTTCTTGAGCGAGCGCTCGCCCAAGTCGACGAACCCCAGGCTCAGCTTGCCGGCGACCTGGTCGTACACGGATGACGAGATGCAGATGCCGCCGGGCTCGGCGATGCTTTCCAGTCGCGCCGCCACGTTGACGCCGTCGCCCAGGATGTCTTCCCCGTCGATCATCACGTCGCCTAAGTTGACGCCGATGCGAAAGTCGAGTCGCTGCGCCATCGGCAGCGTCTCGTTGCGCGTGTGCACGCCCTCCTGGATTTCCACGGCGCAGCGCACGGCTTGAACGGGACTCGCGAATTCGGCAAGGACGCTGTCGCCGGCGGTTCCGACGATGCGGCCCTCGTGCGCCTCGATGATGCGATCGATCACGGCACGATGCGCGGCCAGCTGGCGCAAGGTGCCCTCCTCGTCCTCACCCATATGCCGGCTGTAGTTGACGGCGTCCGCGGCAAGAATCGCCGTCAGCCTGCGTTTGATTGCACCGGATTCCATCGGGCCTCCGCTTTCGCGCGATTCGCGCCCCGGATACTACAACTCCATGGCGACGCGCGTTCCCTGGTCGATCGCGCGCTTGGCGTCGAGTTCCAGCGCCACGTCGGCGCCGCCGATCAGTCGATGTTCGATCCGCGCTGCATCGAGCCCGGCAACCAGCTCGCGCCGCGGTTCCTGGCCGGCGCAGATCACGATCGTGTCCACGTCGAGCAATTCGGAGTTGCCGTCCACGGTGATGTGCAGCCCGAGATCGTCGATGCGGTCGTATCGAACGCCCGCGACCATCGCCACGCCGCGCTTCTTGAGCAGCGCCCGGCGGATCCAGCCTGTCGTCTTGGCGAGGCCGGCGCCGACCTTCTCGTCCTTGCGCTGGAGCAACCACAATCGTCGCGGCGATGGATGATCCAGCGGCGCCTTGAGGCCGCCACGTTGCGCGAACCCGGCGTCGATACCCCACTCGTCACGGAACGCGGAGACCGCGGGATCGTCGAAACGGCCCGTGCTCGCATGTCCATCCGCTGCCGCGCCCGCGGTGAGGAACTCGCCGACGTCGAAGCCGATGCCGCCCGCACCGACGATCGCCACGCGGCGTCCGGCCTTCCTGCGTCCGTCGACGATCTCGACATAGCTCGCGACCTTCGGATGATCGATGCCGGGGATGTCGGGAACGCGAGGCACGATGCCGGTGGCGAGGATCACGCGATCATAGCCGCGAAGGTTGTCCGCCGAAACACGGCGGTTGAACTCGACGCGCGCGCCGGCTTGCCGCAACCGCGTCCGGTAATACCGCAAAGTCTCCGCGAACTCCTCCTTGCCGGGAATGCGCCGCGCCAAGTTGAACTGGCCACCGATCTCGCCGGCCGCCTCGAATACCGTCACGTAGTGGCCGCGCAGGGCCGCCGTCAGCGCACATGCGAGGCCCGCCGGTCCCGCGCCGACCACGGCGACCTTCAGGCGCTTCGCCGCCGGCGTGAGCTTCCATCTCCGTCTCGCGGCACGCAAACGGGTTGACGAGGCACGAAGCGATCTGTCGCGCGAAGATGTGATCGAGGCACGCCTGGTTGCAGCCGATGCACGTGTTGATCTCGTCGGCGCGATTCTCGCGCGCCTTGACGACGAAATCCGGATCCGCCAGGAACGGCCGCGCCATCGACACCATGTCGGCGTCGCCGCGCGCGAGCACGGCCTCGATGGTCGCCGGATCGTTGATGCGGTTGGTCGTGATCAGCGGGATCTTCACCGCGCCCTTCAACCGCCTCGTCACCCATGCGAAGGCGGCGCGCGGCACCATCGTTCCGATCGTCGGAATGCGCGCCTCGTGCCAGCCGACGCCGGTGTTGATGAGCGTCGCGCCCGCGGCTTCGACGACCTGCGCCAACTGCACGACCTCGTCCCACGTGCTGCCGCCCTCGACCAGGTCCAGCATCGACAGCCGGTAGATGATGATGAATTCGGGTCCGACCGCCTCCCGCGTGCGCCGCACGATCTCCACCGGAAAACGGATGCGCCGCTCGAACGTGCCGCCCCAGTCGTCGTCGCGGTGATTGGTCTGCGGTGCGATGAACTGGTTGATGAGGTAGCCTTCCGATCCCATGATCTCGACGCCGTCGTAACCCGCGCGCTGCGCGAGCTCTGCGCACCGCACATAGTCGGCGATGGTCTTGCGCACACCCCAGCCCGTCAGGCCGCGCGCGCGGAACGGACTGATCGGCGAGCGCGACGACGACGGAGCGACCGCCAGCGGGTGATAGGCGTAGCGTCCGGCGTGCAGGATCTGCAGCGCGATCTTGCCGCCAGCCGCATGGACGGCATCGGTGACGATCTTGTGCCGAGCCACCTGCCACGCGAACGACAGCTGCGACGCCCGGGGTTCCAGGCGGCCGGAGAGATTGGGCGCGATGCCGCCTGTCACCATGAGACCGACGCCGCCGCGCGCACGCGCCGCGTAGAAGGCCGCCATCTTGGCGAACCCGTCCGGCGCCTCTTCCAGTCCCGTATGCATCGAACCCATCAGCACGCGGTTCGAAAGCGTCGTGAAGCCCAGGTCGAGCGGGGCCAGCATGTGCGGGTAGGCGGGCATTCGGGGGGACCGAGGTGGCGTTACCGATCGCTAGTGTAAGCGACCGGCGCCCGCGTATCCTTGCGGCGATGATTATCGACCTCCCGTTCCATTCGCTCGCCGAACTCTCGCGCCGTCTCGCCGCCGGGCAGACGTCGTCGCAGGAGATCGTGGCAGCGTGCCTCTCGCGCATCGACGCGCTGGACGGCAAGCTGCACGCGTTCGTCGACGTCTACCGCGACGATGCGCTGAAACTTGCCCGCGATGCGGACACTGAGCTACGCGAAGGCAGGCTCCGCGGTCCGCTGCACGGCCTGCCGATAGCGCTCAAGGACCTTCTGCACCTGCAAGGACGGCAGACGACGGCCGGCTCGAAGAGCTGGCGCGGACGCATGTCCGACCACACGGCGACGGCGGTCGAGCGGCTGCTGGCCGCCGGCATGATTCCGCTGGGCAAGACGCACATGGTCGAGTTCGCATTCGGCGGCTGGGGCCGCAACCAGCCGATGGGCGCGCCGTGGAACCCGTGGGACATGACGACGCATCGCGTGGCGGGCGGGTCGAGCAGCGGCTCCGCCGTCGCCGTCGCCGCAGGTCTCGCGCCCGCGGCGATCGGCTCGGACACCGGCGGCTCGATTCGCATTCCCGCCGCACTGTGCGGCCTGACCGGCCTCAAGACGACCTACGGCCTCGTCAGCCTCCACGGCGCGGTCCCGCTGTCGACGACGCTCGATTCGATCGGGCCGCTCACGCACACGGTCGACGATGCGGCGCTGCTCACCGCGGCCATGGCGGGGCCCGATCCGCGCGACCCCGCGACACTCGCCGCGCCGCGCTTCGACGTCGAGGCGGCGCTCGCCGCCGATCGCCGCCGTTCGCGGCATGCGTGTCACCGCGATGGCCGTCGAGCAATTTCCCGCGATCACGCTTCCCGAGCTTGTGTCCGCACGGGCCGACATGATTGCCCTGCTGCGCGGCCTGGGCGCAATCGTCGACGAAGTGCAGCGTGCCGCTCGACTTCGACGACCTGATGGTTCGCAACGGCCGGCTGATCGCCGCCGAGGCCTACGCGTTCCATCGCGCCTACATCGAGGACCCATCGCTTCCGATCGACCCATGGGTGCGCCGGCGCACGCTGGGCGGCAAGGGGATCAGCGCCGCCGACTACATCGACGAGCTCACCGAACGCAGGCGCGCTGCCGCGGTCGTTCGCCGACTGGATGCGCGGGCGCGATGCGCTGCTCACGCCCACGCTGCCGATCACCGCCACGCCGGTCGCCGACGTCGACGAGGCGACGACGCCGCTCGCGACGTTCACGCGCGCGGCCAACTACCTCGGCGCGTGCGCGCTGTCGCTGCCGGTCGGGATTCGCCGGCAATGGATTGCCCATCGGCATGCAGTTCATCGGCGCACCGTTCGCCGAGGACAAGCTCGTGCGCCTCGGCCGCGCGTACCAGCAAATGACCGACTGGCACCTGCGGCGGCCACCGCTCTAGATCGCGGTCAGGCAGCGTGCCGCGCCTGCTGCGCGAGCTTGAACTTCGCCTGCGCGTCGCGCAGCGCCGTGCGCAATCCTTCCTCGACGACCGGGTGGTAGAAGGGCATCTCGAGCATCTGCGCGACCGTCAGCTTCATCTGCAGCGCCCACGCCAGCAGATGCCCGATGTGCTCGGCGTCGGGACCCAGCATTTCCGCGCCCAGGAAGCGACCCGTGCCGGCTTCCGCATAGACGTGCAGCAGGCCCTGGTTGCGCAGCATCACGCGCGCGCGGCCCTGGTTCTCGAACGACACTTCGCCGACGACGTGCGGCGTGTCGCCGATACGCGCGACCAGTCCGCCGCCCACGATGGCGATCTGCGGATCGGTGAACACCACGGAGAGACCCGCGCGGCGCAGACCGGCTGCACATCCGGGATAGCGCGCCGCGTTCTCGCCGGCGATGCGGCCTTCGTCCGCGGCCTCGTGCAGCAGCGGCACGTCGTTGTTGACGTCGCCGGCGATGAAAATGGACGAGTCGCCGCAACGCAGCGTCGTCGCGGTCGAACAGCGGCACGCCGCGCGCGTCGAGCGCGAGCGTCGTCCGCTCGAGGCCCAGTCCGCCGACATTCGGCCGTGCGCCCGGTCGCCGCGAGCAGATAGCGAGAAGCGTTCGACCTGTGTCGAGCCGTCGAGCGCGCGGTAGGTGACGACGACCTGCGTCGCCGTCGCGCGCGGCCTCGGCCTGCGCGTCGGTGTCGAGATAGAACTCCGCGCCGAACACGTCGCGCGCTTCGCGCAGACAGCGCGGGATCGGACAGCGGGCCCACACCGCCGCCGCGTCCGAACACCTTCACGCGCACGCCGAGCCGGTGCAGCGCCTGCCCGAGTTCGAGGCCGATCACGCCGGGGCCGAACACCGCCACGCTGTCCGGCAGGTCGTCGAGTTCGAAGATCGTCTCGTTGGTGAGGAGCCGCTCGCCCAGCGCCTTCCATGCGGCGGGATACGACGGCGACGAGCCGGTCGCGATCACGATGCGCCGCGGCGCGGATGGTCAGCCGTTCGTCGACGACGAGCGTCGTGTCGTCGACGAAGCGCGCGCGCCCGTGCACCTTGTCGGCTTCCGGAAAGGCGTCGACGCCGCGCGTGACGAAGCCGACGAAGCGGTCGCGCTCGCGCCGGACGCGGGCCATCACCGCCTTGCCGTCGACCTTGACGCGCCTTTCGAATTCGAGGCCGAAACCCGGCGAAGCGATCACGGCATGCGCGGCTTCCGCGGGCGCGATCAGCAATTTGCTCGGCATGCAGCCGACGCGCGCGCAGGTCGTGCCGTACGTGCCGCCCTCGATCAGCAGCGCGTGCTTGCCCGCTGCCTTCGCGGCGCGGTAGGCGGCCAGCCCGGCCGTTCCCGCGCCGATGACGGCGACGTCGGCGTGAAGTTCGTGGCGTTCGCATGTCTGTGGAATTCGGCATGCTGTGATCTCGCGTTCGAGGGGGCGGCCGCCGGCGGCGGTGCCCGCACCCTCACTATGGTCGCCGGCGGCGGTTCGCTTACGCCGCCTTGCGCAGATACGCTTCCAGGTCCTCCGAGCCGCCGATCAGCCGGCCGTTGATGAAGACCTGCGGCACGGTGCCGCGCACCGGCGATCGCGCCCAGCGCCTTGGTGCGGATCGAATGCGGGAGCGGCACCTCCACGTACTTGTAGCCGGCGTCCGCCAGTTGGCGCTTGGCCTTCGCGCAGAACGCGCAGCCTTCGCGCGTGAGGATCGCCACCTGGTCGGGCGTCCTGCGCACGCGGGTTGATGTAGTTGAGCATCGTGTCCGCGTCGGAGACCTTGAACGGGTCGCCCGGCTCCTGCGGCTCGATGAAGATCTTCTCGATCTTCCGGTCGCGCACCAGCATCGAGTAGCGCCACGAGCGCTTGCCGAAGTTGAGGTCCGACTTGTCGACGAGCAGGCCCATCTTCTCCGGTGAATTCGCCGTTGCCGTCGGGCAGCAGGAAGACGTTCTCCGCTTCCTGGTCCTTGCCCCACTCCTCCATCACGAACGGATCGTTGACCGAGATGCAGACGATCGCGTCGATGCCCTGCTCGCGGAAGACGCGGGGCCAGTTCGTTGAAGCGCGGCAGGTGCGTGGACGAGCACGTCGGCGTGAACGCGCCGGGCAGCGAGAACACGACGACGTTCCTGCCGGCGAAGAGGTCGTCGGTGGTCACGGTCGCCCATTCGCCGTTGCGGCGCAGGCGAAACGTGACGTCGGGAACGAATTGGCCTTCGCGGTTGGGGAAAGCGGGCTTGCGGCATGGCTTGCACTCCTTGGTTGGATCAATGACGATCACGGAGCTCATGATCGGGGCGCCGGCCCATAAATCAATTTGTATATTTGGATTGAGCGATAAATAGAAATCTATGAACACTCGGAGCTCGTCGGGACGGGAGCGCTCTAACGGTCAGTCGAACAGCGACGGCGTCGCGTCGCCGGCGTCGCGCGCTGCCTCGGTCGGCCGGACCCCCGGCATGCAGCGCGCCGACGCGCACGCCGAGCAGCCGGATGCGCCGGTCGAGCGTCACGCGCTTCAGGCATTCCCCCGCGGCGCGCCGGATCGCCTGCGCGTCGTCGGTCGGCGCGGTCGATCGTCTGGTCGCGCGTCACCGTGTGGAAATTGTCGAAGCGCAGCTTGAGACCGATCGTCTTGCCGACGTAGCCCTTGCGCTGCAGGTCCTCGCTCACGCCCACGCACAGGTCCGTGAAGATCCGCGACAGCTGCTCGCGGTCGCGCGTCGCCTAGAGGTCGTGCTCGAACGTCGTCTCGCGGCTGATCGACTTTGGCTCGCTGTACGTCACCACCGGCCGCTCGTCGCGACCGTGCGCAGCCGCGTGCAGCCACGGGCCGTAGTTGCTGCCGAAATGCTCGACCAGCCACGCCGGATCGGCCCGCGCCAGCTCGCCGATCGTGCGGATGCCGAGCGCTTCGAGCTTGGCACTCGCCTTGGGCCCGATGCCGTTGACCTTGCGCGCGGGCAACGGCCAGATGCGCGCCGCGATGTCCGCGCGGAGTGAGCAGCGTGAGGCCATCCGGCTTGTCCAGTTCCGACGCCATCTTCGCGAGCAGCTTGTTGGGCGCGATGCCGATCGAGCAGGACAGCCCCGTCGCAGCGCGCACCGCCTCCTTGATGTCCTGCGCGACGTCGCGCGCGCGCTTCCCACGCGTCCTGCGCCGGCTCGCGCGCCGACGAGCCCTCTGTGCGGCGAATCGACTCCGGTCAGGTCGATGTAGATCTCGTCGATGCCGCGGTCCTCGATCTGCGGCGCGAGCGTGCGCACCGCCGTCTTGAACAATCGCGAATACTTGCGGTAGGCATCGAAGTCGGTCGGCAGCAGGATCGTGTCCGGCGCGAGCGCCGCGGCCTTCATCAACCCCAGCGCCGAATGGAGCCCGAGCGCGCGCGCCTCGTAGCTCGCGGTCATGACCACGCCGCGCCCGGCGTAATCGCGCAGCGTGGCGAACTTGCGCCGCGCGCCGCCGGTCGCGGGATCGGTCGCTTCCTCCGGCTGGTGGCGGCTGCCGCCGCCGATGACGACCGGGCGGCCGCGCAATTCCGGGTAGCGCAGCAACTCGACCGACGCGTAGAAGGCGTCCATGTCGAGATGGGCGATCAGGCGTGCGGGTTCGGACATAATGGGCTGCAAGACCGGTCTTTCGCGACGTTGCGCCAATCAACGGAAAGCCATGCACATCTGGGTCGACGCCGACGCCTGTCCCGGCGTGATCAAGGACATCCTTTTCCGCGCCGCGGATCGCGAACAAATCTACGTGACGCTGGTCGCCAACAAGCTCCTGTACGCGCCGCCTTCCCCGTGGATCCGCGCCGTGCAGGTGGGACACGGCCCGGACGTTGCCGACTCGCACATCGTCGACGCCGTCAGCCCGGGCGATCTCGTCGTCACGGCCGACATCCCGCTCGCCGCGGCCGTGGCGGAGAAGGACGCGTTCGCGCTCAATCCACGCGGCGAGTTCTACAGCCGCGAGAATATCCGCGAGTTGCTGGCGTTGCGCAACTTCATGGACGAACTGCGCAGCTCGGGTGTCGACACCGGCGGGCCGCGACCGTTCAGCCACGCCGATCGCCAAGCCTTCGCCAACCGCCTCGACAAGTTCCTTCAGGCGCGAACGCGCTAGCCGTCGCGAGCCGCGCGAAGGCAGCGAGGCGTCCACTCCCGGCAATCGCAAGCAGCGGTGCATAATGACAGCTCGATCCGACTCTTCCGCCATGACGCCAAGGGCCTTCTGCATCGTGCTGTCGGTGGCCCTCGCGGCCTGCTCCAGGGCGCCGGAACCAGCACCGCCGGCGCCAGCGCCGACGAAGGCAGCGGCGTCTGCGTCCGCTGCCGACGACCACGGCGTCGCCTGGCAATCGGGCGACGTCGACGCGGTATTCGCCGCGGCCAAGGCCGATCGCAAGCCTGTCTACCTGTATTGGGGCGCCAAGTGGTGTCCGCCGTGCAACCAGGTCAAGACGACGATCTTCAACCGCCAGGACTTCATCGAGCGTTCGCGCCATTTCGTGCCCGTCTATGTCGACGGCGACAGCCCCAGCGCACAGAAGCTGGGCGCGCGCTTCCACGTCAGCGGCTATCCGACGATGATCCTGTTCACGCCCGACGGCAGCGAAATCACGCGTCTTCCCGGCGAGGTCGACGCCGACCAGTACATGCGGGTGCTGGCGATGGGCATAAACGGCGCGCGTCCCGTCAAGGAGACGCTGGGCGCGGCGCTCGGTACCGGCGGAGCTTCGGCCAATCCGCTCACGCCCGACGACTGGCGGATGCTTTCCTTCTACTCTTGGGACACCGACGACGCGCAGCTCGTCGCCAAGAACGATGTCGCCGCAACGCTCAAGCGGCTCGCAAGAGCGTGCCCCGCCGATCAGCGCGAATCGGCGACGAGGCTCGAACTCAAGGCCGTGACGGCGGCGGCCACAGCCAAGGACGCGAAGCCGCGCGACGATTCCGAAGCGACGTCTCTCGTCCGCAACGCGCTGGCCGATCGCAAGGTCGCCCACGCCAACTTCGACATCCTCACCGGCTACGCGGGCGACATCGCCGGCCACGTGACGCTGCCGGCCTCGGCGGCCCGCGCGCAACTGATCGTGGAATGGGATTCGGCGCTCGCGCGGCTGGTCGGCGACGCAAGCTTGTCCACGACGGACCGGCTCGCGGCCGTCGCGGCGCAAGTGGAACTGGCCAAGCTTGGGCAAGCCAAGGGAGCGTTGCCCGCGCCGCTCCTGGCGAGCGTGCGTGAGGAGACCGCGCGCGCCGACCGCGACACGACCGACGTGTACGCGCGGCAGGCGGTGATCAGCGCTGCCGCCGACACCCTCGCGGAAGCCGGCCTGCTGGACGAATCCGATGCGATGCTGAACCGCGAACTCACGCGGTCGCACTCACCGTATTACTTCATGCTGGGGCTTGCGGCCAATGCCAAGAAGCGCGGCGACAAGGCGGCCGCCCTCGACTGGTACGAAAGGGCCTATGCGGCCGCCGATGGCCCGGCGACGCGGCTGCAGTGGGGCGCGGGCTACGTGAACGCGCTCGTCGAACTGGCGCCGAAAGACACGGTACGCATCGAGGCCGCGGCCTCGCGCGTGATCGGCGAACTGGATGCCAAGCCGGACACATTCTTCGGACGCAACCAGCGGGCGCTCGAAAAGATGGGGAAGAAGCTCGCGGCATGGGACAAGGGCGGCCAGAACAAAGCGGCCGTGCAACGGATACGCGTCGCGATGTCCGGCGTGTGCGCGAAATTGCCCGCCGCCGATCCCGCGCGTGCCACGTGCGATGGCGCGCTGCGGCCGTCACCCGCGAAGCAGGCCGGACACGCCTGATCGCCGCACGTTGGACGGCACTCGCGCGAGACACCCATGCACGCGGCAACGCTCGTCGATGCGCTGAAGCGCCTGCTGAAGGGTAAGGGAATAACGTACGCCGTTGTCGCGCAGGGGCTCGACATTTCCGAGGCGAGCGTCAAGCGGATGTTCTCGCGGCGCGACTTCACGCTGCAGCGGATGGAAGACGTCTGCCGAGTCGCCGGCATCGACTTCGCGGAACTGTCGCGCGCCGTCACGGCGGAAGACACCGGAATCGCGCATCTCACCGTCGAGCAGGAGGAGGAAATCGTCTCCGATACGACGCTCATGCTGGTGGCACTGTGCGCGGTCGGCAACTGGACCGTCGAGCAGATCGTCGAGACGTACGACCTGACGCTGGCCGAGTGCGTCCGTTGCCTGACCCGGCTCGACCGGCGCCGGATCATCGAGCTGCAACCCGGCAACCGCATCCGCCCGTTGATCAGCCGCACGTTTTCGTGGCTTCCTGACGGCCCGATCCAGCGCTACTTTCGGTCGCGGATCGAAGCCGAATACCTGGGCGGCAAATTCGACCGGCCTGAAGAGCTGTTCCTGTTTGTGAGCGGCATGCTGTCGCGGCAATCCACGGCGGAACTCATCGTTCGGCTGCGCCGGACGGCGCGCGAATTCGCGGAGCTGCACCGCGGCGACCTCGCGCTGCCGATCTCGTCGCGCAATGGCACGAGCCTGCTGGTCGCCGTGCGGCCGTGGGAGCCGCGGGCGTTTCGCGCGCTGCGCCGCGAGGCCGGCGGCAATCGCTCACCGGCCGGGCCTCTCGTCTATCCGCAACTGGGAGCGCAACCTCCCAAGCCCTCGCGCCGCGGCGCGAAATCGTAGCGCCAGCCGGTACTTAGGGTAGCGTTCGCCGCCACCTTTCGGGCGATGGTGGACGTGTGGGCATCGGGCGCGGATCGTCTTCTTCGCGGGCAGCTTGCCCGCATTGAGGAGAGCAACTCCATGTACAGTAAATCCAAGCGTGTTGTCGTCGCCGGCTCGCTCGCAGCGCTCGCGCTTTCGGGTTGCGTGGTCGTTCCCGTTGGCCCCGATGGCGCGCCGGTCTATCCGGCGGTGGCCGCCGTTCCCTATCCCGCCGCTGCCCCGAATCGAGCACCGGCCTACGCGACGGCGCCGCCCGTCGTCGCCGTACCGAGCGCGCCCGTCCCCAACGTGCTGCAGGCGCGCCTCTATCCGTCCAATGAAATCGCCTCCCGCACCGGCATGCTGTCGGGAACCGTCACCAACCTGATGACGGGCAAGGGCCAGTTCCAGCTCGACCTGGGCGGCGAATTGCTGTCCGGCGAAGCGACGCGGATGCCGGGCAATGAACGCGCGGGCGTGGCTTCCGCCTACGGCCCGCGCGGCACGTTCATGAACTGTGAATACAAGATGGCCACACCCTACCAGGGCACCGGGACGTGCCACGTGTCGACGGGCGCCTTGTACCAGGTCCACATCGGCGTTTGAATCCGCGGCGTCAGCCGCAACCGTGGCGGGCAGCGGGCCGGATTTCCGGCCCGTTGTCTTTCAGAGCGGTGCGGCGAGCTTCACGGTGTCGCCGCCCTCTAGGAAGCGCCGCCCTTGGTGATGGGACCCGCATGCTGTGAATACGGGTCGCCGGTGCTGTCGAAGAGCGGGCCGCCGACATGCGAGGAATCGAGGCCGGCCGGATCGTCCGGCGCCATCGGCGGCATCAGCGTGGGCCTTGGCGCCGCCGGCTTCCGCGTCCTCAACATGCGCGTGCCGCCCCAGACGACGATGAGGGCGACGGCGGCCAAGCCCCACCCCGGCACCTGGCTCCACAACTGCGCAATGCTTTCCATCATCGCCGGCATTCCGTTTCAGAGGATGGCTCCCGGGCAAGGTTCCCCGGCGCAACTTAGATGTTGCTCCGAAATTTGCCGGACGGCGACGAGAATATTCGCCGGCCGCGCATTCCCTTTCGCGCCGCGATGACGGCGCATGCGCCCGGACCGCAGAGGGCGGGTCGCATTGCGTCTCAGCGTAAAATGCGAAAATGAGCGACGCAGCCAATCCGAGACCGGCGCCCAGGGACCGACGCCGCGGAGACGCCGTGAACGTCGCGCTGTTCGTCACGCTGGTCTTCGTCGGACTCGCCGCGTTCATCTGGGCGAGCGACCGCATCACGCTCGAGGGCGAGCGCACGATCTACACGGTGGCCTGCGAGCAGGGCGTGTGGGACGGGCTGCGCTGCACCGGCCGGATCAAGGCGGCGGAGCGGTACCGGTTTCGCGCCAGCCGGAGCCGCCAGGAGATCGTGTACTGGATCGCGGGCTCTCCCAAGGCTTCCGGGAAGTACACCGATTGCGAAGTCACCGACCGCGACCGATGGAGCTGCAAGGCCGGTCCCGGCGACCTCCCCACGATCGCCCATGAACTACAGGACGGTAAGCCGGTGCAGCGGGCTGCGAGTACCGATCTTCCCTTTCACGCCGTGCACAAGTGGAAATGGTGGGCGATGGACGTGGGAATTCCGGGATTCAGCAAAGCGGATTTCGCCAGCGCCTCCGCGCCACCGCCGTCCGACACTGCGCCCGCCAGCGCAGGCCCGAAATGACTGACGCGCCCTCCGACCTGACGGTGCTTTTCGCCGACGTTTCCGGCAGCACGCGGCTCTATGAATTATTGGGCGACGCCCAGGCGCTCGCGACCATCGGCCGCTGCGTCGCCATCATCAGCGACGTATGCGCCGGACACGGCGGCCGTGTCGTCAAGACGATCGGCGACGAGGCGATGGCGGTGTTCGCTTCGGCCGACAAGGCCGCCAACGCGGCGGCCGAGATGCAGGCGCGCATCGCCGATGAACCCCCAGTCGCCGGCGCCCGGCTCGCCATCCGCGTCGGCTTCCACCTGGGTCCGGCGATCGAGGCCGCCGACGGCGATGTCTTCGGCGACTCCGTCAATGTCGCGGCACGGATGGTGTCGCTGGCCAAGCGCGAGCAGATCATCACGTCGTCGCACACCGCCGACGCGCTGCCGCCGTGGCTGCGCACGCGGATGCGCGAAGTGGACACGCTGACGGTGAAGGGCAAGTCCAAGGACATCGGCATCTTCGAACTCCTCTGGCAGGATGAGGAGGCCGACCTCACCGCGATGGCATCGCGCTGGAAGCCGCTGCCGGCGCGCATCGTTCTGCGCCATGGCGAGAAGGAGATCGTGCTCGACGAGAACGCGACCACGATCACGCTGGGCCGCGACGCGCAGAACGACATCGTGATCGCCGACCGCAAGGCGTCGCGGCTGCACGCGCGGGTCGAGCGCCGCCGCGACAAGTTCGTCATCGTCGACCAGAGTTCGAACGGCACGTTCGTCACCGTCGACGGCGAGCCCGAGATCATGCTGCGGCGCGAGGAGCTGATGCTGCGCGGACGCGGCCGCGTGGCTTTCGGCCACGCCCACCTCGACGACACGACGGAGTTTCTCGCGTTCTCCTGCGTGGACTGAACGCGCGCGCCGTCCGGATCCGACCGCGCCTTGCTATAATGCGAACTCGAGTGTGAACTTAAGCTGCCGCCAGCCCTCCCGGCCGGCGGCATTTTATTTGCGATGAACGAACAATCCCTCTTCGCTGCCGATCTCGTCCGCGACGTGGCGCGCCGCCGCACGTTCGCGATCATCTCGCACCCGGACGCGGGCAAGACGACGCTCACCGAAAAGCTCCTGCTCTTCGGCGGCGCCATCCAGATGGCCGGCACCGTCAAGGCGCGCAAGAGTTCGCGCCACGCGACGTCGGACTGGATGGAGGTCGAGAAGCAGCGCGGCATTTCGGTGACCAGCTCGGTCATGCAGTTCGACTACGCCGGCCACACGATCAACCTGCTCGACACGCCGGGCCACCAGGACTTCTCCGAAGACACGTACCGCGTGCTGACGGCCGTCGATGCCGCCGTGATGGTGATCGACGCGGCGAAAGGTGTCGAGGAGCAGACGATCAAGCTCTTGAACGTCTGCCGGCTGCGCAACACGCCGATCATCACGTTCGTGAACAAGATGGACCGCGAGGTGCGTGAGCCCGTCGCGCTGCTCGAGGAAATCGAATCGGTGCTGAAGATCGATTGCGCGCCGGTCAGCTGGCCGATCGGCATGGGCAAGGCGTTCCGCGGGGTATTCGACCTCTTGCGCGACCGTCTCGTGCGCTTCACGCCGGGCGAGGAGCGCCGCACGGCGAGCGACGACAGCGAATTGATCGAAGGGATCGCCAATCCGCGGCTCGACGCACTGTTTCCGCACGAGATGGCGGCGGTGCGCCACGACGTCGACCTGATCCGCGGCGCGAGTTCGCCGTTCGACCTCGACGAATTCCTGGCAGGGCGCCAGACGCCGGTCTTCTTCGGCTCCGGCATCAACAACTTCGGCGTGCAGGAGATCCTGCAGGCACTCGTCGACTGGGCGCCGCCGCCGCAGCCGCGCGACGGCGGCACGCGCATCGTGCACCCGGCGGAAAGCAAGTTCACCGGCTTCGTGTTCAAGATCCAGGCGAACATGGATCCCAAGCATCGCGACCGCATCGCCTTCTTTCGCGTATGTTCCGGCCGCTACACGCCGGCAATGAAAGTGCAGCATCAGCGCATCGGCCGCGAGATGAAGCTGGGCAACGTGATGACGTTCATGGCCAACGAGCGCGTCGCGAGCCAGGACGCGGTGGCCGGCGACATCATCGGCATCCACAACCATGGCCAGCTGCAGATCGGCGACACGCTGACCGAAGGCGAGGCGCTGGGCTTCAAGGGCATTCCGTACTTCGCGCCGGAGATGTTCCGCGTCGCGCGTCCGCGCGATCCGTTCAAGGCGAAGCAGCTGTCGAAGGGACTGCAGCAGCTGGGCGAAGAGGGCGCCATCCAGGTGTTCGAGACCGTGGCGAGCAACACGCTGCTGCTGGGCGCCGTCGGGCAGCTGCAGTTCGAAGTTGTCGCGGCGCGTCTCGCGAGTGAATACAAGGTCGATGCGGTCTACGACGACGCGGGCATCGCGACGGCGCGCTGGCTCACCTATCCCGACGAGACGACGCGGCGCGATTTCGAGCGCGACCGTGCGGCATCGCTGGCGACCGACGTCGACGATAACCCCGTGTATCTCGCCACCAACCGGTTCAACCTGCAGGCGGCGATGGAGCGCTGGCCGAAGGTCGGGTTCCACACGACGCGCGAACACGGGCAGCGGCTCGCGCACGCGTAGCGCCACTTAAGGACCCGACGTGGCTCAGAACAGCGTCGACGTCGCCGCCGGATTCGACCTCGCGAGACTTCCGCCGGCATTCTTCGCCGATCCCTATCCGTATTACCACGCGCTGCGCGAACACGCGCCGGTCAAGCAGATGCCCGACGGCTCGTGGTTCCTGACGCGCTACGACGACATCCTTCCCGTCTATCGCGATGCGAAGGCGTTCAGCTCGGACAAGAAGAAGGAGTTCGGGCCGAAGTACGGTCCGTCTCCGCTGCTCGAACACCATACGACGAGCCTCGTCTTCAACGATCCGCCGCTGCATACGCGCGTGCGGCGGGCGATCCTGGGCGCGCTGTCGCAGCGGCACATCGCCGCGATGGAGCCCGGACTGGTCACGCTCGTCAGCGGCCTGCTCGATGCGATGGCGGACAAGCGCGACGTCGACTTGATCGAGGACTTCGCGGCGTCGATCCCCATCGAGATCATCGGCAACCTGCTGGGCGTGCCCAGGACCGAGCGCGCGCCGCTTCGTGGATGGTCGCTCGCGATCCTGGGCGCGCTCGAGCCGGTGCTCACGCCCGAGCGTGCGGCGTCAGGCAACGCCGCCGTGCGCGAGATGCTCGCTTATCTCGCCACACTGGTGGGCGAGCGTCGCGCCCACCTGCGCGATCCCGATACCGACGTGCTGACGCGGCTGATCCTGGGCGAAGGCGGGAACGATGGAACCGACAGCGACCGCCTCACCGAAAACGAGCTGTTGCACCAGTGCATCTTCCTGCTCAACGCGGGGCACGAGACGACGACCAACCTCATCGGCAACTCGCTGCACGCGCTGACCGAATGGCCGGGCGAGAAAGCGCGGCTGATCGCGAATCTCGCGGAGTCGGTCGTGGTCAAGTCGGCGGTCGAGGAATTCCTGCGCTTCGAGAGCTCCAATCAGCTCGGCAACCGGATCACCACGCAGGACGTCGTGGTCGGCGGCGTCGCTCTGCCGGCGGATTCGCGGATCACGATGTGCATCGGCGCGGCGAACCGCGACCCGGCGCAATTCCTGGAGCCGGACCGCCTCGACATCACGCGCGAGCCCAATCGCCACATCGCGTTCGGCTTCGGCATCCACACGTGCGCCGGAATGAACCTGGCGCGCCTCGAGGCGCGCGTTGCGCTCGTGAAATTCCTGGCGCGCTTTCCCGACTATGCGTTGTCGGCGGAACCCACGCGCGGCGGCCGCGCGCGTTTTCGCGGCTTTCTGCACCTGCCCGCCCGCGTCGGCTGATGGTGCAAGGCGCAGCCTCGCGCGGCCGCGCGCTTGTCCCGCGTCACTTGACCATCGCCCTGCGGCGCGCCGCGACGTCGATGTCGAGGTACTTCCAATACGGCTGGAAGATGAACGAGTTGAATCCCTGCACCCAAGGCTGGACGTAGTTCGTTTCGAGACGAAACACCGCCGGCAGGATCGGGACGTACGTCTGCGCGAGATCCGACATCCGGCGCGCCGCCGCCATCTGACCTGCGGGCTCCGCACTGGCCAGGAATTGCACGAAGGCTAAGTCGTATTCGGCGAGCTTGAATCGCGTGAAATTGATCGAGTGCGGCGACTTTCCCCACATCTGGATCAGCTGCGCATACCCTGACGCGCTTCCGCCATAACCACCGAAGTACATCTGGAACTTGCCGGCGATCAATTCCTTGATCGCGTCCTGGAAGGGCGTGATGTGGAAGTCGATGCGCAGGCCGACGGCGTCCATGTCGCGCTTGATGAGCGTCTGGATCTCGCGGGAAATGCCGCCCGAGCGCAGCGTGAAGTTGATCGTCAGCGGCTTCCCGTCCGGCCCCTTGCGGAAGCCGCCGGAATCGCGCTTGTCGTAGCCGAAGCGATCGAGCAGGCGCTTCGCCGCCTCCTTGTCGTAGAGAGGCTTTGCCGGAAGCGACGGGTCGTGGCCCCCCACGCCGGGCGGCACGATCTGGTTGGCGGCCCTCGCCTGTCCGGCGTAGACGACGTCCACGAGCGTTTGCGTGTCCATCGCGAGCGCGATCGCGCGGCGCAGCGCGACGCGCTCCTTGCTCATGCCGCCGATCGCCGGATCGTCGATGTTGAAATAGATGGAGAAGAGATAGGGCTCGAAGAACACGTGCCGCGTGACGCCGCGCGCCGCGTACTCGGGTTTGAGCTTGCCGTTGGCAAGCAGGCGGGTCGCGGGCTCGCCGCGGACCACGATGTAGTCCAAGCCCGCGCGCTCGAATTCCAGCAGCAGCGTGACGTCCTCCGAGATGAGGTTGATCTCGATGACGCCCACCTGCGGCAGCGTCTTGCCCTGCATGCTGCGCGAAAGCGCGGCGTGCGCCGGATCGCTGCTCTCGGGAAAGCGGATGGCGCGATAGCCCGGGTTGGCTTCGAGCACGATGCGCGAGCCCTGCTTCCATTCGCGCAGCCGGTAGGGACCCGTTCCCACCGGATGCGCGCGGATGTCGCCGCCCGCGGCCTCGACGACCTCGCGTGCGACGGCGCCGCGAATGACGTTGTCGTAGATGACCGGATAGTTGGGCTCGATCAGCCGCAACTGCAGTGTGTAGCGATCGAGCGCGCGCAGGCCCTCGATCGGCGCGTCATAGTCGAATTTCCCTCCGGGCCGCGACGCCGCATCGACGACGGCGCGCGCGCCGACGACCAAGTCGGTAAACACAGGATTGCCGCCGCGGCGCAGGTTGGGATCGAGCCAGCGCTTCAGCGAATACACGTAATCGCCGGCGACGAGCTCGCGCGGCCTGCCGCCGAACGCCGGATCGTCGGTGAAATAGATGCCCGACTTGATGCGGATCGTCCAGGTCTTGCCGTCGTCGGTGATGACGGGCAACGCGGCCGCCGTGTTGGGGTAGAGTCTGGGCGGCGACGCCAGGTAGTCGTATTCGTACATGCCCTCGAAGATCGCCGTGAACACGTCGTACGACGGCGCGTCGTTGAACTGCTGCGGGTCGAACGTATCGATGTCGGGCGACGCGACGCGCAGCATCTTGTCCGGGTCCGCCGCGCCGGCCGCCCAGCTCAGCGCAACAAGCGCGAAAAAGAGCAAACGCTTGGGCATCATGGGCCTTTCGTCGACTGCCTCCGCTTCGCGAGGTCGATATCGAGGTATTTCCAGTAGCTCTGGAACACCGGCGGGCTGAAGCCCTGCACCCACGGCTGCACGAAGTTGTTCTCGAGACGGAAGATCGTCGGAAGTATCGGCATGTAGTTGCTCGCCAGCTCGGACATCCTGCGCGCCGCGACGACCTGGCCGTCCAGCGTCGGGCTGCGCAGGTACTGCTCCATCGCCACGTCGTATTCCTTCAGCTTGAAGCGCGTCGTGTTCACCGTCGGCGGCTCCGGGCTGTAGAGCTCGAATCAGTTCGGCGTAGCCCGACACCGTGCCGCCGTAGCCGCCGCTGTAGATCTGGAATTTGCCGGCCTCGAGTTCCTTGACGTAGTCCTGGAACGGCACTTCGCGGAACTCGAAGCGCAGCCCGATGGCGTCCATGTTTCGCCTCCACAGCGTCTGGATCTCGCGCGACACGCCGCCGCTGGCCAGCGGTCATCGACAATGTCAGCGGCTTGCCGCCGGGTGCCATGCGATAGCCGTCGCGGTCGCGCTTGTCGTAGCCGTAGCGGTCGAGCAGCGCATTGGCCGTCGCGGGATCGGGGTGCCCTTCGGCGGCAGCGCCGGGATCGTGGCCCGCGGCGCGGGGCGGCACCAGCTGATTCGCGACGATCGCCTGCCCGGCGTAGACGACATCCACCAGCCGATGCAGGTCGTACGCCTGCGCGATCGCGCGGCGCAGCGCGATGCGGTCGTTGCCCATGCCGCCCAGCACCGGATCCTTCATGTTGAAGTAGACGGCGAACAGGAACGGCTCCGGAAAGACGTGCCGCGTGACGCCGCGCGCCGCGTACTCGGGCTTCAGCTTGCCGTCCGCCAGCAGGCGACTGGCGACCGTGCCGCGCACGATCGATGAAGTCGAGGCGCCCGCGGTCGAATTCGAGGAGCCGCGCGACGGGCTCCTCGATCACGTTCAATTCGATCACGCCGATCTGCGGCAGCGTCTTGCCCTGCATGCTGCGCACCAGCGCCGCCTGCTGCGGGATCGCTGCTCGCGGAAACTGAAGCGGCCGGTAGCCTGGATTGGCCTCCAGGATGACGCGCGACCCGCGCTTCCATTCCTTCAGCCGGTAGGGACCGGTGCCCACGGGCCGGTCGCGAATGTCGCCGTGTGCGGCATCGACCACCTCGCGCGCGACGGCGCCGGTCGGTCAGCGTGTCCTCGATGATCGGGATAGTTGGGCTGGGTCAGCTTCAACTGCAGCGTGTAGCGGTCGAGCGCGCGCAGGCCTTCGATCGGGCGATCGTAGTCGAATGTCGCCCCGGGCCGGCTCGCGGCATCGACGACCGCGCGCGCGCCGACGATGAGGTCCGTGGTGATCGGTGCGCCGCCGCGCCGCAGGTTGGGGTCCAGCCAGCGCTTGATGCTGTACACATAGTCGGCCGCGACCAGTTCGCGCGGCTTGCCCTTGAACGCCGGGTCGTCGGTGAAGTAGATGCCGGGCCTGACCTTGATGGTCCAGGTCTTGCCGCCGTCCGTGATCTCCGGCAGCGCGACCGCCGTGAGCGGTGCGAGCTTCGGCACCGTCGACAGATAGTCGATTTCGTACAGCCCTTCGAAGATCGCGCCGATGACCTTGAACGACGGCTCGTCGTTGTACTGCTGCGGGTCCAGCGTCTCGATGTCGTTCGTCGCGAGCCGCAGGACCTTGTCGGGATTCGCGGCACCGGCGGCTGCACCGCGAACGAAACAGCGCGCAGGTCAGCAAGCGCATGCGGTTCCGGCAATTCGCTCGTGCACGACGGTCTCCGCCTCCGGCGCGCCGATGGCGCGCCGATTATGCACGACCGACGTGCGCGGGGCGGCCACGCGCCGGCAGCACCTTCCGCTATCATGGCCGGCCGGAGCGTCGGACGCACGGGCTGGAGAGCGCAGCGTCCGACCCTGCTAGGACAACCATTCGGCCGGAGGAAACATGAAACAAGCGTTTCTTCGGCAGCACGGTGCTGTGCATGCTGCTCGCGCTGGCGGGCGTCGCCGGCGCGCAGGTGAAGATCGGCGTCGATCGTGTCGGCGACCGGCCCCGCGGCGTCGCTGGGCATTCCCGAGAAGAACACCGTCGGCCTGTGCTCGAAGTCGATGGGCGGCAAGACGGTCGAGTACATCCTGCTGGACGAGGCGTCGGACACGACGACCGCCGTGCAGAACGCGAAGAAGGTGATCGGCGAGGACAAGGTCGACGCGATCATCGGCACGACGACGACGCCGACGACGCTGGCGATCCTCGACGTGATCGCCGACGGCGAGACGCCGACGATTTCGCTCGCGTCGTCGATCCGCATCATCGAGCCGATGGACGCCAAGCGCGCGTGGATGTTCAAGACGCCGCAGACCGACGTGATGATGGCCGGCGCCATCCTCGAGCACATGGCGAAGAACGGCGTGAAGACGATCGGCTACGTCGGCTTCAACGACGCGCTGGGCGAGGCGTTCTTCGCCGAGATCGACAAGGCCGCGAAGGCGCGCAACATTCCGCTGGTCGCCAACGAGCGCTTCGCGCCCAAGGACACGAGCGTGGTCGGACAGTCGCTGAAGCTGCATGGCCGCCAAGCCCGACGCCATCGTGATCGGCGCGTCCGGCACGCCGGCGGCGCTGCCGGCGCGCACGCTGGTCGAGCAGGGCTACAAGGGCAAGCTCTACTTCAACCACGGCGTGGCCAACAACGACTTCCTGCGCGTCGGCGGCAAGGACGTCGAAGGCGGCTTCGTGCCGACCAGTCCGGTGATCGTCGCGGCGCAGCTGCCCGACAGCCATCCGGCCAAGAAGCAGGCGATCGAATACATCAAGGTCTACGAGGCGGCGTTCGGGCCGGGCAGCGTCTCGGCGTTCGGCTCCTACACGTGGGACGCGTGCCTCGAGCTCGCCAACGCGATTCCGCAGGCGCTGAAAACCGCGCAGCCCGGCACGAAGGAATTCCGCCGCGCGCTGCGCGACGCGCTCGAAGCGACGAAGGACCTGCCCGTCACCAACGGCGTCGTGAACATGAGCAAGACCGACCACCTGGGCCTGGATGCGCGGGCGCGCGTCATGGTGCAGATCAAGGACGGCAAGTGGGTGCTGCAGAACTGAGGCAGAACTGAAGGCGTAACTGGCAAGGACGACACCATGGCGAACACACATCATCTGATCGGCACCGGTCCGCACAAGGTCATCGTGCTGCACGGCTGGTTCGGCGACCGGCACGGCTTCGCGCCGATGGAGAATGTGCTGACGGCCGATGAATTCTCCTACGCCTTCATGGACTATCGCGGCTACGGCGGCATGAAGGACGGCGGCGGCGCCTTCACGATGGACGAGATCGCCGCGGACACGCTGGCGCTCGCCGATGCGCTCGGCTGGCGCGAGTTCAGCCTGATCGGCCACTCGATGGGCGGCAAGGCGATCCAGCGCGTGCTCACGCGCGCACCGTCGCGCGTGAAGAAGCTGGTGGCGCTGACACCCGTCCCGGCGTCGAGCGTTCCGTTCGACGAACAGGGCTGGGCGCTCTTCGATGGCGCGGCGGAGAATCCGGCCAATCGCTACGGCATCATCGACTTCACCACCGGCAACCGGCTGTCGAAGACCTGGCTCGACCGGATGGTCGCGTACTCGTTCGAATGTTCGACGCGCGCCGCATTCGCCGCGTATCTCGCTGCCTGGGCGAAGACCGACTTCAGCGCGGACGTCAAGGGACTGGCGCATCCCGTGCAGGTGATCGTCGGCGCCCATGATCCGGCGCTCACCGCGGACGTGATGAAGGCCACGTATCTCGCCTGGTATCCGAATGCGCGAATGGAAGTCATGGAGAACGCCGGCCACTACCCGATGCACGAAACGCCGGTCGCGCTCGCGACGTCCATCGAGAAATTCCTGCGCAGCTAGCTCACGCCGCGACGCAGCTTGGACAGGACCGCCTGTGGTCAGCCGCGCGGCGCGACTCCGGCCGGCGGCGGCGTGTTCGGTGGCGGATAGTTCGACGACGGGGCGCCCTGTTGCGCGGCCGGCGCCGGATAGTTGGCCGGCGGATAGGTCACACTGCGCCGCGATACGACCTGTCCGGGAACCTGATTGCCGTGCGCATACATGCACTGCAGGTAGGCCATGTCGTAGGTGCGCTGCATCTGGTACGACGAACCGTACGCCACGTTGCTGCCCGCCGCGCTGCCGAAGACGAGCCCCGTGCCCGCGCCTATCGCGGCGCCGGCGCCCGCCTGGCCGGTCGCCGACCCGATGATCGCGCCTGCCGCGGCACCCAGTGCCGTGCCCACCGCGGCATTGGCGGCGGCATTGTTCGCGGCGGCCTGTCCAGCCGGAGCGACGATATTCTGCGCGTACTGCTGGCACGCGACGCCGTCATTCTGGAACTGCTCGAAGCTCTTCTGAGATCCGGGTAGCACCATGACGGTGGGCCCGGTCGGAACCGTCACGCAACCGCCGAGTACGAGGGCGGCCGCGACGGGCACTGCAATCCAGCGCTTGTTCATTGTGGTTTCCAAAGATGTGCTTACGGCGCCAACTGCGGCGCGGTGCCTGGATTGGTCTGCGGCACGACCTGCATCCACGTCTTGTTGCAATTCTTGACGTACGGATAGTAGCCGGCTGGATCGACGCAGTAGTACCAGTAGTTGTTGGCCGCGGGCGTCTGCACGGGCGGGACGTAGGCCGGCGCCGGATCCTCCTGGACGTAGACCGGCGCAGTCACGGCGCCATAGCCATAGCCCGGATATGCGCCGTAGCCGTAGCCATACCCGTAGCCGTATCCATAATCGTAGGGATAGCCCCAGCCGGCGGCATAGGCGTAGGGCCACGCGCCCCACCATCCCGGTCCACCCCAGTAGACGCCGAATCCAGGTCCCCAATAGCCGCCTCGCCAGCCGTAGTAGCCGCGATAGCCGCCGTAACCCCCATGCCATCCGCCGCTGCCGCCATGCCAACCGCCGCTGCCGCCATGCCAGCCGCCGCCACCCCAGCTTCCACCGCCGCTGCCGCCATGCCAGCCGCCGCCCGAACCGCCGCTCCAGCCGCCGCCTCCGTGAGAGCCGCCGCCGCCCGAACCGCCGCTCCAGCCGCCCCCTCCATGAGAGCCGCCGCCGCCACCGCCGCCACGCTGGGCCATCGCGGCTCCGCTCAACATCGTTGCCGCGGCCAGCGCGACAAATGTAACCAATAATTTCTTCATGATCATCTCTCCCGCCACCCGTGCTGCTTCGACTCTGACGTAATACCCGAGTTCATCCATTCGCGGCACGTGAACAATTCCGGCTAGTTGCAGCGCCAGTACACATTAACGCTTGAGCCGTCCTAGCGGAATACACAGTAATCCACCTGCATTTGCTGCGTCGCAATGGGAATTCTCCGCTCAGCGGGATCGCTTGCATTGACGTGGCGCAAGCGTCCATCGTCTTCGCCGGCGTAGGATGGCTCGAGAGTCGGTGTCAGACATCAAAGCCGCCTGTGCGTCGCAAATCGAGCGACGCATCGCCGGTCAACATCTGGACGAACCCTCGGGCGATGACGGGCTGCCGCGCAGTGGCCGAGACTGCCGCCGAATAGACGGTCGCCAGTTCGAACTCCGCCGGCAGCGGCCCGACGAGGACGACACCCGGCGTGTAATTTATTTCCGTGATCTGCGTGCAGCCAAGCGAGCCCGGTCCCCGCGATTGCGCGAGTTCGTGCATCGCGACGGCGCCGCTCGGATATTCGTGCAGGCGCGCGCCAACGGCGTCGTGGACGCCGAGTTCGCGCAGCACTCTCGCGACGTGCGCGCCCGCCGTCGAGCGTTGCACGTCGGGCACGAACACTCCCGTCGCCGCCAGCAGGCTCTGGCGCAGCGAGTCGCGATCGCCGATCGCGGGACGGGGCTCTCCCGTACGCGCGGCGATGCCCGTGCGCACGCGTCCGAGCGGCGCAATCGTGTCGAGGACGACATGGCCGTCGCGCGCGAGCGCATCCAGCATCGCAGCCGTGAGAACCAGCACGTCGCAACGCGCGCCCGACAGAAGCTTTTCCCTGATCGCGCCGACGGCGCCGAAGTCGGCGCGCGCCGTCGCGCCTCTCGCCGTCTTCAGCGCGGGTGCCAGCGCCGTCACCACGCCCTTGGCGGCGCCGGCACTCAAGACATGCAACTCCGTCACCTGAGGCACCTTCGCCCGTCGCGACCGCTCTTTCAGCGCATAACGGGCATCATTGGTCGGGCTTGGCGCCGGATAGCTTCACGACGCGCTCCCACTTGACGACGTCGTCGGCCACGTAGCGGCTGAATTCCTCCGGCGTCATCACCATCGCGACCGCGCCCTGGTTCGCCCATTCGTCGCGCACGTCGTGCCGCGTGACGATCTTCTGGATTTCCGCATTCAGCCGGTTGACGATCGAAGGCGGCGTTCCCTTGGGCGCCATCAGCCCCAGCCAGATCACTGCCTCGTAGCCGGGCACGCCGGCCGCCGCCATCGTCGGGACGTTCGGAAGCACGGTGGAGCGCGTCTTGCCGGTCGTCGCGAGCGGCCGCACCTTGCCTGCCTTCGCATATTCGTTCATCGTCGTGACGGCATCGAACATCATCTCGACTTGTCCTCCGAGCACGTCGGTGCGCGCGCCGGAACTGCCCTTGTAGGGAATGTGGACGATGTCCACGCCCGCCATCGTCTTGAACAATTCGCCGGCCATGTGGTACGGAGTCCCCGGGCCCGACGACGCATAGTTGAGCTTGCCGGGAGACGCCTTGGCGAGGCGGATCAGGTCGGCCAGCGAATTGGCCGGGACCGACGGATGCACGACGAGGACCAGGTCCGAATAATTGATCGGCGACACGGGCGCAAAGTCGCGCAGCAGTGAATATGGCTTGTTGGGGATCAGCGATTCGTTCACCGTTTGCGCGTTGGACATGAGCAGCAGCGTGTAACCGTCCGGCGGACTTTTGGCCACCGCGTCGGTCCCGGTGACCGATCCGGCGCCCGGCCGATCCTCGACGACGAACGGCTGGCCCATCGCGTCCTGCAGCCGCTGCGCGAGGAAGCGCGCGTAGACGTCGGCGGGGCCGCCGGCGGCGAACGGCACGAGGATCTTCACGGGGCGGGCCGGATAGTCCTGCGCCCACGACGGCACTGCGGCGAGCGCCAGCAGCGCGAATGCGATGTTCGTCAACACACGGCGCGACATTGCTTGGGTCCTCCGGTGGCGGAAGTTGAACGTAGCCCGCGAATCTACCCCAATCGGGCCGTATGCTGTAATACCGTTGCATAAGCCCAGCCAACACGCCGCGCAGAAGGGTTGCGCACGCGGCGCGCGCCCCAATCTACACGCCATGCCTCCCGTCACCACCGCCCTCATCGTCGCCAACGTCGCGATCTTCCTGCTCTTCTCCGGGACCGGCGACCTGCTGACCTCGCTCGCGCTGTGGCCGCTTGGCGCCGCGCAAGTCACGGGCGTGGGTTTCGCGCCGTGGCAGCTCGTCACCTACGCGTTCCTGCACGGCAGTGTCCTGCACCTTCTCTTCAACATGTTCGCGCTGTACATGTTCGGCAGTGCGATCGAGCTGGTGTTCGGGTCCCGCCGCTATCTCGCGTATTACCTGGTCTGCGTGGTCTCGGCCGGGCTGACGCAGATACTCGTCGCTTCGATGACCGGCGAGTTCTATCCGACCGTCGGCGCATCCGGCGGCGTCTTCGGCCTCCTGCTCGCGTACGCGCTCTACTTCCCGAACAACCGCGTGATGCTGCTGTTTCCGCCCATCCCGATGCCGGCGCGTGTATTCGTCCTGCTCTACGCGGCGCTCGAACTCGTGATGGGGGTGGCCGGCGCGCAATCCGGCGTCGCGCATTTCGCGCACCTGGGCGGCATGGTCGGCGGCTTCCTCATGCTTCGCTATTGGCGCGGCTCCGGACCGACGTGGCGGCGCAAGTTCTAGGCGAGGGACTGCGTCACTTCCCGGACGAGCGGACGGCCTTGGCGGCGTGCGCCGGCGCCCATTCCGATGCGAAGAAACGTTCCGAGAGGAAATCGGTGAACGCGCGCACCTTGGCCGACAGGTGCCGTCGGCTCGGATACACGACGTAGATCGGCGACGGCGGCGATGTGAATTCGCGCAGCAGCGGCTTCAATCGCCCGGCTCGCAGTTCCGGTCCAACCATGAAGTCCGGCTCGTAGGCGATCCCCATGCCCTCGGCGGCCAGCGCGGTCAAAAAGCGACCGTTGTTGGCGTGCACGGGACCCGTGACGCGCACGTTGCGCTCCGTCCCGTCGCGGTCGCGGAAGACCCACACGTTCTTCTGCGGCATGTACTCGTAAACCAGGCATGCGTGCGCCGCGAGATCTTCGGGCGCGCGCGGCTCCCCGTGTTGCGCGACGTAGCCCGGCGCCGCGCAGCACACGAGGCGCATCTCGCCCACCTTGCGGCCGACCAAATTCTGGCTGCCGATGGCGCCGATGCGCACGGCGACGTCGAAGCCTTCGTCCACGAGGTCGACCGCGCGGTCGGACAGCTCGACGTCGAAGCGCATCGCCGGATAGCGGGTGATGAACTCGGCGATCGCCGGCGCCAAGTGTCGCGAGCCGAACGTGATCGACGCGGTGAGGCGCAACGTCCCGCGCGGCTGGATCGTCGCGGCGCTGGCGGATGCCTCCGCTTCTTCGAGGTCGGCCAGCAACTGCACGCAATGCTCGTGGAATACGCGGCCGCTTTCGGTCAGCGACAGCCGCCGCGTCGTTCGATTGAGCAGCCGCGCATCAAGGTGCGCTTCCAGTTCGGACACGTGGCGCGACACCGACGAAACCGATACGTCGAGGCGCTGCGCCGCGCGCGCGAAGCTTCCCATCTCGACGACTTTGACGAAAGCGGTCAGTGCAAGGAAGCGGTCCATGCGCGCCTATTATTGCATATATAGCAATAGTCTATCACTTCTATCCTACTTTATCCCACCAGGGACAAAGCTCACCATTCGAACTGTGTGCTGCAGCAACGACGGGATGACGGAACCGCCGCTACTGCCGTCCTTCCCTTTCGATTCAACAGGAGATTTCGCATGAAGCTCTACTACTCGCCGGGTGCCTGCTCGCTCGCGCCGCACATCACCCTAACCGAGGCCGGCCTCGACTACGAAGCGGTCAAGGTCGACCTGCGCAAGCACCAGCTTGCCGATGGCACCGACTACTACACGATCAATCCCAAAGGCTACGTGCCGTTGCTCGAATTGAACGACGGCCAGCGGCTGTCCGAGGTCGCCGTGATCCTCCAGTACATCGCCGACCAGAAGCCCGGCACGCTGGCGCCCGCGTACGGCACACTCGCGCGCTATCGCGTCATGGAATGGTTGAATTTCATCGGCACGGAAATCCACAAGCAGTTCGGGCCACTCTGGTACCCGGACACGCCGGACGCCACGAAGGAAAAGCAGCGTGCAACGCTGGCCAAGCGCTTCGACTACATCGCGAAAACGCTGGCGCAGCAGCCGTACCTCGCCGGCGACGCGTTCACCATCGCCGACGCCTACCTCTTCACAGTGGTCAACTGGTCGGCTACGCTCAAGATCGACCTGTCGTCGTGGCCTTCGCTGCAGCAATTTCAGGCGCGGGTCGCCGCGCGGCCGCAAGTGCATGCGACGCTGGTGGCCGAAGGCTTGGCCAAGCCCGTCGCGGTTGCCGCCTGAAGCAGTTGCGCCCATCGCTTCCTGCGCCCGGAATCCGCCGGCGCGGGATGCGACGGGACCATCGATGGGACGAGTGTCCATGAACAACCGCATGCCGACGTTGTTTCTCTCGCACGGGTCGCCGATGTATGCATTGGAGCCCGGCGCGGCAGGGCGCGCCTGGGCGAAGCTCGGACGCTCGCTGCCCAAACCGCGCGCGGTGCTCATGGTGTCGGCGCACTGGGAAACTTCCGTTCCGATGCTGTCCGGCCATGCGCAGCCGGAGACGATCCATGACTTCGGCGGCTTTCCGCCCGAGCTCTATCGCGTCACCTATCCGGCGCGCGGGATGCCCGAGCTTGCGGCGCAGTGCGTAACGCTGCTCAAATCGGCCGGGATTGCCGCAGGGGTGGACGGCTGCCGCGGCCTCGACCACGGCGCGTGGGTGCCGCTGCGCTGGATGTATCCGGACGCCGACGTCCCGGTCGTGCAATTGTCGGTGCAGCCGCAGTTGGGTCCGGCGCACCACGTGCGGTTGGGCCGCGCGCTTGCGCCGCTGACGGAGGATGGCGTGCTCATCATCGGTTCGGGCCACACGACGCACAACCTGCGCGACTGGGTCGCCAATTCGCGCAAGCCGGAACCGCTGGCCTACGCGCGCGCGTTTTCGGCGTGGCTCGCGGCGACGCTCGCCGCGCACGACACCGACGCGCTCGAGGCCTACCGCGAACGTGCGCCGGAGGCTGCACGCGCGCATCCGAGCGAAGAGCATTTCCTCCCGCTATTCGTCGCGTATGGCGCGGCCGGCGACGATGCGCGGCCGGATCGCGTTCTCGAGGGCTTCGAGAACGGCGCGCTGGCGATGGACTCGTACCTGTTCGCACCCATGGATGCCTTCGCACGCGTAAATCCTTAAGCGCGCGCAACCGCGGGGAGTCCTCTAAAATCCAGGGTTTCGTGGAAACCGCCAAGGATTGCCCATGCCCGCCGACCCCCGCCCCCCGGAAGCGACGATGGATGCCGCGTCGCTGTATCGCGAAGAGATCATCACGGACCGCAAGATCGGCACCATTCGCCTCATGGTGCCGGTCAGGTCCGACGGGTCGCCCGATCCGTCCCGCCTGACCATCTACACGGGCGATGCGCAGATCATGACCAACATGGGTCCGCTGCCGGTGAGCTTCGACATCGAGGCCAAGGATCTTGCGGAAGCGGTCGCCCGGTACGGTGAAGCCGCAAAAGCGGGCATCGAGCGCACGATGCGCGAACTGCAGGAACTGCGGCGGCAGCAATCGTCGGGATTGATCGTGCCGCCGGCCGGTGCCGCAAGCGCATTGACGGGCGGCGGCTTTCCCGGCGGCGGCAAGATCCAGATGCCCTAGCGCAACCGGCACCTGCGCATGACCAACACCGCCATCCTCGCGGCGTCCGCGCTGCTTCTGTTCGCCTACCTGCTCGACATCGTCGGGCGGCGCTGGAAGCTGCCGTCGGTCGTGCTGCTGATCGCGACGGGCATCGTACTGCGGCAGATCGCGGAATCGACCGGCCTCCACTTGCGCTGGGTGGACCCGGTCGTGCCGGTGATCGGGACGCTGGGCCTCATCCTCATCGTGCTGGAAGGCGCGCTCGACCTCTCGGTGTCGCGCGAGCGCCTCGGGCTCATCTTCACGTCGCTCGCCTCGACGATGTTGGGCTTCGCGGCCACGCTCGCCGCGTTCGCGGCGCTGTTCCATTTCGCGCTGGAATTCGACGTGCCCGTCGCCGTACTTGCGGCGATTCCCTTCGCCGTCATCAGCAGCGCGGTCGCGATTCCCGCGGCGCGCGGCCTGGCCGATCAGCCGCGCGAATTCGTGGTCTACGAATCGTCGCTGTCCGACATCGTCGGCGTGCTCGTATTCTATGCGTGGCAGAACTCGAACGGCTCGCTCGAGACGTTCACGTTCGACCTGCTGGGGGGTGGTGGCATATCGCTCGTCGCGGCAAGCGCCGCCGCGCTGGTGCTGTTCTACTTCATCAACCAGTTGGAAGGTCATGTGCGCTTCCTGCCGCTGATCGCGGGGCTCATCTGCCTGTATGCGCTGGGCAAGGAGCTTCACCTGTCGCCGCTCATCATGGTGCTGGGATGCGGTCTGCTCATCAACAATCCGCAACTCATCACATGGCACAAGCAGTTGCGCGCGCTGCGCAGCGAGCGCTACAAGCAGACGCTGGGGGAGTTCAAGGGATTGGTCGCCGAGCTCACTTTCGCGACGAAGAGCTTTTTCTTCCTGCTGCTGGGCTACTGGACCAACGTGTCGCAGATGGTCTCGCTGCCGGCGTGGATGGTGGCCATCGCGGGAATCGCGATCATCTACGGATCGCGCATGGTCATCCTGAAGCTCTTGCGGCAGCAGGCCGCCGAGCGACTCCTGTGGATCGCCCCGCGCGGGCTCATCACCGTGCTCTTGTTCTTAAGCGCTGCCGGGACTGGCCAGCTCGAGGGATTTCCCTTCGGCTCCGTGATGCTGGTGGTGCTCGCGACGGCCGCGCTGACCGCGCTCGCGCATCGGCAGCCTGCGGAAGACCAGCCACCGGCCGCCGCCCCCGACGTGTCCGCCGTGCCGCCGGAATAGCCGGCGCACTCCAAGCAGCACTAGGCCAAACGGCCGATGGCGCGGGTCCGCGCCGCAGTCGACCATCCGTGACGCACTCCCGCGCGAACGGAGGACCCATGACCCATCTGCTCGACCCCACGCAAATCCGCGACGATTCACACTATGTCGCTGCGCTCGATGAACTGGAGGACCTTATGCTGGCCGACCCGGGCACGCCGGCCGGCCGGCGCTTCGACGAACTGGTCCAGCTGATCGAAGATTATGAAATGCGCCGCGACGGCTACGACCTCGACCGGATGAAGCGCGCGCTGGCGGGCGGCTAGTTTCCCGTCGCGGGACAGGCTGCGTTAGCTTCTCGCGCCGCGCCTGGCCGTGGACATCAAAGCAGCGAGTCCGTCAGCCGCGCGAGATTCTCCAGCGCGCGGCGGCCCACGCGCAACTGGCGGCGCTCTTCGCGCGTGACGAGCAGCGCGTGTTGCAGATAGGCGTCTTGCACGCGCTTCAAGTCCGCCACTACCGTGCGATCGTAGATCAGCACGCTCACCTCGGCGTTCAGCGCGAATGAACGGATGTCGAGGTTCGACGAGCCGATCAGCGCGACCTCGTCGTCGACGCTCAGGTGCTTGGCGTGCAGGAAGCTGCCCGTGTGGCGGTGGATGCGCACGCCGGCCTTGAGCATCGTGTCGTAATAGGACTGCTGCGCGAGCTGCACCAGCGGCTTGTTCGATGCCTGGTCGACGATGAGGTCGACACCAACGCCACGGCGCGCCGTGCTGCACATCGCGGACAGGAACGCCTCGCTCGGGATCACATACGGCGCGGTCAGCACGACGCGCGAGCGGGCGCCGTACATCAGCGCGATCATCACCGCCTCCGATGTGCCCTCGTTGTAGCCCGGTCCGCTCGGGACTACCTGCGCCAGGCCGCGCTCGTTCTCGCGGCGGTCGGCAGGATCGAGGTTGTCCGATTCGGGCGGCAGGTCGCCCGTCTCGAGATAACGATCGCCCAACAGCACCGCGTGCAGGTGGCGGACGATCGGTCCCGTGGAGCGCACGAGCATTTCCTCGTTGATCATGCCGCGATTGGCACTCGAATCCACGATGTTCTGCGACCCGAAAAACGCCACGCTGCCGTCGACGACGACGATCTTGCGGTGGTTGCGAAGGTCAAAGCGCGCGGCGTTCGGTCCCCAAAACCGCAAAGGCATCACCGGCAACACCTCGGCACCGGCAGCGCGCATTCCGGGTGCCAATCCCTTGAGACCCCCGCGCGAGCCGATCGCGTCCATCAATACGCGCACGACGACGCCGCGCTTTCGCGCGCGCTCGAGGGCCAGGGCCATCCTGGCCCCCGTGGCGTCACTCTCGAAAATGTAGAACAGCATGTGGACGTAGCGCTGCGCCGCATCCACGTCCGCGATCATCCGGTCGATCGCGGCGTCGTACACCGGGAGCAACTCGAACCGGTTGCCGCCCACCACCGGGAATTCGGACAGCTGTTCGGCCAGGCGCAGCGCCGGCAGCAGTTCCGGCGACACGGCCGGCGCGGCAACGGCCTCGCCCGATAGCGCTCGCGGCTCGATGCGCCGGATCGTCTCGTAGATCTGTCGCTGCACGGTGAGCCGGCGGCGCGGCAGGTACGCGCGGCCGATCAGCGAATAGAAGACGAGACCTGCCCACGGCAGGAAGAAGATGAAAAGGAGCCACGCGCGCGCGGCGCTGGGCGGACGCCGCTGGGGAACATAGATCAGTGCGGCGATGCGTATGGCCCACTCGCTGGCCACGTAGATGGAGCCCCAGTCGAGGGAGCGCAGATCGAAACTCATGGGGTGTGTCGGGCGTGGGGCGCCGGGGCATGGCCCCTTGGGCAGCACCTAAGGCCGTCAGCGAACGGTGACGCGCGCGGGCCGGCAATGCGCCGGGGCGCCTGCAGCCCCGGGCATCCTAGTGCAATCTCTCGCGCGACTTGCGCGCCGTTTCCGTCAGCGTGCGCCGTGCGCCGCCGCCGCGCGTGGCGGTCGACTTGCGCCGATCCTGCCAGAAGCGATAAATGAGCACCGACGCCACCGCGAGTTCCTCGACCAGGCTCGCGCGCTTCTCCTTGTCGTCGATCCATTCGGCAAATTCGGGATCCTGTTCGCCGAACGCCAGCGCTTCGATGGGAAATATCCAGTCGCGCGCATCCTCGGCGTCGTAGAGCGGCTGCCACTCGTCGTCGCGCAGCTTCACGCCGGCCATGAAACCTTCGCACCACGCCGTTCCCTCGGGCGGCTGGCGGTCCGCGGGCTTGTGGCTGGCCTTCTTGTCCTCGGGCAGATAGAGGAGCGGTCTGAAGCGCGTCGGCGATTCGGCCAGCGTGCGCTGGATGCCGACCATGTGCCGCAGGATCAGCGTCATGATCTGCTGCGCCTGCTCGCTGTTGCCGTACGCAGGCGTGGCGCTGCGGCCGCCGTCGCTCCAGACCTGCGGCAGCCACTCGGACGGCTGGATCGATTCTGGGCCGCTCACGATGGCCGCGAGGAATCCGTCGAGCATCTCCAGGTCCATGCAATCCTCGGGGACCGCGTCGGAGGCCAGAAAGCCCTCGAGTTCGTCGAGTTCGGCGTCGCTTAAGGGTTCGTCGAGCGTGCGGGTTTCGGCTGCCATTTCGGTCCTTGGGTCACTGCGGGCGAATCGGAACCGTCTATGATCGTCGTTATCGCGCAATGACGCAACAACAGGCGTGATGCCTCGCTTGGTTCAGCGGAGCGCATGCGCGAGGTGGAGTGCAGCCGCGAAAAGCAGCAGCGCTCCCGCCTGGTGAAGCGCAGCGAGCGGCACCGGCACGACCAGCACCAGCGTGAGAATGCCCAGCGTCACTTGCACGGCCAGCATCGCCAGCAGCCAATGGGTGCCGACGCGCACGCGCCGCGATGTGCGGGGCATGCGCGCGATCTTCGACCACAACAGCAGCACGGCGAGCGTGACGATCAAGGCAAGCAGCCGGTGGTCGAACTGCACGGTCGCCATGTTGTAGAAGAAATTCCTCCACACGGGATCGAGCAACAGGATTTCCGCCGGCACGACCGCGCCGTTCATCAGCGGAAACGTGTTGTACGCCAAGCCGGCGCGGATACCCGCGACCATTGCGCCGGACAGCGCCTGGACGAAGACGAGGCATGCGACGGCCGCGGCCCAGCGGCGAGCGCCGACGTTGGCGCCGGCGCGCTCTGCGCGACGCGGCGCGAGCAGCGACAACGCCGCCCAGAACATCGCCGCGAAAATCAGGAATGCGAGGCCCAAGTGCGCCGTCAGGCGGAATTGCGACACGCGCGGATCGTCGACCAGCCCGCTTTTCACCATGTACCAGCCCAGCGCACCCTGGGCCGCGCCGAGGGCGAAAATGCCGGCGAATCCCCAACCCAGTGCTGAAGGAATCTGTCGCCGCGCGAGAAACCATAAAAACGGCACGAGAAACACGACGCCGACGAGGCGGCCGAGCAGGCGATGGCCGTACTCCCACCAGTAGATGCGTTGGAATTCCAGCAGTGTCATGCCCTTGTTCACCTGCTGGTATTCGGGCGTGAGCTGGTACTTCGAGAAGGCTGCGCTCCAGTCGGCGTCGGACAGCGGAGGCAGCGTGCCGACGATCGGCTCCCACTCGGTGATCGACAGGCCGGAGTGCGTGAGCCGCGTGACGCCGCCGACGACGACAATGGCGAAGACAAGCATGCAGCACACGAGCAGCCATGCGGCGACGCGACGATTGCCCCGCATCGCGGCGCCGGTGCGCGCGGCAGACAGGGAAACCGGACGATGCGCCAGCGTTGCCATGGCGCGAATTATCTCACGGAGCACGAGGACGCCCCGGCATGACGAGAAGGCGGGGTGCCCGTCAGACGTCACAATTCGAAACATTTTTCGTGGAACGCCCGTGCAACTTCGCTCGCGCAAATCCATCGAATTTACGTGGCAGCCACGCTCGCCGGCGCAATGTCCATGATGACGTTGCGTGCATTCCTGGTGCAATTCCCCATTCGTCGCGGGGTTGCTTGCGTGCCGTCTGTCACTTTCGTTCAACACGCATGGAGAAGTTCATGAACAAGTCAGTCGCATTACTCATCGGCGGGCTCGCTGTTTCTTCGATGGCGCCCGCAATGGCCGCCTCCTACTCGTCCGCCGACATGAAGGCGCGCCAGCAAATGGTGCAGTCCGCGACGGAACAGGGCGTCGTCACGTCGGGCGCTCGCGTCACGGCATCGCTCGATGCGCAGAACGTCGCGATATCCCGGCAGTTTCCGAAGCCTTCGCTCGCCGAGCGCCAGGTGGATGTCATCGCGTCCGCCGTCTATCCGCAGTCCGGCCCGTCGATGGCCGCGCTGCAGGCCAAGAATACGGCCGTGTCGCTGGCCTTCGCGCGCCAGACGCAATATCTGGGAACGCGGGAAGCGGAATGGCAGATGGAGCAAGAAGCAACGCCCTGATCGCGAACCGCCACGATAGCGACGCGCGGCCGGGCGCAACAAACGCGCACGAGTTAAGTTAAGCTAGCGTTTCCGTTCGTCCGATAGCCCGTGTGGTGAAATCGCTTACGTCGCTGGTCCTGCTTTCGTTGTGGGCACTCGCCGGCCCTGCGTCCGCGATCGCGGAAGGCGAACGCGCGCCGCCGATCAGCGCCACGCTTTTCGACGGCGCATCGTTCTCGCTCGCCGATCAAGCCGGCAAGGTCGTCGTGATCAATTTCTGGGCGACGTGGTGCGCGCCGTGCCGCGAGGAGATGCCGGCGCTCGACGCGTACTACCGGCAGCATCGCGACGAAGGGCTCGTGCTGTCGTCGCGATCAGCATGGACGCGTCCGAAGGACGAGGCGAAGGTGCGCGAAGTGATGCGCGCGTATTCGCGTTTCCCGCCGCGCTTGTCCGCGACACGAACATCAAGGGTTACGGCCGCATCTGGCGGCTGCCGCTGACGTTCGTCATCGACCGCCAGGGCATGCTGCGCAAGGACGGCTGGTACGGCGACCCGGTGCTCGACATGGCCACGCTCGAGTCGCACGGTCACGCCGCTGTTGCGCGCCCGTTGAATGCGACCCAGGCGCGGTACCGCATGCAGTTGCCGCCGCGATGCCGTAACGTCACATCGTGTAGTAGACGCCCGACGGTCACCGTGTAGCGCGGCTCGATCTGCCAGCCGTTGACGCGCTGGTAGACCGGCACCTGCGCGAACAGAGTACGCCGTGCAGCTTGTCCACGATCTGGAAGTTCACGCCCGGACTCAGGTACACCAGCGTGGCGCCGCTGTTGTCGACGTCGGCATTGGGGCCGGATTCGCGGCCTTCGATGCGCGCGTTGATCTGGATCGACGGCGTGACGTGCTCGATTCCGACATAGCGGAAGCCGGCGTTCACGTTGAACCCGGTGCCGGGACGAAAGCCGTCGCGCGAGTTCAGCGGCTGCTGCAGCATGCCCTGCGCGAAATAGTCCCAGTCGCGCGACAGTGCGCCGAAGGTGAAGGCGCCGACCAGCAGATCCGTCGTGCCGGTGCCCGGCTGCAGGCCGCGATCCAGCGGCTCGCCCTCCTGCGGCCCGGCGATGAAGTTGTTGTCGAAGCTGCCCGTCGCGAACTTGAAGCCGAACTGCACGCCGATGCTGTGGTCCGTCGGTCAATCCCGAGGTAGCGGCCGACCAGGCGAACGTCGCCGATGCTCTGCGTGTGCGACGTCGAAATCTCGGTATCGCCCTCCGCGATCGTCGTGTGGTAGCGGTTGAAGTAGGGAAGCTGCAGGTTGACGCCCCAATCCACGTTCGGGCTGTAATCGAATCCGAGCGCGTAGTTGCGGTTGATCGTCGTCTGCTGGATTTCCCGTTCGTTCGGGAACTTCCAGGCTGCCGCGATTGACCGTGCCGGTGCCCGAACGCAGCTGGTCCTGGTTGAAATAGTCGAAGCGGAAGTCGAACCGGAAGCCCTCGCCCGACGGCGCAATCCCCTGGCTCGACCAGTCGGAGCTCAGCGTGCAGCCGCAGCTCGAACAGGCGATAGCGGCTCGCGGGCGCGCCCGCCATGGCGAGCGAGCGACGGCGAGGATGGCAATGCGATGTCTCTGCGTAGTCTCCTCGTTGTCTCCGGTTCGCCATCAGTGGGCGTGAGCGGCCGCGCCCATCGCCTCGACCTTGACCCTGACCTCGATCGAGCCGGCTTTCTCGAACGTCAGGGTCAACGGAATCTGGTCGCCCTGCTTCAACGGTTGCTTCAAGTCTTCCAGCATCACGTGATAGCCGCCGGGGCGCAGCTCCACGGTCGCGCCCGGCTTGAGGTCGATGCCCTTTACGGCATGCATCGTCATCACGGCGCCGTCCATCGCCATTTCGTGAATCTGCACGAGTCCTGCAACCGGCGATGTCGCGCCGACCAGCCGGTCCGCTTCCTTGCCTTGGTTTTCGATGGACATGAACGCGCCGGCGACCTTGGCGCCGGGCGGCGTCGCGCGCGTGAAGGGGTCGATGACGCGCAACGTCTTCAATTGGTAGTCGTGCGCGAACGCAACGCCGGAGACGAGAACGGCGGCGAGCAATGCGAGCGTGAGCCGTGACATGGCGATGACCTTTGCTCGGGTGATGTCGGGGCGCGCTGGCGCGCGCGCGAATGCCGTGGCCGCCCGTGCGTGGCGCGCGCGACGGCGCAACGGGTGGATCAGGAAAGGCGCGGAGGACCGCGGGGCTGCGCGGCAACGATCGGCGCGGCTGGCGCGGCGATCGCAGTGGCGGCCGGAAGCGATTCGCCGGCCGACGCAACGTGCAGGAAGCCCGGTGCGAAGGGGGCGGCGCAGCGGCATCGACGGCCCCGCCCGCGCAGCACGGCGCGTGCGCGCAGTGGTGCTCGCTCGATGCCGGCAGGGGCACGATACCTCCGGCGGCCAACGTTGCCGCGGTGCGAGTCACCGAGCAGAAATCGCCCGGCAACGGCGCGACCGACGCGTTGGCGTAGGCCGCGACGGGCGCGACGACATGCATCGCTGCCGCGACGAATGCCAATGCCAGTTGCCGGAATCGACTTCATTGCCGCTGCATTCTAGCAGCGGTGCCGGACGCCCGGCCCGGCGTGCTCCCGCGCGCGGCACGCTCAGCCACGGATGCTGCGCAGCACAACGGAATTCGCGTTGACAGGCCGCGGGCAACGCGGTTCAATTGGTCTGGCCACTTGACCAGAGCGCCGGCGCAAGACGGAGAGCCCAAGGCGCCATGGCGTGGTTCGCATCATCCCAAGGAGGAATTCATGCGAGACCTGATCACGCGCTCTGCTGCGCTGCCTGATGGTCGCCGGGCTTGCGGCGTCCGCGGCGGCCGTCGCGCAGCCCATCACGCTGCACGGCGCCGTCCAGTTCAACGACGGCCACGCGTTCAACCGAGCCCTCGAGAAGTTCCAGGAACTGACCGTCAAGTACTACGGCAAGCCGGTCAACTTCGTCCTGCACAAGAACAGCGAGCTGGGCCTCGAGAAGGACTACTTCGCGTTCATGAACCAGGGCATCTCGGTCGACTACGGCATCGTGTCGCCGGCGCACATGTCGACGTTCTCGAAGGCCGCGCCGTTCATCGACGCGCCGTTCCTGTTCCGCGACCTCGACCACTGGAACAAGGTGCTCGACGCCGACACGCTGAAGCCGATCGCCGACGAGGTATGCGGCCAAGGGCGACGTGATGCTGATCGGCTTCGCCGGCGGCGGCACGCGCAACATCTTCGCCAACAAGCCGGTGCGCAACCTGGCGGAGATGAAGGGCCTCAAGGTCCGCGTGCAAGGCGCGCCGATCTGGAGCAAGACGTTCGCCGCGGTCGGCATGTCGCCGACGGTGATCGCCTACGACGAGATCTACAACGCGATCCAGAACGGCGTGATCCAGCGCCGGCGAGAACGAGGCAGCGGGCGTGGAGGCGATGAAGTTCTACGAAGTCGGCCCGAACCTCAACATGACGCAGCACGCGATCACCATCCGGCCGATCTGCTTCTCGGGCAAGACGTTCAAGAAGCTGCCGCCCGACCTGCAGGCCGCGATCCTCAAGGCGGGCAAGGAGGCGGGCATCTACGGCCGGCAGATCGAGTCGGGCGAAGACCAGAAGAAGCTCGAGGCAATGCAGGCGGCCGGAAAGCTCAAGATGATCCCGTTCGCCGACCGCGCGCAGATGAAGAAGCTGGCGGATCCGGTGATGGCCGAGTACGCAAAGGAAATCGGCGCCGAAGCCATCTACAACAAGATCAATTCGATGTAGCAGTTGTATGGAGGATCCGGCGGAGCGCGACGCTTCCGCCGGACTTTTTTTGCCGCGATGCGGCGAGGCATTCGGGGACGCGCATGCGCAAGTTCATCGATGGCTACTACCGGCTGCTCAACGTGCTGCTGGGCGTGAGCGTCGGCGTCCTGATCCTGCCGGTGACGATCCAGATGATCTCGCGCTTCACGCAGCTCATCCCCGCGTGGATCTGGACCGAGGAAATGGCGCGCTTCCTGTTCATCTGGATGGTGATGCTGGGGGCGATGATCGGCGTGCGCGACTGCTCGCATTTCGAATGCGACGTGTGGCCGCAGCTGAAGCCGCGCGCCGATGCGGCGCTGCGCATCGTCTCGATCGTGTTCGTGCTGGTCTTCGCGCTGGTGTTCGTCTGGTACGGCATCAAGTTCGTGCAGTTCGGCTGGAACCAGACGTCCGAACTGGCCGACATGCCGATGACGTAGATCTTCATCGCCTGGCCGCTGACGGGCGTCACGTGGCTGCTGTTCGGCTTCGAGCGCATCCTGCTCGACCTGCGCATCATCCGTCACGGCCCCGGGCCGCTGGACAAGCCGCCGGAGCGCGACATGGCGCAGGGCAGCGTGGTATGAAGACCCCCCCGAAGCGAACTTCGTTCGCCTCGAAGGCGGCCATATGAGCGCAAACGCGAGTTTGCCGCGCCCGCAGGGCCGCCCCAAGGGCGCGGCTGCCCCCTCGGGGGGAGGCGAACGCAGTTCGCTTCGGGGGGGTCTTCAATGACCGGCGCCGCGCTCACCCCGTCCGTGGCCGCGCTGTGGCTGTTCGGCGGCTTCTTCTTCTTTCTGGTCCTGCGCGTGCCGGTGGCGTTTGCGCTGGGCCTGGCCTGCCTGCCCGTGCTGTTCATCGAGCCGCGCCTGTCGCCGATGGTCGTGTTCAACACGACGTTCAAGGCCTACAACTCGTTCATCCTGCTCGCGGTGCCGTTCTTCCTGCTGACCGCGAACCTGATGAACGTCGGCGGCATCACCGACCGGCTCGTCACGCTGTCGCGGACGATGGTCGGCAACTTTCCCGGCGCGCTGGCGCAGATCAACGTCCTGCTCTCGGTGTTCTTCGCCGGCATCTCCGGGCTCGTCCACGGCCGACGCGGCGAGCCAGGGCAAGATCTTCATCGAGGCGCAGGTCAAGGAAGGTTACGACCTGTCGTTCTCGATCGCGATCACCGCGGTGTCGGCCGTGCTGGCCGTGATCATCCCGCCGTCGATCCTGATGGTCGTGTGGGGCGGCGTGCTGCAGGTGTCGATCGGCGCGCTGTACCTGGCAGGCGTGATCCCCGGTCTGCTCATCGGGCTGGCGCAGATGGCGACCGTGCACGTGTACGCCAAGGTCCGCCATTACCCGACGTATCCGCGCGCCACGCTGCGCGAATTCTTCAGCGCCGCCGCCGTGGCGGTTCCGGCGCTGATGACGCCTTTCATCATCGTCGGCGGCATCCTGCTCGGCTGGTTCACCGCCACGGAGTCCGCGGCGGCCGCCGTGCTCTACGCCGCCGTGCTGTCGCTCGGCTTCTACCGCGAGATGGGCGGCAAGGAGTTGTGGCACGCGCTGCTCGAGACCGGCAAGCTGTCGGCCATCGCGCTGTTCTGCGTGGGCACGGCGTCCGTGTTCGGCTGGCTGCTCGCGTACTTCCAGATTCCGAGGGCGCTGCTCGAGAACGTCACGGCGTGGGGCATGGGCATCATGGGCGTCGGCTTCTTCATCGCGTTCGTGTTCCTCGTCGTCGGCTGCTTCCTCGACGCCATCCCCGCGATCATCATCGTCGGCACGACGCTGCAGCCGCTGGCGGAGTCGGTGCACATGCATCCGGTGTCGTTCGCGATCATCGGCATCGTCGCGCTGGCCTTCGGCCTGGTCACGCCGCCTTACGGGCTGTGCCTGATGATCTCCTGCGCGATCGCCAAGGTGCGCCTGCGCTATGCGCTGAAGGACACGCTGATCATGCTGGTGCCGATGCTGCTGGTGCTCGCCGCGTTGATCGTCTGGCCGGAAATTCCGCTGTTCCTGCCGCAGCTCATCCGGCCCGATTTCCTGAAGTAGAATTGGCGCATCGCCTTTCGCGAGGACCGCCATGGTTTCGTTCACGTCCTTAAGCCCAGGCTTCGGCGTCGAGGTGGACGGCGTCGACCTGGCGCAGCCGCTGTCCGACGCCGCCTTCGCGGAAATCGAGCGTGCGTTCTATGCGCACCAGGTGCTGGCGCTGCGCGCGCAGGAGATCACGCCGCCCAGTTCGTCGCCTTTGCCAGCGGATTAGGGCCGCCGCAGCCGCACGTGATCGACCAGTTTCACCATCCGGAGGATCCGAACATCCTCATCCTGTCCAACGTGAAGAAGGATGGCCAGCCGACCGGCCTGCAGGACGCGGGATCGTATTTCCACACCGACTACTCGTACCTGCAGGTGCCCGCGCGCGCGACGACGCTGTATTCGCGCGTCGTGCCCAACGTCGGCGGCGACACGCTCTTCGCCAACCAGCAGGCTGCGTACGACGACCTGTCGGACGCGATGAAGAAGCGCATCGAGCCGCTGCTCGGGATCCACCACTACGGCAACCGCAACGACCAGGACGAGTCGAGCCGCACGGTGGCGTCGGTGCTCACGCCCGAGCAGAAGGCGAAGATGCCGGTGATCACGCACCGCCTCGCGCGGCCGCATCCGGTGACCGGCCGCAAGTCGCTGTACGCGGTGTCGGGCAGCTCGTTCGGCATCGTCGGCATGCCGGACGACGAAGCGCGCGACCTGCTCGACGAACTCGCCGCGCATTCGACGCAGGCCCAGTACCAGCTGCGCTTCAAGTACGGCGTCGGCGACGTCGTCGTCTGGGACAACGCGTCGCTGCTGCATTCGGCGACGCTGATCGACCCCGACGACGCGCGCACGCTGTGGCGGATCACCGATGCTCGAACCCGCGCCGGTCGGCATGGCGCCGCAAGTGCTGGCCCCGACGTACGCCGGCCAGACGATGTAATCGTTGCGGGCGCGGCGACGTGGCGCGCCCCATTCGCGTCGCCCGGCGTCTACGCGACGACCTGCATCGTGCCCTCCATGTTCTCGTGGCCGGTTCCGCAGAACACGTCGCACAGGAAGATGAACTCGCCGGTCTTGTTCGGCGTCATCGCGACCTCGGTCACCTGGCCGGGAATGATCGTCCCGCGCATCTTGAAGTCCGGCACGCTGAAGCCCATCACCACATCGGCGCTCGTCAACTGGAAAATGACCGGCTCGTTCAGCTTGAGCGTCAGCTCCGCCGGCTCGTAGGTGAATTTTTGCGCCCGGATCGGAATGACTCGCGGCTTGGGTTGCGCCAGGATGCGCGAGCGGACCGGCCGCCGCGACGACGCCGGCCGCGACCGCCGCACGCAGCAACATTCGTCGATGTAATGGCATGGGGCGGCCTCACGCGACCGGCAGTTCGGTGACGTCGTACTTGACGGGCCTGGCTTCGGCATCGACCTCGCGGAATCCCAGACCCTTGTACGGCGCGGACGCATCCCACGGCACCGGCAGGCGCTTGGGCTGCGAGCCCGCGACCGGCAGCGCGAACATCAGCCCCTTCGCCGAGTGGTGCGCGATGTTGCCGGTCATGGAAATGATTCTCCTGGTGGATGTGCCCGTAGAAGACCGTGACGTTGTCGTGCGTCTGCAGCAACGCGATCGCCTGCGCGCCGTCGCGCGTCGCCCAGTCCCATTGCGGATAGAGGTCGAACAGCGGCCGGTGCGTGAACACGACGATGCGCGCGTCCTTGGGCTGCGCGTCGAGGTCGGCCTTGAGCCACTGCAGCTGCTCGTCGCCGATCGCGGCCGTCGGGATCGGACACGTTGTCGACGACGATGAAGTGCACGCCCTTGTGGTCGAACGTGTAGTGGGTCGGGCCGAAGAATTCCTTGAACGCCTTGCCGTTGTCGAGCGAAGCGTCGTGCTCGCCGGGCATGAAGTGGACGTCCTTGACCTTCAGCGCGCCGACGATGTCGCGAAACTCGGCCAGGCGCTTGCGGCGCTCCTTGGGATCGTCGGTCGTGTGCGTCAGGTCGCCGGTGAACATGACGAAATCGGGCGGGCGCGAGAGGCCGTTGACCGCCGCGACGGCCTTCTTGAGCGTCCCTTGCGCATCCGGATTGATGGCGGGGCCCTCGAATCCCCAATGCGAATCCGAGAGCTGCACGAAGTAGAAATCGTCGTCCGCTGCCTTGGCCCCCGCCAGCGTGGCACGCGCACCCGGACACCAGGACGATGCCGCCCAGGCCCGCCAGTTTCAGGAACTCTCGCCGATCCAATCGAAATTTCCATCGCCTTCTCCTTGTGCCGGCCGCGGTGGGCCTATACCGTGCATGACTGTTTCCGGGGCCCGGATATTCCCGCGTCACGAAACTTGTCGCGCAGCGGGAATAAACCGCGCCGGCCGACGGTATCAGGAGGATGGAGTCGGAGAGCGCACTTGAGCGAGCAGTCGAGCACCGGGCGGGACACCGCGCGCTTTGGCGACATGGCGCTGCCGCATCTCGACTCGGCGTACAACCTTGCGCGCTGGCTGACCCGCGACGACCACGACGCGCAGGACGTCGTGCAGGAGGCGTACCTGCGCGCATTCCGGTCGTTCGGCGGCTTTCGCGGCGACAACGCGCGGCCCTGGCTGCTCGCGATCGTGCGCAACACCTGCTACACGTGGCTGTCGCAGCACCGTCGCGCGGAGGTCGAGGTCGTCCTACGACGATGACATCCATGGCGGCGACGATCGCGCCGAGGGCATCGGCGGACTCCGCGCACGGCGCCAACCCCGAGGCAATCCTCGCGCGCCAGGACGACGTCCGGCTCGTCGATGTGGCGCTGTCGCAACTGCCGGTCGGCTATCGCGAAGTCGTCGTGCTGCGCGACATCGAGGATCTTTCGTACAAGGAGATTGCGGCGGTCGCCGGATTGCCCATCGGCACCGTCATGTCGCGCCTTGCGCGAGGCCGAAAATTGCTGGTGACGCAGCTGACGCAGCTGCGCGATGGAGGCAGCCATGGAATGTAAGGAAGCGCGGGCGCTCTTGCCCACCCACGTCGACCGCGAGTTGGCCCCTCGCGACGCGGCAGCGCTCGACCTGCACTTACGCGGATGTGCCGATTGCCGCGCGCAGCAGGCGGCGCTGCAAGCGGTGCGCGCGGCAGTGTCTGTGCATGCGACGCGCTTTCGCGCGCCAGCGGAACTCGCCGAGCGCATCGGCGACGTGGTGGAGGCGGCCGGACGCCCCCGGCGGTCGAATGCACGGTTCTGGCAGGGTCTCAGCGACCGGCGCCGCCGCGACCGCGGCGTTGGCGCTCGTGCTGGGTCTCGGATTGATGCGGACGCAACCGTCGCACGACGATCTGCTCGCCGACGAAGCGGTGGCCAACCACGTCCGCTCGCTGCAGGGTGCGCATGCGGTCGACGTCGCGTCCTCCGACCAGCACACCGTCAAGCCGTGGTTCAACGGCAAGTTCGACTACGCCGCGCCAGTACAGGACTTCGCTGCGGAGGGTTTCACGCTCGTGGGCGGTCGCCTCGACTACTTCGACGATCGTCCGGTCGCGGCGCTGGTCTACCGGCACCGGCTGCACACGATCAACGTGTTCGTCCTTCCGGCGAAGGAAGGCGCGAGTCCGACGGCGCCGCGCACCCTCAATCGCCAGGGATTTGCGCTCGAGCACTGGACGAAGGACGGCATGGCGTATCTGGGCCGTCTCCGACGTCGACGGCGCGACGCTCGCGCAATTCGCCACGCTGCTGGGCGCGGGCGCCAACGGCGGCTGATCGCGCGGCAGGGGCGCGCTCCGGCGTTGCGCGTAGGTCGCCGTGCGCGCCGGCCGGATTCGGCATTGGCACTACAATGGCCGCTTCCCGTTTCGGCCGTCACGATGTCCGTCTTGCGCACACCGTTTCCCGTTCGCTCGAAGCTTCCCGCCACCGGCACGTCGATCTTCAGCGTGATGTCGGCGCTCGCGCAGAAACACGGCGCGGTGAACCTGGGCCAGGGCTTTCCGGATTACGCGATCGACCCGGTGCTGATCGACCTGGTCACCGCGGCGATGCGCGCGGGCCACAACCAGTATCCGCTGTCGGCCGGCGTCATGGCGCTGCGCGAGGCGATCGCGGCCAAGGTCTCCGCGCCTCTACGGACGCGCCTACGATCCCGAGCACCGAGGTCACGGTGACCACCGGCGCGACGCAGGGAATCTTCACGACGATCGGCGCGCTCGCGCATCCGGGCGACGAGGTCATCGTCTTCGAGCCGGCCTACGACAGCTACATCCCGGCGATACGTCTTGCCGGCGCAACGCCGGTGCCGCTGCCGCTCACCGTTCCCGGCTACGACATCGACTGGGCCGCGCGTGCGCGGCGCGATCACGCCGCGCACGCGGATGATTCTCGTCAACACGCCGAACAATCCCGGCACCGGCATCCTGTCGGCCGACGACCTGCGCCATTTCGCCGACGTCACCCGCGGCACCGGCATCGTGATCGTCAGCGACGAAGTCTACGAGCACATGGTCTACGACGGCGCGCGGCACGAAAGCCTCGCGCGCAGCGACGAACTCGCCGCGCGCAGCGTGGTCATCGGCTCGTTCGGCAAGACGTTCCACGCGACGGGCTGGAAAGTCGGCTACACGCTTGCGCCGCGCGAGATCACCGCGGAAATCCGCCGCGTGCACCAGTTCACCGTATTCACCGTCAACAGCGCCGTGCAGCACGGGCTCGCCGCGTTCCTCGCGCGAGCCGTCGCGCTACGAGGCGCTCCCCGCATTCTTCACCGCCAAGCGCGACCTGCTCCGCGCGGCGCTGGCCGACACGCCGCTCGATCTGCTGCCTGCCGCGGCAGTTATTTCCAGCTCGCGACGCTACGGGCGCATCAGCGACGAGCCCGCGGCGGAATTCGCGCAGCGGCTGGTGCGCGAATTCGGCGTGGCGACCATACCGCTGTCGGCGTTCTACCAGGACGGAACCGATCACCGCGTGATCCGTTTCTGCTTCGCCAAGCGCGACGAGACGATTTCTGCGGCGGCGGAGCGCCTGCGTCGTTTGTAACAGAGTCTTGCCGGCGGCCCCCAAGCCCTAGACCGAAAGGCCGATTGCGCCTACAATGATCGGCTCGGGTACACTCCTCTCCCATGCGTCGTACCGCCTTACTCGCCGTCCTGTCGTTCCTGCTGCTGTCCATGCAGCACGAAGCGCAGGTGCACGCGCTGTCGCACCTTGGCCCGCAGCTCGCGCGCTCGCAGGACACGGCATTCGTCGCGCCGCACGCGGACGTCGCGTGCGTCGAATGCGCGCTGCTCGCCAACGGGAACAGGCCGCGATCGGCGACGGCCATCCGCGATCGCCGTCCCCGTGACCGGCGGCGCAACTCGTCGCTGCGGCGTTCGCTCGCGCGCCACCGACTTCCCCGTCTCCTTCTCGAGTCGCGCCCCACCCGCCTCCTCTGACGTCGTCGAGAGCCGTTCGCCGCGGCCATTCGCGGCGATCGCCCATTCCGTTGTTCGCGACCTCGAGGAGATCCATCGTGTCCAGTCCGATACTGGTGCGCAGCGCATTGCGCTCGCACTGTTCATGGCGGCCGATGTCCATGCCGCCACCGACGCCGATCTCGCCGAAATCCGCGGCGAGATCCGGCAACTGAAGGAAAGCTACGAAGCGCGCATCCAGGCGCTCGAGCAGCGGTTGAAGGACGCCGAGGCGAAGGCGGCAGCCGCCACGTGCCGCTGCTCCCGTGCCCGTCGCCGCCACGCCTGAGCCGGCCACGCCGCCGCGTCGCGGCGATACCGGCCGCACCCGCATCCGGCTTGAGCGCCTTCAATCCGGCCATCTCCGCGGTGCTGCAGGGCGCCTACGCCAACCTGTCGCAGGACCCGAACAAGTACGCGCTTGCGGGCTTCGTGCCGAGCGGCGACATCGTTCCGGCCAAGCGCAGCTTCAACCTCGCCGAGTCGGAGTTGAGCCTGTCCGCCAACGTCGACGACAAGGTCTACGGCAACCTCGATCTTCTCGCTCTCGCCGGAAAACACGGTCGAAGTCGAGGAGGCGTACGGCCTCTTCACCGCCGTGCCCTACGGCATCGCGCCGAAATTCGGCCGCTTCCTGTTCGTCCATCGGCTATCTCAACGACCAGCACCAGCACGTCTGGGATTTCTACGACGCGCCGCTCGTGTACCAGGCGTTCCTGGGCGGCCAGTACCAGAACAACGGGCTGCAGGTGAAGTGGGTCGCGCCCACCGACGTGTTCCTCGAGTTCGGCGCGGAGGCGGGCAGCGGCGAGAGCTTCCCCGGCAACTCGCGCAACAAGAACGGCATCGGCGACGGCACCGCCTACGTTCACGCCGGCGGCGACGTCGGCGACAGCAACAGCTGGCGCGCGGGGCTGTCGTACCTGCAGACCGCCGCAAAGGACCGCGAGTACTCGCAGTTCGACTTCGCCGGCAACGACGCGCAGGTCGCCTTCACCGGCACGCTCGAAGGTCGCCATCGCCGATTTCGTCTGGAAGTGGGCGCCCAACGGCAACGCGCAGGAGCGCAACTTCAAGGTGCAGGGCGAATACTTCTGGCGGCGCGAGAACGGCGATCTCACGTACGACGCGGACGGTGCGCTGGGTCTCACGCAAACCGGCGGCTATCGCTCCGACCAGAACGGCTTCTACGTGCAGGGCGTCTGGCAGTTCATGCCCAACTGGCGCGTCGGCGCGCGCTACGACTGGCTGAACCCGGGCAGCGTCGACTACGGCGTCAACGGCGCGTACTTCGGCAACACATCGTTCAATCCGCAGCGCACCGCGGTCATGTTCGACTGGACGCCGTCCGAATTCAGCCGCTTCCGCGTGCAGTACCAGCAGGCGAAGCTGCGGCCCGACGTCACCGACAACGAGATCTTCGTCCAATACATCCTGACGCTGGGCGCGCACGGCGCGCACAATTTCTGAGGAGCCCTGAGATGAAAACACTATTGCATTGGAGCTGCGCTGCCGCCTTGCTTGCGCTGGCCGGACCGGTGCTGGCCGTCCTCAACGTCTTCGCAACCGTTCCCGAGTGGGGCGCGCTGGCGGAGGAACTGGGCGGCGACAAGGTCAGTGTCTACGTTGCGACAAACGCGCTGCAGGACCCGCATCACGTCGAAGCCAAGCCCAGCCTGATCGCACGCGCCCGCGGCGCCGACCTGGTCGTCGCGACCGGCGCCGAGCTCGAAATCGGCTGGCTGCCGCTCGTCACGTTGCGGGCCGGCAACCCGAAAATCCAGCCGGGCAAGCCGGGCTATTTCGAGGCCGCCGCCTTCGTGCCCATGCTGGAGAAGCCGGCGCGCCTCGACCGCGCCGACGGCGATGTGCACCCGGGTGGCAACCCGCACATCCAGACCGATCCGCGCAACATCGCGCGCGTCGCGCCGCCGCTCGCGGCGCGCCTGGCGCAGCTCGATCCGGAGAATGCGGCGTACTACCAGGCGCGCGCCAAGGCCTTCAACGAGCGCTGGAGCGCCGCCATCGCCAACTGGGAAAAGCAGGCGGCGCCGCTCAAGGGAACTTCTGTTGTCGTCCAGCATAAGGACTACACCTACCTCTTCGACTGGCTGGGGATCAAGGAGGTCGCGGCGCTCGAGCCCAAACCGGGTGTCGAGCCAACGACCGCCTACCTCTCCGAAGTGTTGTCGACGCTCGAGCACGAGCCGGCGAAGATGGTCATTCGCTCGGCCTACCAAAGCGACCGCGCGTCGCAGTGGCTCGCCGAGCGCACGAAGATCAACGTCGTCGTGCTGCCGTTCACCGTGGGCGGCGACGCGGAGGCCAAGGACCTCTATGGACTGTTCGACGACACGATTACGCGCCTGCGCAAGGGGGCATCGTGAACCTGAACGCGGTCGATCTTTCGATCTTGCTGCCGGCGATGGCGGCGGGCCTGCTGGTGACGGCGACCCATGTGCCGCTCGGCATGCAGGTGCTGGCACGCGGCATCGTATTCATCGACTTGGCCATCGCGCAGATCGCCGGCTGCGGCGTGCTGTTCGCGGATCAACTCGGCTTCGAGGCGGAGGGCGCGGCCGTGCAGGTCGCAGCACTTGCCGCGGCGCTCGGCGGCGCGTTGCTGCTCACGTGGACGGAACGCGCGTTCGCCGACGTGCAGGAAGCGGTGATCGGCGTCGTGTTCGTACTTGCCGCGACCGGCAGCGTGCTGCTGCTCGCCAGCAACGTGCACGGCGGCGAGCATCTGCGCGACCTGCTCGTCGGCCAGATCCTGTGGGCACAGCCGAGCCGTCTCGTCTGGGTAAGTGTCGTCTATGCGGCGATCCTCGCGCTGTGGCTGGGCCTCGGCCCTCGCCTCGGCCGCGTCGGCTTCTACATCCTGTTCGCCATTGCGGTCACGTTGTCGGTGCAGTTGGTGGGCCTCTATCTCGTCTTCGCGACGCTGATCGTGCCGCCGCTGGCCACGCGGCGAATGGGCAAGGGTCGCCTGCTCGCATCGTGGGCGTTGGGCGCCGTAGGTTATGCAGGGGGGCTGCTGGTGTCGACATCGGCCGATCTGCCCAGCGGGCCGACGATCGTCTGGGCGCTGGTGGCCGCTGCGCTCGTCGTGGAGGTGACGTCGCGATGGAGGGCGCGGCCGTTGGCCGTGACAACCCCGATTCGCGCTCCCGACTGACGTGGCAAACTGCGAACCGTCCAAATCGGAGGCGGACACGCCGCAACACCATGAAGCCGGGGATCACCTATGCACTGCTGGCGGCCGCGCTATTCGGCGCCAGCACGCCGCTTGCCAAGCGGCTGGTGGGTGACGTCCACCCGCTGTTGCTCGCCGGTCTCTTGTATCTGGGCTCGGGCTTCGGCCTGTGCGTCGTGCTCGCCATGCGCAAGCTTTTCGCGCGGGGACGTCTCGACATCGCGTGGCCCGCCGGAACGAATTGGGGCTGGCTCGCTGGCGGCTTTGTCTGCGGCGGCGTGCTTGCCCCGGTGCTGCTGATGTACGGTCTCACCACCAGCGGCGCGGCGGCGGCATCGCTGCTCCTCAATCTGGAAGCGGTACTCACGGCGGCGATCGCGTGGATCGTGTTCCGCGAGAACTTCGATCGCCGAATCGCCGCGGGCATGGCATTCATCGTCACGGGTGGCGTCGCGCTTTCCTGGGCGCCCGACGGCGGGCGATTTGCGGTCGGCTCCCTGTTCATCGTCGCGGCATGCCTCTTCTGGGCAATCGACAACAACCTGACGCGCAAGGTTGCGGCGAGCGATGCCGTCGTCGTTGCCGGGCTGAAGGGACTGTTCGGCGGCGGTGTCTCGGCGGCATTTGCTTTCGGGGCAGGTCAGCCGCTGCCGGCCGCATCCACCTTGATCGCCGCGGCGTCGGTCGGTTTTCTGGGTTATGGCGTTAGTCTCGTGCTGTTCGTCCTGGCGCTGCGGCACTTGGGCACCGCGCGCACCGGCGCCCTCTTCTCGGTCGCTCCGTTTTTCGGCGCCTTGCTGGCAATCGTCGTCTGGCAGGACGCTGTTACGCTACAACTCGCCGCCGCGGGCGCGCTGATGGCCGTCGGCGTGTGGCTGCACGTGTCCGAACACCATGAACACGAACACAGGCACGACGCCACATCGCACGAACACCCCCATCGGCACGACGAGCACCATGGGCACGATCATCCCTTCGCGTGGGACGGGTCCGAACCGCACACGCATCCGCACGTGCACGACCCGGTTGTCCATCGGCATCCGCACTTTCCGGACATCCACCACCGCCATCCGCATTGACGATCAGCCCGACGCGAGTGCGGGGCGGCAGCTGCCATGCACCCAACACGAGGCCGGATGTGCGCCAGATGCATCCAAAGTTAAGGCCCGGTTAAGGGACTGGCCGGTAGAATCGGCGGCGACGCCACGTTGACGCCCGCCACCCAATGCGCATCCTCCTCGTCGAAGACGACCCGATGATCGGCAAGACGCTCCAGACTGCGCTCCAGCAGGAGAGCTATACGGTCGACTGGGTGCAGGACGGCCTTGCGGCGAAGGTGGCACTGGACACGGCCGGCGGCGCCTACGCGCTGGTGTTGCTCGACTTGGGATTGCCGAAAAAGGCCGGCCTCGAGGTGCTGCGCGAAATCCGACGCTCAGGAAATCGCGTCCGCGTGCTGATCGTGACGGCGCGCGACGCGGTTCCTGACCGTGTGGCCGGGCTCGACGCCGGCGCCGACGACTACCTGGTCAAGCCATTTTCGCTGGACGAACTCACGGCGCGGATGCGCGCGCTGCTCCGGCGTGACATCGCGCGGGAGGACAACATCCTGCGCAACGCGGAGTTGGCACTCGACCCCGGCTCGCGGACGGTGACGCAGCGTGGTGTCGCCGTGGATGTATCGGCGCGCGAGTTCGCGCTGCTCGCGGCACTCCTCGAGCGGCCCGGAACGGCGCTTTCCAAGGCGCAGCTCGAGGAGCGGCTCTACGGCTGGGGAGAAGAAGTGGAAAGCAACACTGTCGAGGTGCACGTCCACAACCTGCGCAAGAAGTTGGGCGCCGAGGCGATCCGCACGATCCGCGGCGTCGGCTATCTCGTGGCCAAGGCATGAAGTTGGCATGAGGTCGATCCGCAGGACGCTGTTGGTATGGCTGCTGCTGGGCTTGGCCACGGTCGCCGTGCTGGCGACGGTCGCGACTTACTTCGATACCAAGCGCGAAATTGGCGAGCTCTTCGACCTGCAGTTGAAGCAGCTCGCATATTCGACGCGCATCGACGATCTTCTTCGCGGACGCCAGCCGAGTCTCTCCAGTCCCAGCGAGGGCCGTAGCGCTGGCGTTTCCGAGATCATCACGCAGATCTGGGACCGCGACGGCGTGCTCGTCTATTACTCGCGACCCGGGATGGGGCTGCCGGTCCCGGCAACCGAGGGCTACAGCAACGTCGTGCAGGGCGGGCGGGCCTGGCGCGTGTACACGCACGTCGAAGGCGGCCACGCGCTGCAGGTCGCGCACGCGCTGGACGAGCGGCGAGAGATTGCCGCGCAATCGGCGCTGCGCACGCTACTGCCGCTGGCCGCGCTGATTCCGTTCCTCGGCGTTCTCATCTGGTACGCCGTCGGCCGCGGGCTGCTGCCGCTCGAGACGATGTCGCGTGCGGTGGCCAAGCGCCAGCCCGACGCCATGGCGCCGCTTTCCGAAAACGGATTGCCGGAGGAGCTGCGTCCTCTTGCGGGCAGCCTCAACGCGCTGCTCGCGCGCCTGGACGAAGCGCTGAACGCGCAACGGCGGTTCACGTCCGACGCCGCACACGAACTGCGGACGCCGCTCGCCGCGCTGAAGCTGCAGGTCGAGCTCGTGGAGCGCGCGCCGGACGCTGCCGCGCGCACCGCCGCGCTGGCTGAATTGGAAAAGGGCGTCGACCGCGCGGCGCACCTCGTGGAGCAGCTGCTCGCGATGGCCAGGCTCGAGCCCGAGGCGCTGTCCCGGAGTTTCGGCGACAGCGACTTGGTCGCACTTGCGAAAGACGCGATCGTCGCCCGCGCCGTGCTCGCCGCCGACAAGCGGATCGACCTGGGGCTTGCGCACGCCGCGCCGGTGCGCGTGCGCGGCGACACGGCAAGCCTGTCCATGCTGATCGCCAACCTGCTCGACAACGCGCTCCGCTATACGCCCGAGGGCGGGCGCATCGACGTCGCGGTCGACGACGACCAGGGCCATGCCGTGCTGACGGTTGCCGACACGGGGCCGGGGATTGCGATCAGCGATCGCGAGCGCGTATTCGACCGCTTCCATCGCGGTGCGAGCGCCGGCCCGGAGCAAACCGGGAGCGGCCTGGGACTGTCGATCGTCAAGCGCATCGCCGACGCCCACGGCGCGACCGTGACGCTAGGTGACACGGACGGCGGGCGCGGGCTGACGGTGCGCGTGCGCTTTCCCGCGGTCCCCACCCCTTAAGGACCTGTTAAGGCAACGCTCCTACATTGCATCCTGCGGGCTGGTGTATGCAGCCCTTCCACCCTAGGAGAGCACGATGCAAGCGAGCAAAATGAGTCGCAAAGTCACTTACGCATTGATCGCCGCGGGCGTCGGCGCCGGCCTGGCGACGGGTTACTCGCACTTCGATTCCAATACGATGGCCAGCGCGCAGGCGGCCACTGCGCCTGCCGGTATCGCAGCGCCCGCAGTATCCGCAACCGCCGCGGCAAACCTTCCCGATTTCACCGCGCTGGTCGACCGCGCCAGCCCGTCGGTCGTCAACATCAGCGTGGTCGCGAACGCGAAGACCGCCATGCAGGGCATGCCGGATTCGAACGATGGCGAGGACGATGACGGTTTGCCGGATTTCTTCAAGCGCTTCGGCTTCCCGAACCCCCACGGCGGCAGTCCGATGCCGCAGATGCGCGGCCTGGGTTCGGGTTTCATCGTGAGTCCTGACGGCTACATCGTGACCAACGCGCACGTCGTCGACGGCGCCAGCGAAGTCACGGTCAAGCTGACCGACCGCCGCGAGTTCACGGCCAAAGTCATCGGCAGCGACAAGCGCACCGACATCGCGTTGATCAAGATCGACGCCAAGAATCTGCAGGCGCTCGACATCAACGCAAATCCCGCGATCAAGCGCGGCGAGTGGGTCGTCGCGATCGGCTCGCCGTTCGGCTTCGAGAGCAGCGTCTCGGCCGGCGTCATCAGCGGCGTGCATCGCGCGCTGCCGAACGGGCAGATGGTCCCATTCATCCAGACCGACGTCGCGGTGAATCCGGGTAACTCCGGTGGCCCGCTGCTGAACGCGGCCGGCCAGGTCGTCGGCGTGAACTCGCAGATCTACAGCCGCTCCGGCGGTTACATGGGCCTGTCGTTCGCCATCCCCGCGGACATCGCCGCCAAGGTCGCGGACCAGTTGAAGACGTCGGGCAAGGTGCAACACGGCCGCCTCGGCATCGGCATCCAGGGCATGGACCAATCGCTGGCGCAAAGCTTCGGCCTCAAGGATTCGAGCGGCGCGCTCGTCGGCACGGTCGAGAAGGACAGCCCGGCCGAGAAGGCGGGATTCAAGGCCGGCGACGTGATCCGCAAGATCGACGGCGTCGACATGGTCGACAGTACCGATGTCACGAGCCGCATCGGCAACGCGGCGCCCGGCACCAAGGTCGCCGTCGAAGTGTGGCGCGACGGCAAGATGCTGGCGCTGTCGCCGACGATCGGCACGCTGGACGACGGCAAGGTCGCCAGGAACGACACCGACAAAGGCGAACCGAAGGGCAAGCTCGGCGTGGCCGTGCGTCCGCTGACGCCGGACGAGCAGAAGGCCGCGGGCAAGAAGGGCCTCGTGGTCGAGCAAGCCGGCGGTGCGGCAGCGAGGGCCGGCGTGCAGCCGGGCGACTTGATCGTCGGCGTCGGCTCGACGAAGGTGACGACGGTCGACGAGTTGAGAACGCAAGTCGACAAGGCGGGCAAGACCGCGGCGCTTCTCATCGAGCGCGACGGCCGCCAAATCTATGTGCCGGTGAAGATCTCGTAACGGTTTGCGTAGTCGATCGCACGCCGACAGCACGTCGTCGATCGGAGGGCCGCGGGGGAAACCTCGCGGCCTTTTTTGTGCGCGAGGATCCCTAGCCCGCCGACACTACGTCGCCGGACCTTCGAGCAGGCATTTGATCCGCTCGCTGCGCAGAACGGCGTCACCGAAGGCCGCGAAGTCCGCGGGCGGAAAAGCCAGCCCGGCGCAGTCGCTGCTTTCCGGGCGCGGCGCCCAGACCTGCCTGGCCTCGAGCAGGTAAACGCCATAGGCGGCACGCAGGCCGCGGCCGTCGGCCGCCGCCAACTCCTGCTGCAACGTATACGCGGCCAGCGCGGCGTTGGTGACGACGGCCACCTCGATCAGAGCCGAACGATAGCCCGGTCGGCGCACGATTTCCGGGCCGAAGGCGGCGGCCATCCGCATGGCCGCAGCGCTGACCACCATCAGTAGACGATCGAGAATGCTGCGCAACGCGTGCTTGGCGGCGAACGCAAGATAGGCCTTGGGGTCGAGAAACGCATCGACGGCGGCCGACACGGCGCCGCATCCGCTGTGTCCGAGCACCACGATGAGCTTGAGGCTGTCGCCCAAGTGGTCGACCGCGTACTTGAGACTCCCCAGCACTTCGCTGCCGAGGCCGTTTCCCGCGACGCGCACGACGAAGAGATCGTTGGGCCCTTCGTTGAAGACAAGTTCGATGGGCACGCGCGCGTCGGAACAACCGAGTACCGCGGCGTAGGGGCGCTGCTTCGGTGCGCTCTGCGCGTTCGGCGTGAGACCGAGATCGCGCGGGTCCACCGAGATGACACGCTGCGCGATGCCGGTGCCGTCGGTCAGGCTGTCGAGCAGCGCGCCAAACAAGCGGCTGCCGTCGTCCAGGCGCGCCCGAGCTGCCTCGGCATCAGTTGGCCTCGGCCGCGTCGTCGCTGCAATGCCGTCATAGCGATACGTGATCTCGATGATCTTCATGGGACGCGAATCCTGACCCAGCGAGCCGCCATTCCGGCACCTCGCGCCAGCCTACGTATCCGATGCCCTTGCGGGCGCGTCTCTCTCGCCCAGCCAGTCGTTGAGCAGCGTGTACGTAACCGCCAGCACGACCGGACCGACGAAAAGGCCGACGATGCCGAATGAGATGAGGCCTCCGATCACCCCTGCGAATATGAGCAGCATCGGCAAGTCGGCGCCCTTCTTGATGAGATAGGGGCGCAAGATGTTGTCCATCGCGCCGACGCCGATGGTCCAGATCAGCAGCGCCGTGCCCCATACCGTCTGGTCGGTATAGAACAGCCAGATGACGGCGGGAACGAGCACGATGACCGGACCGATCTGCGCGATGCAGAGCAGCAGGATCACGCACGTCAACAGTCCTGCGAAAGGAATTCCTGCCACGGCCAGCCCCAAGCCCGCGAGGACGGTTTGCGCCAGCGCAGTGACGACCACGCCAAGCGCGACAGCGCGGATGGCCTGACCGGCAAGCACGACGACGCCTTCGCCGCGTTCGCCGACAAGCCGGCGGCCGAACCGGATCAGACCCGCTCTCGCCGCTTCACCCTGCGAATACATGACAACCGAGATGATCACGGTCAGCAGAAACTGGAAAGCCAGCAGTCCGACGCCGCCCAGCATGCCGGCCAGCCACTGCGCTGCAGCTGCGGCATAGGGTGCAAGGCGCGCGACGAGGCTGTCCTTGCCGGCCGCCGCAATATTCACCCAGACGTCGGTGAGCTTGGCGCCGACCAGGGGAATGCGGGAGAGCCATTCGGGAGGCGGCGGGATCGGGGCGGTGGCCAATGTGTCTACCCACCCCTTGATCGTGTCCGTGTTGTCGACCAGCGTCTGGATGGCCAGGATCAGCGGAACCACGAACACGAGCACCATGGTGCCCGTCATGATGGTCACCGCCAGGGCACGGCTGCGCAGCCGGCGGTGGAGCTTGAGCATCATCGGCCACGTCGCCACCACGATCATCGCGGCCCAAACGATCGCGAGTAGGAACGGGCGCAGGATCCAGAACGAGGCGCCGATGAGAATCAACATCAGCAGCACCGCGAGCACGGTACGCGTCAAATCGCGCGACGTCTCAGGACCGGATTTGTTGTCTGCCATCGGTGGCTCGCTGTCTTGGTGGGGCACCGTCCTTGTAGCACTTGGCCCCTCGGGCTGCAAGCTCGGCGCCGCGACATCTCCGATGAGCGCCGGGCCCCACCTCGGCACATTCAATGTCGAAGCGCGTCGATGCCCTTCGCCACGCCGGACAGCGTCAGTGGAAACATCCGCGGACCGAGCTTCTGCAGCACGATCTGCGTCGAGCGCGTATATTCCCAGCCGCGTTCCGGCTCGGGATTCCACCAGATGACGCGGCGGAAGTGCTCGAAGACGCGCGTGAGCTACACGATTCCGGCCTCGTCGTTCATGTATTCGACGCTGCCGCCGTTCGGCACGAGTTCGTAGGTCGATCGGAAGGCCGCAGGAGAAACCTCGCGGACTCTTCTACCTAGCGCGCATTCGTGCGCCGCGGCCGCAGCGGGGTGTCGCGGTAATATTCAGGTCAACCCCGTGCGCTTCCTGAGTGCACACTGCGGTGGGCGTATGCTTGACCGGCGCGCCCCTGGGGAGGAGGCTCATGCCACAACTCACCGAGCTTTTGAGTGCCGCGCGTCAAGGCGACAAGGAGGCCGCGGGCAAGGCATTCAGCCAGCTCTACGCCGACTTGCACCGGCTAGCGCGCTCCAAGCTTCGCCAGCACAAGTCGATGACGCTCCTCGACACCACGTCGCTGCTGCACGAATCGTATCTTCGTCTGGTGGGAGCGCAGGCATTGCCGGTGGCCGATCGGCACCACTTCTTCGCCTACGCGTCGCGTGTCATGCGCTCGGTGATCGTCGACTTCGCTCGCGCACGGCTGGCCGAGCGGCGTGGAGGAGACAACGTTCGCGTCGATTGGGACACCAACATCGTTGGCGACGTCGCGATGCCAGAGATCGATGTGCTCCGCGTGCACGATGCGCTCGACGTCCTCGCGCAGGCGGACGAACGCCTCGCCCAAGTCGTCGAGATGCGCTACTTCGGCGGCATGACCGAGCCGGAGATCGCCGAAGCGCTGGGCACGTCCGAGCGCACCGTCCGCCGCGACTGGGAAAAGGCACGACTATTGTTGTTCGCCGCACTGGAATGACGGCGATGGCCGCATTTCGCCCGACGCGACGTATGTGAGGTGTCATGACACCTGAACTACTCGTTCGCCTGTCGACGCTGCTGGACGAGGCGCTGGACCTGGACGAGTCCGGGCGCGAGGCGTGGCTGGCTGCGCTGTCTGGCGACGCGGCCGAACTGGGCCCGACGCTGCGCAAGCTGCTGGCGCAGCACGCCCTGCAGGAGACGGGCGACCTCCTCGACCGGCCGCCGGCGTTCACGCTACCGGCCGCCACGGGCGTGCCCGCTACCGCGTTCGCGCCGGGCGACACCGTCGGCCCCTATCGCCTGCTGCGCTCGCTCGGCCATGGAGGCATGGGCGAGGTGTGGCAGGCCGAGCGCGCCGACGGCGCGCTCAAGCGCAAGGTCGCGCTCAAGCTGCCGCACGTCACGTGGGCGCCGGGATTGGCCGAGCGCTTCGCGCGCGAACGCGAGATCCTGGCGAGCCTCGAGCACCCGAACATCGCCCGCCTCTACGACGCCGGCCTCGATCCGCACGGGCGACCCTACATGGCGCTCGAATATGTCGAAGGCGTGCCCATCGACGAGTTCTGCGCCAAGCGCACGCTCAATGTGGAAGGCCAGTTGCGCCTGCTGCTGCAGGTGGCCGACGCGGTGGCCTTCGCCCACAGCCGGCTGGTGATCCACCGCGACCTGAAGCCCGGCAACATCCTGGTGACCGACGACGGAAAGGTACGCCTGCTCGACTTCGGCATCGCCAAGCTAATGGAGGGCGATGCCACCCAGGAAACGGTGCTGACCCGCATCGGCGGCCGTGCGCTGACACTCGACTATGCGAGTCCCGAGCAGATCCGCGGCGAGCCGATCGGCACCTCCAGCGACGTGTATTCGCTGGCGGTGGTGGCGTTCGAACTCTTGACCGGCGCCCGGCCGTACAAGCTCAAACGCGGCAGCGCCGCCGAACTGGAGGAGGCCATCGCCCACGGCGACGCGCCGTTGGCGAGCGCCGTCGCCACCGAACTGCCGCGAAAGAAGGCGCTGGCGGGCGACCTGGACGCCATCCTCAACAAGGCGCTGAAGAAAATCCCGGCTGAGCGGTACGCGACGATCGACGCCCTTGCGCAGGATCTGCGCCAGCACCTCGCAGGACACGCGGTCTCCGCGCGGCCGGACACTTTCGTCTATCGGCTGAGGCGGCTGGTGCAGCGTCACCGCATACCGTTGGCAGTGGCCGCCGTCACGCTGGTGGCATTCGGCCTGGCGCTGGGTGTCGGCGCCACGGCTCTCGTCATCTTCGTTCTGGCGCTAGGGCTCGTCGCGGCGCTATGGCAGGCACGGCGCGCGCAGGAACAGGCCCGCCTTGCTCGGGCGGAAGGACGCAAGGCGGAAGCGGTCAAGCATTTCCTGCTCGACATCTTCGAGACCAACGGCCATGCGCAGCCCGACCCGCTCAAGGCGCAGCAGACGACCGCACGCGAGCTGCTGGATATCGGTGTGCAGCGCGTGGACGCGGCGTTGCACGACGAGCCCGAATCGCACATCGAAATGCTCGACAGCCTTGCCGAGCTGTACATGCAGATCGGCCTGCGCACCGAATCGATCCGGCTGCGCCGCCAGGCCACGGAACTCGCACGCCGGTTCTTTGGGCCGCATGACGTGCGATTCGCGCGAATCGCGGTCCTGTGCGCCCGCGCGATGGAGGTCTCCGCGGAGCGCACCCAGGTTCCGCGATTGCTAGACGAAGCCAATACGGCGCTGGTGGCTGCCGGCCAGGCCGATACGCCGTTGCGCGGCACGCTGCTGCGCGAACTGGCGGCGTACCACGGCTACGAGTCTCTGGGGCCCGCGCTGCGCGCGGGCGAGGAATCGGCCGCCGTGATGAGGCGGGTGGCCATCGGCGTTGAGGTGTCGAACGCGTGCCGAATCGCCGGGCGCGTGCGCATGATCGCCGGTCATTACGACTTGGCCGAGCGGCATTTCCGCAACGCGTTGGCTGCGCCTCCGGATCCCGCCGATTTCAATCCCGCTTGGCAGGTGAACGGCCACGCCGAATTGGCGACCGCATTGTTCAAGCAAGGCCGGATCGAGGAATCGGAAGTCCATGCCCGGACCGCACTCGAGCAATCGACGGGGCACTATGGCGCGGAGCATCGATGGACGCTGGTGGTCAAGGCGCGTTTCGCAAATCAACTGGTCTCCGTCGGCAGCCTGAAAGTCGCCCTCGCACTGCGCGCCGAGGTCGAACAGGCGCTGGCGCAGGACCGTTCGGAATACGACGGCGCGTTCCGCGCCAACATGGCGGGATACCTTGGCATGACGCTGCTCGACTGCGGCCGACCCGACCTCGCCGAAGCCGAGCAACGTGCTGACCTCGAGGACCTGCGTGAAACCTTTCCCAATTCGTACATGCGCGCCGAGCGCGAGGCCGAACTTGCAGGCATCGACCTCACTTTCGGGCGGCTCGAGACGGCGAAGCAACTGCTGGCGGAAGGCTACGCTCTTTGGCAGTCGTTTGCCGGAGACGAGGCGGAATCGGCACGCGGGGCGATGTTCGCACTGGTCGGCGCGCGCATTGCGATGGCGGAGCACCACCCCGACGCAGCCTTGGCGTGGCTCGACCGCATTTCGCTTCCCGCCACGGCGGCGCGCGGCCGATTCTTCTCAAGCACATTGCAACTCGTCGCCGAGCGTGCGCGCGTGGAGACCGCATTGGGTCGCCCCAAGAGCGCGCACGACCTGGCAGTGGCAGAACTGCAGGCGTTGCGACGCCACCTCGGCAACTCGCGGCTGCCCGACGCCGAAGCGCGGCTACTGCACGTCTCCGGAGAAGCGCTGCAGGTGATGGGCGACCTACGGGGCGCGGAAGCATTGCTTCGCGAGGCGCTCACCCTGCGTTCCGAACACGACGATCCCGCAAGCCTGTGGCTCGCACAGGCACAAGCCGCGTTGGCAGATTGCCTGGCGAAACGGGGCCTGGTCGATGAAAGCCGCGCATTGCTCGGTGCGGCGCGCGCCCTTCATGCACAACACGCTGTACCAGTGCCTCAACTTGCCGCGGCGATCGAGGCCGCCGGACGCATCGTCAACGAACAGTAGGGCCGGACGCCGAAGCGCACCACCGCACTGCCTGCGGAATATTCGCGCGCCGTTCGATGACCGGATTCAGGACTCGCATTGCGTACATCAGGGAAAGGGTCGCCACGGCCCGCCCAGAGGTTCGCGATGCTGTGTTCACTTCCGCCCGACCTGCACGCCCTTGCACTGATCGTGCTGCTCGGCGTCCTCGCCATTGCAGGACTGGTGAGTGGGCTGTCGGGCTTCGGCTTCTCCGGCGTCGGCGCCGCGACACTGTTCCTGTTGCCGGCGGCGCAGAGCGTGCCGCTGCTGATGGCGCTCTCGACGGTGGATCAGATCCTCTCGTTGTGCCAGCTCAGCAGCGAGAGGAGGCCGCTGGCGCGCGGATGGTCGGCCGAAACCGGTCCACTGCTGATGGGTGGAGCCTTCGGCTTGCCGGTCGGGCTGTGGCTCCTGCAGCACCTCGCGCAGTGCAGTCTCATGCTGCTCTCGGGCGCGCTGCTGATCGGCTTTGCACTGTTTTCCCTTTTCCGACCCGCGCATTGGAGAGTCGAGGCCGGCGGTTGGGGCAGACGCGCACTGGTGGGGATGGCGGGCGGGACGATGGGGGGCTTCACGGCCTTTCCCGGTGCCGCAGTCGTGGTGTGGCTGAATCTGGCGGGTGTCCCCAAAGTCGCGGCGCGCACGACCGCACAGCCATTCATCCTGGGTATGCAGGTCCTGGGACTTGCCGCTTTGGCCGTGTCGCGCCCTGAAGCGTTCGGTTCCGAATTCAGGGGACTGTTCGCACTGTCGCTGCCGGTGGTGCTGCCCTGCACGGTGGCTGGCGTTGCGCTCTACCGGCGACTGTCCGACCGCAACTTCCGGCGAGTCACATTGGCCTTGCTCGCCGCGGCAGGGCTGGGGCTGCTCGGCAGGGCGCTTGCCGGCTGACGGCAATGCGAATATTCGCGTGCCAGTGCATGTCCGGTTTCGCATCGCGCTTCCGTACGAGTGAGCAAGAGGCGCCGAATGGTCGGCGTCTCTTCGACTTCACCAACGGAGACATCATGACACCCAACCGGATATCGATTCAGTACCGCGAAATGGGCAACATCGCTCGCCGCATGATCTGGATCCCCGTCGTCCTGTCGCTCCTCGTTGTCGGCGCGCTGGCGGCGCGCATGCCGCACGACGAACAGCGGCCCGTGATGGCCACGACCCCGATCCCCGCCGAGGCTCCCGTCGCACGCGACGTGTCGCCGGAGGATCCGCTATCCCATCTCATGTATCCCGCAACGCCGAGTAGCGACGCAGCGTTGGCCGCGCACGAATTGCTCGACCCCGTGGGCGCCGGCCACGATACCCCGCGCTGAAACGCACTCCGCGCAATCGTCGGCGGGAGCGCATGCACCCGCCGACAGGTGGCTAGGCTGACTCCGCACCGATACCCGCTTCAATGCCGCAGCGCGTCGATGCCCTTCGCCACGCCGGACAGCGTCAGCGGGAACATCCTGCGGGCCGAGCTTCTGCAGGACGATCTGCGTGGAGCGCGTGTATTCCCAGCCGCGCTCGGGCTCGGGATTCCACCAGATGACGCGGCGGAAATGCTCGAAGATGCGCGTGAGCCACACGATGCCGGCCTCGTCGTTCATGTACTCGACGCTGCCGCCGTTCTGCACGAGTTCGTAGGGACTCATCGCCGCGTCGCCGACGAAGATCACCTTCCAGTCGGGGCCGTAGGTGCGCAGCAGTTCCAGCGTGCCCATCCGCTCGTTGCGCCGGCGCGCGTTGTCGTGCCAGCACGTAGTCGTAGACGCAGTTGTGGAAGTAGAAGTGCTCGAGGTGCCGGAATTCGCTCTTGGCCGCGGAGAACAGTTCCTCGCACACCTGCACGTGCGGGTCCATCGAGCCGCCGACGTCGAGGAACAGCAGCACCTTCACGCGGTTGCGCCGCTCCGGCTGCATCTTCAGGTCGAGCCAGCCGGCGTTGCGCGCCGTGCCGTCGATGGTGCCGTCGAGGTCGAGTTCCTCCGGCACGCCTTCGCGCGCGAAGCGCCGCAGCCGGCGCAACGCCACCTTGATGTTGCGCGTGTTGAGCTCGACGTCGCCATCCAGGTTGCGGAACGTCCGCTCGTCCCAGACCTTGACCGCGCTGCGCGAGCCGCCGCCGTCCTGCCCGATGCGAATGCCCTCCGGGTTGTAGCCGTAGGCGCCGAACGGGACTGGTGCCGCCGGTGCCGATCCACTTCGAGCCGCCCTGGTGCCGGTCGCGCTGTTCCTCGAGCCGCTTCTTCAGCGTCTCCATCAGCTTGTCCCAGCCGCCCAGCGCCTCCACCAGCTTCTTGTCCTCGTCCGACAGGTAGCGCTGGAATTCCTTGCTTCAGCCACTCCTCGGGAATCTCGGCGCGGATGTCGAAGATCGCGTTCACGTTCTTGAAGTACGTCGCGAACGCGAGGTCGAAGCGGTCGAAGTGCTGCTCGTCCTTGACGAAGCAGGCGCGCGACAGCATGTAGAAATCGTCGATCGACTGCGAGACGACGCGCTTCTCCAGCGCCTCCAGCAGCGTCAGCAGCTCCCGCGTGGAGACGGGCAGCTTGTGCGCCTTGAGGTGGAGGAAGAAGCCGGTGAGCATGCGCGCGGCCGCTCCAGCTTGAATTGCAGATGCGCTTCACCGCCGGCCATTCGCCGTCGATGATGCTGAACACGACCGTGTCGCGCTCGCGCGCCGTCGGGCATCAGCTGGTGATTGCGCAGCACGCCGTCCTGCTTGGCGCCCAGCCGCGCGATCGCCGCGCGCGACGCGTGATTGAACCAGTGCGTGCGGAATTCCACGGCGATGCAGTGCAGCTTCTCGAACGCGTGGCCCGAGCAGCAGGAGCTTGCACTCGGTGTTGAGCGCCGTGCGCTGCACGCGCTGCGCGTACCAGGTGTGGCCGATCTCCAGCCGCCGGTTGACGACATCCACGTTGAAATAGCGCGTGCAGCCGACGATGTCGCCAGTCGCGTTGTCGCGCACGACGAACGGCATCGCACCGAGCCGCTCGCGCATGTCGAGCGCCGTCGCGATGTAGTCGCGCCATCCTGTCCGGCGGCGCGACCGCCGTGTACCAGAGCCGCCACAGTTCGCCGTCGGCCGCGGCCGTGGCGAGCGCCGCCTCGTGCTCGCGCGCCAGCGGCTCGCAGCGTCGCATGCGCGCCCGTGAGCGTGACCGGCTCGATGAACGCCATCGTCGTTGCCACTTCAGCGGCCCGCGCGCGCCATGAACACGACGCGCTCGAACAGATGGACGTCCTGCTCGTTCTTGAGCAGCGCGCCGTGCAGCGGCGGAATGAACGCCTTCTTGTCCGGGCTGCGCAGCGCCTCCGGCGAGATGTCCTCGGCCAGCAGGATCTTGAGCCAGTCGAGCAACTCCGACGTCGACGGCTTCTTCTTCAGTCCCGGCACGTCGCGCAGGTTGAAGAACACCTCCAGCGCCTCCTGCAGCAGCGTCTTTCTTGAGTCCGCGGATAGTGCACGTCGACGATCCTCTCCATCGTGTCGCGATCCGGGAAGCGGATGTAGTGGAAGAAGCAGCGGCGCAGGAACGCGTCGGGCAGCTCCTTCTCGTTGTTCGACGTGATGACGACCAGCGGCCGGTGCCTGGCCTCGATCGTCTGGTGCGTCTCGTAGACGTAGAACTCCATCCGGTCGAGTTCGCGCAGCAGGTCGTTCGGGAACTCGATGTCGGCCTTGTCGATCTCGTCGATCAGCACGATGGCGGGCGCATCGCTTTCGAACGCCTCCCACAGCACGCCGTGCTTGATGTAGTTGCCGATGTCGGCGACCTTGGACTCGCCCAGCTGCGAATCGCGCAGCCGCGACACCGCGTCGTATTCGTACAGGCCCTGCTGCGCCTTGGTCGTGGACTTGATGTGCCACTGGAACAGCGGGCGCCCGAGCGCGCGCGCCACCTCGAAGGCGAGCAGCGTCTTGCCGGTGCCGGGCTCGCCCTTGATCAGCAGCGGCCGCTCCAGCGCCAGCGCCGCGTTGACGGCCAGCATCAGGTCGGGGGTGGCGATGTAGCTGTCGGTGCCTTCGAAGCGCATGCGTTCTCCTGTGTGATTCCGATGATGTACGCTCGATGTTAGCCCAACGCCTGCAGCAGCCAAAGCGCCGCCATGCCGGTCGCGAGCGTCCACAGCGAGCTGCGGGTGAAGAAGGCCACGACGCCGGCGACGATGCGCGGCGACGACCTTCGGGTTGAAGACCAGGGCGTGGCGTCGCGGCCGGGCCGGCGACGATCATCGGCAGGATCAGCGCGGTGAGCATCGCCGCCGGCACGTACTTCAGCGCGCGCTCGCCAGCATCGGCGGCATGCTGCCGCCGCGCGAACACCGCGATGAACGACAGCCGCGACAGGTAGTTGAGCAGCCCGACCGCGAAGATCACCGTCCAGAGCTTCAGCGTCGCGTCCATCGTTCCCTCCCCAAGTCGGCGATCGTGCCGGCAACGATGCCGATGCACGCCGGCGGCAATCAGGTTGAGCCTCATCGGCAGGCCGTCGAGCGCGATGACGGCGACGCCGGCGACGACCGCCGCCAGGATCGTCGGCATGTTGCGCAGCAGCGGCGCGACCAGCGCGATGAAGCACAGCGGCACCGCAAACTCCAGCGACCACGCTGCCGGGATCAGGTTGCCGGCGAAGTAGCCGACCATGTTGGTGATCTGCCAGCACAGATACAGCGCGACGCCGCTAGCCCAGGAAATGCTGCGCGCCCGCCGCGCGGATCGTCCTTCGCGTCGAAGCGGCGGATCGCCGCGGCGAACGCCTGGTCGGTCAGCAGGAACGCCAGCGCCTGCTGCCAGCGGCTCGGCAGCGCCTTGAGGTACGGCGCCATCGCCGCGCTGTACATGAGGAAGCGCAGGCCCAGCACCGAAGCAGGTGAGCACGATGACCAGCGAGCGGCGCGCCGCCGGCGAGCAACTGGCCGGCGAGGATCTGCGCCGCGCCGGAGAAGATGATGGCGCTCATGCCGAGCGCGGCGAGCCACGACGCGCCCGCGGCCGCGGCGCCGACGCCGCAGACCACGCCGAACGGAATGAGGCCCGATGCACGCCGGCAGCATCTCGGCAAAGCCGGCACGAAAATCGGACGAGGCGAGCAATCGGCGCATGGATGGCGGCCCGCGCGTCGGGCAATGCCGGCCGGACGGAGAGCAGTGCGGATGGGCGGCGGTGTTATGGTAAACCACTTCCTTCCACGCACGCGCGTGCCACTTTCGCGGCGCGTCTGGCAGAATCCGCCCAGCGATCCCGATCATCCGAAGGAAGCCGACCACCCATGGACATGCCCGTCAACCAATTCAAGCGCGCGCTCGCGCGAGGCCGGATGCATTTCGGCGCATGGCTCGTGAGCGGCGCGCCGTCGACCGCGGAAGCGCTGGGTTGCGCCGGCTTCGACTTCCTCGTCGTCGACATGGAGCACACGCCGGTCGACACGCCGGAAATGGTCGAGATCCTGCGCACGATTGCCGGCACGCCCGCGCAGGCCATGGTGCGCCTGGTCTGGAACGACCTGGTGTGGCTGAAGCGCGTGCTCGATGGCGGCGCGCAGACGCTGCTGCTGCCGTTCGTGCAGAACGCGGACGAAGCCAAGCGCGCGGTCGCCTGCACGCGCTACCCGCCCGACGGCATTCGCGGCGTCGCCGGCAAGCCATCGCGGCAGCCGCTTCGGCACCGTCCCCGACTATCTCAAGACCGCCGCGCAGCGAACTGTGCGTGATGGTGCAGATCGAAACGCAGACGGCGCTGGACAACCTCGCGGCCATCGCGGCGGTGCCGGGCGTCGACTCGATCTTCATCGGCCCGTCCGACCTGGCGGCGTCGATGGGCTTCCTGGGCGACGTCGCCAACCCGGCCGTGCAGGACGAAGTTGAAAGTACGCCGCGAAGCAATGCCGGCGAGCTGGGCAAGCCCTGCGGCATCCTCGGCATGAATCCCGAAATGATCGCGCAGTTCATCGGCTACGGCTACAACTGGATCGCGATCGGCTCCGACATGGCCTTCATGGTCGGCCGCGCGCAGGAAGTGGCTCGGCAAGGCGAAGGCCGCGCTGCCGCGAGCGCCGGCGCCGGATGACGCTGCACCGCATCGCAGGCCATCGGTTCGCCGTTCACCTGCGTCCTCGACATCAAGGCCAGCCTCGGCGAATGCCCGGTGTGGTCGCCGGCGGAACACGTGCTGTACTGGGTCGACATCAATGCGCCGTCGCTCAACCGCTTCGATCCCGCGACCGGCCGCAACACCGGCGATGCCGATGCCGGAGTCGATCGGCTGCTTCGCGCTGCGCCAGTCGGGCGGCTTCGTCGTCGCGCTGCGCGGCGGCGTGTGGCTCGCCCGCGCGGACGGCACGCTCGACCGCAAGGTGGCCGACGCGCCGTACGATCCCGCGCACCACCGCTTCAACGACGGCCGCTGCGATCCGGCGGCCGCTTCTTCGTGGGCTCGATGAACGAGCAGCGCGACGCCAATTCGGCGTCGCTGATCCGCGTCGACCCGGACTTTCGCGTGACGCAGCGTGCTCGACGACATCATGATCAGCAACGGCCTGGCCTTGAGCCCCGACGGCCGCACGATGTATCACGCCGACACGCCGACGCACGTGATCCGCGCGTACGACTACGACGCCGACGCCGGGATGCCATCGAATCCGCGCGTGTTCGCGCAATGGCAACGGCGAGACCGACCGGCCCGACGGCGCCGCCGTCGACAGCGCAGGCAACTACTGGATCGCGTTCTATCGCGGCGGCAAGGTCGTCAAGGCTGTCGCCGCGCGGGCGAGGTCCTCGCGGAATATCGCGACGCCCGCCATGTGCCCGACGATGTGCGCGTTCGGCGGCGCGGACCTGCGCACGCTCTACGTGACCAGCGCGCGCCAGATGCGCGAAGCGGACGAACTCGCGCGGCTGCCGCAATCCGGCGGCATCTTCGCGATCGCCGTCGACACGCCCGGCTTGCCCGAACCGCACTTCGCCGGCTGAAGCGCACGCGCGCCACCACGACTTCGACAATGCTCCTCGACCCCACCGCCTACCTTCGCCTCGAGGCGCTCAAGAGCCTGGGCTCGACGTCGACCGGCGTGTCGTTCGCGACGTCGACCGGCGACATGCTCGAAATCACCGCGTACGGCAGCGGCACCTTCCGCCTGCGGCTCGGCCCCAACGCGCGCCCCGACTACGGCCTTGTCGTCGGCCGCGCCAAGCCGTGCACGGTCTCGCAACCTGCCGCGGGCACTGTGGAACATCGCGTCCGGCGACGCGGCACTCGAAATCACCGGCACTCCGCTGCGCTTCCGGCTGCTGTGGAAGGGCGCGCCGGTGCTGACGTCGATCACCGACGAGCACTTCCGCGGCTGGACGCGCCTGCCGTCGTTCGGCCGCGTCAAGCGCGGCGGCCTGTGGACCGCGGCATTCGCACTCGCCTCCGGCGAACCGGTCTACGGTCTCGGCGAGAAATTCGGCCCGCTCAACAAGCGTGGCCAGCTCGTCCACTCGCAGGTGGAGGACGCGCTCGGCGTCAACACCGGGCTCGCGCACAAGAACACGCCGTTCGCGTGGGGGCCGGGCACCGGCAGCGGCGCGTGGGGAACGTTCGTGCACACGCCCGGCATGGTCACGCACGGCGTCGGGCATCCGGACTGGTCGCACCGCAGCTACGCGGTGGTCGTCGACGACGAGGCGCTGGACCTCTTCCTGTTCGCCGCCGACACACCGGCCGGCGTGCATCGACGCGTACACCAACATCACCGGGCGCGCGCCGCCGGTCCCGCGCTGGAGCCTCGGGCTGTGGGTCTCGCGCAACTATCTACAAGACGCCGGAAGAGGCCATCGCGGTCGCCGGCAAAGCTGCGCGAGCGGCGCATTCCGTGCGACGTGCTCACGCTCGACGGACGCGCCGCGTGGGACGTCCAGACGCGCTTCAATTTCCAGTGGGATCCCGAACGCTTCACCGATCCAGCGGCGTCGCTCGCGCAGATCCGCGCGCACAACCTCAAGGTCTGCGTCTGGGAATATCCGTACGTATCGATCCACGACAAGCTGTTCCAGCAGCTGGCGCAGCGCGGCTACCTGCTGAAGACGGCGGAAGGCGATCCCTACGTGTTCGTGTGGGACACCGTCGCCCGGGACGAGTCCCTTCGGCAAGGTGCTGACCCCGCTGCCGGAGAGCGGCATCGTCGACTTCACCAATCCCGAGGCGTACGCGTGGTGGCGCGACGCGCACCGGCGCGCTGTTCGACGACGGCGTCGACGTGATGCAGAGCGACTTCGGCGAACAGGTGCCCGACGATGCCGTCGCGTTCAACGGCGACTGGGGCCGCCGCCTGCACAACGTCTATCCGCTGCTCTACAACAAGTGCGTGTTCGAGGCGACGAAGAAATTCCTGCCGGAGGGTTCGGTGCCGATGGTCTGGAGCCGCGCGGGCTGGGCCGGCAGCCAGCGCTATCCGGTGGGCTGGGGCGGCACTGCCGCAAAGCGACTGGGAAGGACTCGCCGCTCAGCTTGCGCGGCGGGCTGTCCGGGGCATGAGCGGCAATCCGTATCACAGCTCCGACATCGGCGGCTTCTACGGCGCGGCGCAGCCCAGCGGCGGAACTCTACGTCGCGCTGGCTGCAGGCGACGGTGTTCTGCTCGCACATCCGCGTGCACGGCGTGGGCGAACGCGAGCCGTGGATCTTCGGTCCCGAAATCGAGGCGATCTGCCGCAAGTGGCTCGCGTTCCGGTACCGGCTCATTCCCTATCTCGAGACCGCGATCGCGCAGGCCACGCGCACCGGCATGCCCGTCATGCGCGCGATGCCGCTCGCGTTTCCCGGCAACGCGCTCGTGCGCGATTTCGATACGCAGTTCATGTGCGGCGACACGCTGCTCGTGGCGCCCATCCTGCGCGATGGAGGCGACGTCGAAATCGCGCTGCCGCCCGGCAACTGGTACGACCTCAACACCCGCCAGCGTTTCGCCGGCCGGCAGGTGATCCGCTATCGCGCGAAGCTCGACCAGTTCCCGGTCTTCGGGCGCGAGGGCCACGCGCTGCCGCTCGGACGCGCGGTCCAGCACACGGGCGAGATCGATTCCGCGAATCCCGCTCGAACTGCTGTGGGTGTTCGGCAAGCCCGAACGCGACATGGCCGAATATGCGCAGGTGAAGATCGCAGACGGCGTCGTGCATGCGGCACCCGGCGTCAAGGTCGAATTCTTCGGCGACACGGGGCAGGAAGCGCAACCGCTGTGAAGCGATGACGCCCATGCATCGGCCCGCGCTGGCGATCACCTCGGGAGAGCCCGCGGGCATCGGTCCCGAACTGGTCGCGATGCTTGCCCAACGCCACGCCGAAGCGCCCTTCGCGGCGCGCCTCGTGATCCTGGGCGACCGCGCACTGCTGGCCGAGCGCGCCGCCCGCATCGGTGCGCGGCCGCGCTACGGCGAATTCGATCCGCTGGCATTTGCGCCCACGGGCGGCGTCGTGGAAGTCTGGCATCAGCCGCTGGCAGCGCCGGTGACCGCCGGGACAACCCGATCCGACCAATGCGCACAGCGTCATCGCGATGCTCGAGCACGCGGCCGACGCCTGCGCGACCGGCGCGTTCGCGGCGCTGGTCACCGCCCCGGTGCAGAAGAGCGTGATCCTGGACGCGGGCATCGCGTTCTCCGGCCACACCGAATTCCTGGCAGCAGCGCACGCACACGCCGCACGTCGTGATGCTGCTGGTCGGCGGAGCGCGCGATGCGCCGCTGCGCGTCGCGCTGGCCACGACGCATCTGCCGCTTTCGGACGTGCCCGCCGCGCTGACGCGGATCGCGCTCGCCGAAACGCTGATCATCGTGGCGAAGGAACTGCAGTCCAAGTTCGGCATCGCGACGCCGCGCATCGCCGTTTGCGGACTCAATCCGCATGCCGGCGAAGGCGGCCACCTTGGCCGCGAGGAAATCGACGTCATTGCGCCGGCCATCGCCGACGCGCGTGCAAACGGCTGGAGCGGCATCGCGGGCCCGCTGTCCGCCGACACGCTGTTCGTCCCCGAGCACGTCCGTCATTACGACGCAGTCGTCGCGATGTACCACGACCAGGGCTTGCCCGTGCTCAAGGCGGCGAGCTTCGGAATGGGCATCAACGTGACGCTCGGCCTGCCGTTTCCGCGCACGTCGGTCGATCACGGCACGGCGCTCGACCTCGCGCGCGACACGGCACTCGCCAGGACCGCGGACCCGGGCAGCCTGTTCGCGGCCGTCGACCTCGCCATCGAGCTGGCCGGCCGCGCGGCCGGCGCTTGACGGCGCTTGACGGATGCACGGCCACACGGCACGAAAGCGCTTCGGCCAGAATTTCCTCGCCGACCCGCACTACGTGAAGCGCATCGTCGATGCCGTCGACCCGCAGCAGGGCGACAACATCGTCGAGATCGGGCCGGGGCTGGCCGCGCTCACCGGAGGTCTCATCGAACGCGCGGGCCACATCACGGCGATCGAAATCGACCGCGATCTCGCGGCCCGGCTGCGCGAAACATTCACGCCGGCGCAACTCACGCTCCACGAGGACGATGCGCTCACCTTCGATTTCGCGTCGCTTCGCGCAAACCTGCGCATCGTCGGCAACCTGCCCTACAACATCAGCTCTCCACTCCTGTTCCATCTCGCCGCGTTCGACGACCGGTTGCGCGACCTGCACGTCATGCTGCAGCGGGAGGTCGTGGCGCGCATGACGGCTTCGCCGGGCACCGCCGACTACGGCCGGCTGACGGTGATGCTGCAGGTGAAGTTCGCGATTACGCGCCTCTTCGTCGTGCCGCCGGGCGCATTCCGGCCAGCGCCCAAGATCGATTCCGCCATCGCCCGGCTGGTGCCGCTGGCCGCCGCGAAGCCGCACATTGTGGACATGGCGGTTGTTCGCGCGCGTCGTCGCCGCGGCGTTCGGGCAGCGCCGCAAGACGTTGCGCAACGCGCTGTCGACGATTTGCGACGAAGCGGCGTTGCGTCGCATCGGCATCGATCCGGGCGTTCGCGGCGAGACGCTGCCGGTGGGCGAGTTCGTCCGCATCTCCAATGCGCTCGCCGCGCGATGATCCTCGCGTTCTCCGGTTGACGCGATCGTCCGGAAGGCGAATCATTGCCGCGCGGCTTAAGGCGCGCGCATTCGACGACGTAAAGGGAAGTTCATGGCAACGCAAGGCGCCGGCTTCGCCGGTGCAATCGGCCACCGTAGTGCGTACCTGGCGCGCGTCGCGCTCCTCGCGGTCGCCTTCGGCCTGGGGTTGTTGCCGATTACGGCGGCGTCTCTCACGCTGCAGACAGCCAAGAGTTTCAAGCCGTCAGCGATCAACTCCGGTGGCAAGAGCATCCTGACGATCAGCCTCACGAACAACGACGTCGTCAACAGTGCGGCCCAAGTCGGGTTGACCGACACGTTCCCGGCCGGCATGACGCTCGACATCGGCGCGCAGACCAACACGTGCGGCGGATCGCTGTCGTCGCAGCAAGGATCCATCACGCTGGTCAACGGGTTCGTGAGCGCGGGCGGCAGCACGTGCCAGATTTCGGTTCCCGTCACCGCGACTTCCGCCACCGACACGACGCTGACCAATATCACGTCGTCGGTGAGCTGCTTCGTTGCCGGGGGATTCTGCAACGGGAAGGCGGCCAGCGCGGATCTCTTCGTCGCCGGCGCGGGCATCGCACCCGCGATCACCAGCGGCGCGCCGCCTCCTGGCACCGTCGGCATCCCCTACGCGTTCCAGGTCACGGCAACCGGCACGCCAACGCCATCGGTGAGTGCGAGCGGCCTGCCGCCAGGTCTGTCATTCTCGTCGTCGACCAACCGGATCACCGGCACGCCGACGACGGCCGGCACGTTTGCGACGACCGTCGTCGCTTCCAACGGCGTGCCGCCGGACGCCACGCAGACCTACTCCATCGTCATCATCCTACCGCTGACGATCGTCATTCCGGGCGGATCCCCGACGCTTCCGGGCGCGATGGCCGGCCAGCCGTATGGGCCGACGACGTTCACCGGCGCCGGGGGAACCCCTCCCTACACGTGGAGCGCGTGCAACCAGCCACCGCCGCCCGGTCTCGCGTTATCGCCGGGCGGGACGCTTTCCGGCACGCCGACGCAAGTCGGCTCCTTCACGTTTGACGTCTGCGTCACCGATTCGGCCGGCGGAAAGACGTCGCAGCAGGTCACCGTCGTCGTCGCGGCAGTGAACACGAAGATCGCGCTGACGATCGCACCCAATCCGGGGGCATCCGGTATTCCCGTGATCGTCACCGTGAAAGTCTCCGGCGCAAGCGTGGTCGCCACGGGGATCGTGCAGTTCTGGATGGCCGGCACCGGCACGAAGTGCCCGGCGAGATTCGAGGCCGGCAAGCCCACGGATCCGGACGCGGCGATGCGCACCACGGCACTCGATGCGAGCGGTCGGGCGCAGTTGACCTATGCGAATCTCATGATCGACGATTATCGCGTGTGCGTGCAGTATGTCGGGGACGGCGTGTATCCACCGGCAAGCGCCGGCCCGCTCGACTTGGCCGTCATCAAGGGGTTCCTGCTGCCGCCGCCCGCCGTGAAACTCGGCGTGCCGGCGCAGGCGGCGCCTTCGGCGAAGATGGACGCGCACGTCACGGTCGTCGGCGCGGATGCGACGCGTGTTCCGATGGGCAGCGTGCGCATGCTCTGGGCCGGCAGCGAGATCGCCAGCGCCAACCTCGTGAACGGCGTCGCCGTGATCCCCATCGGCATGCCGACGTCCGGCGCCGTGATCCTGACCGCCGACTATTCAGGCGACAGCCTCTACCCGCCGGCGAGTTCGGACAGCGCGGTCGTCGTCGTGAAAGACGTGCTGCTCGATGGTGCCGGCAACGCGGTCATCCCGACGTTGCAGGAGTGGGCGATGGCCGTCCTTGCGCTGCTGGTTGCCATGCTGGGATTGCGCCGCTTGCGTCGCTGTTCGACCTAACTCGAATTCACGCGACGCCGTTTTTGCCGCGTCGAACCGTCAGCCCCAGCCCAGATCCGGCCGCAGCGCTGGCGCCGCGATGCGCACGAGTTTCCGGCGGGACGCGTCACCGCGCACGAGCATCACCTGCCGCAATGGCACGCCGAACGCGTCGGCGAGGTACCGCAGGAGTTCCGCGTTCGCCTTGCCGTCGACGGGCGGCGCCGCGAGCCGAATCTTGAGGGCGTCGCCGTGCTGCCCCGCGACCTCGGTGCGCGCAGCGCCCGGCTGCACGTGCAATGTCAGGACGATCGACGCAATGCCGTCCGACGTTTCCTCGCGCCGCCAGCGCGCGGCCACGTCAAAGAAACAGCCGCGTCAGCACGCTCTCGAGCCACGGCACGACGGTCATCAGTGCGATCTGCGCGACAACGATGACGATGAGCGGCGACAGGTCGAGCGTGCCGCCGATCGGCGGCAGGATCCGGCGGACGGGGCGCAGAAACGGGAAGGTCAGCGAATTGAGTGTTCCCGACAACGGGCCGTCAGGCGCGACCCAAGACAGTATCGCCTGCGCGAACACGACGACGATGAGCAACCATAGCGAGGCTCGCAGCAGCGCGACCAGCGTCGCCCCCAGCAGGAACGGGATGCCCGCGCCGAGCAGGCTGAACCCGCCGAACACGAGGTTGTACGACAGAAGCCACAGGAACTGGAACAGCAGCAACGCGACCAGCGATGCCCAGTCGACGCCTTTCCAGCCGGGCAGCACACGGCGCAACGGCTTCACGATCCAGTCGGTCAGCGCGATGACGGCCTGCCCCAGCGGATTGCGAAACGGCGCGCGCAGCCATTGCATCGCGAACCGCAGCAGCAGCGCATATGTGAAGAGTCCGAAGACGACATCGAGCAGATAGCGGATGACTTGTTCGCCCATGACGCGCTACCTCAACCCGCGGATCCCAGTTCGTCGCCCAGTTCCTTGGCGCGGACGGCGGCGGCCTTCACGGCTGCGACGAGCTTGGCCTTGACAGCATCGGCCTCGAGCAGCGCAATCGCGCGTTCGGTCGTACCGCCCTTCGACGTGACCTGTGCGCGCAGAATGGCCGGTTCGAGCTCGGAGCCAATGGCCAGCTTGACCGTGCCCGCGAACGTCGTGTAGGCGAGTGTCCGCGCATCGGCCTTGCTGAAACCCAGTTCCTGCGCGGCTTGCTCGAGTCCTTCGAGAAAATAGAAGACGTAGGCCGGGCCGCTGCCGGATATGCCGGTCACCGCGTCGAGCATGTCTTCGCGGATCACCCACAAGACGCCGCCGACGGCCTCCAGCACGCGTTGCGCGAGCTTTCGCCCGCGCGCACCGGCTTCCGTCATCGCGTATGCGCCGCTGATGCCCTCGCCTATCAACGCAGGGGTGTTCGGCATCGCGCGCACGAGACGCGAAAATCCGCCGAGCCAGCTCGAAACGTCGGCCAGGCGCACACCGGCCGCGATCGTCATCACGACAGGCACGCCGACCAGGTATGGCGCGAGCGCCTGCGCGGCCTCGCGCATTTGCTGCGGCTTGACGGCAAGCACGACGATGTCGGCGCCGTCGACCGCACCGGCAGTCGCCTCGCCGAAGATGCCGATGCCCGGGAACAGGCCGACCAGCTTGTCCTGCTGCGCCCGAAACGGCTCGACGACGCGGAATTCGCGCGCGTCGGCGCCGCCGCTGACGAGTCCGCCGATCAGCGCGGTGGCCATGTTGCCGCCGCCGATGAAGGTGATGTTCATCTACGTTGTCACCCTCGTGCTCCGAATATTGCCGTGCCCAGGCGCACCTGCGTCGCGCCTTCGGCGATTGCCGCTTCCAGATCGCCGGACATCCCCATCGACAGCGTATCCATCGGCAATCCCGCGGCGACGCATTCGTCGAAGCATTCGCGCAACCGGCGGAACTGCGCGCGCTGGCGCGACGTGTCGTCGCTGGGCTCCGGAATGCCCATGATGCCGCGCAACCGCAGCCGCGGCAGTCCCGCAACAGCCTGCGCCAACGCAAGCGCCTCGCCGGGCGGAACGCCGCTCTTCGTGGCCTCGCCGCTGACGTTGACCTGCACGCAAACGTCGAGCGGCGGCAGGTCCGCCGGGCGCTGCGCGGACAGCCGCTGTGCGATTTTCAGCCGGTCCACGCTTTCCACCCAATCGAATGTCGCCGCCGCCAATCGTGTCTTGTTGCCCTGGAGCGGCCCGATCAGGTGCCACTCAACGTCAGGGAGGTCCGCCAGTGCCTGCCGCTTTGCCGCGCCTTCCTGCACATGGTTCTCGCCGAAGGCGCGCTGGCCCGCCGCATGCACGGCGCGCACCGCATCCGCGGGAAATGTCTTCGATACCGCCAGCAACCGCACCGATCCGGGCGTCCGGCCCGCCCCCGTCGCGGCCCGTTCCATGCGTTCGACCGCGGCTTGCCACGCCTTCTCATAGTGGCTCATAATCGTTTGGACCCGTGGCAGGCCGGCTTTGGCACGCACTTTGCGTGCTACAACAGGTCAAGGACACCGGATAGCAAGGGATTATAGATGGACATTACCGAACTCTTAGCCTTCGCGGTCAAGAACAAGGCTTCGGACCTCCACCTGTCGGCCGGTCTGCCGCCGATGATCCGCGTCCATGGCGACATCCGGCGCATCAACCTGCCGCCGATGGAGCACGAGGACGTGCACGCCATGGTGTACGACATCATGAGCGACGCGCAGCGCAAGATGTACGAAGAGCACCTCGAGTGCGACTTTTCCTTCGCGGTCCCCAACCTCGCGCGTTTCCGCGTCAACGCGTTCGTGCAGCAGCGCGGCGCGGCGGCCGCGTTCCGGACGATTCCGGCCAAGGTGCTGTCACTGGAGGAACTCAACGCGCCGAAGGTCTTTGCCGAACTGACCAACCGGCCGCGCGGCCTCATCCTGTGCACGGGCCCCACGGGCTCGGGCAAGTCGACCACGCTCGCGGCGATGGTCAACCATGTCAACGAGAACGAATACGGCCACGTGCTGACGATCGAGGACCCGATCGAATTCCTGCACGAGTCGAAGAAGTGCCTGATCAACCAGCGCGAAGTCGGGCCGCACACGCTCTCCTTCGCGAACGCTCTGCGCAGCGCGCTGCGCGAAGACCCGGACTACATCCTGGTCGGCGAAATGCGCGACCTCGAAACCATCCGCCTGGCGCTCACTGCGGCCGAAACCGGCCACCTCGTGTTCGGCACGCTGCACACGAGCTCGGCCGCGAAGACGATCGACCGGATCATCGACGTGTTCCCCGCCGCGGAAAAGGAAATGGTGCGCGCGATGCTGTCCGAGTCGCTGGTGTCGGTCGTCGCGCAGACGCTGCTCAAGACCAAGGACGGCCAGGGCCGCATCGCCGCGCATGAAATCATGATCGGCACCGCGGCGATCCGCAACCTGATCCGCGAGAACAAGGTTGCGCAGATGTACTCGGCGATCCAGACGTCGCAGGCGATCGGCATGCAGACGCTGGACCAGTGCCTCGTCGACCTCGTGCGCCGCAACCAGGTGAACGTCGCCGAGGCACGCAACCGAGCGGTCAACAAAGACCTCTTCATGGGCGGCTAATGGAACGACCCCCACGCTCGCTTCGCTCGCTGCCCCCACAGGGGGCGGGTCAGTCCCTTGGGGCGGCCCTACGGGACTGGCCCTCTGGTAATGAACGCCATGGAACGAGAACGCGCCACCAAATTCATCCACGAACTCCTGGACCTGCTGGTCAAGCAGAAGGGTTCCGACCTCTTCATCACCGCGAACTTCCCGCCGGCCATAAAGGTCGACGGCAAGATCACGCCGGTGTCGAAGACGCAGCTTTCGGCGCAGCACACGATCGAGCTCGTGCGCAGCGTGATGAATGACAAACAGGCGTCGGAATTCGAAAGCACGAAGGAGTGCAACTTCGCGATCAGCCCGCCGGGCATCGGCCGCTTCCGCGTCAACGCGTTCGTCCAGCAGGCCCGCGTCGGCATGGTGCTGCGTACGATCACGATGGACATTCCCAAATTCGAGGACCTGGGCCTGCCGCCGGTGCTGAAGGACATCATCATGTCCAAGCGCGGCATCATGATGTTCATCGGCGCGACCGGCGCCGGCAAGTCGACGTCGATGGCGTCGCTGCTGGGCTACCGCAACGAGAACAGCTACGGGCACATCATCACGATCGAGGATCCGATCGAATTCGTGCACGAGCACCGCAACTGCATCATGACCCAGCGCGAAGTCGGCGTCGACACCGATGGCTGGGAGATCGCGCTGAAGAATTCGCTGCGGCAGGCGCCGGACGTCATCCTGATCGGCGAAGTGCGCGAGCGCAACACGATGGACTATGCGATTGCGTTCGCGGAAACCGGCCACCTGTGCCTGACCACGCTGCACGCCAACAGCACGAACCAGGGGCTCGATCGCATCATCAACTTCTTCCCCGAGGAGCGGCGCGCGCAGTTGCTGATGGACCTCTCGCTCAACGTCCGCGCCTTCGTCGCGCAACGCCTCATACCGCGCCGCGACGGCCGCGGCCGCGTGCCGGCGGTGGAGGTCATGCTCAATTCCCCGCTGGTTTCCGACCTCATCTTCAAGGGCGACGTGTCCGGCATCAAGGACATCATGAAGAAGTCGCGCGAACTGGGCATGCAGACGTTCGACCAATCGCTGTTCGAGTTGTACGAAGCGGGCCTCATCACCTACGAGGACGCGCTGCGCAACGCCGATTCGCTGAACGACCTGCGGCTGGAGATCAAGCTGCACGGCAAGGAAGCGAAGAATCGCAACGTCTTCGCGGGCATCGGCAATCTCGACGTCGTGCCGGAAACGTCGAACAACCAAATATAGCTGTCGGGCCAAAGTTTCACGAGGCGCGCCGATCGCAGGTCGCTTCGCTCCCCGCTCGGTTGCGCGCAGTTGGCGTGACTGCCAATCCGCCCTGTCCGCGGGCTGGCCGTCGACACTGGTGCAAGGGCGGCTTGTGCTAGTCTCTTTCTCCCCCACATTCAGCTTGTAACGCTGAACAGTGCCATGGCCGGCCTCGACACCAAGACTCCGCTGCCCACCGAGATCAAGCTGCACCAGGCGTCGCGGGTGCTGGAGCTCGTGTTTCCGCGCGGCATCGTCTTCCGCTTGCCCTGCGAGTTCCTGCGCGTGCATTCGCCGTCGGCGGAGGTGCGCGGACACGGGCCGGGCCAGGAAATACTCCAGACAGGCAAGCGCGACGTGACGATCACGGACTTGGAGCCCGTCGGACATTACGCGATCCGGCCCACATTCTCCGACGGCCACGACACCGGAATCTATTCGTGGGACTACCTGTACGACCTGGGCGTGCGCCAGGACGAACTCTGGCAGCGGTACTTGGCCAGGCTCGAGGCCGCGGGCGCGAGCCGCGACGCACCCGCCAAATCCGGCAGCTCCAACCAAGAAGGCAGCGGAACGCCATGAGCGAAGAGCGCACGCAATTCGGCTTCGAGGACGTCTCGCCCGCGGAGAAGACGCGCCGCGTGCGCGGCGTATTCGACTCCGTCGCCGACAAGTACGACGTGATGAACGACGTCATGTCGGCCGGGCTGCATCGCATCTGGAAGCGGTTCGCGGTGGAAGCCTCCGGCGCCCGGCCGGGGCAACGCGTGCTGGACCTGGCGGGCGGCACCGGCGATCTCGCCAAGCTCTTCGCCGCCCGCGTCGGTCCGGCCGGATCGGTCGTGCACACCGACATCAACGGCGCCATGCTGGCCGAAGGCCGCGACAAGCTTCTCGACGGAGGCCTCGTGTTGCCAACGGTCCAGTGCAATGCCGAGGCGCTGCCGTTTCCGGATCGCGCATTCGACGTTGTCTCCATCGCGTTTGGCCTGCGCAACGTCACACACAAGGACCGGGCGCTGGCCGAGATGTGCCGCGTGCTGAGGCCCGGGGGCGTGGCGATCGTGCTGGAATTCTCGCGCGTGGCGGCGCCACTCGCGCCCGCATACGAATGGTACAGCTTCAATGTCTTGCCCAAACTGGGCAAACTGATTGCCAACGACGAGGCGAGCTATCGTTACCTGGCGGAGTCGATCCGCGTCCATCCGGACCAGGAAACGTTGAAGCAGATGATGTGCGACGCCGGCTTCGATGCCGTCGAATTTCACAATCTGACGGCCGGTGTCGTCGCCGTGCATGTGGGGCGCGTGTATTGAAGGACGGATGTTGCGCCGATCGCAACGGAGACAGGACATGAAACGATTGCTGATCGTCGCGTTCGCCGCGATCGCTGCGGTGGCATTGGTTGCCGCCGATTCGGCCGACGCGAGGCGCATGGGGAGCGGCCGCAGCCTGGGCGCACAGCGCCCGGTGACGCCCCCTTCGACCTCGCCCAACGTCGCTCCTGCGAATCCCGCCGCGCCGGCGCAGGCGCTGCCGCCGGCTGCCGTGCCGGCCACGTCGAGCGGTTCGCGCTGGATGGGCCCGCTCGCGGGGCTCGCCGCGGGCATCGGGCTGGCCGCGCTGCTCTCGCACTTCGGATTGTCCGAAGGCTTCGCGAGCGTACTGATGCTCGTGCTGCTCGTCGTCGGTGGCGTTTTCCTGATTCGAATGTTCGTCGGCCGGCGCGGCGCTGCGCGCGCGCCGATGCAATACGCGGCCGCGGGTGCTGCGCCCGGCGCGATGCCGCCGCTATCGCCGGCCGGCGGCACCCGGTTCGAACCGACGCTCGGTAGCGTCGCGCCGGTGGTCTCACCGTCGGCTGGCCAATTTCCCGCCGGTTTCGATCCCGCTCCTTTTGTGCAGCAGGCCACGTTGCAATTCAGGAAGCTCCAGGCCGCGTATGACGTTGGCGACCGCAAGACGTTGGCCGATGTGATGACGCCGGAATTGTTCGCGGAAATCGACAAGGAAATCGCGGAGCGCGGACACCACGTCGCGACGGAAGTGGACGCGCTCGAGGCTGCGGTGCTCGACGTGACGACCGAGGGCGACCGTTACTGGGCCAGCGTCCACTTCACCGGAACGCTGCGCGAAGACGGCATGTTGCTCGGCAAGCCGTTCGACGAAGTCTGGAATCTCGTCAAACCGGTCGACGGCAAGATGGGATGGCTATTGGCCGGCATCCGCCAACTGGCATGATCTTCCCCGACCCCCTGGATGTGCCGGCGAAGGTGGCCAACCGCATCCTCGAACAGGAAACCTGGGCGCGCGAAAAACTGGCGCCATTCGCCGGGCGCGTGTTCACGCTGGCCGTCGGACCCGTCGCAGCGCGTTTCGGGATAACCGCGGAGGGGAAGCTCGAAAGGGCGCCGGCTTCGGCGCCCGCGGATCTCGATCTCCTGCTCTCGCCCCTGGCGGTTCCGCCATTCCTCGCCAATCCGTCGCGATGGAACGAATTCGTTCGCGAGGAAGGCGACGCCGCGCTGGGCGGCGTGTTGAAGGAGCTTGCGCGGACGCTGCCCTGGTTCGTTGAAGCGGCGTTCGCGAAAGTGCTTGGGTCGGTGGCCGGGCAGCGCGCCGCCGATGCGGGACGACGGCTGCTCGCGTTTCCCGAATATGCCGCGCAGCGCGTCACGGAAGGCGTGGTCAGCTACGTGCGCGACGAAGCCGGCCTGCTCGCGCGCGGCGAACAATTGCCGGCGTTCGTCGAAGGCGTGCGCGATGTCACGGAGCGCGTCGATGCGCTGGAGCAGCGCTTCGATGCGCTGTCGGCGCGGGTTGCCTCGGGCAAGCCGCAACCGCTGCAGCGCTGAAGACGCCGGCACGCCGGGCCCATGGCGCAAGACCTGCGGCAACGGCGGCCGCCGGCATCGGTCACGCCTCCCGTAGAATGCCGACATGATGCGCATTGCCCGCCTGATCCGCATTAATCTGGTCGCGCTGCGCTTTGGCCTGGACGAATTCCTGCTCGGCCACGAGCGTGTTCGGGGCCTGCGTCCGTTCGTCAATCACGTGCTGTTCTGGCGCGACCTGTCGCAGCCGCGTGGCGTGCGCCTGCGCGAGGCACTGCAGGCGCTGGGGCCCATCTTCGTCAAGTTCGGCCAGATGTTGTCGACGCGCCGCGATCTCCTGCCGCCCGACATCTCCGACGAACTGGCCAAGCTGCAGGACCGCGTGCCGCCGTTTCCCGCCGAGCAGGTGCTGGCGACGCTCGCGCGCGCGTACGGCAAGCCTGCCGACCAGGTCTTCAGGTCGTTCGATCTCACGCCGGTGGCGAGCGCCTCGGTGGCGCAGGTGCATTTCGCGGACCTGCCGGACGGCACGCCGGTCGCCGTGAAGGTGCTGCGGCCCGACATCCACAGGGTCATCGAACACGACCTGGCACTGATGCAGACGGCCGCCGGGCTCGTCGAAAAGCTGTGGTCGGACGGCAAGCGGCTGCGCCCGCTGGCGGTGGTCAGCGAATTCGAAAAGACCATCCGCGACGAGCTGGACCTCACGCGCGAGGCCGCGAACTGCTCGCAGCTTCGCCGCAATTTCAAGCATTCGCCGCTGCTGCTGGTGCCCGAGATCGAGTGGGACTGGACCACCGTCGAAGTGCTGGTGATGGAGCGCATGGCCGGCATTCCCATCGGCCGCATCGAGGAATTGCAGCGCGCGGGCATCGACCTGCCGCGGCTGTCGCGCGCCGGCGTGGAAATCTTCTTCACGCAGGTGTTTCGCGACGGCTTCTTCCATGCGGACATGCATCCGGGCAACATCTTCGTCGCCACCGACGCGTCGAACCACGGCAAGTACATTGCACTGGACTTCGGCATCATGGGCACGCTGTCGGAGACCGACAAGAGCTATCTCGCGCAGAACTTCCTGGCCTTCTTCCGCCGCGACTACCATAGGGTGGCGACGGCGCACATCGAGTCCGGCTGGGTGCCGCCGGATACGCGCGTCGACGAACTCGAAGCGGAGATCCGCGTCGTATGCGAGCCGATCTTCGACCGCCCGCTGCGGGAGATCTCGCTGGGCAAGGTTCTGGTGTCGCTGTTCCGCGCGTCGCGCCGCTTCAACGTGCAGATCCAGCCGCAGTTGACGCTGCTGCAGAAGACGCTGCTCAACGTCGAGGGGCTGGGCCGGCAACTCGACCCGGAACTCGACCTGTGGGTGACCGCCAAGCCATTCCTGGAGCGCTGGATGCAGGAGCAGATCGGCCTGCCGGCCCTGCAGCGCCGGCTGATCGCCGAGGCGCCCTACATCGTTGCGGCGCTGCCTGAATTGCCGCGCCTGCTGCACCAGCGCCTGCTGGCGCCTCCGGCCGCTTCCGAATCCGCCGTCGGCGAACTCGCGGCGGCGCAGAAGACGCGCAACCGCTGGCTCGCCGTGATCGCCGCATTGCTCGTCGTCGCGATCGTCCTGCTGGTCCGGCAGCGAATCTGAACTGGATGGCCGGACGCAGGCAGCGCATCACTTCGCCTGGTCGGATGGGGCGGGCTGCGCCGCCTGCTGCTCGTCGACGCGCGGCCTGATGAGCGAGAGGGGCGCGCGGCGCAGGAATCCCTTGGCCTCGCCCAGCATGAACTTCACCAGATCCTCGAGCGCCGGCTCGTCGACCTTGCCAGGCTGGAATTCGAGCAGGACCGACTCGAAGCGGTCGACGTTGCGCAATGTGACCTCGATGATCTGCCGCGCATAGTCCGGCTGGAAACGCACCGATGCGGCAATGGAGGGCTGCACGTGGAAGAGGCCGTAGCGCACGACCTTTTTCTCGTCCTGTTCGGTCTGGTAGTGGAACTGCATCGTCGAGGCGCGCAGCCGCTCCTCGACGCCAGCCGCCGCCGCGGGATTGACGCGGAAGATGAACGGCGCCGTGCCGACCATGCTGTAGAACATTTCGACATAGGTGAGTACCTCGAAGCCGGCATACGACCCGCGCCGGAACGACACGAAGCCCCGGTCGAAACGCGGACGGTCCAGCGTCAGGATGTGGCCCAGCTGGAACTGGTGCGCGATGGTAGGGCGGATCACCTCGAGGTGGCCCACGACCTCGTCCAGCCACCGAAAGGCGCGCCAAAGGCAACGATCGATGTCGTGCAGCGCGTCCTCGATCGGCTTGCGCGCCGCGGTGTCCTGCGCGCGCAATTCCTCCGACCGCTTGCGCAGCTGGTCAAGAAACGACGAATCGCCGGGTTTGCTCATTTCGCGAAAATACCACGGCCGGCGTCCGGCGACGAAAGCCCAAGGCCCGGCGCGCCGAGCCGGTCCCAAGCGAACCGCCCGAGACGAACGGATTACGGTGTTGGAGCGCGCCGATTGCCGATACAATCCCGCGCAGCCCCATCTCCCCACCCTACCGCTGCCTTTCATGGCGCTGCTCGAAATCCAGGACGTTACGCGCCGCTTCGGCGACTTCACCGCGGTCGACCGCGTCACGCTCGCCATCGAGGCCGGTGAGTTCTTCACGTTGCTCGGCCCGTCCGGGTGCGGCAAGACGACGCTGCTGCGGATGATCGCGGGATTCGACCTCCCCGACGGCGGTCGCATCCTTCTGAATGGCGAAGACCTTGCCAACCGGCCGCCTGAAGGCCGCCCCGTGCGCACGGTCTTCCAGAGCTACGCGCTGTTTCCGCACATGACCGTGGAAGGCAACGTCGCATTTCCGCTCAAGATGGCGAAGACGCCGCCGACCGAGGTGGCCGGCAAGATCGCGGAAGCGCTGGAGGACGTGCGGCTGACCGGCTTCGGCAACCGCTTTCCGCATGAACTCTCGGGCGGCCAGAAGCAGCGCGTGGCGATCGCGCGCGCGCTCGTCACGCATCCGACCGTGCTGCTGCTGGACGAGCCGCTGGCGGCGCTGGACGCCAAGCTGCGCGAGGAACTGCAGGTCGAACTCATCAACCTGCAGAAGGAAGTGGGCATCACGTTCGTCTACGTCACGCACGACCAGACCGAGGCGCTGGCGCTGTCACACCGGATCGCGGTCATGAACAAGGGCCACGTCGAACAGATGGACGCGCCGTCGCGCATCTACAGCTTTCCCGCGACGCATTTCGTCGCCAATTTCATCGGCACGTGCAACCTGCTGGCCGGGCCCATATCCGCCAACACGGGCGGCGTGATCGCCGTCGACGTGCACGGCCTGGGAACGGTCAAGGTCCTGGCGGCGTCGGGCGCTTCGGCGGGCGAGAAAGGCTCGATCGCACTGCGACCGGAAAAAATCGTGCTCGGGGCAACCGGGGACGCCATGGCCGACAACCATTTTCGGGGCACCGTGTCCGATTTCCTGTACCACGGCGACGTGACGGTCTACATGATCACGACGGCAGGCGGCGCCAGGGTCGAGGCGCTGTCCGCCAACTCGGCGGCAGGCCGCACCAAGTTCTTCGAAGTCGGCGACGCTGTCGACTTGAGCTGGCCCGCTGCCGCAGGACACTTCATCGCCGGATGACCTCCATGCGCAGGCGCAGCGAATGGCTCGGCAAATGGCTGGTGAGCGGTCCGCCGATCCTCTACCTGCTGCTCTTCTTCGCCATCCCGGCGCTCATCATGGTGCTGGCGTCGTTTCGCACGCCGGGCGAGTTCGGCGGTCTTGCTCCGTTCATCGACGAATCGGGCAAGCCCGACCTCAACGTCGACAGCTACGTGCGCTTCTTCACGGAGCCGGTCTATACGCAGATCTTCGTCAAGTCGTTCGTGTATGCGCTGGCGACCACGCTGGCGTGCCTCGCGATCGCCTACCCGCTGGCCACGCTAATCGCCAAGAGTCCGAAAAAGCACCGCGACCTGCTGCTGCTGCTGGTGATCCTGCCGTTCTGGTCCAATTTCCTGATCCGCGTCTATGCGTGGATGATCGTGCTGGGTCCGCAGGCCGCGCTGGCCCGCACCGTCAACAGCATGCTAGGCTGGTTCGGCGCGGGGCCGGTGTCGCTGCTGTTCAGCTCGTTCGCGGTGCTGGTCTGCCTCGTGTACGTCCACCTCCCGTTCATGGTGCTGCCGCTGTACGCCAACCTGGAGAAGCATGACCAGGCATTGCTCGATGCCGCGCAGGATTTGGGCGCCAATGCGTGGCAGCGTTTCTGGCGGATCACGTTTCCGCTGTCGCTGCCGGGCGTCTATGCCGGGGCGGCGCTGGTGTTCATTCCGGCGCTCGGCATCTTCGCGATTCCCGACATCCTGGGCGGCCCCAACGACAGCCTCATCGGGAACGTGATCAAGCAGCAGTTCCTCGAGACGCGCGACTGGCCGTTTGGCAGCGTGCTTTCGATCGTGCTGACGGTGGCCGCGCTGGCGCTGGCGGGATTGGCGGCGTGGGTCGGCGCGCGCAGCACGCGAAGGGAGGCGTCCGGTGCCTAGACGGTCTCCGTGGCTGTGGGCGGCGGCGCTCGCCGGCTACGCGTTCCTCTACCTGCCGCTGGTCATCGTCGTCGTCTACTCGTTCAACGACTCGCGCCTCAATGCGGAATGGGTCGGCTTCACGCTGGACTGGTACCGCAAGCTCGCACAGAACGAGGAAATGCAGGCGGCGGCGGCCAATTCGCTGGTCATCGGCTTCGTGACGAGCCTGGTGTCGACAATCCTGGGCACGATGGCGGGCGTGGCCATGCACCGGTACAAGCTGCGCCTGCTGCCCATCCTCGTCCTCACGCCGATCGCGATCCCGGAGATACTGATGGGCGTTTCGCTGCTCATCTTCTTCGTGCTGCTCAATTTCTCGCTCGGGCTCGTCTCCGTCACGCTGGCGCACATCGCGTTCTGCATCGGCTTCGTCGCGATTGTCGTACGCGCCAGACTCTCCGGGATGGACGAGAGCCTGACCGAGGCGGCGCGCGACTGCGGCGCCTCTCCCTGGCAGACCTTCCGGTACGTCACGCTGCCGCTGATCATGCCCGGCGTGATCGCGGGCGCGCTGATGGCTTTCACGCTGTCGATCGACGATTTCGTCATCACGTTCTTCACCGCGGGCGCCGGCACGGTGACGCTGCCGCTGCAGATCTATTCGATGATCAAGATCGCGGTAACGCCCGAGGTCAATGCCGTGTCAACGCTGCTGATGCTGCTGACGTTGATACTGATCGTCGTCGCCACCCGCATTTCCCCGACCCTGCTCCGCTCCAACGAGGAGACCCAACCATGATCAAACGCTGCGCCGCTCTCCTGTTCTGCCTCGTAGCCCTTCCCGCTTTGGCCAAGGACACGCTCAACCTCTACAACTGGAACAACTACATCGCCCCGGAAACCGTCAAGCGCTTCGAGGAGTTGTGCAAGTGCGACGTCAAGCAGACCTACTACTCCGACAACGAGGAACTGCTGGCCAAGCTCGCCGCGGGCGCCAAGGGCTACGACATCCTGGTCCCGACGTCGAACGCCATGCAATCGCTGATCAAAGGCGGGCAACTGAAGCCGATCGACAAGTCCAAGCTCACCAACCTCAAGAACATCAATCCGGTCTACATGAACACCGCGTTCGACCCGGACAACAAGTATTCCGTCCCGTACGCGATGTCGACGACGATCCTGGGCTACAACGCGGAGAAGATGAAGGAGCTCGGCCTGCCGACCGACACGTGGGCCGTGATCTTCGACCCGAAGTACCTCGAGAAGGTGAAGGGCCGCGTCACGGTGCTGGACAGCTCGAGCGAGCTCTTCGCCGCCGCGCTCAAGTACCTGGGCTACTCGGCCAACGACACGGACGAAAAGCACTGGAAGGAGGCCGCCGATCTCATCAAGCGCGCCAAGCCCTATTGGGCGGCCTTCAACGCGTCGTCGTATATCAAGGAGTTGACCGTCGGCAACATCTGGCTCGTGCATGGCTATTCGAACGACATCTACCAGGCCAACCTCGACGCACAGGCGGCGGGACGCAAGTTCACGATCCTGCAGGGGATGCCGAAGGAAGGCGCCGTGCTGGCCGTCGACAACATGGTGATCCACAAGGATGCGCCGCGGCCCGACCTGGCGCTCATGTTCATGAACTACATGCTCGAGGGCAAGAATTCGGCGGAACTCACCAACCTCATCGGCTCCGGCAATCCGAACACCGACGCGATCAAGTACATCAAGCCGGAACTCCTGAAGAACCCGGCGATATTCCCGGATCCGGCCGTCGCGGCCAAGCTGGAGCAGCTCAAGGATCTTACGGCGGCGCAGCGCCGGCTGCGCGGCAAGATGTGGACGGAGATCAAGGCGTCGCGCTGACGACGTGTTCGGGCATGGACGCACCGCGACAACGGACGTTCCTGCCGCACGCGCTGGCGTTGCTGTACGGGTTCGCGATTGCCTACGCGAGCTTGCAGCCCTTCGCGCCGTGGATTCCTCCCGCCGCGGGAACGCCGTTCTGGCCGTTTGCGCCGTGGCCGCCCAAGTGGACGCGCTTCGATGTCGTCGCCAACGCCCTGGCCTATGTGCCTTTCGGCGTGTTCGTCGCATTGATCCCGCGACGCGCAACGCCGCTGCTTCGGGCAAACGTCGCGCTCGCCGCCGGCGGGGCGCTGTCGTTCGGCATGGAGACGTTGCAAATGTTCCTGCCGACGCGCGACGCGAGTCTGGTCGACTTCTTCGCGAACGCCAGTGGCGCGTTCGTCGGCGGGCTGATCGGCGGCACGCTCGTCCGCGCGGCGCACACGCGGCGGTGGCTCTCCGTCGCGCGTGACCGCGTCTTCCTGCCTGGACGTTTGGGCGACGTCGGCATCGCACTGCTCGCGCTGTGGCTGACGGCGCAGGTCAACCCCGGAATGGGTCTGTTCGCGGTCAACTTCGAGCCGGGACTGCATCCGGCAGTCGTGGCGCCCGACACCGCGGCGACGATGATCGAGGCCGCGCAGTCAGCATTCCAGTTGGCGGGCGTCGGGCTGTTCCTTGCATTGCTGTTGCGCGATCGCCGCTACGTCGGCGGTGCCGTCCTGCTGCTGATCGCCATGGCGTGCGTGCTCAAGGGAACGGCCGCGTGGGTGCTGCTGAAGCCCGCCGCGTGGGAGGCGTGGCTCAAGCCTGGCGTGGCCATCGGCATTGCCGCCGGATCGCTGGGGCTGCTGCTCGCGGCCTTCATGCCGCGGCCGGCGCAGGTGGCGGCGTGCGCGATCGCGCTGCTCTCGTCGCTGCTGCTGCCGTTCGCGGCAAGCGACATGGCGGCGATGCCCGCGCCGTTGACGCTGTTCAACTGGCGTTACGGCCACCTGCTCAACTACAACGGCCTCACGCACACGGTGCTGCTCGTCTGGCCGATCGCCGCCGCGGCATGGCTGTTCGCGCTCGCGGGCAAGCCCGCCTGGGGGCGGCCCGACTGACGGGCGCTATACTTGGCGGCCCTATCGCCGCGGCGCCAATCTCGAGCGCCGGCTTGTCGCCCGCCAATGAGCTACTACCGCAAACACGTGTTCTTCTGCTGCAACAAGCGCGATCCGCCGGAGAAATGCTGCGCGGACAGCGGTTCGCAGGAAATGCAGCAATACGCGAAGTCGCGGATCAAGGCGCTCGGACTGAATGGCCCCGGCCAGGTCCGGATCAACAAGGCGGGGTGCCTCGATCGCTGCGAGGAAGGTCCGGTGGTCGTCGTCTACCCCGACGCCGTCTGGTACACGTACGTGGACCGCGACGATATCGATGAGATCATCGACCGCCATGTCGTCGGCGGCGAAATTGTCGAGCGGCTGAAGATTTGACGCCACGGACGGTGCAGCGCCTGACGATCGACGGTCCGGCCGGCCCGCTCGAAGTCGTCCACAACGCGCCGGATCCGCCGCTTTCGGGCATCGCGCTCATCGCCCATCCGCACCCGTTGCAGGGCGGCACGCTCGACAACAAGGTCGTGCAGACGCTGGCCAAGACCTTCTTCGCGCTGGGCTACGCCGCCGTGCGCTTCAATTTTCGCGGCGTGGGCGGGTCGGCCGGCGCGTTTGCCGACGGCATCGGCGAAACCGACGACGCGCTCGCCGCGCTCGCGCACGCCAGGCACCGATTCGGCGACGAGCTGCCTGTAGTCTTGGCGGGATTCTCGTTCGGCTCGTTCGTGCAAACCCGCGTGGCCGCCACGGTGACGGCACAGCGCCTCGTGTTGATCGGACCGGCCGTCGGCCGCTTTGCCGTCGCGGAAGTCCCCGCGGACACCATCGTCGTGCACGGCGAGGAAGACGACGTCGTTCCGCTCGCCGATGTTCTGGCGTGGGCGCGCCCGCAGGAACTTCCGATCATCGTCTTTCCCGGCTGCGGCCATTTCTTCCACGGCCGCCTGCCGCAATTGCAGCGCGTCATCCAGGGCATGTGGCAGCGCCCGGCGCCGGATGCCGCGCAAAGGAGTTGACCCATGGCCGCACGGAAATCCGCCGGGACCGCGAAGGCGCTGCGGGATCGCGTGAGCGCCGCCGAGTGGACGACGCGAGTCAATCTGGCCGCGTGCTATCGCCTCGCTGCGCACTTCCGGATGACCGACGTGATCTTCACGCACATCTCGGCGCGCGTTCCGGAATCGGACGGGCACTTCCTCATCAATGCGTACGGATTGCTGTTCGACGAAATCACGGCGACGAGTCTCGTGAAAGTGAACCTCGAAGGCGACGTCATCGAGGACGTCACGGGGCTCGGCATCAACCCCGCCGGCTACGTGATCCACAGTGCGATCCACGGAGCGCGCCACGACATCGGCTGCGTCATGCACACGCACACGAGCGCCGGCCTTGCCGTGGCCGCGCAGAAGCAGGGCTTGCTGCCGCTCACCCAACACGCGATGCGCTTCTGGGACCGGCTGGCCTACCACGACTACGAAGGCGTCGCGCTGGACATGGACGAGCAGCAGCGGCTGATCCGCGACCTGGGCGCGCACAAGGCGATGATCCTGCGCAACCACGGCCTCTTGACCTGCGGCGCCACGGTGCGCGAAGCCTGGGACCTCATGTACTACCTGGAGCGCGCGTGCCAGGCGCAGGTCGCGGCGATGGCGGGTGGCGCCGAACTCGTCATTCCCGCGCCCGAGGTCGCGGAAAGAGTCGCGCGCGTGTTCCTGAATCCCAGCCGCCCGGCGACCGAGCGCGATTGGCCCGCACTGCTGCGCTTGCTCGACCGGATCGATCCATCGTACAAGAACTGACCGGCGCGACAGCGGCCTTCTCGTATACTGGCCGCCGCGAATTGCCGAACCTAGGGGAGACAACAATGAACATCCGCCCGATGCTGTTCGCCGGCGTCACCGCGTTATTGGCCGCGACAGGTCTCGGTGTTTCGTTCCAATCCATTGCGCAGGAGAAATTCGACAGGCCGGTGCGCATCCTCGTCGGCTTTCCGGCCGGCGGCACCGTCGACTTGATCGCGCGCGTCGTCGCCGACAAGATGAAAGACAGCCTGGGCCAGCCGGTGATCGTCGAGAACAAGCCCGGCGCGATCGGCCGCATCGCGGCCAACGAGGTGAAGGCGGCCGCGCCCGACGGCACCACGCTCATGGTCATGCCCATCGGTCCGATGGCCGTCGTGCCGCATGTGTACAAGGACATTACGTACGATCCGCTGAAGGACTTCACGCCGGTAGCACTTGGTGCGACGTTCCAGTTCGCCATCGCCGCTGGACCGGCCAGTGGCGCGAAGAACTGGAAGGATTTCGTGGCGTGGGTGAAGGCGAATCCGGGCAAGGCTTCGTACGCGACGTCCGGCGCCGGCAGCCTCCCGCATTTCTTCGGCGTGCTGCTGGGGCGCGGCATCGGCGTGGAAATGGTCCACGTTCCGTACAAGGGCTCGGCCGCCTACATCAACGACCTGATCAGCGGGCAGGTGCCGGCCGCCATCGACGCTATTGCCGATCTCACCGAATTGCATCGCGCGGGACGCGTGACGATCCTCGCCAGTTCCGGGGCGACCCGCTCCACTGCGCTGCCGGACGTGCCGACGTTCAAGGAGCTCGGCGTGAACGACGTCGAGGCGCTGGGCTGGTTCGGTTTCTTCGCGCCGGCCAGGACACCGAAGCCTATCGTCGACACGCTGAATCGCGCCATCAATCGCGCGTTGCAGTCGCCCGACGTCGCGGAGAAGCTGACCAAGGTCGGCATCGATCCGGCCACCGGAACGCCGGAGGAATTCGGCAGGATCGTCGCCTCCGATTACGCGAAGTGGGGCCCGGTGGTGACTGCGTCGGGATTCAAGCCGGAATGATCGGCGGCGACGACGTCATACTGCGCGTCGAGGGCCTGCGCAAGAGCTACGGCGGCAACGAGGTCGTGCGCGGCCTCTCGTTCGAGATCCGCCGCGGCGATTGCTTCGGATTGCTGGGCCCGAACGGCGCGGGCAAGACGACCACGCTGCGCTGCTGCCTGGGGTTGATCGATCCAGACGGCGGCACGATCCGGATGGTCGGCGAGGATGTGCCCGAGGCGGCGCGGCAGGCGCGTATTCGAGTGGGCGTGGTTCCGCAGATGGACAATCTCGATCCCGACTTCACGGTGCGCGAAAACCTTCTCATCTACGGCAGTTATTTCGGACTGCGCCGCACCGTGCTGGAACGGCGCATTCCGAGCCTGCTCGAATTCGCGGGACTGGGAAGCAAGCGCAATGTCGGCATCCGCACGCTCTCCGGCGGGATGAAGCGCCGGCTGACGCTCGCTCGCGCGCTCGTCAACGACCCCGAGCTCCTGATCCTGGACGAGCCGACCACCGGGCTCGACCCGCAGGCGCGCCATCTTATCTGGGACGGCCTGCGGCAACTGATGTCGCAGGGCAAGACGATCCTGCTGACGACGCACTTCATGGACGAGGCCGAACGGCTGGCGACGCGGCTTGCGGTGATCGATCACGGCTCGATGATCGCGTGCGACACGCCGCGCGCGCTGCTCGCGCACCACGTGGAGCGCGAAGTGATCGAGGTCTACGGCGACGAAGCCAAGACCTGGGCCGACATGCATGGCCGCCGGCTGTCGAAGCGCCTGGAACTCGCCGGCGAAACGGCGTTCTGCTACGCGAGCGATGCGCAGCCGCTGCTGAACGACCTTGCGACGCGGGCGGGCGTGCAATACCTGCACCGGCCGGCGAACCTCGAGGATCTCTTCATCAAGCTCACCGGGCGCGAGCTGCGCGACTAGCGTCGGGCGCTAGCTGCTCAAATACAGCTACTGCGGCGCGCACATCACGACGAGGTTGGGTCCGTCGCCCTCGGCCAGCCAGCCCTTGTCGACCATCATCTGCCGCACCACCTTGTCCGTCATGTACCGGTGATTGGCATCCGCCCGATTGCTGAACACGCGATAGACCTCCGTCGTGTTGGCCGGGCAGACTCCGGCCGTGGGGAGGAACATCTGCATGAATGCCGGATCTTCGTTGATAAAGGTTGGAAACTTCGCAGCCGTGGCGTCGCACTCTGCCGTGCCACGGCCGAAGAAATGCGAGTCACCCTGCGCTGGCGGAATGTAGAAGCGGCACACCGGCGACGTTCCCGTCTGCGGCGTTGTGTAAGTCTTGAAGCCCTTGGTGGTGCGCGTCCAGCCTTTGTGCACACCAGCGTCCAGATCGCTGATCTCCTGCGTCCCGTAGGTGATGAAGTAGTGATCGAGGGACGCGTTGTAGAACTCGACGACGTCGCGCAACTCCGCATTCGGGGAATCGCGCCGCAGGAGAATCCCGTCGAATGCGCCGAGAGTGACTTGATCGACGGGCGAGCCATCGTTATAGCGCGCTGTTGAAGTCACGTACACCGCGTCGGCGATGAGCGAGCCCGAACCTCCGTTGTGAACACGGAGGAAGGTGCCGCTGTTCGCGGTCAGGCTCAAGGCCGTAGTCACGGGGTGCCAGCCATCTCCCGCGGCAGAGGTAGTCTGGTCAATCGCCGTTGAGGCCACCACCGCGCCGTTTGCGACAACCTCGTAGATTGCATTCTTTGTAAAGGAACCGGCGTTGGGAGCGGCGGGCAGCCATACTTCGATAGTGTAAGAACCATCAGCCGGGATCGCGAGATCCCACTGCGCCGTTCCAGAGGACGCGTCCAACTCATGGCATACGCCTAGCCACGCATGGTAGTAGGGGCCGTTCGCGTTCTGCGGCTCCGGCGGCAACTTGCTACTCGAACCCGCATACCACGCGGCACCAGTGTTGTACTCGACGCCACTCCACGCACCGGCAACGCTGAAACCCGCCTCAGCGTCGTCGACAATGTACTGGTAGAGCGGCGCTTGGTTGCCCTGGATGCGCCACAGTCCACTCAGGCCAGAGATGGTCTGCGTACCCGATGTGCCGTTCAGTAGCACCACACCGTTGGTGAAGTCGCGGCGATATACGGGGCCGGTTCCCACTTGAGTTGCCGGCCCGAGCGGATAGCCCAGGTCGAAGTCGTATTCGTCATACCACCAGGTAAAGGTGTGGGCGCCGACAGCGTAGTCGCCGACGTCGTGGACCGAGAAGCCGTCCCCCATCAAGGCCAGCGCCAGCCCGAAGCGCATGTTCGGGTACCACGCCTGCGCGAACGCAGCCAGCGCCGGAGGCATCCCATACATCGGATCGTAGCCGTAACCGTAAGCGAGCTGGTTGGGCGGGGCCGACTGCATCAGGGTGATGGCCGGCGCAACCGCCTGCGTCTCCCATGTTTGGTAGAGACTCCAAAGAGACCCGAATGCCTTCTGGCCTTCGCGAACGTACTGCTGATCGAACTCGAGGGAGGTGCCGTTGAAGGTGGCGAGGGAGCGGGGCTCTGCTGGGCTCTCCAGGACGTGGCCGGACGCGTACGCACCCGGGGCCACGCCGTGGAACGTGCTCACCGCGAGGTAGACTCCCGCGGCCCACGCGGCGTTCAGTTGCGCCTGGTTGTCCGGCTGACCGTCGCCGTTGGCATCGACCTGCACGGCGTTGCCGTGGCAGTCGATCATGCTCACCGATCTGGTGGTGCCGAAGCTGTCGAAGAAGAGGCCGTCGAAGGCCCAATTGGACTGCGCCAACATCTGATACGCCTGTTGGCCCACGTAAGTGGCGACCTCCGGCCGGGTCATGTTGTAGCTATAGGCGAGGGGAGTGCACCAGTCGGAGATGCGGTTGCCATGGATGTCGTGCAGGTAATAGCTCTCCGGCAGCGTGAGACTGAAGTCGTCGTCCATCTGAATGGAAGGCAGGATTAGGACGCCCGGGTTCTGCGCCCGCAGCGCGTTGGCTTCGCCGGCGGCCAGCGTCCCACCCAGAAAGAGCTGAGTCTTGGCGGCAATCTCGGGCGCGTTCCGATAGGTTTCCCCGCCCAGCCAGATATTGCCGATGCGGGGGAAGCGTCCGGTGGGCGCGGCGACGACGCGGTATGTCGTGCTGAGCAGGTAGTCGGGGTTGGAGTCGCAGCGCAGATACAGGTGATTGAGGACCCGCGGATCGGTGGAGAGGCCGGCTGCGGACGCGTTATGGGCGGTAGCGGGCCCACTGTCGAGTGCCTCCATCGCGGAATAGTCGAGCGCGGCCCCAATGGAATACCGGCAGGTTGTCGGCTGCACGGTGTTAAACAAGAGCGGGACCGCAGTGGTGCCCGGAGGCAGCAGCCCGCTGGGCGGGCTGAAGTTACTGATCGGCACGCCGGTGAAGGTGTAGGAGGCCGATCCGCAGCCCGCGACGGAATAGTTCAACTGCCCGGGAGGGACGCCGGCGAGCGGGAGGAACGCTTCATTGCTGGCCATCGGTGCGGTACGCACAGCGTCGTAAGCGATGGAGCCGGCGGGCAACTCGACGTTGGAGATCCGCACCTCGTCGAGTGCAAAGGCGCTGCCGCGTCCGAAGCCACTGCCGATGCTGAAGGTACTAGCACCTGCGGCGAGGGAGCCGAAAGGCGAAGCGCGCTCCTGCGCGAGGACGCCGTCGACATAAAGCCGGATGCGCGAATGCGAACTCGAATAGCTGAAGGCGAGATGATGCCACTCGCCGGCCTTCCAGGTGGCAATACTCGAAGTTCCCGGATATCCGGCGTAATAATTACCGGCTCCCACATAGAAATAGGGACCTCCGCCATGGTTGGCGATCGCCAGGACCAAGGTGGACCCGTTGGTTGTGGGGTTGTAGAGGAACAACACGGAAGTCGCCGCGCCATTTGTATACAGGAAATTGTTGCCATCATATTGCGGGGAGACCCACATTTCGACGGTGGCGTCGTAAAGGCTGAGGTTGCCGGCTTGTGGATAGGTGAGGTTGGCGTTCGCGTCGAACAGGAGCGCGGGGCCGAATTTGCCGGGTACAAATGAGGTGCCAGCGGCTTGGGTCGGCACCGTTCCGGATGTGCTGGTGCGGGAGTTGTCGAATGGAAAAAGGGCCAATTGCGTCATCGACCCTTGTTCAAGCGTCTGGCCACCCTGGGTGAATGTGAATGCGCTGCCCCCAGTGGAACTTCCAATCGCAAAGCTGTAATCCGGCGTCAGCTGCAATTGCACGTTGCACATGGGCTGCGCGATCGCACCGTGGACGATCAGCAGGCAAAGCGGAAGGAGAAGCAATGTTCGCATTGGTTTCATGCGACCTCCGACAGCGGAAACTACCAAACTCCTTCGCGAACCGCAAACATGCGAGCGCCGTTATGCCAAGACTGTAACGATTGACCGCCTTGACCGATCGCGGCCACGAAATCGAGGCCGTGCGCTAGAGGCGGAAGACGCGCCGCGCGTTCTCTCCGCGCACCTTGTCGCGCGCGGAGTCGCCGAGGCCGTTGACGCGCTTGAGACACCCGGGCATGTCGCCGATCGTGTGCGGATAGTCGGAGCCGTACAGCACGTTGCCGGCGCCGAACACGCTCACGCAAAGCGCGAGCACCTCGGGCGCGAACACGACCGAGTCGGCGCAGATCTGCGGCAGGTACTCCGACGGCCTGCGCGCGATCTTCTCGCGGCATGCGGGGATGTTGTCGTAGCACTGGTCCATTCGCGAGACCAGGTACGGCAACGCCCCGCCGCCGTGCGAGCCGATGATCGTGAGCTTCCGGTATTGCTCGAAGAAGCCGTCGTAGATCATGCGCGCCAACGCCAGGCTCGTGTCGAACGTGAAGCCGATCGACGCCGTCAACTGGAAGCGCGCCATGTCCATTTCCGCCACGCCGGGTGGCGCCGTCGGATGCACGAGGACCGGCAATCCTCGCGCGTCGATCGCGGCCCAGATCGAAGCGAACGCTTCGTCGGTGAGCGGCTTGCCGTCGATGTTGGCCAGCACCATGACGCCCGATGCACCGGCCGCGCACGCGCGCGCGAGCTCGGCCAACGCGCGATCCGGATATTGCCATGGCACCGATGCGAACCAGCGCAGCCGATCCGGGTGCGCCGTGCACGCCGCGGCCATGTCGTCGTTCATGATCCGCGCCGCCTGGAGGCTGATGTCGGGGCCGCCCCAGTAGCAGTTGGGGCATGTCAGCGACACTATCCCTAAGTCCACGCCCACTTCGTTCATCGTCTTGATGCGCAGGTCGTAGTCGAACATTGCCGGCACCGGCGTCATGAACGGCGCGCCATCCAGGTGAATCGCGCGCAGGCCGCCCGTAACCGCCTTGACCGTGTAGCGCGGACCGCCATGCCTTTGCAGCAGGTCGAACCACGCGTCGGTCAGGCAATGCGTGTGGACGTCGATGACAGGACTGGCCATGCGTTTTCTCCGTTGCGTGCCGCTAATCGACCTTGGCGCCGGATTCCTTGATCGCCCGCGCCCAGCGCGGCTGCTCGGCTTCGATCATGGCGGCGAATTGCGCAGGACTCTGCGGCGCGAAAGGCTCCATCCCGAAGCGCGTCAGCTGGTCGCGGAATTCCGGCGTCGCCTGGATCTTCTGCAATTCGTCGGCAAGCCTCGCGACAACGGCGGGCGGCGTCCCGGCCGGCGCGACGACGCCCTGCCACGCCTGCCAGTCGAATCCGGGCAATGGTGTTCGCGATCGGCGGGACGTTCGGGAGCAGCGTCGTCTGCTTCGCCGCCGACGTGCCCAGCGCGGTGACCTTGCCGGCGACGATATTCGGAACCGCGACCGTCGCGTCGGCGAACATCAGCTGGATCGTGCCCGCGAGCAGGTCGGTGAGCGCCGCCGGCGTGCCCTTGTACGGCACGTGCTGGATGTCGAGCCCGTACTCCTTCTTCAACGCTTCCATGAAGAGGTGATGCGGACTGCCGCTGCCGACCGACGCATAGTTGTACTTGCCGGGAGCGCGCTTGATCGCGTCGATCATCTCGCGCACGTTCTTGGCCGGAAACGCGAGATTGGCGATCAGGAAGAAGTTGACCGAACCGACGGCCCCGATCGGTGCGAAATCGCGCAGCGGATTAACCGGCGAGGGCGTGTACAGCAACGGGCTGATGCCAAGCGTGGTGCTCGTGGCCATCAGCAGGGTATAGCCGTCGGCCGGCTGCTTGGCGACGAATTCCGCGCCGACCAGTGTGCCCGCACCCGGCTTGTTGTCGATGACGACCGGCTGCTTCAAGCTGGCCGACAGGCGCTCGCCGATCGCGCGCGCAAGGAGATCAGTCAGCGCGGCGGGAGGATACGGCACGACGAACTTGATCGGCCTGTCGGGCCACGCTCCCTGCCCGGTTGCATGGGAAGCGATCAGCGTCGGCACGACCAGCGCGGCAACGCGCGCGCAAACTAGGAAATCCCACGCCATCCGCGCAACTTACGGGAGCGCCGCGCGCCATGTCAAGCCATCACCACGGCGGCGGCTGCCGTCGCCAACGCTAGAACATGATCTTGGCGAGGAAGAGCCCGGTGGTTACCGTCACCACCGTGGCGACGAGTCCGGGGATCATGAACGAGTGGTTGAGCACATATTTGCCGATCTTCGTCGTCCCCGAAAGGTCGAAGTTGATCGCCGCGATCAGCGAACCGTAGGTCGGGATGAAGAAGTAGCCGTTGACCGACGGGAACATCCCGATCAGGAACTGCGGTGGAATGCCGAGCGCTATGCCGAGAGGCATCAATGCGCGGGTCGTCGCCGCCTGGCTGTACAACAGCACCGACGCGAAGAACAGCCCGAACGCGAACGTCCAGGGATGCGCGTCCGCCTGTGCGCCGATCGCCGGCACGATCACGTCCTTGTTCGCCGCGATGAAGCTGTCGCCGAGCCACGCGAGCCCGAAGATGCCGATGACGGCGACCACGCCGGCGCGCAGTGTCGACGTCTTCGGGATGTCGTTGACGTTGACTTTTGTCACCAGCAGCATGATCGCCGCGACGGACATCATCACGATCTCGATCACGATGGGCATTTGCAGTGCCGCCTTGGTGCCGGGGAGCGTGCGCAGGTCGGGAAAGAAACCGAACAGCACGACCAGCGCGACGCCGACCAGGAAGATGAACGCCGACGCCTTGGCGGCGGGCTTGAGCGGCGGCCTGTCGGCGGCCGACTTGGGCGCCGGGACCTCACCGGCCGCGAGGCGCGCCTGATATGCGGGGTCATCCTTCAGGTCCTTGCCGACGAACATCGAGACAATCGCGGCAACCACGACGCCCGTGAGAGTCGCCGGAACGCAGATCATCAGGATCTGCGGCAGACCCCATTGCGTCATGCCCTTTTCGGCGAAAAGCCCGATCATCGCGGCGGTCGCGGCCGCCACCGGGCTCGCGGTGATCGCCTGCTGCGAGGCGATCGTCGCCACCGCCATCGGCCGCTCCGGACGGATACCGGCCTGGTGCGCGGTCTCGTAGATCACCGGCAGCAGCGGATAGACGATATGCCCCGTACCCGCGAGGAACGTGAAGGTCCACGTCGTGAGCGGCGCGACGATCGTCACGTACTTGGGGTTCGCCCGGATGATCCGCTCGGCGATCCGCACCAGGAAGTCGATGCCGCCGGCAGCGTCCATCACCGACGCGGCCATGATGACCGCGAGGATGATCAGCATCACGTCGATCGGCGGCGACGTCGGGTTGACGCCGAACGCGACGACCAGCACCAGCAGGCCGACCGCGCCCCAAAGGCCGAGCCCCACTCCGGAGTACCGGGCGCCCATCCAGATCGCCGCGAGCACGACGATGAACTGCAGCAGATTGCCAGCGACATGACCTTTCTCCCGCCGGGCGTTGCCGCCCGGAAGAACTACTGTTCGAACTTCGGTGCGATCAGGTTCTCAAAGGAAAATACTTCGTCCCACTTCTGCTGCGTCAACAGCTTGCGCTCCTTGACCACGATGTCGTGCAGCGACTTTCCGGTTTCGTAGCCTTCGCGCGCGATTTCCGCGCACTGCTTGTAGCCAAGCGATGGCTTCAGCACGGTGACGATGCCGAGCGAGTTAAGGACCATGTCGCGGGTACGTTCCGCGTTGGCGGTGATGCCGTCGATGCAGTTGACGCGCAGGCTGTCGACCGCGTGCTCCATCGTCGCGATCGACGTGAACAGCGCGAACGTGATCACGGGCTCCATCACGTTGAGCTGAAGCTGGCCCGCGGAGGCCGCGAGCGTCACCGTCAGGTCGAGGCCGATCACGAGGAAACTGACCTGATTGACGACCTCCGGAATCACCGGATTGACCTTGCCCGGCATGATCGAGCTGCCCGGCTGCATCTGGGGCAGGTTGATCTCGTTGAAACCGCAGCGCGGCCCGCGACGCGAGCAGCCGGATGTCGTTGCAGATCTTCGTGAGCTTCGCCGACGTCCGCTTCAGCACGCCGGACAAGCAGCACGTAGGCACCGGTGTCGGACGTCGCCTCGATGAGGTCGCCGGCGAGAATGAACTTGAGCCCGGTCAGCTCGGACAGATACTTGGTCGCGAGCTCCGGGTAGCCGGGCGCCGCCGTGACCGTCGTGCCGATCGCCGTCGCGCCGAGGTTGATCTCGTGCAGGAACTGGCGCACTTCCGTGATCCGCTGAACTTCCTCGCCGAGCGTCGTCCCCCAGCCGTGGAACTCCTGGCCGAGCGACATCGGCACCGCGTCCTGCAGGTGCGTGCGGCCCATCTTCAGCACCTTGTCGAATTCCCTGCTCTTCGCGAAGAAGGCGTCCTGCAGGCGCCGCAGCGCTTCCATGTAGCTCCCGAGCCTTAGAATCAGCGCGAGCCGGAACGCGGTCGGGTAGATGTCGTTGGTCGACTGACCGAAGTTGACGTGGTCGTTCGGATTGACGAACTGGTATTCGCCCTTCGTGATGCCCGAGCGCCTCGAGCGCAAGATTCGCGATGACCTCGTTGGCGTTCATGTTGGTCGACGTGCCGGCGCCGCCCTGGATGAAGTCGGTGACGAACTGATCGCGCATCTCGCCGGCGATCAGACGATCGCACGCGCCGGCGATCGCGTCCGCGATCTTCGCGTCGAGCACGCCCAAGTCCCGGTTGGCGAGCGCGGCGGCCTTCTTCACGTAGCCGAAAGCCTTGACGAAATTGGGCTCCAGCGACATCGGAATGCCCGTGATGTGGAAGTTCTCCTTCCCGCGCAGCGTCTGCACGCCGTAATACGCGTCAGCAGGTATTTTCTTTTCGCCCAGGAAATCCTTCTCGACTCGGTGGGACATGGAAACTCCTCCTTCAATGGACTCGCCGGAGCCCCCCATCCGGCACCGGCCATTCATTGGGTCATTGTCTGCCGATGCGGCAGGTGCCGGTTGACGGCCGTCAACGGCGTCGCAATTAAAAGTCGCGTTGTGGGAGCCGCCCTGCGGCTTTGCACGGACTACTTGAAGCCGGCCACCACCATCTTGCGCCGCATGAACGCGATCTGCGTCGCCAGCGGCAGGTCCTTCGGGCAGACGTCGTGGCAGGCCAGCAGCGACATGCAGCCGAACACGCCGTTGTCGTCGCCGATCACGTCGTAATAGTCCTGGTCCGTGCGCGAATCGCGCGGGTCGAGGCGGAAGCGCGCCACGCGATTCAAGCCGACTGCGCCGACGAAGTCCTCGCGCATCCGGGCAGTGCCGCAGGCGGCGACGCAGCAGCCGCATTCGATGCAGCGGTCGAGCTCGTAGATCCTGTCCGCGAGGTCGGGATCCATCTTTTCCTCGATCCGCCGCAGGTCGGGGTCCGCGTCCTTCATGTGCAGCCAGCCCTCCAGCCGCTCGCTCATGCCGCGCATCCACTTGCCGGTGTTGACCGAGAGATCGCCGATGAGCTCGAAGAACGGCAGCGGCGCCAGCGTGATCTCGGGACCGAGATTCTTGGTGAGCGTCCGGCACGCGAGCGTCGGGCGCCCGTTGATCACCATCGCGCAGCTGCCGCAGATGCCGGCGCGGCAGACGAAGTCGAACTGCAGCGAGGCGTCCTGGCGCTCGCGGATCTCGTTCAGCGCGATGAACAGCGTCATTCCGTCGGCTTCCTCGAGCCGGTAGGTCTGCATGTGCGGGACGCTGGCCGGATCCTGGGGGTTGTAGCGCAGGACGCTGATCGAAAGCTTTCGCCGCGGCGCCGCCGTGCCGTTGCCGTTGCCGTTGCTTCTGCTCACGGGCATCGCGACCGTCTTGACGGTGGGCGTGTTCATTTCGATCCCTCGAGCGGTTCGTCGATGCGTTCGTTGCGGCCGCGAAATTTTCTAGGAAGCAGCGCGTCGTACGGCATCAGCGATTCCTGCACCGCGAACCGTGGCGCGCCCGCCATCTTCTGTTTCAGTGCCTCGACCGCGGCGATGCGATTCGGCGTGTCCGGGTGCTCGATGTAGTCCTTCGCGCCGTAGCCGCGCCAGCCCGGCGGCAATTCCATCCGGCCCACGTCGAGCGCCTCGTAGGCAAGCGTGGGCAGCGTGTCCGTGTCGCTCTTCCACGTCGCCAGCGTTCGTTTCAGCCATTCGGCGTCGTTGCGCCGCGGAAAATCCTGGCGGAAATGCGCGCCACGACTCTCGGTGCGGGTGAGCGCGCCGTACGCAACGCACAGCGCCACCTTCAGCATCTTCTGCACGCGGTACGCCATCACGAGCTCGGGGTTGGCCCCGCGCGCCTTGAATTTGACTCCGATGTTGCGGCTCCTGCGCAACAGTTCCTGCAGATCCGCCACGGCCGACTCGAGATCCGCGCCGCGGCGGAAGATGCCGACTTTCTCGGTCATCGTCTCCTGCATCGCGATGCGCAGCGCGACGGCATCCTCGGTGCCGCCGCCATCGAGCAGAACGTCGAGCTTGCCCTGCTCGCGGCGCAGGAACTCGTGGACGAGCGAGGTCGGGATGTCGACTTCGTTCTCGGGCTTGTCGCAGAAATCGGCGATGTATTCGCCGACGATCATGCCGGCGACGACCGTCTCGGCAACCGAGTTGCCGCCCAGCCGGTTGAAGCCGTGCATGTCCCAGCACGCGGCTTCGCCGGCCGCGAACAATCCCTTGAGCGTCGGGCTCTGGCCGGTGAAGTCCGTACGCACGCCGCCCATCGTGTAGTGCTGCGCGGGCCGCACCGGAATCCAATCCTTGGTCGGGTCGACGCCGAGGAAGTAGTGGCAGATCTCGAAGACTTCGCGCAGGTTGTGCCGGATGTGCTTCTCGCCCAGCAGCGTGATGTCGAGCCAGAGATGCTCGCCGAATCGGTTCCTGGCCCCCTTGCCCTTCGCGATGTGCTCTTCCATGCGGCGCGAGACGACGTCACGCGAGGCGAGCTCCTTCTTTTCAGGCTCGTAGTCCGGCATGAAACGGTGGCCGTCGACGTCCTTGAGGAGTCCGCCATCGCCGCGGCAGCCCTCGGTGACGAGGATGCCGGCCGGAAAGATCGCGGTGGGATGGAATTGCACCGCCTCCATGTTGCCGAGCGTCGCCACGCCAGTCTCGAGCGCGATGCCGCTGCCGATTCCCTCGCAGATCACCGCGTTGGTCGTTACGCGGTAGAGGCGGCCCGCGCCGCCGCTCGTGATCGCCGTCGCCTTCGCGACGTACGCGACGAGCTCGCCGGTCATGAGGTTGCGCACGATGGCGCCGTAGCAGCGCGCGCCGTCGTGGATCAGCGCGATCGCCTCGACCCGTTCAAGGACCGGAATTGCGTTGCCGATCGCCTGGTCGCTCATCGTCTGCAGCATCGCGTGGCCGGTGCCGTCGGACACGTAGCACGTCCGCCATTTCTTGGTGCCGCCGAAATCGCGCTGCGCGACCAGCCCGTGCGCCTCGTCGCGCTCGGTGATCGTCACCTTCTGCCCGTTGATGATGACGTCGCGATCGCCCTTGCGCACGCGGCTCCACGGGACGCCCCACGCCGCGAGCTCGCGCACGGCCTTGGGCGCCGTGTTGACGAACATCCGCACGACCTGCTGGTCCGCGCCCCAGTCGCTGCCGCGGACCGTGTCCTCGAAATGGACGTCCTCGTTGTCGCCCTGGCCCTTGATGACATTCGCGAGGGATGCCTGCATGCCGCCCTGCGCCGCCGCCGAGTGCGAGCGCTTCGGCGGCACCAGCGACACGATGATCACGTCGTGGCCGCGGCGCTTTGCGCCGATGCCGATCCGCAGGCCGGCGAGTCCGCCGCCGATGATGAGCACGTCGGTGTAGACGACCTTCACGGCGTCACCCCTTTTGCAGGGGCCGAAACCGACGCCGGCACGTACCGCTCACCGTAGTTCGGCGCGTGGCCGATGCCGATCTTGATGTACGCGGCGAGCGTCGTGAAGCCGAGCACGAGGAAGAAGACCGTGAGCGCCCACTTGAGCACTTTCAGCCGCTTACGGGTCGCATTGGGGTCGCGGCCCTCGAACCAGCCCCATTTCACCGCGAGCCGGTAGAGGCCGATGCCGCCATGCAACTCGACCGCCAGCAGCAGAAGGATGTACAGCGGCCAGTAGTGGCCGGTCCAAACCCGGTCGGACGATTCGAACGGGCCGATGAGGCCGGGCTGCGTCAGCATGACGTACACGTGCGGCGCCGCGAGGAAGAACAGCGCGAACCCGGTGAAGGCCTGCCACGCCCAGAGCGTGGTGTCCTCGTGCCGCATCATCTTCATGTGGTCGCGGAACGTCGTGAACTGGCGATAGCTGATCGGGAACTTGCGCACGGCGAGGAACGCGTGGACGACGATCAGCGCGATGACGCCGGCAACCACGAACGACACGATCACCGGGTACGGCTTCCCGAAGAAGAAGTAGCCCTCGAAAAACTTCGTGATCGTCCACATCGCGTCGTTGCCGAGAAGAATCGACGACACGAAGAACATATGGCCCCACATGAAGAGCGCCACCACGAGGCCTGTCAGGCTCTGCGTGAGGTCGAGCCGCGCAGGCCAGCGGCTTTTGCGCGTGGCGTTGGCGAGGCCGACGCCTGCAATCGTGGAAGACCTCGTGACCATCGTTGTCTGCCTAGCCCATGTTGAAAAGAAGAACAGCAAGCACCGCGCACCGGCCAACGGTACGGTTAGCAGACTACTGCGGGGGGCCATGGGAATTCTTGCGCGACATCAAGGAGTAGCGCGAAATCGCGGCGATGGGCGACCGGCTCCTTCTGGCCCGAAGCGGCGGTCCATTCACCATCGCCACGGCAGGCGTGCAGGGCCTGTTGGCGGCGTGGTGCGCGCTATACTCGGCGTCGCCCGTTGCACCGGTCCTCGCCATGACCACTGCCGCCCTCACGCGCCCGCCGCAACTGTCCATGCGCTTTCTGCCCGTGTGGCGGCGAAACCTGCTCGTGTGGAAGAAGCTCGCGATCGCCAGCATCCTGGGCAACATCGCCGATCCACTGCTCTACATGCTGGCGCTGGGCTACGGCATCGGTTCGCTGATCGGCGACGTCGGCGGCATGAGTTATGTCGCGTTCATCGGCACCGGCATGGTGTGCCAGAGCGCCATGTTCACCGCGAGCTTCGAAGGCATGTACTCGGCGTTTTCGCGGATGCACGTGCAGCGGACATGGGAGGCGATCATCAACGCGCCGGTTTCGCTGGACGACGTGATGATGGCCGAGTGGCTGTGGGCCGCGTCGAAGTCGGTGATGTCGACCGCGGCAATCCTCGCCGTCATCATGGCGTTGGGCTACGGCCACACGTGGCTCGCGCTGTGGATCCTGCCGCTGGGCTTCCTGGTGGGGCTGACCTTTGGCGCGGCCGGCCTCGTGATGAACGCCATGGCGCCCAACTACGATTTCTTCACGTATTTCTTCACGCTGGTGCTGACGCCGATGCTGCTTTTTTCCGGTGTGTATTTCCCGGTGGAACAGATGCCGGCGTGGCTGGCGACGATTGCCGGATTCCTGCCGCTCAAGCATGCGATCGATATCGCGCGTCCGCTGATGCTCGCCCGCGTTCCCGACGACATCCTGCTGCACGTCTTCGTTCTGGCGCTGTACGCGTGCCTCGCCTACTACGTGGCGCTGGTCCTGACGCGCCGCCGCCTGCTCAAATGAGGTAGACGGCAATGCTGGTTGTCAAGACGCTGCACATCGTGTTCATGGTTACATGGTTCGCCGGGCTCTTCTACCTGCCTCGCCTTTTTGTCTACCACTGCCTTGCCACCGACGCCATCGGCATCGAGCGCTTCAAGGTGATGGAGCGCAAGCTGTACCGCGGCATCATGACGCCTGCCGCCGTGCTGACGATCGTCTTCGGCCTCTGGCTCTGGCTGAGGTACGGGATCGGCGGCCGATGGCTGTACGCGAAGGTCGCGCTGGTCGCGATCCTCGTCGCGCACCACCTGTGGCTGCGGAAATTGATGGCCGACCTTGCGGCAGAGCGCAACCTGCACACCGATCGCTTCTATCGCTGGATCAACGAGGTCCCCGCACTGCCGATCCTCGTGGCCGTCGTGTATCTGGTCGTGGCGAAGCCGTTTTGAGTTCGGGAATCTCTCGCGCTCGCTTGCCGGCCGTCCGACGATGACCGAACGCTTCTTCGCACCCTGCCCGCGCGGTCTCGAGACCATGCTTGCCGCCGAGCTCGCCAGGCTGGGTGGATCCAGCATCGCGTCCACCGACGGCGGCGTGGCGTTCGAGGGCGACCTCGGCCTGGCCTACAGCGCCAATCTCGAGTCGCGCATCGCCAGCCGTATCCTGTGGCGCGTCGCCTTCGGACCGTATCGCGACGAAGCCGACGTGTACGCGCTGGTTCACGCGGTCGACTGGAAGCGGCTTTTCCTGCCGTCGCGGACGCTGCGCGTCGACGTTGCGGCAACGCGTTCGCCACTGCAAAGCCTCGAGTTCGCGACGCTGCGCGTCAAGGACGCCGTGTGCGACCGCTTTCGCGCCGACGTCAACGTCCGTCCGTCCATCGACAAGCGCGCGCCGGACGTGCGCGTGCACGCGTACCTGACGGACCGCGACGCGACCATCTATGTCGACACGTCGGGCGAGCCGCTGTTCAAGCGCGGATACCGGCGCGATGCCGAAGAAGCGCCGCTGCGCGAAAACCTCGCGGCGGGCTTGCTGGCGCTCTGTGGCTGGACGCCGGCCCGCGTGCTGCTCGATCCCATGTGCGGCAGCGGCACGATCGCCGCGGAAGCGGCGCTTATCGCCGCGAATCGCGCGCCCGGACTCTTCCGCACGTTCGGGTTCCAGAAGCTCGCGTGGTTCGACGGTCCCGCATGGCAGCGCATCAAGCAGAAAGCGCGCGATGGCGTCGTCGCCGCGCCGTCGGCTCCGACGATCTTCGCGAGTGACCTGTCTCCCGGCGCGGTCGGCAAGACGCAGAGCAACCTGAACGGCGCGCACGTCGGCGACTTCGTGACCGTCGAACGCGCCGATCTCCTGACGCGCTCCGCCCCCGCGCCTTCCGGCCTGATGGTCGCCAATCCGCCGTATGGCGTCCGGCTCGCCGACCTGGAGAAGATGGCCGCGTTCTATCCGCTGCTGGGCGACGCGCTTAAGCAGCGCTTCACCGGCTGGACCGCGTGCTTCTTCACCGGCGATCTGCGCCTTCCCAAGCTCATCCATCTCAAGGTCGCGCGGAAGGTGCCGTTATTCAATGGCGCGATCGAATGCCGGATGTTCGAATTTCCGATCGTGTCCGGGCGCCACGCGCCGACCGCGAGTGCCGCGCTCCGCTGATGGTAGACTTAGCGATCGTCAATTGACACCGCCCACGCTATGCCAATGCTGCCCGCCCGCGATTATGTTTCCGAACACACGCTGTTCATCCGCGACCTGATTGGCAAAAAGCCCGACCTTCCCGCGAAGCAGCGCGAGGGCCGCGCGCTCTGGTGGGACAAGACGCCCGCCGAATTGGGTGAAGAGCGGCGAATGGACGAAGGCCGCGTCGCTATGGCGCCCTACGTCTACCAGACCAAGTAGCGTCGCGGGGCGAAAGACCCGGGAGCCTCGCTGCCGATGCGCCACGCCGCGACCGCGCAGCACGGCAGCACGTTGCGCGTCTTCCTGGCATTCCTCGCTGTCGTCGCGGCGATCGCCGGGTTCGAGTTCTACGCGCTGCGAACCAGCCAGCAGGAGCACGCGCAGTCCGCCGCGCCCGCCGCCGTCGCGCACCCGCCGGTGCCCGCCGGGCCGGTCGGCGCGATCGACGTGCCGACGGCAGAAGCCATCGTCGGGCCGCGGGTGACGATCTCCGGCTGGGCGCTGGACCCGGCGGGCATCCGCGCCGTCGAGATTCGCCTCGATGGCAAGGCCTTTCCGGCGCGGCTCGGCATCGCGCGGCCGGATGTCGCCGCCCAGAAGCCCGGCTTTCCGGACAGCGGCTTCGAGTTCACCGGCGATTTCCAGCCGCATCCTCCGGCCGCGGGCGGCGACCGCCGCGACATCGCGATCGTCGCAATCGCAAAGGATGGCCGCGAAACGGTGCTGGGAATGCGCAGCATGATCGATCCGTCGGCGCTGGCGCGCTGGCGCGCCTTCACGCCAAAGTCCCCCACGCCATTTTTTCTTCTTCCGGCGACATCGGGCCTCGATCTGGGCGGCGCGGAGGAACTCGACACGGCCTACGCGCCCTACTTGTCCGCAACGACGCGCGTGGGCTTCCGCATTCCGATTCTCTACCTGCGCATGACGCACGGCGCGGCCGCGGATTACGTATTCGACGCGGACTGGGATCCGACGCACAAGTGCGGCGCGCGCCGCATCGGCGACGATTCCCTCAATGCGGTGACGGCGCGGGCGATCGCGAAGCAGCTTCCGGTCCTGGTGACGCTGAACGGCGGCATCTGGGCGGACGCGTATTGCGACGTGCCTCTGTGGGACGTCAACGACCGGCTGGAGCAGGACCCCGCCAATTGCCAGTGGAACCAGAACAACGAGGTGATGCCCGACGATTACCTGAAGAACCTGCCGGGTTCGCAGGACGCGCCGGAACTTGCCCGCTCGCTCACATTCAACGTGTACGCCGCGAAGGTCCGCCACTACAAGAAGCGCAATCTGCAGCAGGCCGGACGTCTGCTTGCGCAATTCGCGCGCGACCATCCCGATCTCTTCGTCGGCGTCAACCTCGATCCCGACACGTACATGAACCCGTTCTTCGCGGAGAAACAGTGGTACGACTACAACCCGGGCACGCTGCGCCAGTTCCGCGAGTGGCTGGCCGGGTCGGGGCCGTACGCGGGCCATCCGGCGCCGGGGGTGCCGGATCTGCGCGGCTACCGGCGCGCGAATCCGCTGACGCTGGCGCAGGTCAACGCAATCGCAGGCAAACATTGGCGCGCGTGGGATGAAGTGGACGCGCCGCGCGCGTTTCCACGCGACACCGCGAACGGCGCGCGTCCCTTCTGGCAGGATCCGTGGGTGCGCGAGTGGGAAAACTTTCGCAGGCACGTCGTCCACCTGCATTACGACGAACTCGCGCAGTGGCTGGTCGAGACCGGCATCGCGCGCGAGCGCATCTGGTCGTCGCAGGGATTGATGGCCCCGAGCGCGGACGCGATGCCGTTTGCCGCCGCCCTCGACAGCCCGCCGCGCAATTACGATTCGGGCGGCATGTCGATTGCCGGCGCCAAGCCCGCGCTGGGTCATCTGGGCGTCATCCTCTACGGCAACGCGGCCGTCAACGACGTGCCGATGGACGACGGCGCGTCGCTTTTCGCGACACTCGCCGCCGTCGATCCGCGCTGGGCGATCGTCGAATTCAACACGGCGGACCTGCGCGACCCGAAGGTGCGGCCCACGTATGCCGCGGGCTACCGGGGCCTGCGGGACCTGTGGAATTATGGCGCCCGCTTCGTGTCGCCAATGGCCTGGAACGGCAGCAACGGCATCAATGCCGCACAGGCCGGCTACTCGACGTTCACCGCGTGGCGCAATACGCCGCTCGAAGAGGCCGCGCGCGATTTCCTGCTGGCGCGCGCGGGGCTGCCACTCGGTTCGCTGCTGTGGACCTTCGGAACGCCGCGGCACGCCGACGGCGACGGCTGGACCGCCGAAGTCGGCGCGATCGCGCTCGGCAACGGTCGCCTGGCGCTGACGCCCGACGACAACGGCCGCGTCGTGCTGTTATCCCCGTCCGGATTGCCGCCGTCGGCGCGCGACGCGGAAACCTTCGTTCTCGGCGTGCCGGCAGATGCGGGATTGCGACGCGTCCGCGTGCAGGCGCGACGCGCACTCGATGCCGGATGGGAGACGATCGCCGACGCCGCGGGAACGGCGCCGCGCATGACCGACGCGGGGATTGCGTGACGCGCAACGCCACTACACGTGGCGCGCCCGTCGAGCGATTGAGAGTGGAGCTCACTTTCCGCGCCGACACGCCACGGAACTTGTCGCGCATCGCGGCGATTCCCGCGCGCCCGCGCAGGGCGGTAACGAGGATGGTTTCAGCGGTCGTCGGTCTTGTATTCGACGTACGCCTTGTCGCGCGTCTGCCGCACGAATTCGGCAAACTCCTCGTCGGACTTGCGCTGCCGGATCGCATTGCGCGCGACGTCGCGCTTGCGCTCCAGCGGTGATGTCCTGCGTGCGGCGACCCTCGACGATGATAAGGTGCCAGCCGAACGTCGTGCGCACCGGGGCCGAGACCTGCCCGACCGAGAGCTTGTTCATCGCCTGCTCGAATTCCGGCACCGTATCGCCCGGGCTGATCCAGCCCAGGTCGCCGCCCTTGGCGGACGACGGATCGTCCGAATTGAGCTTGGCCTGATCGTCGAATTTCGCGCCGGTCTCGATGCGGTCGCGGATGCGGTCGATCTTGGCTCGCGCTTCGGTATCCGACGTGATTTCGTTGACACGGATCAGGATGTGCTTGGCGTGCGTCTGCTCGACCACCGTCGGCGCGTTGCGGTTGCGCAAATCGACGAGTTTCATGACGTGGAAGCCGCCCGGGCTGCGCAGCACCGGCGACACGTCCCCCTTCTTCATGTCCTTCACCGCCTCGAGGAAGACGGATGGCAGCCGCGCGGGCGTGCGCCACCCGAGATCGCCGCCCTTGACGCCGTCGGGCGCGTCCGAGAACGCGGCCGCGACCTCCCTGAAGTCCTTGCCTGACTTGATTTGCGCGAGCGCCTCCTCCGCGCGCTTCCTTCGCGCGTCGATCTGGTCGGGCGTGGCCTGTTCCGGAACCGACACCAGCACATGCGCGATGTCGTATTCCGTTTCGCCGCCCGCCTGTGCGGCGATCGTCGCCAGGTAGGCGTCCAGTTCGGCGTCGGATACGGCCAGATGACTGTCGACCTCGCGCTCGCGCAGGCGCTGGATCGTGATTTCGCGGCGGATGTCCTCGCGGTATTTGGCGTACGGGATCTTCTCCCGCTCCAGCACCTTGCGGAAATCGTCGGGGCTCAGCTTGTTTTCCTGCGCGACGCGCAGGATCGTGCGCTCGACCGTCTGGTCGTCCACGCGAATGCCGGAGTCCTTGGCGTACTGCAACAGCGCGCGCTCGGTGACGAGTCGCTCGAGCACCTGCTTTTCGAGCGCATCGGGCGGCGGCGGCTGCACTTTGGCGTCGCGCATCTGCGACAGGATCAGGCGCTTCTGCTCGTTGACGTCGAACTGGGTGACGGCTTCGTTGTTGACGACGGCGACGACGCGATCGAGCGGCACCGACGCCGTGCTCGGGCGTGCGGCGGAAGCCGGACCTGCTCGAGTCGTTGGCGAGCGCGAATCGGTCGACGGAGGGCCGATGCCGGGCGAAGTCAACTGTGCTACGGCAACGGTCGCAGCCGATGCGAGCATCAGCGCGGCCATGGAGACAATCAAAGTGCTGCGGCGTGCCATGGAAAGTTCGTCCTCAATAATCCGGGAGCGGGTAGAACGAGGGGTCGCGCACCACGTTCGCCGGCTCGTTGGTGCGCAGGTAGCCGGGCACCGTGCGCCGCAGCAGATCGAGGGGACTTGTGCCGACTCGTGCCAGGCCGTTCAACTCGAGCTGGACGAAAATCGAGCGGGTCGTCTGCTCGGAGGTCGTGGTCAACTGCTGCCCCACCACCCGCACGACCCAACAACCACCATTGTACTCCAGGCCCAGTACCGCCTCCAACGTCTTGTGATCGGGTATCGAGTAGTTCCAGGCGCCCACGAAGCTCCAGTTGTCCGCTATCGGCCACTGCCCTGATATGTATGTCTGGTTCAGCTCCGACTGACCACCGGTCTGGTCGACGAGTTCCTTCGAATAGCGGTAGACGACGGAGAGCGCGCGCCCCGCCCCCGGCGTGTAGCGAATGCCGGCGTTGAAGCGGTCGAAGTCGCTGGTGCCGAAGTTGTACTGCATGAGGCCGACGAGCGCCCACGTGTCGGAGAGGCGGCCTTCGACGCCCAGCAGGAAATCGGACGATCCCGCCTTCTGCGGCGTGGAACCCAGCGTCACCTGCTGGTCGCTGAAATAGAAGAGCTGCCCGATGCCGACCCGCAGCCGCTCCGCCCCCGTGTCCGGATCGAGCAGCCTCGACGTCACCGCCAAAGCGAGCTGGTTCGCGTCGCCGACGCGGTCGTAGCCCAGGAAGCGGTTCTCGATGAAGAGCTGCGCGAAGTTGAAGTCGTCCTGCACGGTGTCGAACACCGGCAGCTGGTTCTGCTGCCGGAACGGAATGTACGTATAGAAGGCGCGCGGTTCGAGCGTCTGGATGAACTGCGTGTTGAATATGTTCCAGTCGCGCTCGAAGATGAGGCCCGCATCGACGCTGGTGATCGGAACCACGGCGCTCGGGTGCGTCGACGGTATCGACGACGTCGTCGTGTTGAGGTCGTATTGCCACAGTTCCGCGGCGGCATGCACGTTGACGAACCACGAGCTGCCCTGCCGGATCCAGCGCACGGACGGATAGAACACGGCCCGATCGCCGGTGGGCACTAGCGTCGATTGCTCGAAGCGCGTGTACTGCGCGTTGCCGCTCCAGGTCAAGCCGCCCCAGTCAGTCTCGCTCATCGTTGCCTTGACCTGCGGCAACATGTTGTAGGGCGGTGTCACATAGGCGGCGGGGTTGGGATCCTGCAGCGTCTGGAACGATTGCACCAGCACCGACGCGCCGAACGGGCCGTAGTTGGCGTTGAGGCCCGCCTCCTGCGGCAGCGTCTTCTGCGACGTGACCGCGATGCGGTCGGAGAAATCGGCGAAGTAGTTCGAGTCGGAAACGCGGTTGTAGTTGAAGTAGCCGTTCAGCCACGGCGTGAACTGCTGGTTGTGCTTCCACGAAAACGCCCAGCGCGACGTGTCGGCCTCGTGGTCCCATGGAAGGATTTCCGCGATGATCTCACCGAGCGCGGGTTCGAACAGGTAGCGGCCTTCGCCCGCGAGCATCAGCCCACGCTTGGTCATCAGCCGCGGCGTCACGGTCGCGTCGTAGTTGGGCGCGAGGTTGAAGTAATACGGCGTGGCCAATTCGAAGCCGCGCACCTGCGACGAACCGGCGACCGGCGTCAGGAATCCCGACTTGCGCTCGTTGGTCAACGGGAACTCGAGCCACGGCGTCGCCATCACCGGTACGTCGAGGAAGTAGACCTTGGCGTGGTGCGCCGTGCCTACCGAGCGCAACTTGTCGACTTCGATCTCGTCGCCGATCAGGTACCAGTCGCGGTTCGGCGCCACGCACGTCGTATAGCTGGCCGCGCTTGCCTCGAAGCTGTTGGGCCCCAGGAACCGTATTTCGCTGGCATCGCCGTGGGCGCCGATTTCTCCGATGTAGTACTGGGGCGACTTGAAATAGCCGGTCTCGTTGTCGCGCTGGAACTTGAGCTCGGGTCCGGTGATCGTGTCGATGCCGCGGCGCAGCGTGACGTTGCCCTTGCCCCAGATTTCGTCGTCGATGAAGTCGTATTGCAGCCAGTCCGACAAGACCGTCTCGCGGCGCGAACGCAATTCGACCTTGCCGGATGCCTCGACACTCTCGTTCGCTTCGCCTTCGATGTGGTCGGCACGCAGGAAGATCGCGCCGCGTTCGTCGTCCTCGCTGGTGCGCGGCCTTTCGGCGCCGCGCTGCGGCGTCGCCGCGCGCTTGACGCCGGGCAGAGGCGTCAGCAGCGGCGGGCCGGGCTTGGGCGGCGGCGCAACCGGTGTTCCCGGCGATGCCGCCGGCGCGCGCCTGACCGGGCTCTCGATGTCGGGCGCCAACTTGAGTTGCGGATCCGGCAACTCGTTGTCCGCTGCACCGGCCGTGGTCGCCAGCGTCGCGCCTAACGACGCGACGACCAGGAAGCGCGACAGGGAACGGGATTTCATGAAGGCCGACGCAATCGATTTGCTAAAATGCCGCATTCTAGCCCGACCAGCTCTTGAAGGAGCCGCGCGGGCTTCGAGGCGGTCCGCGCATTACGTCTTTGCCCATGAGTCTTCCGACCGCCGATCCGCGCTTCATCCTCTTGTCCGAATGGCTGTCGAAAGCCTTGCGTTCGGAGCAATTCACACTGGCGCCAGCGTCGGAGGATGCGAGCTTCCGCCGCTATTTCCGCGTGACGCTGCAAGCGCCGGCTGCAGTGGCGCCTGCTGCCGCGACGCTGATCGCGATGGATGCGCCGCCGCCGCGCGAGGATTGCCGGCCGTTCGTGCACGTCGCTGCGTTGATGCGCGACGCCGGACTCAATGCGCCGCAGGTTCTCGCGCAGGATCTCGCGCGCGGCTTCCTGCTGCTGACCGACTTGGGCCCGACCACATATCTGCGCGCGCTCGATGCCGGCAACGCCGACGAGCTCTTTCGCGACGCCACGGACGCGCTGCTGCGCTGGCAGCTCGCCACGCGCGAAGGCGTGTTGCCGCCATACGACGAGGGACTGTTGCGCCGCGAGCTGGAACTGTTTCCGGAGTGGTATGTCGGCCGTCATCTGGGGCAGACGCTCACGGCAGACGAGCGCGCGGAACTCTCCCGGATCTTCGCGCTGATCATTGCGTCAAACTTGGCGCAGCCCGCCGTTTTCGTCCATCGCGACTACATGCCGCGCAACCTCATGGTCTCGACGCCGAACCCCGGCGTGCTCGACTTCCAGGATGCGGTTTGCGGGCCGATCACCTACGACATCGCGTGCCTTTTCCGCGACGCCTTCGTGAGCTGGCCCGACGAACGCGTCCTCGACTGGACGATCCGCTACTGGGAAAAGGCAAGGCGCGCAGGATTGCCGGTCGCCGCCGACATTGCCACATTCCACCAGGAATGCGAATGGATGGGACTGCAGCGACACTTGAAGGTCCTCGGCATCTTTGCGCGCATCCGGCATCGCGACGGCAAACCGGGCTACGTCGAGGACACACCGCGGTTCCTGGCCTATGTACGGCCGGTGGCCGAACGCTACCGTGAACTCGCGCCGCTGGCGCGCGCTCCTCGACCGGCTTGCGCGGCACGCGCCGGTGGCGGGCTAAGGCGACCTGATGGCGGGCGCAATGATCCTCGCAGCGGGCCGAGGGACGAGGATGCAGCCGCTGTCCGACGCCACGCCGAAGACGTTGCTCGCCGTCGGCGGCAAGCCGCTCATCGTGTGGCAAATCGAAGCGCTCGCGCGCGCCGGATTCCGCGACATCGTGATCAACGCGGCGTGGCTCGCATCGCAACTCGTGGCCGCGCTGGGCGACGGCGGGGCCTTCGGCGTGCGCATCCGTTGGTCGCTCGAGCCCGAGCCGCTGGAGTCCGCCGGTGGCATCGTGACCGCGCTGCCGCTGCTGCCGCCCGGCCCCGCGCTGATCGTCTCCGGCGACATCTGGACCCGCTTCGATTACGCGACGCTCGAGGCCCGGCTGGACGCGATGGCGCGAAATCCCTCACCCCCGCGTGTCCATCTCGTCATGGTGCCCAATCCGCCGTTCCATCCGGAAGGTGATTTCGTCCTGGCCGACGGCCGGATTGCGCTGGCCGGAGCGGGTAAAATGACGTTCGGCAACATCGGGCTCTACGATACCGCGTTGTTCGGCGAACTTCCCCGCGGCGTCAAACTCAAACTGCTGCCCCTCTACCTCGATTGGATTGCCCGCGGATGGGTATCCGGCGAGCGCTTCGACGGCCCATGGTCCAACGTCGGAACGCCGGAGGATCTCGATGCACTGGACCGGATGCTCATGCGCCCGCAAGGCGAGCCGTGACCCACCCAGCGAGGATTCGACAATGAACGCGATGGAGAACCCGCTCCTCGACTTTGACGGCTTGCCGCGCTTCGACGCCATGCGTCCCGCGCATATCGCGCCCGCCATCGACACGCTGCTCAGCGAGGCGCGCGCGGCCGTCGAGCGCGTTGCGGCTGACCCGCTACCGGCCACATGGGACCGTGTGGTCGAGCCGGTCGCCGATGCACTCGACCGGCTCGATCGCGCATGGAGCGCCGTGCGCCATCTGCACGCGGTGGTCAATGGGCCCGAGTTGCGCGACGCCTATAGCGCAAGCCAGCCCGGCGTCGTGGCGTTCTTCACCGACATCTCGCACGACCTGCGCCTGTACGCCAAGTATCGCGAACTGCGCGACGCGCCGTCGTTCGCCTCGCTCGAGCCCTCCCGGCAGCGACTGATCGACAACGAATTGCGCGACTTCAAGCTGGGAGGCGCGGAACTGTCGGACGATGGCAAGGCGCGGCTCAAGGCGTTGAACGCCGAACTGGCCGAGCTTTCCACCCGGTTCGAGGAACACCTGCTCGACGCGACGAACTTCTGGGCGTATTTCGTCGACGACGAGGCGGAGCTCGCAGGAGTGCCGGCCGACGTGATGGCCGAGGCGCGCGCGGCGGCGCAAGCGGATGGCAAGCCGGGCTGGAAGCTCACGCTGCGGATGCCCTGCTACCTGCCGGTGATGCAATACGCGCATGACCGCGAACTGCGCCGCCGCCTGCACGAAGCGTACGCGACGCGCGCATCGGACTTAGGGCCGAACCCCGACTGGGACAATGGCCCGGTAGTCGAGCGCATTCTGCTCTTGCGCCGCGAAGAGGCGGCGTTGCTCGGTTATCGCAACTACGCCGAGTTGTCGCTGGTGCCGAAGATGGCGCAATCGCCCGCCGAAGTCGTCGCGTTTCTCCGCGACCTGGCCAGCCGCGCCAGACCTTTCGCGCAACGTGATTACGAGGACCTGGTCGCCTTCGCGCGCGAGACGCTGGGCATAGCCGACCTGGCTCCGTGGGACCTGGCCTATGCGTCCGAGCGGCAGAAGGCCGACCGGTACGCATTTTCCGAACAGGAAGTGCGCCAGTATTTCCCGGAGGACCAGGTCCTCGCGGGTCTCTTTCGCATCACCGAAACGATCTATGGCGTCCACATCCGTGAAACGCGTGCGCCCACGTGGCACCCGACCGTGCGCTTCTTCGAAATCCGCGATGGCGCCGGCAACCTGGTGGGCCAGTTCTATTTCGACCTCTACGCGCGCGAGGACAAGCACGGCGGCGCGTGGATGGACGACGCGATCAACCGCCGCCGTTCGGGAACCACGCTGCAGCATCCGGTCGCCTACCTGACCTGCAACCTGTCCGCGCCGGTCGCCGCGAAGCCCGCGACGTTCACGCACGACGAAGTCATCACGATCTTCCACGAGTTCGGGCATGGCCTGCACCAGTTGCTGACGCGTGTCGACACGGCGGGCGTGTCGGGCATCCAGGGCGTGGAATGGGATGCCGTCGAGTTGCCATCGCAGTTCATGGAAAATTTCTGCTGGGAGTGGGAAGTGCTCGCCCACATGACGCGGCACGTGGATACCGGCGGCGCGCTGCCTCGCGATCTTTTCGACAAGATGGTCGCGGCCAGGAATTACCAGAGCGGCATGGCGATGGTTCGCCAGATCGAATCCGGCCTCTTCGACATGCTGCTGCATGCCGAGTACGACCCGGTGACGCGCTCGCCCTGGCCGTCGCCGCAGGCGCTGCATGCCGCGGTCCGACAGGAGGTCGCAGTGACACCGCGCGCCGACTACGACCGCTTCGTCCAGGGCTTCAGCCACATATTCGCCGGCGGCTACGCGGCCGGCTATTACAGCTACAAGTGGGCCGAGGTCCTGTCGGCTGACGCCTACAGCTTGTTCGAGGAGAGGGGCGTCCTTTCCTCGGCCGCTGGCGCCCGGTTCCGGGACGAGGTGCTGGCCCGCGGGGGTAGCCGGCCCGCGCTGGAGTCGTTTGTCGCCTTCCGGGGCCGCCCGCCCCAACTGGACGCGCTTCTGCGGCATAATGGGATGACAGTGTCATCATGAAGGAGGCCGGCATGGCCACGCTCATGTACCGGATTGCATTGGGACTCGCGGCGCTCACCGTCGCGGGCGGGGTGTTCGCGCAGGCCGCCCAGGTCTACCGCTACACCGACACGGACGGCCGCATCGTGTACTCCGACCGTCCCCCCACCGGCGACGTGAAGAACCTGCAGACCAAGAAGCTGGGGTCGAACTTCATCTCCACCAGCGAGCCCGGATACGCGGCAGCGCTCGCCGCCGAGCGCTTCCCGGTCACGCTCTTCACGTTCGCGTGCGGCGAGGTCTGCCAGAACGCGGAATCCCTGCTCAACAAACGCGGCGTGCCGTTCTCGATCGTCAACGTGGGCGACGCGGAGGGGCAAGCGCGCCTGCAGGCGCTGACCAACGATTCGCAGGCGCCGGTCCTCGCCGTCGGCGACAAGCTGGTCGCCAAGGGATACAACGAAGCGCGCTGGCAGGCGATGCTGGACGAGGCGGGCTATCCCAAGACGCCGCCAACGCGCCGTGCCGCACCAGCCGCGCGGGTCAGCGATGCCTCGCCGCCGCCAGCGGTGCAGGAAGGCACGCGCGCCGTCGGACCTGCCGTTCGCGGCGGCGACTACCCGAAGTAAATGTCGGCGGCTTGGCGCCGCATCGTCAACGTGCGTCCGCGGGCCTTTCGCCCTTTGGCCAGTCCGTCGTCGTGCCTGCGAATTCGGGACGAGGTTCGCGCGTGAAGTACGCCGCAATGTCGTAGGCGTCGCGCACCGACAGCGATCCACCCGCACCCAGCGGCATCTTGGTCTGCACGAAGGACGCCGCGGTCACCAGCCGCGCCATCCCGGCGCCTGTGTTGAACGATGCGGTCCCCCACAGCGGCGGAAACACGTACGTTCCGTTCGCACCGCGCGTTCCGGCGCCGTCGGCGCCGTGGCAGCCGGCGCACTTCGCCGCGTACAACGTCCTGCCGCGCGCAGGATCCGGTGCGGCCGCCGGCGGCGAGGCGCGCTCGAAGCCGCGTCCGACCACGCTCTGGCCCGTGGGCACTCCCGATGACAGCCACCACGAATAGGCGAGCAGCGCTTTCATTTCCGGACTGCCGAGCGGCAATACCTTGCCGTTCATCGAACGCAGGAAGCAGTCGTTGAGGCGATCCTCCAGCGTCTGCACCGTTGCACTGCGCGCGCTGTACGCCGGGAACACGCCCCAGACGCCGATCAGCGGACCACCCCAAGCCTGCGTGCCGCCGTTGAGATGGCAATTGCTGCACGTGAGCCCGTTGCCGACGTAGGCTTTGACGTAGCCCTGCGGGTTGTTGAAGATGTCGCGGCCCAGGCGTACCGCATCTCCCAAGGGTCCCGCGGGAATCGTGCTGTCGGCCGGCGCGTGCAATGTCGTCGCGCCAAACGCTGTCGCAACGCCTGCGGGCTGGGCCGCGGCCGTGCCGCAGAACGCCAGGCCCGCGGTGGCGCCGGCGATTGCAATCCATTGCCGCGAGCGTTTGCGTCGCATCGTCGTTCCCCTTCCGGTAACCCCAACACGCTTGCCCGACATCGTCTCGGCGATAATGCTAACCGATAAGCCCTAAGGGAATCGCCCGATGATCCTCGCCGCCTGGAACATCAATTCGCTCAATGTCCGGTTGCCGCGCCTGACCGCGTGGCTTGCCGCGACCAAGCCCGACGTCGTTTGCCTGCAGGAAACGAAACTCGAGGACCACAAGTTTCCGGTCGTGGACATCGCCGCCGCGGGTTACGCCGCACATTACGCCGGGCAGAAGACCTACAACGGCGTGGCGATCCTCGTCCGCGAAGGGCTCGCGGCGACCGAGGTCACCGTGGGGCTGCCCGGGCATGACAACGAGCAGAAGCGCGTCATCGCGGCGACGGTCGCCGGCGTGCGCGTCATCGACTTCTACGTGCCCAACGGGCAGTCGGTCGATTCGGACAAATATCGCTACAAGCTCGACTGGTGCGCGGCCGCCGCGGACTATGTGCGTGACGAATTGTCCCGCCACGAATATGTCGCCGTGATGGGCGACTTCAACGTGGCCCCAGAAGACCGCGACGTGCACGATCCGGCGTTGTGGGCCGGACAGGTGCTCTGTTCGGAGCCGGAGCGCGCGGCGTTCCGGGTGTTCCTCGCGGCTGGATTGAAGGACAGCTTCCGCCTCTTCGAGCAACCGCCCGCCACATTCAGCTGGTGGGACTACCGGCAGCTCGCCTTTCCCAAGAACCACGGTCTGCGCATCGACCACATATTGCTGTCGCCACCTCTTGCCGCGCGCTGCCTGTCGAGCCGCATCGATCGCAACGCGCGCAAGGGCGAGAAGCCCTCGGACCACGCACCCGTCCTGGTGGAATTGCGTGACGCCTGATCAGCGCGCGCGGTAGACTCCGCGCGCCATGGTATTTGCATCCCCGATATTCCTGTTCCTGTTCCTGCCGCTGACGCTGGCGGCGTATTTCGGACTGCCGCGCACGTGGCGCAACGGCGTCCTGCTGGTCGCAAGCCTCGCGTTCTACACGTGGGGCGAGGCGCGCTACGTGCCGCTCATCGTCGGCTCCGTCGCGTTCAACTGGGTGATGGGCCGCGCGATCGGCGCGTCAACGGAGAAAGCCCGGCGCAGGCGCTGGCTGGCCGTGGCGATCGCCGGCAACCTGGCCGCCCTTGCGCTGTTCAAGTATGCGAACTTCGCTGTGGCCAATATCAACACGCTGGCGCCGGTGCTTGCGATCACCCCGCTCGCCGTCTCAGCGATCCCGCTGCCGCTCGGCATCTCGTTCTTCACGTTCCACGCCATTTCCTACGTCGTCGACGTGTACAAGCGCAACGCGGAGGCCGAGCGCAACATTCCGCGCTTCGCGCTCTACATCCTGCTGTTCCCGCAGCTGATCGCCGGGCCGATCATCCGGTGGCGCGACATCGCGTCGCAGCTTGGCACGCGGGAGCAGCGCATCGCGGATGTGGCCTGGGGCGTGCGGCGCTTCGTGCTGGGCCTGGGCAAGAAGGTGCTGATCGCCAACACGGTGGGCCGCACGGCCGACGCGATCTTCGGGCTTCCGGCGGATGAGCTGACTACGCCGCTCGCCTGGCTCGGCCTCGTGTGCTACACGCTGCAGATCTATTTCGATTTCTCGGGCTATTCGGACATGGCGATCGGGCTCATGCGGATGTTCGGCTTCCGCATCCTCGAGAATTTCAACTACCCGTACATCTCGCGCAGCATCCGCGAGTTCTGGCGGCGCTGGCACATCTCGCTGTCGAACTGGTTTCGCGATTACCTGTACATCCCGCTCGGGGGCAACCAGCGCGGTGGGCGCCGCGCCTACGCGAACTTGGTTCTCGTGTTCCTCCTTTGCGGGCTGTGGCACGGCGCCAGTTGGCCGTTCGTGCTGTGGGGCGCGTGGCATGGCGCGTTTCTCGTCGCCGAGCGCGCGGGGCTCGACACGGCGTTGCGCCGCAGCGGGCCGGTCGCGCACGTCGCCTCGCACGCCTACGCTCTGGCCGTCGTCATGGGCGGCTGGGTACTGTTCCGCTGCGACACGCTCGAACACGCGGTCGGCTATTTCCGCGCGCTGGCCGGATTCGCGCAGGGCCAGCCCTCGCGACATCCCATCGCGCAGCATCTCGATCCGCTGGTGGCGTTCACATTGGCGATTGCCGTCGTCTTCGCGACGCCTCTCGCACGGCGCATCGGCGCATGGCGCGATCGCGTCGCCCAACGACCGAGCTTCGCCGCGGCGAGCGTACTCGGCGCCGACGTCGGCTGGCTGCTGGCGGTGGGCGTCCTGGCCGGCGCTTTCCTCGCGGCCGGCACCTACAATCCCTTCATCTACTTCCGCTTCTGATGACTGCGACCGCCGACTCCCTCTCGCTGCCGCCGGTGCCCCCGCCGGCGCCCGCAACGCATCCGCGCCGCGATCGCATCGTAGCGGCGCTCTTCGCGCTCGCAATCGCGGCGCCGCCGCTGGCGCTGACATTCACATGGTCGCGAACGACGACGCTATTCGAGAAGCGGGCGATGGCGCCCTGGCCGTCCATGGAATGGGCAACGGCGTTTCCTCCGGCGTTCGAGCGCGCATTCGCCGATCGCTTCGGCGGACGCGACATGCTGATCCGGCTGCACCATGCGTCGCTTCTCGAATTTTTCGGCGTATCCGCGCTGACGACGGTCATGCCCGGCCGCGACGGCTGGTACTACTGGCTGGGCGAGGATGGCTTGTCGCTCGATCGCCACTATCGCGGCGTCGCTGACTTTCCGCAGGCCGACGTCGATGCCACCGTCGCCGAGCTCATTCGCAGGCGCGATTGGCTGGCGGCGCGCGGCATTGCCTACGTCGTCGCAATCGTCCCCGAGAAGTTCACGATCTATCCGGAATTCCTGCCGGCGTGGGTAACCAGGTTACAGGTGCCCTCGCCCTACGACCGCGTGACGGCTGCGATGGGTGCGGACGGCCGCGTGACGTTCATCGACCTTCGGCCCGCGCTGCGCGGGGCGAAGGCGCGCGACCGCGTCTATTTCAAGACGGACTCGCACTGGAATTACAACGGTGCGATGGTCGGCTACGAGGCGATCATGCGCGACGTGCAGCGCCTGCTGCCGCCCGGCCGGCTGCCGGCAATCGTTCCTCCGCAGCGCCCACCCTACGTTGCCGGAGTCGACTTCTACAGCGGCGATCTCGTCGGCATGCTGGGATTGCCGGGGCGCATCCGCGAGGACGACGTGGCACCGCTCGGCAAGATCCTCGCCGAGATCGCCGGTCGCTGCGCCCGGCGTGTCGATGCCGACTCGCTGCCGCTCATTGAAACCTACGTCTGCGACCGGCCCGACCTGCCACGCGCCGTCGTCTATCGCGATTCGATGGCGATCTCGCTGATCCCGATGCTCGCGGAGAATTTCTCGCGCGTCGTCTTCGTATCGAGCCGCAAGCTCGATCCGGCGTTGATCGAACGCGAGAAGCCGGACATCGTCATCGAGGAAATGGTCGAGCGGAGCCTGAACGCGCCGGGCGCTTCGCCCATGTGACGCGCGCCCGCGGATCGCGCCTTGCGCCTCAGGCGGTCAGCCGCGTTCGCCCTTGCGCAGTTCCGGCTCCAAGCCCAGCTCCTGGATCTTGCGCGTCAACGTATTGCGGCCCCAGCCCAACCACGCGGCCGCTTCCATCCGGTGGCCACCCGTGTGCATCAGCGCGCGCCGAATCAGCGTCTTCTCGAACTCCTGCTCCAGCCGGTCGCCGACATTGCGCTCGCCGCGCGCGAGTGCCTGCGCGAGTTCGCGGTCGAGCGACTGTTGCCAGTCGATGTCCGCAGGCGCGCCGGAGGCGTCCGGCTTTTCGCGTACCTCGGGTGGCAGATCCGGCACATCCACGCGCTGCCCGGGCGCCATCACGGTGAGCCAATGGCAAATGTTCTCGAGTTGCCGGACGTTGCCCGGAAACGAGAACGCCGACAACGCTGCGCAGCGCTTCGGCGGTCAGCTGTTTGGGCTCGACAGCCAGCTCGCGCGCGCTTTTTTGCAGGAAGTGCCGCGCCAGCGGCGCGATGTCGTCGGGCCGCTCGCGCAGCGGCGGCATGCGCAGGCGCACGACGTTGAGACGGTGCATAAGGTCCTCGCGGAAGAGCCCGAGCCGCACGCGCTCCTCGAGGTTCTGGTGCGTGGCCGCGATGATGCGCACATTCGAGCGCAGCGGCGCATGGCCGCCGACGCGGTAGTACTCGCCGTCGGCCAGCACGCGCAGCAGACGCACCTGCAGGTCGGGCGGCATGTCGCCGATCTCGTCTAAGAACAGCGTGCCGCCGTCCGCTTGCTCGAAGCGCCCGCGCCGCAGCGCCTGCGCGCCGGTGAACGATCCCCGCTCGTGGCCGAAGAGTTCGGACTCCAGCAGGTCCTTCGGGATGGCCGCCGTGTTGATCGCGACGAACTGCCCCGCCTCGCGCGGGCTGTGCCGATGCAGCGCGCGCGCGACCAACTCCTTGCCCGTGCCGGATTCCCCGGTGATCAGCACGGTCGCGTTCGACTGCGACAGCCTGCCGATCGCGCGGAACACCTCCTGCATCGCCGGCGCCTGGCCCAGGATCTCGGGCGCTTCGGATGCCGCCGCCGGTCCTTGCGATGCGACGGGCGTTTCGTTCGTCGCGCGGCGGATCAGCGCAAGCGCATGTTCGATGTCGAAGGGCTTCGGCAGGTACTCGAACGCGCCGCCCTGGAACGCGGCGACCGCGCTGTCCAAGTCCGAGTACGCGGTCATGATGATGATCGGAATTTGCGGATAGCGCTCCTTGACCTTGTTGAGCAGGACGAGTCCCGATTCCCCCGGCATCCTGATGTCGGATACGAGCACCTGCGGCTGGCTTACCCCAAGCGCCTGCAGCACTTCGTACGCGGTGGCGAATGTCTTGAACGGAATTCCTTCGCGCGCGAGCGCCTTCTCGAGGACCCAGCGAATCGACCGGTCGTCGTCGACGATCCAGACGTCCTTCACCCCGTCGCCGCGCGGCGCATCGTAATCGTAGGCATACATCGGCTGGCTGTTCCCTAAGTCTTGGGACGCGTCATGCCGCGTCCCGTGTCAATTCGAGCGGGAGCAGGATCGTGAAGACCGTGCGTCCCGGCGTGCTTTCCCATTCGATCGTGCCGTTGTGCTGGGTGACGAACGTCTGGGCGATCGTCAGCCCGAGACCGGTGCCGCCCTCGCGGCCGGAGACAAGCGGATAGAAGATCCGGTCGCGAATCTCCGGCGGTATTCCGGGGCCGTTATCCTCGATCGACAGCGCGAGCGCCAGACGATAGCGCCGCTTCGCGAGCGTCACGCCACGCGCCACGCGCGTGGTCAGCCGTATTTCCGGATTTCCCGTCGCCGCGGACAGCGCCTGCGCCGCGTTGCGTGCGATGTTGAGGACGACCTGCGTCAGTTGCTCCGGATCCGCCTCGAATTCCGGCAGGCTGATGTCGAAATCGCAGGTCACGCCGATCGCGGGAAACTCGGCCTGCACGACGCTGCGCACGCGCACGAGGATTTCGTGGATGTTGGTGCGCCGATAGGCAGGCAGGCGGTGCGGCGTCAGAAGGCGGTTCACCAGCGACTGCAGCCGGTCCGCCTCGCCGATGATCACCTGCGTGTACTCGATCAAGTGCGGGCGGTCGAGTTCGCCTTCCAGCAACTGCGCGGCGCCGCGGATGCCGCCGAGCGGGTTCTTGATCTCGTGCGCTAGGCTCCGGATGAGGTCGCGGTTGGCCTGCTGCTGCTCCTGCAGCCGCTCCTCGCGTGCGATCTTCAGCTGCTGGTCGATGTGGCGGAACTCGAGCAGCAGCGCCCCATCGCTCGTGTCGACCGGCGAAATGGTGCAGGTGAGGTGCAGTTTCGGCTTTCCACTGGCGCCGAGCTCCAGCTCCTGCTCGGTATAGGAGGCACCACGCAACACGGCCCGGCCGATCGCGGCCAGCAACGCCGGACAATCGCCAAAGAGCTCGCGCGGCGTGTGTCCGACGATCTTCGGCCGCGACAGCTCGAACAGGTTCTCGGCCGCCGGATTCGCATAGCTCACGCGCCCGTCGCTGCGCAACAGGAGCACCGCCGCCGCCAGCAGTTCCAGTCCGGGATACGCCGGCGCCGAGACAGCGGCGGCAACGGGGAAGAAACGCAGTTTCACGGCACAGCGGCGCGCGGTCGCATTGCGCGTCCGCGACGGCGTCCCAATTTATTAGCAAATTCCGCGCCGGTTGAACGACCCCCACGCTCTGAAGGACCGAACGCGCTACTTCGTGGTGCCGAGTTCCTTCTTGAGCGCTTCGATGTTGCGCTCGTGCAATTGCACCGCCTGCCGCAGGCGCGCGATGCGCTCGCGGTACTTCTCGGCGTTGTGTTGCTCCTCAGCCAGGGGAACGGGCGCGCCATTCGCATAGGTGGCGCGCGCCTCGGCGAGCAGTTGCTCTTCGGTGGAGAGCTCGTCGGTGAGCACCTTGCGGCGCACGTCGTCGCGGCTTTTCTGCGTCGCCGGATCGACACGCTGGAAGCCCGGGGGGGTCGGCGTCGACGATTTGGGACTGCCGACGTCGGTGCCGCGCGAATCCGTGACGCCGGGCACGTTGAAGAACGCTTCCGCGCCGGAGGCGGTATTGCATTTGTAGAAACCGCTGATGATCGCCACGGGCTTGTTGACGCATCCCGATTCGCGGGCTTTCTCGGCAATCGTGACGGCGAACGCGCTGCCTCCCGCCGCCGCCAGCAGCAGGGACAAGAGCGCCCTTCGGCACCAGGAAGGCGCAATCGCGCACCAATTTCCGGCATGGGAATCATTTCTGTGCATAGCGGCCGAGTGTACCTATCGCGAACGAGAAGCAAAAGGGGCGGGATTTGCGGCCCGCCCCTTCGCACATCACTCAACGTTCGCGCCGGCCCCGGCGCTGACGCCATCCTAGAGGCTGTAGTACATGTCGAACTCGACCGGATGGGTTGTCATCCGGAAGCGCGTGACTTCCTCCATCTTCAATGCGATGTATCCGTCGAGCATGTCGTTGGTGAATACACCGCCACGAACCAGGAATTCGCGGTCGCGGTCCAGGTGATCGAGCGCCTCGTCGAGCGACGCGCACGGATGGGGAACCTTCGCCGCCTCCTCCGGCTCGAGGTCGTAGAGGTTCTTGTCCATCGGGTCGCCCGGGTGGATCTTGTTCTGGATGCCGTCCAGTCCGGCCATCAGCATCGCCGAGAACGCGAGGTACGGGTTGCAAGTCGGGTCCGGAAAGCGGACCTCGATGCGGCGACCCTTCGGGTTCGACACATACGGAATGCGGATCGCGGCCGAGCGGTTGCGCGCCGAATACGCGAGGTTGATCGGCGCCTCGAAGCCGGGCACCAGACGCTTGTACGAATTGGTGCCGGGATTCGTGATGGCGTTGAGCGCCTTCGCGTGCTTGATGATCCCGCCGATGTAATAGAGCGCCAGTTCCGACAGGCCCGCGTAGCCGTCGCCGGCGAAGAGGTTCTTGCCGGCCTTCCAGACCGATTGGTGCACGTGCATGCCCGAACCGTTGTCGCCGACGATGGGCTTCGGCATGAACGTCGCGGTCTTGCCGTACGCGTGCGCCGTGTTGTGCACGCAGTACTTGAGGATCTGTAGCCAGTCGGCGCGCTTGACCAGCGTTTCGAACTTGGTGCCGATTTCGTTCTGGCCGGCGGCGGCCACTTCGTGGTGATGCACTTCGACCTCGACACCCATCTGCTCCATCGCCATGCACATCGCGGAACGGATGTCGTGGAGCGAGTCGACCGGCGGGACGGGGAAGTAGCCGCCCTTGACCGGCGGACGGTGGCCCATGTTGCCGCCTTCGAACTTCTCCGCTGTGGACCACGGCGCTTCGCTCGAGAAGATCTTGCAATAGCTGCCCGACATGTCGACCGACCACTCGACGGCATCGAAGATGAAGAATTCCGGCTCGGGACCGAAGTAGGCGGTGTCGCCTAAGCCGGAGGACTTGAGATACGCCTCGGCGCGCTTTGCCAGCGAACGCGGATCGCGCTCGTAGCCCTTGCCGTCGGAGGGCTCGATGACATCGCACGTGATGAGCAGCGTCGTCTCGTCCATGAACGGATCGATGTTGGCAGTGGCCGGGTCGGGCATCAGCAGCATGTCGGAAGCCTGGATGCCCTTCCAGCCGGCGATCGACGAGCCGTCGAAGGCGTGGCCGGACTCGAACTTGTCGGTGGTGAACTGCTTGGCCGGCACGGTGACGTGCTGCTCCTTGCCGCGGGTATCCGTGAAACGCAGGTCGACGAACTTGACCTCTTTGTCTTTGATTGTTTTCAACACGTCGGCAGGGGTTGCCATGCAGATCTCCTGATGCGATTGACCAATAGGGGGCGGTGCTGCGCGAATTCGGGCGCCAGACAAATAGCGAGAACCATGCCATCCGTCGCCGCACTGCAACCTGCGGTTTTCAGACGGATTCCCACCGGGTCATACGCCCGAGAATGCCATTTTGCACCAAGACGAGGCGGCTCGCCAGCCTGTTTGTGCACTAATGGTGCGGGCGGACCGTTGAGCGAAATACGGGCTCACCGCAATGCAGCACGCCCCTAAGCACGCGGGGCTGCGTGCGATTTCACGGGTAGAACGGCCAGAGCAGATAGCCTTCCTGCGTCGTGGCACTCGCGTCGATGAACACTTTGACCAGGAACTCCCGGTTCGGGGGCATCCCCGCATTCACGTCGGTCGTGCCGCCCACATACTCCGACGGCGCGAGCACGCGGCGCGCCACCGTGGGAATCTTGCCGCTGCTTTCCTGTGCGCCCGTCAGCGAAAGCTCGAGGTATGGGTACGCGATCGCGTAGCGGGCCCGGTTGCGCAGCGTCGCAGTCAGGATGAGCAGCCCTTGGTGCGCCTGGTCGCGCTGCAGGTCGGAGGCGTCGATCGTCAACGACTCGATGTCGTTGAGGGGGTGGATCGAGCATCGGGCCGCTGCGCACACTTTCGTCAGTAGCGGCTTCGTTCCGGGCCAGTTCGCCGCGATCGCATCGCGAAAGTGAAACACGGCCTGCAGGATCAGTGTGAGCACGAGCACCGGGATCACTGCCGCATAGACGCCCGTCAGCGACCGCGCAGGCTTCTTCTTCTCCCAGGCAAACCGGTTTTCGTAGTCGACTTCCGGCGGTTCGGGTTCCGGTTCGAGCTCGGGCGGCGGCGGGTCGAGCGAACGCGCGCTGCGCAACGTCACCGTGGGCGGACCCTGCGCCAGCTCGTCGAACTCCTCGCGGTCGCCTTCCGCGGGCGGCGCCAGCGAGATGAGATTCTCGCGGCCGTTGAACACCGTCCGGCAATGCCCGCAGCGAACTTGCCCGTCGCGCAGCGCGAGCTGCGGTTCCGTCACGCGAAATATCGTCCGGCATCCGGGGCAGCGTGTATAGAGTTCTTCGGCCATGATTTACGCCCGTTCTCCTGCGAGCAACACCCATCCGTCACGCAACTGCCACGGCGCGATAGTAAACCAGCGCGCGTAGGCCGCGGCGACGGCATCGGCCTGTGCTTCGAGAATGCCCGACAACGCGATGCGGCCGCCTGAGCGGACGCGCAGCGCGAGGGCCGGAGCCAGCAGCGTGAGCGGATTGGCCAGGATGTTGGCCACGACGATGTCGAATTCGCCGGGCGCCAGCGCGTCGGGCAGCACGAACGTCGCAGCGATGCCGTTGGCGCGCGCGTTGTCTTCGCTTGCGCGCATCGCCTGGCGATCGACGTCGGTGCCGACGACCCTACCTGCGCCCAGACGCGCGCCGGCAATGGCGAGGATGCCCGAGCCGCATCCATAGTCGAGCAGCGACTCGCCGCCGCGGATGTGCGCGCGCAACCATTCGAGGCACAGCCACGTGGTCGGATGCGAGCCCGTGCCGAATGCGAGGCCCGGATCGAGGCGAAGGTTCAGCGCGCCGGGTTCCGGCGCCTGCGCCCACGACGGCACGATCCAGAAATCCCGGGCGATTCTTATCGGCCCGAATTGCGCCTGTGTCGCGCGCACCCAGTCCTGCTCGGCGACGACGTGCATTTCGTGTGGCGGCGGGGGAAGCGAAATCGCCGCGGACGCGGCGTCGAAGGCGGCGCGCGGGTCGCTGTCCGGCGCGAACAGCGCGGACAGCCGCGACACCGGCCACAGCGTTTCGGCGGGCATGCCAGGCTCGCCGTATTGGGGCGTTTCGTCCGCAGTCCCCGCGGCGGGATCGGAGACGTCGATTGCCAATGCGCCCGCGGCGAGCAGCGCGTCGGACCACGCCTCCGCCTCGGCTGCCGGCGCGTCGAAGCGCAGTGCGACGTAGCTCACGGGAAAAAGGCGATGTTCATGAGGCCCCCCACGGAGGCCTCCTTGCGCCGGCGACGCAAATACCTGGCGTTGCGCGTCGGCCTCCGGCCGCGATTCGCACTTGCTCGGATCCCCGCACGCGGGGCCCCTCCTCGCTGCTCACGCGGCCCCGCTCACGACGCCACCTTTCTCTTGGCCATCCGCTCCTCGAGGAAGTGGATCGACGTGCCGCCGCGTAGGAACTTGTCGTCGAGCAGCAGTTCCTGGTGCAGCGGGATGTTCGTCTTGATGCCCTCGACGACCATCTCGGACAGCGCGATGCGCATCCGCGCCATCGCCTGCTCGCGCGTGTCGCCGTACGCGATCACCTTGCCGACCATCGAGTCGTAGTTGGGCGGCACGAAGTAATTCTGGTAGACGTGCGAATCGACGCGGATTCCGGGACCGCCGGGCGCGTGATACGACGTGATGCGACCTGGCGACGGCACGAACGTTTCCGGATCCTCGGCGTTGATCCGGCACTCGATTGCGTGCCCCTTCTTCACGATGTCGCGCTGCCGGAACAGGAGCTTTCGGCCCGCGGCGATGAAGATCTGCTGCTGGACGATGTCGATGCCGGTGATGAGTTCCGTCACCGGATGCTCGACCTGCACGCGCGTGTTCATCTCGATGAAGAAGAACTCGTCGTTCTCGTACAGGAACTCGAACGTTCCCGCGCCGCGATAGCCGATCCGCCGGCACGCGTCGGCGCAGCGCTCGCCGATGCGCGTCAACGCGCGCTGGTTGATGCCGGGCGCCGGCGCTTCCTCGATGATCTTCTGGTGCCGACGCTGCATCGAGCAGTCGCGCTCGAACAGGTACACGGCGTTCTTGTGCTCGTCGGCGAGCACCTGGATCTCGATGTGCCGCGGATTGGTGAGGAATTTCTCCATGTAAACGGTCGCGTTGCCGAACGCCGATTGCGCCTCGGCGCGCGTCAGCGCCACGGCGGGCAGCAGCGCGGCCTCGGTGTGCACGACGCGCATGCCGCGGCCGCCGCCCCCGCCCGCCGCCTTGATGATGACGGGATAGCCGGTGGCGCGCGCCATGCGCACGACTTCCTTCGGATCCTCCGGCAATGCGCCTTCGGAGCCCGGCACGCAGGGGACGCCGGCCTTCAGCATCGCGGCTTTGGCGCTCACCTTGTCGCCCATCAGGCGAATCGTGTCGGCGCGCGGGCCGATGAAGACGAAGCCCGATTTCTCGACCTTGTCGGCGAAATCGGCGTTCTCGGACAGGAAACCGTAGCCGGGATGAATCGCCTGCGCGTCGGTCACCTCGGCGGCGGCGATGATCGCCGGCACGTGCATGTAGCTCTGCGACGACGGTGCAGGTCCGATGCAGACGGACTCGTCGGAGAGCCTCACGTACTTCGCGTCGCGGTCCGCCTCCGAATACACGACGACGGTCTTGATGCCCAGTTCGCGGCATGCGCGCTGGATCCGCAGCGCGATCTCGCCGCGGTTGGCGATCAGAATCTTGTCGAAGAGCTTGTCGGAGGCTTTGGTCGCCACGGGTTCAGTGCGGTCGGTTAAGCGTTGGCGGGAATGCGCAGGGCGTTGCTTCGCCGGGGGCAGCGACCAGGCCGGCGACGCATCCTGGTTGGCGCGCGCCGGCGCCGGAGCGACTCATCCGATAAGAAACAGCGGTTGGCCGAACTCGACCGGCTGGCCGTTCTCCGTAAGAATCGCCTTGATGACACCCGCCTTGTCGGATTCGATCTCGTTCATGAGCTTCATGGCCTCGATGATGCACAGCGTGGCGCCCTCGACCACCGTGTCGCCGATTTCGACGAACGGCGCCGCGCCCGGCGTGGCCGACCGGTAGAACGTGCCCACCATCGGGCTTTTCACCTGATGCCCCTCAGGCTCCGGCGGCGGCTCGGGCAGCGCAGCCGCGGCCGGCGGGGACGCTGCCGGAGCCGTCCCGGCGTGGGGCGACGCGTGCAGCATCACCGTTTGCGCCCCGGCACCGGCGGCGGGAGCACGCGTGATGCGCACCCGCTCCTCGCCTTCCTGGATTTCGAGCTCGGCGATTCCCGAGGTCTCGACGAGTTCGATAAGCGTCTTGAGCTTGCGCAGGTCCATGCTTACTACCCCTTGCCAACGGCCCTACCGACCGATCGCCTGCCCGATTCGCCGGCCGTGGCGGCTGCTTGCGTTGGGACGCGTCTCAGAGCCGACAAGCGCATCCCTTATATTTTCAAGTGGCCGGAGTTTGACGGAGATGACGGCAGATTGTCTAGCGTTAACGGGGGAAAGACGACCGAACGAACGTCCGGTTCCGGCTTGAAACGCGCCGTGGGACCCGCCTCTAGAGCAGCTTGCCCACGATGGCGTCCAGCTTTCCTGGCTTGAGCGGCCCCATCTGCGTGTAGGCAATCCGGCCGTCGCGACCCAGGATCAACGTGAAAGGCAGGGCGGCGATCTTGTTGCCAAGGGTCTTCGATAGCTCCAATGCCCCATACCCGCCAACGAGCGATGGATAGTTCAGTTTCAGTTCCCGTGAGAATTGACGTATTTTATCGGGTGAATCGATGGCGATACCGACAAATTGCAGTCCTTTGGCGCCAGATGCCGCCTGGGCCTTGACGAATTCGGGCATCTCTTCGCGGCAGGGCTCGCACCAAGTAGCCCAGAAATTGACGACCAGCACCTTGCCTTTCCACTGGTCGAGCCGTTGTTCGCGGCCATCGACATCCGGCAACGCCAATCCCATCAGCGCGCCCGCCGACGATTGCTCCGGGTCCACGCGGCCGAAGTAGAGGCCTGCGGCGAGGGCCGCCAACGCGATGGCCGCGGCAGCGATGAAAAGTGTGACGCGCCTCATTGCGCTGTGTTGTGGGTACTCACTTCGTCGAGCGCCCGCGGCGGCTGGAGCGCAGCCACGCTACTTGAACCAACTCTTCTTGGGGGGTGTCGCATCGACTATCGCCCCCGGGCCGGCGCCCGGGCTCGGGAGGACAAGCGTGAGCGTCTGCCGGTTGGGGGGGTAACAGACACCCACATCGGCACAGCCCTGCGACTCGGCCACCAGGACCACCGGCCGGGCCGCCGGCGCACCTGATAGCGGCAGCTTCACGACCAACGTTCCGCGGTAGGTCTCGACCTTGCCAAAGAATTCGTCGGTCTTCATCTTGCCGGCGGGCAATTCCGGCGCACCCAACGTCGCGGCCTCCGGCGTGACGGCGAACTTGAGCTTGTCCCGGTACAGGTAGTAGCCGTCGGCAATGGCGAACCGCGCCTCGAGCGTCCGGTCGTCCAGCGCACGCGCGGAGAATCGGAACGCCTGCTCCGGCGGCAGCAGATCGACGTTCGCCGCTTGCGACAGCAGCGGCCCCAAGCACAGGAGGGTCGCTACGAGAGTGCGCAGCGAGCGTCGCGAGCCGGGCTCAGGGCGCAACGGTTTCAGCGGCGAGCCAGTCGAAGTAGGGCGGCAATCCATCGGTGAAGGGGACAGCGACGATCTCGGGAAGTTCGTAAGGATGATTGGCCCGGATGGCGGCCTCGACGCGCGAATACAACGCGGCGCGGGTCTTGATGGCCACCGGGATTTCCTGTGCAGTTTCGATTTGTCCGCGCCAGTGATACATTGATTCCACGGGCGCACCGATATTCACGCAGGCGGCCAGCCGCCCGGTCACGAGTGTGCGCGCCAATCCCAGGGCGGCATCGCGATCGGGAAGGTGGGTCAGGACCAGAATGCCAAGTGAGTTGCGGTCTGCGGCCAAGGAGATTCCATGCGTTTCATCATCCTGGCGATTGTACTGGCATTCCCCATCGCCGACCTTTACTTGACGGCACGCATCGCGCGCTGGAGCGGCATTCCGCTCTGGATCTGGCTCGCCGGATCCTTTATCGCCGGCGCGCTGCTGCTCAACCACGAGCGTGGTGAATTCCGGATGAAGACGGTCGCGGCGCTGCATGGCGGACAGCCAGTGCTGCGCGGCTTGGTCGACAGCGGCCGGCGCGTGCTCGCCAGTCTGCTGCTCATGTTGCCCGGCATCGCCAGCGACATCGTTGCGCTGGTGCTGCTCGCACTTCCGCTCAACGTGGGCCGCTCGTACGAGCCGCTTGCGGCGGGCGCGGGCCGTTCGCCGCACAACGGCGAATTCGACGCCATCGACGGGGATTACCGCCGCATCGATTGAGGTGTCGCGCCGGCCGGAAGACGCCGTGCGCCGGTCGTCACTTCATCCGGTCCAGGATCGTCGGCTGCGCCTTGGCCGCCCGACGGTAGGCCATCACCATCATCACGAGCCCGATGACGAACATCGGCAGCGACAGCCACTGTCCCATCGTCAGCCCGCCGGCGAGGAAGCCCAAGAAGCTGTCGGGCTCGCGCGCGTATTCCGCAAGGAAGCGGAACGCGCCATAACCGACGAGAAACAAGCCGGACACGGCACCCATCGGCCGTGGCCTGCCGGCATACCACCAGAGCAGCGCAAAAAGCAGCAGCCCCTCGAGGCCGAATTGATAGAGCTGCGACGGGTGCCGCGGTATCGCGTCCACCTGCGGAAAGACCATTCCCCATGGCAGGTCGGTCGGGCGTCCGACCAGTTCGCCGTTGATGAAATTGCCCAGGCGGCCTGCGGCGAGGCCCAGCGGCACCATCGGCGCGACGAAGTCGGTGACGTCGAGCCAGCGCTTGCCGCGCGAGCGCGCGAAGAAATAAAGCGCGATCAGCACGCCCAGGAAACCGCCGTGGAAACTCATGCCGCCTGCCCAAACCTGGAAGATTTCGAGCGGGTGCTGCGCGTAGTACATCGGCTTGTAGAACAGCACGTAGCCCAGCCGTCCGCCGAGGATGACGCCGAACACGCCGTAGAACAGCATGTCGTCGACGTCGCGCGGATGCCAGCCCGTCAGCAGGTTGCGGCGCGCGCGGACCTTGCCGAGCCACACGAACAGCACGAATGCGAGCAGGTACATGAGGCCGTACCAGCGCACGGCGACAGGGCCCAACTGGAACGCGACGGGATCGAAGTTCGGGTGAACCAGCATCGATGGGCGTGCGGCGGATTGTGGTTATGGGGCGAGGGCGCACGCTAGGGGCTGCGCTAGAATCGTGGGGATTATACAAAGCGGGTTAGCAGGGCCCAGTGGGGCTTAGCGCCCGCGCATCCCGTTCGAGGATACCCGAATGTCGTTCAACCGCCGTTCCAGACTGATCACGCAGGGCATCGCCCGCTCTCCCAATCGCGCGATGCTGCGCGCCGTGGGCTTCGGCGATGGCGACTTCGAGAAGCCGATCGTCGGCGTGGCCAACGGCCACAGCACGATGAACCCGTGCAATGCCGGCATCCAGCCGCTCGTCGACCGCGCCGCGGTCGCGCTGAAGGAGGCTGGCGCGATGCCCCAGGTGTTCGGCTTTCCGACCGTCACCGACGGCATCGGCATGGGCACCGAGGGCATGAAGTATTCGCTTGTGTCGCGCGAGGTGATCGCCGACGCCATCGAGGTCGCCGTGCAGGGCCAATGCATGGACGGCGTGCTCGTCGTCGGCGGCTGCGACAAGAACATGCCCGGCGGCGTGATGGCGCTGGCGCGGATGAACGTGCCCGGCATCTTCGTGTACACCGGCACGATCAAGCCCGGTAACTGGAAGGGCCAGGCCCTGACGATCGTGTCGCCGTTCGAGGCAGTCGGCGCCTTCGCGGCGGGCAAGATGTCGCAGGAAGACTACGACGGCATCGAACGCAATGCGTGCCCGAGCGTGGGCGCGTGCGGCGGCATGTATACGGCCAATACGATGTCGTCGGCGTTCGAGGCGCTGGGCATCAGCCTCCTTGGCTCGTCGCAGATGGCGGCACCGGACGCAGAGAAGGCCGACTCGGCCGCGCAATCGGCGCGCGTGCTGTTCGAGGCGGTCAAGAACGATTTGCGGCCGCGGGACATCATCACGCACGACGCGATCGAAAACGCGATTTCGCTGGTGATGGCCACCGGCGGCTCGACGAATGCCGTGCTGCATTTCCTGGCCATCGCGTCGGCCGCCGAAGTCGACTGGACGATCGACGACTTCGAGCGCATCCGCCAACGCGTGCCGGTGCTTTGCAACTTGAAGCCTTCGGGCCAGTACGTGGCGGTCGATTTCCATCGCGCGGGAGGCGTGCCGCAGGTCCTCAAGATGCTGCTGAAGGCCGGATTGCTCCACGGCGACTGCATGACGATCACCGGACGCACGATGGCGGAGGAACTCGCCTCCATTCCGGACACGCCGCGCGCGGACCAGGACGTCATCCGACCTTTCGACAAGCCGATGTACGCGCAGGGCCACCTCGCGATCCTGCGCGGCAACCTGGCGCCTGAAGGCTGCGTCGCCAAGATCACGGGCCTCAAGAATCCTTCGATCACCGGACCGGCGCGCGTGTTCGACTCCGAGCCGCAGGTGATGGACGCGATCATGGCCAAAGCGATCAAGCCCGGCGACGTAATCGTGATTCGCTATGAAGGTCCGAAGGGCGGCCCCGGCATGCAGGAGATGCTGGCGCCGACGTCCGCGCTCATCGGGCAGGGGCTGGGCGAATCGGTGGGGCTCATCACCGACGGCCGCTTTTCCGGCGGCACGTGGGGCATGGTCGTCGGCCATGTCGCGCCCGAGGCTTACGTCGGCGGAACGATCGCGCTGGTGCATGAGGGCGACTCGATCACGATCGACGCGCACCGGCTGCTGCTGCAGTTGAACGTCAGCGACGAGGAAATCGCGCGGCGACGCGCGAACTGGAAGGCGCCGAAGCCGCGCTACACGCGCGGGGTCATGGCCAAGTACATGCGGCTCGTGTCGACGGCGAGCAAAGGCGCCATCACCGACGGCGACGGCCCCTGATGTCCGCGGGCCAAGCGATCGGCATGGATTCGCAGCGAACACTTTCGCCATCGGCACAGCGCGTCCAGGATGCGCTGGCGGTCGCCGGCGTCGCCACGGTCATCACCGAATATCACACGTCGGCGCGCACGTCAGCCGAGGCCGCGGCCGTGCTGGGCTGCGCGGTCGGCCAAATCGCGAAGTCGCTGGTGTTCCGCGCCGCGTCGGGGGCGCCGGTGCTCGTGATCGCGAGCGGCGCCAACCGCGTCGACGAATCCAAGATCGCCATGCTGGTGGGCGAGCCCATCGGCAAGGCCGACGCCGCTTTCGTCCGTACCGTCACCGGTTATGCGATCGGCGGCATTCCGCCGCTCGGGCACGCGCAGCGCCTGACAACGATCATCGATCGCGACCTGCTGGACTACGACGTCGTGTACGCCGCCGGTGGGACACCGCATGCGATGTTCCCGATCGCTCCCGCCGATCTCGTGCGCGTCGCCGAAGGAATGGTGGCCGACACCCGGCTGTTTGCAGTGGGTGAAACCTCGGGAGGGTGACCATGGACCGACGCTCGTTCCTGCTGGCCGCTTCGGGCGCGGTGTTGTCCGGTTGCGCATCGATGGGGGGCGAGTCCGGCCCTACCGCCGCCGCGCCCGTCTATCGCGTCGGCGACCGCTGGGTCTACAGCGGCAAGGACGGCTATCGCCTGAATCCCGTGGTCTGGGAGGAAACGCACGAGGTGATCGGCGTCGACGCACAGGGCATCGCGATCCGCGTGACGCAGAAGGGCCCGACCGTCGACACGTCGCGCATCGAACGACTGGCGGCGCCCGGCCTGGTCATCCAGGGCGCGATGTTCGACAGCGAGACGCGCCGCTTCAAGACGCCGCTCGTGCGCTACCAGTTTCCGCTGACGCCGGGCGCCCGCTGGAACCAGTTCATCGACAACCTTGACGAGTCGACGGGCAAGGAAGGCCAGGTCAACAACTACCGGTCCGTGGGCGGCTGGCAGACAGTCGCGGTGCCGGCCGGAAGCTTCGAGGCGATCATCGTGCGGGACTTCTCGCACCTCGACGACGAGACGCCCTTTCGCTATGCGACCCTGCTCAACTACCAGATCTGGTGGTCGCCGGCGGTGGGCGCGTCGGTCCGCGAAAACAAGATCGCGACGTACCGGGACAAGAACCAGGGACAGTTCACCGTCGAGCACCAGAGCCAGAACACCGTGCTCGAGCTCACGTCGTACCGCCGCGCCGGCTGACCGCGGCGCGACCGCGCAACCGGCCCCGCGACTCGAGCTGTCTCGTCAGGCCGGACGCCCGCGCGCCCGGCGGATCGCGGCGGTGCGCGGCTTCTTCTGCGCATTGCGCAGCGCCGCACCCAACGCCGGCCGCAACCATTCGCGCATCGCATCCGGCCCTTCGACGGCTTCGTCCGGCGCGCGGTGGTAGCTCATCGCATACGCCTTGCCGTCGCGCGTCGTATAGCTGAACGGGTCCAGCTCGCGCCGCACGTAGGCCGCCCGCGTTTCGTCATCGGTCTTGAGATAGAGGACGTCCTCGACGACGATCGCCACGATCAGTCCGTCGACGTACAGGCCGTGCCCACCGAACATCGCGCGCGCGCTCGCGCGGCCGGCCGGACGCATCAGCTCGAGGACGTGGGCAATGAAATCGGGCGTGTTGGCCATGCGGCCGATTCTACGCCCGATCCGCGGGTCGAACTACAACCCCAGGCGCTGCCAGATGGTCGGTGGTGAGCGCCGCGGAATTGAGCGTGTAGAAGTGCAGGCCAGGAACGCCGCCTTCGATCAGGTCCGCGCAAAGCCGCGTGACGACATCGAGGCCGAACGCGCGCACCGACGCATGGTCGTCGCCGAAGCTTTCGAGTTTGCGCCGTATCCAGCGCGGAATCTCCGCGCCGCAATTGTCGGAGAAGCGCGCCAGTCCGCTGGCGCTCAGGATCGGCATGATGCCCGCCACGATGGGCACGGTGATGCCGCGAGCAGCGCACGAATCGACGAAATGCCAATACGCGTCGGCGTTGAAGAAGTATTGCGTGATCGCAGAATTGGCGCCCGCCTTGACCTTGCGTTCGAAATTGACGAGGTCCTCGTCCGCGCTGCGCGCCTGCGGGTGATATTCCGGATATGCGGCCACGTCGATGTGGAACCAGTCGCCCGTTTCCTGGCGAATGAACGCGACCAGCTCGCTTGCGTAGCGAAATTCGCCGGCGTCCGCCGCGCCCGAAGGCAGGTCGCCGCGCAGCGCCACCAGATGCCGGATTCCGTGCGAACGGTATTGCGCCAGCACGTCGCGCAGCGCCTCGCGCGGCGCGCCGATGCACGAGATGTGCGGCGCCGCCGGCAGTCCCTCACCGCGGATTTCCAGCACTGTCTCCAGCGTGCCCTCGCGCGTCGAGCCGCCGGCGCCGAACGTGACCGAGAAGAACGCCGGATTCAGCTGCGAGAGCTGCGCGCGCGCCGCGCGCAGCTTGGCTACACCCTCCGGCGTTCGCGGCGGGTAGAACTCGACGCTGTAGAGCTTGCGGCTGTCGGGCACGGCGAATCTTCCTTTGCGTCAGACTTCCTTCTTCACCGCCATCAAGAGCGAAGACAGCAGCCACGAGATGATGCTGTAGACGATCGCCCCGAACACACCGGACCAGAATCCCGCCACATGGAAGCCGGGCACGAACGATCCCACGGCCCAGAACAGGAGCCCGTTGATGACGAAGATGAACAGGCCCAGGGTCAGGATCGTCACCGGCAGCGTCAGGATCACCAGGATCGGCCGGATCAGCGTATTGATCAGCCCCAGTACCAACGCCGTGACCAGCGCCGTCGGAAAGAACGAGTCGACGGAGATCGACGAAAAGACGTACGGCAGCGCAATCAGCGCGACGGCGTTGATGATCCACGTAAGCAACAGGCGCATGGCATTCTCTCCTCGGGAAATTGGCGCGCTAGCTTCGCGTGCCGTTGATGTACGGTTTGACGGCGGCAAAGAGCGTCTCGCTCACCGGCGCCTGCAATCCGGCTTCCGCCGCCATCCGCGCAACTGCTCCCGACAGCCACGGCGCTTCGAGCCGATTTCCCGCCAGCAGGTCATTCAACATCGATGAATTCATGTTCGCCGGCAATCCGTCGCTGGCCGCGAGTTGCTGCGCGACAAAGTCGTCCGCCAGCGCGACGCCTCTCTTGCGCCCGACGGTCCAGCCTTCGCGAATCGCGGATTCGAAAATTCGGCGCACGTCCGGGTCGCTGCGAACGGCGCCGATCGGCTGCCGGATGAGGCACGTGCAGCCCGAGAACGCGCTCAGGAAACAGAATTTCTCCCATAGCGCGCGCTCGATGTCGGTGGATTGCTCCACCTCGATCCCGGCCCCGGCGCACGCGCCGGCGAACGCCGCGGCTCGGTCCGCCGGCCCGCCCGGAAAAGCGCCGACGCGCAACCGCGCCATCGTTCCGGTGTGCGCGATGACGCCCGGCGCGCGAACCGTCGCCGCAATGTAGGCGACGCCGCCGAGCACGTGCGCAGCGCCGAGGGTGCGCATCAGGACCTCCGGCGCCGCGAGCCCGTTCTGGAACGGTATGACCACACCGCCCTTGGCGACCAGCGGCGCGATCTGCAGCGCGGCGGCCTCGACGTCCCACAGCTTCACGCAGAACATGATGACGTCGCAGGGCGCGATCGACCCGGGATCGTCGGTGGCGGTGGCGTTCCTGATCGTCGCGTTGCCGCGCGCGCTCTCGATCGCAAGTCCGCGCTCGCGAATCGCGGCCAGGTGCGCGCCGCGCGCGACGAAGCTGACGTCGTGGCCCGCCTGCGCGAGCCGCGCCCCGAAGTAGCCGCCGACGCCACCGGCGCCGATTACCGCAATGTGCATCGATACACCTCCGTTGGGAATGCGCAACCGAAACCGCAGCTTTGGGCATCGCGAAATGAGCGTCGCGCTGTCCAGCGACGCTCCATTTCGCTGCGCGACATCGGCCTAGTAACGATAACTATCGGGCTTGTAGGGGCCGCGGATATGCACGCCGATATACCGCGCCTGCTTGTCCGACAGCGGCGTCAGCATCGCGTTGAGCTTCGTCAGCTGCAGCCGCGCGACCTTCTCGTCGAGATGCTTCGGCAGCACGTACACGCCCACCGGATACTTGTTTTCGCCGGTCTGTGCATCGCCCCAGAGCTCGATCTGCGCCATCACCTGGTTCGCGAACGACGAGCTCATGACGTAGGACGGATGGCCCGTTCCGCAGCCCAGATTCACCAGGCGGCCTTCCGCGAGCAGGATGATCCGCTTGCCGTCCGGAAAGATCACGTGGTCCACCTGCGGCTTGATGTTCTCCCACTTGTACTGCTTCAGCGCGGCGACCTCGATCTCGTTGTCGAAGTGACCGATGTTGCACACGATTGCCTGGTTCTTCATGCGTTTCATGTGCTCGTGCGTGATGACGTCGATGTTGCCGGTGGCAGAGACGAAGATGTCGCCCTTGTCGGCGGCGTAGTCCATCGTCACGACGCGGAAACCTTCCATCGCCGCCTGCAGCGCGCAGATCGGGTCGATCTCGGTCACCCAGACCTGCGCCGACAGCGCGCGCAGCGCCTGCGCCGACCCCTTGCCGACGTCGCCATAGCCGGCCACGACGGCGACCTTGCCGGCGACCATCACGTCGGTCGCGCGCTTGATGCCGTCGACCAGCGATTCGCGGCAGCCGTACAGGTTGTCGAATTTCGACTTGGTGACCGAGTCGTTGACGTTGATCGCCGGAAAGCCCAGCCGCCCCTCCTTGTGCATCGCATAGAGCCGCTTGACGCCCGTCGTCGTTTCCTCGGTGACGCCGCGGATGTTCGCCTTGATCCGCGAGTAGAACGCCGGGTCCGCGGCCAGACGCTTGGCGATCGCGGCGAACAGCCAGAATTCCTCGTCGTTGCCCGGATGCGAAATCAGCGAACGATCGCTCTCGGCCTGCACGCCCAGATGGACGAGCAGCGTGGCGTCGCCGCCATCGTCGAGGATCATGTTCGGCGTGCCGCCCGGCTTGCCGTTGGGCAGCGCCCACTCGAAGATGCGGTGCGTGTAGTCCCAGTATTCCTCGAGCGTTTCGCCCTTGCGCGCGAACACCGGCGTACCGCGCGCGGCAATCGCCGCCGCGGCGTGGTCCTGCGTCGAGTAGATGTTGCACGACGCCCAGCGGACATCGGCGCCCAGCGCCTGCAGCGTCTCGATGAGCACCGCGGTCTGGATCGTCATGTGCAGCGAGCCGGCGATGCGCGCGCCGCGCAGCGGCTGCTCCGGCGCGAATTCCTCGCGAATGGCCATGAGGCCGGGCATCTCGGTCTCGGCGATCGCGATTTCCTTGCGTCCCCAATCGGCCAGCGCCAAGTCGGCGACGTTGAAATCGGTGAAGTTCTTGATGTCGGCGGCGGTGTTCATGCGTCACTCCTTGTCGAGCGACTCTAGACCGTCAGCGGATGGAGGCGAATGCACTCGTCATCCCGCGAAAGGCTACAAGTCGCGGTTCAACGAGCGCAGTTGCAATGGATGGTGGACCCCGAGCCTGGCAGCATGCGGCGGAGGTCCCTGGAATCGGCGGGTTTCCGCGCGTCAGCTGTTGCAACGCTCCTCGGGGAGCACGGGCATTCTACCAAATCCGGTCAGGGCGCGTTTTCGTGGGCGGGGACGGTGGATTCGAGCGTGGCCAGCAGCGCGTTGGCCAGGCTCGACTCCCGCCGGTAAAACCCTTCGGTGTGGAAGGTTTCGGGTAGCTTGAAATGCTCGTAGTCGAGATGGTGCGCGAATTCGTGCACCAGCGTGCGCAGGAAGGACTTGAAGGCGACGACCTGCTTCTTTTGCGCCGTGCGCATCCAGGCGGTGATTCGCGCGGGCGTGATCTCTTCGTCGGGCTCGTAGAGGCCGTGCAGTTCGCCGTAGTCGTCGGAGGGCCTCTTGGCCAGCACGCGGACGCGCACCGGCGGAACGCCGTACCCTGCGACGAGAGCGTCGACGAGCGCCTGGCACGCGCGCTGGACCGCGGTCCGGTCTTCACGCAGCAGTCCCGCGCGAATCGCGGCCACCGGCGCCGTCACCGCGGCGCCCGCGGGAAGTTCAAGCGTCGGGATTTCGTCGCTATCGCGATAGACGCGCTGGCTCGCCGGGGAGAGTTTGCTGTAGTACGCGAAGCGCATGGCGGCAATAATGCCGCGAACGGGCCGCCAAGTGTTGCAACTCAATGACAAGGGCCGCCCGATCGGGGCGGCCCTGTGGAATGCGCGCGACGCTGCGGTCAGTTCTTCTTGATCTTTTCCAGCATCTTGAAGATGCCCTTCGGCGCGCCGACGAACATGCGCTTGAAGGTCTTGGGCAGGCAACGACGCTCGAGCGTGTTGCGGCGGGTGCGGGAACGTTCGGCCATGGTTCTTCCTTTGAGATTCCGTTGCGCGCGGCCCTTGCCTTAACGAGCGACCCGCGAAAATTCGATATTTTACAGTAACTTGGACTTTTGCGCCACCTGGGCTTCAGAACCAGTTTTGCCAGCCGGCGGACTTGACCGTCACGTCGTACCGAACCACTTTGGCGGGAGGGAGATTCTTCTTTTCCCAGGATCCCAGGTAGGCGAACTCGAGTTGGGACGTGCCCAGGGCTTCGGCGCGGAAGCGGTAGGTGGTCGTTCCGCCCACCCCCATGAGGCCCGCCGGTAGCGGATCCGGCGTGTAGTCCGGTCCGCCGATCAGCCAGACCGCGGCGCCCGGATCGCTGGTCAACACCCAGCCATAGCCGGTCGCCGGATCGGCCGCAAGGTTGATCACGAACGGCGCGCCCTGCCTGACGACGACGTTCCCGCCGCCCTGCGGCGCCACGACACCTTCGCGATTCAGCGTCGAGCACGACGTCAGCGCGAGCAGCGCGATTGCGGCACAACCCAGGCGAGCCACGGATTCGATGTAACGATTGGTCACGATGGAACTCCCACGGATTCGGACGCGCTTCGCAATCCCGCCGCGGCCCGCAGCACCGCCGCGCGATCGGTATTTTCCCAGGTGAACTCGGGCTCGTCGCGGCCAAAGTGACCGTACGCGGCCGTCTTGAGATAGATCGGGCGCAGCAGGTCGAGCATGCGGATGATGCCTTTGGGCCGCAAGTCGAAATGCGCATCGACGAGCTTGGCGATCTTCTCGTCCGGAATCTTTCCCGTGCCTTCGGTATAGATCGTCACGTTGATGGGTTTGGCGACGCCGATCGCGTACGACACCTGCACCTGGCACTGTGTGGCGATCCCCGCGGCGACGATGTTCTTGGCGACATAGCGCGCGGCGTAGGCCGCGGACCGGTCGACCTTGGACGGATCCTTGCCCGAGAAAGCACCGCCCCCATGCGGCGCCGCGCCGCCATAGGTGTCGACGATGATCTTGCGGCCGGTAAGTCCCGCGTCGCCGTGTGGCCCGCCGATCTCGAAGCGTCCGGTCGGATTCACGAGAAAGCGCGTTCCCTTCAGCATGGCCGCGGGGAAGACGGGCCTGATGATTTCCTCGATCACCGCCTCGGCGAGCTTGTCCTGCTTGTCGTTCATCGACGGATGATGCTGCGTGGACAGCACGACCGTGTCGACGCCGACGGGCTTGCCGTCCGCGTACCGCACCGTGACCTGCGACTTGGCGTCCGGACGCAGGAACGGCAGGCGGCCGTCGCGGCGGACCTCGCTTTGCCTTTGCACCAGCCGATGCGCGTAATAGATCGGGAACGGCATCAGCGACGGCGTCTCGTCGCAGGCGTAGCCGAACATGAGGCCCTGGTCGCCGGCGCCCTGATTGAGGTAATCGTCGGATGCGCGGTCAACACCTTGCGCGATATCCGGCGACTGGCGGCCATAGCAGACCATGACCGCGCAGCCGTCGGCGTCGAAGCGCAACTCCGGGTCGTTGTAGCCGATCGCGCGCACGGTCTCGCGGGCGACGCGGCCGTAGTCGACGTTCGCCGACGTGGTGATCTCACCCGTCATGATGACGAGGCCGGTCGACACGAGCGTTTCAGCCGCGACGCGCCCGGTGGGGTCTTGCTCTAGAATTGCATCGAGTACGGCGTCGGAAATCTGGTCCGCGACCTTGTCCGGATGACCCTCCGACACCGATTCCGACGTGAACAGAAACTCACTCATCGACACTCCCCGATTCGCGCGTCGGCACCTTCGGCCCGCCAGTGCCGGCGCCGCCGCAGACCGCTCGCATGGCCCGCAGCACGATGCGCGCGCCCTGCTTCGCAAAGGCGTGAATTCTAGCAGCTTCCGTGACGGCGTTTGCTGTAGCACCTCCGGTCCCGCCCCGATGCCCCGACACGCGCCGACATGAGCGATCGGATCGTGGCGCCGACGGCCGCGTCGATAGCGCTCGCGGCCCAGCGGCTTCGCGACGGCGAACTCGTCGCATTTCCGACCGAAACCGTCTATGGCCTCGGCGCCGACGCGGGTAATGCCGGCGCCGTCCACCGCATATTCGCGGCCAAGGGACGGCCCTCCGATCATCCGGTGATCGTGCATGTCGCGAAGGGAGAGCACGTCGAGCGCTGGGCGCGCGAGTTTCCGGACGGCGCGCGCAAGCTCGCCGCCGCGTTCTGGCCCGGGCCGCTGACGCTGATCCTGCCGCGCGCGCCGCACGTCGGCGACGCCGTGACCGGTGGCCAGGACAGCGTCGGCCTGCGCATGCCGTCGCATCCGGTCGCGCAAGCATTGCTCGCAGCTTTCGTCGCGGCCGGCGGTTCCGGCATCGCCGCGCCTTCGGCCAACCGCTTCGGGCACGTTTCGCCGACCACCGCGCAGCATGTCGCGGACGACCTGGGCGATGCGGTCGCGATGATTCTCGACGGCGGCGCATGCGACGTCGGCATCGAAAGCACGATCGTCGCGTTCACGGGCGCGGAACCGATGCTGCTGCGCCCCGGCGGCATCGGCAGCGACGACCTCGCGCGCGTGCTGGGCGCCACTCCCCGCGCGCCGGACGCGAGCGCGCCGCGAGCATCGGGGACGCTGGCTTCGCATTACGCGCCGCACGCGCCCGTGCGACTCGTTGCTCCTGGCGCGCTGCTGCAGGAAATCGCCGGCATGCGGTCGCGCGGCGAACGCACGGCGGTCCTGGCGCACGCCTGCCCGCGGCCCGCGGATTTCACCGGCGCATGGATCGCCGCTCCCACGGATGCAGCCTGCTACGCGCACGATCTCTACGCAAACCTGCGCGCGCTCGACGCGCCCGGCGTCGCCTATATTGTCGTCGAGAGCGTGCCGGACTGCGTCGCAGTGGCTTGCGGTGCGCGACCGCCTCTCGCGCGCAGCGAACTGAAGGCTTCCTCATGTTCCGCATCGTCGTCGCCCCCGATTCGTTCAAAGGCTCGCTCACGCGCGCCCGACGTGTGCGCGGCGCTGGCGAAGGGCTTGAGCGCGCGTCGCCCGAATTCGACGTCGTCGCGCGCCCGATGGCCGACGGCGGCGAGGGCACGCTCGATGCCGTATTGGCCGCCGTCGGCGCGTCAGGGCGGCGGCACCATTGCGCCGTGCAGGGTGCCGGTGGCGCCACGACCGATGCGGCCTACGGCATGCTGACGTCACCCGGTGGTCCGATGGCCGTACTCGAAGCCGCGCAAGTCGTCGGCATCACCGATGTGCAGGGCATGCGCGCGCCGGTCGGCGCGCGCACGACGCGCGGGATGGGCGAACTCATCTGCGTGCTGCTCGACCAGGGCGTGCGCCGATTCATGATCGGTGTGGGCGGCAGCAGCACCAACGATGGCGGCGCGGGCATGTTGATGGCGCTCGGCGTGTCGCTTCAAGATGCGAGCGGACAGGAAATTGCGCCAGGACCCGAAGGACTCGCCGCACTTTCGCGCGTCGATGTGAGCGCACTCGACCCCAGGCTGCGCGCCTCCCAAATCACGATCATGTCGGACGTCAACAATCCGCTGACCGGCGAGCGCGGCGCCACGGCCATTTTCGGCGCGCAAAAGGGCGTGGATCCAACGCAGTTCCGGCGCCTCGACGACGCCATTGCGCGTTTTGCGGCGCGCATCGAGGCGGCGGTCGGCCGGCATGTATCCGAATTGCCCGGCGCGGGCGCCGCCGGCGGCCTGGGCTTCGCGCTGCAGTTGATCGGCGGCGCGTTTCAGTCGGGCGCCGAGGTCGTCGCCGGCCTGATCGGACTCGATGCAGCACTTGCCGATGCCGATTGGGCGATCACCGGCGAAGGCCGCAGCGACACGCAGACGCTGCTGCGCAAGGCGCCTTTTGTCGTGCTCGAACACGCACGCGCGCACGACGTACCGGTCACGCTCGTTTCGGGCGCAGTTGATCGTGAAGCTTCTTCCGAGCTGGGCAGGTTGTTCGCCGGCTGTTTCGGCTTGCCCAACGGCCCGGCGACGCTCGACGAATGCGTCGCCAATGCGCCGGCGCTGCTCGCGGATCGCGCGCTGCAGATCGGCCGGATGCTGCTGGCAACGCGGCCGCGCCGCCGCTAGCCCAATTCCGCCATTCGCGCGAGCAGTGCGCCGCGGGACAGGTCCGCGTGCACGCGCGCGATGCCGCCCAGCGCCGCAAGGTGCCGCACCGGCTGGCCCAGCATCGCGTCATCTTCGGTCAGCGCGGAAAGCTCGCGCGCTGGCAGGCGCGTGACGCGCGCGATCGCATCGGTCGCCATGGCCTCGACGCGCGCGCCGGCAAGCGCGTCCAGCGTCGCGGTCTGCAATGCGTTGACGAAGAACGCGGCGCTGTGGCCGCAGCCTGCGACCAAGCCGAGCACGGCGTGCCCGTCACGCTGCAGCAGCGCGAGGCGCGCCGCGTGCGCCGCCAGGTATTCGGAGACACCGAGCGCCTCGGCGGCGCGCGTCGCGGCGTGTCCCGCCGAATCTTCGACGACGACCAGCGGTGCGGCTCGCGGGAGATAGCCGCGGAGCGCGGCGGCAATGGCCACCGCCACCGCCGGGTCGAAGGCCAGCGGCGCCAGCGGACGCAGCACATGCACGTCGCTGTCGCGGACACGCCAAAGCCACTGCGTCGGATCGACGGCATTCGCGTCGGCAAGAAAGGGCAACCCGGGGCGCGAATCCGGAGCCGCCGCCGGCGCGAGACCGGCGAGCGCGAGGCGCGTCGCGAGCTTCGCGTCCCACGCGGCCAGTTCGGCGCCGTCGAATGGCGCCGGATGCAGCGCCGCCGCGCGAATCGCGTCGCGCAGCGCATCGATGTCATCGGCGAGGAGCGCGCCGATGCCCGACGCCGCACGTGCGCGCGCGCCGAACAATGCCGCCACGGCCTCCGGGTCGCGGGCATCGAGCTCAGCCTTGCCGCGCGCCGTCTCGATCACGCCGGGACCGGAGAGGCCGAAGCGCGTGCCCGGTAGAAAACGCAAGTCTTCGCACGCAGCGGCAAGCACCGACGCGCCGCCGAATGCGGAACCGGCGACGATTGCCAGCGTCGGAATGCCGGCCCGGCGCACGTCGAACAGCGCGCGCAGCGCACGCGCCAGCGCCAACTCCGCGGCGTTGGCTTCGTGCAGGCGCACGCCGCCGGAGTCGACCAGGAGGACGAGAACATCCGGGCGCTCGTCCAGCGCGCGCCGGAAGAGGCGCTCGAGCGCTGCACCGTGATTGGCGCCGACGCTGCCCCCGAGAAACCGCGCATCCTGCGCCATGGCCAGCACGCGCGTCGTGCCGACGGCAAGGCGCGCGCAAACGATGCCGTCGTCGGCCGCAGGGGAAATCCCCCACCTCGCCACGTGCGAACTTTCACCGGCGGCCGGCAGCGGCGCCAAGCTGCCGGCGTTCGCCAATGCCGCGAGACGCGCCGCCGGATCGGCCATTTCCAGCAATCCCGTCATCTGCAGGGCGAGCGCCGCATTTCAAGCCGCCATCCTGTGGAATAATCGTCGGGCCAGAATAACATCGCCGCGCACGTGTCGCGCGAAAGGCTCCTTCCCCAATGAGCGCCACTTAAGTGAACGCCAACCTCTATGCGCTGTTCGAGAGCCACTTTCCCGACGGCGCGGAACAGCCGCTGCTGGTCATTCCCGACGGCCCGGTCGTCCACTACGACGACATCGCGGCGATGTCGGCGCAGGATAGCGCACGCGCTGGTCGCCGCCGGGTGCCGCCGCGGCGACCGCGTCGCGGTCCAGACCGACAAGCACTGGCAGGTGCTGGCGCTCTATCTGGGCTGCCTGCGCGCGGGCCTCGTCTACCTGCCGCTCAACACCGGCTACCAGCGCACCGAACTCGAGTATTTTTTCGCCGATGCGGAGCCGCGCGTGATCGTGTGCGGTCCGGAGAATCTTGGCCTCGTTGCCACGCTGGCGGGCGACGCGACCGTACTGACGCTGGACGCGCACGGCGGCGAACTCATCGATCGCGCGGCAACGCATTTCCGCCGACATTCGATACCGTCACGTCGCGCGCCGGACGACCTCGCGGCGATCGTGTACACGTCCGGCACGACGGGCCGCTCGAAGGGCGCGATGCTGACCCACCGCAACCTCGCGTCCAACGGACTCACGCTCGTCGAAGCCTGGGGCTTCACGCGCGGCGACGTCCTGCTGCACGCGCTTCCGATCTACCACGTGCACGGCCTGTTCGTCGCGATCCACTGCGTGCTGCTGTCGGGCTCGCGCATGCTCTGGCTGCCCAAGTTCGACGCCAGGGAAGTCGCGAGCCTGCTGCCGCGCGCCACGGTGATGATGGGCGTGCCGACGTTCTACTCGCGGCTGCTGGCCGAACCCGCGTTCACGCGCGACAGCTGCCGCACGATCCGACTGTTCGTGTCAGGATCCGCGCCGTTGTTGCCGGAGACGTTCGAAGCGTTTCGCGAGCGCACGGGGCAGGCGATCCTCGAGCGCTACGGCATGTCCGAGACCGGCATGTGCACGAGCAATCCGCTGAACGGTCGCGCGCGTCGCCGGTACCGTGGGGCGTCCGCTTCCCGGCGTCGACGTGCGCGTCGTCGCCGACGATGGGACGCTGTGCGCGGCCAGGACAGATCGGCGTCGTGCACATGCGCGGGCCGAACGTGTTCGCCGGCTACTGGCGCATGCCCGAGAAGACGCGCGAGGAGTTCACCGACGAGGGGTTCCTAAAATCCGGCGACCTGGGCGAATGGGTTGCCGACGGACCTGGCAAGGGCTACCTGCGGCTCGTCGGCCGCGCCAAGGACCTGATCATCACCGGCGGACTCAACGTCTATCCGAAGGAAGATCGAGGAGCGCATCGACGGCATGGAGGCGTCGTCGAGACCGCCGTCATCGGCGTTCCCGATCCGGACTTCGGCGAGTGCGTCACCGCGGTCGTCGTCGCGAAGCCGGGCCACGCGCTGACCGAAGCGTCGATCATCGGCGCGCTGAAGGCCGACATCGCGTCGTTCAAGGTTCCAAAGCGCGTGCACTTCGTGGAGGACTTGCCGAGAAACGCCATGGGCAAGGTCCTCAAGGGCGAGCTTCGCGCGAAGTTCGGTTCAGCTAGCTAGTCACGGTGGCCGGCGCGGAGTCGTAGCCGAACGACGGACCGACGTCGCCGCCCGCCGTCACGCGCACCGCGCAATACTTGAACTCCGGAATCTTGCCGAACGGATCGAGCACCGGATTGGTCAGCAGGTTGGCCGCCGCCTCGTAATAGCAGAACGGAATGAACACCGCGCCGCGCGGCGTGCCGGCGTCGGCGCGCGCCGCCAGCGCGATGCTGCCGCGCCGCGACGCGACCGTGATCGCGCCGCCCGGCGCCACGCCGAACTGCGCCATGTCCGCCGGATGCAACGACGCGACCGGAATGGGCTCGATCTCGTCGAGCACTTCCGTGCGCCGCGTCATGCTGCCCGTGTGCCAATGCTCGAGCTGGCGTCCGGTGATCAGCACGAACGGGTAGTCGGCGTCCGGCGGCTCCGCGCCCGGGATGATCTTCGCCGGAACGAAACGCGCTCTCCCGGTCGGCGTCGGGAAGTTCTCGGTGAACACGACGCGCTGGCCGGCGTCGCCTTCCTTCTCGCACGGATACGTCACCGCGTGCTCGGCTTCGAGGCGCTCCCACGTGATGCCGGCGATCGACGGCATCGCCTTGCGCATTTCCGCGAACACGTCGCGCGGGTGCGCTGTAGTTCCAGTCGAGGCCCAGTCCCCGCGCCATGTCGACGATGATGCGCAGGTCCTGCCGCGCCTCGCCCGGCGGCTGCAGCGCCTGCCGCCCGAGCTGCACGGAGCGGTCGGTGTTGGTGAACGTGCCCGGTCTTTTCCGGGAATGCGGACGCGGGAAGGATCACATCGGCGAGATAGCCGGTCTCGGTCAGGAAGATGTCCTGCACGACCAGCATCTCGAGTTCGGAGAGCGCCTGGCGCGCGTGCGCGACATCGGGGTCCGACATCGCCGGGTTCTCGCCCATGATGTACATGCCGCGAATCCGCCCGGCGTGCACGGCGTCCATGATCTCGACGACGGTGAGGCCGGGCTTCGGGTCCAGTTCGAGACCCCACAGCGCTTCGAATCGCGTCTTCGCCGCGTCGTTGTCGACGCGCTGGTAATCCGGATACATCATCGGGATCAGGCCGACGTCGGACGCGCCCTGCACGTTGTTCTGGCCGCGCAGCGGATGCAGGCCGGTGCCCGGGCGGCCGACCTGCCCGGTCATCATCGTCAGCGCGATCAGGCAGCGCGCGTTGTCCGTGCCGTGGATGTGCTGCGAGATCCCCATGCCCCAGAGGATCATCGACGCGCGCGAGTTCGCGAAGAGGCGCGCGACTTCGCGGATCGTCGGCGCCGGGATGCCGCACAGGGGCGCCATCGCCTCGGGGCTGTACTCGGCGACGTTCGCCTTCAGCTCCGCGTAGCCCTGCGTGCGATCCGCGATGAAGCTCTGCGCGACCAGGCCCTCCTCGACGATCGTGTGCATCATCGCGTTCAGCAGCGCGACGTCGGTGTCCGGCTTGAACTGCAGGTAATGCGTCGCGTGCCGCGCGAGTTCCGAGCGGCGCGGGTCGGCCAGGATGAGCTTCGTGCCGTTCTTGACCGCGTTCTTGATCCACGTCGCGGCGACCGGATGGTTGACGACCGGATTGGCGCCGATCAGCAGCACGACCTCGGCCTTCAGCACGTCCATCACCGGATTCGACACCGCGCCCGAGCCGATGCCCTCGAGCAGCGCCGCGACGCTCGACGCGTGGCACAGCCGCGTGCAATGGTCGACGTTGTTGGTGCGAAAGCCGGTGCGCACGAGCTTCTGGAAGAGGTACGCCTCCTCGTTCGAGCCCTTGGCCGAGCCGAATCCCGCCAGCGCGTCCGGTCCCTTGCTCGTCGCGGATGCGGCGCAGCGTGCCGCCCGCCAGCGCCAGCGCCTCTTCCCAGCTCGCCTCGCGGAACGCCGACAGCGGATCGGCGGGATCCATCGCCGAAGTCGGCGTTCTTCGGCACGCCGGCCTTGCGGATCAGCGGGCGCGTCAAGCGCTGCGGATGATGGACGTAGTCGAAGCCGAAGCGGCCCTTGACGCACAGGCGGTCGTGGTTGGCGGGGCCGTCGCGGCCTTCGACGCGCACGATCGTGTTGTCCTTGACGTGATAGGTGAGCTGGCAGCCGACGCCGCAGTACGGGCACAGCGACGAGACGGTGCGATCGGTCGGCGCGAGATACGCGTCCTTCGCCGGCGCGAGCGCGCCGGTCGGGCACGCCTGCACGCACTCGCCGCAGGCGACGCACGTCGACTCGCCCATCGGGTCGTCGAGGTCGAACACGATCTTCGAGTGCGCGCCGCGAAACGCGTAGCCGATCACGTCGTTGACCTGGCTCTCGCGGCAGGCGCGCACGCAGCGCGTGCACTGGATGCAGGCGTCGAGATTGACGGCCATCGCCGGGTGCGAGATGTCCGGCGCGGGCTGCGCGCGCGCGGCGAAGCGCGGCCGGCCGACGCCCAGCGTGCGCTTCCAGTGTTCGAGTTCGGAATCGGGCCGGTACAGTTTCTCGGGCACATCGGCCGCGAGCAGTTCGACGATCATCTTCTGCGCATGCACCGCGCGCGGGCTGTTGCTCGAGACCTCCATGCCCGCGGTCGGAACGCGGCAGCACGACGGCGCCAGCACGCGCTCGCCCTTGATCTCGACCATGCAGGCGCGGCAGTTGCCGTCGGGGCGCATGCCCGGCTTGTGGCAGAGGTGCGGAATATCGACGCCGTCGCGCAGCGCCGCCTCGATGATCGTCTCGCCGGCCATGCGCGGCGAGCGACTTGCCGTTCAGCTGGAACGAGACCATCGGTGGCCGGTGCATTCATTTCAAGTTCACTCCGGAAAATACTTGACCACGCAGGCGATCGGATTGGGTGCCGCCTGGCCGAGGCCGCAGATCGACGCGTCGGCCATCGCCTGCGACAGCTCGTCCAGCAGCGCCGGTGTCCCACTCGGGGCTGCGCGAGCAGGCCTACCGCCTTCTCGGTGCCGACGCGGCACGGCGTGCACTGGCCGCACGATTCGTCGGCGAAGAAGCGCATCAGGTTGAGCGCCGCGTCGCGCGCGCGATCGTGCTGCGACAGGATGATGACCGCGGCCGAGCCGATGAAGCAGCCGTGCGGCTGCAGCGTGTCGAAGTCGAGCGGGACGTCGCCCAGCGACGCGGGCAGGATGCCGCCCGACGCGCCGCCGGGCAGGTAGGCGTAGAACTCGTGGCCGGGCAGCATGCCGCCGGCGAATTCGTCGATCAGCTCGCGCACCGTGATGCCGGCGGGCGCGAGGTGCACGCCCGGCTTCGCGACGCGGCCGGACACCGAGAAGGAGCGCAATCCCTTGCGGCCGTGGCGGCCCTGCGCGGCGAACCACTCGGCGCCCTTCTCGAGGATGTCGCGGACCCAGTACAGCGTCTCCATGTTGTGCTCGAGCGTCGGCCGGCCGAACAGGCCCACCTGCGCGACATACGGGCGGGCGCAGCCGCGGCATGCCGCGCTTGCCTTCGATCGATTCGATCATCGCCGACTCTTCGCCGCAGATGTAGGCGCCGGCGCCGCGGCGCAGATGGATGCGCGGCAGCGCGCATGGCGGGTCGGCCTCGAGCGCCGCGATCTCGCGCGTCAGGATCGCGCGGCAGGCCGCGTATTCGTCGCGCAGGTAGATGTAGACGTCGTCGATGTCGACCGCCCACGCCGCGATCAGCATGCCTTCGAGGAAGCGATGCGGGTCGCGCTCGAGGTAATGCCGGTCCTTGAACGTTCCCGGCTCGCCTTCGTCGATGTTGACGGCCATCAGCCGCGGCGCGGGCTCGGCGCGCACGATGCGCCACTTGCGGCCGGCGGGAAAGCCGGCGCCGCCGAAGCCCGCGCAGTCCGGAATTCTCCATTGCGGCGATGACGTCGTCGACGCGCGCGCTCGCCGTTCGCGCAGGCGCGCAGCGTCCGTGTAGCCGCCTGCCGCGCGATAGCGCGGCGTAATCGATGTAGCGGGGCATCGCGCCTCGACGGCGTCTTGCGCGATCGCGGCGACGACGGCGTCGACCGTCGCGTGGTCGACCGGATTGCGGCCGACGACGGCGACCGGCGCGTGCTCGCAGCGGCCGACGCACGGCGCGCCGATGACGCGCACGTCGCGGCCGCAGGCGCGTTCGCAGCGCCGGCGCGCAGCGCGTCGGCGCCCGGCCATCTGGCACGACAGCGTTTCGCAGACGCGCACGGTGCACCGCCGGCGGCGGCGTCGTCGCCTTCCTTGACGACGTCGAAGTGGTGATAGAACGTCGCGACCTCGTAGACCTCGGTCATCGCGAGCTTCATCTCCTGCGCGAGCGCGACGATGTGCGCGGCGGAGATGTAGCCGTAGCGATCCTGGATCCGGTGCAGGAACTCGATCAGCAGGTCGCGCCGCCGCGGCGCGTCGCCGAGCAGCGCCTGCACGTCCGCGAGTGCCTGCGGATCGAGCGTGCGGCCCTTCATCTGGCCGCGCGCGCCGCGCCGCTTGGTCAAGGCCGAGGTGTCGACCACCGACTTCTGCGTCATCGTGATCCGATCCAATGCGTGTCGGGCGTTGTCTTCAATCGAGGAAGTCGCAGTGCTTCTCGACGTGCGCCGCGAGATCGAGCGAGTGCTGGCGCACGAGGCGCTCGGCCAGCTCCGTGTCGCGGCGCTCCAGCGCCTCGATGATCCGCATGTGATCGACGATCGAGCGCGCCGCGCGGTCGCTCTGCGAGATCGTCATTCGGCGGATCGCGCGGACGTGGATGAACAGGTTCTCGATCGTCTGGCCCATGAGGTGCGAGCCCGAAAGCCGGATGATCGCCTGGTGGAAGGCGATGTTCGCGTCCGAGTATTCCTCGATGTGCTCGGCCGGCGTCTCGCTGCGGAACTCGTCGAACATGTGGCGCAGCTTGCCGATGTCCTCGTCGGACGCGTTGAGCGTCGCCAGCCGCGCCGCCATGCTCTCGAGCGCCGCCCACATCTCGATCATCTCGACGATCTGCTTCTTGGTCTTGCGGACGATGAAGACGCCGCGTGCGCGGCACCGTGCGCAGGAAGCCCTCCTGCTCGAGCAGCGTCATCGCCTCGCGGATCGGTGTGCGGCTGACGCCGAGCGCCTGGCTCAGCTGGCGCTCGTCGAGGCGGATTTCCTCGCGATGGGCGTAGATGTCGGCATCGGTGATCGCCTGCTTCAGCGCGGCGTAGGCCTGGTCGCGGAAGCTGGCCGCGACGTTGAGCGGCTGCAGCTTGAGCGGCATCGGCGTCGGCGTTTCGATCGTGGCGGACATCGGTCGGTCTCGGGGAATCCCGTCGAAGTCCCGCGGTGGAGGCGCGCTGGCGGATCAGCGCCAGCACGACGTCGATCGTCGGCGTCGGCACCTGCGTCAGTCGGCCCAGTTCCTGCACGACGCCGACCAGCGGCTCGATTTCCAGCGAACGCTTGCGCTTCGAGATCCTGCAGCATCGACATCTTGTGCGCGCCGACCGCCACGGCGCCGTCGAGGCGCCGGTCGAGGTCGACGCGCAGGCGCACGCCGAGGCGCTCGCCGATCGCCTTGGCCTCCAGCATCATCGCGCGGCAGACGGCGCGCGTCTCGGGATCGCCCGCGATGACGTCGAGCGTCGCCAGCGTCAGCGCGCTGATCGGATTGAAGCACACGTTGCCGCAGAGCTTGAGCCAGATCTCGTCGCGGATGTCGTCGCGGATCGGCGCCTCCAGCCCGCCCGCGACCATGATTTCGTGCAGGCGCTGCGATCCGCGCGCTGCGCCTGCCGTCGGGCTCGCCGATCGGAAACTTGCGTCCATGTTCATGGCGGATGACGCCCGGCGCGATGACCTCCGTCGCCGGCAGCACGACGCAGCCGATCGCCGGCTGCGAACCCGAGCTGCCGCCACTGGGCGCCGCCCGGATCGAAGCTCGCCAGCGTCGCCCCGTAGTGCGGGACGCCGGGAACGTGCGAAGTACCAGTAGGGAAGTCCGTTGCTCGCGGTGACGATCGTCGTATCGTGTCCGATCAGCGGCGCCATCGACGCGAGCGCGTCGGAAATCGCGTGCGCCTTGAGCGTGATGATCACATAGTCCTGGACGGGGAGGTCGGCAGGCTTGTCCGTGCAGGGCAGGCGCGCGTACGCTCTTCGCCGTCGATCTGCAGCCGCACGCCGTCCGCCCGCATGGCCGCCAGATGCGCGCCCGCGCGCGACCAGGCTCACGTCGGACCCGGAGGACGCCAATTGGACGCCGAGAAAGCCGCCGATCGCGCCGGCGCCAAAGATGCATACCTTCAACGTGTCTCCAGTCTCGACACGCGCCAAGGGGTAAAGAGCGCCGGCAGATCAGGCGCACTCGTGTGCACCTGCCGGGGCAACCTTGTCATTCCGCTCGACAAACGCCAAAGTTGCTTCGGGCGGGGCGGCCGAAACGACGTGGAACCCCAGAAAAGGCTTGTTGACCTTGGTTGATATACTACATACTAAATAAAAAATATTCCAACAGCGGCCGAAATAAAGGGTGTCACCGCAAAAATTCTCGGAGGAGAAAACCGTGATCGCGACAACGCAAAACGCACCTCAGAAGCGCTCGATTCTTGCGTCTCCGTGGGTTCAGCTGATCGTCGGCGTCGTCTGCATGGTGATGATCGCCAACCTGCAGTACGGCTGGACGTTCTTCGTTCCCGACATCCAGAAGAAATTCGGCTGGGAGCGGGCGGCGATCCAGGTCGCCTTCACGCTGTTCGTCCTGTTCGAGACGTGGCTCGTGCCGATCGAGGGCTGGTTCGTCGACAAGTACGGCCCGCGGATCGTGATTTTCGTCGGCGGCGTCCTTTGCGGCATCGCCTGGGTCATGAACTCATTTGCCGACTCGCTGGCGCATGTTCTATGCGGCGCAGGTCATCGGCGGCATCGGCGCGGGCGGCGTCTACGGCACGTGCATCGGCAACGCGCTCAAATGGTTCCCGGGTCGGCGCGGTCTGGCCGCGGGGATCACGGCCGCGGGCTTCGGCGCCGGCTCGGCGCTGACGGTCGTGCCGATCATCGCGATGATCAAGAACAGCGGATTCCAGGCTACGTTCTTCAATTTCGGCCTCGGCCAGGGCATCATCGTCTGCATCTTCGCGTTCGCGATGTTCGCGCCGAAACCGGGCCAGGTCCCGGAGGTTGCCGGCCAAGCCGCGGTCTTCCAGAGCCGGCGTCAGTTTGCGCCCAACGAGATCATCGGCCCGAATTCGTGGTGGATCATCGGCGCGCTCATCGCCCTCGTGGGCGGCCTGGGCATGTGGGCGGCGGGCGCCGCGTTCTACATCCCGCTCGCGCTCGCGGCCCTGATCTTCCTGCTGGGCGGCTGGGTCGTCGTGACCAAGGGCCAGCCGGTCTTCATGCTGATGTACTTCATGTTCGTCCTGGTTGGCGCCGGCGGCTTGATCGTCACCGCCAACCTTGCGCCGATCTCGCTGGACCTCAAGGTCTCCACGACGCCGGTGACGGTGCTGTGGATGACGATGCCGGCGCTGACCTTCGCCGCCACGATCGATCGCGTATTGAACGGGCTCACGCGGCCGTTCTTCGGCTGGGTCTCGGACCAGATCGGCCGGGAGAACACGATGTTCATCGCGTTCTTCCTCGAAGGCCTGGGCATATTCGCGCTGTACAAGCTCGGCGCCGACCCGTTCTGGTTCGTCGTGTTGAGCGGTATCGTGTTCTTCGCCTGGGGAGAGATCTACAGCCTGTTTCCGTCGACCTGCACGGACACGTTCGGCACCAAATTCGCGACGACCAATGCCGGACTTCTATACACCGCGAAGGGCACGGCCTCGCTTCTGGTTCCCTACGCGAGCTGCATCCAGAAGACGACCGGGAGCTGGGACCTGGTGTTCATCATCGCGGCGGGAGCCAACATCCTCGCCGCCGTTCTCGCCGTCGCAGTGCTGAAGCCGTGGCGGCGCAAGGTCGTGGCGGCGAACGATGCCGTCGCGACAGGGCCTGGCGCCGCGGCGGACCATGCCGAGCGGCGCTCGCTGAAGCAGCACGGCACTCGCGCCGCGGTGAATCGCCGCGGCGCGACCACGGCGCTGCCCTGCAGTCTCGGCGGCCGCACACATTCGGAGAGACAACCATGCTCGACCATCCCACCAGAACCGCCTAAACCCTCCCCCGGGGCGGGTCCCGCCGAAGACTCGCCGAAAACTGCCGCCGGCGAGATCATTGACCACGCACAGGAGATCGACGGCTTTCAGCTCGTCATCGACGCGCTGAAGCTGAACGGCATCGACACGATCTTCGGACTGCCGGGCATCCCGATCACCGACCTCACGCGGCGCATGCAGAAGAATGGCCTGCGCGTGATCTCGTTCCGGCACGAGCAGAACGCCGGGTATGCGGCATCGATCGCCGGCTTCCTCACGAGCAAGCCCGGCATCTGCCTGACCGTGTCCGCGCCGGGCTTCCTCAACGGCGTGACGGCGCTCACGCACGCGACGGTCAACTGCTTTCCGATGATCCTCATCAGCGGCTCCAGCGAGCGCGAGATCGTCGATTTGCAGCAGGGCGACTACGAGGAAATGGACCAGCTCGCGATCGCCAAGCCGCTGTGCAAGGCGGCGTTCCGCGTCCTGCATGCCGAGGACATCGGCGTCGGCGTCGCGCGGGCCATCCGTGCCGCCGTGTCCGGCCGTCCGGGCGGCGTCTACCTCGACCTGCCGGCGAAGCTCTTTCCGCAGGCCATGGACGCGATCGCCGGCAAGAATTCGCTCATCAAGGTCGTGGATGCGGCCCCGCGCCAGATTCCCGCGCCGGAGGCCGTGCAGCGCGCGGTCGATCTGCTGAAGAGTGCTGCGAAGCCGCTCATCATCCTCGGAAAGGGTGCCGCCTACGCGCAGGCCGATGCCGACATCCGTGCGCTGGTGGAGAAAACGGGCATTCCCTATCTGCCGATGTCGATGGCCAAGGGCCTTTTGCCGGACACGCACGAGCAGTGCGCCTCGGCGGCGCGCTCGTACGTGCTGCCCGAGGCCGACGTCGTGATGCTGATCGGCGCGCGCCTCAACTGGCTGCTGTCGCAGGGCAAGGGCAAGACGTGGGGCGGCGCCACCTCGAAGTCATGGGGCGGCCAGAAGTTCGTGCAGATCGACATCTCGCCGCAGGAAGCGGACAGCAACGTGCGCATCGATGCCCCCGTGGTCGGCGACATCGGCTCCTGCGTGTCGGCAATGCTCGGAGCAATCGGCTCGAACTGGTCCAGACCGCCGGCGGAATGGATCGACGCCATCAACGAGCGCAAGACGAAGAACGTCGCGAAGATGGCCGAGACGCTCGCGAAGAATCCGTCGCCGATGAGCTTCCAGAGCGCGCTCAACGTGGTGCGCGACATCGTCAAGGCGAATCCCGACGCCGTGCTCGTGAACGAGGGCGCGAACGCCCTCGATTTCACGCGCAGCATCGTGGACATGTACAAGCCGCGCAAGCGGATCGACGTGGGCACATGGGGAATCATGGGCGTCGGCATGGGCTATTCCGTAGCCGCCGCCGTCGTGACCGGCCAGCAGGTGATCGCGGTGGAGGGCGACAGCGCCTTCGGCTTCTCCGGCATGGAGACCGAGACGATCTGCCGCTACAACCTGCCGGTGTGCATCGTCATCATGAACAACAACGGCGTGTATCGCGGCGACGAGAAGAATCCCACGGGTGGCCCGGATCCCTCGCCGCTGGTGTTCGTCAAGGATGCCCGCTACGACAAGATGATGGAGGCATGGGGCGGCGTCGGCGCCCATGTCAGGACGCCGGACGAGCTCCGCAGCGCAATGGAAGCGGCGATCCGCTCGCGTCGGCCCACGCTGATCAACGCAGTCATCGACGAAGGCGGCGGCACGGAAAGCGGCCGCATCACGAGCCTGAATCCTTCCGCAAAGAAGAAACCATAGGGAAATGCAATGAGCAAGGCATTAGACGGCGTACGCATCCTCGACTTCACGCACGTCCAGTCCGGTCCGACGTGCACGCAACTGCTGGCATGGCTCGGCGCCGACGTCATCAAGGTCGAGCGCGCCGGCGAGGGCGACATCACGCGCGGCCAACTGCGCGACATCCCGGGCGTGGACAGCCTGTATTTCACGATGCTGAACCACAACAAGCGTTCGATCACCGTCGACGCGAAGAATCCCAAGGGCAAGGAGATTCTCGAGGCGCTGGTGAAGAAATGCGACGTGCTCGTCGAGAACTTCGCGCCCGGCGCGCTGGACCGGATGGGCTTCACGTGGGAGCGGATCCAGGAGCTCAATCCGAAGATGATCGTGGCTTCCGTCAAGGGCTTCGGCCCTGGGCCCTACGAGGACTGCAAGGTCTACGAAAATGTCGCGCAGTGCGCGGGCGGCTCGGCGTCGACGACGGGATTCGACGACGGCCCGCCGCTGGTGACGGGCGCGCAGATCGGCGACAGCGGAACCGGCTTGCATCTGGCGCTGGGCATCGTTGCCGCGCTCTATCAGCGCAAGACGACGGGGCGCGGCCAGAAGGTGCTGGCGGCGATGCAGGACGGCGTGCTCAACCTGTGCCGCGTCAAGCTGCGCGACCAGCAGCGGCTCGATCGTACCCATGTGATGGAGGAATATCCGCAGTATCCCAACGGGAAGTTCCTGGACGCCGTGCCGCGTGCCGGCAATGCGTCGGGGGGCGGCCAGCCGGGCTGGATCCTGAAATGCAAGGGATGGGAGACCGACCCCAACGCGTACATCTATTTCATCACGCAGGCGCCCGTCTGGAAGGACATCTGCGAAGTGATCGGGCGCCCCGAGTGGCTGACCGATCCGCGCTACGCGACGCCGAAGGCGCGGCTGCCGCACCTCATGGAAATCTTCGGCCAGATCGAGGAGTGGACGAAAACCAAGACCAAGTTCGAGGCGATGGACATCCTCAACAAGCACGACATTCCGTGCGGGCCGATCCTGTCGATGAAGGAGATCGCCGACGAGCCGAGCTTGCGCGCCACGGGAACCGTCGTCGAGGTCGACCACCCGACGCGCGGCAAGTATCTGTCCGTCGGCAACCCGATCAAGATGTCGGACAGCGCCAGCGATGTAACGCGCTCGCCGCTTCTTGGCGAGCACACGGACGAGGTGCTCGCCGAACTGGGCTACGGCAAGGACCAGATTGCGGCACTGCGCGCGGCCAAAGCGATTTGAGCCGCCATCGCCGCTGAATTGAACGGCTGATCGAACGAAGGACGCGGGCTTCGCGTCCATTTGCAATCGAATAATGGAAGAGGGACGGCGATGGCGAACAACAAGACTGAAGTCCGGAAGATCCTCGATGCCGTCAAGGCCGAGGGACGCACGTCGCTGACCGCGCCCGAAGGCAAGCGCGTATGCGACGCCTACGGCATCGCCACACCTTCGGAAGCCGTGGCGACATCGGCTGCCGGCGCCGCGAAGGCCGCGTCCGCGATGGGCTTTCCCGTTGTGCTCAAGATCGTCTCGCCGGAAATACTGCACAAGACGGAGGCCGGCGGCGTCATCGTCGGCGTGAAATCGGCGGCGGAAGCGGAAGCCGGCTACGCGACGATCATGGCGAACGCCAAGAAGTACAACGCGAAGGCGACACTGCTGGGCGTGCAGGTGCAGCAGATGCTCGCCGGCGGGCAGGAAGTGATCATCGGCGCCGTCACCGATCCGGCGTTCGGCAAGTTGGTCGCGTTCGGGTTGGGCGGCATCTTGGTCGAGGTCCTGAAAGACATCACGTTCCGCCTGGCGCCGGCATCGCGGGATGACGCGCTGTCGATGCTGGACGGGATCGCCGCAGCGGAAATCCTGAAGGGTGTGCGCGGCGCCGACCCGGTCGACCGCAACGCACTCGCCGCGATGATCGAGAACGTGTCGCAACTCACTGCCGACTTCCCCGAAATTGTCGAGATGGATTTGAATCCGGTGTTCGCGACCAAGAAGGGGGCCATCGCGGCCGACGTGCGCATCGTCGTCGATTTCACGCCCGCCGTGCCGCGCTATCGTCCGAGCCAGGAAACGATCGTCCGCCAGATGAACCGCATCATGAGGCCCGATGCGGTCGCGGTGATCGGCGCGTCCGACGAAACGGGCAAGATCGGCAACTCGGTGATGAAGAACCTGATCAACGGCGGCTACAAGGGGAAGATCTACCCGATCAACCCGTCGGCCGACAAGATCATGGGCCTGCCAGCTTTCAAGAGCGTGAAGGACGTGCCCGGCGACATCGACATCGCCGTATTCGCCATTCCCGCCAAGTTCGTCGCCGGCGCGTTGAAGGAGGTCGGCGAGAAGAAGATCGCCGGCGCCATCCTCATCCCTTCCGGCTTCGCGGAGACCGGGAACGTGGCGGGCCAGGTCGAGCTGGTCGAGGTCGCGCGCAAGTACGACGTGCGGCTGATGGGTCCCAACATCTACGGTTTCTACTACACGCCCAAGAATCTCTGCGCGACGTTCTGCACCGCGTACGACGTCAAGGGCAAGGCGGCGCTGTCGTCGCAGTCCGGCGGCATCGGCATGGCGATCATCGGCTTCTCACGTTCGGCGAAGATGGGCGTGTCCGCCATCGTGGGCCTGGGCAACAAGTCGGACATCGACGAGGACGACCTCCTCACGTTCTTCGAACAGGACGACAACACGCAGATCATCGCGCAGCACTGCGAGGACCTGAAGGACGGCCGGTCGTTCGCGGAAGTGGCCAAGCGCGTGTCGAAGAAGAAGCCGGTGGTCATGCTCAAGGCCGGGCGCACCAGCATGGGCGCGCGCGCCGCGAGCTCGCATACCGGCGCGCTCGCTGGCAACGATAAGATCTACGAGGACGTGCTCCGGCAATCGGGCGTCATCCGCGCCCGTAGCCTGCGCGACCTGCTCGAATTCGCGCGCGGCATCCCCGTGCTGCCCACGCCCAAGGGCGAGAACGTCGTCATCATCACGGGCGCGGGCGGATCGGGCGTGCTGCTGTCCGACGCCTGCGTCGACAACAAGCTGTCGCTGATGGCCATGCCCCCCGATCTCGATGCGGCGTTCCGCAAGTTCATACCGCCGTTCGGCGCCGCCGGCAATCCGGTCGACATCACCGGCGGCGAGCCGCCGAAGACCTACCAGAACACCGTGCGGCTGGGCCTCGAGGATCCGCGCATCCACGCGCTGATCCTGGGCTACTGGCACACGATCGTGACGCCGCCGATGGTGTTCGCGAAGATCATGGTCGAAGTCGTCGAGGAAATGCGCGCGAAGGGCATCGAGAAGCCCGTCGTCGCGTCACTCGCCGGCGACGTGGAAGTCGAAGAGGCGGCGGAATATCTGTACGCGCACGGCATTCCCGCCTACGCGTACTCGACCGAGATCCCGGTCGCCGTGCTCGGCGCCAAGTACCAGTGGGCGCGGGGCGCGGGCCTCATCTGATCGACCGGTCGTGACGGCGCCGGCGACCCCGGCGCCGGAGGCACCCGCTTTGGCGGCACCGGACCGGTTCGGCCCGTGGAATCCCGGGATCGAATCGCAGCTGCCGCGTGAGCTGCTGCCGCTGTCGACGATGTTCCGGCCGGAAAACGTCCGCACCAGCCTCGCTGCCGCCCAGGAGCTGAACGACCTCACCGGGCTCGACATCTTCGAGCTCGTGGCGCTGCGGCCGGAGCGCCTGGCGCTGCACGAACTGCTGATCCGCGTCACGGCCGACCTTTCGGTGCCGAGCGGATCGCGCGTCGAGGACCTCGGCATCAATTTCCGCGAGATGGTCGACACGCTGCTCGCGAATCACATCGCGGCGCGGATGCCCGAAATCGTCGCGGCCTACGAAGAGCTTCGCCGGCAGCTGGCGGCCGTCATCGAAACCGAACTGGCGACGCGCATACCTCCGGCAACGGAGGCGCGGGCCGCGGATACCAGAGAGCGTAACGGCGGATGGATCCGACGCCTCTTCGGCGCCGCGCGCCGCACGTCGCCCCTGGCCGTCGAAGTGGCACATGCACGCGGACCCGAAGACGCGATCGCGGCGTGGCGCAACGCCGCACACTCTGCATCGGGCGACGATCGCCTGCGCGCGGCCGCGTACCGGGCGCTCGCGAAAGTCGTCGGTTCGCTCGTGGGCCGGCACGGCGGCATGTGGGGGACACGCGAGCTTATCGCATCCATCGCGACCGACCTCGCGTGCAACGACTATTGCGGCGAGGAAATCGGACGGCTGATCGATCCGTGGCTGGTCGAGGCGGCGCGCCAAGAAGGCTATCGATTGCTGCCGGCGCAGGTGCGGCCGGTGATCATGAACACGAAGGGCGCTTCCGCCGCAGGCAAGAGCACGATGCGTCCCGAGCAGAAGATGCTGGCGGAACGAATCGGCGTCGACTGGAGCGACTTCGCGCTCATCAGCCCGGACATCTGGCGGAAGCAATTGCTGGACTATGCATCGCTCGGCGCCGCGTACAAGTACGGCGGCGCCTGCACGAGCGAGGAACTACAGATCATCGACCAGAAGCTCGACCGCTACATGGCGCGCAAAGCGCAGCGGCACGCGACCACGCACCTCCTCATCGACCGGTTCCGCTTCGACAGCTTCGCGCCGGAGTCCGACGAGGCCGGAAGCAACCTGCTGACGCGCTTCGGGCACACCGTGTACCTGTTCTTCATGATCACGCCGCCGGAATCGATCGTCGAGCGCGCGTGGAAGCGCGGCCTCGAGGTTGGCCGCTACAAGGCGGTCGACGATCTCCTCGCGCACAACATCGAGGCGTACGCGGGCATGCCGCAAATCTTCTTCACGTGGGCGCTGCGCGCCGACAAGGAGGTCCACTGCGAGTTCCTGGACAACACAGTGCCACTCGGTTCGCGGCCGCGGACGATCGCCTTCGGCTGGAACGGCGAATTGAACGTGCTCGATGTCAACGCGATGCTGAACATGCAGGGGTTCCGCAAGGTCAACGTCAATGCCAAGAGCCCCCGCGAACTCTATCCGGATCCCGACGCCCTCGCGCCACATAACAATACGGGGTTCCTCGTCGAATGCGCGCGGCGGCTGCCGAAGCTCAACTTCGCGGATCCTGCGACGGGCCGGATCTACTTGCGCATGATCGGCGGCGCGCCCCTGTGGGCCGATGTCCCGGCGCTGCAAGCCGCCATGGCGGATCCGGGAACCCGCACCGGGCTCCTGGCGGTGGCGCCGGCCATCGAGACGTCGACGATTCCGGCGCCCGACCGTCCTTTGTACCTCGACGCGCACGTCGGCGCGGAGCGCATTCACACGCTGGGCGTTTGGGGGCCTTCACTTAAGGCCGCAAGCCGGTCCGTCAGCCCGTCGCCACTTTCCAGATCATGAAGCCGGCGACCCCGACCAGCATGCAGCCAAACGCAAGCTTCAGCGTCTTCACCGGCCAACGGTGCGCCATCATCGCGCCGACCGGCGCGAGCGCCATGCTGGACGCGGCGATGCAAAACAGCGCGGGGATGTAGACGTAGCCCAGCGTGTACGCAGGCAATCCGCGCTGCCTCAAGCCGCTCAGGACGAAGCCGACGGTGCCCGCCACCGCAATCGGCAGTCCCAGCGCAGCCGACGTGGCGACGGCATTGTGGATCTTGACGTTGCACCACTCGAGGTAGGGCACGGTGACGAACGCGCCTCCCGCGCCGACCATGCCCGACAGAATGCCGATGACGGTGCCCGCGCCGATCATGCCCCATTTCCCCGGCAAATTGCGCGTGGCGCGGGGCACCTTGTCCGACAGCATCTGCACCGACGATACGGTGGCGAACAGCGCGAATATCGACGCCAGCAGCGTCGACGACATGCCGCTGACGATCAGCGGGCCGATGAGCGAGCCCAGCAGGATTCCCGGCACGAGCCGGCGGACGACCCGCCACAACACGGCGCCGCGCCGGTGGTGGGCGTGCATGTTGGAAATCGACGTGAAGACGATCGTGGCCATCGACGTGGCAACCGCCAGGTGCACGACATGCTCCCGCGGGAATCCTTCGTGCGTGAAGAGGATCGTCAGGAACGGCACCATCACCATCGCCCCGCCGATGCCCAGGAGCCCCGCCAGAAATCCGATCACGCACCCGAGCGCCACGAAGGCGATGACGAACGAGACGTCCATCGGCTCAGCCTTTCTTCCGGGCGAGCTTGACGATGAATTCCCAGTCCGCCGCGTCCACCGGCGTGATCGACAGCCGGTTGCCGCGCTTCAGCGTGATCAGGTTGGCGAGCTGCCGGTGCGCGCGGAGTTCGGGCAGCGAGATGAGCCGCGTTCTTTCGACGAATTTCACATCGACATTGAACCAGCGCGGCGCATCGCGCGTGGCCTTCGCGTCGAAGTAGGGGCTCTTCCGGTCGAACTGCGACGCGTCTGGATGCGCGGGGGCCGACACTTCGACGATGCCCGCGATGCCGGGCTCCGGGCAGCTCGAGTGATAGAAGAACGCGCGATCGCCGACCTTCATGTCATCGCGCATGAAGTTGCGCGCGACATAATTGCGGACGCCGAACCACGGCGTCGTCTGTCTTGGCGCCCGGGCCAGGTCGTCGATGGACATTTCGTCCGGCTCGGATTTCATCAGCCAGTAGCGCACGGGGTATCCGCCTGTATCCCAGTCAACAAACGTAATTCTAGTTGAAGCGCCCGCGCGCCGCTGACCAGCGGGGTACCCCAGCGCACCACGAAAGGGTACCCCGCAGCCGTTCAATCCCGTTGTGCCACCAACCCCTTGACTCGGCCCCAGCAATGGCGCCGGATGACATTCCATTCCTGGCCGAACCAGGGGGTGAAGATGGACGCGTCCGCAGCGAGCTCGCGATCCAGCACGGATGCGTCGGACATTCGATAATCGCTCACTTCCCGCGGGTCCGGCTTGGGTGTTCCTTCGAGCAGGCCCGCGAAGACGTGACACAACTCATGCTCGGCGCCGACGTCGGCGAATCGCGCGTGATACTGGAACTTGTACAGGAAACAGAGTGCAGTTCGAACGCCGAGTTCTTCGAATACGCGGCGCTCGGCGGCCTCGGCTGTCTGCTCGCCGCGACGCGGATGGCTGCAACAGCTGTTCGACCAGTATTGACCCCAGAGTCGCTTGGTCGCACTGCGCCGCTGGAGCAGGAGTCTGCCTTCGCGATCGAAAAGCAATACCGAGAATGCGCGATGGAGCATTCCGTCGCCGTCGTGGCAGGAGTCCTTGTCGAGGTATCCGACCACGACGTCGCTTGCGCTGACGAGATTCAGGATCTCCGGCATGGCCGATCATCCTTGGCCGTCATTACGATGCGCCGGCGACTACGCGGCGGACGGCGCGGCGCTGCACGTCCACGAGAGCGGCGGAGACGGGTCCGAGCCTGGCGAGTCCAAGCTGCCCGTGCTTCAGGCGCACATGCATCCCGTTGACCGCGCCGGTACTCATGGTCGCGCTGGCGTCGAGGAACTTGCGCGACAGCAACCTCGCGCCGAGGCTTTCCGTCGGCATGGCGTGCGCCTCGAGGATCAGATCCCTGGCGAAATTCAGCGCGTGCTTGAGGTCTTCCGTGCGGACCAGATCGGTGAACACGTCCGCGTTACCGGACACCACTGGCCGAATGAGATCGAAGGCAAGCTGGAAGTTCCTGCTCGTCACCCGTGGCAGAACGACCTCTTGCTGATTCAACAGCTGCCGATAGAAGCCGGCGACCGTCACCGCGAATCGCGTGTAGGCCTGGCGTAGACAACCGTCGTGAAACTGCAGCGCCTCGGACTCCCGCACTTCTCCCCGTTCCGCTGCGCAGATTCCCGCTGCGGCAGTCAGCGCGCCCAAGAACGCCATGTGTACACCCGTGGAGAACAATGGATCGATAAAGCCCGCGGCGTCACCCGCCAGGTAATACCCATGGCCCGAGAACTCGTCGGCAAAGTACGAGTAGTCTCTCCATACGTGCAACTCGTGGGCGCGTTCGGCGCCGCCGAGGCGGGACGAAACGTCCGGCGACGCGGCAATGCCGTCGGCGTAAAGCGCCTCCAGCGAGCCCAACTGTCTTCGGCGCTCGCTGTAATAGTCACGGTGCATCACGACGCCGACGCTCAATGAGTTGTCGTGCAGAGGAATGGCCCACGTCCATCCGGCGCCGCTGGTCAGCGCTTCCATCGAGAATACGCCCGGGTGCACAACACCCTTGTCGTCGCCGTAGGGTGCTGCGCCTTTCCAGTAGCCTCCAACCGCGACATTGGCAAAGGCGGGCTCTTCCCTGCGATTCCTGAAATGCTTCGCGGAGAGGACGCCGGCGAGACCCGTGGCGTCGATGACGGTATCGAACGTGATCGTGCCCCGCGATCCTGCGCTGTCCCGCCAATTCGCCGCAACCGGCCTGGCACCTTCCATCTCGAAACTCTCGATCGCCGTCTCCTCGAAGACGGCGGCGCCAACCTCGGTGGCGTAACGCAACAGCAACTCGTCGAACTGGGAGCGGACAACCTGGTAGCTGTGCCGGTAACGGCTCAATTTCCTGAAGTCGATGTAGCCGGCGGGCTCGCCCTGCTTCACGCGGAAAAATCCGCCGTACTTCCTGACAAAGCCGTGCGCGTCCACGCGCTTGTACAGGTCGACGAACTTGAGCAGGGGAATTACCGAGGTGAGAAGCGACTCTCCGATGTGATAACGCGGAAAGCGTTCGCGCTCGCACAGAGTGACTTCAATGCCCTCCCTGGCGAGCAGGATCGCCGCCATCGCCCCTGCCGGGCCTCCGCCCGCCACCAACACCTTGGTATGCCTGCGCATGAATCAATCAGCCGCTCGTTGGCGCGGATGCTGTTGTGGGAAGCCCCTTCAGGCCTTCTCGAAGACCACGCCCGACGCCGTGAGACCCGGCCCGAACGCGAAGCTCACGACACGCGTGCCGGGGCCAATCGAATCGTCTTCGACAATCCGGTGCCAGATGTGAGGAACCGACGCCGACGACATGTTTCCGTAGTCCCTCATCACCTCGTAGCTCGACTTCAGTTGATCGGCGCGCAACCCGAGCCCGCTCTGCACCTCCGTCAATATCTTCGGTCCGCCCGGATGCACGGCGAACACGAGCTGATCTCGCTCGGATTCAAAATCGACGCCCGCCTTCGCGCACAGTGCGGTGACGAAGGGGAGGATGCCGTCACGGATCCGCCGCGGCACGTGCCGGCCCAAGTACATGTCGAATCGATGCGGCCCCAGGTTCCAGATCATCTCGCCGCCGGAGTCCGGCAGCAGCGCGTCGTGCATCGCCAGCGGCTGAAGGCCTCTCAGATTGCGCGCCCGCAGCTCGTCCACCGGAAACGCCGAGTAGCGAATGAACCCGTCACCGAAGAGCGACATCGTGATGATGTTGTCCAGCGCGGTTGACGTGACGTCGAAATGCAGCGAGAGCGGCTCGGTATGCACGATGTCGACGCGATGCTTTTTCATCGTTCCCAGACTTTGCGAGAGCGAGAGAACTCCAAACGCCGTGCGGATGGCCGGCATCGCGCCGTAGCATCCCATGTGGTACGAATGCGTGATGACGGTGTTGTTCCAATGCCGCTCGGACGCGAGCTTCTGGACGGGGCTCGGTGCGAGGTATCCGGAGCAGCTCACGTGCACGATGTCCGCCGGAGCCTCCTGCTCCTGCTGGTAGATGTCACGAAGGTATCCGCGAACGACGTCGTCGAATGCGCGCATGCGCTGGTCGAGGCGCGGACCCTTCGGTTCCTCTTTCAAGTCACGCAACAGCTCCGGAACGAGGCTGAAGCCATCCCCGCTTGCCGGAACGGACTTGGGAAGCAGGCAGATATGACGCTTGCTGATGATGCCGGCCGGGATGCCGTAACGACGGACCCTGTTCCGCAGAACCTGGTGAACGTTCTCGAATGCATCGTCGCCGTACGTGCCGTTCCCGGCCACGGACGCCAACGCCATCAGGTAAGCCATGTAGTCGAGCAGGAAATCCTGCTCGAACGCCTTGCCGGGATTCCCGAGGCGAAAGTCGGCGAGCGCAAGACGAAGCCCCGACGCACTGCGCGGCAGTACGTTCGAGCGCGGGCTCGCGGCGACCAGCAGTTGTTCTTGTTCCATAGGAACGTGCCAACCTCGAGCGCAGAGGTGGCGATTTTGACAAGTTGCCTTGAGGCAGGCAAGTGCCCGGCCCGCGGAATATTCGCCCGCGTATGTGTTGACAGCCTCGGAGATCCCACCGAAACTCATCAACTGGAATCGCGCGCGGGCATCGCGCGATCGAGGGAGACTCGCAACCATGTCGAAGGTGAGCGACTACGCAGCCTTCGGGCCACTCTACGCGATGGCCCGCGCGAGCATCGAGTCGAATCATCCGGTCGATCCCGAGGAAAACTGGCGGTTCTGGACGAAGCCCCGCAGCCGGGCGGCCATGTGGATTCTCGAAAACCTCGCGCCTCATGCACCGGTTGACCGCGTCCGCGACACGGCGCGCGATGAGCACGATCGCGGAATCGTGTCCCACTACAACCTCGACCCGGCGTTCTTCGAGCTGTGGCTGGATGCGGACTACGGCTTTTACAGCTGTGCCGACTACGTGGACGAGACCGATTCGCTGGCGGTAGCCCAGAAACGCAAGGCCGCCGCTCTGCTGGTGCTCATCGATCCGCATCCCAAAGAGCGAATTCTGGAACTCGGCTGCGGTTGGGGCTCGATGATGAAGACGGTCTTCGGCGTCACGAAAGACCGCGAAGGCTTGACGGGCTACACCGTCGCGCCTGCTCAGGCCAAGTACATCCAGGATCGCTACGGGTTGCAAGTGCGCGTCCAGGACTACACGACCGAAACCTACGACGAAAACGCGTACGACAAGGTATACGCCATCGAGTCCTGGGAGCATGTGCCACCCGATATCGTCCCTGCGACGTTCAAGAAAATCTTCGGGGCGCTCAAGCCGGGAGGGCGGTTTGTACTCCAGATCGGTAGCCTCGAGGGCGAGTCCTTGCCGGCAACTTTCGTGCCAATTCAGCTGATTTATCCCGGATTCCACCTGATGCCGATGTCCGAGCATATCCAGGCGGCGGAGAAGGCCGGATTTGTCCTCACGTTCTCCAGCCGGCACGACTACCGGCAGACCTGGAAGCATTGGTACGAAAACCTCGCGTCGAAGACGGACGAGGCTATCCGCATCGTCGGATTGCAGGAATACAATAGATTTATGACCTTCATTGCGATGGCATGGAAGTTCGTCGACGACGGATATTCCGACATTTATCGATTGGTGCTCGAAAAGCCAGTGAGGTAACCCCTATGAGCGAAGTCAAGACTGATGCCAAGACTGTGAGTGAACCCTCTACCGGGAAAGCGTCCGAGCGCAAGACGGTGGATCCACGACCCGAGATCGAGGAACTGTCTCGCATCGTGTCCCGTGTCGTGCAAGCAGGCATCGTCTCGTCGACCGAGGCGGTCGCCGGTCTGGTCCGGATTCACGGCAGTATGTTGAGCGACGCAGCGACGTCGATAGCGAAGCCGCTGGAATCCGCAACCGAGCAGAAAAAGAAGGACGACAAGCTGCCGTTCAACGTCGACAGCATTCCCAACGGTGTCGTCGACATGAGCGAGACCGTCGACCGGTCGATCAAGGATATGGCGGATCTGCTCGACAAGTCCGTTAAGCGATTCTCCGACGAATACAACAAGAAGTAGGCTCGGGTAGCGCCGTGCTCGGTCCGGCGCGCGTGGTCTGGCGGGCGCTTGTTCTCGCGGCGACGATTGTTGAGCTCGCTATCGGAGCACTGCTGGCGCGTTTGCCCGTGCCGGTCCCGCGCTGGCTCAGGACGCACACCAACATCCGCCATGTGCTCGGGTCACGCGGCCTGACCTATGCCAAGGCCGGCCAGTTCCTGTCGACGCGGCTAGACCTCTTCCGTCCCGAAGTGTGTCGCGACCTCGAGAAGCTGTTCGAACAGGTCACGCCGGTGCCCTATTCGCGGCTGAAGCCGATGCTCGAGGCGGAGCTCGGCAGTTCAGTCCACGAGGCTTTCGCGACGTTCAACGAGCGTCCGATCGCAGCCGCCTCGGTGGCGCAGGTTCACGAGGCCACGCTGACGTCGGGCGAGCGCGTGGCGGTCAAGATCCAGCGCCCGGGCATAGCGCGGACATTCAACGCCGACATGATGCTGTTCAGGCTGGTCGCCGTTGTCGCCGACTGGTTTCAGCTCCTCGGCGCAAGTTCCGCCCGGGAAGCGGTCGACCAGTTCTGGTTGTTCACGGCCCGCGAGCTCGACTTCATCCAGGAAGGCAAGACGGCGGATCGCCTGCGGATTTCCGCGACTGCGCACGAGGTGATCCCCACGATCTACTGGCGGTGGACCACGTCGCGGGTCCTGACGATGGAATTCATCGACGGCGTGAGCCTCGCTCGCCTGTACGCGGCCAAGGAAGGCTCGAGCGGTGAATCGGTTGATGACCTGCTGCCGCCCGATGTGCTTCGGCAGGCAATGCGCAACCTGGCTTACGCATCGCTCCACCAGATCTTCGGCACGGGGTTCTTCCACGGCGACCCGCACTTGGGCAACCTGCTGCTGCTGCAGGACGGCTCCGTCGCGTTCGTCGACTTCGGGATCTTCGGCGAACTCACGGCTCACCAGCGGACACTGCTGAGAGGCCATCTCGAGCACCTCGCGGCCGGCGATATCACGCAGAGCTTCCGCTACTATGCCGCCCTCCAGATGATGACGGCGGATACGGACGCGATCCGGTTCAGCATCGAAACGCAAAAGATGATGCGCCGGTGGCACATGCTTTCCATCGACCCGGCGACGCCCGTCCATGAGAGGCTCGCCGGCCGCCTTGCCGATGGCATGCTGGCCGCGCTGCGACAGAACCATGTCAAGGTCGACATGAACCTCATTCTGTTCTGGCGGGTCTTCCTTGTCCTGGATTCGACCGCCCTTCGCTTCACGTCGGACATCGACCTGATCGGCGAGCTGCGGCGCTATTTCGAAAGCACCAGTCCCTCGATGGACCAGCGGCTGGTCGAGTTCCTTGCGAACCCCGATCGCGTCGACGATTTGGTCCGGGGGGCGCATCGGGCGCCCGAGCACGCGGGCACCGCCCTGCAGCACGGCGTCGACCGCCTGTCGCGCATCGAACTCGACGCGGACGAGTCATCGCAAACGGAGAACGAGAAAAATCACGAGGCGGGACTGCTGGCAGTGACGCTCGTCCTGGTCTCGTCGGTCATCGCCCTTGCGGGTGCGACATCCGTGCCCGTAAGTGTTCGCGCCGCGCTCATCGTTGTGCAGATGGCCCTGCTTCTGTTATGCGTCGCGCAAATTCCGGCAGCAGCGCTCCGAGGGCGGTCCCACCGCTCGAGCGACGAAATCAACGGTGAGTAAACGATGCTGGGAAAGAATCCGGTCGAGTTCCGGGAACTGCTCGAGAAAATGGGGCCGGTTTTCAGGAAGGTGGGCCAGTACCTCGCGCTGCGTCCTGACCTGATCCCCGACGAGTATTGCCTGGAGTTGATGAAGCTCCTCGACCAGGGACCCGTGGTCCCATGGCAGGATGCAAGGCGCATCCTGGTGGAGGACATCGGCGACCCAGACCGCGTGTTCGCCTCGATCGATACCGAGCCGTTCGCCGCGGCGTCGATCGCCCAGGTTCATGCCGCCAAGCTTCACGATGGCACACGCGTCGCGGTCAAGATCCAGCGCCCCGGCAGCAAGGAGGAAGTGCAACGCGACCTGCGCCGCATTCGCGCCCTGACGCGCTTGCTGAGGATCGGCGGTGTGTCGACGGTCATTGACTGGCGCGAACTCCGGAATGAGCTCGCCGAGTGGCTGGAGCAGGAGATGGACTTTCGCCGCGAGCTGCGCAATCTCGAGCGCATCTTCGCGTCCAGTCAGGACGAAGAATTCCAGAAGATTCCCAAGCCCTTCCCCACTCTGTGCGGCGATCGTGTGGTGACGATGGAGTTGCTCGCCGGTACACCGGTGTCCAGCATTCTGACGGGCATTCAAGTCGCCAAGCGCGAGGGCACCGATCCGCACATCGGCATCGATGTCGATGCCTTCTCGCGAAACCTGATCCAGGCCGTGCTGCATCAGGTGTTCGATTTGCGCTTCTTCCATGCCGACATCCATCCCGGCAATCTGATCGCCCTGGAGAACGGCGGCGTCGGTTTTGTGGATTTCGGCCTTTGCGCGGAACTCGATTCCGTCCTGGCCAGCCAGCAAACGCGGTATCTGTCGGCGGTTTACCGCAAGGACGTCGCGGGCATGCACCAGGCGCTCTCCGCGATCGTCGTTCCCACGCCCGAATCCGACATGGAGGGGTTTCACGCGGACTTCCGCGAGGAAAGCAAGAAATGGGGTGGCGGCGAAAGCCTGCCGGACGACGGCACCAGCAACGCGCCCCGGGAACGCGCCGTCGCCGGCCAGTGGATGATCGGCGTGATGACGATCGCCCGTCGTCACAACGTGCGGCTTCAGCGATCGGTGCTCGCCATGTATCGCGCACTGCTTGGAGCGGATACGGTGGCGCACTCCCTCGGGTCGAAGGAGACGCTCCGATCGGTGGGGCGCGAATTCTTCCGGCGCATCCAAATGGAGGAGCTCGTGACCGCACTCAAGCCGAAGGCTGTGGAGGCGTTCCTGACGAGTGTCCTTCCACTCGTTCGCGACTCTCCGGCCCAGCTGAATCTCATTCTGTCGGATCTGGCGGAGAACCGGTTCTCCGTCAACGTGACGATGAGCGAACGGAGTCCTCTGCGGCGGATGCGCAACCGGCGAACCCGCTTGCTGGCGGCCGCGATCGCGTCCATCGGCCTGGCGGTGGTGTTTGCCAGCCCTACCATGGCCGAGGCGCTTGGATCGCGCTGGAGTTGGACGACGGGTGTGGGACTCGTTGTCGTCTATCTTGCGGTATTGTGGTTGTGGGTCAGGCTGCGGTGACTGCCTCGTGAAGATCGCCTACATCAGTCCCAGGATGCCGGATACGCTCTGGAGCCTCGACGGCATGCGTCCCATCACGGGCCGCCGCGGCGCCTTCGCACCGCTGGGTCTCGCGACGGTGATGGCGCTCACTCCCAGACACTGGGAGATCGAGGTCTTCGACGAGGAGATCGGGCCGATCGACTTCGACACCGACGCGGACCTCGTGGCGCTGACGGCCTTCAACGTGCAGGCCCACCGCGCGTTCGAAATCGCGCGCGCGTTCCGCGAACGGGGCAAATACGTGGCCTTCGGCGGACCGTACGCAACACTGTGCCCGGACAAGGTGAGGCCGTACGCCGACGCGTTGATCCTGGGCGACTGCGAGTACATCTGGCCCGAATTCCTGGCGGATTTCGAGCGCGGCGCGGCCCGGGACAGTTACAACGAAACAGGGACTGTCGACATCAAGGACTCGCCGTGCCCGGCGTTCGAACTCCTCGACCACAAGCAGTACCTGATGTTCAGCGTGCAGACGAGCCGCGGCTGTCCGTTCCTCTGCGAGTTCTGCGACATCCCCGTGACGGCGGGCCGCGTGCCCAGGACCAAGGCCGTTCCCCAGGTGATGAAGGAGATCGAGAAATTGCATGGCCTGGGCGTGCAGCTCATCACGTTCTCCGACGCGAACTTCATCGGCAATCCAAAGTACACCGTACAGCTTCTCGAAGAACTCGCGCGATTCAGCGAGGCGAATGGCTACCCGATCACTTTCTCGTGCGAGGCCACGATGAACCTGGTCGATCATGAACGGATTCTTGAGCTCATGCGCCGCGCCAACTTCGAGGCCATATTGATCGGCATCGAATCACCGAGAAGATCGAGCCTGATCGAGACGCGCAAGATGCAGAACACCCGCGGCTCGATCGCGAAGGCGATCCAGAAAGTCCATTCCTACAACATCATGGTCGTCACCGGCATGATCGTCGGATTCGACAACGACGACACGGACATCTTCCAGGAACAATTCGACTTCCTGATGGAGGTCGGAACGCCGTTCACGACGGCGGGATTGCTGGTCGCCGTCGAGCGCACGCCGCTATACGAGAGGCTGAAGCGCGAAGGACGGCTGCTGGAATACACGTTCGAGGACCAGCAGGCGCACGGCTCGAATGACGTCAACTTTGTGCCCATGCTGATGACCCGCGAACAGATGATCGAGGGCTACAACTGGCTCATCCGGTCGCTCTACTCGTACGACAACTACGCCCGCAGGCTCTTGCGGGCAATCCAGGACTTCGACCCGGCGCGATCAAACATGCGCCAGGTGAACACCTTCATGGCCGGCTCGATCTTCAAGCTGCTGCGCCATTTCCTTTTCACCAGGGATGCGGCCAAGCGGCGGTTTTTCGTGGGAACGCTGATGCGCGCGGTCGCCTCACGTCCGAACGCCAACAAGCTCGCGACCGTGTTGACGTTCATGGTGATGCACGCGCATTTCCACGAGTTCGTGAAGAGGACCCAGGGCGATCCGGAACGCGTCGAGCGTGCACCGCCGTTTCGTCGGCGCGCGGTGAATTCGCCGCTGATTCCCACGCTCGAGCACCATAGCTGACCACGGCGGGGCCGAATGTCGAGCCGGTCAGCATCAGGGTGGATTCTCGGTTCGATTCAGCTGACGCATCCGTTCCCGGTGCTGATGAACGCGCTGCCCGCGGCGCTGTTCATGGCGTTTGCTTCATCGCCGATTGACTTCGGCGCGGTGGCGATGCTCGCAGCGTCGGTCGCGTGCGTCCACGGAGCGATCGGGACGTTCAACGACTACCGGGACGAGGACCTCGACCGGCGGTCGAAACCCTCCAAGCCGCTGGTTCGAGGCTGGGTCACGCGGCGGCATGCGCGGGTCCAGTCGCTTATGCTGGGGACGATCGGCGTTGCGCTCTCGCTTGCGCTCGGCCTGCTTCCAGCGGTCTTCGCCATCGTCGTCCTTGCCGCAGGCCTCTGGTATGACCTCGCAGCCAAGGGCACCGTTGTCAGCTGGGTGCCCTTTGCGATCTTCATTCCGTCGCTCCCGTTGTGGGGCTTCGCGGCCGCCGGCAAGTTCGCGCCCGTGCTGCTTCTCGCCTACCCGCTCGGCGTGCTGATTTCGCTGGGGCTCAATGTCTCCAACACCCTCCCGGATCTCGAGGAGGACAGGGCGTTCGGAGTCAGCGGTCTCGCGCACAAATTGGGGACACGGCGCGCCTTGTTGCTGGCGTGGGGGGCGTTCGCCGGGGCGATCGCCGGATTGGCCCTCGCCGCCCCCCTAATCGGAAACGACCCGAAGGTGCTGTACCCGGGGTTGGTCGCGGGAGCACTGCTCCTCGCGCTTATGGTCACCGACCAACTGGTGTTTCGATCACCCGCAAGCCTCAAGCGCGGCTGGTACATCAGCGCCGTGCTGTCGGCGGTCGTCGGGCTTGCCTGGGTCGCGAGTCTGCCGATATAGGCCGAGACGCCCAGCCTAGAGAGGCCGGACTCCCGGCGGTGGCGGTACGCCCGGAGGCGGCGGTACGCCCGGAGGCGGCGGTACGCCCGGAGGCGGCGGTACGCCCGGAGGCGGCGGTACGCCCGGAGGCGGCGGTACGCCCGGAGGCGGCGGCACGCCCGGAGGCGGCGGCACGCCCGGAGGAAGCGGCACGCCTGGAGGTGGCGGCAGAACGAGGAAGTTTCTTAGCTGGGGGCTCGACCGACCGCCGCTGTCGCTTGCATGTGAATGGTTTCGGTCCATGGCAGAACTCCATGAAGGACGTCACGATTTGCTTTCGTCGTGTTCTGGCTCACCCCTTACGCAATGCTTGGCCGTGCGCGGAGCTGAGACAAGTTTACGCCGATCGGTGCAAGTCCTGCGTCAGCAAGCAATAGCGGGAGTGAACGAACAATTCCGGTTGTCGCACCCGAGGTTGCGAGCAACGTATTTGTTGGTCCAGGTGTGAGCAATACCGCGAGGACTGCGATGCCAAATGCGATGGGGTCGCTCACGCTTCTCTTCGCGGCGCGGCCCTAACCATTCCGCGGCAACCCAACGGCCACTTGTGCTCTATGTGATATCGCGCATTGCGGCGAAACATGTATCGACATGACTCGACGGCTCGGATTTCGTCAGCCAGCAGCGCATGACCCGTTCAATCGTATCCGGCAAGGGCGCCTTTAGGCAATCCTCCCTCCGCGACGAACCGACGGTCAGTTGCCCCAGGCCTCGATTTCGGCGACCCGCGAATAGCCGGCCAGCGCGTGCGTAATGTTGACGCGAATGCGGTCGGTCGCGGTCGGCGCGAAATTCACCGTGCGCTTCACCAGATTGTTGCCCGTAACCGTGCCCAGCGTGACCCAGGCGCTGCCGTTCCAGCCCTGCACCTGGAAGTCGGTGAGGCCGTACAGGCTGAACGTCATGGTCGCCGGCGGATCGACCGGGCTCGAGTTGTTGTCCTGCATCGAGTACACGATGACGTGGTCGATCGTCTTGCTGCCGCTGAAGTTGATCTGCACCCAGTCCGGGAACGTGTTGGATGTGCCGTCGATCCAGACGCCACCGGCGGCGAAGCCTAAGCCGGCGCGGTCGCCATTGTTGACGGCCGAAACCGGGAACATCGTGGGAATGAGGGTGCTCGATGCCGACGCCACGCCACCGTTGCTGGCCAGCGCAACGTTAATCTGTGCACCGCCGGAATTGACCACTTGGGACAGCGCGCCGCTCGTCGACGCGTTGTTTCCGGCATCGCCGCCATAGCTCGCCGTAATGCTGTGCGTGGCCACACTCAGGCTGGCCGTGGAGCATGTCGCGGTACGCGAATTGCCGGCGCCGGTCAGCGCGACGGCGGAGCAGCCGGCGATCGATGCGGCGCCGTCCTTGAAGTTGACGGTGCCCGTCGGCGCCGAGCCTGTGACCGTCGCCGTGAACGTCACGTTGGCGCCGGACGTCGATGGGTTCAGCGAACTGGCGAGCGTCGTGGTCGTCGGTGCCGTCGCCGCCTGGACCACCTGCGACAACGCCGCGCTCGTCGAAGCGTTATTTGCGGCATCGCCGCCATAGCTCGCCGTGATGCTGTGAGTGGCCACACTCAGGCTGGCCGTGGAGCATGTCGCGGTGCGCGAATTGCCGGCGCCGGTCAGCGCGACGGCGGAGCAGCCGGCGATCGATGCGGCGCCGTCCATGAAGTTGACGGTGCCCGTCGGCGCCGTGCCGGTGACCGTCGCCGTGAACGTGACAGTAGCGCCAGACGTCGATGGGTTCAGCGAACTGGCGAGCGTCGTGGTCGTCGCGGCTCCACCGCCGCCACCGGCGCTTGTCCATGCCTCGACCTCGGCGATCCGCGAGTAACCCGCCAGCGCGTTGGTCACGTTGACGCGAATGCGGTCGGTCGTGGTCGGCGCGAAATTCACGGTGCGCTTGACCAGGTTGTTGCCGCTGACACTGCCCAGCGTCACCCACGCCGCACCGTTCCAGCTTTGCACCGTGAAGGCGGTGAGGCCGTACAGGCTGAACGTCATGGTCGCTGACGGATCGACCGGGCTCGAGTTGTTGTCCTGCATCGAGTACACGATGACGTGGTCGATCGTCTTGCTGCCGCTGAAGTTGATTTGAACCCAGTCGGGGAAAGCGCCGGCAGTCCCGTCGACCCAGACGCCACCGGCGGCGAAGCCTAAGCCGGCGCGGTCGCCATTGTTGACGGCCGAAACCGGGAACATCGTGGGAATGAGGGTGCTCGATGCCGACGCCACGCCACCGTTGCTGGCCAGCGCAACGTTAATCTGTGCACCGCCGGAATTGACCACTTGGGACAGCGCGCCGCTCGTCGACGCGTTGTTTCCGGCATCGCCGCCATAGCTCGCCGTAATGCTGTGCGTGGCCACACTCAGGCTGGCCGTGGAGCATGTCGCGGTGCGCGAATTGCCGGCGCCGGTCAGCGCGACAGCGGAGCAGCCGGCGATCGATGCGGCGCCGTCCTTGAAGTTGACGGTGCCCGTCGGCGCCGAGCCTGTGACCGTCGCCGTGAACGTCACGTTGGCGCCGGACGTCGATGGGTTCAGCGAACTGGCGAGCGTCGTGGTCGTCGGTGTCGTCGCCGCCTGGACCACCTGCGACAACGCCGTGCTCGTCGACGGGTTGTTTGCCGCATTGCCGCCATAGCTCGCGGTAATACTGTGCGTGGCCACACTCAGGCTGGCCGTGGAGCATGTCGCGGTGCGCGAATTGCCGGCGCCGGTCAGCGCGACAGCGGAGCAGCCGGCGATCGATGCGGCGCCGTCCTTGAAGTTGACGGTGCCCGTCGGCGCCGAGCCGGTGACCGTCGCCGTGAACGTCACGTTGGCGCCGGACGTCGATGGGTTCAGCGAACTGGCGAGCGTCGTGGTCGTCGGTGTCGTCGCCGCCTGGACCACCTGCGACAACGCCGTGCTCGTCGACGGGTTGTTTGCCGCATTGCCGCCATAGCTCGCGGTAATACTGTGGGTGGCCACACTCAGGCTGGCCGTGGAGCATGTCGCGGTGCGCGAATTGCCGGCGCCGGTCAGCGCGACGGCGGAGCAGCCGGCGATCGATGCGGCGCCGTCCTTGAAGTTGACGGTGCCCGTCGGCGCCGAGCCGGTGACCGTCGCCGTGAACGTCACGTTGGCGCCGGACGTCGATGGGTTCAGCGAACTGGACACCACCGTGGAGGTTGTCGCCAGGGCATTCACCACCTGCGACAGCGCGCTGCTGGTTGTCGCCGTATTGTTCGCATCACCCGCGTAGGCGGCAGTGATGCTGTGCGTCCCTGCGGCAAGGCTCGAGGTCGTGCAAGCCGCGGTAAGGGAATTGCCACTGCCGGTCAGGGCTACCGCGGAGCAGCCGGTAATCGACGAGGCTCCATCCTTGAAGTTGACTGAGCCCGTTGGCGCGCTACCTGTCACCGTTGCGGTCAGCGTTACGCTGGCACCGACCATTGCAGGGTTGGCCGAACTGGACAATGTGGTGACGGACGTCGCCTTGTTTACGACTTGGGACAGCGCCGCGCTCGTCGACGCGTTGTTTGCCGCATCGCCTCCGTAGCTCGCGGTAATGCTATGCGTGGCGACGCTCAGGCTGGCCGTAGTGCACGCGGCGGTGCGCGAATTTCCGACGCCCGTCAATGCCACGGCGGAGCAGCCGGTGATCGATGTCGCTCCGTCCTTGAAGTTGATACTGCCCGTAGGCGCGCTGCCCGTCACGGTTGCGGTCAGCGTTACGCTGGCACCGCTCGCGGAAGGATTGAGGGAGCTGACCAGCGTGGTTGCGGACGTCGCCTTGTTGACCACCTGCGACAACGCCGTGCTCGTCGAAGCCGCATTGCCCGCGTTGCCGCCGTACGCCGCCGTGATGCTGTGCGTACCCACCGCAAGGGCCGCCGTCGTGCACACTGCCGTGCGCGAATTGCCGCTGCCGCTCAACGCCACGGCGGAGCAGCCGGCGATCGATGTCGCCCCGTCCTTGAAGTTGACGTTGCCCGTCGGCGCCGAGCCCGTGACCGTCGCCGTGAACGTCACGTTGGCGCCGGACGTCGACGGATTCAGCGAACTGACAAGCGTCGTGATGCTGACCGCTGCCGAAATGACCTGGGAAATCGCCGAACTGCTCGACGCGCCGTTGCCGGCGTCACCGTTGTAGCGAGCGACGATGCTGTGCGTACCGGTTGGGAGACTCGACGTCGCGCAAATCGCGGTGCGGATGTTGCCCGAACCGCTAAGCACGACGGCGGCGCAGCCTGCGATCGTCGTGCCGCCGTCCGTGAAGGTGACGTTGCCGGTGGGTGCGGTGCCTGAAACCGTCGCAGTGAACGTCACGCTTGCGCCGAGAGCGGCCGGATTCGTGGAACTTGCAATTCCGGTTTGGGCCGGGGGCGGCGAAGGAATCGTCGCGCTGACCTCGTTCGAATACGGGCTTTCTACTTTGAGCGCGTTGTACGCGGTGACTGCGAAGAAATAGGTCTGGCCGACGGCCAGACTCGGGATGACCCCGGACGTCGTCTTGCCCGCGTCGATCTTGGACGCATAGTTATGGGAGGCCGTCCCGTAGTAAACGTAATATCCGGTGACCGACAGATCGGTGTCGGCGTCCCACGTCAAGGCGACCTGCCCGGCAAGTGCGGGCAGCGCAGCCGCAAGCGCGATGAGCAGCGCAGCCGCATTCCGCAGCCAGCGCGGCCAGCCACAGCGACTGGTTACAGCAACGGTGCGATGAATTCTGGACATGGTGACTCTTTATCGAGCAAGCTCGATCGCGTCGTGCCAGGTCCAGGCGAATGCCTCAACATGCGTGTCCTTCACTGGCAACCGGGCTGCCATGTCCCTCTCGGGATTTAGGCCATCGGCTTTGCGTCTCACCCTTTCAGGTGATTTGCCCTGAATCAGCGACTGAACAAATTCGATTTTGTTACGTCCGACAATTGAAAAGGCTGGTGCACTACATCATCGCGCAAGCCGGCAGGGCACTGATGCGCCCCACAACCAAGAAACTCCATTCTTGCCGGCCGTTCACTTTCCACACATGACTCCTTGGAACTAGGTCACGTTGTTCACCACGTCAATCTGCGCAAACAGCTTTGCTCTTGACGATGGCTTGCTACGACATCCGAAACTCTTCCGGTCCGGCGGGCTTTGTGCCGCACGCAACAGCATGCGCGTCAGCCACTTAGCCCTGCGGCCGGTATCACTACACGCTTCGTCTCATACCGCCGCTGTTGAGCGCGAATCGACTCTGCCGGACGGGCTGGAGTATACACGAATAATTCCAATAGCATATTCCAATGTCATTTGTAGCCGACAGCCCCTTGAAGCGAGTCCGCCGGTTTCCCGAACATTGATCCCCAGTGCGCCACCACTCTGGCCAATCTTGCGGCCAAGCCTGCCGCCCGCCCCAAAAAGTGATCGGTCCTGAAGCCTACAGAGCGTCCCCGCGGGGTCCTGGCAAATGGTCCGGGAATGGCAAAGCTGGCATGGCAATGACTTCTCGCCCCAAAACAAGCAAATTTCAAGCCGCCCGCGGGGCAGACGACCCGTGAGACTTGCTATGGGATTTGCCGGACCGGTACGACGCTTCGGCTTGCGGGGTCGTCGGTCGCTGGCGCGGTGAAACGCTAAAACCGGGTTACGGTGTCGCCCTCGAGTTCGAAGGCGTGCAGGACAACCTTAAAATCCGGCTTGGGTCTCCTGGTCGCTTCGCGCGAGATCCGGAGAACGGCGAAGAGGATGAACCCGACGCACCCGCCTCCCGCAAACGCCAGCAACAGCCATACTGCGTCCATGGCTCATCTTCTTATGTTCGTACAAGGAAAACATACCGACAGACCTGCGCCGCCTCGTGGATTGTAGGTACGCTACCGCGCAATTTCAAGCAGCAATGAGCGCTTTTTTTGGCCTAGGTCGGACTGGCCATCGGTAGGAATAGATGGTCGATGCGATTCCAGCGGAAATCAGTCAGCAAACGCCGCAATCGTAAAGTGGTCTTTGCTGGCTTGATGCCCCCCAGCAAGTCTTCCCTACCCCATTGCCCGCTCCGCTGCGGTTGCTCGGGGTCGAGTTCCCACGGACGGAAATGGAAGGTGACCGATCGCTTGTCGACGTCGTTGACGCGCTGTATCAACCATCGCGATGCCCCGTAGGGCAGCCTTCCGAAATAGTCGCCGCCGCCAACGGGCCATCTCGATCCAAAGGCCTCGACGGTTGTCACCGGTACCTCGAGCAGCCCCGTCCGCACTTCGTGAGCGAACCGCTCGCCATGCAGGTCCGGCAGCTGGCCCGAACTGAACGGGTAGACGCTCGAACTATAACGATAGCCGGCCTCGACGATGCAATCGAAGGCCCAGGTGTTCACGGGCCCGATGGAGAACTCGGGTGCGCGGTATCCCAGGACCGGGAGGCCGGCAATGTCCTCCAGCACGGCCTTTGCCAGCCGGATGTCGGCGAGGAATTGGCCGTAGCCCTGCTCGACCGCCCGCACCCGTTCATAGCCGTGGCTGGCGAGTTCGTGCCCCGCGGCGACGATGCGCCGGGCAGCTTCCGGAAAACGATCCGCGATCCATCCGAGCATGAAGAACGTCGCCCGCGCGTCGTGCTCGGCCAGGAGCGCCAGGATGCGATCGATGTTGGCTTCGGTGCGACATGGCACGCTGTCCCACGCCGAGCGTGGAACTCGCGCCGCGAAGGCCGGCGTCTGGAAATACTCCTCGACGTCAATCGTGAGCGCATTCACGATCTCGACGGGTTTCCCCTCCATCACTGCTCCGGCGGGGCGTCGGGCTTGGTTGGCGCCTTGTCCGGATGCAGCAAGCGGTGCAACAGGTCCACGGCCGCCGCCACCGTCCGCTCCAGGCGATCGATGCGCTCGTCGATCTGCTCGAAATACATGTGCCAGAGCTTGGCATCGGAGCGTGCGGACAGCGATGATTGCGCAGCGGGGACGCTCGCGTCACCCACGACGGTCATGGCGTTCATGTCGGCGCCCGGACCCAGTTCGTCGCTGATCTCGCGGGCTATCGCCTCTACATCCGCCTTGACCAGCGTATGTTTTTCGCTGAGAAAGGCGGCGAGCAGCAAGCGATTGCACAGCGTGTTTATGCGGCGGGGCAGATCCGCCGGTGAGCGAGTGTATGAGGTCGAAACATCCGGAATCGAAACTGGGATCCTCCTTCCAGTTGACGTGCCGCAGCCGATGCTCGATGTAGGCCTGTGTCTCCCCCTGATCGAGAGGCCCCAGGTGGTAGGAGGCGATCACCCTCTGCCGCAACTGTTGCATCTGCGGGCTCTGCATCATCGTGCGCAACTCGGGCTGGCCGACGAGAAAGCTCTGCAGAAGCGCCTGGTCGCCCAGCTGGAAATTGGAGAGCATTCGCAGCTCTTCCATGGCCCGGGGCGTCAGATTCTGGGCCTCGTCCACGACGAGCAACGCCCGCTTCTTGTCGATCGTGAGCTGGCAAAGAAACGCCTCCAGCGATGCCAGCAGCACGGCCTTGTCGACCGAGCGCACCGGAAGGCCAAAGGCGGTTCCAACCGCACGCAGCAGATCGTCGGCATCGAGCTGCGTGCTTACGATCTGCGCCGCGACCACCTTGGCGGGATCGAGCTGTTCCAAGAGGCTGCGCAAAATCGTCGTCTTCCCCGCGCCGATTTCGCCGGTGATGATGATGAACCCTTCGCTTTGGTAAAGACCGTATTCGAGATAGGCGAAGGCGCGCTTGTGGCCGCGGCTGCCGAAGTAGAACGAGGGATCCGGATTGAGCTGGAAAGGCTTGCCGCTCAGTTTGTAGAAGGATTCGTACATGGCGCTGTCACTTGAACGTATAGCTGAAGCCCGCAAAGACGGCGGACTCTTTGTAGTCCGTGGTGACGTCCGAGCGAAGGACCTGGTAGCGCACACCCGCAAAGACCTTGGTGTAAGCCGACAGCGTGCGACTGATTTCCAGCCGGGCTCCCCCTTGATTGGTGTACCCGGTGAGCGGGGCAATGGCCTCGGTCCTCTGCGCGAACACCGAAAGATTGAGATTGACGATCGGCGTAAGGCGATGCGTCCAGACCAGATTCGTGCCCAACTGAGTGTTGTTGTTGCCGCTGTCGATCGCGACCGGCAGCAGCTGCCCGGATCCCGCGATAGGCTGGTTGCGGACGTAGTAGAGCGTGGCAAAGATGTTGTTGCGCACGCCGGTCAACCCCGCCGTCGCGCTGAAGTTCTCCGTGAGGAGTATCTGCTGCGAATAGAAATTGACTGCGCCCGTGAGCGACGAAGGCAATCCCTGATCCTGGAGGTAGCTGTTGACGGCGTCCTGGCGCAGCGTCGGACTCGGAATGCGCGACACGAACAACTGGTTGACGAGGCCATCGACACTGGTCGACGTTGCCGGCGACGGTGCCGCCAGCTGTTGGGGGTAGTTGGTGATGTTTCTGGAGGCGCTCAAATTCCACACCGTCAAGGGCGTTCGGTGATCGAGTGTCGCGAGGTAGGACGTGCCGAAGAAGCGGTGCCCGACATTGGCGAAGGCCGTCGTGCGCTCCGACGGACGCCACTCGATTCCTGCGCCGTAGGTGAAACCACGATAGTTGGTCAGCGGAAAATTGTTGTCCTCGTATCCCCCGCTCGCTTCCAGTCGAATCTGCGCGTCGTAGGCGTACCGCGCGCCGGCTCGCACCAGATTCATCCGTTGCGAACTTTGATTGGAAAACTTGACGTCCACCGCGTCGAGATCGGCGAACCACCCGAGGGGCGCGACCGGGCTGGCCAGATGGCCCAGCCACTCGTTCGTGAACGAATTGTTCGTGGAAATCGGCGCCCCGTTCTCGTTGGCCCAGATGCTGTTGTTGCGAAGCTCGTACTCGATGTTTCCGGGCATGACGCCCTGAATATAGGGGGTGACGCGGTAGGACGAGGCCGTGTAGCGATTCTGGGTTCCCGAGGAAAGATTGCTCGGCTGCGCACCGAAGGGGGTCAGGAACGGCTGGGTCACGGAAATCGCGCCGTCGAGATAGAAGAATTTCTCGACCACCTCCGCATTGCCGAGGACGCTGACCAGCGGATAGACATTGTTGTTTTCCGATCCCGTCCGCGCGTAGAGCAGAACGGGAAGCGAGATCGAACCGATCAGGTGCGCATGCGCGCCAAGGCCGCTGAAGGCGACTGTCGGCGTTATCTGCGTTACGAGGTCGCTCTTTGCCAGGTCGGACGGAGCCAGGTTGACGTTATCCGTCAGCGTTTCTTCCAATCCGATCGACGACGACACGGTCCAGGCTGCGGCACGAGCGGGCTCCGCGGCGAGTGTCAGCGTGACAATGGGAAGCAGCAGCGCTGCGGATCGCAGGATCGACGGTACGGATTTCCGAGCTGTGCGCGCCGCAGGGTGTCGTGCGCATATCCGCCGTACCGGGCGGCGGTCAGGCCGGCACGTCATCCGCGTAGTACCCATAGTACGTACCGGCGTCGGTCTTCACCGCCTTGTTCAGCATCATCATGACGACGTTGCAGCGTTCGATGGTGGCGAGGGCGTGATTGACCGTGTGCCGGGACGTCGAATCCGCCTCGACCACCATGACGATCTGCCCCATGTGGGTGGCGAGAACGCGCGCCTCGGTGGTCGCGAGCAATGGCGGAGAGTCGAAAATGATGATCGTGTCGGGAAATCGCGCAGCGAGCTCGCGCAGCAGGGCGGTCATCTTCTCGCTCGCGAGCAGCTCGGTGGCGTTGCGATTCCGTGTTCCGGCAGGCAGCACTGTGAGCTTGGCGAGGTTCGTATGCAGCAGGACGTCGCCAATCGCAATCTCATCGCCGGTCAAGAGGTCGAGGAGGCCGGGAGAAGGAGGCAACCCCAGGACGCCGAGAAGCGTCGGGTGCGCGACGTCGCCGTCGACCAGCAGCACCGAATTGTCGAATTCCATGGACATGCTTATCGCGAGGTTGACCGCGGTAAACGTCTTGCCTTCGCCCGGCAGCGCGCTTGTCACCATGACGAGCATTCCATTCGCGATGGGGGCGCCCGAGCGGCCGCCCCGCGCATTGCGGATGATCGGCCGCTTCAGGACTCGAAATTCATGCGCAATCGTCGACTGCGGCGCGTCGGGCGTGACAAATCCCTGGTCTTTCAAACGGGCCAGGTCGATCTCCACCCTGGGCTGCGGGTGACCGGCGTCGTCGGTAATGGGCGGACGGGATGCCGGTGCGTCGGCGCCGCCGGATGCCCGGAAATCCCGCGACATTTCGGCCTTCCGGGCATTGACCTCACGCACCAGTGCTTCCGGCGTAGGCAGATGATCCATCGCCGGCCCTTCCGATCCGCTCTTACCCGGCGCCGCTTGTTCCGGCAGCTCCGCGCCCGCGCGTTGCAGTTCCGCCAGCCGCTTGGCGGCCTGTTCGATGAGGCTCACGTCACGCGCCCCATCAGCAATGCGAGCGCCAGAACCGCCATGAACGATGCCGCCAGGCCACTCAATCCGCTGACGAACAGAACGAACCTGCGGTGCCGCTGATGCTTCACCGCTTCGCTCGGCAGCATCGACAACGTGCCGAGCAGCGGACGGTCGGTCGCTTCGCTGAGCGACTCTGCATTATGAAAGGTCGGCATCAATTCGTTGGCCATGAAACTGGCCAGCAATCCGGCGCCCAGTGCGGCGACAAACGCCAGGGCGAGGAGAACCAGCCGCGTCGGCTGTACCGGCCGCGGCGAGACCCGCGGGGGATCGATGACGCGGAACTGTTCGCCGATGGTTTCCTGCGCGTTCGCGCCCATGATGGTGGCTTCCCGCCGCGCCAGCAGATCGGTATACGTCTTCTTCTGGATGTCGTAGTCGCGATTGAGCTGCGCCAGTTCGGCCTCGACCTGGGGAATCATCTTGCCCGATGCCGTCAGCTGTGAATATTGGCCTTCGTAGGAGATCAACTTGGATTGCGCCGACGCGACTTTCGCCTCGGCGTCCGCGAGGGAAACCCGGATCTGCTGGATCGCCGAAAATCGGTCGACTGGCTCGGCGACCGGCCTGCCGGCGGTGGCCGCGGCCCTCTCGCGCAGCTGCAACTCCTGCTTGCGTTGCACTTCGAGTTCGGCGATGACTCGTCGCGTACCTACGACGTCCGGGTGCTCATCGGTAAAGCTGCGCAGCAATTCGTCGAGCTTGGTTTTTTGCGAGGCGATCCGCGCGTCGATCTCCGGAACGCTCACGGGAGCGGCGGTCGATCGCGCAGCGGCCAGGACCGATGTCTGCGCGGTCAACTCGCGCCTATAGGCGTCCCGCGACTCGACGGCCGCTCGCAACTCGAGCTTGGCATTGGCGATGTCGTCGCCCAATCGGGAGATTCTGGCGAAGTAGTCCTGATTGGCCGGGCCACCCTGCCCGGGTACGCCCATATACTTGAGCCGGAAATCCTTCAGGCGATTTTCCGCCAGCTGCAGACTTTGCTCGTAGCGCGCGATTTCCTCGTCGAGAAACTTGAGCGCGCTCCGCGAGTCCTGCCGTTTGCCGCCGGTGCTGGACTCGAAGAAGATCTTGAGCAAGGATGAAACGATATTCTGTGCCTGCTGGGGATTCGAATCGCGATACGTGATCACGTAGAGGTTGCTCGTGGCATTGCCCGAGATTTGAATCGTCCTGGTCAGCCGGTCGATGATCTCCTCGCGCATCGCATTGGAATCGACGCCGGCATCCAGCTGCGTCATCTGCACGAGTTTCTCGACGTTGCCGCGATTGAGCAGCGTGCGGCTTATCAATGCCACCTGCTGGTCGAGGTTGGGCTGGATGCTCAAGCCCTCCAGCACCGGCTTCAGCAGCGTCTGGGTATCGACCTGCACGCGCGCGCTCGCCTCATATTTTTCCGGAAGGGCGAACGCAAGCGCGAAGCCGATGACGGCGACAGCCCAGGCCGCCGCGAGCCCGATCAGGCGCCGGTTCCACATGCCGCGCAGATGTCCGAGCAGCTCTTTCAGAAGTTGATCCAAGGGCGGCCTGGCGGAAATTTCGAGCACGGCTAGAAATAGCCCTGCGGGATGATCAGGATATCGCCGGGACTCATGTCGACGTTGGCGGTGATGTCTCCCCGCTTGACCAGGTCCCGCAGCCGAACGCTGTAGAGCTTGCCCCCTTCGCTCACGCGGAAGATGCTGGCTCCGTTGCCATCGGCGAAGTCGGTGAGGCCACCCGACGGCGATCATGACATCGAGCAATGTCATCTTCCTGCGAAACGCCAGTACCTGCGGCTTGGTCGCCTCGCCGATCACGCGGATCTGCTCGTTGGTCGGTCCTACGAAGGTCGTCACGACGACCGTCACGACCGGGTCGCGGATGTACTTGCCGAGCGCCTTCTCGATGTCGCGCGACAGCTGCGCCGGCGTCTTGTCCAGCGCCGACAGATCCTCGACCAGCGGGCGTGCTGATCTTGCCATCGGGTCGCACGGGAACCGTCATGGACAGTTCCGGATTGCGCCAGACAATGATGTTGACGGTGTCCAGCGGACCGATCTTGTAATCGTAATCGGCCGAGGGAGTTACCCTCGGCGCCGGCGGATAGGCCGGGTTCATCGAGCAACCGGCGGCCAGCATCAGGCAAGTGATGCCGACGAAAAGCAGCGACGCTCCGGCAAGGTCGGGCTGAAAAAATGGCCATTTTTTCCAAATCGGCATCATGATTTCCCCTCTTCGATTGCGGCTCGAAGCGATGTTAACACCGGAATTTTACGGTACCCCGTGGATATCGCGCATTTCGAACGAGTTCATTCACCGGCGGGTCCAGTTTGCTCCGGACGGCCAAATTCGGGCTTTTCCGTAGGGTACAAAAACTGCCGGACGGGCAGACGGTGCCCAGCGGCGCGGGGCCAAAAATGGGATTGATCGTCCCATGGCGGCAACGGCGATTTCCTCCAAATTCTAGCCAAACCCAGCGTACGCCGTCATGTAGTGTACAATCGGTCCTGTTCGGGACCCTTGGGAGGTTCGGTCCGCGTCTGGCGTCGTCCCATTGAACAATTGCCAAGAACCATCGAAAATAGCGCCCCCACGTTGTATGTCATCCTCATATTTCGCGAGCGACTGCGAGTGACATGATGGGCAACAGCGAACTGCATTCCGGAATATTGCGCCAGCCCACGATCGGCGGCGTGAATTTGGACAGTATCCGTGCGTCGATGCGACGTCCGGCGTCGGTGTCCGGACAGGGCCAGAAGCCTCGCAAGTCCTGGCCCACCGAAATGGAAGCGCCGCCGAGCGCTTCGAGGCGCGACGGCATCCGACGCACGCGAGAAGCCGATGACCCGTGCGAGCACCCGTTCCTGAATCAGCTGCAGGGCGAGATGCGGCGCGCGAACCGCACGAACTGCCCGCTGTCCATGGTGCTCTTTCGGCTCGACGGCGTGCGGGAAACTCGCGGCAACATGACGCGCTTCTACGAAGTGGTCTGCGCCAACCGGCGGGAGATCGACATTCCTGCCGAGTTCGGGGATCTTGTCGCGATCCTGCTGCCCGAAACGAACGAGGAGGGCGCGAAGGCGTTCACGCGCAAGATCCTTGCTCACGCGGCGGACTTCCGGGTATCCGCCATCGCCCAGACGTATCCGGGCCATCTTTTTGACAATCTGCTCAGCGGCGAACGCCCTCTGCCGGACCCCCGTCGTTTCGCCGTCCATGATTCCCCGACGCCACAACGAAGCCACGCCATTCCCAAAGCACTGTCTGCAGCAAAACAACGGTGGCTCGGAAAGCTGCGGCTCGCATTCGACTGAATGCAGCGCTCGCGTGGACCATTCACGCGACTCGATGTCTCTTCGGGGCGCGCGCTGACGGACGACGTTGAACGGGTTGGGATGCAACGGTAGTATGGCGAATCTCCGCTGAGTCCTCGTCGCTTCACTTTCGGGCGCGATGTGCATGGAAGATTTGCACTTGGAACCGCCCTATCTCCACGATCACCGGCACGTGACCGCATATAGCGCGGTGACCCTCTCGTGACAGCGTGCGATATCGCCATCGTCGGAGCGGGTCCGTACGGCCTGTCGATCGCCGCGTACCTCAGGGCGCAGCGCGTCGACTTTCGCATCTTCGGCCGTCCGATGCAGACTTGGGCCGAGAGCATGCCCCGGGGCATGCGGCTCAAGTCCGAGGGCTTTGCGTCCTCCCTCTACGCCCCGCAAGCTGCCTTTTCGCTTGGCTCCTATTGCAGTAGCAAGGGACTGCCCTACGCCGACATCGGCCTTCCGGTGCCGCTCGAGACGTTCGTATCCTACGGACTCGTGTTCCAGGAACGGTTCGTGCCGGAGTTGCAGGAAAGCCTCGTCGTTGCGCTTCAGCGAACGGCCAAGGGCTTCCAGCTCTGCATCGAAGGAGGGGAAGTCGTTTCCGCCAGGGAAGTCGTGATCGCGGTTGGCTTGACGTACTACGACTTTGTGCCACCGATTCTTTCTTCACTGCCCAAGGCGTTCGTGAGTCACAGTTCGGCCCACAGAACTGTCGACAACTTCAGGGGGCGCGACGTCGCGGTGGTTGGCGCGGGGGCGTCGGCCCTCGACCTTGCCGCCGAACTTCACGAAGCGGGCGCGGGGGTAGAGATCATTTGCCGACAACCTTCCGTCCGCATTCATGATCCGCCCGATCCGCGCCCTCCGTCCGCCTTCGCTCGCATTCGCTCCCCGATTTCACCGATCGGCAATGGCTGGAAGAGTTTTCTGTGCAGCAACGCGCCTTTGCTGTTCCGCCAGATGCCGCAGCCCTTCCGCTTCGCCAAGGTGCGTGAGATCGCCGGCCCGGCCGGCGGGTGGTTCATTCGGGAGCGAGTGGTTGGCAAGGTCCCGTTCAACGTCGGGGTCGAGATCTCGAGCGCCGCGGTTGAAGGCGGTCGAGCGCGGCTCGAATTGACGGACAAGGCGGGAACCCGGAGGACACTCGTCACCGATCACGTCATCGCGGCGACGGGCTACCGGGTCGACCTTCGGCGCCTGACCTTCATGGATCCCGCCCTGCAATCGGAAATTCGAGCCGTCGAACACACTCCGGTGCTCTCGTCCAACTTCGAATCCTCGGTGCCGGGGCTCTATTTCGTCGGTACCTCGGCGGCAAATACCTTCGGCCCGTTGCTGCGTTTCGCGTGTGGAGCCCGATTCACCGCGCGGCGACTCTCGAGGCACCTGGGCAATCGACACGGGATCGCCGAGCCAATCGTGATCGACGCCTCCGTGCCACGTGGAGCCTGAGGTTCTCGATTCGGCCCATCGAACCGGCCAGGGGCCGGCCGTGTTGCTGGTCAATTCCACGAGGTGGGCCTGCACCACCCGGGTCGCGCTTGGCCTTGCGCAAGCCGGCTGCGACGTCTTCGCTGTGTGCCCGGCGCGACACCCGCTACTGAAGATCCGTGGTATCCGCAACCCCTTTCCCTACCGGGGACTTCGGCCGCTGGAGTCGTTGACCGCCGGGATCGAGGCATCGAAGCCGCAACTTGTCATTCCGTTCGATGACCGCGCCACGGCGCACCTGCATGAGCTGTACCGGCGCGCGCGCGAGGCCGGGCCCCGCGGCCGCGAAATGGTCGCGCTGATCGAGCGCTCGCTGGGTTCGCCGGAAAGCTATGCAATGGTCTCTTCCCGCAGCGCGTTGCTCGACGTCGCGCGCCAGGAAGGTCTTCGCGTGCCGGATACCTGCCCGGTCGAAACGGTGCGCGATTTCGAATCCTGGCAAGCGGGACACCCGCTTCCCTGGGTGTTGAAAGCCGATGGAACATTCGGCGGGAGTGGCGTGCAGGTCGTCAACACGGTGGAGGACGCGCAGCGCCTCTTCCTGGACATGACTCGAATGTTCCGCGCAGGACGCGCGCTGAAGCGGTTATGCGTGAATCGTGACTCGTTCTGGTTGCGTCCGTGGTGGAGAAGCTCGAGGCCGGGAATTGTCGTTCAGTCCTTCGTTCACGGCCGTCCCGCCAACTGTGCGGTTGTTTGCTGGAAGGGGCGGGTTCTGGCCGGGATCGGCGTCGACGTGGTCAGCGCAGAGGGTCCGACCGGGCCCGCCAGCGTAGTGCGCCTCGTCGACAACCCCGAGATGATGCATTGCGCGGAACGGATCGCCAGCCGCTTGGGCCTGTCCGGATTCTTCGGCTTGGATTTCATGATCGAGGACGGAAGCGGGGCGGCGTATCTCATCGAGATGAATCCTCGCTGCACGCCTCTTTGCCACCTGCAGCTGGGGCAGGGTCGCGACATGATCGGAGCACTGCAGGCACAGATGTCGGGCCGACCGATTCGTGACTTGCCACCGATCACCCGCAACGACATGATCGCGTATTTTCCGGATGCGTGGAATTCCAAAAGCGAATTTCTGGAGAGCAGCTTCCAGGATATCCCGGTGGGCGAACCGGACCTAGTGACGGGAACTGCTTCGGCCGTGGCCGGAACGAAGCCTCCTGTTTCGCCTCTACGCGTTGAAGGATGGCACGGCGCGCCGCCGCCAGGTTGTGTGGAACGTGAATTCCGCCGGCCGTCTTCCAACGCCGACTCGGTGGCCAACGAATCACCCGACACAATCACGGGGGGTTGCGGCTCGGCCTCTTGACGGATTGACTTCGCGTCAGGCTGAAAGCATCGCGTCGACTCCTCCGTCGCCTTGCTTCGCGTGCAAGGCGATAGCATTCATCGATCGCGCCCGCGGCAATCCAGACTCTGAGCTTGGAGCCAAACCGCCGCCTCGGCGTAACGGCAACCGCCCACCGCAGCATCGCCACGGCGAGCCTGCGAAACGCGTGCAGCGGAACCCCGGCGATGCGCCACCTCGCATCGGGAGGAACGCCAAACGCGCGGACATCGGCGCGGCCTTTGTCGAACCACCAGTCGAGGAAATAGCTCTTCTGGACGCGATTGGGCGGGACCGCGTGATAGACGATCGCCGAGGGCTCATAGCGCAATCGCTCGCCGGCCGCGATCAGCCGATGACCGAACTCGCTGTCCTCACTCTTCTGCGGGTGCCCGCCGTCGGACCCGGGGCCCAAGTCCGGGCGGAATCCCCCGTACGCGACAAATACCCTCCGATGAAAAGCCATGTTGGTGCCGTACGGCGGTTCGTCAAGCTGCCCCGCTGCAAGATCGGGATCGAAGAGCGCGAGCGGCGCAAGCGCGTACCGGTCCTGGAGCGGGACCCAGTCCGGAGGGACGATCGGTGTCTGCGGAAGTATTCGCCCGCCCGCCCCGGCCCATTGTCCGTCACGCAACCCGGCCGTCAGATTCGAAAGCCAACTCGGCTCGACCACCACGTCGTCATCGATGAACGCGATGACGTCGCCGCGGGCCTCCCGGATTCCCGCGTTGAGCGCATGCGACTTGCCTTGGCGCGGTTCGAAGAGGTAGCGAAAGTGCCCGGGGGATCGACGGCAATATTCCAGGGCGACTTCGCGTGTTCGATCGCTCGAGTTATTGTCGACCACAAGGACCTCCCAGTCGACCGACCCGGGAAGTTGCAGGCAAGCGGCACTGGCCAAGGCCTTGGCGAGGCTTTCGCAACGGTTATACGTGCACAGAACGACCGTCGTATTCATCTCGGCTTGGCGGACTCCGCCGGTTGAAAAACACCCGGGGGCGCCCTGCGAAGAGCCGTGGCGCTGGCGGACGAATCCGCCCTTGATTCTGACACAAGTCCCAAGCTGCGCTACGATTCCACACACGCGGATGCCGTTCGCAGAAAAGTCGACCCATTCCTCATGAAAGTCCTTTATGTCGGCGACCACAGAGATGCGATGAACTGGGGCGGGCGGGGCCAATCGCTCGCGCTCGCTCAGCTTCTTGGACGCAGCTTCGAAATTTCGGGGGCGATTTCGGGGGAGACCGTCGGCGACTACAGTGCGAAGGGCTGTTACGTCGGAACCTTGTTGCCGCTGAAGTACTTCCGCTATCTGCGGACCCTTCGCAGCAAGATTGCCGTGGTCGACTGGTACGTCAGGATCGAGGAGCGTTTCGGCGCACGCGATTTCGTCACCGACGACCCCGTGCAAAGCGCGGACAGCGTTCTTCGCTACAAGACAGAGAACCCCGAGCTTCAGCGGATTTTCGAAATGATGTCCGAAGCGGATCTGGTCGTGATCAACGGCGAGGGCAGCGGAATCTTCAGCACGCCCTTCAGGCGCGATTTCTTCTTCTATCTCGCCATGGTCGAGCTCGGCACCAGGCTGAACAAGAGGGTCTTCTACGTCAACGGAATCATCTCGGACTGTCCGTTCACCGGCCGGAACGACGGGAACCTCGAGTCCGCCCGCAGGACATTGGCGAAGTGCGCCGCCGTTCTGGTGCGCGATCCGGAATCGCTGGAATACATGCAGGCGGAGATGCCCGAAGCGAAATCGGAATACATTCCCGACGCGCTGTTCAGCTGGTTCCCGGTTTATGAGCAATACGGCCGATGTGTTCCACCGAACGGAGACTTCATCATCCCTCCGATTGAAAAGACCGAATATTTCGGTAAGCTGGACTTCTCGAAACCCTATATCTGCATTGGCGGCAGTTCATGGGCGGCGAGTTTCCAGAAGCGAGGCCGTCGACCATTACCTGCGCCTGCTGGAAGGAATTCGCCGGCTTGGGCTTTCCGTCTACCTGACGCAGAACTGCGCCGGCGATCGCTTTCTTCAGGAGGTTGCGCGACAGAGCGGATGCGGGTTCGTGCCCTGGAACACACCGATCATGATGGCCGGCGCAATTCTCGCTAACGCCCGCGCCTTCGTTTCCGGGAGATTCCATCCCGCGATATTTGCGTCGCTGGGCGGAACGCCGTGCGTATTTCTCGACGCGCATTCGCACAAGATGGCAAGCCTCCAGAAGACGCTGGAGTACGACGTGCACAGCACATTTCCGGCCATGCCGGTGGGCCGTGACATCGATGAAATTGCATCGCTATCGCAGCGCTACATTGCGGAGGGCGACTCCCTGCGCGAGCAAGATCAAGGCTGCCGTCGCCAGGCGCTGCGCGCAAGCCGAGCAGTTGCCCCAGCGTGTGCTTGCCTACCTATGACGATGACGCCCATCGTTCTCATCGGCGGCGGCGGACACGCCAAGGTCGTGTCGGCATTGGTCGCGAAGATCGGCAAATACCGGATCGTCGGCTACACCGCCTTGGCAGCGGGAGCGCTTCCCCGCAGCTTTGCGCCTTACCTGGGGGAAGACCACGCCCTGCCCGACCTCGTCGCGAGCGGGCGCATATCCGGGGCCGTGCTCGGCATCGGCATTGTCGATGTCGATGCCGACCGCGCCGCGTTGCGCAAGCGTCTTATAGCGCTCGGCCTCGCGCTGCCTTCCATTGTCTCGCCGATGGCGGTGGTCAACACGGACGTGGTCATCGGAGACGGCACCGTTGTCATGGACGGCGTCGTGATCAATCCGGGCGCGAAGATCGGAGAGTGCAGCATCATCAACACCAACGCCACCGTCGAGCACGATTGCACGATCGGCGACTGCAGTCATATCGCGCCGGGCGCCGTCCTGTGCGGTGGGAGTATCGGTGGGGGCGCAGTCGATTGTCGGGGCGGGCGCCTGCGTTCTTCCGGGAGTGCGCATCGGGGCGCGTTGTATCGTTGGCGCCGGCGCAACCGTCACGCGCGACCTGGCCGAACCGGGTGTATACATGGGCAGTCCCGCCACAAGGATGCGAAATGAGTGCCGACGACGTCTTTGTCATCGCGGAAGCCGGCGTAAACCATAACGGCTCCCTGGACCTGGCCCGGCAACTGGTCGATCGCCGCCAAGGAGGCCGGCGCCGACGCCGTCAAATTTCAGACGTTTCGCGCGGAAGCGCTGGTCGTGCGGGGTGCCCGGAAGGCGGCCTATCAGAACCGGACAACGGACGCCGCGGAGTCGCAGTTCGACATGCTGAAGCGCCTGGAACTCGATGCGCACGCGCACGCCGAACCTGATGGCGCACTGCCGGAATGTCGGAATTGCATTTCTTTCCAGCCCCTTCGACGAGGACGAGTGCGGACCTGCTCGAGCGCTCGGGCGTGGAGCGATTCAAGCTGGGCTCCGGCGAACTGACCAATCTGCCGCTGCTCGCGCATGTCGCCGCGATGGGCAAGCCCATCATCATGTCCACCGGGATGGCCACGTTGAGCGAAGTGGAAACAGCCCTTCGCACCTTTCGCAAGCACGGCGCGACGGACGTCTCGCTGCTTCACTGCGTCACCGAATATCCGTGTCCCGCCGAACAGGTGAACCTGCGAGCGATGCTGACGCTGCGTGCCGCCTTCGACGTTCCGGTCGGCTACTCGGACCACACGGAAGGAATCGAGATAGCGATTGCCGCGGTGGCGATGGGCGCCCGAATCATCGAAAAACATTTCACCCTCGACCGGCGGATGGAGGGCCCGGACCACACGGCCTCGCTGGAGCCGGACGGAATTTGCACGGATGGTCAGAGCCATTCGGCAGGTTTCGCGCGCGCTGGGAGACGGCATCAAGCGGCCGGCGCCGTGCGAAATGGCCAACATCCCTGTCGCGCGCAAGAGCGTCGTCGACGGCCCGGGCCATACCCGCGGGCAAGGTGGTGACGCGCGAGGACCTGGCCATCAAGCGGCCGGGGCACGGCGTAGCGCCGGGGGATCTTGGACAAGAGTCATCGGGAGGCGTGCTGCCAGCGACCTGGAGCGCGGACGAAGTCATCACGTGGGAGATGCTTCGACTGATGGCACGCCGGACTTGCCGTCGTCACGACGTCGCGGGCCGACTACGGCGGCCTCTTCCACGTTCTGCGGGAAATGCGCGACGATTCCGAAGTCGAGCTGCTCGTCGTCGCGACCGGCATGCATCTTTCCGAACCTTCACGGCCACACCGTCGATTCGATCGCGTCCGATGGATTCGAGATCACCCGGCGGATTCCGATGCTCCTCGCCACGGACGATGAGGCATCGATCGTGAAATCGGTGGGCGTAGGTCTTGATCGCATTCGCGGACACCTGGGCGCAATTGCGGCCCGATTTCATGGTGTGCCTCGGCGACCGCTACGAGCTGCATGGCGCCGGCGGTGGCGGCGCTTCTCCAGCGCGTACCCATCGCCCACATTCACGGCGGCGAGACGAGCCAGGGAGCGGTCGACGAAGCGGTCCGGCACAGTGTCAGCAAGATGGCGTCCATCCACTTTCCGGCCGCCGCGCCGTATGCGCAACGCCTGATTCAGATGGGCGAGCCCCCGGAACGCGTATTCACGTACGGCGCTCCGGCGCTCGATGGCCTGTACAACCGTCAACTCATGACGCGATCCGAACTCGCGAGCTTTCTGCAACTCGACCTCGGCAACCCTGTCGCTCTGGTTACGTACCACCCGGTGACCCTGGAGCTCGACGATTGCGACGAACCAGATCCGAAATCTGCTGGACGCGATCGGACAAGCCGGCATTGCGGCGGTATTCACGCGCGCCAACGCCGACGCCATGGGCAGCCGCATCAACGCGGCCATCGAAGCGTTTGTGCGTGCCGCGCCGCAGCGGTACCGCCTCTACGACCACCTGGGTTCGGCGGCGTACTTCAGTTGCCTTCGCCATCTCGACGTGATGGTCGGCAATTCGTCGAGCGGACTCGTGGAGGCGCCTTCCTTTCAACTGCCCGTCGTGAATATCGGCAATCGGCAGCTGGGGCGGATACGCGCCAGGAACGTCATCGATGCCGATTGCCATGTCGATGCGATCGTCGCGGGAATCGCGCGGGCGCTGTCGCCGGAGTTTCGCCGCTCGCTCGAGGGCATGGACGAATCCCTACGATGTCGGTCGCGATGGAAAGACCTCGTTGCGGATCAAAGAGAAGCTGAAGGAAATTCGAGTGCCTGCAGACCTCCTCAAGAAGAAATTCCACGACCTCGCGCCAGAGCCGGACGATGAACGCATCCATCAATCGATTCTGCGTCGCGCAAAAATGTCTCCCTGAAGGCCGCAATGCGGCAACTGGAGGAGACCGAGGAGCGGATTCTGTTCGTCATCGACGACGACGGAAGGCTGTTTGGCGCGATTACCGACGGCGACATCCGCCGATGGATACTGGCCGACAAGTCGCTCGACGCGTGCATCGAGGACGTGTGCTACAGGCATCCGTACACCCTGCCCGCAAGCAGTATCGGCTCGACGATGCCCGCCAGATCATGCTCGAGCGCAAGTTCGCCTGCATTCCCGATACTGGATGACGATCGACAGCATCGTCGAGCTGCTCTTCTGGGGACAGGTCTTCCAGGATCGGCCGCAGACGCACCCGCGCGTCCAGTCGATCTCCGTGCCGGTCGTCATCATGGCCGGCGGAAAGGGGACGCGTCTCGATCCGTTTACACGGGTCTTGCCGAAGCCGCTGATTCCGATAGGCGACAAGGCCGTCATCGAGATCATCATCGAGTCATTTCTCGGGCTACGGCGTCAAGGACTTCCTGATTTCGATCAACCACAAGGCCAAGCTGATCAAGTCGTTCTTCGAGGAGCTGCATCCGACGTACGGCGTCGGATATCTCGAGGAAGATCGGCCGCTTGGGAACAGTCGGAGGATTGCGCGCGCTGATCGGGGCAAGTGCACGGTTCGCTGATCGTCACCAACTGCGACATCATCGTGCGCACCGATTACGCCGGCCTCGTGCAAACCCACGTGGCCGACGGCAACGACATCACCATCGTGGCGTCGCTCAAGGACTACCACATTCCGTACGGGGTCTGCGAACTGGAGGTGGGGGGCCACCTCAAGCGGATACTCGAAAAGCCCCACTACGATCTCCTGGTCAACACCGGCTTGTATGTCATGCGCGCCGAGACCCTCGAACTCATTCCTGAGGCAAACCGTGCGATGCAACCGATCTGATCGAAACCGTCATCGCTCGCGGCGGAAAGGTCGGCGTATACCCGATCAGCGAAAAAGCGTGGCTCGACACGGGCGAGTGGGCCGAGTACCGGCGGGCGGTACAAGCGCTCAGCCAATGATCAAGCACCTGCAGGAGCTCTATCGATACCGCGAACTGCTGTTCATGATCACCTGGCGCGACATCCGCGTGAAATACAAGCAGTCGGTGATGGGATTCATGTGGGCCCTATTCATGCCGATGCTGATCGTGTGCGCCGGCATGCTGGTGAAATATGCAATGTCGATCGTGACCGGACGACCCGTCGCGGTCTCGGACCTGACGACCGTATCGGTCAAGGCGGTTCCCTGGGCGTTCCTCATCGGCGTCCATTCGATTTGGCACCAACAGCCTGCTGGCGAACCGCAATCTCGTATCGAAGATATACTTTCCGAAGGAGATCTTTCCAATCGCGGCTGTCCTGTCATCGCTTTTCGACTTTTTCGTCGCCGGCTCTCCTCGCGGCTCATTCTGGTCGTGGCGGGAATCGGAGCGAGCGTGTACCTGCTGTGGGTGCCCGTCGCTGATCGTCATCCTCGTGGTCATGGCGCTGGGCTTGAGCCTCATATTGGCGACGCTCAATCTGTTCTTCAGGGATGTGAAGTATCTGGTCGAAGTCATACTGACCTTTGCCATCTTCTTCACGCCGGTCCTCTACGATGTCGACATGTTCGGCGACACGGGGCGCCGGCTGCTGATAAACCCCGTCGCGCCAGTTCTCGAGGGTTTGAGCTCCTGCATCGTATTTCACCGCCCCCCGACATCGGGTGGCTGCTCTATAGCGCGACGAGTATCGGTCTTGCTTCTGCTTTTCGCCTATGCGATGTTCAAGAAGCTGGAGCCGAAGTTCGCCGAGAGAATATAGGAGAGCCGTGTCCGACGTCGCTTTGGCTTGTGCCGAAGTTTCCAAGAAATTCAGGAAAGGCGAGTCGTTCGACTCGCTGCGGGATTTCATTCCGGCGATGCTGGGACGTTCGGTGCGGCGCGCGAGCGAGAACGCGCTGAAGCCGAAGGAGTTCTGGGCGCTCAGGGATCTGAGTTTCGAGGTTGTGCGCGGAGAGGCGCTGGGGGTCATCGGCCACAACGGCGCCGGCAAGAGCACGCTGCTGAAGCTGCTGAGCGGAATCATGAAGCCCACGAGTGGTTCGATTACGATCAACGGAAAACTGTCGGCGCTGATCGAAGTCGGCGCGGGCTTTCACGACGACCTGACCGGGCGGGAAAACGTATTCCTGAATGGCGTCATCCTCGGCATGTCGCGGGCCGAAATAGCGCGCAAGTTCGACGAAATCGTCGCACTTCTCCGGCCTCGAGGAATTCATCGACACGCCGGTAAAGCGCTACTCCACCGGCATGTACGCGCGACTGGGGTTCTCCGTGGCCGCGCACGTGGACCCGGAAATTCTGCTGGTCGATGAGGTGCTGAGCGTCGGCGATTGGGCGTTTCAGAGCAAGTCCGCGCAGAAACTGGAGGACCTCATCAAGGGCGGGGCCACCGTCGTGTTTGTGTCGCACAATCTGAAGGCCGTCGGAAATCTCTGCACGAGATGCACCCTTTTGGAGCACGGGAAGGCCGTGCAGGACGGGACTTTCCGAGGACGTCATCAAGTACTATCTGGAGTCCGGTTCGGCGCAAAGTCGACGAATCGCGCAACACCGATATCCGCATTACGAAGGTGACCGTTACGAAGAGGGAAAGGACGAATCGCGCATTGCCACGGGAGACAAGGTTCTGGTCAGCGTGACCATAAGAAGCGACGGCCGCTGCAACGATCTGGCGGTACATGTCTACGTCTATGACGGCAATTTCTACAACGTCTTCCAGACGTCCACCGAGTTCCTCGGCGCCGCGGACTTGCGCTGAAGGCAGGGCGACGAGATCGAATGTTCGTCGAGCTGACCATGCATCTGGGCATGGGCGTGTACTACATAGGCGCCGTTGCCAGGAGCAAGTTTCACGGCGGCGGAGAACAGTACGATCGCAGGTTTCCCGCCGCAACGCTCTATGTCGACGCGCCCGGCATCATGAACGGACCTGCCAATCTCCATCCGAGCCTGGTCTCGGTATCACGTACGCCCGCGTAACTCCAATTTCGCGGCGCCGATGCCCCGAGCTGCAGAGCATTCGACACGCTACTTCGAGAACATCGCGGCGGGAAGAAGCCCAGTCGAGCCAGCGTGACTTTGAATTCCAAAAACCCGGCATGGAAGTACCTGGCAGTGGTTTGCCTCCTGGTGATTTCGTTTCCCGGATACTTCCACGCGATCGATCGTGGACTCGATCCGTCCTGGATATACGCAATAAATTACTTGACGCAGGCCGATTATGTTTCCGGTCGCGATTTCGTGCACACGTTCGGGCCCCTCGGCTACCTGCTGCAGCCGCTGAACGTTGGATCGAATCTTTCGGAAGCAGTCGCATTCCGACTGGCCGTTCACGGCGTCTTCGCCGCTTGTCTTTTCTTCTTCGCCTACCGGGCAGGCAACGTATGGCCCGTCCTGGCATTCGCCGTCGGCTACGTGATCTCCATGGTCGTCGTAATAACCCTGGAATACTCGTACCAGCTCCTTGTCGTGGAATCACTGCTCTTCTGTGTTTCATTGGCGGGAGGGGCGCCTCCGGTGGTTCTCGGCTGCTCTGTGCGGCGCGCTCGCCGCATCGATGCTGTTCATGAAATTCGGCATCGGGATTGCCGCGGCGGCCACCCTGGCATCGGCGACGATCATCTGGGTCCTCACGCGCCGACGAGGGGCCTGGCAGGTCGTCCTCGTGGCCGGCGGCAGCTACCTGGCTACGTTGGTCCTTCTTTCGGCGCATTACCTGGGA
>CAVVEH010000006.1:0-292444 GCA_963747265.1 uncultured beta proteobacterium | reverse complement strand
CTCCCGGATCTGCAGGTGGGCGAGGAGCTGACCGGCGAAATCATCGATCACCAACTACGGCTTCGTGCGCGCCGACGACGTCGTCTTCACGCCGCCCAACTCCGATCAATACTACAAGCTCGAGATCTTCGGGACCGTCCCGCCGCAGCTGGAGGCGAAGACGCGCATTTCGCTGCCATACAAAGTCACTGCGCTGCAGTTGCTGCCGGGGTTGGTCGTGTCGGGATCGGCGGCGGCGAAGTCGGGGCGTGTGATCTCGTTCTCGCAGAAGCCGTCAGCGCTGCAGCCGAAGGCGAGCAGTTGCACGTCGTACGGCAGCGGCATGTCGCTCACCTATGACTACACGTGCGCGAATGGCGACACGCGGTCGGGCAGTGCGGGGTCAGGCTTCTCGAAGGCGTTCGGTAGTTGCGGTGGCGGCGGAGGTGGTGGTGGAGGGCGGAGGCGGTGGCGGCGGCGGCGGTGGATTCGGCGGTGGCGGTCTCGAAGTCCGGGGCGATTCCGCTTACGCCGGGGTGTACGCCGGATTGCGGGCAGGGCGGTCCGTGGTGCGTCGTCCCGCAGGTGGCGGTGGTCGTGCGGTGGTGGCGTGACGGCGGTGTCGGGACCATCCGGGCAGTTCGACGATTCGATCAGGATCTAGGGATAGCGAAGTGAATACGATGAATGGGTGGCATAGGCTGGCGATCGATTCGGGCGATGTTGCATGTCCGCGCGTGCTCGGTTGCTTCCTGGAGCCTTATTGTTGTCCGCCGCACTGCTCCATGGCCGAAGTGCGTCTCCCCAACGGTGAATACACCGAGTCGACCGACGACCTGAAGGTGAAGGTCCTCGGCGGCTTCGTTACGGTCGCGCGTAGCTGGACCAACGGCCGCTGGTACATCAATCCCGCATGGGCCGATCTGAAACTGACGATCGACAGCCTCGACGGCAGCGTTTCCGCGCTCGACCGTGCGGGTTCGATCTACGAGCGGTCCGGCAATGGCATCTTCATCTTCGACAAACGCTTCTTCATTCAGACAACGGCGAGCGGCTATCGCTGGTACGACCAGCGTGGCAACTGGATCACCTACGACGCCAACGGCCACATGACGGCGTATGGCGACCGCAATAACGTGCAGGTCACATTCCAGTTGGATACCAACGGACAGCGAACGCAAAGTTCTAGACCACTTCAACAATTCGGTCCTGACCTTCCAATACAGCGGCGCGCTGATATCCGGCGTGACGGACCGGACCGGACGCCGCGTCCAATACGTCTATACCGGCAACAATCTGACCCAGGTCATCGACGTCTTGGGCAACACCTGGACGTACACCTACGACGGCAACGGTCAGATAACCAGCCGCATCGATCCGGAGGGGCACACGACGACGATAGTGTACGCGCAGTCGACGACGGCGGGAACTGGCAACGGTTGGCATGAAGAGCTATCTGGCCAACAACCTCATCATCAGTGCTGGTGTCAACGCGAAGGCAAGCGCTCGGTGAGTGCGGTCACGACGACGGGAAGCACGCCACGGGATTACAAGATCGCCGCGCGTATTCACCGTGACCGATCCGGAAGGCAATACGACGACCTATCTCTACAGCTACGACCGGACGACACTGACGCTACACGGTCACCCAGAAATTTCCGGGTGGACGGCAGGTGACCAGCGTCTACGATCGTGATGGCTGGCTGGTGCAGCAATCGGTTGGCACCCGCCTGGTCTACACGATGATTCGCGATGGGACCCAGATTGAATTGACGACGGACGAACGTGGACTAACTACGCGGACCGAATACGACAGTGCCCGCAATCCGCTAAATATCACCTACCCCGACGGCACGAGCGTCAGCGCGACCTACGACAGCGTTTACAGCAATCCCCTGACTCAGGACCGATGAAGCGGGACGCTGACAACCTATCGACTACGATAGCCAAGGGCAACTTGACGAAGAAGACCGAGGCGGTTGGATTGCCGGAACAGCGGGTCACGACATACACCTATGACCAGTATGGCGAGCGACTGCCGATGACACGCAAGGGCCTACTCGCCCCGAACGATTCACGACCGGTACGGTCGTCTATGACGGGTACGGCAAATGCGACCGTGACGCGGATCGAGTAGCGCAAACTTCTCTGTATGCACCTTCGACGTGATGGGCAATGTGACTCACCCAGAAGGACCCTCGCGGCAACACCTGGACCAAGCCTACAACGCAGAGGGTGGTTAGTGACTCACAATCCGATCCGTTGAGTCACGGCAATACCTACACCTACGACAAGGTCGGCAATCGGATCAAGCGACCGACGCGCTGGCAACAATACCACCTGGCCTACAACGGAACAACTGGTTCATCACCGTCACCGATGCGCTAAATGGTGTTACGCAGTTTCAATACGACGCCGAAGGTCGGAAGACCAAAGATATCGATGCCAATGACGTCACTACTGACGTACGGCTACGATAGCGATGGACGGCTTTCGACTCTGACCGACGGCAACGGCAATGTCACCCGCACCGTCTACGGCGACAACGGCGATGGGTTCAACGGCCTCGTCGCCGCCATGGTCTATCCGACTTACACCGAGCAATACAAGTACGACCCGCGTAACCGGGTGACGCAGATGGTCCAGGTCCTCGATCCGAGCACCAGCTATACCGCTGCCACCAACGGTTACGATGGCAGAGGCAATCAATCGCGAGCCGGACCGATGCCCTCGATCGCACAACGCAATTCGGCATACGATGCCCTGGACCGCCAAATTCAGCGTCACCGATGCGATCGGCGGCGTGACGCAGTACGGTTACGACGTTCGCGACAACCTGATTTCCATCACCGACGCCAACGGCCACACGACCCGCTACAGCTTCGACAAAGCCGATCGGCAGACGAGCGAAACCAGACCGCTGGGCGAGGTTACGACGTTTGCCTACGACGCCAATGGCAATCTAAATACGCGTACCAACGCGAAAGGCGAGCAACGCAAGTTTGGCTACGACACCGCCAATCGTCAGACGCAGGAAGAGCAATTTGGTGTGACGGGTGGCATGCTCAATAGCGCGCCGAGCCGGACAATCGTCTTCGGCTACGACCCACGCAACCTACTCACCAGCTACGACGATGGCACCACGAGCGCCACCTATGGCTACGATAACAAAGGGCAGAAAACGCAAGAGACGGTGAATTTCGGGTCCTTCGCCAAGACCCTGCAATACGTCTACCAAGCCAACGGCAAGAAGGCGACCCTCACCTATCCCGACGGCACGCAAGTCCAGTACACCTACGATACCAACAATCAGCTCAAGACCCTCGTCACGCCTCAGGGGACGATTGCCTACAACAGCTATCAGTGGACCGCGCCAACACAGATCGTGGTGCCCGGCGTGGCCAAAGTAATGACCTATGACCCCTTACTGCGCCCGACTGAGATCAAGGCGCAGGCGATCGGTGGTGGCACGGCAGCGAACCCACAAGGTAACGTGTTGCTGGACTATCGATACACCTACGACGCCGTATCCGACATTTTGCAGCGGCAGACGCAGGACGGCACCTACGCCTACGCCTACGACAATCTCGACCGCTTGACTGTGGCCACGCCGCCGCCGGCCTTGCAAACTTCAACCAGCAACCCCAATGGTCTGCCGGTCGAGGGCTACAGCTACGATGGCGTGCACAACCGGCTCTCCAGCCAGCATCAACCGGGACCGTGGCAATACAATGCCGACAACCAGCTCTTGGCTTACGGCCAGGCCGGAAGCGCCGTCTCGTCGCAATACGACGCCAACGGCCACACCGCGCAGAAGACGCAAAGCGGCCAAGTGCAAAACCTGAACTACGATGTCGCCGAGCGCTTGGTGCGCGTCGCCGACGGCGGCAATAACGTCGTCGCAGGGTACTACTACGACCCCATGGGCCGGCGGCTGTCCAAGACCGTCGGCGCGTCGACCACGTACTTCCAATATGCGGATGAGGGCCTGATCGCCGAGTACGACGGCGCCGGCGCAATACAGACGATCTATGGTTGGCAACCCGACGGGATGTGGGGCACCGACCCGCAGTTTAGAGCGCGACGGCGGCAGCGCCTATCACTTCTACGTCAACGATCACCTCGGGACACCACAGCAGCTTGATGATGTAACGGGATTGCCGCTGTGGAAGGCGAACTTCGAGGCTTTCGGAAAGGCGAGCGTTGATTCGACCTCAGCGACGAACAACTCGCTGCAGTTTCCCGGCCAGTACTTCGATAGCGAAACCGGCCTCTCGCAAAATTGGTTTAGAGATTACGATCCGAGCACTGGACGGTATGTCGAATCCGATCCTATTGGCCTTGACGCTGGACCGAATACGTACATCTATGGCCTAGCCAATCCCCTGGGGCAGACTGATCCGACAGGTGAAATCCTACCTATTCTAGGTATTATTCGAGCTGTCATGTTCGCCTATTGTGTATACGAATGCGTGGAAGAGTTTGGGATTCCACCTGGTATGGAGTGTGGACACTTTGACCCGGAGTGGCCAGCATACGCATGGTGCCTTGCGCAGTGCTTCCTATCGAAAGGCCCAAAAGGCCCAAAGCCAAAGGGCCCGCATCGGACTCCAAAGAAACCCAAGAAGCCTGGCAAACATCATGGTAAAGACAAGCCAAATAGACCGCGTTAGTTCAACTGGCTGAGAGCCAAGGAGGACGTGATGCCAACCATTTTTGTTGGCTTATCCTTGTTGTTGGCAAAGCACTGACGTTTGCGGAACTTTTTTTTGGGCGGAGCATGGATTACCGTTGTACGCCCAGGGCACAGATCGTCGTTGTTTCTCGGGCTAGAACGGTTTGTTTTGGGAGCCACCCTAGCATGCTAGCTTTGTTGCAACGCAAATTGAGTCAACTAGCAAATTGTAAGGCAATCCTTCATTTCAAGGAGAGCCTTCGCGCAGCTGGGTTCGAGGTGTCTAATGAAAAGCGGCGCATGATGTCACTCTACAGAACGGGAAACATCGACGAGGCGGAGATTGCCGCGAAATCTATACTGAAACAGGTCCGTGACATTCCCCCGTTTTGGAATACCGGGAACATTATTCATGCTGGAAACACGATTGTTGGGATTGCCGAGCTCAGTCGCGGCAACATAGAGGCAGCCAAAAAATGTCTGATTATTTCTAGCAAGGCTCCCCCGTCTCCCCAGCTGGCAACCAAGGGCCCCTGCCTTGATTTGGCATATAAGTTGGCTGAGATCGGGGAATATGGAGTTGTTAAGGAGTTCATAAGAAATATCAGCCGCATATGGCGACATGATCGCGGTGCTGCGGCGCATTGGATCCCTCTTCTGGACAAGAAGATCAACCCTTGGAAGCATGAAAAATAGAAAGGGGCAGGCTAAATTAGCCTCGCGAAAGAACTCGCCAGATCACTCCGCATGATGCAAATGAAGGTGGAACCACGGTTTTGTATTGTTCAGGCCTCTGCAAGCTATCGGCCGAGTCCAAGTCGCGAGCGGTTCGTTGCGAGAAGCGGATACCGTGGTCCGGCTCCGACGATTGGAAGTGCGACACGCGTCCACTCCTGCGAGCGCAATGAATGGAATTTGTACCCTCGTCGTGCCGCGTGGGAAGGCGTTTCTGACGTAGAGAAGTGCAAGTCAACGTGGGTCGACACGGAGCGAAAGGCGGAGCGGGAACGCCAGGTGCACCTAATTTGCGATCCGCGCGCCTCGTCAATCTAATTACTTTATCAACAATTCCATCGTTCTCGGTAAAGGTGGTCCAGCGAAAACGTCCCGGGTCCGTAGATCACCGTCACCAGCAGCAGCGCCCCCCACAGCACGTGATCCTTGAGCCCCGCCGCCGACAAGTCCGGATAGGACGTCGCGGCGACGATGTTGAACGACGAACAGCGCGACCGCCGCGAATCGCGTTCCGAATCCGAAGAACAGCAGCACGGGCAATCCTAATTCCGCGCTCGTTCCCAATACTGCCGCGACAGCCGGCGGCAGCACGGGGACGTGATATTCGTTGCGGAACAGCGCGAGCGTGATGTTCCAGTCGTGCAGCTTGGTGAGCCCGGACAGGAAGAACACGCGCGCGACGTAGACTCGTATCGCCAACGCAAACAGAGGCTGCAGGCGATCGATGAGTTGCGCCGCGCTCCCGTAGAGACGGACGGCGCGCTGCGGCAGGGACATCACGGCGGACGACATGGACGGCTCCTCGGGATGGGGATTACCCGAGTTAGTCGCCACGAGACACCGTAACTTTCACCCGGCGCGCAATTCCGCCAGCGTCCGGTTGGCGATGAAGTTGCGCAGTGCCGTACCGAGATCGAAAAGTGGATCGCGCCGTCATCGCCGCCTCCAGCGCCGCCGCCAGGTCCCCGCCACCACTCAACTCTCGTAGAAACGCAAAGTCGCCCGGCGCGAGCCGCTCGACCACCACGGCGCCGGCTTCGCGCCGCACGAGCAACTGGTCGGTCGATCCGCCGAACTTCACGCTGATGTCGCCGGTGAACGAGGGCTGATGCACGTGCCAGATCCGCAGCACCGGATATTCGGAGACGACGAAGCGGCAGCTCGGGTCGACGATGAACCGCTGGGCCGTGATCCGGTCCGCCGGAATCCTGGCCAGCGCGGCGAGGATGGCCTCGGCCGTGCCGCCGGCGTCCTCGGCGCGGCTCGCCTCGTCGACCGCCCATTCGAGGCGGGCCACGTCGGGCAGGTAGGGCAATTCCTTCGCGTGCGGATAGTCAGCCAGAAAATCGCCGAAGCGATCGCCATAAACATTAAGATCGCCACCCGACGAAGGATGGTCCAACACATAGGCGTCGACGGCCGCGTTGAAGAAGGGCACGCCGACCAGCTGCTGCACGACGGGATACGTGGCGCCCAGCGCGTTGCGGTAGTTGGCGAAGACCGTATTGCGATAGATGGCGATGCGCTCGCCGGGATCGCCGGTGTCCGCGAGCAGCGTCGCGGCGAACCGCGTCTGCAGTTCATGCAGCGATGGCATGCTGCCTCTCGAGTATTGACTGCGCCCTGCCGGCTTCATCCTGCAGCACACTGAACGCCGGAATATCGGTGTCCCATTCGATCAGCGTGGGCACGGGACCGTAGCGGACCAGCGCGCGCTCGTACAGCGACCACACTTCCGGCGCGATCGGTGTCCCGTGGGTGTCGATGAGGCACGGTCCGGTCGCATCGAAGCCGGCCAGGTGGATCTCCGCGACCGCGGCGGCCGGAATCGCGGCCAGGTACGCATCGGCATCGAGGCCGTGGTTGCGGGCATTGACGTAGATGTTGTTGACGTCGACCAGCAGCTTGCAGCCGGTGCGCGCGGCGACGGCGGCGACGAACGCGCCTTCGTCCCTCGTCGATTCCGGGAACGCGTAATAGCTCGACACGTTCTCGACCAGGATGGCGCAGCCGCAGGAACTCCTGCACCGCCGCGACGCGCGCGCAGACGTGGTCGAGGGCTTCGGCGGTGTAGGGCAGCGGCAGCAGGTCGTTGTAGTGCCGGCCGTCGACGCTGCTCCAGCAAAGGTGCTCGGAAATGCTCGCCGGTTCGACGCGATCGGCCAGGCGCTTTAGCTTCGCAAGGTGCGCCTCGTCGAGCGGGTCGGTGGACCCGAGCGACAGCCCGACACCGTGCAGCGAAAGCGGATAGTCGGCGCGAATGCGCATCAGCGCGGCGAGCGCCGGTCCGCCGTCGGCGAAATAGTTCTCGCTGTGGACCTCGAACCAGGGCACCGGCGGACGCACCGCCAGCACATGGCTCACGTGCGGGGCGCGAAGTCCGATGCCGGCGGCGGTGGGTAAGGGGTGGTCCATGAGCACAACAGCGCGCGGCCGGCCACTATCTGTGACCTGGCCGCGCCATTTTGATGCAAGAAAGGATTACTTGGGCGCCGCGGTCTTGCCGCCCATCTTCTCGCACGTGCCCTTGGCGACGTACTTCCACTCGGCGGGGTCGTTGTCCGTCTTGGCGCCCTGCGCGGCGCACGCGTGCTTGGCGGTGCCGCAGTCGTTCTGCCCGCCCTTGGCGATGCCGTAGCACTTCTCGGTGCCGTCCTTTTGCGGGACGGGCTGCGCGTTGACGGCGGCGGCGAAACCGATGGCGACGAGGCCGGCAATGGCGGCTTGGATCGTGGCTTGCGTGTTCATGGTGCTTAGGCTCCTGAGAAAATGGGTCGGGGGCGACAGCGTCGGTGCCTGTCTCCAGCGTTGGTCGACCGTCCAACGGCAAACTTACGCGCTTTCCGGCAAAGAGTGCAAGTCGGCGTGGGCGACCGGGCCGGACCGCCTCCTGCCCCGTCGGCATACCAATTAGGGGATGCGGGGCGATTTCCCGCTAACATTGCGGAAGTGATCAATCCACCCGCCATCGCGCGCCGATGAAATTCACCGTCGCGACCTTCAACATCCACAAGGGCTTCTCGCACCTTACGCGGCGCATGGTCATCCATGAGCTCAAGGAGAAGCTGCACGGATTGTCCGCCGATGTGCTGTTCCTGCAGGAGGTCCAGGGCGTCCATCACCGCCATGCGGGGCGCTACCACGACTGGCCGGGGAAGCCGCAGCACGAATTCATCGCCGACACGATGTGGCGCGAGGTGGCGTATGGCCGCAACGCCGTGTACCGGCATGGTCATCACGGCAACGCGGTGCTGTCGCGCTTCCCCATCGTCTCGCAGGAGAACGAGGACATCTCCGCCTACGCGTTCGAGAACCGCGGCATGCTCCATTGCGAGATCAAGCTGGCCGAAGGGGCGCCGAACCTGCATTGCATCAATGTCCACCTCGGCCTTTTCGAACGCGGCAGGCAGTGGCAGATCCGCTCGCTGGCCGAACGCATCCGCGCCACGGTGCCGAAGGACGCGCCGCTCATCATCGCCGGCGACTTCAACGACTGGCGGCGCAAGGGCGACCGCATCCTCACCGACGAATTGGGCGTCTACGAAGTTTTCGAGGAAGTGAAAGGGCGGCCGGCGCGAACGTTTCCTTCCGTGTTGCCGGTGTTCCGCCTCGATCGCATCTACGCGCGCAAGCTCGATATCGACGATGTGCGGGTCCACTATGCCTTTCCTTCGGGGCGCCTCTCCGACCATGCGGCGCTGGCCGCCACGTTCTCCGTCCCGCGCCGGCGCAAATAGAAGGCGGACGGGGTCCTAAGCGTGGAGCGCTTCACGACCGGCAACACGATCAAGCTGCTGCGCAATGGCGCCGAATTCTTTCCGGCGCTCATCGAGGCGATCGACTCGGCGCAACTGGAAGTCTGGCTCGAGACCTACATCTTCGCGGACGACGCTTCCGGCCGGTCGATCGCCGCGGCGATGGTGCGCGCCGCGCAGCGCGGCGTCGAAGTGCGGGTCCTGGTCGATGGCTGGGGAGCGCAGCTATACTTGACTTCGTCGCTGGCGGCGATGCTCGCCGCCGGTGGCGTACGTCTCATGAAATATCGCCCCGAAGTGGCGCCGTGGCAATTCCGCTCGCACCGTCTGCGGCGGCTACACCGGAAGATCTGCCACGTCGATGGACGTGTCGCCTTCGTGGGCGGCATCAACCTGATAGACGACATGAACACGCCGCGGCACAAGCCGCCGCGCGTCGACTTTGCCGTGCGCGTGGAAGGTCCGATGCTCGCGCCCATCGTGCTGACAATGCAGCGGCTGTGGGTGCTCGTCGAACTGACGCAGCTCGACCGCAGCGACCTGCCGCTGTTTCCGGTCCCGATCACAACGCAGATCGCGGGCACGCAGATCGCCAAATTCGCCATTCGCGATAACCTGGGACACCGCAAGGACATCGAGCACGCGTACCTGGCCGCGATCCGGACCGCCAAGAGAGAGATCATCATCGCCACCGCTTATTTCTTTCCCGGCATCCATTTCCGCCGGGCGTTGACCGCGGCCGCGCAGCGCGGCGTGCAGGTGACGCTGCTCCTGCAGGCGCGCGTCGAATACCGGCTGCTGCACTACGCGTCGCGCGCGCTGTACGGGCAGTTGCTTGCCGCGGGCGTGTCCATCGAGGAATACCACCGCTCGTTCCTGCACGCGAAGGTGGCGGTCGTCGACGATCAATGGGCCACGGTGGGCTCGTCCAATATCGACCCCTACTCGCTGCTGATGGCCCGCGAGGCCAACGTGTTCGTCCGCGATCCCAACTTCGCCGGCCAGTTGCGGCAGGAGTTGATGCAGATGGTCGGCGAAGGGGCAAGGCGCATGGCGCCGGCGCGGTGGGCGGGGCGCTCGTCACTCGAAAAGGCGCTGACATGGATCGCGTACGGCATCGTGCGCGTCGGCATGGGCGTCCTGGGCTATGGCGGCAACGAATGGTTCCCGCGGAAGAAGCGCCGCACCGAATGAGAGCGGCTCGGCGCGTAGCTGCTAAAATGCGACGCTATCCCGAGCCGCCAGCAGTAGCGCGTTGCCGCGCCCATCAGGCCGCTCGCTGAGCTTCGCAAACTCCGAATGCGCCACTCCTCCTCGACTGCGTTGCCCGCTCCGGTCGACACCAACGTCCCGCGCACGCAGCGCGGCGACTGGAACACGATCCGGACGCTGCTGCCCTACTTGTGGGAATACAAGTTCCGGGTGCTGGCGGCGATCGCCTGCCTGGTCCTGGCCAAGGTCGCCAACGTCGGCGTCCCTGTCCTGCTCAAGCGCATCGTCGACAGCCTCGACGCGCACACGGCGGCGTTGATCGTGCCGTTTGCCTTGCTGGTCGCCTACGGCCTGCTGCGGCTGTCCACGACGATGTTCACCGAACTGCGCGAGTTCCTGTTCGCGAAAGTGACGCAGCGCGCGGTGCGCAAGATCGCGCTGCAGGTGTTTCGCCACCTCCATGCGCTGTCGCTGCGCTTCCACCTGCAGCGGCAGACCGGGGGCCTCACGCGCGACGTCGAGCGCGGCCAGCGCGGGATCTCCACGCTGATCAGCTTCGCGCTGTTCTCGATCCTGCCGACGCTCGTGGAGATCGCGCTGGTGTCGGCGATCCTGATCGCGAAGTACGACTGGACGTTCATGGCGATCACCGCGGGCGCGCTTGCCGTGTACATCGCGTTCACCGTGTTCATCACCGAATGGCGGACGCACTACCGCCGGACGATGAACGAGCTCGACTCCAAGGCCAACACCCGCGCCATCGACAGCCTGCTCAACTACGAGACGGTCAAGTACTTCGGCAACGAGGAATGGGAAGCGCGCCGCTACGACGAGAGCCTGCAGCGCTGGGAGAAGGCCGCGGTTCAGAGCCAGACGTCGCTGTCGGCGCTCAACATCGGGCAAAGCGCGATCATCGCGATCGCGGTCACGCTGATCATGTGGCGCGCCACCGTCGGCGTCGTCCAGGGAACGATGACGATCGGCGACCTGGTGCTCGTCAACGCGTTCATGATCCAGCTCTACATCCCGCTCAATTTCCTGGGTGTGATCTACCGCGAAATCAAGCAGGCGCTGGCCGACATGGAGCGCCTCTTCGCGCTGATCGAGGAAAACGCCGAAATCCGCGACAAGCCCGGCGCGCTGCCGCTGGCGCTGCGCGGCGCCGAGGTGCGCTTCGAGCACGTCTACTTCAGCTACGAGACCAACCGTCAGATCCTGTTCGACGTGTCGTTCACCATTCCGGCCGGCCGGACCGTGGCCGTCGTCGGGCCGTCCGGCTCCGGCAAGTCCACGCTCGCGCGCCTGCTGTACCGCTTCTACGACATCGGCGCCGGACGCATCACCATCGACGGCCAGGACATCCGCGACGTACAGCAGACGAGCTTGCGCGCAGCGATCGGCATCGTGCCGCAGGACACGGTGCTCTTCAACGATTCGATCGAATACAACATCGCGTACGGCAAACCCGGCGCGACGCGCGACGAAATCGTCGCGGCCGCGAGGCTCGCGCAGATCCACGACTTCATCGCCGGACTGCCCGAAGGCTACGCCACGCCCGTCGGCGAGCGCGGCCTCAAGCTCTCAGGCGGCGAAAAGCAGCGCGTGGCCATCGCCCGCGCGATCCTCAAGGCGCCGCACGTGCTGATCTTCGACGAGGCGACGAGCGCGCTCGACTCCAAGTCGGAAAAGGCGATCCAGGCGGAACTGTCGGCCATCGCGCAGAACCACACGACGCTGACGATCGCGCACCGGCTGTCCACGATCGTCGACGCCGACGAGATCCTGGTGCTCGAGCACGGGCGCATCGTCGAGCGGGGATCGCACGCGAGCCTGCTCGCGGCCAATGGCGTGTATTCGCGGATGTGGCGCCTGCAACAGGACGAGGAGCGGCGCGCGCCCGCCGAGTCGCCCGCCATGTCGACGAGAAGCGGGGTCGAAGCGTTGTAACCCGGCTGCCCGTCCCGCCCCTTGGGGGCCGTGGCCCCGGGCACGCCACTTGCTGTGGCATCTGCAACAGTTCTGGGTTCGATAAGTCCTTGATGCCGCTAGGGGATTGACGCACCGTCCCCGGGCATGCGATAAGGCGGTTCGTGATATTAGGTCCAATCTGATGATTCGTTCATTAACCCTTGTTTTTACTTGCGTCATTGGTCCCCTGGCGGCAGGCACGTCGCTGGCTGCGCCGGTCCTTGACCCGGCCAAGTTGAAGCTCGCCTCGGCCAACGTGCTCATCCTGGATGCGCAGGATGGGCATTCGGTCTACGCCAAGGCGGCAGACGAAGTGACGCCGATCGCGTCGCTGACCAAGCTGATGACGGCCATGGTCGTCCTCGACGCCAATCTGCCGCTCGACGAGCCCGTGGCGGTCGACATGGACGACTTCGACTACCTGAAGGGCAGCCATTCGCGGCTGCGCATGGGGGCCACGCTTTCGCGCGGCGAAATGCTGCGGCTGGCGCTGATGTCGTCCGAGAATCGCGCGGCGTCGTCGCTTGCGCGGCACTATCCCGGCGGCAGCGTCGCGTTCGTCGCGGCGATGAATGCGAAGGCCGCTGCGCTCGGCATGACGCGCACGCACTTCGAGGATCCGACCGGCCTGACGCCGAACAACGTGTCGACCGCCAACGATCTTGCGCTGATGGTCCACGCCGCCGCGGAATATCCGCTGATCCGCGAATACACGACCACGCCCGCGCACTACGTCGAAGTGCAGCCCACGGGCCAGTGGCTCGGCTTCAACAACTCGAACGCGCTGGTCAAGAACGTCTCCTGGGACATCCAGCTTGCAGAAGACCGGCTACATCCGCGAGGCGGGCCGTTGCGTGGTCATGCTGGCGACGATCGCGAGCCGGCCGATGGTGATCGTGCTGCTCGACTCCCTTGGCAAGTACACGCGGTTAGGCGATGCGCAGCGCGTCAAGCACTGGCTCGAGACCGGCGAAGCGCTGCCGCCGCCCAGCGTCAAGGCGGTCAAGACGAAGCAACCTGCGCCCAAGCCGGTCAAAGGTTCGTTCCCGCCCAAGCTCGCGAGCAATTAACGAGCGGTACCCGGGCTCGTCGGACCCGCGGGTCCCGCTATACCCCCTACGGCCGATGCCCGGCCTCGCGCAGCCGATCCCAGCAATTCCTTCGCGTGCGCGCGCGTCTTGGCGGTGATCGCGGCGCCGCCCAGCATCCGCGCCAGTTCCTCCACGCGATCGGCCGCCGAAAGCAGCGCCAACTCGCTTCTCACGCCTGCGCGGTTGCCGGTCTTGCTGACGCGGAAATGCGCGTCGGCGCACGCGGCCACCTGCGGCAGGTGCGTGACGCACAACACCTGCCGGTCCGAACCGAGTTCCTGCAGCATGCGGCCCACCGTGGCCGCGACCGCGCCGCCGATGCCGCTGTCCACCTCGTCGAAGACCAGCGTGGGAATCTGGCCGACTTCGCTCGCCACGACCTGGATGGCCAGTGCGATGCGCGACAACTCGCCGCCCGACGCGACGCGCGCCAGCGGACCTAGCGGCTGCTTCGGATGCGCCGCGACGCGGAACTCGACGCTGTCCAGCCCGTACCTCGCGGGCGCCGGCAGCGGGTCGATGCCGATTTCCAGACGGCCACCGGCCATGCTCAATGCCTGCATCGCATCGGTGACGCGATGCGCGAGTTCCGTCGCGGCGAAGCGGCGCTTTTTCGACAGCTGCCCCGCGTGCAGGTGGTACTTCTTGCCCGCTTCGTCCGCGCGCCGGGCCAGCGCCTCGGCGTCGGCGGATTCGGCCAGCGCCGCCAACCGCGCCTCGGTCTCCGCCAGCAGCGCGGGCAGCGCGTCGGGGCGCACGCGATGGCGACGCGCCGTGTCGTGGATCGCGGACAGCCGGCCTTCGACGCGCTCGAGTTCCTGCGGATCGAGGTCGAGGCGCCGCAGGTAGTCGCGCAACGCGCGCGCGGCCTCGTCGAGTTCGACGGCGGCGGGCTCGAGCAGTGCGACGACGGCCGCGAGTGCCGGGTCATTCACGGCGGAGGACTTGAGGCGCTGCGTCAATTGCGCGAGGCGGACCGCGAGCGCGTCCTCGCCGTCGGTCAGCGCTTCGCTGCCTTGCGTTGCGGCCTCGATCAAGTCCGCCGCGTTGGCCAAGCGGCGACTGCGCGCCGAGAGGTCCGCCCATTCGGTTGTCGTGACGTTGAGCGCGGCAAGTTCGCGCCGGCGCGCATCGAGGAATTCGCGTTCGGCGGACGTGGCCTGCGCCGCGTGGGCGGCGGCGTCGCGCTTCTCGACCGCGGCGCGCCATGCGCGCCAGCTCTCCGCGACCTCGCGGGCCAGCGTCGTGAAGCCGCCGAAGGCATCGACGAGGCTCGCGCTGCGCTTCGGCCTGCGCGAGCGACTGGTGCGCATGCTGGCCGTGCAGGTCGACCAGCTTTTCGCCCAGGTCCTTCAAATGCGCGAGCGTCGCGGGCCGGCCGTTGATCCACGCGCGGCTTCGGCCCTGCGCATCGAGCGTTCGGCGCAGCAGCACGTCGTCGCCGTCGCCGGCGAGTTCCTGCTCCGCGAGCCACGCGCCGACGGCCGGCGCGTCGGTCACGTCGAATTCCGCGGCGAGTTCGGCGCGCTCGGCGCCCGGACGCAACTGGCGCAGTTCGAAGCGGTCGCCGAGCAGCAGCGACAGTGCGTCGAGCAGGATCGACTTCCCCGCGCCGGTCTCGCCGGTGAGGACGGTGAGGCCGGCGTCCGAACTCGACGTCGAGCGCGTCGACGACGACGAAATTGCGGATCGAAAGCAGGCGAAGCATCTGGGTGATCCAGGCGCGGCTTTCAAGGCTTGCCGCCGCCGGAGGACGAGGGCGGAACGCCTTGCCTGATTTCGCGCAGGCGTTCCGGCGTTTCGCTCCAGTGCAGCTTTTCGCGCAGCATCGCGAAGTAGTCGTGGCCCTCCGGATGCAGGAAGCGCGCGGCGTGCGGCGCGCGCGACAGCTGCACGCGGTCGCCTTCGGCCAGCGTGAAGTACGCCTGGCCGTCGCAATGGAAGCCGGCGTCGCGCGCGCGCAGCACGGTGATGGCGATGTGCGCGGCGTCGGAAACGGCGATCGGGCGATGCGTGAGCGCGTGCGGCGCGACCGGCACGAGCAGGAAGGACGCAAGCTGCGGATCGAGGATCGGGCCGCCGGCGGACAGCGCATAGGCAGTCGAGCCCGTCGGCGTGGCGACGATGATGCCGTCGGCGCGCATCGCGTAGACGAAGCGGCCGTCGATCTCGACCGCGCACTCGATCATGCTGCCCAGCGAGCCGCGATTGACGACGACGTCGTTGAGCGCGAACGCCTCGTCGCGATCGCCGTCTGCGCGCGCACGACGATCGCGGCGAGCAGCGTGCGCCGCTCCTCGACATAGCGCCCGGCGAGCATCGCGTCGAGCGCCGCCTCCATGCGCGCCAACGGGATGTCGGTCAGGAATCCCAGGCGGCCCTGGTTGATGCCGATCAGCGGCACGTCGAACGGCGCCAGGCGCCGCGCGATCGACAGCATCGTGCCGTCGCCGCCGAGCACGATGGCCAGGTCGACGGCTTGGCCCAAGTCCTCCGGCGCGGCCGTCGGATAGCCCGGCAGCGGCGCATAGCGCGCGGTCTCGCGCTTCGAGCACGACCGTGTGCCCGCGGCGCTGCCAGGTAGTGCGCGAGCCGCGCGAGCGGCGCCGCGAGGTCCGGGCTCGCATAGCGGCCGACGAGGGCGACGCGGGGAAGGCGGGGTGCGACGGCGGCGGCGGACATGGGCACGATTAAACCACAGGCCGCCACCGCGCGACCCTCGGCCGAAACGTGCGAATCGCCGACGCGCCGCCCGCGGCGACCGTCGCAGGCGGTAAAATCCCCGCATGCTGGAACCGCGCGCGCAACACCTCCTGAAGACGCTGATCGAGCGCTACATCGGCGACGGCCAGCCGGTCGGCTCGCGCGCGCTGTCGCGCCACTCGGGCCTCGAGCTGTCGCCGGCGACGATCCGCAACGTGATGGCGGACCTGGAGGAAATGGGCTTCATCGCCAGTCCGCACACGTCGGCCGGCCGCGTGCCGACGCCGAAGGGCTACCGCTTCTTCGTCGACAGCCTGATGGTCATGAAGCCGCTCGAGACAGATCGAGATCCACCGGCTCGAGGGCGAACTCGTCGCCGACCGGCCGCAGCAGCTCATCAACACCGCGGCCGGCCTGCTGTCGCAGCTGACGCAGTTCGCCGGCGTCGTGATGACGCCCAAGCGGCGCGAGGCCGCGTTCCGCCACCTCGAGTTCCTGCGCCTGTCCGAGCGGCGCGTGCTGCTCATCCTGGTGACGGCCGAAGGCGACGTGCAGAACCGCATCCTGCACACCGACCGCGCGTACTCGCAGTCGCAGCTGGTCGAGGCGACGAATTTCTTCAACCAGAACTTCGCCGGCCAGCCGTTCGGCGTCGATCCGCGCGCGCATCGCCGACGAGCTGCGCGCGCTGCGCGAGGACATCGCCGGGCCTGATGACGGCGCCGCGGTGGACGCCGGCGAGGGCGCGTTCGCGGAAGGCGAGTCGCTCGTCGTCACCGGCGAGCGCAACCTGCTGCACGCCGAGGGCTTCGTCGTCCAACATGGAGCGGCTGCGGCGGCTCTTCGACATGTTCGAGCAGAAGACGTCGATCCTGCACCTGCTCGACGTGTCGCAGCAGCGCGCAGGGCGTGCAGATCTACATCGGCGGCGAATCGGGACTCTCGCCGCTCGACGAATGCAGCGTCATCACCGCGCCCTACGAGGCCAACGGCCAGGTGATCGGCACGCTCGGCGTCATCGGCCCGACGCGCATGGCCTACGAGCGCGTGATCCCGATCGTCGACATCACGGCCAAGCTCCTGTCCAACGCGATGTCGCGCGCAGCTGAATGACGAGTGACGCCATCCGCAATGGCGAATCACGCCGCGCTGATCGAGCGGTTTCTATGCCGCGTTCGCGCGTCGCGATGCGGCGGCGATGGCCGCGTGCTACGCGCCGGACGCGCGCTTCACGCGATCCCGTGTTCGACCTGCGGCGGCGCAGGTCGGCGCGATGTGGGCGATGCTGTGCGAGCGCGGGCAAGGACCTGCGCGTCGAATGGCGCGACGTCCGCGCCGACGACGCGACCGGCAGCGCGCACTGGGAGGCCTGATACACGTTCAGCGGCGACGGGCCGGCCGTGCACAACGTGATCGACGCGGCGTTCACGTTTCGACGACGGGACTGATCGCCGACGCACGTCGACACGTTCGACCTGTGGCGCTGGAGCCGCATGGCGCTCGGCGACGAAGGGGGCGCTGCTCGGCTGGACGCCTCTCGTGCGCAACGCGATCCGTGCGCAGGCGCAAGCGCGGGCTCGACGCCTGGATGGAACGCCATCCGGATGCGGCGCCCACGCAATGACTTTCCACTGGAGTCCTGGGCATGGGCCACGCGCCTGAACCGCCGTTCGCGCACGACCGGCTGCCGCGCGTCGGCGTGCTGCTCGTCAACCTGGGCACGCCCGACGCGCCGACGCCGTCGGCAGTGCGCCGCTACCTCGCGCAATTCCTGACCGACCCGCGCGTCATCGAAATACCGCCGGCGGTCTGGAAGCCGATCCTGCTACGGCGTGATCCTGTCCACGCGGCCGGCCGCGTCGGCGAAGAAGTACGCGGCGATCTGGACCAAGGACGGCTCGCCGCTGCTCGTCCACAGCGTGAAGCAGAAGGCCCTGCTGCTGGGCTACCTCGGCCAGCGGCTGAAGACGGCGGGCTTTCCCGCCGACCTGTGCCCGGTCGAGTTGGGCATGCGCTATGGCGAACCGGATGTTGCCGTCGCCATCGACCGGCTGCGCGCCGCCCATTGCGAGAAGATCCTCGTCGTGCCGCTGTATCCGCAATACGCGGCCAGCACGACGGCGTCGGCGTTCGACGCCGTCGCCGCGTATCTCACGCATGTGCGCCGGCTTCCGGGATTGCGCTTCGTCGAGACGTTCCACGCGGACGCCGGTTACATCAAGGCGCTCGCGCAGAACGTCAACGACTACTGGGTCAAGCACGGGCGTCCGGACCACCTCGTTCTCTCGTTCCACGGACTGCCGCGCCGCACGCTCGACCGCGGCGATCCGTATCACTGCCTCTGCCAGGCGACGGCGCGGCTGCTCATGGTCGAACTGGGTCTCGAGGCCAAGCAGTGGACACTCGCCTTCCAGTCGCGCTTCGGCAGCGGCGAATGGCTTACGCCGTACACGTTCGACGTGCTGAAGCATCTCGGCCGCGACGGCACGCGCCGCGTCGACGTGTTCTGCCCCGGATTCGTCGCCGATTGCCTGGAAACGCTGGAGGAGATCGGCATCGAGGCGCAGATGACGTTCCTTAAATCCGGCGGCAAGGAATTCCACGCCATACCCTGCTTGAACGAGCACCCGCGGTGGATCGTCGCGCTGGCCGACCTCGTGTTCCGGAATCTGACGGGCTGGCTCGCCGTGCCCCAGGACTTGCAAACGCGCGGGCTCACGCAGGTGCGGGCCAAGGCGCTGGGCGCAAAGCGCTAGGGCCCAGTTACTTCGCCGCCCAGGTGCCGGCATCGCCAAGCGCCGCGCGCATGCCGCCGCCGCGCAGGAACGCCTTCGCCGACGCATCGTCCTGCAGGTACGCCTTCCAGAACGCCAGCGTCGCGATGTCGACGTAGCGGGCCGTGGTGGGGTCCGCGGTCGCGAACGCCCCGTCCCCGCCATTGAACACCATGTGATCGGCGCCGTCGAGGATGAGCAGGTACTTGCCCGGCGGCGGCATGAAGCGAAAGGGCTGCGTGCGATTCTCCGGCGTCGTCCCGCGCTCCAGCACATCGCCGTCGCGCGTTCCGGTGATCGAAAGGAACGGCACCGTGATGGCGCCGAACCTCCCCGGCCAACTCGCGGCAGGGGGCGGCGCGGACGGGCTGAACGCGATCGCCGCGCGCAGCCGCGGTTCGCGGAAATTCACGGCGCCCATTGCAAAGCCGGCGCCGCTGACGGCGAGCGTGGTCCACGCGCCGAACGAGTGCCCGCTCATGCCGATTCTGGACCGGTCGATGCGCGCGGCGACGGCGTCCCCCGCCTCCGCGCGCCGCGCGATCTCGTCGAGTGCGAATTTGACGTCGGCGATACGGCTGAGCGCCGAGCGCACGCTGATGCCGCCCTTCATCGCGTCGCGCACGCCCGCGCGGTCGCCAGCCGAGATCCGGTCGCGCCACAGACTCTCGTCGCTGCCCGGATGCTGCAGATGGATGGAAACAATGCCATGGCTGGCCCAGTGGCGCCCCCAGATCGCGCCGCCATCGCGCGACCCGCCGAGCCCGTGCGAGAACAGCACGGCGGGCAGGCTGCGTCCCGCGGATTCGTCCGGGACATAGAGCTTGACCGGCACCGTCCGGTCACGGGCGGCGTCGCGCCACTCGTCTTCCACGACGCGGACGGCGTACGGCCCCGGCGCGGCCAGCGATTCGACAAGGTCGGCGCCCCACGCCGGCAGGATCGGCAGGGCGAGCGCCGCGACGCCCAGCAGCCAGCGCCGGCGGGCAAGGACGAATCGGGATGAGGCCATGGCGAACGAAACGCTGCTAAACCGGAGTCCCTCGAAGTTAGCGCGCGTCGCCCGTCATTGGCGTTGCCGGCGCGTAAAAGCCGTAACTGATTGTTACGGAAGTGTTTTTCTACGCGCCTGCGCGGCGGGCCTTGAATCGGCCCGAATGACCCCAACGTGCGTGCGGATAGCAAGATCGATTCCAGGAAAACCGCATGACCCAACAACAGAACGGACCCGAAGCCACCGTCCCCGCGGTGACCGCCGCCGGCGCGGAGACGATTGCCGATCCCATCGAAGTGGGGACCGTCGCCGACGACATTGCCGCCCAGCTGGCCAAGGTCGAGGCCGAAGTCGCGGACCTCAAGGACGCGTGGCTGCGCGCCAAGGCGGAGACGGACAACGTCCGCAAGCAGGCACAGGCCGACCTCGCGAAGGCGCACAAGTATGCGGTCGAGCGCTTCGCCTTCGACCTGCTGCCGGTAAAGGACGCGCTGGAGAATACGCTCGCCGCCGGTAACGTTTCGCTCGATTCGCTGCGCGCCGGCGCCGACCTCACGTTGAAGGCGCTGCAGTCGTCGTTCGACCGCGCGCAGATCTTCGAGTTGAATCCGGTCGGCGAGAAGTACGACCCGCACCGCCACCAGGCGATGCAGATGGTCGACTCCGACCAGCCGCCCAACACCGTCGTCGACGTCTTCCAGAAAGGCTACCTCCTCAACGACCGCGTACTGCGGCCGGCGCTCGTGACAGTGGCGAAGAACAGGGCCGAAACAGCCTGAGGGCAAGAGGACAGGCACATTCCGAATCGGGTTCTCGTTGCGGCTTCTTGGCTGGGTTGATTAGCGACAAAAAATCCCCACCTGACGACCAGGCGATTCACACTCATTCGCATTCGAATCACGGAGGTTTCACATCATGGGCAAGATCATCGGCATCGACCTGGGCACCACGAACAGCTGCGTTTCCATCATGGAAGGCGGCACGCCCAAGGTCATCGAAAATTCCGAAGGCGCGCGCACGACCCCCTCGGTCGTCGCGTACCAGGAAGACGGCGAAATACTGGTGGGCGCATCGGCCAAGCGGCAGGCGGTCACCAATCCCAAGAACACGCTGTACGCGATCAAGCGGCTGATCGGCCGCAAGTTCGAGGAAAAGGAAGTCCAGAAGGACATCAACCTGATGCCCTACCGAATCGTCAAGGCGGACAACGGTGACGCGTGGGTCGAGGTGCGCGGCAAGAAGATAGCGCCGCCGCAGGTGTCGGCCGAAGTGCTGCGCAAGATGAAGAAGACCGCCGAGGACTATCTGGGCGAGGAAGTCACCGAAGCCGTCATCACGGTGCCGGCGTACTTCAACGACTCGCAGCGGCAGGCGACCAAGGACGCCGGGAAGATCGCGGGACTCGAGGTCAAGCGGATCATCAACGAGCCGACGGCGGCTGCGCTGGCGTTCGGCATGGACAAGAAGGAAGGCGACCGCAAAATCGCCGTCTATGACTTGGGCGGCGGCACGTTCGACATCTCGATCATCGAAATCGCAAATGTCGAAGGCGAGCACCAGTTCGAAGTGCTGTCGACCAACGGCGACACGTTCCTGGGCGGCGAGGACTTCGACCAGCGGCTCATCGACTACGTCGTCACCGAGTACAAGAAGGAATCCGGCGTCGACCTCAAGAACGACGTGCTGGCACTGCAGCGGCTCAAGGATTCGGCCGAGAAGGCGAAGATCGAACTGTCGTCGTCGCAGCAAACGGAGATCAACCTGCCGTACATCACGGCCGACCAGTCCGGTCCCAAGCACCTGGCGATGAAGATCACGCGCGCCAAGTTCGAGGCGCTGGTCGAGGACCTGATCGAGCGCACGATCGAACCCTGCCGCGTCGCGATCAAGGATGCCGGCGTCAAGATGTCCGACATTTCCGACGTCATCCTGGTCGGCGGCCAGACGCGCATGCCGAAGGTGCAGGACAAGGTGAAGGAATTCTTCGGCAAGGATCCGCGCAAGGACGTGAATCCCGACGAGGCGGTCGCCGTGGGTGCGGCCATCCAGGGCGGCGTGCTGAAGGGCGACGTCAAGGACGTGCTGCTGCTCGACGTGACGCCGCTGTCGCTCGGCATCGAGACGCTCGGCAGCGTGATGACCAAGCTCATCAAGAAGAACACGACGATCCCGACCAAGGCGCAACAGGTGTTCTCGACGGCGGACGACAACCAGGGCGCGGTGACGATCCACGTGCTGCAGGGCGAGCGCGACGTGGCCGGCGGCAACAAGAGCCTCGGCCAGTTCAACCTCGAAGGCATTCCGCCCGCGCCGCGCGGCACGCCGCAGATCGAGGTCACGTTCGACATCGACGCCAACGGCATCCTGCACGTGTCGGCCAAGGACAAGGCTACCGGCAAGGAGAACAAGATCACGATCAAGGCGAACTCGGGTCTGTCCGAGGCCGAGATCGAGAAGATGGTGAAGGACGCCGAGGCGCACGCGGAAGACGACCGCAAGATGGTCGAGACCGTGCAGGCGCGCAACAGCCTCGACGCGCTGGTGCACAGCGTCAAGAAGTCGGTCGCGGAATACGGCGACAAGGTCGGCGCCGACGACAAGGCGAAGATCGAGGCCGCGGTGAAGGACGCCGAGGAACTCCTGAAGCAGAATGACGCATCGAAGGAGCAACTCGAGGCCAAGGCCGAGGAGCTTGCCAAGACGTCGCAGAAACTGGGCGAGGTCATGTACGCGCAGGCGCAGGCTGCGGCCGGCGCGGGGGCGGGAGGCGCGGGACCGGAAGCGGGCGGTGGCGGCGGAGGCGGACAACATGGCGAGGAGAAGGTCGTCGACGCCGAGTTCACGGAGGTCAAGGATCAGAAGTGATATTCCGTCGCGGCCGATGAACAAGACATTTCGGCGGTAAAGCGCGACGTAATATCTGGCCGGATTCGAGTGGTCGCCTCACGGCGCCCCTCAATCCGGCCTTTGCCGTTGTGGAAACTTCAACGTTTGATAAGGACCGGGCCCGCGAGGGCTTCCGGGGAATCAAGGGGCGTTAGGCATCATGGCGAAGCGGGACTACTACACGACACTGGGATTGAGCCGCGACGCGACCGAAGAGGACATCAAGAAGTCCTACCGCAAGCTCGCCATGAAGCACCATCCGGACCGCAATCCGGACGACAAGGGCTCCGAGGACAAATTCAAGGAAGCCAAGGAAGCGTACGAAGTCCTGACCGACCCCAAGAAGCGCGCCGCGTACGACCAGTTCGGGCACGCGGGTGTCGATCCTTCGGCCGGATTCGGCGGCGGCCGCGGCGGCATGGGCCCCGAAGGATTCGGCGGCTTCGCCGACGCGTTCGGCGACATCTTCGGCGAGATTTTCGGGCAGCAGGGCCGTGGTGGCGGCAGCGGCGTCTACCGCGGCGCGGACCTGCGCTACAACCTCGAAATGTCGCTGGAGGATGCCGCGCGCGGAACGGAAGTGAAGATCCGCATTCCGGCCATGGAGGGATGCGAGACGTGCCACGGCACGGGGGCCAAGCCGGGCACGCAGCCGAAGACGTGCGGCACGTGCCATGGTCGAGGCGAGGTCCGCGTGTCGCAGGGCTTCTTTTCCATTCAGCAGACATGTCCCACATGCCACGGCACCGGCAAGGTGATTCCCGAACCTTGCGCGACCTGCCACGGCGCGGGCCGCGTGAAGAAGCACAAGACGCTGTCGGTGAAGATTCCGGCGGGTGTGGACACCGACGACCGCATCCGTCTGACAGGAGAAGGCGAGGCCGGCTTGAACGGCGGCCCGTCAGGCGACCTGTACGTCGTCGTCAGCCTCAAGCCGCACCAGGTGTTCCAGCGCGACGGCGCCGACCTGCACTGCGAGCTGCCGATCAGCTTCGCCACCGCGGCGCTGGGAGGCGAACTGGAAATTCCGACGCTCGATGGTCATGCGACGATCAAGGTTCCGCCGGAGACGCAGTCGGGCCAGACGTTTCGCCTGCGCAACAAGGGCATTCGCCCGGTGCGCGGCTCGGTGCAGGGCGACCTGTACTGTCACGTGGCGATCGAGACGCCCGTCAAGCTCACCGCGCGGCAGAAGGAACTGCTGCGCGAGTTCGAGAAGATCAACGAGGAAGACCCGGGCAAGCACAATCCCCGTGCCAAGGGCTGGTTCGACAAGGTGAAAGACTTCTTCGGCGAATAGGACCGTTGCGCGCGACGGCGCTACTCCGCCAGTCCATACTTTCGAAGGAGCACTTCCCACCGCGGATCGGCGTGCAGCCAACGAAAATACGGATCCACCCGCGTCCAGGCGGCTCCGGCATCGCGCTGGTCGTGCGCGCGTTCGAGCCACTCGAACGCGCGATCCGCTTCTTTGCGCATCGCATACACATCGGCAATCTGGTAGGCGGCGTCGCTGGCCCACCGGTCGAGGAGTACCTGCAGCGCCTCATCCGATTCGCTCCGGCGACCCGCGGCAAACTGGATGATGGCCAGTGCGAAGCAGCGTGCCCATTCCGCAGGCTCCTGCAGCACTTCGGCCATTGCCTCGTCGCCACGGCCCAGCGCGAGGAGGTTCAGCGCGATGAACGCCCGCGTTCCGGCTCGCATGGGCGCGAGTTCGTTCGCCTTGCGCAATGCGACAATCGATTCTTCGGGTCGGTCCGCGGTCCAGAGCGTTGTTCCGAAAAAGAAATAGGCCGACGAATTGAGCGGATCCTGCTCCACGGCGCGGCGCGCCAACCGAATAGCCTCATCGAAGCGGCCCAGGTTTCCGGCCAGGTTGCTCGACTGGTGAAGCACGAAGGCATTTCCCGGCGCCAATTCCAGCGCCCGGCGATACGACGCCTCCGCACCGCGCCAGTCCTGCTCCAGCACCATCTGGACCCAACCCATGACCGCGTGGCCTTCCGCGAGCTCCGGCTCCAGCTCAAGCGCGCGCGCCGCGGCCTCGCGCGCCCTCCCCAATCCCTCCACCGCGTCGGACCAACCCCAATTGGCTTGCTCAGAATAGGCCCGTCCCAACTCCGCCCAGGCGAGCGCGAACTCGGGCGCCAGTGCCAGCGCTTCATTCAAGTACGCAATCCCTCGCTTCGAGTCGTCTTGCGTGAAGCGTTCGATGAAGTGGCGCGCCTGCAGGAAGAGCCGGTGCGCCTCGGGGTCGGTGCTGCGGCCCTTCACCGCGGCCGCCACGGCCACCGTTGCCGACTTGCCCGCTCCCGCGTCCGCCGTTTCGCCCAGCAGCGTGGTGCGCAGCTCCTTCAACACCGACTGGGCGATGTCGTCCTGCACGGCAAAGATGTCGTCGAGCGTCCGGTCGTAGGTCTCCGACCACAGCTGATAGCCGTCCACCACCTTGACCAGCTGGACGGAGATGCGCATCCGGTTGCCGGACTTGCGCACGCTGCCTTCGAGTATCGTGGCGACGTTGAGCGCCCGACCGGCATCGGCGACGGTGGCGCCCTTGCCTTTGAACGAAAACGCCGACGAGCGTGCCGCCACGCGCAGCCCGCTGATCTTGGCAAGAACGTTCAGCAGTTCCTCGGCGAGGCCATCGGCGAAGTACTCGTTTTCCTCGTCGCGGCTCATGTTGACGAACGGCAGCACCGCGATCGACGGCGACGTCGTGGCCACGGGCGCCGCTGCGCGGGTGTGGCGGCCGGGACGACACGCGGAGGCGTCTGCGGCGCCTGTGGCGCGGTCGCGCCGGACAGCAGCCGCTGCACGCGCTCGGCGAACGCCGCCGGCGATTCGCCCGCGAATCAGGCGTGTCCACTGCACCTCGCGGAATTTCTCCGGCACGCGTGCGTTCGTGTCGATGGTGGCGTCGATGACGACCGGGACGAGGAACGCCTGGTCGTCCGCCATGTCCAGCGTGCGATTGACGGCGAAGTTCCATTCGCGGCGAAAGTAGCCCTCGACGCGCGCCTGCGTGTTGGCCGAGATGACCGGCACGAACAGCGCGCATTCCTTGATCTGCCGGCGAATCGACGCATCCCACGCGTCGCCACCGCGCAGCTCGCTCTGGTCGAACCAGACGTCGAGTCCCACCGCGCGCAGCGCGTCGCAGATTCGCCCGGCGGCCTCGGTGTCCTGCGACGCGTAACTCAGGAAGACGGCTTGGGTGGAGGCGCTCATGCGGCGTCGAATGGGAAATCGGGCTTTCTGCCGGGATGGGCCGGGATTGCCGCGCCCGTGGTCGTGATCGGCGCCGATTGTCACACAGTTTCGCGCAAAGGCGGTCGCAGGACGGCGGCCGCACCGTTCAATGGGCCCGACCTGCAGTCGTGGGTACCTGCTAACCTGTGCCAGCGCCGCCAGTTGGCGACATCTGCAATCCCGATTCGAAAGTCCTGATGCTTCCGTTCGACGTCGTCGTCATCGGCGCCGGCGCCGCCGGCATGATGTGCGCGGCGCAAGCCGGACAGCGCGGCCGACGCGTGCTGCTGATCGAGCACTATCACCTGCTGGGCGAGAAGATCCGCATCTCCGGCGGCGGCCGCTGCAACTTCACCAACATCGGCGCCGGTCCGGCGAACTTCCTGTCGCAGAATCCGGATTTCTGCCGCTCGGCGCTCGCGCGCTACACGCCGCGCCATTTCGTCGCGCTGGTCGAGAAGTACGGCATCGCGTATCACGAGAAGAAACTGGGGCAGCTGTTCTGCGACGACACGGCGCAGCACATCATCGCCATGCTCAAGGCGGAATGCGACCGCGGAGGCGTGCAGTGGCGGATGCCGTGCGCGGTCGACGGCGTCGAGCGTAGCGCGACGCATTCGCGCTTGCGACGTCGCAGGGGCCGGTGCGCTGCGCATCGCTGGTCATCGCCACGGGCGGGCTGTCGGTGCCGAAGATCGGCGCCACGCCGTTCGGCTACAGGATCGCCGAGCAGTTCGGCCTTGCCGTCGTGCCGCCGCGTCCCGGCCTGGTGCCGCTCGCCTTCGCGCCGGAAGCGCTCGCGCACTACGGCGATCTGTCGGGCGTGTCGGTCGACGCCGAGGTCGCGTGCAACGGTGGGCGATTCCGCGAGAACCTGCTGTTCACGCATCGCGGGCTTTCCGGTCCGGCGATCCTGCAGATCTCGTCGTACTGGGACGGCAGGACGCCGCTGTCGATCGATCTGCTGCCCGGCGTCGACGCGCGGCGTGGCTGTGCGCTCACGCTGCATCGCAAGCGCAGCTTGCCGACGCTCCTTGGCGAACGTCTGCCGAAGCGCTTCGCGCAGCAGTGGTGCGCGGCGCACGACGCGGCGCTGCCGATGCGGCAACTGGGCGAAGCGCGCCTGCGGGACATCGCTGCCCGCCTGCACGACTGGCGCGTGCTGCCGTCGGGCACGCTCGGCTACCAGAAGGCGGAGGTGACGTGTGGCGGTGTCGACACGCGTGACTTGTCGTCGAAGACGATGGGCGCGGCGGACGTCCCGGGCCTGTACTTCATCGGCGAAGTGGTCGACGTGACCGGCTGGCTCGGCGGCTACAACTTCCAGTGGGCGTGGGCGTCCGGCCACGCGGCCGGCCAATTCGCCTGACGGCAGGCGCGACTTGTCCCGGACCGGGTGTTCGGCATAGCATGCAGCGCTTCGCTCGTCTTCCGTCCAGGAGTCCTAGTGTCCGTTCGCTTCGTCGTTGCCGTCATCGCGCTTTGCTGGTCCCTGCTCGCTGTCGGGCAAGTGAAGATCGGCCTCATGGTCTCGGCCACCGGTCCCACGTCGGCGATCGGCATACCGCAGAAGAACACCGGCGACATGCTGCCGAAGAAGATCGGCGACGCGACGATCGAATACATCCAGCTCGAGGACGGCGGCGACACGACGCGCGCCGTGCAGAACGTCAAGAAGCTCGTGCAGGAGAACAACATCGACGCGCTGATCGGCCCGTCGACGACGCCGAACGCGCTGCGCGATCCTCGACGTGATCGCCGAGGCGAAGGTGCCGATGATGGCCACGGTCGGCACGTCGTCGGTCGTCGAGCCGCTCGACGCGAAGAAGCGCTGGGTGTTCAAGACGACGCAGAACGACGACATCATCGCCGCCGCGCTGCTGTCGCACATGGTGAAGAACGGCGTGAAGACGATCGGCTTCATCGGCTTCAACGATCCCTACGGCGAGAACTGGTACAAGGTGTTCGGCGCGATGGCCGAGAAGGCCGGCATCGCGATCGTCGCCAACGAGCGCTATGCGCGCACCGACCAGAGCGTGACGGGCCAGGTGCTGAAGCTGATGGCGGCCAAGCCCGACGCCGTACTGATCGCCGCGGTCGGCGGGCCGGCCGTGCTGCCGCAGGCCACGCTGTACGACCAGGGCTACAAGGGACGCGTCTACCAGACGCATGCGGTCGCGACCGAAGACTTCATCAAGCTGGGCCGCGAGAAGGTCGAAGGCACCGTCCTCGCGGCCGGGCCGATGCTGGTGATCGACGAGATTCCCGATTCGAACCCGACGAAGAAGGTGGCGCTGGCCTACATCGCGGCCTACGAGAAGCAGTTCGGCACGCGGCCGGCGACGTTCGGCGCGAACATATGGGACGGCGGGCCTGCTGCTCGAACGCGCGCTGCCGGTCGCGCTCAAGGCCGGCAAGCCGGGCACCGAAGCGTTCCGCAGCGCGTTGCGCGACGCGCTCGAAAAGGAACGCGAAGTGGTCGGGACGCAGGGCGTGTTCAACATGTCGGCGACCAACCACAACGGCATGGACGAACGCGCGCGCGTGCTGGTCATCGTCAAGGACGGCAAGTTCCGCCTGCTCGCCGAATGACGCTCGGCGATCCGCCCGCCGTCGCACGCGCCGCGAGGAATCGCCCGCAGGTTCCGTGCAGCTGACCGGCATCCTGCTCGCCGCCGGACGCGGCGCGCGTTTCGGCGGCGCCAAGCTGCTCGCCGCGCTGCCCTCGGCTTCACATGGCGTCAGTGCCGGGACCGCGATCGGCGTCGCGTCGTGCCGGCATCTCCTCGCCGCGTTGCCGACGGTCATCGCCGTCGTGCGGCCGGGCGACTCGATGCTGGCGGAAGCGCTGCGCGCCGCCGGAGCGCAGGTCGTCGAATGCGCGCGCGCCGACGAAGGCATGGGTGCCAGCCTCGCGTGCGGTGTCGGCGCAGCGCCCGACGCCGACGGCTGGGTCGTGGCGCTGGCGGACATGCCGTGGATCGCGCCGGCGACGATCGCCGTGGTGGCCGATGCGCTGCAGGCAGGAGCCGGCATCGTCGCGACGTCGCATATCGGCGTGCGCGGCCACCCTGTCGGCTTCGCGCGAAGGCACTACGCCGGCGCTGGCGGACCTTTCCGGCGACGAGGGCGCGAAGTCCATCCTGGCCGCGCATCGCGACGGCGTGCGGCTGATCGAAGTGGACGACGGCGGCGTCGTGCGCGACGTCGACGCGCCCGGCGACCTCGGGCCCTAGCGCGGTTTGCCTACTCTTCCGCCTCGCGCTGCCAGAGATCGGCCTGGCGGTCGCGGCCGTGGCGCCGCTCCTCCTGCGTGCGCCACCACGACCGCAACTGCGCCTCGGGCAACGGCCGCGCGATGAGGTAGCCCTGCGCTTCCTCGCAGCCGTGCGCGCGCAGGAAGTTGAACTGCGCCGCGGTCTCCACGCCCTCGGCGATGCAGCGCAGGCCCAGCGAATGCGACAGCGCGATGATCGCCTGCGTGATCGCCTCGTCGTTGCGGTTCTTCTCCAGGCCGTGCACGAAGCGCTGGTCGATCTTGACGCCCTGGATCGGCAGCCGCGCGAGATACGACAGGCTGGAATAGCCGGTGCCGAAGTCGTCGATCGTGATCGACACGCCCATCTGCTTCAGCTTCATGAGCGTGGCCACCGCCTTCTCCGGGTGCGTGATGATGACGCTTTCGGTGATTTCGAGGTCGAGATGCTGCGGCGCGAGGCCGCTTGCGGACAGCGCCTCCTCGACGACCGAGAGCCAGCTGTCGTGCTGCAACTGCTGCACCGACAGGTTGACCGACAGGCGCAGCGGCATGTTGAGGCGGTGCCATTGCATGACCTGCCGGCAGGCGTCGCGCAGCACGCGCGCGCCCAGCGCCTGGATCATGCCGGACTCCTCGGCGATCGGGATGAACTCGGCCGGCGAGATCACGCCGCGCTCCGGGTCGCGCCAGCGCAGCAGCGCCTCGACGCCGCATGCGCGGCCGGTCTTCATCTCGATCTGCGGCTGGTAGACCAGGAAGAATTCGTCGTCCATGAGCCCGCGGCGCATGTCGGTCTCGAGCTGCAGGCGCAATTGCACGCGCGCGTTCATGTCCGCGGTGTAGAAGCGATACGCGTTGCGGCCGGCCTCCTTGGCGGCGTACATCGCCGTGTCCGCCTGCTTGATGAGGTTGCCGCCGTCCCCCGCGTCCAGCGGGTACATCGCGACGCCGATCGAGCACGTGAGCGTGGGCATCTGGTCGGACAGGCGGAACGGCGCCAGGAACGATTCGCGCACGCGCGTCAGCACCGCCATCACCTCGAACGCCGCGTGCTCCGGATCGAGTCCGGGCAGCACGATGACGAATTCGTCGCCGCCCAGGCGCGCGACGGTGTCGCTCTCGCGCACCGCGCTGATCAGCCGCTGCGCGATCGCCTGCAGCAGCTGGTCGCCGGCGTCGTGGCCCAGCGTGTCGTTGATGCGCTTGAAGTGATCGAAGTCGAGGAACAGGCAGCCGACGTGCGTGCCGTCGCGCTGCGCCAGCGCCAGGATCTGCTTCAGCCGCTGGTTGAGCAGCGAGCGGTTGGGCAGGCCGGTCAGGATGTCGTGCTGCGCGAGCTTGTAGGCGTGCGCGGTGGCGATCTCCAGCTCCTTGGTCCGCTGCGTGACCTTGTCCTCCAGCGTGCGCTGGTAGTTGGCGACCTCCGATTGCGATTCGCCCAGCTTTTGCGTCATGTGGTTGAACGTGTGCGTCAGAAGGCCCAGCTCGTCGGACGAATGCGCGGGCACGTAGACGTCGAGGCGTCCGGCGCCGACGGCGCGCGCCGCGCGCATCAGCCGGTGCATCGGCGCCACCAGCCGCCGCGTGAGCAGCAGCGTGGCGACGATCGCGAACACCAGCAACGCGAGCACGACGGCGATCGCGCCGACCATCTGCTCGCGGAAGAGGCGCCGCTGCACTGTCCTGCGTCATGCCCAGGCGCAGGAAGCCGAGTGGCGGATCCTCGGCCTTCGCCGGCGCGACCGCCGCCTGGGGCGTCTCGCCGGCGAACGCCGCGGTCGCCCGGTGCGGCCGGCTCACGAAGCGCGACCAGCTCGATGTAGCGCTTGCCGCCGATCGTGACCTCGTGGTCGGCGACATGGCCGGGCTTGCGGCGGCGCTTGCGACAGCGCGAGCGGCGGCAGCTTGCGCGTTGCCAAGGCCCGAGGCCGAAGCGGCGTTCGACGAGCAACTCGCGCTTGGCGTCGAACACGCCGGCGTACGCGACGTCCGGATCGTTGCTGACGCTGTCCAGCATCTGCTCGAGATACGCCTTGTCCGACGCGAATAGACCGTATTCCGCGAGCTGCGCCATGACGCCGAGCATCGTGGCGCCCTGGTTGCGCAACTGCTGCTCGTCGTCGCGCCACTGCTGCGCGAAGTGGAACACCGACAGCGCGACCGCGGTGAGGAAGATCAAGCCGACCGTCAGCAGGTTGAGCTTGGTGAGCAAGCCCATCCGCACCGGCGGCAGGTTCGAGCGTCGACACCGTGTCGCCGGCGAGCGGAGACAGGTGGCGGCGCAGGCGGTTGACGATCTTCATTAGGGCGTAGACATGCTTTGGGTCGAACCCATGCGATACGAAGCATGGACTACGTGCCAGGTTTCGGCCACTGCCAGTTCGCGTGCTGGCGTGTGCGACAACCAGCGGCGCGTCATGAGGCGGAATGGCATCCCGCGGCGAACGTCATTCCGCGAGCACGGGAATCTTGCCGATCCTTGCCTGCCATTCGCGCGGCGCGGTGTGGTGCACCGACGTTCCCCGGGCGTCGACCGCGACGGTGACCGGCATGTCCTTCACGGTGAATTCGTAGATGGCTTCCATGCCGAGGTCGCCGAACGCCACGACGCGCGACGAGCGGATCGCCTTCGACACGAGATACGCGGCGCCGCCGACCGCCATCAGGTAGGCGGCGCCGTGCTTGCGGATCGCCTCGATCGCCACGGGTCCGCGCTCCGCCTTGCCGATCATCGCGATGAGACCGGTCTTCGCCAGCATCATCTCGGTGAACTTGTCCATGCGCGTGGCCGTCGTGGGGCCGGCGGGTCCGACCGACTTCGTCGCGCACCGGATCGACCGGTCCCGACGTAGTAGATGACGCGGTTCGTGAAGTCGACGCCGTCGGGCAGGGTTCCGCCCGCGCGCGAAGATGTCGGCGATGCGCTTGTGCGCGGCGTCGCGGCCGGTCAGCATCCTGCCGTTGAGCAGCAGCGTTCTGCCCGGGCTTCCACGTCGCCACTTCCTCGCGCGTCAGCGTGTCGAGGTCGACCCGCGTGGCGGTCGGCGACGGCGTCCAGTGCACGTCGGGCCACTTCGCGAAAGGTCGGGCGGATCGAGCTTCGCGACGCCGGAGCCGTCGAGCGTGAAATGCGCGTGGCGCGTCGCCGCGCAATTGGGAATCATGCCGACCGGCTTGCGCGCGGCATGCGTCGGGTAGTCGAGGATCTTCACGTCGAGCACCGTCGACAGCCCGCCCAGGCCCTGCGCGCCGATGCCCAGCGCGTTGCACCTTGTCGTAGAGCTCGATGCGCAGTTCCTCGATCTTGTTGGCCGGGCCCCGCGCCAGCAGCTCGTGCATGTCGATGGGCTCCATCAGACGCTTCCTTGGCCAGCACCATCGCCTTTTCCGCCGAGCCGCCGATGCCGATGCCCAGCATGCCGGGCGGACACCAGCCGGCGCCCATCGTCGGCACGCGTCTTCAGCACCCAGTCGACGATCGAGTCCGAAGGATTGAGCATCACGAACTTCGACTTGTTCTCCGATCCGCCGCCCTTGGCCGCGATCTTCACCTCCACGGTGTTGCCGGGGACGAGATCGAAATGGATGACCGCCGGCGTGTTGTCGCGCGTATTCTTGCGCGCGCCGGCCGGGTCGGCGACGATCGACGCGCGCAGCCGGTTGTCCGGATCCATGTACGCGAGGCGCACGCCTTCGTTGACCATGTCGGCGAGCGACATCGTCACGCCTTCCCACTTCACGTCCATGCCGACCTTCACGAACGCGACGACGATGCCGGTGTCCTGGCAGATCGGCCGGTGGCCTTCCGCGCACATCCGCGAATTGGTGAGGATCTGCGCGATCGCATCCTTGGCGGCCGGCGATTCCTCGGCGCGGTACGCGGCGCCCAGCGCCTCGATGTAGTCCTGCGGGTGGTAGTAGGAAATGAACTGCAGCGCGTCGGCGACGCTCTGGATGAAGTCGTGCTGGCGGATCGTGGTCATCGGCTGACTCGAAGTAGGGTACGGGCAACCGGAAAGTCTACCATCGCGACTCTGCCGCTCATTGCGGTGGCGGGCGCCGGCATTGATCTCCCGTCATTGCGCCCCTCGCCGCGGTTTGGTTAGACTCGCGGGTCCCGGCAGTGAAAAACATCATCCCGTCGCAGTTCACGGAGGAGAGCGCCCCATGTCGTCCGGTATCGAGTCGGTCCTGCAGGAAAACCGCGTATTCCCGCCTTCCGAGGCCTTCGTCAAGCAGGCGAACATCTCCGGCATGGCCGCCTACAAGGCGATGTGCGCGGAAGCCGAGCGCGATTTCGAGGGCTTCTGGGCGCGGCTTGCGCGCGAGAACGTGCTGTGGCACAAGCCCTTCACGAAGACGCTCGACGAATCCAATGCGCCGTTCTTCAAGTGGTTCCACGACGGCGAACTGAACGCGTCGTACAACTGCCTCGACCGGCACCTCACGACGCAGCCCGACAAGGTCGCGATCATCTTCGAGGCTGACGACGGCACCGTCACGAAGATCACGTACAAGGCGCTCTACCACGACGTCTGCCGTTTCGCGAACGCGCTCAAGGCGTCCGGCATCAAGAAGGGCGACCGCGTCCTCGTCTACATGCCGATGTCGATCCAGGCGGTCGTGGCCATGCAGGCGTGTGCGCGCATCGGCGCCACGCATTCGGTCGTCTTCGGCGGCTTTTCCGCGAAGAGCATCCAGGAACGCATCGTCGACGCGGGCGCCGTGGCGATCATAGCCGCCGACGGCCAGTTCCGCGGCGGCCGCGAAATTCCGCTGAAGAAAGTCGTCGACGAGGCCCTTGCGCTGGGCGGCTGCGAAGGCATCAAGACCGTATTCGTCTACAAGCGCACCGGTTCGGCCGTCCCGATGCAGGCCGGGCGCGACGTCTGGTGGCACGACGCGGTCGCGAAGCAGCCGGACACGTGCGAGCCGACGTGGGTCAACGCCGAGCATCCGCTGTTCATCCTGTACACGTCGGGCTCGACCGGCAAGCCCAAGGGCGTCCAGCATTCGACGGGCGGCTACCTGCTGCAGGCGATCCTGACGATGAAGTGGACGTTCGACTACAAGCCGACCGACGTCTTCTGGTGCACGGCCGACGTGGGCTGGGTCACCGGCCACACGTACATCGCCTACGGGCCGCTGGCGTGCGGCGCGACCGAGATCATCTTCGAAGGCGTGCCGACGTATCCGGATGCCGGCCGCTTCTGGAAGATGATCCAGGATCACAAGGTCACGGTCTTCTACACGGCGCCCACGGCGATCCGCTCGCTGATCAAGGCCGGCGGCGACCTGCCGAAGAAATACAACCTGTCGTCGCTGCGCATCCTGGGCACGGTCGGCGAGCCGATCAATCCGGAAGCGTGGATGTGGTACTACCAGACGGTCGGCGGATCGCGCTGCCCGATCGTCGACACGTGGTGGCAGACGGAGACCGGCGGCCACCTGATCACGCCGCTGCCGGGTGTCACGCCGCTCAAGCCCGGCTCATGCACGTTCCCGCTGCCCGGCATCATGGCCGACATCGTCGACGAGACCGGTCATTCGGTCGAACTCGGCAAGGGCGGCATCCTCGTGATCAAGCGTCCGTGGCCGGCGATGATCCGCACGATCTGGGGCGACCCGGACCGCTTCAAGACCAGCTACTACCCCGACGATTTCCACGGCAAGTATTACCTGGCCGGCGACGGCGCCAGCCGCGACCTCGAAGGCTACATCCGGATCATGGGCCGCATCGACGACGTGCTGAACGTCTCGGGACACCGGCTGGGCACGATGGAAATCGAATCCGCGCTGGTCGCCAATCCACTGGTGGCGGAAGCCGCCGTCGTCGGCCGTCCCGACGACCTCACCGGCGAGGCCGTGTGCGCGTTCGTCGTGCTGAAGCAGACGCGGCCGGAAGGCGCGGAGGCCGACAAGATCGCGAAGGCGCTGCGCGACTGGGTGGCGAAGGAAATCGGGCCGATCGCCAAGCCGAAGGACATTCGCTTCGGCGAGAATCTTCCCAAGACGCGCTCGGGAAAGATCATGCGCCGCCTGCTGCGCTCGATCGCCAAGGACGAGGAGATCAAGCAGGACACGTCCACGCTGGAAAATCCGGCGATCCTGGACCAGTTGAAGCAGGTCAACTAAAGGCACGCGCCGACGGCGCGCGCCGGCAAGAGGCGAAACGCGGGCGACTACGCGGCGGGCGGCAACGTTTCCTGGAACGACGGCCGCTTCGCCAGCTTGTCGGCGAGCCGCGCCAGGTTGGGGTACTCGCGCCGCCAATCGAGCTCGGCATAACGCAGGTCGAGATAGCCCAGCGCGCAGCCGGTGGCGATGTCGGCCAGCGAATAAGTCTCGCCGTTGCACCACGCCCTTCTCGTCGAGTTCGCGCGCCAGTTCGGCCACGCCCGCCGCGATCTTCTGCCGCTGGCGCTCGATCCAATCCGGGTTCTGCTGCTTGACCGGCCGCCGGCGCTCGAGCACGATCGCCTGCGTCGCGTCGCAGATGCCGTCGGCGAGCGCTTCCCAGCGCTTGACCTCGATGCGCTGGCGGTTGGGCTCCGGGATGAGCCGCGATACCGGACTCACCGTGTCGATGTACTCGACGATGACGCGCGAGTCGAACAGCTGCGTGCCGTCGTCCAGCACGAGCACCGGCACTTTCCCCAGCGGACTGTGGGCGTGCACCGGGTTGCCCGGTTCCCACGGCGACGCGTCGCGAATCTGATATTCGATTTTCTTTTCCGCGAGAGCGATGCGCACCTTGCGCACATACGGGCTCGTCGGGGAGGAGATCAGGTTCAGCACGGATCGGAATGTCTTAAGGGCGAAGGGAAATTATAGCATCGGCGCCGTTCGCGTTCCTTCCCTGGCGGCGCGCACCGCGTGCCCACCCTCGGCAGGTCGCGCCGCGTGCTACACTTCGCAAGCCTCGCACGAGCTGAAATAACCGACTGCTGACAGCCAACTGCTGCTGCCCAACTGCTGCCGCACCCAACCGCTGCATCGTGTCCGCCGCCGCCGAATTTCCGTCGCTCACCGCGCTGTCACCGCTCGACGGCCGCTACGCCGGCAAGGTCGCAGCCCTCCGCGAACACTTCAGCGAGTTCGGCCTCATCCGCTATCGCGTGCGCGTCGAACTCGCGTGGCTCATCGCCCTGTCCGACGATCCCGCCATTGCGGAGGTGCCGCCTTTTTCGGCCTCCGCGCGCGCGGCGCTGGAGCAGGCGATGCAGACGTTTGCGCCCGGCGATGCGGCGCGCGTCAAGGAAATCGAGCGGCAGACCAACCACGACGTCAAGGCGGTCGAGTATTGGCTGAAGGAGCGCTTCGCCGCCGTTCCCGATGTGGCGCGCGTCGCCGAGTTCATCCACTTTGCGTGCACGTCGGAGGACATCAACAATCTCGCGCATGCGCTGGCGCTCGCGGCCGCGCGACAGGACGTGCTTCTGCCCGTGCTGCGCGACATCGCCGCGTCGTTTCGCGCGCTCGCGCACGCCAATGCCGCGGTGCCGATGCTGTCGCGCACACACGGCCAGCCGGCCACACCGACGACGCTCGGCAAGGAGTTCGCCAACGTCTACGCGCGCATCGAACGACAGATCGCCGCGATCGAGCGCGTGCCGATCAAGGGCAAGGCCAATGGCGCCGTCGGCAACTACAACGCTCACGTTGCCGCCTATCCGGACGTCGACTGGGAGCGTCTTTCGGCCCGGCTCGTCGCGGGACTGGGACTCGAGTTCAATCCGTACACGACGCAGATCGAGCCGCATGACTACATGGCCGAGCTCTTCGACGCGATCGCCCGCGCCAACACCATCCTCATCGATTTCGACCGCGACACCTGGGGCTATGTGTCGCTCGGATATTTCCGGCAGAGGGTGAAAGCCGGCGAGGTGGGCTCGTCGACGATGCCGCACAAGGTCAACCCGATCGACTTCGAGAACTCCGAGGGCAACCTCGGGCTCGCCAACGCGATGCTGCGCCACCTTGCGGAAAAATTGCCGATGTCGCGCTGGCAGCGCGACCTCACCGACTCGACCGTCCTGCGCAACATGGGGGTGGCGCTCGGCTACACGCTGCTTGGCTGGTCGTCGCTGCGGCAGGGAATGGACAAGCTCGACGTCGACGCCGCGCGGATGGCGGCGGACCTGGACGCCAACTGGGAAGTGCTGGCGGAGCCCATCCAGACGGTGATGCGGCGCTACGGTCTCGCCAATCCTTATGAGCAACTGAAGGCGCTGACGCGGGGCAAGTCGGGCATGACGCGCGATTCGCTGCATGCGTTCATCGACGGCCTTGCGCTGCCTGCGGACGCCAAGGCGCGTCTCAAGGCGCTGACGCCATCGACCTACGTCGGCAGGGCCGCGGAGCTCGCGAAGCGCGTCTGACGCGCGCTTTACTTGGTCCCGCGGCGTTCGCGGACGAAGGTCGAGATCGCCGGTATCAGCGAGACGACGACGATCGCGATGACGATCAGCGACAGGTTCTGCTTGACCCACGGAATGTTGCCGAACAGGTAGCCGGCGTAGACGAGCAGGCTGATCCACGCCACGCCGCCGATCACGTTGTACGACAGGAACCTGCGGTAGGTCATGCCCGCGACGCCGGCCAAGAAGGGCGCGAACGTGCGGATGATCGGCACGAAGCGGCCGATGATGATCGTGATGCCGCCGTATTTGTCGTAGAACGCCTGGGTACGGCGCAGGTGGTCCTGCTTGAACCAGCGCGAGTCGGGCCGGTCGTAGACCTTGGGACCGATGTAGTGGCCGATCGCGTAGTTGAGCGAGTCGCCCAGGATCGCAGCGGTGATCAGCACGGCGACCAGCGTGTGCGCATTGAGGCCCGCCGTGGCGACGACCGTGCCGGCGATAAACAGGATGGAATCGCCCGGCAGGAATGGGAACACGACCAATCCCGTCTCCGCGAAGATCACGAGGAAGAGGATCGCGTAGATCCAGAGGCCATACTGGGCCGCCATGTTCGCGATCGTCTGGTCCAGCGCGAACAGCGTGTAGAAGAGCGTCGTCAGCATGGAATGGCGCGGATCAGTGCCGGCGGCCGCATGCGCGCATTGTAGACCAGTGAAGCGTCGACTGCGCCGCCTACGGCAGGATCTTCTCGCCGCCGGGACCGGTCTTCTTCTCCGGCTTCACCAGGTCTTCGCGGGAGACGCCCAGCCACATGACGATCGGCGCCATCACGAGCACGGACGAATAGATGCCGAAGCAGATGCCGATCGTCAGCGCCAGCGCGAAGAAATGCAGCGTCTCGCCACCGAAGAACAGGATCGACAGCACCATCATCAGCGTCATGCCGTGCGTGATGATCGTGCGCGAGATCGTGCTGGTGATCGCGTTGTCGATCACGTGCGTGACGGTGGCCTTGCGCATCTTGCGGAAGTTTTCGCGGATCCGGTCGGCGATCACGACCGATTCGTTGACCGAGTAGCCGAGAACGGCGAGGATTGCCGCCAGCACCGGCAGCGAGAACTCCCACTGGAACAGCGCGAAGAAGCCCAGGATGATCACGACGTCGTGCAAGTTGGCGACGATTGCCGCGATCGCAAAGCGCCATTCGAAGCGAAGCGCCAGGTACGCGACGATGCCGAGAGACACGAGGAGAAGCGCCAGCGCGCCGTTCTCGTAGAGTTCGCGGCCGACCTGCGGCCCCACGAATTCGACGCGCTGCTGCGCCGCCGAAGGGTCATCGGCGCGCAGTGCCCCCATCACGCGGTCGGACAGCTGCGCGCTGGAGACGCCTTCCTTGAGCGGAAGGCGGATGAGCGCCGTGTCCGAGCGGCCGAAGCTCTGCGCCGAATATTCACCGACGTTGAGCTTGTCGATGGCCTCGCGCACATGCCCGAAGTCCACCGGATGCGCGTAGGTCACCTCGATGACGGTGCCGCCACGGAAGTCGACGCCGAGGTTCAACCCCTTGGTGGCAAGGAAGAACACCGCGAGCAGAAAGGTCACCAGCGAGATCACGTTGAACGTGAGCGCGTACCGCATGAACGGGATGTCGCGCGTGATTCTGAAAAATTCCATGGTCGAGCCTTTTTCCGTGAAGCGCTGTTCTCGTGCGATCGCCTTGTCGCGAAACCGCGGGAACGCGGTCTTACATCCGGTTCAAACTTTCGGCGCGACGGCCGCGGCGGGGCGCCACACCTGGCCGATCGATATGCCGTCCAGTTTCTTGCGGCCGCCATAGATCAGCGCGACGATGCCCCGCGACACGAAGACCGCCGAGAACATCGACGTCAGGATGCCCAGGCAGTGCACGACGGCGAATCCGCGGACGGGCCCGCTGCCGAAAATCAGCAGCGCGATACCCGCGATCAGCGTCGTGACGTTCGAGTCCAGGATCGTGTTCCATGCGCGCTCGTAGCCGGCCTGCAGCGCCGCGTGCGGCGTGGCACCCCAGCGCAGCTCTTCGCGGATGCGCTCGTTGATCAGCACGTTGGAGTCGATCGCCATCCCCAGCGCAAGGGCGATGGCCGCAATGCCCGGCAATGTCAGCGTTGCCTGCAGCATCGACAGGATCGCGACCAGCAGCAACAGGTTGAAGGACAGCGCGATCGTCGAGATGAGCCCCATCAGCGCGTAGTAGATGCACATGAAGATGGCCAGCACGATGAAGCCGTATTTAACGGAGTTGAAGCCCTTGTCGATGTTGTCCTGGCCGAGCGACGGCCCGACCGTGCGCTCCTCGACGATTTCCAGCGGTGCGGCCAGCGCGCCGGCGCGCATCAGCAGCGCCACGTCGTTGGCTTCGCGCGTGGTCATGCGGCCACTGATCTGGACGCGGCCGCCGCCGATTTCCTCGCGGATCACGGGTGCCGTGATGACCTCCGCCTTGCCCTTCTCGACCAGCACGATCGCCATCCGCTTGCCGACGTTGTCGCGCGTCACTTCCTTGAAGATTCGCGCGCCGCTGCCGTCTAAGTTCACGTGCACTGCGGGCTCGTTGGTGCGCTGGTCGAATCCGGGCTGCGCGTCGTTGATGCGATCGCCGGTCAGGACCACCTGACGCTTGACCAGCACCTGCTGGCCGTCGCGCTCGACGAAGAGGTCGCTGCCGAACGGCACGCTGCCCGCGCGAGCCGACTCGAGCGCGCCGGGCTCCTCATTGACCATCCGGATTTCGAGCGACGCGGTGCGGCCGAGGATGTCCTTGGCGCGGGCTGTGTCCTGCACGCCCGGCAGCTGCACGACGACGCGCTCGGCGCCCTGCTGCTGGATGATCGGTTCGGCCACGCCCAATTCGTTGACGCGATTGCGCAGGATCTGGATGTTCTGCTGTACCGCGCCTTCCTGGATGCGCTTTTGCGCCTCGGGCTTCAAGCCCGCGATGAGCAGCAGGTCGCCGCTGCCGGCCCCGCCATCGGCGTCGCGCAGCGCGAGGTCCGGATAGTTCTTCTCGATGGCCGTGCGCGCCTTGATCCGCTCGGCGCCGTCCTTGAAGCGCATCACGACGTTGCCGCCGTCGCGCGCGATGCCGCCGTACTGCACCTTTTCGCCGCGCAACAGCGAGCGAATGTCGGTGGTGTACCGGTCGCCCGCCTTGTCGAGCGCGGCCTTCATGTCGACCTGCAGCAGGAAGTGCACGCCGCCCCGCAGGTCCAGTCCCAGATACATCGGCAGCGCGCCGATCGACGTCAGCCACGCGGGCGACGACGACAGGAGGTTCAGCGCGACGATGTAGTTTTCGCCAAGCTTGGACTGCAGCACGTCCTTCGCCTTGAGTTGCGTATCGGTGTCGGCGAAGCGGACCTTGATGCCCGTCGCGTCCAGCGCCGCCCCGCGGTAAGGAACGTTCCCCGCCTTCAGCGCATCCTCGACGGTGCCGAGCAGAGTCGCGTCGACCTTCACCTTGGGCGCGCTGACCTGCACGGCCGGCACTTCCGGAAAGAAGTTGGGCAGCGTGTACAGGACGCCGACGACCAGTGCGATGGCGATGACGATGTACTTCCAGAGCGGGTAGCGATTCATGTCGTGCGGCCGGTATCAGGTGGATGGCGCGAAAGAGCAGGTGCCGTCAAAGCGCCTTGATCGTGCCTTTCGGCAGCAGCTGCGAAATGGCCACGCGCTGCACGTTGATTTCCACATTCGGCGCGATTTCGACGCTCGCATACTGGTCGGAGAGCTTGGAGATCTTGCCGACCAGGCCGCCGGCGGTGACGACCTCGTCGCCCTTTTGCAGCGCTTCCAGCATCGCCCGCGTTTCCTTGGCGCGCTTCTGCTGCGGGCGAATCAGCAGAAAATAGAACACGACGAAGATGGCGATCATCGGCAGGAATGTCATCAGGTCGCCGCCGGGCATGCCGCCGGACGCTTGTGCATAGGCGTTGGAGATCAACACGGAAAATCCTCCTCAAGGCATCGTGCATCGGCGATGCCGGCTTGAAGCCGGCGGCGCCGGATGGTTTATTGGTGTCCGCTGCGGTGACGCGAGACCGGCGGAAAGCTTACGATTCTACCATGCGGCCCCTGTCCGCCTTGAAGCGCTGGACGAAGCCTGCCAAGGCGTCGCCCGCGATGGCCTCGCGCAATTCCGCCATCAACTGGTGGTAGTAAAAGAGGTTGTGGATCGTCGCCAGCCGGGCGCCCAGGATCTCGTTGACCCGGTTGAGGTGATGCAGGTAGGCGCGCGTGAAGCGGCGGCACGCGAGGCAGCCGCAGGTTGCGTCCAATGGCTGCGTGTCCGCCTTGTACCGGGCGTTGCGGATCTTGATGTCGCCGAAGCGCGTGAAGAGCCAACCGTTGCGCGCGTTGCGCGTCGGCATGACGCAGTCGAACATGTCGATGCCCGCCGTGACGCCCGCGACCAGGTCCTCCGGCGTGCCCACCCCCATCAGATAGCGCGGCCGGTCGGCGGGCAGCCGCGGCGCGACGTGTGCCTGCACGCGCAGCATTTCCTCCTTGGGCTCGCCGACCGACAAGCCGCCGATCGCGAATCCGCCGAAGCCGATTTCGGCAAGTCCTGCCAGCGATTCGTCGCGCAAGTCCTCGTACATGCCGCCCTGGACGATTCCGAACAGCGCGTTCGGGTTGCCGCCGCCTTCGAACGCGTCGCGCGATCGCCGCGCCCAGCGCAGCGACAACGCCATCGATTCCGCCGCCTCATCGCGGGTGGCCGGCCACGGCGTGCACTCGTCGAACACCATCACGATGTCCGCGTCGAGCGTGCGCTGGATCTGCATCGACAATTCCGGCGATAGGAAGAGCTTGTCTCCGTTCACCGGCGACGCGAATGCGACGCCTTCCTCGGCGACCTTGCGCAGCGGTCCCAGGCTCCACACCTGGAAGCCGCCGGAGTCGGTCAGGATCGGCCGGTCCCAGCCCATGAAGCGGTGCAGTCCTCCGTGCGCGGCGACGACGTCCATGCCGGGGCGCAGCCACAGGTGGAACGTGTTGCCCAGTACGATTTGCGCGCCGACGTCGATCAACTCGTGCGGCGCCATCGCCTTGACGGTGCCATACGTGCCGACGGGCATGAACACGGGCGTCTCGACGACACCGTGCGCGAGTTCGAGCCGGCCTCGGCGGGCGGCACCCGACGTGGCGAGGACGGAGAAGCGCATGGTGGGAATGCCCTTCGCGCCCGCGGCGAGCGGGAGGTGAGAGAAGCCGCTAGCGGCTGCGGACGATGCGCCGCCGCTGCGAAAACGCGATCGCGATGACGAGCAACACGGTCAGCGCAAGGCCGCCATCGGAGAGCGACGGAATCTTCGTCGCCGTACCGCAGGACGTTGCCGCGAATTCGAACGCGTTCTTCCAGACAACGTAGAAGTTGCCTGAAAAGTTGCTGTAGGCAGCGCCAATGCCGATGGCGTAATCCGGCGCGATGCCGATCTGGACGACGCATGCCGCGCCCGTGATGCGATAGGCGATGGCGGGATCCGGCAGGCCGTGCGCGTTCAGCTCCGTCCAGCTGGCGAGAACGACGGTCCCGGGCTTGGCCTGGTTGCCGCCGGCGAGGCCGGACGGCGCACTCAATGCGGTCACACCTTTGGTCAGTGGGTGGATGACGATGCTGGCAGCGTTCAGGACGCGGGGAAGATTCGGCACGCCGTTCACGTCGGTCCGCACGCCGGTTCCGTCCGACGTGGTGGGATCGATCAATTCGAGCGCGCCCCAACCGTGGGCCTGGCTGGCCAGCGCCGGGTTTTTGACGTCGCTCCGGTCCTGGTCGTAGAACGTCCCCAGGACGACCCCGCGGCCCGTGTTGGCGAATGCGGCGGCAACGTTGCCCACACCCAGCGAATTGGCATACGCGCCATCCTCGAACACGAGCAGCACGTCGTACGCGCCCGTCAGCGATGCCAGCGTCGGCACGTTCGCCGACGTGTCGACACCGGTGAACGTGTGGCCGGGAATCTTCGTGGTGAAATCCGCCGCCGTCGCCGCCGCATAGTTGTTGGACAGGACGCCGACGCGCGCCGCTTGCGCGGAAGTTGCAGTCAATGCCACCGCGAAAAGGGCGAACAAGCCACACGCCGCGGCCAGCCGCGAAACAACCGGGGAACCAGCAGTCTTCATGGAATCGCGGATTCCGTGCCCCGGGATGAAAGTCGGGCGGTTTCCGCTACGAATTCAGTTGACGCCAGAGTAGCGCGTTGCTCGGATGTTGCCAAGCCAAACGGGTCTGCCGCGGCCGTCCATCCGTCGGTTTTGTTGTACAAGAAACAGACTTGGAACCAATTGTCGCTAACCGACGACGCTTATAGATGGCGAGTGTCGGGCTTTGACGTCAGTTGACGGCGCGAGGCGCCCGCTCGAGCAGCATCGCGTCGCCGTAACTGAAGAAGCGATATCGGGCGGCGATGGCGTGCGCATACGCCGCGCGGATCGTGCCGTATCCCGCGAAGGCCGACACCAGCATCAGCAGCGTCGATTTTGGAAGGTGGAAGTTCGTGAGAAGCCGGTCGACGACCCGGAACCGGAATCCCGGCGTCACGAAAAGCGTCGTTTCTGCCGATCCGGCGCGCACGCCGTCGCTGTTGGCCGCCGATTCCAGCGCGCGCAGGCTGGTGGTGCCCACGGCGATGATGCTTCCACCGCGCGCGCGGGTCGCCGCGACGATGTCGGCCGTTTGCGGCGGAATGCGATACCACTCGCTGTGCATCCGATGCAGCGCGAGATTTTCAACCTGCACGGGTTGGAACGTGCCAGCGCCGACATGCAGCGTCACGAAGGCGTGTGCGACGCCGCGAGCGGCCAGCGCGGCCAGCATCGCCTCGTCGAAATGCAGGCCGGCCGTCGGCGCGGCGACCGCGCCGGGTTCGCGTGCATACACGGTTTGGTAGCGCGCCGTGTCGTCATCGCCCGGCCGGCGCGCGATGTAAGGCGGAAGCGGCACGTCGCCGTATTGATCGAGCCAATTGACAAGCGGTCCGGTAGCGGCGAATCGCAAGCGAAAGAACCGCTCGTCACGCGCGATCACCGTGGCGCTTCCATTGCCTGGCAAGTACAAAGAGGATCCGACGGCGGGCGGGTGACTGGCGCGCAATTGCACCCACGCCTCGTCGTCCGCGATGACGCGCTCGACCAGCATCTCGACCTTGCCGCCCGTCGCCTTGCGCGCGAACACGCGAGCCTTGATCACGCGGGTATCGTTGAAGACGAGGAGATCGCCCGGGCGCACCAGTTGTGGAAATTCGGCAAACGCCAGATCGGACAACCGCGCCCCGTCGACATGCAGCAACCGGCTGCCCGTGCGGGCGGCCGCGGGCGCTTGCGCGATCAGTTCGTCAGGAAGTTCGAACGCGAAATCGGCGAGCGTGTAGGCGGGCATGGATTGAGGCAGATGCGGGGGCAGGTGCGAAGGCATTCCATTTTCGCGACGGCCCCTTAAGGTTCTTGGCGCCCGCACCGGTGGTGCCCGGAGTCGGAATCGAACCGACATGGCCTTGCGGCCGAGGGATTTTGAGTCCCTTGCGTCTACCTATTTCGCCATCCGGGCCTGGAAGCGCGCGGGCGCGTTACAACCGATGTTGCCCGCCCGCTGCAAAGGCGGCATTATCCTTCGAAACGCGCGGCCACGCACATCCGCTTGCCGCTTCCCTCCGCCGCAGGGTTCCCGAGCAGCCATGAGCACCGTCCGCAACGTCCTGTTCGTCATGTGCGACCAGCTGCGGCGCGACCATCTGTCGTGCTACGGCGGCCGCGTCCCCACGCCCAACCTCGACCGCCTCGCCGCGCGTGGCGTGCGCTTCGACAATGCGTTCGTCCAGTCCGGCGTGTGCGGTCCGTCGCGGATGTCGTTCTACACCGGGCGCTACGTGAGTTCGCACGGCGCGACGTGGAACCGCGTGCCGCTGTCCGTCGCCGAACCCACGCTCGGCGACTATCTGCGCGCGGCCGGCCGCGCGGCGACGCTCGCCGGCAAGACGCACGTGCTGCCGGACGACGAAGGCCTTCGCGCGCTTCGGCATCGAGATCGAGTCCGAGCGCGGCGCGCTGCTGCGCGAAGGCGGATTCGTCGTCGTCGACCGCTACGACGGCCACACGCCGCCCGGGAGCCGAATCCGGCTACGCCGACTATCTGCGCGCGCACGGCTACCGAGCGCCGATCCGTGGAGCGACTTCGTGATCGCGGCGAACGACGGCGGCCGCGTCGTCGTCGGGCTGGCAGATGCGCAACGTGCACCTCGCCGCGCGCGTGCGCGGAGGAGCATTCGGAGACCGCGTACATGACCGATCTCGCGCTCGACTGGATCCGCGCGCAGGGCGAAGCGCCGTGGGTGCTGCACCTGTCCTACGTGAAGCCGCATTGGCCCTACATCGCGCCGGCGCCGTACCACGCGCTGTATCGCGCGGCCAGACGTCGGGCCCGATCGTGCGCGGTCCGCAGGACGGCACGGCGGACGAGCATCCGGTGGTGCGCGCCTACCGCGAGCACGACGAGTGCGCTGAGCTTCGCGCGCGAGGAAGTCGCGCGCCACGTCCGGCCGGCGTACATGGGGCTGGTCGCGCAGGTCGACCACCACGTCGGCCGCGTGCTCGATGCGCTCGAGGCGGCGGGACGGATGCGCGACACGCTGATCGTGTTCACCTCCGACCACGGCGAATTCCTGGGCGATCGCGGCCTCGGCGAAAAGGAACTCTTCTACGACGAGATCGTGCGCGTGCCGTTCATCGTTGGCGATCCCGATCCGCGCGCCGACGCGACGCGCGGCCGCGCCGACGCGCGCTTCGTCGAGGCCATCGACGTGGTGCCGACGATCCTCGACGCGCTGGGCGTTGCCGGCGCGCCGCACCGGATCGAGGGCCGGTCGCTGCTGCCGCTCACGCGCGGCGAGGCGCCGCGCGATTGGCGCGACGCGCGCGTTCTGCGAACTCGACTACGGCTTTCGCCGCGCGCGGCGCGTGCTGGGTCGCGACGTGCGGGATTGCCGCGCGTTCATGGTGCGCACGGCCGACTGGAAATACGTGCACTGGCAGGGCTTTCGGCCGCAGCTCTTCGACCTGGCCGCGATCCGCTCGAACTGCGCGATCTCGGCGCGGCATCCGCGCTTCGACCGCATCCGCGCGGAACTGCGCGAGCGGCTGTTCGACTGGCTCGCCGACCTGCAAGCGACGGACCACGGTCAGCGACGCGCTGGTCGAGCAGCGCACCGACGCGCATCGCGGGCACGGCGTCCACATCGGCATCTGGTGACGACGCCCGAAGGCGCGCGCGTCAGATGTGCGCGAACGCGAGCGCCGCCGATCGCGATGCTGCCGGCAGCCGGCGCCGTAGGCGAGCCACTGCATCCACTTCTGGCGCGTCAGCAGCGTGATGGCGGCGAGCGCGATGGCGATCTGGATCAGCGTCATCGACTGCGCCCAGCGATGGTGGACGTGCATCGACGCCTCGCTCTTCGCATCGGCGTCCTTGCTCGGCTTTCTCGAAGCGCCTTCGCGTCCGCCATGATCTCGTCCTTCTCCTTCTTGTAGCGCTCGACCTCCGCCGGTAGTCGTCGGACGTCTTGCCGGTCGTGAGCGTCGCGCCCAGTTCGGCCAGATTCTGCTTGCTGCTCTTGGCCTGGTAGAAGTTCCACTGGTCGGACGCCTCGGTCTTCTTGATCGCGGCCTCGTTCTTGAAGAGCAGCGCCGCGTTCTGCGTCGCGCCGCCCTTGTAGCCGAACAGCGCGCCGATGGTGGCGAGGATCGCCGTCATCACCGCGATGCGGCCGGCGAAGCGTCGCCCGATGCGCCTGGTGCTCGACCTCGTGGTCGTGCGGTCCGTGGACGTGAAAGCCTTCCGACATGATGCATTTCCCTTGCGGTTGATCGCGTTGAAGTCGGGCGACGCGGCGGCGCTGTCAGCGCGCGCTCGAAGGTGACGAACGCGTAGTCAAAGCCCTCCGGTCGCGCGATGCTCCTCGCGCGCCGGTCTCCCGCCACGGCGCCCGGTCGAACGCCGGGAAGCGCGTGTCGCCCGCGAAATCGCGGTCGATCTGCGTGAGGTAGAGCGTCGTCGCCCGCGGCAGCGCGAGGGCATAGAGCTCGCCGCCGCCGATGCAGAACGCGGGCGCGGGCATCGTGACGCGTGCCAGCGCTTGATCGAGCGACGCCGTCGACCAGCGCGCCCATCCGCCGCGTAATCGCGGCTGCCGCGTCACGACGATGTTCTGCCGGCCGGGCAGCGCGCCGGCCGAGCGACTCCCAGGTCTTGCGTCCCATGATCACCGCATGGCCGGTGGTCAGGGCGCGAAAGCGCTGCATGGTCCTCGGGCAGGCGCCACGGCAGCGCGTTGCCGGCGCCGATGACGCCGTTCGTCGCGACGGCGGCGATCAGCGCGAGTGCGGGACGGTGCCGCCATCGCCGCCGGGTGGCGATGTGCATATGCGCGCGAATTGCATAACTGTCGCCCTCGACTGCCGGCGTCATAATGCGGCGAATTATAACGGCCACGCGTGTATTACCCGCGTTCATTCCTCAAGTTCATCCTGCTGGGCTTCCTGCTCGTCAGCCTGCCGCTGCTCTATGCGCTCGGCCGAACTCATCTTTTCGCTCGACCGGCTGGCGACGCAAAGCCGGCAGGAGGTGCTGCAGGCGGCGCAGGCCGGGCGCTGCGAGCCGGCTGCTGTTCGAGCAGGCGACGACGCTCGAGCGGCTCGCGCGGCAGCAGCTGATCCTCGAGGACCCGGCGCTGCTCGAAGACTACGCGCGCGTGCGGCAGGAGTTCCGCGGCACGACGAGCCAGCTCGCGACAGCTGCCGCTGGAAGAGCGCGCAGCTCGCCGCGCTCGACGAAGCTCGGCGACAGCGAGACGCCGCCTGCACGATCTGCTGGTGTCGCCGCAGCGCACCGCCGACACGATCAAGACGCCTGGCCGACGGCTATGCGCAGCTCGTCGAGAGCGCGCAGGGCATGCTCACGGCGACCAACCAGCTGACGCAGCGCGCGATCGAGCGCCTGCAGGAGACGGCCGACCAGGGCCGCGAGAAGTGGATCTACCTGGCGCTCGCCACCGCCGCGCATCGCGCTGGCGCTCGCGATCTTCTTCGCCGTGCTGATCGCGCGGCCGATTCGCCAGCTCGACCAGGCGATCCGCCAGATGGGCACGGCCGATTTCACGCACGCGATCGAGGTGAACGGCCCGCAGGACCTGCGCTACCTCGGGCAGCGGCTCGAATGGCTGCGCACGCGGCTGCACGAGCTCGAGGAGCAGCAGAACCGGTTCCTGCGCCACGTGTCGCACGAACTGAAGACGCCGCTCACCGCCGTGCGCGAAGGCGCGGAGCTGCTGCGCGACAACGTCGGCGGACGCCTGGCGCCGGAGCAGCAGGAGATCGTGCGCATCGTGCGCGAGAACACGCTGTCGCTGCAGAAGCTGATCGAGGACCTGCTCAAGTACCACCAGACCGGGCGGCATGGAACCCGCCACGCTGGGGCCGGTGGCGCTGCCCGACGTCGTCCGCCGCGTGGTCAAGGAGCAGAAGCTCGCCGCGCTCGCGCGCATGATCACCGTCGATGTGGACGCTGGCGCCGGTGATCATCGTCGGTGACGCCGAGAAGATCCGCACGGTGATCGACAACCTGGTGTCGAATGCGATCAAGTATTCGCCGCGCTCCGGGCAGCATCGAGATCACGCTCGCGCCGCAGGCCGGTTATGCGGTGCTCGACGTCGTCGACCAGGGCCCTGGCGTTCGCGCCCGCGGAGCGCGAGCGCGTGTTCGAATCGTTCTACACCGGCAAGCCGCCGGCGGACGGCAAGGTCAAGGGCTCGGGACTGGGACTCGCGATCGCCCGCGAATACGCGCTCGCGCACGGCGGCCGCATCGAGGTGCTCGATCGCGCCGACGGGCACCGCGGCGCGCGCTTCCGGCTGTGGCTGCCGCTCGCGGCCGGTACCAGGTGAATCCGCTGCCAAGGCGCAGCGCAGTCGCCAGCCGTCGCCGTCGGGGGGCGCAAGTGACGCTGCGCTGGCGCGACGTGTCTCGCGTTGCTGGCCCTGGCGCTCCTGGCTCGCCGGGTGCGCGACGCCAACGCAGCCGACGGTCCAGCTGACGCCGCAGGAGGAGATGGAACCGGAGGCTGGTGCCCGCGCCGACGCTGCTGGTCGAGTATCCGCCGATCGAGCCGGTCGAACCGCCGCCGACGCCTGCCAACGCCGGCCGCTGCGGCGCCAGCGCCAGCGACCGATGTCGTGGCGATGGCCGTTCCGTTGCGTCCGATCATCGCGCCGGCCGGTGCCGCCACCGGAAGCCAACGAGCGAAGACCTGCAGCTGATCGCGCTGCTGGCCGATCTGCAGCGATACGGCAGTCTGTCCGCGGACGAACTCAAGCGCGAACTGTCCGCCGCGACGCAGGCGCTGGCCAAGCAACGCACCGACGCCAACCGCGTACGGCTCGCCGTGCTCTACTCGCTGTCCCGTGCGAGTCCCGCAGGACGACCAGCGCGCGCTGCAACTCCTCGACAACGTCGACCAAGGGCAACCCGGGATCGCCTCCGGTCAAGCAGCTCGCGGTCGTGCTGCAGGCGCAGATCACCGAGCGCATGCGCGCCGTGCGCGACGAGCAGCAGAGGGCCGATGCCGCCGTCCAGAAGCTGGAGGCGCTTGCGCCAGATGGAGCGCAGCCTGATGCGCGACCGCTCGCGCGGTGGCGGCGGCGGGCGGTGGCGGCGGTGGTGGCGGGGGCGGTGGTGGCGGGGGTGGTGGTGGCGGCGGTGGCGGAGGACGGAGGGTGACGATGAAGTACCGGCGACATTCTCCTGGTCGACGACGACCCCGACCTCCTCAAGCTCATCAGCCTGCGGCTCACGTCCGCGGGCTATCGCATCCGCACGGCCGAAAGCGGCGAGACCGCACTGGCCGCCATCGCGGTGCAGCGGCCGGCGCGCGGTGGTCACCGACCTGCGCATGCCGGGCATCGACGGCCTGCAGCTGTTCGACGCCATCCATCGCCAGCATCCGGCGCTGCCGGTGCTGATCCTGACCGCGCACGGCACGATTCCCGACGCGGTGGCGGCGACCCAGCGCGGCGTGTTCGGCTTCCTGACCAAGCCGTTCGACAGCCAGGAACTGCTGCAGATGGTCGCCTCGGCGCTGAAGCTGTCCGGCGACGACGCGGGACCGGGAAACGCGGCGACCGGCGAGTGGCGCAGCGGGATCATCACGCGCAGCCCGGCATGGAGGACCTGCTGCGGCAGGCGAAGCTCGTCGCCGATTCCGACGCCAGCGTGCTGATCTACGGCGACTCGGGCACCGGCAAGGAGCTGCTGGCGCGCGCCATCCATCGCGCCAGCCGCCGCCAGGACCGGCCGTTCGTCGCCGTCAACTGCGGCGCCATCCCCGGCGAGCTGCTCGAGTCGGAACTCTTCGGCCATGCGCGCGGCGCGTTCACCGGCGCCGTGCAGGCGCACAAGGGACTCTTCCAGGCGGCCGACGGCGGCACGCTGTTCCTGGACGAAATCGGCGACATGCCGCTGCCGCTGCAGGTCAAGCTGCTGCGCGTGCTGCAGGAGGGCGAAGTGCGGCCGGTCGGGTCGACGCAGGCCATCCCGGTCGATGTGCGCATGATCTCGGCGACGCATCGCGACCTGGACGAGCAAAAGGCGCTCGGGCCAGTTCCGCGAGGATCTCTACTATCGGCTCAACGTCGTGTCGCTGCGGCTGCCGCCGCTGTCCGAGCGGCGCGAGGACATTCCGCTGCTGGCCGCGTTTTTCCTGCGCAAGCTGGCCGAGCGCTATCACAAGCCGATACCCACGCTCGCGCCGGAGGCGATGGCGCTGCTGGTGGCGGCGCCCTGGCCCGGCAACGTGCGGCAGCTGCTGAACCTGCTGGAGCAGGCGCTGGCGCTGGCGACCACGTCGATGATTCCGGCGACGCTGGTCCAGAACGCGCTGAAGGAGGACGCCGCCGCGCTGATCCCGTTCGAGGAGGCGCGCAAGACCTTCGAGCGCGACTACCTCGTGCGGCTGCTCAAGATCACCGGCGGCAACGTGACGCAGGCGGCCCAGCTCGCCAAGCGGAACCGGACCGAGTTCTACAAGCTGCTGCAGCGCCACAAGCTCGAGCCGTCGATGTTCAAGGAAACGAAGACCTGAAGCGTCGCATAGCGCCGCGAATCGGGCAACGAGCTGTCGGGCAAAAGCGACAAGCTTTCCCGTTAAATCAGCGCTTTAATCCCATTGTCATGGAGCGTGTCGGTTTTCCGCGACACGCAGCCTGCGAATTGCCGCGGCGCAATGTCTGCAAGGGACGTGCCCGGTGCGCATTCTCCCCTGTAAATCATCGGTCCAGCGGCTTGACCTGCACAAATCCGAGTGTCTGGCACGTCGATTGCTTATAGATAAGCGACAAGGACACTCACCACGATCGAGACGCACGATGGAAACGTTCGCACCGGAATTCGCACAGTACTGGCTCAATGGCCAGGCTGGCGACGCGGACGTGGCCAATCCCGATCGGGACAACCTCGACACGCCTTCCGAACAGGCGGCGCTGGTCGAACTGGCCGAACGCGTCAGCGCGGCCCGAAGCGTGGTCTGATTTGCATGGCGCCGGAGCTTGGCTCCGGCGTCGCAGTACGAAATCCCCCTTGCCCGCTAACCTCCTCCCGGCGGGCTTCTTTTTGTCCGTCGTTCGGGCAATTCTTCGTCGGAACCGCCGCCCGCTGCCCTAGACTGCCACCGGCGCCTTGAGCGCCGGGTGGCATTGGTAGTCGACGATCTCGAAGTCGTCGTAGCTATAGTCGAAAAGCGTCGGCGGCCTGCGCCGAATGACGAGACGCGGCGGCGCGAACGGCGTGCGCGCGAGCTGCGTGTCCACCTGCTCCAGGTGGTTGACGTAGAGGTGGCAATCGCCGCCCGTCCAGACGAAATCGCCGACGGCCAGATCGCACTGCTGCGCCACCATGTGCGTCAGCAGCGCATAGGAGGCGATGTTGAAGGGGACGCCCAGGAAGATGTCGGCGCTGCGCTGGTACATCTGGCACGAGAGCCGCCCGCCGGCGACGTAGAACTGGAACAGCAGGTGGCAAGGCGGCAGTTTCATCCGCGGAATCTCCGCGACGTTCCAGGCCGACACGATCAGGCGCCGCGAATCCGGATTGCGGCGGATCTCCGCGAGCACGTTGGCCATCTGGTCGACATGTCCGCCGTCGGGCGTGCGGCCACGACCGCCACTGGTAGCCGTAGACGGGACCGAAGTCGCCGTTCGCGTCGGCCCACTCGTCCCAGATCGACACGCCGTTGGCCTTGAGGTACGCGGTGTTGGTGTCGCCGGCCAGGAACCACAGGAGCTCGTGGATGATCGACTTGGTGTGGACCTTCTTCGTCGTCAGCAGCGGAAAGCCCGCGCGCCAGGTCGAAGCGCATCTGGTAGCCGAACACCGACAGCGTGCCGGTCCCGGTGCGGTCGTCCTTGCGGTGGCCGTGCTCGCGCACGTGGCGCATGAACTCGAGATAGGGCTGCATCGGGGGATTCGTCGCGCTGTGAAAGGGCCCCTCGCGGGGATCGGCCCGCCCATTGTAGCGGAGCGCCGGGACCGCGCCGCGATCCGATCCCGCCCGGCCCATCCCCGTCAGGCCGCTCCGCCGATCCGACGAACGGCTACTTGACAAGCGCCCGGTGCCGCCTAGAATACGCAACTATATAACTAGTCCTATAGTTATGTTAATCGGGAGTTCGAATGCGGCCAAGCTATGCCCGAGCCATTCCCCGCGCCTGGCGGCGCACCGCGCGGATGTTCGTCGCGCTGGGCGACCCGCATCGGCAGCGCATCGTGCTCATGTTCGAGCCCGGCGAGCGGCTCAACGTCGGCCAGATCGTCGCGGCCTCGACGCTGTCGCGCTCCGCGGTCGCCCACCACCTCAAGGTGCTGCGCGAGGCGGGCGTACTGCACAGCGAGAAGATCGGCAAGGAAGTCTGGTACCGGCCCGATCCCGACGCAGTGCGCGCCGCGCTGACGGACGTGCTCGACTACCTCGAGGCGCAATGACGCGAGATAGCTGCGATACTCGTCGCCGACCTCTGTCCACCTCCGCCTAACCGGACCAACGCATGCATCAGCCCAACCAGTTCGACCTCCTCAAGCAGCGCCGCTTCGCGCCGTTCTTCTGGACGCAGGCGCTGGGTGCCGGCAACGACAACATCTACAAGAACGCGCTGGTCATCTTCGTCGCCTACCACGCCGCGCGCTTGACCACGATCGACGCGAACACGCTCGTCAACCTGGCGGCCGCGGTGTTCATCGCGCCGTTCGTCCTGTTATCGGCCACGGCCGGGCAGCTCGCGGACAAGTTCGAGAAGTCGCGGCTCATCCGCTACATCAAGGTCTTCGAGATCGCGATCATGGTGATCGGCTTCCTGGGCTTCTGGCGCCAGAATCTCACGCTGCTCTTCACGGCGCTGACGCTGATGGGCGTGCACTCGACGCTGTTCGGCCCGGTCAAGTACGCGATCCTGCCGCAGACGCTGAAGAGCGAGGAACTGGTCGGCGGCAACGGCCTGGTCGAAATGGGCACGTTCGTCGCGATCCTGATCGGCACGATCGTCGGCGGACTCCTGGTGGCCGTCGAACCGAATGGCCCGGTGCTGGCCGGGGCCGCTGCGATCGCCGTCGCCGTCGCGGGCTGGCTCGTCAGCCGCGCGATTCCGGCGACGCCGGCAGCGGCGCCGGACCTTGCGATCAACTGGAATCCCGTTCACCGAGACCTGGAAGAACCTCAAGTTCGCGTACGGCAACCGCGTCGTCTGGCTGTCGATGCTGGGCATCTCCTGGTTCTGGTTCTACGGCGCGACGTTCCTCACGCAGTTTCCGAATTTCGCGAAGAACGTGCTGGGCGGCGACGAGCACGTCGTCACGTTCCTGCTCGCCAGCTTCTCGATCGGCATCGGCGTCGGGTCGCTCCTGTGCGAGCGGCTGTCGGGGCGCCGGGTCGAGCTGGGGCTGGTGCCGTTCGGGTCGATCGGCCTCACCGTGTTCGCCGTGGACCTGTGGTTCGCGACGCACGGGATGCACGCGACGGGGCTCGCGGGCGTCGGCGTCTTCCTTGCGCAGCCGGCACACTGGCGCGTCACGGCCGACCTGGTGCTGATCGGACTCTTCGGCGGCTTCTACATCGTGCCGCTGTATGCGCTGATCCAGGAACGCTCGGAGCGGACGCACCGCTCGCGGATCATCGCCGCCAACAACATCCTGAACGCGCTGTTCATGGTCGTGTCGGCGGGCCTCGCCATCGCGCTGCTGGCCTTCGGAGTGTCGATCCCCGGTCTGTTCCTCGCCACCGGCATCCTCAACGCGTTCGTCGCGCTGTACATCTACCGGCTCGTCCCCGAATTCCTGATGCGCTTCCTCGCGTGGCTCCTGATCCACACGATGTACCGCGTGCAGAAGGAGGGGCTCGAGAACGTGCCGGACGAGGGCCCGTGCATCCTCGTCTGCAACCACGTGAGCTACGTCGACGCGATCGTCATCGCGGCCTGCGTGCGCCGCCCGGTGCGCTTCATCATGGATCACCGGATCTTCCGCGTGCCGCTGCTCAACTGGATCTTTCGCACGATGAACGCGATACCGGTCGCGTCGGCCAGGGAGGACCCGGCGGTCAAGGAGGCGGCGTTCGTGTCCGCGGCCGACGCGCTGCGCGACGGGGAGATCGTCGGCATCTTTCCGGAAGGCAAGCTCACGGATACCGGCGAGATGTATCCGTTCCGCTCGGGCATCGAGCGGATGGTCAAGGACACGCCGGTGCCCGTCGTGCCGATGGCGCTGCGCGGGCTGTGGGGAAGCTTCTTCAGCCGCTCGTACGAAGGCAAGGCGATGCGCCGCTGGCGCGGCATCTTCTCGCGCATCGCGCTGGTCGTGGCGCCGCCCGTGCCGCCGCCGCAGGCGACACCGGAGGCATTGCACGCGGAAGTGCTGGCGCTGCGCGGCGACGCGCGCTGAATGAGAACGCGGCCTGACGTCATGAGCCGAATGGCCCGCTGAAGGAACATCCATGTGGTTTCTGGGCATCGTGATCGGATTCATCGTTGGCGCCGTCGCGCTTCAGGGCTTCGGCGGCGGCCTCGCTGGCGCGCTGGTCGGCTTCATCATCGCGCTCGCGATACGCTCCAAGACGCAGACCATCGAGCGCCAGGCCGCGTCGCGACATTTGGCAACTGCCGCGACGCCCGGCAACGTGTCATCGGAAGACGCGGCACCGACATTGCGCTCCATTGCCGCGCGGCTGGCCGGCATCGAAGAGCGCCTGCGGCGTCTCGAGGCGCGGCTGGGCGCACCGCGCACTGCCGCGGAAGCCGCATCGTCGACACCGGCCATGACGGTACAGCCGCCGGGCACCGCGCCCGAGTCGGCGCCCGAGTCGTTGCAGGCAAGCACGTTCGCGGCCGCTCCTCGCGCTTCGCAGACCGACATTCCCGCGGCACCCGAGCGCCGCCGGCGTTGCCGGAGGGCTGGGTTCGAGCCTTCGACGGCACACTGCAACCCCCGCCCGCTGCCGACGCTGCCGTGCCCGCCGCGCAGACCGCGGAGATCGTCGCCACGGGCGCCGCCGCCGGCGCACATTCCGCCGGCGGCTGCTGCTGCGCGAACAGTCCCGCCGCCGCGGGCGACGGCCGCACCCAATCCGCTGTGGGCGTGGTTCACCGGCGGCAACGCGCTGACGCGAATCGGCGTCGTCGTCCTGTTCTTCGGCGTGGGATTCCTGCTCAAGTACTTCGCCCGCTACTTCACGATTCCGATCGAGCTTCGGCTGGCCGGCGTCGCGCTGGTGGGCGCCGCGCTGATTGCGCTCGGCATCAAGCTCAGCGCCAACGTCCCGGCTACGGCCTCTCGCTGCAAGGCGCCGGCGCCGGCATTCTGTACCTCACCGTGTTCGCCGCGTTCCGCTTCTACGACGTGCTGCCGCCGACTGCGCGCGTTTGTGCTGCTTGTGCTGGTGGCCGCGATGACTGTCTGGCTCGCGATCCGCAACGATTCGCAGCCGCTGGCCGGACTGGCGATCGCCGGCGGCTTCCTGGCGCCGTTCCTGGTCGAGACGCACACCGGTGCGCCGGCGCTGCTCTTCGGCTACTTCGCGGTGCTCAACGGCGCGATCTTCGCCGTGGCGTGGCTGCGCGCGTGGCGTGCGCTGAACGTGCTCGGGTTCGTGTTCACGTTCGTGCTGGGACTGCTGTGGGGACACACGTACTACACGCCCGAGCATTTCGCGACGGTCGAGCCGTTCCTCGTCCTCTTCTTCGTGTTCTACGTGGCGATCGCGATCCTCTACGCGAAGCAGTGCGCCGCTGACGACGCGCGCGCCCGTCGACGCGCTGCTGGTCTTCGGCGTGCCGCTGGTCGGCTTCGCGCTGCAGGCCGGCCTGGTGCGCGACACGCGCTACGGCGTGGCATGGAGCGCATTCGCCATGGCCATCGCCTACGGCGCGTTGTACGCCGTCTTGCGCAGGCGATCGTCGCCCGGACTCCCGTTGCTGGCGCGCTCCTTCCTCGTGCTCGCCGTCGTCTTCGCCACGATCGCGATTCCCTTTGCAGCGGACTCGCGCTGGACCTCCGCGTGGTGGGCGCTCGAGGCAGCGGCCGTGTACTGGATCGGCTGCGAACAGCGGCAGCCGCTGGCGCGAGCGTTTGCGCTGCTGCTGCAACTCGGCGCGGCTGTGGCCTTCGTGCTCGGTGGCCTCGCCGCGAAGGCGACCTCTGTTCCTGAACGCGTCGTTCCTGGGCACGACGCTGATTGCGCTGGCGGGCTTCGCCACATGCCTTGTCGCCGATCGTGCCGGCGATCGAATCGGTGCATCGGAGCGCGCCGCGGCGCCGCTCTTGTTCGCCTGGGGACTGCTGTGGTGGATCGGCGGCGGCGCCATGGAGATCCATCGGCAAATGCCGCGCGGCGATCGAGGGCAATGCCATCCTGGCGTTTGTCGCCGCCAGTACGTGCGGGTCGCACTGTGGCTGCGCCGATTGCTGCGCTGGCCGCGCCTCGGCGTGGTTCGGCGCCGCGCTGCTGCCGGTGATGGCGGTGGTTGCGTTCAAGGACTGGCAGCACGCGCACACGACGCTGCTCGCGTGGGGCTGGCTGGTCTGGCCGGTCGCGTGGGTGCTCCACTGGGTCACGCTGCGCGCGGCGGAGGCGCTGGCCGAAGGCACGTCACCGCGCGAAGCACGACACGCGACGCAATGCGGATTGGCTGTCCGTTCTGCACGCCGCGTCGGCGATCGCGCTGGTGGCCTGGACGGCGTGGGAAGCGAGCGAGTGGGTCGGACGGTACATGCCGGAAGGCACCGTCTGGATGGCCTGCGCGGCGGCGTGGACCGCCATCGCCTATCTCGTCCTGGTCGACGCGCTATTCGGACTCGTCGCGCTGGCCGCTCGTGGCTTACCGCGATGCCTACACGAACAGCGCCGGCACGACGGTCGCGGCGCTCCTCGCCGTGTGGTTCGCGATCGTCAACGTGGTGTCGCCCGGGATCGCCGGCGCCGCTGCCGTACGCGCCGCTCGCGAATCCGCTCGACGTTACGCTCCTCGCCGCGCTCGCGGCGCTGTGGACGTGGGCGCGGCGATTCGGACGCCTCGAGCGAACGCACGCTGTATGGCTGGTTCGGCGTCGGCGCTGTTCGTGTTCGTCAACGGCGTCGTGTTCCGCACGATGCATCAATGGGCGGACGTGCCGTGGCGATGGTCCGCGCTGCTCGCGTCGAAGCCGCTGCAGGCCGCGCTGACGCTGACGTGGACGGCGACGGCGCTGCCGCTGATGGTGATCGCATGCCGGCGCTCGATCCGGCCGCTGTGGATGGCGGGCGCGGTGCTGCTCGCGATTCGTCGTGTTGAAGCTCTTCCTGCTCGACCTGGCCGCGTTGTCCGGATTGCCGCGCGTCGTCGCCTTCTTGGGCGTCGGCGTGCTGCTGCTGCTGATCGGATACCTGGCGCCATTGCCGCCGGCGGTTCCCGCGGGGCGCGAATCGTCAGCGCGCTGAATTCCCCGCGGGCGGCGACGGCGCGGGCCAGCTTGCGTCGACGAGCGCCGGAAGGATGTCACCCGCGTTGCCGCGCACCGCGAAGTCCGCGCGGCTCGTCAACGCGGTGACATCGGGATTGACTTCGACGACGATCGCCCCCGCCCGCTGCGCGAGTTGCGGCAGCGCGGCGGCTGGATAGACTTCCGCCGACGTGCCGATCACCAGCAGCACGTCGCACGCCCGCGCGGCGGCCTCGGCCCGCGCAAGCGCATCGGCCGGCAGCATTTCGTTGAACCACACGACGTCGGGGCGCAGGAACGCGCCGCAAGCCGCGCAGCGCGGCGGCTCGCCATCGGCCGGTTCCTCCCAACTCGCGACGAGCGTGCCCTCGCGGGAGCACTTGACGCGCGCGATGTTGCCGTGGAGCTCGACCACGCTGGCGCTGCCCGCGCGGATATGCAAACCGTCGACGTTCTGCGTCACGAGCAGGAATTGCGGGACTCGCTCCTCGATCGCCACCAGCGCGCGATGACCGGCATTCGGTTGCGCGCGCGCCACGCTGTCTCGCCGCATCGCGTACCAGTCCCAAATGCGTTTGGGATTACGCGCGAAGGCCTCCGGCGTCGCAAGCTCCCGGGGATCGAAGCGCGCCCACAGCCCCGTTTGCGCATCGCGGAACGTCGGCACGCCGGATTCGGCCGAGATGCCGGCACCGGTCAGCACCGCGACGAAGCGCGCCCGGGAAAGTGCCGCGACGAGGTCTCTTGGAAGCGGCAGGGGCGATGGCGGCATTCGGCAATTTTCGCACGCGCGGGCGTGCGCCCGCGCATACCGACGGGACGGACATCCTTGGCCCCCGTGCTACACTCAAATTCGATTTTTCATAGCGGCGACAAGCTGCTTTTGCCCATGTCCGGCAACACGTTCGGCACGCTGTTCTGCGTCACGTCGTTCGGCGAATCGCACGGTCCCGCGATCGGCTGCGTCGTCGACGGCTGCCCGCCGGGATTGGCGCTCGCGAGGCGGACATCCAGACAGGAACTCGACCGCCGCCGTCCGGGCACGTCGCGGCACGTCACGCAGCGGCGCGAGCCGGACACCGTCGAAATCCTCTCCGGCGTGTTCGAGGGCCGCACGACCGGCACGCCGATCGCGCTCCTGATCCGCAACGAGGACCAGCGCAGCAAGGACTACGCGAACATCGCCGACACGTTTCGGCCCGGACATGCCGACTACACGTACTGGCAGAAGTACGGCATCCGCGATTACCGCGGCGGCGGCCGGCAATCGGCGCGCGAGACCGCGGTGCGCGTCGCCGCCGGCGCCATCGCGCGCAAGTGGCTCGCCGAGCGCTACGGCGTGCGCATCCGCGGCCACCTGACGCAGCTGGGGCCGAACGTCGTCGCGTTCGAGGGCTGGGAGCACGTCGACGCCAATCCGTTCTTCGTCGCCAACGCGACCGCCGTCCCGGAGCTCGAGGCGTTCATGGACGGGCTGCGCAAGTCCGGCGATTCCTGCGGCGCGCGGATCGAGGTCAGCGCGAGCGGCGTGCCGGTCGGCTGGGGCGAGCCGGTCTACGGCAAGCTCGACGCCGACCTCGCCGCGGCGATGATGAGCATCAACGCGGTCAAGGGCGTGGAGATCGGCGCCGGCTTCGCCGCCGTCGCGCAGCGCGGCACCGAGCACTCGGACGAGATGTCGCCCGAAGGCTTCCTCACCAATCACGCCGGCGGCATCCTGGGCGGCATTTCCACCGGGCAGGACGTCACGGTCGCGATCGCGGTCAAGCCGACGTCGTCGATTCGCCTCGACCGCCATTCGATCGACAAGGCGGGCCGCCCGGTGACCGTCAATACGCACGGGCGGCACGATCCGTGCGTGGGCATCCGCGCAACGCCGATCGCCGAGGCCATGCTGGCCCTCGTGCTGATGGACCACGCATTGCGCCATCGCGCGCAGAACGCCGACGTGCGGACCGACACGCCGCGCATCGCGGCGCAGGCGCCCGCCGACGTCGCGCGCGATACAGGCGCGCGTCCGCCGTCGACGATCCGGATCCCGACGAGGCCTAAGACGGGTCAGGACTCGCGGCGCCGCGTGATCGTGGCGTCGGCGCCGCCGCGCGCGAACGTGAGCGCGACGGCGTCGCCGTCGCGCACCTGCCGCGCATCCTGCACGATCGTGCCGTCCGTCGCTGGCCACGATCGCGTAGCCGCGCTCGAGCACCGCCTGCGGATTGAGGTGCGCCAGATTCTGCGCGAGTGCGGCAAGGCGCTCCGCGTCCGTCCGCACGCGTTCGCGCGCCGTGCGCTGCCAGTCTGCGCGCGCGTGCGTCGAGGCGCACCGCCTGCGGCAGCGGGCGCGCGCAGCTCGCGCAGCAGCCGTGCCTGCAGCGTCGCGGCCGACGCGCCGCGCATGGCCGACTGCGCGCGCCAGGCATGAGCGATCCGGCGCGCGAATTCCTGCAGGCGCGCCTGCTCCTGCGACGATGCGCGCCGCCGGATGGACCAGCCGGCGCGACGCCGCGTCGAGCCGCTGGACGCGCAGCGCGCAGCGCGTGTTCGCCGGCACGCCCGATGCGCCGCGCCAGTTGCTCGACGCGATGCGCGATGGCGACGCGATCCGGCGTGACGGCCGCGGCGGCCGCCGTCGGCGTCGGCGCGCGCAGGTCGGCGACGAAATCGCAGATGGTGAAATCCGTCTCGTGCCCGACGCCGGACACGACCGGCAGCGCGGATTCGAACACGGCGCGCGCGACGACTTCCTCGTTGAATGCCCACAGGTCCTCGATCGAGCCGCCGCCGCGACCGACGATCAGCACGTCCACCTCCGCGCGCGTCGTTGGCGGTGCGGATCGCCTGCGCGATGTCCGCCGCGGCGCCGTCGCCCTGCACGGCGGTCGCGATAGAGGACGACGCGGCGGCGGGCCAGCGGCGGCGCAACGTCGTCAGGATGTCGCGCAATGCGGCGGCGCGCGTCGACGTCACGATGCCGATGGCGCGCGGATAGAGGCGGGACGGGCGCTTGCGCGCCGCGGCGAACCAGCCGGCCGCCTCGAGCTTGGCCTTCAGCTGCGCGAATTTCTCGTACAGCGCGCCGACGCCCGCGAGACGCACGTTCTCGACGTTGAGCTGGAATTCGCCGCGCGCCTCGTAGATCGACGGCGTCGCGCGCACCTCCACCTGCAGGCCGTCGCGCAGCGCGAACGCGACGTGCTGCGCCTTCTGGCGGAAGAACACGCAGCGCACCTGCGCCTGCGCGTCCTTCAGGTTGAAGTAGCAATGGCCGGACGCGGCGCGCGTGAAATTCGAAATCTCGCCGCTGACCCAGACCAGGCCCAGGTGCCGTTCGATGATGAGCCGCGCCGACGACACGAGCAGTGAAACCGGCAGCACGGCGGGCGGAACTCGGCGCGGCGTCCCGCGGCGGCCGGTAGCGCGCGCGAAATGCGGTGGCGGAAACGAGCGGATCGGTCATGAGTCGGCTGCATCCGAGGTTCGACAACGCAGGCGCAGCAAGCAGCTTTGTCCAAGACACTGGTCGGCGCGAAGTTGTAACGACTATCGTCATCCGGCGTGTTTTCGGGCGCGGAATCGACGCTGCGCGACCGTAGTGGCGAATGCGCAATTCATTGAAATACAATATGGAAAAAGGCGGTGCGATTTTGGGCATCGCAACCTTTTTCCCTGCCCCGGCACTACTTAGCGCACCAATTTACAAGATATGCACACTTCTATCCACAGGAATTGTGGAAAACATGGCGCGGCGGCATGCCGCACCCCGCTGGAAAGCCTTGTGCGGCGCGGCTTTCCGGGGGTGCCCGCGCATCTCCCTAGTGGCGGGCGCGATGACGGGGCATCCCCTCCCGGTTAGAATGTGCATTCGCCACGGATTGTTCATGAACAAAACGAAATGAATGCTGCGCTGCAACAGGTGACGGGAACGCGGCAACATCGCCAGACGATCGGTCGCGCCGGCCGGCCAAGGACGCGCCGGCGCTCGCGTCGAATTTCCTGCGCGCCATCGTCGCCGAAGACAACCGCACCGGCAAGTACGGCGGCCGCGTCGTCACGCGCTTTCCGCCCGAGCCCAACGGCTACCTGCACTACGGCCACGCCAAGTCGATCATCCTCAACTTCGGGCTGGCCGCCGAGAACAACGGCACCTGCCACCTGCGCTACGACGACACCAACCCGCTGAAGGAGGACGTCGAGTTCGAGGACACCATCGCCGACACGGTGCACTGGCTGGGCTACGACTGGGGCGGGCACCGCTATCACGCGTCCGACTACTACGACGACCTGTATCGCTTCGCCGAGTGGTTCATCGAGCAGGGCCTGGCCTACGTCGACAGCCAGTCGGCCGAGGAGATGCGCGCGACGCGCGGCACGCTGACCGCAGCCCGGCCGCGACAGCCCGTATCGCAATCGCGCGGTCGCCGAGAACCTCGACCTCTTCCGCCGCATGCGCGCCGGCGAGTTCCCGGACGGCGCGCACGTCCTGCGGCTCAAGATCGACATGGCGAGCCCGAACGTCAACATGCGCGATCCGGCGATCTACCGGATCCGCCACGCGTCGCACCACCGCACCGGCGACAAGTGGTGCATCTACCCGCTCTACGACTACACGCACGCGATCTCCGACGCGCTCGAGCGCATCACGCACTCGATCTGCACGCTCGAATTCCAGGACCACCGCCCGCTCTACGACTGGGTGATCGAGAAGCTCGCCGATGGCGGCCAGCTCGAGCGGCCGCTGCCGCAGCAATACGAATTCGCGCGCCTCAACCTCACCTATGTCGTGCTGTCGAAGCGGCGGCTGATCGAGCTGGTCGACGAGCACCACGTCGACGGCTGGGACGATCCGCGCATGCCCACGCTGGTCGGCGCGCGCCGCCGCGGCTTCACGCCCGAGGGCTTCCGGCTGCTTGCCGAGCGGATCGGCGTGTCGAAGACCGATTCGTGGATCGACATGAGCGTGCTCGAAGACTGCATGCGCGACGACCTCAACGCGCGCGCGCAGCGGCGCATCGCGGTGCTCGATCCGGTGAGGCTCGTGATCGACAACTATCCGGAAGGCGCGAGCGAGGACTGCTTCGCGCCCAACCATCCGCAGCAGCCCGAACTCGGCCAGCGCGCGCTGCCGCTCACGCGCGAGTTGTGGATCGAGCGCGACGACTACACCGAAACGCCGCCCAAGGGCTACTTCCGCCTGACGCCGGGCGCGGAAGTGCGGCTGCGCTACGGCTACATCGTGAAGTGCGTCGGGCGCCGACAAGGATGCGGCCGGCAACGTCACGGCCGTGCACTGCACGTACGACCCGGCAACCCGCAGCGGCACGCCGGGCGCCGACGCGCGCAAGGTCAAGGGCAACATCCACTGGCTGTCCGCCGCGCATGCGGTGCCGGCGGAAGTGCGGCTGTACGACCGGCTGTTCCAGGTGCCGTTTCCGGGCGCCCGCAATCCCTGGGGCGTGCGCGCCGAGGTCGCGGCGCCGGAGATTCCTGCGCCGGTCGCACCATGTCGTGGTGGCGGGCGACGACGACGACGCCGTCGAGGTCGCCGAGCGCAACTACCTCGACGACCTCAATCCGGAGTCGAAGCGCGTCATCACCGCGTTCGTCGAGCCGGCGCTGGCGGCGGCCGCGCCGGAGGAGCGCGTGCAGTTCGAGCGGCACGGCTATTTCGTCGCCGACCTGGCCGATCACGCGCCCGGCCGGCCGGTGTTCAATCGCGCCGTCACGCTCCGGGATTCCTGGACCAAGCCCGCGGCCGGTTGAACGTCCGCGGCCGACCGCCGGAATCTTCCGTCACGGCCATATTTCTCGGGCGGCGCATCCGCGCTAAGATGGCGCCGCGCAAACCCTCCCCGGATCCGCCATGAAGCGCATCGTCCTGTTCCTCGTGACCAACATCGCGGTCATGGTGGTCCTGTCGATCGTGCTGCGCCTCTTCGGCCTCGACCGCGTACGCGGCGCAGGCGGGCGTCAGCTACGGCGGCCTGCTGGCCTTCTCCGCCGTCGTCGGCTTCGGCGGCTCGATCATCTCGCTGCTGATGTCGAAGTCGATGGCGAAGTGGTCGACCGGCGCGCACGTGATCGAGCAGCCGACGAACGAGGCCGAGGCGTGGCTGGTCGAGACCGTGCGCCGCCTCGCGCAGAAGGCGGGCATCGGCATGCCGGAAGTCGCGATCTACGAAGGCGCCGCCAACGCGTTCGCGACCGGCGCGTTCAAGAACTCGGCGCTGGTCGCGGTCTCGACCGGACTCCTGCAGTCGATGAACAAGGAAGAAGTCGAGGCGGTGCTGGGCCACGAGGTCGCGCACGTCGCGAACGGCGACATGGTCACGCTCACGCTGATCCAGGGCGTGGTCAACACGTTCGTCGTGTTCCTGTCGCGCATCGTCGGCGCGATCGTCGACCGCGCGGTATTTCGCACCGAGCGCGGCACCGGCCCGGGCTACTTCATCACGGTGATGGTGTGCCAGATCGTGTTCGGCGTCCTGGCGTCGATCATCGTCGCGTGGTTCTCGCGCCAGCGCGAATTCCGCGCCGACGCCGGCTCGGCGCAAGTTCCTGGGTTCGCCGTCGCCGATGGTCAACGCGCTGCGGCGCTTGGGCGGCCTCGAGCCCGGCGCGCTGCCCAAGGCGATGTCCGGTTTCGGCATCACCGACAAGGCCGGCTTCATGGCGCTGTTCTCGACGCATCCGCCGATCGAGGAGCGCATCGCCGCGCTGCAGGCGCGCGCGGCATAGCCTGATGGCATCGGACGCGCATGTTCAAGATCGAAGTCGAGGACGACAAGGGCATCTGGAGCGACGTCTTCGGCAGCGACGGCAAGCTGCTCACGTTCGAGACCGAGGATGCCGCGCGCGCCGCGCTGGCCGAGCGCTTTCCGATCCTCGTGCAGATGGAAAAATACGCCGGGCGGCAAGCGCACGCGCGTGATCCGCATCCTCGAGGACGAGGACGACTGGCCGAAGCAGAAATAACTCGTGGAGCGGCTCGTTGGAGCGTCGCCGCCGCGATAAGCGGCGGCAACGCTCAACTTTCGCGCGACGGACCGGCAGGGCGGCGGCTTACATCGGCGGAACGAGGCCGTCCTTGCCGACGTTGACGCGGCTCGCCGTCAGCGTGCCGTCCGGCTGCTTGGTCGCGCCGAAGATGACGTGCGCACCGGGGACGAGCATCGCGCGATCGCCGGGCTCGAACGTCACGACGGGCGCGTCCGGCGGCACGATGACGACCTGTTCGCCATCCTTGTACTTGAGCGTCAGCTTGCGCGCCGTGTCGACGGCGACGACGTCGGCGACCGTCGCGTTGGTCATCATGCTGCCCGGCTGCAGGTCCCACGGATAGTGGCCCTCGTCGCTGCCGCGCGCGGATTCCGGAAAGACCAGCACCTCGAGCGCCTGCAGCGTTCCGTCCGGCAGCGTCAGCGTCGCGGTGCCGATGTAGATGCCGGGGACGACGGCCGACAGGTCCCTCTTCGCGACCGCCCTCACCGTGAAATTGTCGGCGAGCTTCACCGTCACGACGTCGCCGCTGCGCGACTTGACCTGCAGCATCGTGCCGTCGACCGAGACGACATCGCCGCGAATGCGCTGGGCGGGCGCCTGCGCGAGGGCCGCCGTGGCGAATCCGGCCAGTAGCAGGGCAAGTACCGCCGTGTAAGCGCGCATGGCTGCCTCCGGGAATGTGCCGCGCTTGGGAATCGGGCACGCGCGTTGGAATTGTGCCGCAAAATCGCGGCGCGAGGTTTCAGCGTGGCGACTCGCGCAGCAGGCGGTATTCGCCGAACTTGCCGAGCGGGATCAGCCCGCCGCGGTCGGCCTCCGACCACGTCCGCAGGTCGCCTTCGCGGACGGCGAAAAAATCCGCCTCGGGGCTCGCGCGATAAACGGCCAGCGCCTTTACGTCGTCGACCTTCACCGCCTTGCCGCCGGCATAGAACTCGGCCGAGATCGGGCGCTGGCCGACGTAGACCAGCCGGTCGGCATCGCTGGCGCGCGCCGTCAAGTACGTGCGCACGAGGGCGCGATGCGACAGTTCGACATCGAAATGGCGGCTCTGCGATACAAGGACGCCGACGAAGACCACGATCACCGCGATGCCGCAGGCGATCATCAGGCGGACGGCGAAGCGCGTGGCGCGCGTATCGGCGGCGTTGGGCCGCCAGAATTCGCACAGCAGAAGCGCGAACGCGGGCATGCCGGGCAGCACGTAAGTCGGGAGGACGTTGCCCGAGACCGTGAAGAAGAGCATCGGCGCGAGCGCCCACAGCAGCAGGTACGCGCACCACGGATCGCGCACCAGGCGGTGCGCGTCGTCGCCGCGGCGGGCGACGGTGCGCGCAAGCCAGCCGACGGCCAGCGGCGACCACGGCAGCGCCGCGGCGAACCACCAGATCCAGATCGTGCCGCGTGGGCGCGCGTGCGCCTGTCCATAAAGGTCGCCTTTCCAACCCGGCTCGACGAAACGCTTCCAGTGTTCGCCGACCAGGAAATAATCGAGGAAGCCGGGCGATGCGCGTTCGGCTGCCCAGTACCACGGCACGGCGAGCGCGATCGTCAACAGCGTCCCGGCAATCCATGGCACGCCTTTCCACACGGCGCGCCACTGGCGCGTCCACAGCGTCCACGCGCCGACCGGCAGCAGCGTGAGCACGACGGCAACCGGGCCCTTGGCCAGCAGGCCCACCGCAAGTCCCACGAAGAAGACGAAGCCGGCGGTGCGGCGCGTCGATTCGTGCCCGTAAAGCGCCAGCCAGAATCCGGCCATCGACAGCGTGGTTGCGAACACGAGCGCGGGATCGGTCATCACCGCGCCGGCGCTGATGAAGACGAGTCCGGTGGTCGCGAACGCCGCCAACGTCCACAGCGCGGCATCCGCGCCCGCGCGCAATGCCGCCAGCCGGTAGACGAGCGCGCCGCAACCGGCCATGAGCAGCAACGACGGCAGGCGCGCGGCGAATTCGTTCACGCCGAACACCGCCATCGCGGCCGCCGACAGCCACGTGGACAGCGGCGGCTTGCCCCAGAACGGGACGCCATAGTCGACCTGCGGCACCAGCCAGTCGCCCGTTTCGAGCATCTTGCGGGCGATTTCGGCGTAGCGCGATTCCGTCGGGTCGAGCAGCGGATACGCGCCGAGCGTGGCGAGCCGGACGGCGACGGCAACGAGAAGCAACAGCAAAAGCCCGCGGCGTTCGGCAGCGGTGAGCGATGCCCCGTTCATGAACGACCCCCACGCTCACTGCGTTCGCTGCCCCCAGAGGGGGCGGAATTCGCATCTTGGGACGGCCCGGCGATGCTCATGAACGACCCCCGCGCTCACTACAGCTCCTGGCGACGCTCATCGCTCAGGCGGCGGCGCCTTCCGGCGCGGGCAGCGGCTGCTTCGGCGGCAGCGTCTGCTGCACCAGGTAGAGCGGGCGCTGCTTGACCTCGATGAACATCCGCGCCAGGTATTCGCCGATGATGCCCAGCGCCATCAGCTGCAGTCCGCCCAGGAACAGCACGACGACGATCAGCGTCGGATAGCCGCGCACCGGATCGCCGTAGAGCAGCGTCTTGCCGATGACGTAGACGCCGTAGCGCGAAGGCAACGAGCGCGGTCGCGAAGCCGACGTAGCTCGCCGCCTTGAGCGGCACGACGGAGAACGACGTGATGCCTTCCAGCGCGAAATTCCACAGCCGCCAGTAGTTCCACTTGGTCTTGCCGGCGTGGCGGCCGTCGCGGTCGTACTCGATCTCGCGGCAGGGAAAGCCGATCCACGCGAACAGACCCTTCATGAAGCGGCTGCGCTCCGGGAAGCGGCGCATTGCCGCGACCGCGCGGCGCGACAGCAGCCGGAAGTCGCCGACGTCCTCCGGAATGTCGATCGTGCCCATGCGACCGATCGCGCGGTAGAACGCGCGCGCCGTCGCCCGCTTGAGCCAGCTCTCCTGCGCGCGGCTCCTGCGCCGCATCAGCACGACGTCGAAGCCCTCGCGCCAGCGCGCATCATGTCCGGAATGAGTTCCGGCGGGTCCTGCAGGTCGGCATCGATGATCACGACGGCGTCGCCATGCGCGTGGTCGAGGCCGGCGCTCATCGCGATTTCCTTGCCGAAGTTGCGCGAGAGGTCGACGACGGCGACGCGCGCATCGGTCTCGCGCAATGCGACGAGCAGCGCCTTTGACCGCGTCGCTGCTGCCGTCGTTGACGTAGACGACTTCCGCGCCGTGCCGGGCAGCGCATCGAGCACGGCGGCGAGCCGCCGGTGGAATTCCGGCAGCACCGCCTCCTCGTTGTACACCGGGACGACGACCGACAGCGACGACAGCGCCGCTACGGGACCCGGCGCGACGACGGCCGGCGTGCTCAGAACGTCCATGCGCGATTCGCGAGATAGCCGGCCACCAGCACGGCGAGCGTGGCGACCACCTGCGCGACGAGGTAGTGCGGGCCGACCAGCGACAGCATCGCCGCCAGCACCAGCGCGTTCAGCACGATGCCCGCCACGGCGACGGCGGCAAAACGCGGCAAGCGCGCGCCCGTGCGATTCGCGGCTCGCGAACGTGAAGCGGTGATTCAGCGCGTAGTTGACGAGCGCGCCGACGATCGCGCCGGCCGTCGATGCGGCGACGACGCCCGACTGTACGCCTTGCACGAGTGCCACCAGCACCGCGTAATGCACGGCGGTGCCGATGACGCCGGCGCCGGCATAGCGGACGAATTGGGGAAGCATCGGTGCGCGGGGGTCAGGGAGTTAGCGTAACTCTACCGCGTCTGCCGGGATTCGCCACGCGCGGCATTGCGGGGCGGCGGAGCGCAAAGAATACGGCCGGCGAGGCGCGAAACGTTGCGCGAGGCCGGCCGTTGCGGCGCGATGTTCCGCGCCGTGCATCCAGAGTGTGGCTTACTTGAGGTGATTCGAGACGAGTTTCGTCATCTCGAACATCGACACCTTGCCCTTGCCGCCGAAGACGGCGCGGAGCTTTTCGTCGGCGTTGATCAGGCGCCGGTTCACGGCGTCCTGCAGCTTGTTCTTCTTGATGTAGTCCCAGATCTTCTTGGTGACTTCGGTGCGCGGCAGCGGATTGCTGCCCACGATCATCGCGAGCATCGCGGACGGCGTCAGCGGTTTCATGAACGCCGCGTTGGGCTTGCGCTTCGCTGCGGGCTTCTTCGCAGCGGGTTTCTTCTTCGGCGCAGCTTTCTTCGGAGCGGCCTTCTTGGCCGCGGGTTTCTTGGCGGCCGGCTTCTTCGCAGCGGGTTTCTTCGCGGCGGGTTTCTTTGCGGGCTTCTTCGCAGCTTTCTTGGCAGTTGCCATGGGTCTCCTTCCCTTCCTGTCGATTGGTGCGAGCGGACGATGCCGTTCGTTCTGAAGCGGTCCGTCCTGTCACGGGATACCACTCCATCGGCGGCGACTATACCGCATTTTCAGAGGAAGGGAATGCTTCTCATAGAGGAATGTTCGGCACTGTTGCGAAATTTGTCGCGGCGCGCGAACGCGCGCCGCGGCGGGGTCGACTACCCCCCAAGGACCTTGACGAACGTCTGGAGGACGATCGCGTTGGCGATATCGACGAAGAACGCGCCGACCAGCGGCACGACCAGGAACGAGCGGGGCGACGCGCCGTACTTCTTGGTCGTCGCGGTCATGATGGCGATGGCCGTCGGTGTCGCGCCCATCGCCAGGCCGAAATAGCCGGAGGAGGTCACCGCGGCGTCGTAGGTGCCGCCCAGCAGCCGGAACACGACGTGGGACACCAGGAGCCAGCAGACGATGGTCTGCGCCGCGAGGATGACGAACAGCGGGAGCGCCACGCTGGCGAGCGACGCAAGGTTCAACGTCATCAACGACATGGCGAGGAAGAGCCCGAGCGCGACTTCGGCGATGAGCGCCAGCGGCGGCGATCCCGTCGGCCAGCCGAGCTTGGGGAACAGACGGGGGACGGTATTGGACAGGACCATGCCCGAGAAGAGTGCGGTGACGAACCTGGGCAGCGTGAAGCCGACCTTGGCGAGCAGGTCGTTCAACTCGTCGGACACGGCGATCGCGATCGCGATGACCAGCATGGTGGTCAGCACGCCGTTCGCGTCGAGCGTCGGCTTCGCTTCCTGGTCGTAGCTCACGCCGACTGTGAGCTCCTCGGCATCCTTGCCGGACAAGCGGTGACGCGCGATCAGCCGATGGCCAAGCGGGCCGCCCAGCACGCCGCCGGCGATCAGCCCGAACGTCGCCGCCGCGGCGCCCATCGCCAGTGCGCTCGGGATGCCGAACTTGTCGGCGATGATCGGTCCCCAGGCGAGCACGGTGCCGTGGCCGCCCGACAGCGCGGCGGAGCCGCGCCAGCAATCCTGCCGCCGGCGGGTAGCCCAGCAGCGAAGCCAGCGCCACGCCGACGCTGTTCTGCACAACGAGGTTGGCTACCGCGACACCGCGTCAGCACGACGAGCATCACGCCGCCCATGGCCAGCAGGCGCAGGTTGGCCGAGAGTCCCGACGGTGGTGAAGAAGACGATCAGCAACGCATCGCGGGCCGCCAAGTCGAACTTGATGTCGATGCCGGTCGTCACGACGACGAGCGTCAGCGCAGCCGACGCGATGAGGCCCCCGGTGACCGGTTCGGGGATGCCGTATTCGCGCAGCCACCCGATGCGGCGATTCACCCAGCGCCCGAGGAACAGGACGAGGATGGCAAGGATCAGCGTGTGGTGGTTGTCGAGCGTCACGGCCGGACAGGCGCATGGAGAAGGGTGCCGCCAGTGTAGTGCCCATCGGCGGTTGTCCGAAAGCAGGCGCGGTGGGAAACTTCCGCGATGCTTCGTCGCTTCCGCATCCTCGTCGCCGCGTCGGGTCTCGCCGCGGCGGTTTGGCTGCCTGCGGCCGCGCAGCCGGCGCAGGAGATCTTCGACGCCCACCTGCACTACAACGACGAGGCCGTCAGCGAGTATCCGGTGGCGGATGTGTTGCGGATCCTCAGCGCGAATGGCGTCACGGCCATCATCGCCACCAGCCGTCCGAACGACGGCACGCGCGCGCTGGTCGCGGCGGCGCGCGAGCCGGGAGGGGCCACGCTACGCGTCGTGCCCTTCATCCGCCCCTACCGCACGCACGCGGACCGGCAGACGTGGTTCCACGACCCGGCAATCTACGCGCTGATCGAGACCGAGCTCGCGCGCGGAATCGGCTATCGCGGCATCGGCGAATTTCACGTCTTCGGCGCCGCGGACGCGAGCACCGCGCAGGTCAAGAGGATCGTCGGGCTGGCCGTCGCACGCGGGTTGTGGCTGCACGCGCATTGTGACGAAGCTGCACTCGAGGCGCTCTTCGCGCATGACCCGTCGGTCAAGGTCATCTGGGCGCATTCGGGGTTTTCGACGCGGCCCGAGGCGATCGCCGGCTACCTTGCGCGGCACCCGACGCTCGTCGGCGAACTGTCGTACCGTTACGACATCACGCAGGACGGAAAGATGGCGCCGGAATGGCGGCGATTGTTTGCCGCGTATCCCGACCGCTTCGTCATCGGTTCCGACACATGGGTGAACCAGCGCTGGGCGCAATACGGCGAGATCATGACCTGGTATCGCGGCTGGCTCGCGCAGCTGCCGGAAGCCACGGCGCGCGCCATCGCGTACGGGAACGCCGCCCAGCTTTTCGCCGGCGTTGCGCCATGAGGCCCGGCATCGCCCCGGTCAACGGCGGGGCCGCCTCGCACGAAGTGTAAAATGAGGGATCAGAGGGCGTGATCGCACCGGCGCCCGCCGTCATTGGCCCTGTCGGGCCCGTCATCTGCCATTCCGCATGAGCGCCCCCGCCACGAATCCCGCCTCGTTGCGCGTCGACTACAAGCGCGCAGTCGCTCGACCTGCGCGACGTCGATGCCGATCCATTTCGCCAGTTCGCGCGCTGGTTCGACGAAGCGGTGGCGGCGCAGCTGCCGGAACCCAACGCGATGACGCTCGCTACCGTCGATGCGGCGGCGCGCCCGTCCGCGCGCATCGTGCTGCTGAAGGGCGTGGACGACCGCGGCTTCACCTTCTACACCAACTACGAGAGCCGCAAGGCCCGCGAACTCTGGCCGCGGGCGCAGGCGGCGCTGCTTTTCTTCTGGCCCGAGCTGGAGCGGCAGGTGCGCATCGAAGGCGCGATCGAAAAGGTCGACGAAGCGACGGCCGACGCCTACTGGCGCGAGCCGGCCGCGGCTGTCGCGCATCGGCGCCTGGGCATCGCCGCAGAGCGAGCGAGCTGCCCGACCGCGAGGACGCTCGAGGCGCGATTCGCGCAAGCCGACGCGCGCTTTCCCGGCGATGCCGTGCCGCGTCCGCCGCACTGGGGCGGCTATCGGCTCGTGCCCGACGCGTTCGAATTCTGGCAGGGCCGCGCATCGCGGCTGCACGATCGCATCGCCTACTGGCGCGATGCCGCAGCATGGCGTATCGCGCGGCTCGCGCCTTGAACCTTCCGCGTGCGGAACCCGACGCTCTTCGCACTGATCGCGCTCGGAATCGCCAACCACGTCGTCCTCACCGGCAATCGCGTCACGGTGACGCTGCTGGCGATCAAGGAGGGACATTCGACCGCGGTGGTCGGCGTGCTGGTCGCGCTGTACGCGTTCCTGCCGATGCTGTGCGCGGTTGCCGCGGGACGCGTCTCCGATCGCGTCGGCGTGCGCGGGCCGATGCTCGCCGGGTCGCTCGGCTTGGCCGTGGGGGCACTGATACCGGTGCTCGCTAGCGGATTGTTCGCGCTCTTCGTCAGCGCGGCGCTCGTCGGCGTGTCGTTCATGGTGTTCCAGGTCGCCGCGCAAAACGCGACCGGCGAACTGGGCGACGCCACGGCCCGCGTCCACAACTTCAGCCTGCTGGCGCTCGGCTACTCGATTTCGGGCCTGCTGGGTCCGCTCATCGCCGGATTCACGATCGACCACGCCGGATTCGCGACGTCGTTTGCGGTCCTCGCGCTGATTCCGCTGGTCCCGGTCGCCGTCCTGGCGGCGGGCCGGCTCGCGTTGCCGGGCGCGCATCCGGCGCGCGCGGTGCCGCGCGCTGGCAGCGCGTTCGAACTCCTCGCGCACCGCAAACTGCGGCGGGTGTTTGCGGTCAACGTGCTGCTGGCGATGGGCTGGGACCTGCACACGATCGTCATTCCGGTCTACGGCGCGGCGATCGGACTGTCCGCGTCGCAGATCGGACTGATCCTGGCGTCCTTCGCCGCCGCGACATTCGTCGTGCGCCTCTCGATGCGCTGGATCGTGCGCCGCGCGACGCCGAACATCAGGTGCTGACGATCGCGCTCTTCATCGCCGGCGCCGTGTACATGCTGTTCCCGTTCGTCGCATACGGCACCGCGCGCTGATGGCGATGTCGTTCACGCTGGGGCTGGGGCTCGGCATGAGCCAGCCGATGGTGATGTCGCTGCTGCACAGCCACGCGCCGCCGGGACGCATGGGCGAGGCCGCCGGCGTGCGCATGTCGCTCGTGCAGTCGATGGCGTGCGCGGTGCCGCTCGTCTTCGGCGCGCTCGGCGCGACGGTCGGCCTGACGCCGGTGTTCTGGTCGGTGGGCCTGTGCCTCGCGACCGGCGGCTGGCTGACGAAGCGCGCCGGCTAGACTGAGCCGATCGCGCTGTCGGACTGTTACGCGACGGTGCGCTTCAGCCGTTCGGCAAATGCCTTGCGGAACTTCGCGACCTTGGGCGCGACGACGAACATGCAATAGGGCTGGCTTCGCGTTCCGCTCGAAATAGTCCTGGTGATAGCCCTCCGCCGGATAGAACGTCGCGTCGTCCGCGATCTCCGTCACGATCGGGCCGGACCACAGCTTTTCGGCGTCGAGCATCGCGATCACCGGCTTCGTCGTCGCGCGCTGTTCCGCGCGACTGGCAGAACACCACCGACCGGTATTGCGTGCCGACATCGTTGCCCTGGCGGTTCATGCGTCGTCGGGTCGTGGATCGTGAAGAACACGGTCAGCAGGTCGCGAAACGACAGCACCGACGGGGTCGAACGTCACCCGCACGACTTCCGCGTGGCCGGTGCGGCCCGGTGCAGATGTCCTCGTAGCTCGGGTTGGCCGTCTTGCCGCCGGCGTAGCCGGATTCGACGGCGGTTACGCCGTTCAATTCGCGGAAGACCGCGTCGAGGCACCAGAAGCAGCCGCCGCCGAGCACGGCGATTTCGGTCGATGGCGGGGCTGGAAGAGCGGGGAAGCGGGGCGTTCATCGAAGCTCTCCTTGCGGGTTGACCGGGTTCGGACCGCGGCCGCGGCAGATCGTTCGGCGCGGCCCTGACGACGCCTCGTTAGTCGCGAGAACGGCGCGTCGCCTTACGTCTGCGATAATCGCACAACGTGCACCCCGCGGTCCTCCCGTCGCACGCCTCCTTGGGTCCCATCCGCTTCGTCCGCCGCGTCGCCGCCCGTCTGAACAGCATCGGCTGGTTCCGCGCGGCCGGCAGCCTGTCGTTCGTCACGCTGCTGGGTCTGGTGCCGCTGGCCACCGTCGCGTTCGCGTTCGTGGCGCAATTCCCGGTCTTCCAGGACTTCCTCAAGGTTCTCGAGACGTTCCTGCTTGCGCCACCTGCTGCCGGCGTCCGGCGTCGGCGATCGTCCACGAGTACGTCGTCGTGCTGGCCGAGGGCGCGGCGAGCGTCGATCGGCCTGTCGATCGTCTTCGTGGCGATCACCGGCGTGCTGGTCGTCGACACGATCGAGTCGGAGATCAACGAGATCTGGGGCATCCGGCGCAAGCGCCCGATCGGGCGGCGCATCCTGGTCTACGTCGTCGGCATCACCGCCGGTCCCGTGATGGTCGGTGCGCGCAATCTCGCTGATCCGCTGGACGCTGACGGAAATCGTCGTCGACCGTGCCGCTGCAGAAGGCGTTCACGGACACGGTATGGCGCGTCGTGCCCTTGGCGTTCGCGTGCATCGTGGGCCTGACGCTCCTCTACCGCGTCGCGCCGGCGCGCAACGTGCTGCTGGCGCTACGCCATCGCGAGCGGCGTGCTCGCCGGTGTCGCCTTCGAGGTGACGAAGCGCGCGCTTCACGTGGTACCTCACGCATTTTCCAAGCTACGAATTGCTGTACGGCGCGCTGGCGGCGTTTCCGGCGCTGCTCGTTCTGGATCTACCTGTGCTGGCTGATCGTGCTCGCGGGCGCGGCGGTGACCGCGACGCTCGCGGAAGCCGGCGGCCGCGGCTAGGTCGCGTCTCGCCGTAACCTCGCCTTGCCGAATCCGGACCGGCAGGCTACATTTCAAGCGTCCTTGCGAAGGAGTCTCATCTCGTGTGGTCCCTCATACAGGCAGCGGGTTGGCCGATCTGGCCGCTGATCATCGCGTCGATCGTGGCGCTGGCGCTGATCTTCGAACGTTTGTGGTCGCTGCGGCAGTCCGTCGTCGCGCCCGCCGGGCATGGTCGATCGCGTGCTCGTCGACTTCCGGCAGACGCGGCGCCACGCCGGAGCTGCTGGCGAGGACGGCGGCGCAGGGTCCGCTCGGGCGCATCCTCGCGGCGGGCCTCGCCAACGTGAAGGCGCCGCGGCCCGTGATGAAGGAGGCCATCGAGGAAGTCGGCCGCGTCGTCACGCACGACCTCGACCGCTTCCTGACCACGCTCGGCACGATCGCCGCGATGTCGCCGCTGATGGGCCTCTTCGGCACGGTCGTCGGCATGATCGAGATCTTCGGCTCGCAGAGTTCCGCGGCGTCCAATCCCATCCAGCTCGCGCAGGGCATCTCGATCGCGCTGTACAACACGGCGATGGGCCTCATCGTCGCGATTCCGTCGATGATCTTCTACCGCCACTTCCGCGGCAAGGTGGACGCGCTGGTGGTCGAGATGGAGCAGCAGGCGATCAAGCTCGTCGACTTCGCGCACGGCGAGCGCAAGTGACCCGGCACGGGATCGCGATGAACCTGCGCGGCACGCGGGGCCGGGAAGACCCCGAGATCAACTTCATCCCGCTGATCGACGTCCTGCTCGTCATCCTGATCTTCCTGATGGTGACGACGACCTACCAGCGCGTCGCGGAACTGCAGATCACGCTGCCCGAGGCCGATGCCGACGCGGCGAAGCAGCGGCCGAAGGAAGTCAACGTCGGCATCGACGCGCAGGGACGCTACGTCATCGACAAGAACGTGTTCACGTTCACCACCGTCGGCGCGCTCGGGGACATGCTGAAGCGCGCCGCCGGCGACGCCAAGGATCCGGTCGTCATCATCAACGCCGACGCCAATGCGACGCACCAATCCGTCATCCACGTGATGGAGGCCGCGCGCCAGGTCGGCCTCGTCCACATCACGTTCGCGACGCAGCACGCCGCGAAGTGACGAATTCCCGGCCGCGCGCTGGACGGACGTCGTCGCGCCTGGAGGCGCTGGCGCCGGCGCTCCCGTGAGCGCAGCGGGACGCGATGCGATCCGTGACATTCGCCGACCGCCTCGTCGACGCCTGGTACGCGCCGCGCCTCACGCCGCTCGGCCGCGCTGCTTGGCCGCTGTCGTGGCTCTTTCGCGGCGTCGTGGCGGCGCCGGCGCGCGCTGTATCGCGCGCGGCCTGCTGCGCGTCGAGCGTCTGCCGGTGCCGGTCGTCGTCGTCGGCAACATCACCGTCGGCGGCGCCGGCAAGACGCCGCTGGTCGCAGCGCGCTTGCGCCTGCAGCTGCGCGCGCGCGGCTTCCGGCCGGGCATCGTCAGCCGCGGCTATGGCGGCAGCAATGTCGTCGCCGCGCGCCGTCGCGGCGGGCGACGATCCGCGGCATCGTCGGCGACGAGCCGCTGCTGCTCGCCGACGACGGGTCTTGCCCGTCTGGATCGGGCATGATCGCGCCGGCGCCGCGCGCGGCCTCCTCGCGGCGAATCCCGGCTGCGATGTCATCATCGCCGACGACGGCCTGCAGCACTACGCGCTGGCGCGACGATGTCGAGATCGCCGTCGTCGACGCCGCGCGCGGCCTCGGCAACGGCCTCATGCTGCCGGCCGGGCCGCTGCGCGAGCCGCGTTTCGCGTCTTGCGCGACGTCGACGCCATCGTGCGGCTGGTCGCCACGCGACGCTGCGCGCAGCCGCCCGGCGACCGACGCGCGACATACGCTGATGACGCTCGAGCCGCTGCCGTGGCGCAACCTGCGACCAGCCGGACACGGCAAGCCGATCCGGCGGAGTGGCGCGGCGCGAAGTCCACGCGGTCGCCGGCATCGGCAATCCGCAGCGCTTCTTCGACATGCGTCGCGGCGCTGGGCATCGCCGCGACGCGCCACGCGTTTCCCGACCATCACGCCTTCACGGCCGGCGACATCGACGTTCCCGGCTGCCGCGCGCGATCCTGATGACGGAGAAGGACGCGGTAAAATGCGCAGCGTTCGCCGACGAGCGCTGCTGGTACCTGCCGGTGCGCGCGAGCGTCGATCCGGCGCTCGTCGCGCTGCGTCGAGGAGAAAGATCCGTGGATTCCAAGCTGCTTGAAATGCTCGTCTGCCCCGTCACCAAGGGGCCGCTGACGTTCGACCGCGAAAAGCAGGAGCTCATCTCGAAGTCGGCGCGGCTCGCCTATCCGGTGCGCGACGGCATTCCCGTGATGCTCGAGGAAGAGGCGCGCAAGCTCACGCCGGCCGAATACGAATAGCGCGCGGCACGTGCGTGGCCGAGCGCCTGCTGCACGATTTCACCGTCCTGATTCCGGCGCGCTACGCGTCGACGCGCCTGCCGGGCAAGCCGCTGGCCGACATCGCCGGCAAGCCGATGGTCGTGCGCGTGGCCGAGCGCGCGCTGGCAAGCGGCGCGGCGCGCGTCGTCGTCGCCACCGACGACGAGCGCGTGCGCGATGCGGTCGTCGCGCACGGCATCGCGGCGTGCATGACGCGCGCCGATCACGCGACGGGCACCGACCGCCTGGCCGAGGCCGCGCAGCTGCTGGGCCTCGCCGACGACGAGATCGTCGTCAACGTGCAGGGCGACGAGCCGCTGCTCGACGCCGCGCTGATCCGGCAGCATGGCGGCGCTGCTCGCGGCGCGGCCCGATGCGGCGATCGCCACGGCGTGCCATCCGATCGACGACGTGGCCGAGGCGTTCAATCCCGAACGTCGTCAAGGTCGTGCTCGACGCGGCCGGCTATGCGCTCTATTTCAGCCGCGCGACGATTCCATGGGCGCGCGATGCGTTTCGCGACAATCCCGGCGCGTTGCCGCCGGGCTTGCCGCTCTACCGCCACTACGGGCTCTACGCGTATCGCGTCGCATTCCTGCGCGCATTTCCGGCGCTGGCGCCCGCGCCGATCGAGCGCTTCGAGGCGCTGGAGCAGTTGCGCGCGCTTTGGCACGGCTACCGCATCGTCGTGGAAATCACGCACGGCACGCCGGCGCCGGGCATCGACACGCCCGAGGACCTGGCGCGCGTGCGCGAGATCTTTGCGCGGACAAGGCGTGACAGCGCGTGAGCGTGGTTCGGCGTTGACCGTACCCGCGGAATACCGGCGAGAATCGCGAGCCGACCATGCGACTCATTCTGTTGGGCCCACCGGGCGCCGGCAAGGGCACCCAGGCCAACTTTCATCAAGGAAGCCTACGGCATTCCGCAGATCTCCACCGGCGACATGCTGCGCGCGGCGGTGAAGGCGGGCACGCCGCTTGGGCCTTGCGGCGAAGAAGGTGATGGACAGCGGCGCGCTGGTCTCCGACGACATCATCATCGGCCTCGTCAAGGACCGCCTGAAGGCAGCCGGATTGCGCCAACGGCTACCTGTTCGACGGCTTTCCGCGCACGATTCCGCAGGCCGACGCGATGCGCGACGCGAACGTGGCCATCGACTACGTGCTCGAGATCGACGTTCCCGACAGCGCGATCGTCGAGCGGATGAGCGGGCGGCGCGTGCATGTCGCGTCGGGCCGCACCTACCACGTCAAGTTCAATCCGCCGAAGGTCGCCGGGCAAGGACGACGTGACCGGCGAGGACCTCATCCAGCGCGACGACGACAAGGAGGCGACCGTGCTCAACCGGCTCGCCGTCTATCACCAGCAGACCGAGCCTCTCGTCGCCTACTACGCGAAGTGGGCGGAGACGGGCGACCCGCGCGCGCCCAAATATCGCAAGGTGGACGGAATGGGATCGGTCGAGGCGATTCGCGACGCCGCCCTTGCCGCGCTGAAATCCTGACTCGAACATGACCAAGCGCAACGCGTTCTACGCGCAATCGGGCGGCGTGACCGCCGTCATCAACGTCAGCGCCGCGGGCGTCATCGAGACGGCGCGGAAGCACCGCGACCGCATCGGCCGCGTCTATGCGGGCCGCAACGGCATCATCGGCGCGCTGACCGAAGACCTGATCGACACCAGCCGCGAGTCCGCCAGGGCCATCGCCGCGTTGCGGTACACGCCCGGCGGCGCATTCGGCTCGTGCCGCTACAAGCTGAAAGGCATCGACGAGAATCGCGCGCAGTACGAGCGCCTCATCGACGTCTTCCGCGCGCACGACATCGGCTACTTCTTCTACAACGGCGGCAACGACTCGGCCGACACCTGCCTCAAGGTGTCGCAGATCGCGGCGAAGCTCGACTATCCGCTGATCGCCGTGCACGTGCCCAAGACCGTCGACAACGACCTTCCCATCACCGACAACTGCCCCGGCTTCGGCTCGGTGGCCAAGTACGTCGCGACGTCGATGCGCGAGGCCGCCTTCGACGTCGCATCGATGGCCAAGACGTCGACGAAGGTCTTCGTGCTGGAAGTCATGGGCCGCAATGCCGGATGGATCACCGCGGCCGTGGGCATGGCGGACAGCAAGGACACGCCCATCCCGTTGGTGCTGCTGTTTCCGGAAGTTCCCTTCGATGAAGCGAAAGTGATGGCGGCCGTCAAGGCGAAGGTCGCCCGCTTCGGCTATTGCTGCATCGGCGTCTCCGAGGGCCTGCGCAATCCGGGCGGTGAATTGATGGCGGAGGCAGGCACGAAGGACGCCTTCGGCCACGCGCAACTGGGCGGCGTCGGCCCGATGATCGCAAAGATCGTCAAGGACCGGCTCGACTGCAAGTACCACTGGGCGGTCGCCGACTACCTGCAGCGCGCCGCGCGGCACCTTGCATCGCGAACCGACGTCCTGCATTCGTACGCCGTCGGCAAGGCCGCCGTCGAATTGGCCTTGGCCGGACGCAACGCGGTGATGCCCGCGATACAGCGCACGTCGGACAAGCCGTACCGATGGAAGATCGCCGTCGCGCCGCTCTCCGAGGTCGCCAATGTCGAGAAGAAGCTACCGCGCCAATTCATCACCGTCGACGGACTCGGCATCACGCCGAAGGCGCGTGCGTATTTGACGCCGTTGATGAACGGCGAGGACCCGCCACCTTTCAAGGATGGGCTGCCGCAGTATGCAAGATTGAAGAACGTCGCCGTGGCCAGGAAGCTTGCCGCCGGGTTTGCGGTCTGACGCGAAACGGGAGTTTGCTTTGGCCGCGGTCGTCGACTACTACTTCGCAACGATTTCCCCGTTCGCCTATCTGGGACACGACCGCTTTGTCGCGATGGTGGCCAAGCATGGCGCAACGGTGGCGGTGAAGCCCATCAACCTGGGGCAGGTGTTTCCGGTGTCGGGCGGACTGCCGCTGTCGCAGCGCGCGCCGCAGCGGCAGGCGTACCGGCTGGTCGAGCTGGCGCGCTGGTCGCAGTTCCTGGGCAAGGCCATGCATGTGCAGCCGGCATTCTTCCCGGTGAACGGCGACCTCGCCGCATACTGGATCCTCGCGACGAACGAACTCGGATGGGCGCGGGCGCTCGATCTCGCGGGCGCGGTCGGCCGCGCCATCTGGGAACAGCAGCGCAACATCGCGGACGCCGCGACGATGCAGGCGATCGCCACCGAGTGCGGTTTGCCTTCGTCCGAGTTGGCCGCGCGCGCGCAAGCCCCGGATATCGCGGAGAAATTCATGGCGCTCACGCAGGAGGCCATCGGCCGCAGCGTATTCGGGGCGCCCACGTATGTCGTTGCCGACGAACTCTTCTGGGGACAGGACCGGCTCGACTTTCTCGACCGCAAACTGGCAAAATAGCGTGTTTCGCGCACGGGCCCGCTTGAAGGCCGCGGCGCTCCACTGCACATCACATTACAAAGGGAGTTCAAGCCATGACCACAGGCCTTATCTTCGCGCTCGTCTGCGCGGTGGTGGCGATCGTCGTCGGCATCTACTGGATCAGCACGATCCTCGCAAAGCCCGCCGGTAATCCGCGCATGCAGGAAATCGCGGCCGCCATCCAGGCCGGCGCCCAGGCGTACCTCAATCGCCAGTACCGGACCATCGCCCTCGTGGGCGTCATCCTGCTCGTGATCATCTGGTGGGCGCTGGGCGCCCGCACGGCGGGCGGCTTCGCGGTGGGCGCGATCCTGTCGGGCTTGACCGGCTTCATCGGGATGAACGTGTCGGTGCGCTCGAACGTGCGCACGGCGGAAGCGGCGCGTACCGGCCTGAACGAAGCGCTCGCCGTGGCGTTCCGTGGCGGCGCGATCACCGGCATGCTGGTCGTCGGCCTCGGGCTCCTGGGCGTGGCGGGCTTCTATGCGTTCCTGGTCGGCTCTGCGCACTGGGCGCCCGGCATGAAAGGCGAAGACCTCCATCACATCATCGAGCCGCTGGTCGGGCTCGCGTTCGGAGGCTCGCTGATCTCGATCTTCGCGCGGTTGGGCGGCGGCATCTTCACCAAGGGCGCGGACGTCGGCGCGGACCTGGTCGGCAAGGTCGAGGCAGGCATTCCGGAAGACGATCCGCGCAATCCGGCGGTGATCGCCGACAATGTGGGCGACAACGTCGGCGATTGCGCGGGCATGGCAGCCGATCTCTTCGAAACCTACGCCGTCACGCTGGTCGCGACGATGCTGTTGGGCGCGCTGCTGCTGCCGACGATGGCCGAAGGGGCGGTGCTGTACCCGTTGGTGCTCGGCGGCTTCTCGATCCTCGCGTCGATCGCCGGTTGCTATTTCGTCAAGGCGTCGCCCGGCGGCAAGATCATGAACGCGCTGTACAAGGGGCTCGCGGTCGCGGGCATCCTGTCGGCGATCGGCTTCTGGTTCATCACCGACCGGATGACCGGCGGCTTCGCGACAGTGGACCCGTTGCTGACGCCGATCCGGTTGTTCGGCGCCGCGGTCGTCGGCCTCGTGCTGACCGCGCTGATGGTGATCATCACCGAGTACTACACCGGCACCGACTTCAAGCCGGTCAAGCACGTCGCGCAGGCGTCGACGACCGGCCATGCGACCAACATCATCGCCGGCATCGGCGTGTCGATGCGGTCGACGGCGCTGCCGGTGCTCTCCGTATGCGCCGCGATCTTCGCGTCGTACTGGTGTGCCGGACTGTACGGCATCGCCATCGCTGCGACGTCCATGCTGTCGATGGCGGGTATCATCGTCGCGCTCGACGCGTACGGTCCGATCACCGACAACGCGGGCGGCATCGCCGAGATGGCCGATCTGCCGGATTCCGTGCGTGCGATCACGGATCCGCTCGACGCGGTGGGCAACACGACCAAGGCGGTGACCAAGGGCTATGCGATCGGCTCGGCGGGTCTCGCGGCGCTGGTGCTGTTCGCCGACTACACGCATGCGCTGCAATCCTCGAACATGTCGACGTCGTTCGACCTGTCGAACCACATGGTCATCATCGGCCTCTTCATCGGCGGCCTCATTCCGTATCTGTTCGGTGCGATGGCGATGGAGGCGGTCGGCCGCGCGGCAGGTGCGGTGGTCGTCGAGGTGCGCCGCCAGTTCAAGGAGATCAAGGGCATCATGGAAGGCACGGCCAAGCCGGAATACGGTGTGGCCGTCGACATGCTGACCAAGGCCGCGATCCGCGAAATGATCGTGCCGTCCCTGCTGCCCGTGCTCGTTCCCGTCGTCGTGGGCCTCGTGCTCGGACCGCAGGCGCTGGGCGGCCTGCTGATGGGCACTATCGTCACCGGGCTCTTCGTCGCGATCTCGATGACGACCGGCGGCGGCGCGTGGGACAACGCGAAGAAATACATCGAGGACGGCCACTTCGGTGGCAAGGGCTCGGACGCGCACAAGGCGGCGGTGACCGGCGACACGGTCGGCGATCCGTACAAGGACACGGCGGGCCCGGCTGTGAATCCGCTGATCAAGATCATCAACATCGTCGCGCTGATGATCGTGCCGCTGCTCGCTACGTGGGGCATGAAGGCGCCGCTAAAGGCCAGCGCGCCGATGGCAACACCGCCGGCGATGAGCGCCGCCGCGCCCGCCGCGATTTCGGTCGACGTCGTGAAGGTCTATTTCGTCACCGGCAAGGCCGATCTTCCAGCGGATGCCGCCGCCAAGCTGGCACCGCTGGCGGACAAGGCGAAGGCGGGCGGCAAGAAGGTGAAGGTCTCGGGCTTCCACGACGCGACCGGCGATCTTGCCGGGAACCAGGAACTCGCGAAGCAGCGCGCGATGGCCGTGCGCGATCAACTGAAGTCGGCGGGCGTGGCCGAGGACAAGATCGAACTTGCGAAGCCCGAACTGACGCAAGGTTCCGGCGACAACGCGGAAGCGCGGCGCGTCGAGGTCAGCATAGCGCCGTAACGAGGCAATCACGCACGGAGGAGGGGCAGCGGAATACTCGCTGCCCCTTTTGCATTTGCGCCTCGCCGGGCTCACCGATAGTTGATCTGCCGCAAGATTCGTCACACCCTGCGAGCGCAAAGTCCTAGTCTGCAGAGGGCTGTCCAACCGGGCGGTGACTGCGGTTCTTCCAGTATGGGGACCCAGAAATGCTTAAGGAAGAAGACGACCTCTCCTGGTACGCGCGGAAGGCAGACACCCTCCGGAAAGGCATCGCTGTGGCACGCGCGGAGGAAGACGCGGACCGTGCCGAGCGGGTGTCGTCCCTGCTCGAGGCCCTGCGCCGCGGCGGCATCAAAGGATCGCTCCCGCGCCGCACGCTCTACACGCGGCACCTGCCGCCGGGCTGCCGGGGCTGCCTGGGGGGTAAGGGGACCAACGCCTTCATCACGGGCCTGTGCACGCGCGACTGCTTCTTCTGCTTCAATCAGAAACCGCGGACGGACGAACTGGTGGTCCATGGCATCCGCCTGGCCGAACCGGAGGAAGCTCCTGAGGTCGTGCGGCGCTACGGCCTGCGCAGCGTGGGCGTCAGCGGCGGTGAACCCACGATGCGGCCGGAACGCCTGCTGCGCCTCGTGCGCGCCTTGAGGACCCTGCCCTTCCGCGTCCGCATCGACCTCTATACGAACGGCGACCGCCTCTCCGACGGGCTGCTCTCCCAGCTCAAGGACGCCGGCTTGGACGCCCTGCGATTCAACCTCGTCGCGCGCGAGTTCGACACCGAGCCGGTGGAAAGGGCTCTGCGCTACTTCGACGAGACGGCGGTCGAGGTCCCCGTCATCCCCGAACGGCTAGCGGACATGAAAGACATGGTCCTGCGCCTGGACGCCCTCGGGGTCCCTTTCCTCAACATCCACGAACTCTTCGTCTGCCGCGAAAACTCCGCCCGCGTGGCCGAGAAAGGCTACGGCACCGGAGGGGGAACCAGCGAGGCGCTGCAGTGGGAGCCTGTCGCCGCGGCAGACGAGGCGGCGCTGTCACTCCTGCTCTTCGCCTTGGAGAAGACGGCCCGACTATCGGTCTACTACTGCTCGTGCAGAACCCAGCAGGACATCTCGAGCCGCGGCATGCGGCGGCGTCTCCGGCTGGCCGCGCACGCACAACGTGGGGACTCTGCGGCGCGGTCGTGAGCGGCGGCGAGTCGTATTTGGACCGGCGGCGACAGGACCGAGACCGGCCAAAAGCAGCCATTGATCCATTGCCGCGGTGGCATACCCGACAAAATCACGACACCGGCTCTCAATACCCCAATGCCAACCCCGTCCCCCTTCTCGGATCGTTGGCCCCGTAGAAGCGATCCTTGCCGCGTGGCTTGCCGTTAAGCGATGGTGCCCCGACTAGAATGCCCGCAGCGTGGCCGGCGGGTTGCGGGTCGCCCAGCTTGTGACCCATGTCGACCAAGATCTTGCGTGTGTCGGGACTCAATGCAAAGATTTCCACGTTCGTCGTCTCCGGCAGCCACTGCTGATGGAAGCGCGGCGCGTCGATCGCCTCCTGGATGTTCATGCCGTAATCGATTACGTTCAGAATGCAGAGCACGACCACGGTGATAATGCGGCTACCGCCCGGGGTGCCGATCACCATGACCGGCTTGCCCTCGCGCGAGACGATGGTCGGGCTCATGGAGCTCAACGGCCGCTTGCCCGGCGTGATCGAGTTGGCCTCGCCCTGTACAAGTCCGTACAGGTTCGGCACGCCGAGCTTGGCGGTAAAGTCGTCCATCTCGTCATTCAGTAGGATTCCGGTCTTCGCCGCGGTCACCTTGGCGCCGAACCAGTCGTTCAAGGTATAGGTCACCGACACCGCATTGCCTTGATTGTCGACGATTGAATAGTGCGTCGTATTGGTTCCCTCGTGTGGCGGGACGCCCGGCTTCAAGTCTTTCGAAATGCCGGCCTTGTTCGGCTCGATGACCGCGCGGACCTTCTCGGCGTAGCCCTTGTCCAGCAGACGATCGAGCGGATTCTTCACGAAGTCCGGATCGCCCAGGTAGCTGTTGCGATCGACGTATGCGTGGCGCATCGCCTCGATTTGATAGTGCACGGCTTGAGCAGAACGAAACCCCAGATCCTTGAGCGGATAGCCCTCGAGAATATTGAGGATCTCGCATATCACCACGCCGCCCGAGCTGGGCGGTGGCGCCGATACGATGTGATAGCCACGGTAGTCGCATTCGACCGGCGCCAACTCGCGCACCTTGTATTGCTGCAAATCCGCCTTGGTGATGATGCCATTGCCCGCGACGCTCGACGCCGCGATCGCATCGGCGATCGATCCTTGGTAGAACGCAGCGGGGCCATTCTGCGCAATCAGGCGCAACGTTTTCGCTAGGTCCTTCTGCACCAGTCGATCCCCGGCCTTGTAGGGCTGGCCCTTGTTCAGGAAGATCGCCGCGCTCGCGGCGTCGTCGAGAAAGTCTTTGTTCGCCGTCGCGAACAGTGCAATGTCGCCCTCATCCAGCACGAATCCGCGCTCGGCAAAACCAATGGCCGGCGCGATCAGCGCTCCGCGCGAACGCGTCCCGTACTTTTCCCGAGCGTATTCGAGCCCGGCGACGCTACCCGGCACGCCGACCGCCAGGTGGCCCTTCGTGCTCGCGCCCTTGATGACGTTGCCGGAGCTATCGAGGTACATATTGGGCGTGGCCGCGAGCGGCGCCGATTCACGAAAGTCGAGAAAAGTCTTGCGTCCATCGGCCAACTGGATGGTCATGAAGCCTCCGCCGCCCAAGTTGCCCGCAGCGGGGTAAACCACGGCCATCGCATAACCCACAGCGACCGCCGCATCGACCGCGTTGCCACCGCGCTTGAGCACATCGACGCCCACCTTGGTGGCGAGTTGATGTGCCGTGACCACCATGCCATGTTCGCCACCAATGGGCGGGACTGACGCGGCATGCACCGTAGTGCAGACCACTGCCGCAAATGCGGCGATCAAGCGGCTTGAAACAAAGTGGCGTCGCGTCATGGAAGAATCCTCCTAAATTTGACAGTCGACATGTGCCGGTCGTAGTCAAAGTTATCTGCACTCGTGGATTGTGCAGCTTATAAGAATTGCTCACAAGCTCAGCCGGCGGAAAGACGTGGGTCAGCAAGGCGGCGGCCATATCTCGCCGCTCGGCGCACATGACGCCGAGACAGACGCGGTGCTCGTCAAGTAGCTGACAGCCTGGTAAGAACTCGTCTGCTTTCCTAGAGCGCGTGTGGCTGCTCAACGTCGCTTCCGGCCATTTGTCTATGTCCGCTTCCGGCCAAAGGCAAACCGTCGACGCCAGCCCGCAGATTGCCCGAAAGCGATCATTCACGATCGATGGGGGGACGGCCCAATCCGCCGAAATGTTGCGTGAAGGCCGGGACTCAGTAATGCGCCCGGCCAACTTTCATTCAGAACTTACCAATTTGCATGCGTGGCGAGCCGTTGAATGCAACATTTGTCGCAAGGAAGGGTCCAAAGCCGCAAGTCCCGGCGTCGTGCCGTTGAAGCGCACTGCCTACCTGGTCCGAGCGATTGGCACCGGCAGACGGAAATGGACACGCGCGCACCGTCGGCCTTCGATCCATTCCTTGGAGTACCATTCACGCCTTCGCTCGCACTCGCAACCAATGCCCACCCGCGACATCGCCGCCCAACTCGACGCGCATCGCGGCTACCTGCTGCGCGTGGCCAGATTGCAGCTGCGCGACGAGGCGCTCGCCGAGGACGTCGTGCAGGAGACGCTGCTCGCCGCACTGGCCGGAAGCGGCTTCTCCGGCAAGTCGAGCCTCAAGACGTGGCTCACCGGCATCCTCAAGCACAAGATCGTCGACGCCATCCGGCGCAAGCAGCGCGAGCCGCTGCTGGCCAGCACGTTCGATGACGAGTGCGACATCGAGGACCTGGACGGCCTGTTCAAGGGGCCGTTCGGCTCATGGGATGCGCCTCCGGCCGATTGGGGCGACCCGGAGCAGGCGCTCAATCGCAGCCAGTTCTTCGACATCATGGATTTCTGCCTCGAGAAGCTGCCACCCAACACCGCCCGCGTATTCATGATGCGGGAGGTCATGGACCTGGAAGCGGCCGAAATCTGTAAGGAATTGGCGATCACCGCGAATAACCTGTGGGTGATCCTGTACCGTGCCCGCATGTCGCTGCGCGAATGCCTTGAGAAGAACTGGTTCAAGGACGGCGGCGCGGGCGTCGGAGCCTGACCCCTCGGCGGCGAAATCCATGTCTCTCAAACGAATCCTGGGCCACCTCATCAACTGCAAGCGGGCGAGCCGTCTCGTTTCCCGAATGCAGGAGCGCCCACTGGGCCGGGTCGACCGCCTGCTGCTGAAGCTCCACCTCGCGTGGTGCGAGATGTGCCAGCGCTTCGATGCGCAGATGCGCTTCCTTCGCCACGCGATGCAAAAGTACCGCGAATAGCATCGATCGTCAGGCGCGGCGATAGCCTCGCACGCTCGCACGGGGGATCCATGAACGAACGCTTCGACGCCATCGTGATCGGCACGGGCCAGGCCGGCCCGTCGCTCGCGGTGCGGCTTGCCGGCGCGGGCCGCAAGACCGCCATCCTCGAACGCAAGCGCTTCGGCGGAACATGCGTGAACGTCGGCTGCATCCCCACGAAGACGCTGGTCGCTAGCGCGCGCGCCGCGCACGTGGCGCGGCATGCGTCGGAGATGGGCGTGGCCATCGACGGGACGGTCCGCGTCGACATGTCGAAAGTGAAGGCGCGCAAGGACGCGATCGTCGCCGAATCCACCGGCAACATTCAAAAGTGGCTGCGCGGCACGCCGAACGTCACCGTGATCGAAGGTCATGGCCGCTTCACGGCGCCGCATGTCGTGCAGGTCGGCGACCGGTTCCTCGAGGCGCCCGAGATCTTCATCAATACCGGAGGGCGCGCGACGATCCCGGCGATGGAGGGGCTGGGCCAGGTCGACTACCGGACAAATACCGGCATGATGGATATCGATTTCCTGCCCGAGCATCTGCTGGTGCTGGGCGGCAGTTACATCGGACTCGAGTTCGCGCAGATGTACCGGCGCTTCGGCAGCCGTGTCACGGTCGTCGAAATGTCGCCGCGGCTGGTCTCGCGCGAAGACCCCGACGTGTCGCTCGAACTCCAGGCAATCCTCGAGCGCGAAGGCATCGGGGTGCGCCTCAACGCGGAGTGCATTCGGTTGGAAAAACACCCGGATGGCGTGGCGATGCACGTGAAGTGCGACGAGGAGCCACGCAACGTCTCCGGCTCGCACCTGCTGCTGGCTGTCGGCCGCAAGCCCAATACCGACGACCTGGGACTCGACCGGGCCGGTGTCGCCACGAACGCGCGCGGCTTCATCGAAGTCGACGACCAGCTCGCCACGAATGTCCCGGGCATCTGGGCGCTGGGCGATGTCAATGGCAAGGGCGCGTTCACGCACACGTCCTACAACGACTACGAGATCGTCGCCGCCAATTTGCTGGATCGCGACCGGCGGCGCGTCTCTGACCGCTTTCCCGTCTACGCACTCTTCACCGACCCGCCACTGGCGCGCGCGGGAATGTCCGAATCCGAAGCCCTCAAATCGGGACGGCCGCTGCTGGTTGGAAGGCGTGCGATGTCGCGCGTCGGTCGCGCACGCGAGCGTGGCGAAACGCAGGGCTTCATGCAGGTGCTGGTCGATGCGGAGACGAAGAAGATCCTCGGCGCGGCGCTGCTCGGCATCGAAGCCGACGAAGCCATCCACTGCATCATCGACGTCATGAACGCCGGCGTCCCTTACACCGCGATCAGCCGCGCCGTGCACATCCACCCGACAGTCTCGGAGCTCATCCCCACGCTGCTGGGAGAATTGCAGCCGTTCAAGTAGCGCCGGGCCGGCGAGGCTTGGCGCCCGAAAGCCGCCGGACGCCGGGCTACAATGAAGCGGCCACCATCATCCGGAACCGCTACCATTCAATCGAGATCGACCCCATATACAAATACAAGGTGAGAAGTTGACGGATCCCCCTCATAGCGGACCGCATCGTGTCGTCATCGTCGGCGGCGGCGCCGGCGGCTTGCCGCTGGCCACGCTCCTGGGCGAACGTCTCGGCCGGCGCAAGCGCGCCGATATCACGCTCGTCGACCAGAACGCAACGCATCTGTGGAAGCCGCTGCTGCATGAAGTGGCCGCGGGGCGCATGGATGCCGACGCGCACGACCTCGACTACCTCGCCATCGCCCACTGGCACCATTTCCGCTTCAAGCAGGGTTCGGTGACGGCGCTCGACCGGGCGCGTCACGAGATCACGCTCTCTGAAGTACGCGACGACGACGGTGCGGCGATGCTGCCGGCACGCGTCGTTCCCTACGACACGCTGATCATCTGCGTGGGCAGCGTCAGCAACGACTTCGGCGTGCCCGGCGTCGCCAAGTATGCGGCGGTCCTCGACATGCTGAGCGACGCGGAGCGATTCCATCGCCGCCTGCTCGCCGCCTGCGTGCGCGCCGATGCCAACGCAGCGGAAGGCAAGCCCACAGGTGTCCACATCGTGATCATCGGCGCGGGCGCCACGGGCGTGGAACTCGCGGCTGAGATACGGCACACGACTGCCGCGCATGCCGCCTACGGTCTCGAGCATCTCGACGCACGCCGTGACATCCGGCTGGCGCTGGTCGAGGCGGCGCCGCGAATTCTGCCGCTCTTGTCGGAGCATGTCGCGGAGGCTGCCACCGAATTGTTGCGGCGCCTCGATGTCAACGTGCGCACGCGCGAGCGCGTAACGCAGGTGACGGAGGAGGGCGTGATCACCGCTGCCGGCGAATTCTTTCCGGCCGACCTCGTCGTCTGGGCCGCAGGCATCAAGGCACCGGACTGGCTGGCCTCGCTCGACGGCCTCGAGGTGAATCGCGGCAATCAGCTGGTCGTCACGTCGACGCTGCAGACGACGCGCGATCCGGACATCTTCGCGTTCGGCGACTGCGCGGCCGCGCCATGGCATGGCGCGTTGCAGACGGGGGCGATGGTGCCGCCGCGGGCGCAGGCCGCCTACCAGCAGGCGAAGATGCTCGGCAAATCGGTTCGAGCGCGAATCGACGGCAAGCCGCTGCCGACGTTCCATTTTCGCGACATTGGTTCGCTGGTGTCGCTGGGGGAGCTGTCGGCCGTCGGCAATTTGATGGGACGGCTGATCGGCGGCAACCTGCTGATCCAGGGAATGATCGCGCGCTGGATGTACGTGTCGCTGTACAAGATGCATCAGGTATCGATACACGGACTGCTGCAGGTAATTCTCGACACGCTCGGTCGAACGGTGCGCGGCGGCGTCGAGCCGCGCGTCAAGCTGCATTGATGAACGCCGAGCTTTTCGCAGCAACGACGCTGCTGATCCTGGTCCTCGATCCGTTCGGCAACCTGCCGATCGTCGTGTCGGTTCTGGCCAAGGTCCCGCCCGAGCGCCGCGGACGCGTCGTGCTGCGGGAGTGCTTCTTCGCTTATGTGATCCTGGTCGCGTTCATGGCGGGCGGGCGGACGTTCATGCAGTGGCTGCAGCTTTCCGATGTGTCGCTGACGATCGCCGGCGGCATCATCCTGTTCCTCATCGCGCTGCGCATGGTCTTTCCTCATCCGGATGGCGTGTTCGGCGATGCGCGCGGCGGCGAGCCATTCCTCGTGCCGCTCGCCGTGCCGTCGATCGCCGGGCCGTCGGCGCTGGCGACGGTGATGCTGATGGCGTCGCGCGATCCGGCACACATGACGACGTGGGTGATTGCGCTGTCGGTGGGGATGGCCGTGACCACGCTCGTGCTCCTCGCAGCGCCTCGGCTGCAGGCCGCGCTGGGCGAGCGCGCGATCCAGGCCTTCGAGCGTTTGATGGGCCTGGTGCTGACGGCGCTCGCCGTCGAGATGCTGTTGAACGGCGTCCGGACGTTCGCGGCGCAGATAGGCCACTGAAGGGGCCACCGAGCGGCCACTGACGCGGCGTCACGACGCAGGAACCAGCCACTCGCCCTCGCGTTTGATCGCGCCGGCCTTTTCGAGGCCCTCCACCAACATCTCGGCAAGTTTCGGGGGTTGCAACTGCAGGCAAGCCGCGTTGACGTCGCGATAGAGGCCGATGCGCTCCACGTACGCCGGCAGATCGGCGATCGCCAATCGTCGCCGGTCGAGCAGGCAAAACGTCAGCACGACTTTCAACGCATGCCTGGCCATGCGCGCGTCGTCGGCCTCGAACGCCGCGGTGCGCGCGAAGGCGCGCTCCAGTGCCGGCGCCACCTCCGTGAACACGTCGCCGTGGCCGGGAATCACGACGCGAACATCGAGCGCGGCGATCATCTCCAGCGTCGCGCGCGTCGCCGGCAACGCGACCGGGTCCATCGCGCGCGGCATCACGAAGCCGTAACCGTTCTGCCAGAGCGCGTCACCCGAAATCAGGATCCGGTATTCCGGATTGTAGAAAACGAACGCGCTCATGTCGTGGCCGGGCGCGGCCAGCGCGCGCCACTCGAGGCCGCCCCAAACCTGCGTCGTGTTCTCGCGAAGCGTTTCGTCGGCGGTAAACCGATCGGCCGACTGGTCGGCATAATCGAGCAGCAGCGCCTTCTGTGTCCCAGCGCTCGACCAGCCGCGCCTCGCCTTCGGGTAACACGATCGGGCACCCGTAGGCTCGCCTGATCGACGCGTTGCCGCCCATGTGATCGGAGTGGCAGTGCGTATTGACGAGCTTGGCGAGCGGTTCGCGGCCCAACCCGCGCGGCGAGCGCAGCAGCGCGAGCGTCAGTGGCGCATGGCGCACGTAGCTCGAATCGATGAGGACGTGACCTTCCGGACTCTTGAGGAGGATGTTGTTGGCGGAGAGCCAGTCGCGGACGAAAGACGTGCACCTGTGGCGGCAATGCTGACGCATGACCGATTGTAGCAATGGCGCTGCGATCGTGATGCGCAATCGCACGAGCAGGCGACGGCCGTCGAGCGCCGACAACCGCTGCGCCTCGGCGACGGCCGACACCCGATTGTGGACATTGAGCACATCGAAGATCGTGGCGACATGGCTCTTGACCGTGCCTTCGGTGACGTTCAACTGCCGCGCGATCGACTTGTTCGACAGGCCCTTGGCCAACAGGGCGAACACTTCGCTTTGCCGGGGGCTCAGCAGCATGAGACGGCTCACGTCGACAATCCCGCCCCGATTCCGTCGCCGGGTCTGCCGCCGCAGAGGCGGGCCGCTGCGCGACGTCGACCCGCATGCTGCATGAGCTGCGGAGGGAGATATTGCCCTCCGGCGAGGACCAGCCGGATGGCCTGCAACATCACCGGTGACTTCGCCGATCTTCGGGATATAGCCCGCCGCACCCGCATGCAGAACAGCGCTGCACCTCGGTTCCGGTTTCGACGCCGGAGAGCACGATCAGCGGCAGCGTGGGGTGTTCCCGGCGCAACTCGGCGATCGTCCGCGCGCCGGACATTCCGGGCATCGTCAGGTCCACCAGCGCGAGGTCGAGATCGCCGTGCAGCGCGAGCATTTGCCGAAGCGTTTCGGCGTCCCAGGCCTCGACGAAGCCGACGTCCGCATCCAGTGCGGCCAGTTCGCCGCGCAGGCCCGCGCGGATCAGCGCGTGATCGTCAGCGAGGAGAATCTTCATCGCGGTCGACCGGGTCGGGCATCCTGCGCATTCTCCAGGCGAATTGCGTCAGCACGGCACGCAGCCGCGCCGGCGAGACCGGCTTGTGCAACAGCGGAAAGCCGGCGTCCTTTGCCGCGCGTATCGTTTCGGGCCGCGTGTCACCGGAGATCAAGATACCGGAAATGGGCCCCTTCGTCAGCGCCGCAAGCCGCTGCAGCAGATCGATGCCGCTCACGTCATCCGGAAGCCACAAGTCACACAGGACGATCACCGGCTGCGCGCCGAGCGCGGCGAGTGCCGCCAGTGCGCCAGGACCGTCACCGACCAGCGTCACGCTGCAGCCCAGATCGGTCAGCAGCACCTGATTGCCCGCCAGCACGAGCGGGTCGTCGTCGATCACGAGGATCGGCCGGCATCGGTGCCACCGGTTGCGCGAGCGACTCCTCGTGGCGCGCGGACTCCGGAACCCGGCGATCCTCGCCGCGCGGGATGCGCACGGAAAACACGGAACCGCGCCCAGGCGCGGAACGGACGGCGACCTCTGTGGCCAGCAGCCGCGCGAGCCTGGCCACGATCGCCAATCCGAGCCCGAGTCCGCGACTGCGATCGCGTGCGACGTTTCCGATCTGGTAGAACTCCTGGAATATCTCGCCCTGCCGTTCCAGCGGAATGCCGATGCCGCTGTCGCGCACCTCGATCTGCCAGTCGGCACCACGCCGCCGGCTGCAGAGCATCACCGTGCCGTTTTCCGTATAGCGAATGGCGTTGGCGACCAGGTTGGTCAGCAGGCGGTGCAGCAGCAATTCGTCGGTCACCAGAACCGCATCGGTGGCGCGAATGTGCAGGCGCAGGTGCTTCTCCATGGCCGCATCCGCGTATTCGGCATACAACTGCGCGAACAGGTGCTCGAGCCGCATTGGCCGTGGCTGTGCCACCATGGTTCCGGCGTCGAGCTTCGAGATGTCGAGGAGCAGGTCGAACAGGCGATCCATCGCCGCCACCGCCCTGGCGAGATCGCGGACGACCGGCTGCAGATCGGTTCCCTCCGTGCGCCGCTGCAACGTCGCGGTAAACAGGCCGATGGCGTGCAGGGGCTGGCGCAAGTCGTGACTTGCCGCGGCGATGAAGCGGGACTTGGCCTGCGTCGCCGACTCGGCGGCATCTTTCTGCGTCATCAACGCGCGCGTCGCCTCCTCGATGCGCGCCTCCAGTTCCCGCGTGCCCGCCTGCAGCCGGGCCGCCATGTCGTTGAAGCCCTCGTTCAGCGTGCGGAACTCGCCGCCGCCCGTGGTCGACAGCGGCGTCACGTGCTTCCCGCGGCTCAACTCCGACATCGCGGCCGCAAGTCGACGTATCGGGTGGATCACGCTGTTCCCGATGCCGAGCGCCAGCATCACCGCGATCAGCAGCGACGCCGAACCCAGGCCGAGTCCCACTAGGAGCAGATCGCGCTGGTGTGCCTGCGCCGACACGCGCGACATGACGACGGTGATGTCACCCACCTTGACCGGTGCGCTGCCGGGTCCCGCCTGCTCGGGAAAGTCGGAAGCGTCCAGTCGCGTTGCCAGCACCGGCTGCGTGAAGCGCGCAACCGCCGTCTCCTCCAGCGGCTCGGGCGCGCCCGCGTGCGCGAGGACATGTCCGCCGGCGTCGGAAATGGTGACGGTGGCCACATCGGCTTCGCGGGCCGCCGCTTGCGCGAGCCGCTCCAGCGTGGCTGCGTCGCCGGCGAACAGCGCGAACTCGGTCCCGGGCGCGAGTTGCCGCGCGAGCGAAACCCCTCGTTGCGCGAGCAGAACATCGACCTCGGCGATCCTCGCATAGGTGAAGTACCCCGCCAGGGTGAGCAGGATCATGATGCTCGGCAGGAGCGCCAGGAAGAGGACGCGCGCGCGGATGCCCCATCGCTTCACGGCGCTCTCCCGGTCGGGGCGGCTTCGGAAGGCGGATTGCCGCGCGGCAATTCCCGGCGGCCGTCACCGCGGCCCGCCAGCGCGGCAGCCAGCGTCGCCTCGTCCTCGAGCGCGATGCCGAGCGAGCGCGCGACGGTCTGGTTCGTGCGCACCGTGAAATAGCGCGGATATTGCGGCGCAGGCAATGCGGCGTCCCCTGCCAGCATGTGTCCGGCAATTTCGGCACCCTGCCTGCCGATCTGTCCGGCCGACGAAAAGAGGCCGATGAGCGCCCCCGCCTTGACGAGGCCCTCGGAGAATCCGACGACCGGCACCTGCGCACGATAGGTCGTCAGCATGAGCCCGTAGACCGTCGACGCGTTGAACGCGACGGGATCGGGCAGCGCCAGCAGGATGTCGCTGACCGGCAGTACCTTCTGCAATGCGCCGTACACGCCCGAGGACTCCGCGATCTCCACGGCGTTGAGCGTGAGATCGCGGTCGCGGGCACCGTCGCGCAACTCGGCGGCAAGCAATGCCGAGTTCGGTCCGATCACGGCTCCGATTCGATTCCGGCCGGGCAGCGCGATGCGCAGGAGGTCCAGCTGGCGCGATACCGGCTGGTCGATGAATACGGCGGAAATGCGACGGGGGCGATTGTCCGCGCGCGATGGCGCAATCTGCTCGAATGCCTGACGCGGGATCAGCAGACAGAGCGTTGGCGGCGGTGTGGGCAACGCGCTTTCGCGCGCGACGACGGCGCGTGCGGCCGAGAGACCGACGGTGACCACCAGCTCGTAGTTCTTCAGGGCCTTTGGTCATTGCCATCGATGACGCGCTGGGCGGAGACGACGTCGATTCTTGCACGGCGCCTTCACGCGCCGGTTTGAGGCCCGCGCGAAATTCCTCGGCCACCTGCTGGTAGCTCGCCGCTTCGTCGCTCAGCACGACCAGCACCGCCGCTTCGGCTCGCTGCGCCACGATCCCGAGCCCGAACACCGTGGCGAGCAGCGCGATGCGGACAATTCGGCAGGGGAGGGACGAGCAAGTTCACGGCAGGGCGGCGGGCTGTCGGCACGATGCGTCGCGATCGTGGCTAGTACCGGACGCCGCAATGTCAGCCAAGCCCGCCGCTCGCGCGACGTTTTCCGGGCGGAATTCCGTGTAGTGCTGGTCGAACAAGTTCTCGACGACGAACCCGAGTTCACTTGCGACACGTCCCAGCGGAATGGCTCTTGGCGACACGCAGGTCGACCCGGCTGAATCCGGGCTGTGGCTCGCTGACGCCGATGGGGTTGTAGGAGCTCTGCTGGTGATACGTCATCGTCGTGTCCAGCGTGTCCGTGAGGCGCTGCGTCAGCAGCAGGTGCACCGTGTTGCGCGGCGCGGACGTCGAGTAGCTGCCGAAGCGATTCGCGCTGGCGGCCTCGAGGTGCGCCGCGGCGAGCGTGAGCGACGTCTGGGGAAACGGCCGCCAGGCGAACTGGCCTTCGATACCGCGCTGGCGCACGTCGTCGCCGTTGACGATCGTCCTTGGCGTCGGCGGAAACAGATTCCTTCGCCGGTGATGTGGATGAGGTCGTTGAGCGATTCGTAGAAGAGTTTGACGATCGAGTGTCGCGTGCCATGCGGGCCACGCGCCGATGTAGCCGATCTCCGTCGAGACGATCGTTCTCCGGCTGCAGCCCGCCCTGCACGATGACGACGATCGCGCCCGGCGGGCCGCCGATGATCATGCTCGGCAGCTTCTCCTCGAAGAGCGTCGGCGTGCGCAGCGCCTTCGCCGCGCCGATGCGCATCACGTGGTCCGGGGCGATCGGTAGTTGACGGCCACCTGCGGCGCGACATCGGTGCCGGTCAGATTGTTGTTCTCGACCATTGCTCCGACGTTGACCAGCACGCTGTCCGTCGCGCGCCACTCGACGTGGCCGAACAGCCGTGCGATGCGCAGCCGCTCCGCTTGCTGCAGCAACAGCGGCGCCGCGCGACGTCTTCGCGCGCGCTGCCACCCCAGACGCCGCGCCAGTCGGTGCCCACGCTGAATGTCTGCTGGATTTCGAAATCGGTCCGGCGAACCTGGCTGCTGTCGTCGACCGGGAACCGTTCGTTGTTGAACTGAGGCAGCGGATCGGTCTGAATTGGTCGTTCAGCTTGAAACTGTAGTAGTACAGCTGCGCGGCGAAGCCGTTGTCCGCGTCCAGGTTGCGCTCCCATTTCAACTGGGCGTAGCCGGTCGCGAAACGGGCGTTCCGCATCGGGTCGGTCGAGAGTCCCCGTGCCGACGCCACTCGTGACGGTTGGTCACGCCGGCCTGCAGCATGACGCTGTCAATCGGCCTGAGTTGCCAATCGGCGCGCAGCGTCGCGAAGTCGAGGCCGCGGTTGTCCGAGACGTTCACGAATCCGTTGTCCGACTGGTGGTCGGCGGTGATCCGGAAGTCGAACATTCCGCGCTCCCGGCGTAGCGCGCCACGCCGTCCAGGATGGCGTCGTTGCCGGCGTTCACGCTCGCGAATGCCCCGCGCTGCAGCGACGGGTGCTTGCTGACGAAGTTGATCGTCCCCAGGAACGCGCCGATGCCGTGCGACGCAGTGCTCGGGCCGCGCACCACCTCGATGCGCTCGATGTCGTCCAGCGCGAGTGGAAAGTCGTTCCAGTCGACACCGCCGAGCGTCGCGTTGTTCATCGACCGGCCGTCGATCAGCACCTGCAGGCGCGAGAAGAATTCGCGCCCGAAGCCGTGGTAGCTGACGATCGGCTGCAGGCCCTTGACGTGCGTCGCATAGCTGACGTTGAAGCCCGGCACCATCCGGAACAACTCGGGAAGTTCCCGCACGCCCGACGCCCGGATCGTTTCCTGGTCGATGACCGTGACGGCCTGCGGCGTCTCGGCCACGTTCTGGCGCAGGCGCGACGCCGACAGTACCGTGGGGAATTCGGCCAGGAATTCGCGCTCGGAGAGTTCCTGCGCCAATGCGGATCCGCACGCCAATCCTGCGCAGAGCAGTGCGCTCGCGATCGGAACTGGCGGCGCGCGCTTCATCGGCGGCTTCCGACCCCGTGTTGTGGCGCGTTGATCGCGCCGGCCCTGCCCGCGCGCAAGCACTGCCGCGTGCGCGATTGAAGTGCCGCGACGCACCCGCTTGTCAATAGTGGTGCGTCGCGCTCCTGCTTTCGGGCTATGCCGAAGGTAATAACAGCCCATTACCAGGCTCGATAGGATTACGCAGGCGCCGGGAGCGGCATATACACCCTACAACGCTGAGCTCTACGATCCAGGTATCAGGAACCTGGAGCGCTTCCGACGGGGCCCCGAATCGGTTCGGTCACACCGCTACGCTGCTGCAAACGGGCAAGGTCCTGATTGTCGGGGGCAACGGAACATGGGGGATTCAGGCAACTGCACTCTACGATCCGGCGACGGACACTTGGAGCAGGACCGGCAACATCAATGCGCCGCAACGATTCGGGCACCAGGCGACCCTCCTGCAAGACGGCAGGGTCTTGATCGTGGGAGGGCTTCTCGGCGCTGATCTCGTCGTCGCCGACGCCAGCGCCGAGCTGTACGACCCGGTCACGGGCAAATGGACGTTCACGTCACCCCTTCACACCTCGCGAAGCGGGCACACTGCGACGCGACTGTCCGACGGCAAGGTGCTCGTCGCCGGGGGCACCAGCACCAGTGGAGCAACGTCCTTTCCGGACCAATGGACTGACGTCCTTTCCCGCAATGGTGGCCGAGCTATTCGATCCGGCTACCGGGGAATGGAGCCTCACCGGCAGCATCATTACGCCGCGCAGCGGACACACCTCGACACTGCTGGCAAACGGTAGTGTCCTGGCGGTGGGCGGGCAGGAAAACGGCAATGTCCGGGACACGGCCGAGGTTTACGACGTGTCCAGCGAGACGTGGAGTCTTGCCGGCCGCCTGAACGCTCCGCACTCCGGGCACACGGCAACGCTGCTCCCCAATGGCAAGGTCCTTGTTGCCGCAGGGGGCTACCGCACGGCGGAGTTATACGAAAGTTCCGCTGCCCCCCCAGGGACCAATTCGTTTCGCATGACCGCCATGTTTTCCGACCAGGCGGGGTTATACCAGTACCTTCAACTCCAAGAACTGTCCGGATTGAACGACCAAAACCATTTGCCGGCCTCACGCTGGAGTCCAGATCAAGCAAGGGTATTGTAAAGAGCGTCACGATCCCCAACGACTTGCCGGAATCGAATACCGCGGGTCGCTACGTAATGGCCGGAGGCGCGGCGAATCCGTCATCTCCAATATCGGCAATCAGGGCGTGTGGGTCAACGAGGAGGTCTTGGCCTGCGATGTGTGTGAATTCGAACAGCGCCTGTGACGAGCAACTTCTGGAGGAGGCGCTGGATCGCTACCGTGGCGACTTGCTCCCCGGCCTGTTCGTCGTCGATGCGTCACCGGAATTCGACAATTGGCTGGGGGCCGAGCGCGCGCGGCTGCGCCAGCGGGCGCTGACGGCAGCTATGGGACTCGTCGCGCGCTGCCGGGCGTGCGGGCAGGCATCCGCTTGCGGCGCAATGGTCAAGACGCGCGATGAATCTCGCGCCGGAGGACGAGCGCGTTCTGCGCATGTTCCTCGAAACGCTGGCGGACGCGGGAGATTATGCGGGCGCCGTTCGGACCTACGAGAACTTTGTGGCCGCGCTGCTGCGGGAACTTGGGAATTCCGCCTTCCGCGTTGACGCAGCGCCTCGCAGCAACGATCCGTTCGCGAACTGGCTCCCTGTCGACTTCGGAGAACGCACGGGATCGCGCGAGAAATCAGTTGCGCGTTCCGCCTGATCGACCGCGCGACGTCGGCTGCCGTCGTCCCTCTTCCCGAAGCAGGGCGATAGCTGAATATTCTCGCCGAATCGTGACCTGGTAAGTCACGCCCAGATCACGCTTTGCGGTGAACCTGTGGTCGCGCCAGCATCGATCGCGCACAGGGGGCCACAATGCGTATCCACATCAGGCGAACCGTTTTGGTCGGGGCCGCGTGGCTTTGCTGCATTGCCACCGCGCTGCCTGGCTTGCCCGCGGTTGCAGGCGTAAATCGCTGGACCGCGATCGGACCCGAGGGGGTCGAGGTCATCGCACTGGCCATCGATCCGCGCACACCGGCGACGGCATTCGCCGGAACAATAGGCTCGGGAGTCCTCAAGACCGTGGATGGAGGCGCGAGCTGGATGAGCGCCGGCGGGGCGCCGCTGCCCGGCAACGTCCGGGCATTGGCAGTCGATCACGCGCACTCCCTCCACGCTATACGCCGGCACCGATGCGGGCGTGTTCAAGAGTACCGATGGCGGGCAGAGCTGGGCTGCCGCCAACGCCGGCCTCGCCGGCGAACCACAGGTCTCCATCAATGCCCTTGCGGTCGATTTCGTTTCGCCGGCCACCCTGTACGCGGCGACGTCTGATGGCGTCTTTAAGACGACCAATGGAGCCGCGAATTGGATTTCGATCAACGAGGGCCTGGCCGGCCTGACGCCGCGCTTCATCGCGATCGACCCCGCTTCGTCCTCCACCCTTTACGTTGGTGTCGATGATTACGTGGACTACGTCGGTTTCGGCGTCTTCAAAAGCTCCGACGCGGGCACAAGCTGGACCAGGGTCTACACAACGCCTGTCGTGGATTCCGAGGACGGTCCGTATGCGCTCACCGTCGCGGCGCTCGCCATCGCTCCGATTGCGCCTGCTCGCGTGTATCTCCTGGTGGGCGGCAGCGTGGTGCGGAGCCTGGATGGCGGTGCGAGTTGGTCGGACGTCGTTGGTCCACCGGCCAACCTGTCATCGCTGGCCATCGACCCGACGTCGTCCACGACGATTTATGCGGGCACCTATGCCGGCACGATCTTGCGAACCACCGATGCGGGCGATCACTTGACCATCGCGGCCGATCGCCCGCTGTTCACGACCGCCGTCAACGTGATCGCAATGACCGCTGCGGCGCCCTCGATGATCTACGCAGGGAGTGGTAGCGGCATCTACCGAAGTGCGGACAGTGGGGCCAACTGGTCGCATCCGCCGGTGGGTGCCAGGAACACGCGCGTTTACCCACTGGCGGTTGACCCGACTGCACCTTCCACGATCTACACGGCCTATAACGATGTGGTGGGCGTCTTCACGAAAACCACGGATGGCGGCGATCACTGGATCGATTCGCCCCTCGGTGTAGCCGGCCAAACGGTCAATTCGCTCGTGATCGATCCCGCCTCCCCAACCACGTTGTACGCGGGCATGGGAGCGGCCGGCAGCGGCGCCAACGTGTATAAGAGCACTGACGCTGGGACGCACTGGGTGCCCATGACCAAGGGCATGTTCGCGATGGACGTTCAAGCCTTGGCGATTGCGCCCTCGCGGAGCTCGACGCTCTACGCGGGAATGGCGGCGGCGGGTGTCTTCAAGAGCAGCGATGGCGGCTCGTCGTGGACGCTGGTCAACAACGGACTCAGCGTAATCGGGACCAACGTTTCGGCCCTAGGCCGTCGACCCGACAGACGCGAACGTCGTGTATGTCGCGACGCCGCCGAGGGGGCCGCAGTTTGGCGCGCCGGCGGTGGACGCAAAGCTCTTCAAGTCGACGGATGGAGCTGCCCAATGGAGACAGCTTCTGATCGCCCTGCCGTCGACAGCAAATTTCACTTCGCTGGTCGTCGATCCCGCCACGCCGTCGACGATCTACGCTGCCTACGTCGATTACACCGCGGGTTCCGGCGGCGTATTCAAGAGCCGCGACGGCGGTCAGTCGTGGACCGCGCCCGAGAACCATGCTGCCGACCGTATGGGGTCTGGCACTCGCAATCGATCCGCACGCGCCGTCGCAGATCTATGCGGCAGCCCGACTTCGTCGTGCCGAACGGATTTCTGTCCTTGCCGGGTGGCTCGGTGCGGCCTCGGCGCCATCGTAGAGCCGCTACGAATCGCTTCCGACCGATGGCGAGAATGCACGCTGGTGGGACGCAGGAGTCGCGTTGAGGGCGGATGCGTTCAACAACGCTCGGCGACTCCTACGTGTTCATGCCGGCGGGCATCAACGAACGTCGTCGAGTATTACAACGCCGGCCTCGACGATTACTTCCTGACGGCCTACCCATGGGAAATTCATGGCCTGGCTAATTATGGTGAGGAGATCTGGCAACGCACCGGCTACACGCTTCCCGCGTGGACGAGCCCGTTCTCCACGGGCAACACCACGCCGCGCAATCTGGCCCCGGTCTGCCGTCTTTGGCTCCGCGATTCCCATTTCTTTTCCATTTCGAAATCGCTGAGTGCGCCGCATGTCCTGGCCCGGTACACGAGCGCAGCATTCGGAGTCCGGATCGTCCGCGAGTCCGACGCGGCGTTCTTCGCCACGCTGCCTGACGTGGAAACGGGCGCCTGCCCCGCTGGACAGACTCGCGTCTATCGTCTGTGGAATCCCCGCGGTTCGGGTCATCGTTACACGACCGAGCCTGCCGTTCGCGACGAGATGCTGAGCACGCGGCTACATCTCGGAAGGTTACGGGCCGGACAGTGTTGCCATGTGCGTTGGCGGAAACGGCTGATCCACTTGATCGGATCGATGTTGCGCTTGGAGCCTGCGCGTACGATCAGCCCAGTCTCGCCAGAAAATCCCGCACCAGCGCGACGCGATCGGCAAGCGTGGGCGCGCCGCGCTCGATGCGGATGCGATCCTGCCCGGCGAAGCGGATGCGTCCGTCCTTCTGCACGAGCAGGATGAGCTTGCCCGCGTCGAACGGCGGCTGCTTCACGAACTGCAGCGTCGTGCGCTCCGGACCGGCGTCGATCTTGGCCACACCCAGCGCCTTCGCGATCAGGCGCAGGCGATGGCAGGAAAGCAGCGCCTGCGCCGATTCCGGCGTCGGCCCGAAGCGGTCGACCAGTTCCTCCTGGATCGAGTCGAGTTCCGCCGGCGTGTCCGCGCTGGCGAGCCGCTTGTACAGGACCAGCCGCTCGTGCACGTCGTTGCAGTAGAGCGCGGGCAGCAGCGCGGGCACGTGCAGGTTGATCTCCGTCGTCACGCCGAGCGGCTGCGACAGATCGGGCTCGCGCCCGGACTTGCAGCGCGCGCACCGCGGCCTTCAGCATGTCGGAGTAGAGCTGGAAGCCGATCTCCTGCATCTCGCCGGATTGCGACTCGCCGAGCACTTCGCCGGCGCCGCGAATCTCGAGGTCGTGCATCGCGAGATAGAAGCCCGACCCCAAGTCCTCCATCATCTGGATCGCCTCGAGGCGCTTCTTGGCCAGCGCCGACAGCGCGTCGCCGGGCGGCGTCAGCAGGTAGGCATAGGCCTGGTGGTGCGAGCGGCCGACGCGGCCGCGCAACTGATGCAGCTGCGCCAGGCCGAACCGGTCGGCGCGGTCGATGATGATCGTGTTGGCGGTGGGCACGTCGATGCCGGTCTCGATGATCGTCGAGCACAGCAGCAGGTTGATGCGCTGCTGGTAGAAGTCGCGCATCACGTGTTCGAGCTCGCGCTCCGCCATCTGGCCGTGCGCGACGGCGATGCGCGCCTCGGGCAGCAGCTTGGCCAGGATCTCGGCGCTTGGTCGCGATCGTGTCGATGTCGTTGTGCAGGAAATAGATCTGGCCGCCGCGCTTCAATTCGCGCAGCGCGGCCTCGCGGACGATGCCCGGCGAGTAGGTCGCGACGAAGGTCTTGATCGCCAGCCGCCGCTGCGGCGCGGTGGCGATGACCGAGAAGTCGCGGATGCCCTCGAGCGACATCGCGAGCGTGCGCGGAATCGGCGTGGCGGTCAGCGTCAGCACGTCCACCTCGGCGCGCAGCCGCTTCAGCTGCTCCTTCTGCCGCACGCCGAAGCGGTGCTCCTCGTCGATGATGACGAGCCCCAGGTTCCTGAACTTGACGTCGGCCTGCAGCAGCTTGTGCGTGCCGATGACGAGGTCGAGCCGGCCGTCGGCAAGTCCCGCGAGCGCCGTCTTCACTTCCTTGGCGGTGCGGAACCGCGACAGCTCGGCCAGGCGCACCGGCGTGTCGGCGAAGCGGTCGGAGAATGTCTGGAAGTGCTGCTCGGCCAGCAGCGTGGTCGGCACGAGCAGCGCGACCTGCTTGCCGTCGGCCAGCGCGACCCACGCGGCGCGCAGCGCGACCTCGGTCTTGCCGAAGCCGACATCGCCGCAGACCAGCCGGTCCATCGGCCGGCCGGACGTCATGTCGTCGATGACGGACTCGATCGCCGCGGCCTGGTCGCCGGTCTCCTCGAAGCCGAAGCCTTCCGCGAACGCCTCGTAGTCGTGCGGCTTGAAGCCGAACGCGTAGCCCTTGCGCGCCGCGCGCTGCGCATACAGGTTGAGAAGTTCCGCGGCCGTGTCGTGCGCCTGCTGCGCCGCCTTCTTCTTCGCCTTGTCCCACTGCCCGCTGCCCAGTTCGTGCAGCGGCGCGGCGTCGGGCGACGCGCCGCTGTAGCGGCTGATGAGGTGCAGGCTCGAGACCGGCACGTAGAGCTTGGCGTCGTTGGCGTAGACGAGCTGCAGGAATTCGTTGGCGCCGTCGCCCAGGTCGAGGGTCACGAGTCCCGAGGTAGCGGCCGATGCCGTGCTGCTCGTGGACGACGGGATCGCCGATGCGCACCTCGGAGAGGTCGCGCACCATCGCGTCGACGTTCGAGCGCCGCGCCGATTCGCGCACGCTGCGGCGCACGACGTTCGCGTAGAGCTCGGCCTCGGTCACGAACGCCAGGTCCGCGGCCGGCCACGCGAAGCCGGACGCCAGCGGGGACGCGACCAGCGCGACGCGCTCGATGCCGCGCGCGAACGCGGCGAAGTCGTCGACCAGCGCGGGGCGCAGGCCGTATTCGCGCGAAATACTGCTGCATCGTCTCGCGGCGACCCGGGCTTTCGGCGACGATCGCGACGCGCGCGTCGGTGGTGGCGAGGAATCGCTTCAGCGCCGCCAGCGGGTCGTCGGCGCGTCGATCCACCTGCACTGGCGGCAACGGCGCGGTCGGCCCCTTGCCCGCGCGCGCGAACTCGATGCGCGCGAAGGACTTCAGCGCACCGTTGAACTGATCAGGCGGCAGGAACAGTTCGGTAGGCGGCAGCAGCGGCCGCGCCTTGTCGCCGCGCAGCAGCATCCAGCGCGATTCGGTGTCCTGCCAGAAGCGGTCGACCGCGCCGGTCACGTCGCCGTGGAGCACGACGGTGGCCTTTGGCGGCAGGTAGTCGGCGAGTGTCGCGGTCGCTCGAAGAAGAGCGGCAGGTAGTACTCGATGCCGCCGGGCACGACGCCGTGCGAAATGTCCTTGTACAGGGCCGACTTCGACGGGTCGCCCTCGAAGACTTCGCGGAAGCGGCTGCGAAAGCGCGTCGCGGCCGGCGTCGTCGAGCGGGAACTCGCGCGCGGGCAGCAGCCGCACGTCGCGCACCGGGTACAGCGTGCGCTGCGTGTCGACGTCGAACGTCTTGATGCTCTCGATCTCGTCGTCGAAGAGGTCGATGCGGTACGGCAGCGGCGACCCCATCGGGAAGAGGTCGATCAAGCCGCCGCGCACGCTGAATTCGCCGGGCGAGACCACCTGCGTCACGTGCGCGTAGCCGGCCAGCGCCAGTTGCGCGCGCAGCCGCTCGACGTCGAGCCGCTCGCCCTGCTGCAGGAAGAACGTGAACGCCGCGAGGTAGGATGGCGGCGCGAGCCGATACAGCGCCGTCGTCGCGGCGACGACCACGACGTCGCACTCGCCGCGCGAGACGCGATACAGCGTCGCGAGTCGCTCCGACACGAGGTCCTGGTGCGGCGAGAAATGATCGTACGGCAGCGTCTCCCAGTCCGGGAAGAGCGCGACGCGCAAGCCCGGGCGCGAACCACGGGATCTCCTCGGTCAGGCGCTGCGCGGACAGCGGGTCGCCGGTGACGACCGCGACAATGCGTTTGGCCTTCGCGCAGTCGCGCGCCAGTTGCGCGAGCGCCAGCGCGTCGGACGAGCCCGCAAACGGTCCCGCCGCGGTCTTGCGGCCGGCGTCCGGAACCGCGGGCAGCAGCGACGGCAGCGCAAGCTCCTCCGCTGCCGGAGGCGCCGCGGGCGGCGAGGGCAAAGTGTCGGGCGCGTTCAAGGACGCGATTATACGGGGGCGAAACGGGCGCTCCTTCGCTGCGGCCCCGCCAGGAATCCGTATACTTGCGCGATGGCAGCATCGTCAGCGCAATCCCCCGGCGCCTCTCCCTATCTGCTGCTGACGCTGACGCCGCTGTTCTGGGCGTGCAACTGGATCATCGGTCGCGCGCTGCACTCCGACATCCCGCCGATGGCGATGACGTTCTTCCGCTGGCTCTTCGCGATCCTGATCCTCGCGCCGTTCGCGTGGCCGCACGTCGCGCCGCGACTGGCCGGTGCTCCGCGCGCACTGGAAGACGATGCTGGTGCTGGGCGCCATCGGCGTCGGAACGCACAACGGCTTGGCCTACCTGGGCCTCAATTACACGACGGCGACCAACGGCGTGATCCTCAATTCGTTCATCCCGGTGATGATCATCACGCTGTCGTGGATCTTCCTGCGCGAGCGGTTGGCGCCCGTGCAGGTCGCGGGCGTGATCGTGTCGCTTGCGGGCGTGCTGACGATCCTGTCGCGAAGGCAGCATCGACACGCTGGTCGGGTTTCGCCTGAACGTCGGCGACATCTTCATCCTGCTGTCGATGGCGATGTGGGCCGTGTACACGATCGGCCTGCGCTGGCGGCCGGCCGGCCTCAACATGCTGTCGTTCCTGTTGGTCATCGCCGTGATCGGCGACCTGTGCGTGCTGCCGCTCTGGCTGGGTGAAATGGCGCTGGGCCGGTACGTGCAATGGTCGTGGACGAACCTGGCCGCGCTCGTCGCCGTCGCGCTGTTCTCGTCCGTGCTCGCCTACACCTTCTGGAATCGCGGCGTCGAGGCGATCGGCGCCAACGTCGCGGGACTCTTCGTGCACCTTATGCCCGTGTTCGGCGTGGTGCTCGCGTGGCTGTTCCTGGGCGAGCGCATGGCGCCATTCCACGTGGCCGGCATCGCGCTCATACTGTGCGGCATCTGGGTGACGAGCCGGTTCGGCGGCAAGCGCATCGAGGCGGACGAAGTTGCCGCGGTAGGCACGGACTAGGTCCCAAGGCACCGACAAGGAGCCGGCATGGACGAAAACATCGGCAATCCCGAGCGGGTCGCGCTTCAGCAGCGCATCGTGGAACTCAAGATGGAGCACCGCGACTTCGACGCCGCGATCGAGCGGCTCGAGGCCGACCAGGCGCATGACGAGCTGCAGATCCGAAGGCTGAAGCGCCGCAAGCTGCTGCTCAAGGACCAGATCGCGCGGCTCGAGCGCGAGATCGATCCCGACGTGCTGGCGTAGGACGCCGGCCGGATTCGCTAGACCGGCACGCGGCCGTACTTGTCGTCGAAGCGGACGATGTCGTCTTCGCCGATGTAGTCGCCGCACGCGACTTCGATGATCGAGAGCATTTCCGCGCCGCGATTCTCGATGCGGTGCCGCGTCCCGACCGGAACGAACGTCGACTCGCCCTGCGGCACGTCGTAGACGCGCTCGCCGCAGGTGACGCGTGCGGTGCCGCGCACCACCACCCAGTGCTCGCTGCGACGGTGATGCAGCTGCAGCGACAGCGACCCGCCGGGCTTCACCTCGATGCGCTTCATCTTGAAGCCGGGACCTTCCTCGAGCACCGTGTAGGTTCCCCAGGGGCGCGCGATCGTCTTGTGCAGCTTGTAGGAGTCGTGACCGCGCGCCTTCAGTTCCGCGACGACTTCCTTGACCCGCTGCAGGTGATCCTGGTGCGCGACGAGCACGGCGTCGCGCGTGTCGACGATGACGAGGTTGTCGACGCCGATCGTGGCGACGATGCGGTCCTCGGAGTGGACGAACGTGCCGCGCGTGTCGATGGCTACGCGTTCGCCGCTGCCGCGATTGCCCTGCGCATCCGCGTCGGTCAGTTCCGAAATGGCCTGCCACGAACCGACGTCGCTCCAGTCGAACTCGCCGCGGACGACGGCGACCTTGCCGTCGGCAGCCGCGTGTTCCATCACGGCGAAGTCGATGGAGATGTCCGGGCACGGCGGCGAACGTGGCCGGCGTCGATCTCGAGCATGGCCTCACCCGATCGCGCGGCGAGAGGCTGCCACACCGGACGCACCGCTTCCAGCACCTTGGGCGCGTAGCGCGCGAACGCCGCGAGGAGGGCGCCGGCGGTGAACGCAAACATTCCCGAGTTCCAGACATAGTTGCCGGCCGCGAGGTACGCCACCGCCTGCGCGAGCGGCGGCTTTTCGACGAAACGCGTCGCCGCGAATGCATGACCGGCGATGGCGTTGCCGCATTCGATGTAGCCGTAGCCGGTTTCCGGATGCGTGGGCGAAATGCCGAAGGTCACGAGTCGGCCGTCGCGCGCCAGCCCTGCCGCGATGGATACCGCCGCGTCGAACGCGCGCTCGTCGCGGATAAGATGGTCGGCGGCGAGCACCAGCATCACGGCGTCGGAGCCATGGCGCGCCTGCACGAGCAGCGCGGCAAGCGCTACCGCGGGCGCGGTATTGCGGCCGAAAGGTTCCAGCAGGTAAGCGGCGTCATGCGGCTCGGCGGCACCCAGGCCGGCGTAGACATCCTTGGTCCGGAAATAGTAGTCGCGGTTGGTGACGGTCACGAGGCCCGTCACGCCGGTCAGCGATGCCGCGCGGTGCGCGGTCTTGGCGAGCAGCGTCTCGCCGTCGGGCAGCGGCATGAACGGCTTGGGCGCCGTTTCGCGCGACAGCGGCCACAGGCGCGTGCCGGCGCCGCCGGAAAGGATGACGGGAACCAGGGCAGAGACCGCTTCGGTGCCGCTCATGCGCGCGCTTGCATCGTGGAAAGCGGCAAGTTTACCGCACTGCCCATTGCGACATGGGACCGTGGTCACGTCCGGACGCGGCCTTTGAAATTCAGGCGGGAGCCCCCATGTTGATAGTGCGCTGGCTGGCCTGTGCGGAGCCCGCGCGTATAATGTCAATTCTGAGCATTTGACGGTGCCGGCCGAAACGGCGGCGCCGGACCCATCGATCACCGGGGGTGAACTGGTCTCGACGGGGGTAGTGAAGCAGCTTGGGGCATGCCGAGGTGTTGGTCCTCGTAAAACCCTGACAATCGCAAATTTAACTGCGAACGACTCAAACTACGCTCTGGCGGCTTAATCCCGCCGGACCTTGCACCGGAGGGCGCTCACCCCGGGTGATGTAACTGTCACAGCAAGGACATTTCGAGCGATCGCGTGCGTCCGGGTCACTTGGGCATCACGCTAAATCAAGGTGACTGGTTCCCGCGCCGTCTGTCCGTCAACGGTTCGGGGATGAGAGCACAATGACGCGACTAAGCATGTAGTCCTGACTGTGGAGCGCTTCCGGACGCGAGTTCGATTCTCGCCACCTCCACCAAACCCAAGAATGACGGCCCCCGCGCGGGGCCGTTTTCTTGTCCGCTAAGTCATCGTTCGATGGCGGCGTCAACTAAATGAGACGCGAAGACAAATAGCCATTAAGGAAAGCGTCAGGGTTCCGCTCCGTAGGGACCGAGGTACTGGGGCATTATTTCTCGTCCCCTATCCGCGCCCGGCTGAAGCCCGCGGCCGACAGCTTCAAGCGGCTTGTTGGGCGGCGCCAGCTATCGGTCCGGTATCCGGCCCCACGTCTGGATGAAGAGACTGGAGACGACCAGTGTGGAGGGATTCTCCAAGTGCCGCCTCAGAGCTGCGGTGAGTTCGGCGAGCTCAGCTTCCGCTATCAGCGCACTCTCGAGAATCCGATCTCGCGCGTTCTCGACGAAGTCGAGCACCAGCATTCGACGTCCGTGGCCTGGAGGGTAGATGTAGACCAGCGGATTCACGCGGACGTCGAGCAGTCCCAGCTCTCGAAGCATGCGCGGCACCCGGAGACCAATGGACCGATCGATGCCGTTCAGCTCGGCGTAAGTGTTCAGGATCTGCAAGAGGCGAGTCTGGGCGTCGAGAGGAGGATCGCATCGATTGGTCGTCGGATCCGGCTCGTGTAGCGCAATGAAGCCGCCAGGCCGAACGAGACGCACCATCTCCGCGACGACCTCTTCGGGTCGTGGCACATTGGTGAGAACCAGGCGCGCCGTCGCGAGGTCGAACGTTCGGTCGGGAAGATCCAAGCTGCGAGCATCCGCGTTGAGGAGTTCGACGTTCGTCAAGCGGCGCTCCGCCGCGAAGTGCCGAGCGCGCTCCACTTGCTCGGCACTTCGTTCCACTCCGACGACCCTGCCTGTGGAACCGACGCGCTTCGAGAGCAGACCGAGGCAGCCTCGCGGGCCGCAGCCGATCTCGACCACTCGCCACCCCGTACAAACCCCGATCTGGTCGAACAGCCACTCTGATTCGGCGGCGAGCTCGTCCGCTTGTCGCTCCAAGCGGTCTTGCTCAGCTTGCCGGTAACCCAGAAGATACGGATCGGGCTCGCTCACCTTGATGCTCCAGACTCGTCGCGCATCGCGGTCGCCCAACGAACAAGGTAACCGGCGGCCCGCTTGCGGGACGTCCGGCTGAGCGAGGGGTTAGAGCGCATCGCGAGTTGTGGGCCTGCCACGATCACCGCGCAACCCTCGCCGGAATATCCGAAAACAAGAGCTCATACAGCGCCCTTGCCCTGGGTGTCATGTTCTTCGGATCGGGCCAATGCACCTCACTCTCAGGCACCAGCAACTTGGCGTAGGCGGCCTGGTACACGCGCTTCACCACGCCGGGCGCGACTTCCTCGCGGTCATAGCCGGGAAGGAAGCCCAGCAGCTGATAGCCGGCATGTTCGAGTGCCCGCTGCACGTAGGGGTTCTTCAGCGTGGCCAATCCGTAGATGAACGCCGCGCCCATCGCGCGGCCGACGTTCTCGGCCCCGGCCATGGTATGGATCGACAGTCCGGCGCCGCGATGGGCTGGCGCCACGACGAGCAGGCGGCCGTAAATCGCCAGTGAGTCCATTTCGCGTTCGAACGACCAGACGCCGATCATTTCTTTGTTGAATATGATCTGAGCGGCCCACACATCCTTGTCGAATTCGCCGTCCAGGCACACCCGGTCGCGATAGAAGTCCTCGCGCAAGTAGCAACTGGCCACACCCGGCGGAAATGCTCGGGTGCCACGCCCTGAGGGCCGCGATCAGCGGCGCAACGTGTGCGCGCCCGATCTGCTCGAAACGATAGCCGGCCGGCAAGGGAACCATTGCCGCCAGCGAGTCAAGAGTGGGCCACTTCATGAACCGCCCTCCGATAGGGGTCGCCGCTCCCTGGCCGCCGCGTCAGGGAACAGGACGTCGAACAGGGCTCTCGCGCGAGGCGTCAGGTTGTTCGGGTCGGGACGAACCAGCTCATCGTCCGGCACCAGCACCTTGCAATAGACGCCCTCGAACACCCGCTTGATCACGCCGGGCGCGACCTGCTCGCGATCGTAGCCGGAGGTGAAGCCGATGAGCTGCCATCCGGCGCTTTCGAGCGCGTGCTGCATGTGAGGGATCTTCAGCGTCGCCAGCCCGAAGAAGAACTCCGCGCCCATCGCCCGGCCCGCGACCTCCGCCATGGGAATCACCGCCGAGGCCAGCTTCGCGCTGCGGTACTCGGGCGCAATGACGATCAACCGGGCATATAGCGTCAGCGCATCGGGCTCCTGCTCCCAGGACCACACACCGACCATCTCGTCGCCGCGCCGAAACAGGGCGACGAGCATGTTCTTCTCCGCTTCACCCGCCAGGGAGACCTGCTCGTTATAGAAGCTCTCCCGAAGATAGCAGCTGCCTCCACCGACGGCGATGTCCGGATGCCACCGTCCGATCGCCTCGATGAGCGCGGGAATGTCGGAACGCTTGAGGAGCTCGAGACCGAAGCCATCCGGCAGTGACACCATCGCCGATATCTGCTCCATCGTGGGCCATTTCATGGTCCGTCACCAATGATCGTTGTGGAGTGCGCAACCTAGTCTAGCGCTGAGGAGTTCGTGAACGGAATAGTAACGGTTTGCATGTCGACATCGTCTCCATTGCGCTCTAACGGACTGAGTTAAGTGGCCCAGCCGGCGACGGCGAAGCCGTGCCGAGCTGCGTCCGCTTGAACGACATGTTAGGCACCACCTGCTGCCTCAGGATTGGATGGAAGGATAACCTTTCCTGCAGCGTCCTTCAGCACGAGAGTGTCGCCAACGGCGTCGAGCCGCCAACCCTTCATGCGTTGCTGCCATTTGGGCGAAAACGAGAACCAAATGCCACGTATTTCTACGCGGGACTCGATCGGAACATCTTCGCGCGAATAAACGCCGGGAAACAGATTCCACTGGAGCGACGGGGAGTCTGCGCCGTAACGCTCCAACGCAAGATCGTGGAGATTGCTATCGCTCGCGTCAGGATCGATAGCGCGAAGCATCGCGTAAGGGGGTAACGTCGCCCGTGCCGACTGCACGAGGCTAATGATTGGGGATTCGATCGGCGAACTGGCAAGCTCGCGCTGAATCCTGGAGTAGGCGGCGTCGGTGATCGTTAGCGAACACATGGTGGTGCCTAACGAACCAAGCTAACCGGCGGCCCGATGCGGGGGCGTAGCCCCGCATGCGGGACGTCCGCGTTGAGCGACAGGTTAGGCCCCGTTCGCGTTGGCAACGTTCTTCTCATAGCAAATGCTCGTTGGGTCAGTGGTGTACTCGCCGAACGGCGCGATACGGACGAAGCCATACGATTCGTAAAGTGCCATAGCCGATTGCTGACGGTTGCCGGTTTCCAGGCGCATGACCGAGTAACCCAGGCGTTGTGCAGCTTGCTCTAGGGCAACGAGTATTGCGGTGGCCACGCCTGCGCGGCGTGCGCTGTTGACAACGAACATTCGTCGTATTTCCACAGTAAGTGTGTTGATCGGGCGAAGCGCGCCGCAGCCTACTGCGACTTCCCCGCGGTAAGCAACAAGATACGTTCCGCGAAGTGGCGCGGGAGGATTGGATGGCCAAGGCGCGTCGGAACCGTGCAGATCGGCATAGAGCATGCGCGCCTCGATCGCGGCCTCCCGGAGCAGCGCCGTAGCATCATGACCCTGCGGATCGACAGATCGGATGACAACTCCCATCACGGTTGCTTGCGGGGCCTAACGAACTAAGTTAACCGGCGCGCCGACGACGCGCCCACAAAGTTGAAGGACCGTACCGGCGCGTCCGGTTGAACGGCTGTTAGGGCGCACGATGGGCAAGCCGTGAGAGTCCCAACGGAAGGTCACCCGCTAGTTCGGCGCGCACATCACCACGAGGTCGGGTCCGTCGCCCTCGGCGATCCAGCCCTTCGCGACCATCTGAGCGCGCACCGCCTTGTCCGTCATGTAGCGGTGGTTCGCGTCCGGCCGGTTGTCGAACGCGCGATAGATCTGCGTCGTATTCGCAGGACAGACGCCGAGCGTCGGCAGGTACATGTGCATGAACGCCGGGTCCTCCAGCACGAAAGTCGGATACTTCCGACCGGTCGCGTCGCACTCCGCCGTGCCTCGGCCGAAGAAGTGCGAGTCGCCGAGTCCCGGCGGGATGTAAAAGCGGCACACCGGAGAGCTTCCGGTCTGATCCGTCATATGCGTCAGAAAAGACTTGCCGGTTCGCGTCCAGTTCTTGATCGTCGTTCCGGCGTCGAGTATCGCGATCTCGTCGGGATGCCAAGTGATGAAGTAGTGATCGAGCTGCGGGTTGTAGTACTCGAGCGCAGTCGTCAGCCCGACCGGCCCCGTTTGAAGGCCGTTATACCAGCGCGACAAGACCTTTTCCGCCAGCTTTCCCTGAATGTTTTCACCGTAGGGCGAGAACAGGAATCGAGCTACGTTATAACCGGGCGGAAACCGGCTCCAGCTGCTGAACGCGACGCCCAGAAACCACTGTTCCTTGTTCTGCGACATCACGTACAGGAACGAATCGTACTCGTTCGCCTGCTCCTGCTGATCGGCGACGAGTGGAACCACAGCATTGAAGATCACGCTGCCGTCGACGTTGTCGCCGGAGAAGCTGTTGAAACCGATATCCTCAAGGTAGATCGGCTTCTGGTATTTGTCGTGGAGGCGCTTCAGGAACGCTGCGCTGTCCACACCTTGGCACTGACTCCCCACGCCGCAACGAGCTGAGACAGCGTCGGGTCGGGCGTATTCGTCAGCGGCTTCGGGACGAAGATCACGCCGAGTACATCGAGCGCGTCGATGATGGGTCGCTGCGTCAGATCGATCGAACTGTTGCCGCCGCCGAAGATCGTTCCATCGTCGTTGAGCATGCTGGTCAAAGATCCCTTATAGACTGCCCGGATCTGGGCAATCATCGACAGCCACCCAGCCTGTTTGTTCTGATCGAACGTCAGGAGCTGGGTTATATCCGTCAGGATCGAAAAGCGCTCCACGCCGGCCTGCTGCGCCAGCACGGCCATTTGCACCATGGCGGCGGTGTGCGCATTGATCCAGGCAGTGAAGTCCGTTGGCTGCGCATGCGAGGTGTCGAGAAGATTGCCGTTCGGATCGAATTTGATATTGGTAAATGGGATCAACAGCACCCGGAATCCGGCGGCGTGAAGTTGCTGTAGGAAGGCGACGATCTTCGCATCTGACGGTCTCAGAGTGGCCGTGTATGCAGGATCGGGCAGATTGTCGGTGGGAGAGTTGTAGCCACCCACCGTGATGGTGACCATGACTTCGTCGGCACCGAGCGCCTTCAGTTGCTCGATCACCGTCGGTATAGGCGTCCATCCGGACACATTATCCAGGTAGTTGCTGCCGATGAGCGGAAACGCAATGCCGTTGATCTGGAACGGCTTGGCCTGTCCAAGTGCCACATTTGGCAACGCCATCGCCGTACCGAAGCAAGCGAGCGCTGCCCACCGCTCGATGCCTCCAATGAGTCGATGAACGATTGCCACCGGACGCTTACCCCGCATGCAGGAACCCATAACTGTTCCCCCGTGTGGCCGCTCAAAAGTGAGCAACCAACGAACGGCCGACCCCGCGATCCATTGTGCGCCCTAACGATTTAGCTAACTGGCGGCCCAGTGCGCGCGCGAAGCGCCGCACTCGGGACGTCCGCGTTGACCGACGGGTTAGGCCGCCGCCGCATGGTGCTTACGCATGGGTACTGCTCCGGAAGGACTCTGGATGCCGGCAGGAGCGTAACCAAGTCGTACGTAGAACCCAACCGCATTGAGACTGGACTCCAGGACGACGATTTGTTCGCCTGTCTGCGCGATGCGGGTCTCCGCGTGCCTGACGAGTGCAGTGCCGACACCTTGGCGAGCGGCCTGAGGGGAGACGTAGAGACCTTCGATGGAGTTGTCAGATCGATGAATCCAGCCGACAACTGCCGAGTCAAGCAAGGCCACCCAGACTTCGTCATTCGCAATGGCGCGCTCCACACGCGGAACACCACCGCGCCCGGCCCAGTCCTCCGCATCGCACGGCGAGAGGTGCGTGACCGAGAGATGGCGAATCGCTGCGACGCGAATGTCATGCAGAATCGTGACGTCGGAGCGATTGGCGGGCCGAAATTGCAGCGATCGGAGCACGGCGGCCTAACGAATGCAAGCTAAGGGGCTACCCGGTGCGGCGGCGAAGCCGCGCACCCGGGGAGTCCCCTTGAGCGCCGGGTTAGGGCACACGCCGCTATCCAATGCGGCGCCAAGATGAATGCGCCAGCCCTTCATTTCTCGGACTCCCACCATTGAACTGGAAGGGAGTGCGGCAACAAGAGCGCGAGGCCAATGAAACCGCCCAACAGTGGAACGAGAAAAGAGATGTGAAAATCGGTGAACACTCCGATCATTCCACCGACAAAGGAAAGCAAAAAGAGCACGATCAGAAATACACGGGCACCTGCCGAGAATCTGGAACGGAAGCTACTCGGCTCGTGGCCGGGAGTCGGAGGAACGACGGGGCGAGGCTGCATTTGCGTGTGCCCTAACCGAAACTAGAGAACCTAATTGACGGCTTACAAACCGTCACCGGCGCATTTGCCGGCCGCGGCGGCGCGAGAAAACTTGCCAGATCAACGGTCCGGTCAAGTTTAGAGGAACCTAATGGCATGGGCGCGAGCCTAGCGCCGGTGTAGGGGCTCGTCCACTACCGGATGGCGGCTGGCCTTAGCGCCAGGGATTGAACGCCGCTCCGGCCGGGCGTCGAATCTCCGGCGGTCCGATGATCTCCGACTCGGCAAAGCGCGCGACAATCTCGTGTAGCTCGGCCAAATACCGGGCTCGATACCATATGCCGGTCAGAGGATTGCGGGCACGGAACGGGTAGAGGAACAGCGTGCCCGTGCGGGCCGCTAGATCGTCGCGGGGTGGCACGGCCCACAATATACTTGGCAAGGTGTGCGCCAAGCCTTCGAGAAGAGCGCCTATTCATAACCGCGGATTCTGACGCCAGTTCGAACTAAATTGAGTGTCAGGTCGTGGTGCGTAAGATCACCCTCAGGCGGCGGACCCCGCCTGACGGCTTGAGTAGCCCGGCGATGCAAGAGCCCGCGTGGAGCACGTCATGCGCAAGATGCTGATCGCAGTGTGGGCAGCGGCCGCTGCCGTCCAATGGGCGCCGGCCTGGTCGGCTGATGCCGCGTCGGCGCCACTGGTTGTGGCGTCTCGCGACTGCGACGCCTGCCCCGAGATGGTGTCGATCCCCGGCGGCGAGTTCATGATGGGCACCCCGGCTGGCGATTCCGAGCGGGGCGACAACGAGCTTCCGCAGCGGTTGGTGGGGGTGAAGCCTTTCGCGCTCGGCAAGACCGAAGTGACGGTGGCGGAGTGGCGGGAGTTCGCGCGCGCCAGCGGCTACCAGACCCAGGCCGAGCGCAACGTCCAAGCGCAAGGTTGCAAAACCTGGGAGGCGGAAGATGGCGCGTGGGCGTGGCGCGAGGGACGCAGCTGGCGCGAGCCGGGCTGGCACCAGAAGGACAACGAACCCGTCGTCTGCATCAGCTGGGTGGACGCGCAGGCCTACGTCCGCTGGCTCGACCAGTACAGCGGCGTCAAGGGCTGGCGCCTGCCCAGCGAGGCCGAATGGGAGTACGCCGCACGCGCCGGCACCACGACCCGCCGGCCCTGGGGAGACGACGAGACGAGTTGCGTGTATGCCAACGGCACCGACAGGACCATCGGGCCGCGGGGCCGCGTTTGGGCCGAGCGTACCTTCTGCAAGGACGGCTACTGGTTCGCCGCGCCGGTCGGCAGCTTCCGGCCAAACGCCTGGGGCCTGCACGACATGCTGGGCAACGTGTGGGAATGGGTGCAGGACTGCTACCTGTCGTACGCCGGCGCGCCAAGCGACGGCAGCGCCCACGAAACGAATGATTGCCGGGGCCGCGTGCTGCGCGGCGGTGCCTGGGACGAGCCCCCTTCGGTGTTGCGCTCGGCCGAGCGTTTCTGGCTAGGGTCGGCAAACCGCAATAACAACGTCGGGTTGCGGGTGGCCAGGACGTTGCCGCCTTAGCTAATGATGGCCCCCGAGCGGGGCCGCTTTCTTGTCTAGATGTAATGGGCGATGGCCATCAGGATGAGCGCCACGACCTGGCACAGCAGCACGATGGTGGCGAACGTCGTTATCTTCCGCGTCAATTCTGTGGCCGTCATCATCAGCGTAGCCTTCTGAGAGGCATCGGTCGTCTTCGCGGCCTGCTCCATCACGTCGACGACCTTCTTAAGGCCGCGGCCGACGAAGGCGCCCCCGATGATGAGCGCTATCAGCCCCGCCAAACCGCCGACGCTGAACGCAATGCCCGCATGGCTGCCGCTTATCGCCATCTCGAAGCCACCCGTGAAATGCCAGAACAGATAAAGGCCTGTCAGGACCGTGGTCCCGCCCGCGGCGGCGAAGAATGCCGGCAAGCCTTTTCGGTGTAACTCGATCATCACCTGCCCGCTGGCGGCCCCGGCCTCAGTGACAGCCGGCAACAGGAACAGCGACGCGAACGCGGTGGCGCCGAGCCAGGTAGCCGCCAGCAGCACGTGCAGCGTGCGAAGCGAGAAGAAGAGGATTGTGCTCATCAAGGCCCAACGGTCAGGCTGGCAGATAGCCTACACGCGTCCTTACGCCGCCGGCGCGGGGTTCATTGCCGACGCAATCTTGCTCTTGTTCTTGGCAATGAACTGAGCGAAGCTCTGAAGCTCCGGATTGAGTTGCCGCGCGACGTCTGCGCTCCGGGCGCCGGTGACTTCCTTTTCGAAGTCGCGGTAAACCTGAAACATGTTGCCCATCTCGTCAGCGCCGGGGAAACCGAAGCCGCGGTATGTGTCCGCGTCGACGGCGTTGTACCGAATCGGCCCGACGCCCATGCCCTTCGAAATCTTCTCGCCCATCTCGGCGAGCGTCAGGTTTTCGCTCATCGATCCCGACGGTCTTGCCGACGTACTGCTGACCCGCTTTGAAGATGCCATACGCGCACTTCCCGATATCCTCGGCCGCCATCCCGGCGAGTTTGCTGTCACCCATGGGGAACGTCCACTCGTACTGTCCGTCGGCGGCTTTTTTTGGCGCGAGACCGAACGAGTAGAGGTTATCCCAATAGAATGACGTCACCAGGAAGGTGGTGGGTAGTCCCTTGAAGTACGCGTTCGCTTCAGCCTTCGCGTCGAAGTGTGGCACGCGGTACTTTTCCTGCAGCATCGGCATGCGCTTGTCCTCCGCCCTCATCAGGTTGCGCGTGTCTTCGAGCGTCGACCAGATGACGTGCGAAACGCCTGCGGCCCTTGCGGCATCGGCGATGTTCTTGGCCTGTGCCTTCTCTTTCTCGCCGGAGAAATGTTCCCAGAAATTGGTCACGGCGTACACACCGTAGACACCCGCGAACGCCTTCTTCAGGCTCTCGACGTCGTCGAGATCCGCCTGGACGACTTCCCCACCCTTGGCGGCCAGGGCTCTCGCCTTGTCGTTTGTCGGGTTGCGGGTGATTGCCCGCGCCACGAATCCGCGGTTTGGATCACTCAGAATCGCCTCCACCAGGCTACCGCCCTGCGCTCCGGTAGATCCGACAACTGCGATGATCTTCTTGTCTGCCATTTCTTTTTCTCCTTCCATTACGGGATGGTCCGACGGATGCCGGAGCTCGCCCCACACCATTTGCCAGCAGGCTATGGTAGCGCGCACATGATTACGGCGTTGGGCCCATAGCCCTCGGCGATGTATCCCTTGGCAATCATCTGCGCTTTGACGTTTGTGTCCGTCGTGAAGCGGTGGTTGGAGTCGGCACGGCTGTTCCAGAGCCGGTATACGGGGATGGTGCCGGACGGGCACGCGCCGGTGGCGATGTCCGGCAGCGCGATGAAGAAGGCGCGGGGCGTCTCGTACGAGTATCCGCTGTAGTTGGGATCGGTCGCGATGTTCGAAAGCACCGAGGCGCACTCCGCGGGCGACGCCGAGAAGAAGTGCGAGTCGCCGTGCTGCGGCGGAATGTAGAACCGGCAGACCGGATTGACGCCGGCGCCGCCGGTTGCCTGGGTCGGATACGCCTTGAACGTGAATCCGGTGCGCGCCCAACCGGCGAAATGCCCGGTGTCGAGCGCATCGATGTCCGGTGCCAGCGGGCTCATGAAGTAGTGGTCGAGCGCGGCGTTGTAGAACTCGACGACGGTGATGGGGCCCGGGGGCATCGTCACGGCCTTGTCGGCGAAGTTCCTCGCGACGTTGATTCCGGTCGTACCTACGTACAGCGCGAAGTTGCCGTCGGTTGGGAGCGCCGCGTAGGAAAACGAAATCTCATCCGCGAAATTCACAATCCCGCCATCGGTCGGCAGGAAGCGGTCGGGCATCACGTAGTCGGGCGTGATGAGGCCGGTTCCGGCGACCGCCTGGGTCGCGATCAGCATGCGCTTGTGGGCGGTCGCAGTGCTGGGCAGGTCGTGACCGAAGCCGAACGCCTTGAAGTCGCCCTGGTGCGTCGCCGTCAGGCCGACGAGGCCCAGGGTGTTCATGCCGTCGAATCCCAACGCTTCCCTTAGCACGACATATTGCATCGTCCCGTCGGCATTGGAGTAGAGCTCTTCGAACCGCCAGGTCACGAAGTCGGCGGTGGCGGCGGACGCGGTGAGGCTGAGCAAGAGGCCGGTAACGAGGCGGCGAAACATGAGCGGGCGATTTTCTCGGGTGGTGGCCGTACTTAGGCTGTCGGCCGGCGCGGGAGTTCATTTACCCACAGGCAATCGACTGTCGTCTGTGGTGCGGCGCACAGAAGAGGGAGGCGACTTGCTGTAAACCCATTGGCAGGACGGCGAATTATGCCCCAATGCCGATCTCCGGATGCCGACCCCAATCGAGCTGGCGAACGGAACCGTCCTACAAGACTTTCACCAGCTTGCCGACATTGGCTCCTACAGCGAGCCGGCAATATAGGGCGCATCCTCAAGACACGGGACACTATCATGGACTATGAATCCGTAATACCTGTCGTGTATTTCCTGTTCGCATTGATTCTCGCGCTGGCAAGCCTGCCGAGTCCGCGCCGGCAGCAATGAATGGCGACAAGCATCGGTGGTTCCGATGACCAAGCGGCCGCTCAATACGGCCGCTTTCTTCATTGCGGCACAGGTTGCTCGCGTCATAAGGATCCGTTAAGCGTCGACCGTTAGGATTTGCGGATGAAAAGAAAGCGCGCCGCGTTCCTGCCGCTCGTGGTGTTTCTCGCATTCGCCTTTGCGTTCGATTATTTCAGCGTTGCCGCTGTCTTCGAAGTCGGATTCGAAGGCATCCAGCGTCTCCTTCTGACGACAATTTGCATCGTCGTCGGGACGGTCTCCGCCTACCTGCTTACGTCAACGCTGATACGCGGGTGCCACCGGCATTGACCCGCCGATCGCCCAGTGCCAGACCGCGAATTACGGCACTCGTTCTTTGGTAGCGCGCATTTCGTCGACCCGCCCCCGGCCGTCGCGTGAATTGTTGTTAGGTGCGATGGCGCACAGACTCCCTGCGCAAGGACGTCCAATCTGCGTGCTCGCTACTCCCGACCAGCCGATTCAGCGGCGGCCGGACGAGTAACGGACGGACTGACATCCTCGGCGTCCTAGTGTTGGTCATCGTCCTCCCGCTTATAGGACGCCTGTCGTGCCGCGCGGTCACGGCGGAAACATTGCTAGGAGTCAACAATGAAGTACAAGATTACGACAGCCCTTTTCCTGATCGGAACGGCGCTCGCGCCCGCAGCGGTCCTTGCCGCGGACTCGGATGCGGATAGGGCGCAAGTGGAGAACTACGTCAAGGATTCGGTCATCACGACCAAGATCAAGGCCAAGTTGGCCGAGGAACATCTCGGAAGCATGGGTCATATCAAGGTCGACACCGACAAGAACGGGATCGTCTGGATGACGGGCACTGCGAACACGCAGGAAGAAGTTAACCAGGCCGTTTCGATTGCGAAGAATACCGAAGGCGTCAAATCGGTGAATAGCAAACTCACGGTCCAGAAGGATCGATAGCCATTGGCTCGTACGCCGTCGCTTCACCTGCATCAAGTGTCTGCGTTGGGAGGGCGTGGGCGTCAAATGATCGCTTTGGGCATGGAGAACACGCGATGCAGCCGCCGTTCGCACGACCGCGCGAACCTACCGCATCGCCGCTTGGCCGGTTCGCCGGAATGACTCGCGTCTTTTTCGCGTTCGTTGCCACGTCGCTTCTGGCAGCCTGTGCGGCGCTGCCACCAGGATCGGACTTTCCGAAGTCGGCATCGAGCGCCATTGTTCAGCCCGAGCAAACCCGCATCGGAAAGCAATTGAGCGCGGCAAAGGCCGAGCATCCGGGGAAATCCGGTTTCCGGCTGCTTCCGGTCGGCACCGACAGTTTTTTGCTTCGGATGGAGATGGCGGATGCCGCGACTCGGTCGCTGGACGTCGAATATTTCCTCATCCAGAGCGACGACACGGGGCAGCTGCTCATCGAGGCCCTGCTCAGGGCGGCGGATCGTGGCGTTCGGGTTCGAGTGCTTCTTGACGACGCCGGCTCGTTCGGGCGCGACCGGCAGATCAGGACACTCGCCGGGTATCCGAATGTCGAGCTGCGCCTGTTCAATCCCTTTGCCTATCGCGGCGATGTTGAGTTCGTTCACATCGCGGAGTACGTGGGAGATTCGTCGAGGCTGAATTACCGGATGCACAACAAGCTCATCGTCGTCGACAACGAGATCGGAATCGTCGGCGGGCGTAATGTGGGGGACGAGTACTTCCAGGGCGGTCGCGACTTCGAATTCGGGGACTACGACATCATCGCCGCGGGCCCGGTCGTCAACCAGGTGTCGAAAACCTTCGATGCTTTCTGGAATAGCCCGATGGCGATTCCGATCGAGGCGCTTGCGGGCGCAGCGCCCTCCCCGCAGGACCTCGACGCCTATCGTGGCTTGCTCGTCGCACATCGTGCACAAATGCGCGCTGCTCACGCGCCTTACATGGACAAGCTAACGGCCGGCGAACCACTCGCAGCAATGCTGAACGGAAATTCGCAGCTCGTATGGGCGACAGCTGAAGTCATCTACGACAGCCCGGAAAAAGCGAAGGTCGAAGATGGTGAACAAGGTGGCCGGCTGCTGCGGCAGCGTCTGGGCGAGGTGGCAAAGCAGGTCCAGTCTGAATTGATCGTCGTGTCGCCCTATCTGGTGCCGGGGCCGGCCGGGATGAAATTCCTCGGGGACTTGCGCGAGCGCAATGTCAACGTGCGGATACTCACCAATTCGCTCGCATCGACCGACATGTCGATTGTCCACTCGGGCTACCGGGCATTCCGGGTGCCGCTACTGGAGATGGGCGTCGCTCTTTACGAAGTACGGCCGGTCCCGGGTGGATCCACCGATCGTGGCAATCAATTGAAATCGCCAAGCTCGGGTCGCTATGCGTTGCACGCCAAGGTGTTCGTGTTCGATCGCCAGCGCGTGTTCGTGGGTTCAATGAATCTCGACCAGCGCTCGCTGCACATCAATACGGAAATCGGATTGATCATCGACAGTCCCGAACTGGCGCGCCAGATCGCGCTTCGATTCGCCGACATCGCGCGAGCCGCCAACAGCTATGTTCTGGCTCTCGGCGACGTCGACGGATTCGGACGGCACCAACTCGTCTGGCGCACGCTGGAAGACGGTAAGCCGGTGGAGTACCAGGACGAGCCGGCGGTGACCTTCTGGCAGCAACTGAAAGTCGACATGCTTTCGCTGCTTCCGCTCGACGAGCTGCTCTGATTCGCGTCCGGGAGCTCCGAGGCCGGCATGATCGCAACGGCCCATCTGCGTACGTAGCAGGAAACCCATCCGCGCAGCGGGATGCCGGCGGGGACCTACGTGGCATCGCGCCTTTGGCCGACACCAAATTGGAAGGGTTTTCGGAGAGTCGAGCGGGCCTCCGATCGGCAAACTGGCTGCCAGCGATCGGAGTATCAATCGCCTACTTCATTCCCACATGGAGGCAGTCATGAACATAAAACAAGCGACCTGTTGCGCTACCGCGGTCTCGCTCGCGTTGTTGGTTTCGACGTCCTATGCAGCCGATGACGTGAAGTCGCCATCAAGCGACACTTCGACGACGACCACGCAGTCCTCGCCGACGATGACGGGCAAGCAAAAGGCCACGGCAATCGGCGCGGGCACGGGGGCGGTCGCCGGTGCCGTCGTCGGCGGCCCGGTTGGTGCCGTTGTCGGCGCTGGCATTGGCGGATACGTGGGGCACGAAGGCACGGACGCCAACGGCAAGCTCTCGACGACGCGATCGACGTCTGCGGCGTCCGCTTCGGACAGCACCGTGCGCAACGCGCAAGCGGCGCTCAACAGCCAAGGTTATGACGCGGGCGCGGTGGACGGACAGTGGGGACCGAATACGCAATCCGCCGTTCGTCGCTTCCAGGCGGAGCGCGGCCTTGCGCAAACGGGCAAGCTCGACAGCGCGACGCTGAATGCGCTGGGCGTGAACACGTGATGGACGCTCCGAACGACGGCCCCCGGGTGGGGCCGTCTTCGTTTCAGGTCCCCGCCGAATGAGCACGCAGAAAAGGATGAGCCGAATCACCCGAGGAGAAACGAAAATGATGCGCATCGCATTCGCACTCCTGTTCATCTCCACGCTTGCACGGGCCGACACCTTCCCCTACGAAGCTGCATTCAACGAACATGGCTACGCATATACGCAAACGGCGACGATGGTCGGCAGCGATTTGGCCGTCGTGTGGTTCGTCACGCCGGGTGAGGGGCGTTTCCTGATCCAGGTGGGGAACGCTTCCGATTCGGCGGCGGTCCAGCATCGCGCGGTCCTCACCGACGGCACGAACACGCTCTCGACGCAACAGGGCCTGTATCCGTCCTTCTACATCACGCTCGGACAGAATCTCGCGTCCTGGACTGGCTACATCATGTACATCTCTAACGAGAACGCCGCCGGCACGCCGAGCTGCGCTCCGGGAGTTACCTGCAACGTGACGGTGCTGATCCAGGAAGCGGTGCAGACGCCTAAACACGCAACGCTGAATTGAGGGCTCGCGGAGGCGGCGACGAATCGCAACTTCCCGGGCCATTCCGGCGGTCCCGCGCTGTCGGTGTGCGCCGGTTCCGGCGTAATCCCGCCGGCGCGACTGTTCGCGGCGAGTGGACGACGACTGACCTTCCGTAACGGCAGGAGCGGGCAGGCAATCCTATTTGAAGACGGCTATTTCGCGGTTTGCCTGCCGCAGCATCCCCGTCAGCCCGAGCGCGAGATTCTCGAGCAGGCGAATCTTGATGGCCGGGGCCTCGCGGTCGAGTTGACCGAACATGTCGCGCGTAAGCACGCGGCATTCGACGGCGCCCAGCGCAGTCACGTTGGCCGACCGCGGTGAGCGATCGATGAAGGCCAGTTCACCAAACGTCATGCCGGAAGTGAATGCGGCGAGGCGGGCAATGCCATCCTGCGTGGGCTGGCTCACCATCGTTGCGCCGTCCGTGATGACGAAGAGTTCATCCGAGGCCTGGCCGGCCGCGATGATTGTTTGTCCCGCCTGATACGTGCGGCGGGCGAGGAGCCGATCGAGGAGCGCCAAATCTTCCTCGGCAAACCCCGCAAACATCGCGCAATCGCCAAGGGCCACCCGCGCTTCCCACCGTTGATTCGGGAAGCGCTGGGCAAGGAGCAGGCTTTCACCATGCTCGAGCGCAAAGTCGTCATCGGCATAGAAGGCCTCGTGATCGAATCCCGCGTCGATAAGGCGTTGCCACCACGCGCTGGCCTCGGCGACAACAAGGTGCTTTCCGCGACTTTGCATTGCCACACGGCTGGCCGCCAGCAGCCGCGCCGCCGCGCGGTCGATCCCTTGGACCATCCCCATGTTCACGATGAAGTACTCGGCGTCCGCCGCGCGAGCCATGAGTTCACGCACGACCGGTTCCACCGAAGCGAACGCGAGCGCACCCTGGAGGTGATACAGGCGAAGGCGGTTTCCCACGTGTCGCAGATGTTCGGAGGCGAGCGTCGTGCGACGCCGCTTCGAGGCAACGTTGCGACGCGTCGTCGCGAGGCGTACCGCCGGCACCGCGCGTTGCGCGGGCCCGAATACATGTAATCCGAGATCCGCCGCCAGTTCCCGGCAGGCGGCGATGCCGCGAACGCTGTTGCCTTGGGCATCGAGGCCGGGGGAAAAAACGCCGATGCCGAGGCGACCGGGTTCGACCGCGAGGATGCCGCCGCCGACGCCGCTCTTCGCCGGCAGCCCGGTCTGATAGAGCCATTCGCCCGAGAAGTCGTACATCCCGCAGGTCGCCATCACGGCGAGCACGTTGTCCACGTACTCTTCGGCGAGCGCGCGGATGCCGGTGACGGGATTCACGCCGCCGTTGGCGAGCGTGGCGCCGATCATCGCGACGTCACGGCAGGTGACGCGGATCGAACATTGCCGGAAGTAGGTCTCGAGCGTCGGTGTCGGCTCGTCGGTGAGGATGGAGAAATTGCGCAGCATCCAGGCGATCGCGCGATTGCGATGCCCGGTCGCGCTTTCCGATGCATAGACGCTTTCGTCGATGTCGAGCGCGCGCCCTGTGTAGCGGGAGAATGCGTCCAGGATGCGTGTGGTCTTGCATTCGACCGTGCCGCCGGGGATCAGTCCGCATGCTGTGATCGCACCAGCATTGATCAGCGGATTCAGCGGAGCACCAGTTTGGGGCCTCAAACTGATCGCATTGAAGGCGTCGCCGGACGGCTCGACGCCTATTTTCGCGAGCACCGCATCCTCACCGTTCTCTTCCAGGGCGAGCCCGTACGTCAGCGGCTTGGAAATGGACTGCATCGTGAACGGCTGGCCTGAGTCGCCGACTTCATAGACGAATCCGTCGCGCGTGGCTATGCAGATGCCGAACCACCGGGCATCGGCGCGGCGGAGTTCGGGAATGTAGTCGGCGACATTGCCGTCGGAAAGATCCTGCAAGCGGCAACGCAGCGATTCGAGGTAATCGAGGACTGGAGATGGGGACAAAGGAGGCGTTCGGAGTTGGACAGTAGCAAAGGCATCGCAAATTTGATGCCTGCGGGCCGCCGGCTCCCGCAAAATCCCGAGTGCGCGGGATTTGCATTTCTCATCTATCATGCGCATAGGGGGAAAGATGGAATGGGAGCCATGAAGAGTCTTCAGCTTTGCCTCGCCTGCGCCGGGTTGGCACTCGCGGGCTACGCCAACGCGGTGTCGTTCGCGTATATCCCCAATTCGGACTCGAACAACGTCTCCATCATCGATACGTCGGCCAACGCCGTCATCGCTATCGTGCCGGTCGGCGACAGCCCCGGAGGCGTTGCCGTCAACACCGCGGGCACGCGCGTCTACGTTGCCAACTCCGTTTCCAACAACGTTTCGGTCATCGACACGTCCACCAACGCCGTCGTCGCGACGGTGCCGGTGGGCATGGATCCGGCCGGGATCGCCGTGAATCCGGCGGGCTCGCAAGTCTATGTTGCCAATGCCGACGTCAAGAGCGTGTCCGTCATCGATGCGTCGAGCCTGACCGTCGTGGCGACCATACCCGTGGGAACGACACCGATCGGCATCGCCTTCAATCCGGCGGGGACGCGCGCGTACGTGGCCAATTACGATTCAGACACCGTCTCCGTTATCGACACATCGACGCGTGCCGTGATCACAACGGCGCCCACCGGATTCGGTCCGTTCGGCGTCGCTGTCAACCCCGCAGGGTCGCGCGTCTATGTTTCGGACTTCATCGCGGGCGCGGTGACGGTGATCGATGCGGCGTCGAATACCGTGGTGGCGACGATTCCGGTGGGGCTCTTTCCCCAGGGCGTGGTCGTCAATCCCGCGGGGACGCGCGTCTACGTTGCCATGGGACTCGACACGGTCAGCGTGATCGACGCCACGTCCAATGCGCTAGTGGGCTCGATCTCCGTCGTCGGTCAGCCGACCGGCATTTCGATGACGCGCGATGGAAGCCGGGTCTACGTGGCGGATGCCGCAGCCAACCAGGTCACGGTCATCGACGCCGCCAACAATGCCATCGTCGCGACCGTGACGGTCGGGACGTCGCCTATCGCGTTCGGCCAGTTCATCGGTCCGGACATCGCGCCGGTGCCGGTCGTGGTCGTGGAGTTCTACAACGCTGGCCTTGATCATTACTTCATCACCTGGGTCCCGCAGGAGATCAGCGACCTCGACACGGGCGTGCATGTCGGCTGGGCGCGCACCGGCAAGACGTTCAAGACCTTCACGTCCGCAGCGGCCGGAACATCGCAGGTCTGCCGCTTCTACATTCCGCCGGCGCAAGGCGACTCGCATTTCTTCGGACGGGGCCAGACGGAATGCGACGAGACGGCGCAAAAGTTCCCGACGTTCACGCTCGAGGACCCGAAATTCATGCAGATGTTCCTGCCGGCGGCGGGAGTGTGCCCGGGCGGCACCATCGAGGTCTATCGCGTGTTCAGCAACCGGGCCGACGCCAATCATCGCTACATGACGGACAAGGCGGTACGCGACTCGATGGTGGCGAAGGGCTGGGTGGCCGAAGGCGATGGGCCGAACCGCGTCGTCATGTGCGCGCCGGCGTAAGCGCGCCACTTCGGTCGCGGCCCTGGCGCGCCTCCCTCAGGGCCGCTTTACCGCCGGATCCCAGTGCTCGGCGATCTTGCCGTTTTCGATCCTGAACATGTCGAACCACGTCGTCGTGTATTTCTTCGCGGGATCCTTCGGGTCGTCGAGTTCTCGCCTGAAGACCAGGACGACCAAATCTCCGTCGGCGAGAATGGCCACCAGCGGCGCCTTGACCCGCGGCTCGATCGGCTGCGGCGGAATGTTCTTGGAGAAGAAATCGACGAACGCGGCTCGTCCGGTCGGCACGTTCGGATTGTGCTGGATGTAGCCCTCGGCCATGTACTTGGGAGCAAGCTCCATGTGCCCCGCTTCGAAGACCTCGCGCCAGAAGTCGTAGACGAAGCGCTTGTTGGACGCAAGACGTGCATCCGGGCTCGCGAGCATCGCGTCGTGATTCGCCTGCGGGACGACGGCGACCTGCGCCATCGCCGTCGCGGCGACGAGCGACGCCAATGCCAGTACCGCGATGCCGGCATGCCTTTTCATCGACACCTCCTGCGCAAGGGCCTCATTTCGCGGCCGTGACCATGATTTCGACGAGCATGTTGGGTCGCCAAAGTGGCGCGCCGACGCATGCCCGGACGGGCGGATTGGCGGCGTCCACCCACTCGTTCCAGGCGGCGTTGTGATCGGCGAACAGGTTCATGTCGGAAAGCCAGACCTGCGCCGTCAGCAACATGGATTTATCGGTGCCCGCCGACTGCAGCAGCCGGTCGATGCGCTCGAGGACTTGGCGCGTCTGGACCTTGACGTCACCAACCGGATCCGGCGTCACCCCGCAAACGTAGACAGTGTCGCCGCGAACCACGACCTTGCTGATAACGGGAAGGCCATCGGTTCCAGGGACGATTCCCATGCGGGAGATTGTCATCGAAGCGTCCTCCAATCGGGGGCGAGGATGTGCGGAGCGTATCGCTACTCGGCGAACGCGTCCAGAACCGCCGCGGATAGTAAACTGCCCCCCATGCCTGCGTTTCCGCATGCAAATTTGACAAGGTAGACGCCATGGCGGCCATCAACCACCAATTTCGGCTCGCGGCCCGGCCGGTCGGCCTGCCGAAGGATAGCGACTGGAAACGCACGGAGGAGCCGGTGCGCGATCCGGCGGACGGCGAAGTGCTGGTCAGAATTCTCTACATTTCCCTCGATCCCGCGATGCGCGGGTGGATGACCGACGCCAAGTCCTACATCGCGCCGGTGGGGCTGGGCGACGTCATGCGCGCGGGGACGGCGGGGCGCGTCATCGCGTCGAAGAACCCCAAGCTCGCCGTCGGCGATCACGTGATTGGCATGCTCGGCGTGCAGGAGTATGCGATGTCCGACGGCAAGGGCTTGTACGTCGTCGATACGGCGCGAGTGCCGCTTCGCGTCTACATGAGCGCGCTGGGAATGACGGGCATGACAGCCTATTTCGGCATGCTCGACATCGGCAAGCCGAAGGCCGGCGAGACGGTCGTCGTCTCGGGCGCCGCCGGCGCCGTTGGCATGGTCGCCGGGCAGATCGGAAAGATAATGGGGTGCCGTGTCGTCGGCATCGCCGGCGGCAGCGCCAAATGTGCGTACCTGGTCGACGAGCTCGGCTTCGACGCCGCGATCGACTACAAGGCGGAGGACGTCCACGCGGCGCTGGGACGCCACTGCCCGAAGGGAATCGACGTCTTCTTCGACAACGTCGGCGGCGACATCCTCGATACGGCGCTCGCGCGTCTCGCGCTGCACGCGCGTGTCGTCTTTTGCGGCGCCATTTCGCAATACAACAGCACGACCGGCGTCAAGGGGCCGGCGAATTACCGGTCGCTGCTGGTGAACCGCGCCAGCATGACCGGAATGATCATCTTCGATTACGCGGACCGCTACGCCGAGGCGGCGCGCGCGCTGGGAGGATGGATGGCCGACCGGCAAGCTCAAGTCGCGCGAGGACATCGTCACGGGCTTCGACAAGTTTCCCGCAAACGCTGCTGATGCTGTTCCGGGGCGAGAACACGGGGAAGCTGCTTGCTGAAGGTTGCGGCGACTGAGCTCGCTTATTTCGCTCCGATCAGGAACTGCATGTCCGGCCCGCCCGAGTTGAATGGGACGAAGGCATAAAACTGCCTTGCGGCTTCGTCGTAATAGAGAATTCCGTTTTGCCTCACGCCGGGCCCGCCAAGGCAAAGGCCAGAACTTGCCGGATGGTGAGGTCGAACACATTCACCGACGCGCGCGGCGTCGCCGTGCCCGAGAATTGGCAACCGCCCGGGCTGCCCGCCGAGATGACCCCGTTCGAATCGATGGATGCCGTCATCCGAAAGACCACATCGTCCAGGTGTCCGGACTAGCCCTTGTAGCTTGCCGGATAGCGCGGAAAGGCTTGCCGGCTTCTCGTAAGTCGCGTCGTAGGTTACCGATACCGTCGAACGTGCCACTCGTCAATTGCAGCGAGCTGCGCGGAACGTACGTGCCGGTGACCGGACCGTATGTGAAACCGAAGCCGCCCTCGCGGAACGAGAAGTCCCGCGCGTCACTGGATGTGAAGACGCCGTCGGCCGCGCTGCCCGAGCCACGCACCACGCCGGAAAATGATGCGGCGCCGGGAAGGGAATAGCCGATGTAGTAGGTTCCGTCGTTGAGCACGATCGCGAAGAACGTCCGGTTGTTGGGCGCGGTGCCGCGCCACAATCCTTCCGCGGCCTTTGCGCCGGGTCCTGGCGGAACGCACGCGAACACCTTGGTATTGCCATTGCCCTCGAACACCCACCCGGCGGCGGCCATCGTGTTGAACACCGTGAGGCTGGTCGTGTAGCGATGGTTGGGCGCGCCGCCCATGCCGTTGTTGTACAGGCGGTACAGCGGGACGGTCCCGGCGCCGCAGGTGCCGTCGGCAGCGGCCTGCTGGATATAGAAGGCGATGGACTCGAACTGCCAGTCGGGATTGGCCTTGACGGTGTCGCACTCGGCGGCGAACGGCGTGTAGAAGTGCGAGCTCTTGGGGGCGAAGCTGGTGCTGAAGAAGCGGCAGGTGGGGGACGACGGTGGCGGAGGCCGTGGGCCAGACGTTGAAGGATTCGCCGGTGCGCTTCCAGACGCCGCCGAAGGCGCCGCCGTCGAGCACGGCGATCTCGTCGGGGAAGGCGGTCGTGAAGTAGTAGTCCCACGCCGCGTAGTAGTACTCGACCGCGGGCGCGGTCTGCGCAAGCGCCGTGTGGCTGGCGAGCGACGCGGCGGAGGCCAGTAAGAACAACTTGGCGAAGACGTGGGCAAACCTTCCGTTTTGCATTCTCACGATCCCGTTGGAGACACTGTCGACAGGATACTCCCGCGTCGCCTGCGCAAAAAAGATAGCGAAAACCGCCGGCGTTCAACGGGTCGACGGCGGATAGTTGTAGGGGCGGTGCGGGGCGTACGTCCCGCACCGCCGGTCGTATTGGCAGGGAACGCGCATTGGGCGCAAAATGCGGGGTCGATCCGGACGGCTCGGGTCCGCAAGAACGCACGGGAACGCGATGAAAACGAGGTCGATCGAGTCAGCGATCCGCAGTACCGCGGTCGCCTTAGCGGCAGCGGCCATGGTGGTCGGATGCGCCACGCCTCCTCCCGCGGCCGATTCGGGGACGCCGGCCGGTACGGTTGCCAAGCCGGCGGCCACAGCGCCCGCGCCACCGCCACCGCCGCCGGTCCCGGAACTGACGCCGGCGCAGGCGAAGGCCCAAGCACAACGGCTGGCGCTCGACGCGGTTGATCAGTTGCAGAACGGTGACGAGGCGACAGCACGGCAAACGCTCGACAAGGCCATCGCGGTCGATCCAACCAACGATCTCGCGAAGAAACTCCTGGACCAGATCAAGGCCGACGCGCAAAAGGAACTGGGGCCGGTGTTCTTCCGCTACACGGTGCAAAAGGACGATTCGCTGTCCAAGCTCGCGCAGCAGTACATGGGCGATCGTTTCCGCTTCTACATCCTCGCCAAGTACAACGACATGGCAAGTCCGAACAAGCTTGCCGTCGGGCAGGTGATCAAGATCCCGGGACGCCAGCCCGCTACTCCGCCGCCCGTCGCGACGCCGCCCGCGCCGACCTCCGACGTCGCCGCGCCGGCCGCGCCCGAGGCCAAGCCGCGCGACGACGTGGCCGACCTGCTGCAGAAGGGCAAGGATCTCGAAGCGAAGGGTGACCTCGAAGGCGCGTACGCGGCCTACATCGAGGCGGCGAGGAAGACACCGGTGAACGCCGAGGCGGTCCGCCGCCGCGACGCGACCCGAACCGCTCTCTTGCGAAAACTGGATCGCGAGGGCACGCAGGCGTTCCAGCGGCAGAATCTCGACCTGGCCATCACCAAGTGGGATCGCGTCCTCGAGATCGATCCCAACAACCAGAAGGCCAAGCTAGAGCGTGAGCGCTGCGTCGAGCTCAAGAAGAAGATGGCCGACAAGTTCGGCGGGGCCGCGCCCGCAGCCGCTCCGGCTACGCCGCCGAAATAGCGATTGTCACTTGGCGGGTGCCGGCGCGATGCGCTGCAGCTTCTCCTGCGCCGCGCGGGCATCGCGCAGCCGCGTCGATGCCTTGAGATTCTGCGGATCGTATTTGAGGCTCGTCTCCCACTGCTTGATCGCCAGCGCGACGTCCGTCCGGTACGCGCGCTCGCCGTTGCTGTAATACTCTTCCGAGAGCGCCTTGCGCAGGACCTGCATCTGCGCGGTCCAGTCGGGCGTGGATTCGCCGCGCAGCGCAACGGCCTGCTCGTAGAGCATGTACGCCGCTTCGCGCGATCCCTTGCTCTGCAGGTCGTGTGCCCGTTCAGCCACCGCGTTGCCGATCTTCTGGCGGGCGGCGCGGTTGCCCGGGTTCGCGTCGACGTAGGCCTTGAGTTCGCGCAGTCCGCCGTTCACGTCGCCGGCGCGAAGCATTTCCAGCGGCTGCTCGAGGTCGTATTGCGCGCTGGCCTCGGACGCCCCGGCTTTCACGCCGGCGATGTCCACGGGACGCAATTTCTGCGCGCGATCCCCCTGGATGCGGGAGATGCGCTGGCGATCGACTTCGCGCAACGCCTTCGCCGCGTCGTCATTGTCCGGCTCGAGCGCCAGTGCGCGCAGCATCGCCTGCGTCGCGCGTTCGGTGTCGCCGCCTTTCAGCGCCGCGTTGCCGGCCTGCACCTGCTCGCGCACGCCCTGGCGGATCGCCGCGTTCACCGCGTCCAGTTCGCCGCGGTATTTGGGCTCGTCGGGCGCCAGGAGGACGACAACGTGCAGGTGATTGGCGGCGGCGGCCAGGTCGCCCGCGGCCCTGGCCTGATGCGCAAGCTGCAGATGCCGGGCGATCGCCTGCGCACGCGGGTCGGCGGAAGGGCGCGCGGGCGCCATGTCGAGCGGCGCATTGGTGTCGACGGGCGCGCTCGCGCACGCGGCGAGCACGACGACGCCCGCCAGCGCCAATGCGTCACGCAACCGTGTTGCCAGACTCAACGGGACGCCGCCTGCGTGAACGTCGTGAGCTTCGACTTGAACGCGTCGAGGCTGTCGCCGCCGAAAACCATGCTCCGCCGCAGCATGAACGGATAGGCGAAGAAGCCGTTTCCGCCGGGCGTCACCGTGACGCCCATGCGCACGCCCTGGCGCTTCAGCAGGTCGACGACCGTTTCGTTGACGTCGCCGTACGGAAACGCGTAGGTCATGCTGGGAACGGCGAGGCGCTCCTGGATCGCGCGAATGGGCGCGTCGACTTCGCTGCGCACCCGGTCGCGATATTTGGCGTCCGTCTCGCCGGCCAGCCGCAAGCGTCAGGTTGGCATGCGTCTTCGAATGCGGCTGGATGTTGACCAGCCCCGACGCTTCCATCTCCTTCATCTGCGGCCAGGTCATTGCGTCCGGCGCGCCGACGAAATCGCTGTAAAGGAAGACCGTTGCCGGAAAGCCGTGTTTGCGCAGGATCGGAAACGCGATGTCGTAGGTCGAGCGATAACCGTCGTCGATCGTCAGCACCACCGATTTGCGCGGGATGGGCTCGCCGCGCTCGAGGAACGCCATGACGCGCGACAGCGGAAGCACGTGGTAGCCGTTTCGCGCGAGGTAGTCCATCTGCGCCTCGAACGCCGCCGGCGTGACCACGAGCTGGCTGGAACGCGATCCGAAGCGGTGGTAGCAGAGGATCGGTACCGTCACGAATCCGTTGGCATAAACACCCGACGGATTGGTCGCCTTCAAGGGTATGACGACCGTCTGACCCGGCTTGACCTCGTCGATGTTGTTGAACTCGGCGATCCACCAGCGCTTGCCGCGATCGCCAAGATAGCGCTGCGCCAGCGCGCCCATGTCCTCGCCCGTGCCGGCGACGACGACGGCAAAGCTGTCGTCGCGCGCGAGCACAACACCCGTTTCGGGCCCCGGCGCGGTGGCTTCGGGCGGAGGCGCCGGACGCTGCGGCGCCTCCGCGCAACCCATCAAGACGATGGCCGCGACGATCGCTGCCCCGAGCGCAACCCCGCGCATGCGCTAGCCCTGCTTCGGTGCGGAGGCGTCGGCCGGCGTTGCCGACTGCGCCGCGGGAGGCGCCATGGCGGGGACATCGCCGGTCTGCGGCGGATCGTGGCGCGCTTCGAGCGCCGCCGCGGTGCGGTCGAAATCGGCATACAGCTCGCCCAGTTCGTCCGTCCGCTTGTCGGCAATCCGATAGTCGTAGCGGCCGTTCGCGAGTTCGTCCAGCGAGTTGCGCAAGACGCGTATCGGTCCCGCGAGGCCGCGCGCGAGCAGGTAGGTGCCGCCGCCGACCGCCGCGATGGTGACGAGCGTCAATATCGCGAGCATGCCGAGCATGAAATTGGCGACCCGGGACAGCGGCGCCTCGTAGATGCCCAGGTGGACCTGTCCGATCTCCTTGCTCTGGAAGAGCACCGGCGTCCCGAAGTCGAGCACGTCGCGCCCGTCGGCCAGCCGTTGGCTCGTCACCTTGACTTCGGCATTGGCTGCCGACAGCGGCTTGCCGTCCGGCGGCGCGTACTTCTGGTTGACGCGCTCGGCCTGGTTGCTGCCGCGGACGATGCCCTGGTAGTCGACGATCGTGATGTAGTTGAAGTCCTGGCGGCCGAGCGTTTCCTGGATGAACACGTCGAGCGCCGTCCAGTCCTCGTCCAGCAGCGGCACCGCGCTCTGCGTCGCGATGAACTTGGCGAGCGACCCGCCGTAATCCTGCACCTGGTCCATCATCGCCTGGTACTGGCGCTGGTAGAGGATGGTGGCGGTCACCGTCATCGTCACCGCGACCAGCGCCACCATCATCAGCGCCCAGCGGATGCCCAGCGGGATGCGGCCGGTGCCCTTCTTGGTCTCCTCCTCGTTCAGCTCGCGCGCGACGCCGATCAGCGCCTGCGCGAACTCCTCGCCCGTCTGGAAGCGCTTTTCCGGCTGCTTCTTGAGCGAGCGCTCGACGACGCGGCGCAGGGTGAGCGGAATGTCGGGCCGCAGCGTCTGCACGGGCGGCGCTTCGCTCTTGGCGATCTTGTAGGCGACGCTGATCACCGAATCGCCTTCGAAGGGCAGCGAGTTGGTCAGCAGCTTGTACAGGACGACGCCGACCGAGAAGAGATCGGAGCGCGAATCGACCTTCTGTCCCAGCACCTGTTCGGGCGACATGTAGTTGGGCGTGCCCAGCACGTCGCCCAGCTGCGTCTGGCCGGCCTGTTCGGTGCCCTCGGGATCGTCGATGCGGCAGATGCCGAAGTCCGCGACCTTCACCGTGCTGGTCTCGTTCGACCAGCATGATGTTGCCGGGCTTGATGTCGCGGTGGATGATGCCCTTGCTGTGCGCATAGTCGAGCGCGCGCGACAGCTGGATGCCGATCTCGACGATTTCCTTCACCGACAGCTGCCGGTCGGTGCGCAGCACGTCGCCCAGCGTCATCCCGTCGATCAGCTCCATCGCGATGTAGGGCTTCTCGCCGTCGACGCCGACATCGAAGATCGTGACGATGTTGGGATGCGACAGAACACCGGCCGCCCGGGCCTCGCGCAGGAAGCGCAGCCGGTACTGGTCGTCCTCGGCCAACTGCGACTTCAGGAGCTTGACCGCGAGCGTGCGGTCGATCTCCGGGTCGTAGGCCTTGTAGACGCGCGCCATCGCGCCTTCACCGACGATTTCGCGGACCTCGTACCGCCCTAGTTTTTCCATCGAACCGAACTCCTCGATGCGGCTTCTTGCGCCCCAAATACGTGCGCGAGCGCCGAACATTACTGCGGCCCCGCGCGCCCGGCAAGCCCGGGCTATGCTCTTGTACTATACTTTGTTATTTCGCGTCACGCGCCGGCATGGAATCCGCTCCCCGCAAACTTGCCATACTCTTTGCCGACGTCGCAGGCAGCACCAAGCTCTACGAGACGCTGGGGGATGCAGAGGCGCTGCAGACCATCGGCCGCTGCCTCGAGATCATGAAGACGGTGTGCGAGGAGCACGGCGGCCGCATCGTCAAGACGATCGGCGACGAGTCGATGGCGGTGTTCCCACTGCCCGCCAATGCCGCGTACGCGGCGATCGCCATGCAGGTGCAGATTTCGTCGCAGCGCACGAGCAAGGGCGCGCCGCTGGCCATCCACGCCGGCTTCCACTTCGGCCCGATCATCGACGACAACGCCGACGTCTTCGGCGATTCGGTCAACGTCGCCGCGCGCCTGTCGTCGCTGGCGAAGGCCGGGCAGACGCTCGTGTCGGGGGAGACGGTCGACATTCTTTCGCCGGCGTTGCGCGCCCGCACGCGCGACCACGATTCGCACACGGTGCGCGGCAAGCAGAGCGACATCCGGACGTTCGAGCTCATCTGGCAGGAGTCCGAGGAGGAGCTGACGGCGCTGTCGACGCGCCCGGCAATCCGGCCGGTGGGCCTCAAGCTCACGCACGGGGCGCGCGAGCTCGACCTCGACCAGAATTCCGCGCCGATCACGCTGGGCCGCGACGCGCAAAACGACATCGTCGTCATGGACCGCAAGGCCTCGCGGCTGCACGCGCGCATCGAGCGCCGGCGCGACAAGTTCGTGCTCGTCGACGTGAGCTCGAACGGGACGTATTGCACGGTAAACGACGAGCCGGAGATCATGCTGCGGCGGGAAGAGTTGATCCTGCGCGGAAGCGGCCGCATCTGTTTCGGCCACGCGTACGGCGACGACACGGCGGAGTCGGTCGAGTTCGTCTGCCTCTAGCGCGCCGGGTCGGCATTCGCGCGCCGCTTCGCGGCAAAATCCGGCGCCATCCGGATCTCGGTCCGGAAGTTCGTATAGTGCACATACCGGCCCCGCATCCAGAGAACCAGGTCGGCGTTCCCCGCATATCCGCGTGGCGTCACCGGCCGCACGTTGTCGTGGACGGAATTGCGCGTGATCGGCGTCGGCGTCCATGTCGACGAATCGGCGTTCGCCGCCCACTTCTCGATCTCGAACGCGCGGCCGATCCGCCGCGAGACGTAGAGAATGGACGGATTCGCCTGCGCAAACGCCATTCCGCCCGAATAGTGAGGCTCGCGCTCGCGCCGGAACCAGGGCGTTTGCGGAAACCACCGCCCTCCCGGCGTGACTTCGTGGTCGACCCATACCCTGCCGTCCCAGCGCGCACAGCAGTAGCGGTGGTCGGCCGGCGCGGGCAGGCGCGTGTACGCGATCGACGGGCGCCCCTTCGCGTCCAGAGCGATGTCCCAAACCCAAGCGCGCACGCCCGTGGCCTTCCCGTCGTAGACCACGTCGCAGTCGCGGAGCGATACCGGCGGTCCGCCGACCGCTCCGATCCGGGTTCCATCGGCTCTCCAGAATCCGCCGCGCTCATACCGGAAGCAATGGACGGAATTCGTGGGCTCGTCCCGCGGATGGCCGTTGGTGACGGCGAAGTGGATCGTGGATTTTCCATCCGCGACGATCTTGATGTAGGGGCGGACGTCGACGGCCTCGCGGCCCCTTTCCTGCACCAGCATGTGCGGCGCCGACCATGACTTCCCGTCGGTGGACGAGGCAAATACCGGCTTCCAATCCCCGCCGCGCCAAAACGCGTAGTAGCGACCTTCATCGCGCAAGTGCACGGGGTGGCAATAGGTTGTCCGCGGCGTGCCGGCCACCGTGACTTCGTCGTCCCACGCGGTGATGTCCTCAGGCCGCGCCGTGGTCCGGCAATGGAGCCCGGTCCGGTTGTGGCGGGCATGGAAGACCATCAGCCGTCCATCGTTGCGGACCAGCAGCGAAGGACTGTTGTGGTCATCGGCCTCGCCGTCGCGTTTCAGCACGATCCGTCGCACGGCGCCCGTCCGGTGGTCGTACGCGCCGACTTCCAGCGCGCCGTCGCGGGTGACCCAACCCGCATAGGTGCACTCATGTTCGCGGTCGACGTACACGGCGCGCGGATCCTGGAACCAGCACCATGCGCCGTCTGGTGCCAGCCGGACGGACGCGTCGTCCGTCACGCGTGGACTTTCCGCATGCGCATCGACCGACGCGGGCATGCCGTGATCACGCTATCTCCAATCACGATTGCTGACCCGCAGCGCTTGCAGGCACCTGTCGGCATCGAAATTCGCCTTCTTGCGGAACAGCGCCATGCAGCCTTGCGTCCCGACCCGATCGGCGAAATTCTCCAGCACGCGATAGTGCGGACGATCGCCGTAATCGTCGACCAGCAGAAGACATGGACTTCCCTGCTCGAGATTGAGCAGCGAGGCAAGTGCGCACGCGACGCGGAACCGGCCATCGATCAGGATCGTATCGGGAACGATGGCGTGCTGCTTGAGAAACGCCCACGGCGCCATCGCATAGTGCTCCCATCGCGCGAGTCGTCTTCGCGTGGGGCGGGTGAACACGGGCTTGCCCCACTCCTTGGTGAATCCGATGTCCGCATGGATGAATCGCGACAGTCTGGGATTGCGCCGCGAGGACGCAAGGGTGCTTCGCACCGCCGCGAGCATACGCGCGTCGCTTTCCACCGCGACCACCACGTCTGCCGTCTGCCATGCCATCACCGTCGACGCCCCCATGCCATATTCGAGATAGCGGGTCGTTCGCGACAGGATGTCCCGAAACAGGATCAGGCCCGGCTCGTCGAAGTGCGGCGTCGCCGGCACGCGATACCCGAACAGATACTTGGTCGCCGTGAACTTGCCCGCCAGCAGGCCCCGTTTCACGAAGCCTGGAACGTAGCGCCTGAGCGAACTCTTGGTGCCGGCCGTGGCGGACGGTCGCAATTTCAGCGCGATCCGGCGGCCACGGACTTCGGGGACGCGAGCGCGCGTTCCAGCACGCGTACGACGTGCAGGGCCTCGCGCCTTCCCGATTCACGCGTTCCGTCGGCGATCTGGTGGCGGCAACTCGTGCCGTCGGCAACGATCAGTGTGTCCGCGGACGCCGCCCGCACCGCAGGGAGCAGCGACAGCTCGGCCATCCGCATCGAGATGTCGTAGTGCGCCGCCTCGTAGCCGAAAGTGCCCGCCATGCCGCAGCAACTCGACTCGATGGCGTCGACCGTAAGGCCGGGAATGAGCCGCAGCACGGCAAGTGCCGGCGCGGCGGCATCGAACGCTTTCTGGTGGCAATGGCCGTGGAACAGCGCGCGCGTCTGCGGCAGCGCCGCCAAGTGGAGCCGCAGGCGGCCAGCACGATGTTCGCGGGCCAAAAACTCCTCGATGAGGAAAGAGCCTTCCGCCAGCCGCCGTGCGGCGTCTCCCAGTCCCATGACGAGAAATTCGTCGCGCAACGACAAGAGACAGGACGGCTCGAGGCCGATGACGGGCACGCCGCGCGCGACGTGCGGTGCCATCGCCGCGACCACGCGCCGCGCTTCGCGCTTCGCCTCGTCGACCAAGCCCGCCGCAAGAAAGGTTCGTCCACAGCACAGCGGCCGCGCCGGTTCGCCGTCGCCGGCGACGGCACGTGCCGCATGCACGCGATACCCGGCGGCGCGCAGCACCGCGACGGCAGCGCGCGCATTCTCGGGCTCGAAATAGTTGGTGAACGTGTCGACGAAGAGGACGACGTCGGCTTCGCTTGCGGCCGCCGCATCGGTGTCGCGCAAGAATGTGTCGCGGCGCCAGCGCGGCAGCGGGCGGCGCGCGGAGATTCCGAGCCACCGCTCGCCGAGCGTCGCCGCGCCCGGCACCGCGTCGCGCAGGTTGGCGAGCCACGGCATGCCGGCGGCGCGCGGCGCCCAGCGTGGCAGCCGCGCGATCATCCGCTCGCGCAAGTTAAGGCCGTGCGCGCGCTGCCAGTGATGCATGAACTCGATCTTCATCTTTGCCATGTCCACGCCGGTCGGGCAGTCGCGGCGGCAGCCCTTGCAGCTCACGCACAGGTCGAGCGCCGCGCGCACCGGTTCGCTGGCGAAGTCGGGACCGAGCTGGCCCGAGAGGGCAAGCCTCAGCGTGTTGGCGCGGCCCCGCGTCAGGTGTTGCTCGTCGCGGGTCACGCGGTAACTCGGGCACATCGTTCCCGCGTCGAACTTGCGACAGTGTCCGTTGTTGTTGCACATCTCGACGGCTTTCCCGAATCCGTGCGCGGGATCGCCGCCGGTGCCCGGTGCCGACACGCTGTCCGCCACCGGGTCGTTCTGCACATCCCAGGCCGACCAGTCGAGCGCCGGCGCGATCGGCAACGTGGAATAGCCGGGCGGAAAGCGGAAAAGCGACGCGTCGTCCATGCGCGAAGGCCGCACGATCTTGCCCGGGTTCATGAGGCCGGCGGGGTCGAAGAGATCCTTGATGTCCTCGAGCGCGCGCGTGAGACGCGGACCGAACTGCCACGCGACCCATTCGCTGCGAACGAGGCCGTCGCCGTGCTCGCCCGAAAACGCCCCCTTGTACTCACGGACGATCGCGCTCGCTTCCTCGGCGATCGCGCGCATCTTGGCCGCGCCGTCGCGGCGCATGTCGAGGATCGGCCGCACGTGCAGCGTGCCGACCGACGCGTGCGCGTACCACGTGCCGCGGGTGCCGTGCTTGCGGAACAACTCCGTCAACCGGTCGACATAATCGGGCAGGTGTGCCAGCGGCACCGCGCAATCCTCGATGAAGGACACCGGCTTGCCGTCGCCGCGCAGGCTCATCATGATGTTGAGGCCCGCCTTGCGGACATCCCACAGCGCCTTTTGCGCGCCGGGGTCGGTCATCCGCACGACGGCGCCGGGCAACCCGAGATCGCCCATCAGCGCGACGAGTTCCTCCAACCGGGGCGCCAAATCAGTTGCGTTTTCGCCGATGAACTCGACCAGCAGGATCGCCTCCGGCTGTCCGATCAATGCGCCGTCGATGACGGGCCGGAACGCGGGATTGCCGCGCGCGAGATCGATCATCGTCCGGTCGACCAGTTCGACGGCCGAAGGCTCAAGCTCGACCATGTTTCGCGCGCACTCCATCGCGCGGCGCAGCGTCGGAAAATTGACGATGCCGAGCGTGCGGTGAACGGGCAGCGGGCACACGTTCAGCGTGAGCGTGCGCGTCCACGCGAGCGTGCCTTCGCTGCCGACGAGCAGATGGGCGAAGTTCACGCTGCCGTCGGCCGTGTACGGGCGCTCGCTCTGCGGATGGAAGACGTCGATGTTGTAGCCACCCACGCGACGCATCACCGCCGGCACCCTGAGGGCAATCTCGTCGCGCTCGCGCGCGCCGATCGCGCGCAGCTTGTCCGCGAGTTGGCGCGAGGCTGGCGAGGCGGCGCCCATTTCCGCGTCGGGACCGAAGCGCACGCAGGCACCGTCGGCCAGGAGTGCGTCGATCGCATGCACGTTGTGCACCATGTTGCCGTAGGCGATCGAGCGCGAGCCGCAGGAATTGTTGCCGGCCATGCCGCCCAGCGTGGCCTGCGCTGACGTGCTGACGTCGACGGGAAACCACAGTCCGCGAGGCTTGAGCCACGCGTTGAGCTGGTCGAGCACAACGCCGGGCTCGACGGTGACCGTCAGCGCGGCTTCGTCCAGCGAGACGATGCGATTGAGGTGCTTGCTGTGGTCGATCACGAGCGCCGCGCCGACGGTCTGCCCGCATTGCGAGCTGCCGGCGCCTCGCGGCAGCACCGGAACGCGCAGTTCGCGGCAGACGGCAACGGCCGCCTGGACGTCGTCGTCGGTGGCGGGCACCAGCACGCCGACGGGGTCGACCTGGTAGATTGACGCGTCGGTGGCGTACCGGCCGCGCGACGCCCGGTCGAACAGGACGTCTCCGCGAACGGCGCGCCGCAGCCGGGCGGCCAGGTCGCCGTGCCCGCCGCTCGGGTGAATCAGCACAGGCTGCGGGATGGGTGCGTTCAAGGGGGCTGCGACGTTGCGAAGGCGGCGAGGGCTTTCCCTAAACTGCGCCGCGTGACTGCACTCAGCCGCCGCGGGTACCATGCTATTTTGTAGACCCGCCGCGTGCGAGGCAAGCTTTTCCCTGCGCGTGGACGATCGAGGTTACCCATGTTCACGTTGGACACCCATCCTTCCGGCCGCCACTTCCTGCAGATCCCGGGCCCGACGAACGTGCCGGATCGCGTGCTGCGGGCGATCGACCAGCCGACGATCGACCACCGCGGCCCGGAGTTCGGCCGGCTGACGCTGGAAATCCTCGAGGGGCTGAAGGACATCTTCCAGACCACGCACCCGGTGATCATCTATCCGGCGTCCGGCACGGGCGCGTGGGAGGCGGCCCTGGTCAATACGCTCTCGCCCGGCGACCGCGTGCTGATGTTCGAAACCGGCCATTTCGCGACGCTATGGCGCGCGATGGCGGAGAAGCTGGGTCTCGTCGTCGATTTTGTGCCCGGCGATTGGCGAAGCGGCGTCGATCCTGCGGCGGTGGAAACGAAGCTCGCCGACGATCGCGCCCGCGACATCAAGGCCGTCATGGTCGTCCACAACGAAACGTCGACCGGCGTGACCAGCCGGATCGCGGCCATCCGCCAGGCCATCGATCGCACCCCGCATCCGGCGCTCTTCATGGTCGACACGATTTCGTCGCTCGCCTCGATCGACTATCGGCACGACGAGTGGGGTGTCGACGTCACCGTCGCAGGTTCGCAAAAGGGGCTGATGCTCCCGCCGGGGCTCTCGTTCAACGCGGTGAGCGACAAGGCGCTGGCGGCGAGCAAGGGCGCGAAGCTGCCGCGCGCCTACTGGCGCTGGGACGAGACGATCGCGATGAACAAGCAGGGCTACTTTCCGTCGACGCCGGCGACCAATCTTTTGTACGGCCTGCACGAGGCCATTGCGATGCTGCGCGAAGAGACGCTGCCCGCCGTGTTCGCGCGGCACCAGCGCCACGCCGAAGCCACGCGTCGCGCCGTCCGCGCGTGGGGCCTCGAAATCCTGTGCCGCAATCCCGACGAGTACAGCGGCTCGTTGACGGCCGTGACGATGCCCGAGGGCCACGACGCGGACGCGCTGCGCCGTGAGGTGCTGGCGCGCTACGACATGTCGCTCGGGACCGGCTTGGGCCGCCTCGCCGGACGCGTCTTCCGCATCGGTCATCTCGGGTTCTTCAACGATCTCATGCTGTGCGGTACGCTGTGCGGTGTCGAGATGGGGCTCGCTGTGCGCGAGGTTCCGTTCAAGAAGAATGGCGTCGCGGAAGCGCTCGCCTACCTGCAGCAAACGGGCAAGCAGACGAGCACAGCGGCGCAACGGCGCGCCGCATGAGCCGCCGGCACGTCAAACGTCGATGGAGGAGGAAGCAATGAGCAAGTTCGTCAAGACAACGAGCGCCGCCCTGGCCGTCATGCTGGCGAGCGCGCCGGTCATCGCGTGGGAGCCCACGAAGCCCGTCGAGATTGTCGTCGCCGCCGGTGCGGGCGGCGCCTCCGACCAGATGGCGCGGATGATGCAGGCGGCGATCCAGAAGAACAAGCTGATGAGTCAGCCAATGGTCGTGTCGCTCAAGGGCGGCGCGTCGGGCGCCGAGGCGCTCATGTACATGAAATCGAGCGACGGCGACCCCAACAAGGTGCTCATCGCCTATTCGCTGATCTACATGCTGCCGCTCGCCGCCAAGATTCCATTCAACTGGCGCGATCTGACGCCCGTCTCCGTGATCGCGATGGACGAGTTCGTGCTGTGGGACAACACGACGCTGCCGTACAAGAATGTGAAGGAATTCATCGCTGCCGCGAAGGCCGCCGACCCGCCGTTCAAGATGGGCGGCACCGGAAGCAAGCGCGAGGACCAGGTCGTCACGGCGTTCATCGAAAAGAGGACCGGCGCCAAGTTCGCGTACCTGCCGTACAAGTCGGGCGGCGAGGCTGCCACACAGCTCGTCGGCAATCACACGGCGTCCAATGTGAACAATCCTTCCGAGAACCTCGAAGTCTGGCGGGCGGGCCAGGTGCGCGCGCTGTGCGTGTTCGACAAGGAGCGCATCCCCTACAAGGCCAAGGTCACCGACACCCTGTCGTGGAATGATATTCCCACCTGCAAGGAGGAGGGCCTGGACGTCCAGTATCTGATGCTTCGCGCGATGTTCCTTCCCGGCAAGGTGACGCCCGACCAGGTCGCCTTCTACGTCGACCTGTTCAAGAAGGTCGCGCAGACGCCGGAGTACAAGGAATACATGGAGAAACAGGCATTGAAGCCAGTCTTCCTCACCGGCAAGGACATGCTGACGTTCCTCGAGGAAGACGACACGCTGAACAAGGGCCTGATGACCGAGGCCGGCTTCGTTGCGCCCTAAATGAACGACCCCCACGCTCACTACGTTCGCTGCCCCCAAACGCGGGGGCGCACAGTGCCCTTCGGGCGGCCGGGCGGGCACTGACTCGGATGCAGGAACCCGATTCCGAGATCGTCGTAGACGATCCCGACGCGCCCTCGAGCGATTCGCCGGCGGTGACAACCACGCGCACGGTGGAAATCGCCGTGTACGTGCTGCTGCTTCTGCTGGCGCTGGTGCTGGGCTACGACAACTGGCGCAGCGGCATGGGGTGGGCGAAGGACGGCCCGCAGTCGGGCTACCTGCCGTTCTATCTGTGCGTGATCCTGGCCGGCGCGTCGCTGTGGGGACTCGCCATCGTGTTCGCGCGGCGCGCCGATTTCGCGCGGACTTTCGTCACGCGCGACCAGCTGCGGCGCGTGACGCAGGTCTTCGTTCCGACGTTCCTCTTTTGCCTCGCGATGCAGTTCCTGGGGCTCTACGTCGCGAGCTTCCTGCTGGTGGCAGGCTTCATGCGCTTCATCGGCCGGATCGCGTGGTGGAAGTGCCTGCTCACGAGCTTCCTGTTCGCGTTCGCGATGTTCGCGACGTTCGACATGGCTTTCGACGTCATCATGCCGAAGGGGCCGATCGAAGCGCTCTTCGGTCGTTAGCGGAAGTCCGGATGGAAGCCGTATACCTGCTGCTCCACGGCTTCGCCGTCCTGATGACGTGGAAGATCCTGCTCCTGATGCTGGTGGGCCTCGTGCTCGGCATTTTCGTCGGCGTGCTGCCGGGCCTGGGCGGGCCGAACGGCGTCGCGATCCTGCTGCCGCTCACGTTCACGATGGACCCCACGTCGGCGATCGTAATGCTGTCGTGCATCTACTGGGGCGCACTCTTCGGCGGCGCGATCACATCCATCCTGTTCAACATTCCCGGCGAAGCCTGGTCGGTGGCGACGACGTTCGACGGCTATCCGATGGCGCAGCAGGGCAAGGCGGCGGAAGCGCTCACCGCGGCGTTCACGTCGTCGTTCATCGGTTCGCTGGTCGCGGTGCTGCTGATCACTTTCCTGGCACCAGGAATCGCGAGCTTCGCGCTGCGCTTCGGGCCACCGGAGTTCTTCGCCGTGTATCTGCTGACCTTCTGCTCGTTCGTGGGGCTGGGACGCGAGGAGAAGCCCAAGACCATCATTTCGATGACGCTAGGCCTGTTGCTGGCCGCGATCGGCATGGACACCGTCTCAGGCCAGTTGCGCATGACGTTCGGGTGGGACCCGCTGTTGCGCGGCATCAATTTCCTGGTCGCCGTCATCGGGCTCTTCGGGATCAGCGAGATTTTGCTGACGATGGAGGAGCGGCTCGCGCTGCGCGGGCATTCGGCGAAGATCAGCCTGCGCGTGGTCCTGAAAGTGTGGAAGGAGATGCCGCGCTACTGGGTGACGTTGTTGCGTTCGTCCGCGATCGGCTGCTGGCTCGGCATTACGCCGGGCGGCGCGATCGCCGCGTCGTTCATGGGCTACAACCTGGCCAAGCGTTTCTCGAAGGATCCGGAGACGTTCGGCAAGGGTCGCATCGAGGGCGTCTTTGCGCCCGAGACGGCGGCGCACGCGTCCGGCACGTCCGCGCTGCTGCCGATGCTGGCGCTGGGAATCCCCGGCTCCGGGACGGCGGCGATCCTGCTCGGCGGCTTGATGATCTGGGGACTCAATCCGGGGCCGCTGTTGTTCGTCGAGCACAAGGACTTCGTCTGGGGTCTCATCGCGTCGATGTATCTCGGCAACGTCGTCGGACTGGTCATCGTGCTCACCACTGTTCCCATCTTCGCCGCCATCCTGCGCGTCCCGTTCGCCGCCGTCGCGCCGATGATCATCGTGTCCTGTGCCATCGGCGCCTATGCGATCCAGAACGCGATGTTCGACGTCTGGCTGATGCTGCTCTTCGGTATCGTCGGCTACGTGTTCAAGAAGATCGGCGTACCGCTTGCGCCCTTCACTCTCGCGCTGGTGCTGGGCAACCGCACCGAGGACGCGTTTCGCCTGTCGATGATCGGCGCGGGCGGAGACATGCGCGTGTTCTGGTCCAACGGCCTCGTGGGATCGATCACCACGCTGGCCTTCTTCCTGCTGTTCTGGCCGCTGCTGGCGCGGCTTTTCGGGAGCGCGAGCCGCCTCCTTCGTCCCGCCAAGGCGTGACCGCCTCCGACCGCGGTCACTCGAGCTTTATCTCGCCGTCGAAGTCGACCTGCAGGCCAAGGCCGGCGACATGCAGCGTCACCCGCGCCGGAAAAGTCTCGTTGCCCGAGGCCGCGCCGCTGGCAACGGCCGCCGCGACGGCGCGTTCGATCTCGCGCTGCGAGCTGATGCCGACCATCTTCAGGAACTTGCGGATGCTCAAGTTGAAGGTTTCTTCGTTCATGAGTGTCTCCGTCGAAGGGTAACGCTTCGATATGTTACGGCACGATGGGGTCGATGGGGCCGCAGCGTTGACCGGTTGCAGATCGGCCCGTCCGCGCCGCGCGCCGGGTCACTCGATGCCGTAGCGCGTTCGCAGACGGGCGCGCGCGTCGGCGGCTGCTTCCGGCTCCTCGCGCCTCGTGCGAAGCCCGTGCGACGCGAGCCTGCGGGCGGCCTTCCGCAGCGCCGTCGTCAGCCGCGAACGGCTGGCGCCGTGGTAGTGGCGCACATCGCCCCAGAGATCTTCATCGAGCGCGGCGAATCGGTGGCCGGTACGTTGGAGTGACGCGTGCATCCGCGCGCCCGTGTCGTACTCGACGATCCGCGGCGGCGGATCGCCTTGATCACGCGGGTTTCCGCGTCCGAGACGGCGCAGCCCCGGGAGCCAGTGGCGATAGCCCAGCCACCGCGATAACGCGGGCCGCCCCGGCCATTCGAGAAACTCCCGCTGCTGCGCGAAACTCGCGCCCTCCGCCAACGCCTGGCGTACCGGCGCGGTGCGCAGAAGCACGAGCGGAATCCACATCCGCTCCGCATAGCGCGCGACGCCATCCGGCAAGCCATGCGCCGCGCCCATCCATTGTGCGCGATGCAGGAAGCCGGCGCCGTACGCGTCTTCGTGCGTCAGAAGCGCATCGGACATCGCCGCGACCACGCGCCGGTCGAGGATTTCGAGGTCGGAGTCGATCAGCAGCACCCGCTGAGCAGGGATGCCGCGGAAGAGCGCGTCCAGCGCGGTGCCGTGCCGGCGCAGCGGCCAGTCGAGCCAGTAGAAGTCGATGCCATGCCGCTCCGAGAGCCGTGCAAAATGTTCGCGGCTGCCGTCGCGCGACTCGCAATCGATCAGCAGGATCGGCCAGTCGGTATATGCGCGCGCGGCCGTCAGCGCGAGCGATGTGACCCACTTCGTCCCGCAATTGATGATCACCGAAACCGCCGGCTGCGGCGGAAGATCAGCGAGGGACGCCAGCACGCGCAATCAGGCTCCGCGCGTGATGATCATCGGGGCCTCCGGCCACTTCGCATCACGCTGCCGCGCTGAATTTCCCGGCCTGATAGTCCTCCACCGCCTGGATCAACTCGTCGCGCGTGTTCATGACGAACGGGCCGTGCTGCGCGATCGGCTCGCCCAGCGGAAGGCCGGCGATCAGCAATGCGCGCGCGGGCTCCTCAGCGCGCAGCACGACGCCGTCGGCGTCCGCGGAATTCCTGAGAATCGCCATCCGTTGCGCGGGCACGCGCGTCTCGCCGATCGTCAGCGCGCCGCGGTAAACATAGACGAATGCGTTGAACTTGGCCGGCATCGTCTGCGCGAATTCGGCGCCGCTGTCGAAATGCAGGTCGAGATACAGTGGCTCGGTCACCTCGCGCTCCATGGCTCCCGTGACGCCGTGGCTGCGGCCCGCGATGACGCGTGCGGTCACGCCTTCCGGCGTGGTGAACTCCGGAATCTCGCCGCTCTGGATGTCGCGATACCACGGCGCGCGCATCTTGTCCTGCGAGCGCAGGTTGAGCCAGAGCTGGAAGCCCTCCATGCGGCCGTCCGCCTGCTCGGGCAATTCCGAATGGATGATGCCGCGGCCGGCCGTCATCCACTGGACGCCGCCGTTCTGCAGCAGCCCTTCGTGGCCGAAGCTGTCGCGATGGCGCATCTGGCCCGCGATCATGTATGTCACGGTCTCGAAGCCGCGATGCGGGTGATTCGGAAAGCCGCCGATGTAATCGTCGGGGTTGTCGGTGCCAAACGCGTCGAGCATCAGGAACGGATCGAGCCGGCGCTGGAACTGCTGCGTCAGCACGCGCGTCAGCTTGACGCCTGCGCCGTCGGACGTAGGCATGCCGGCGACCAGTTGTTCCACGCTGCGCGGGCGCGTGACGGTCTCGGCTGGCAGTGTTTTGGCGATCGTCGTAGTCATGTCCTGCTCCTTCAATGGGCGTCTGCGCCGGAAGCGTACCCGCTTCACGCCGCCGCGAGTTCCTCGATCTGCGCATTGCGCGGAACGCCAGACGCATTCTGCTCGGCGTCCGGTCCCATCGCCAGTCCTTCCGCATACACGAACTGCACGTCGGTCATGCCGAGGAACGTGAAGACCGTCTGCAGGTAAGGCACCTGCGTGTCGTCGCGGCGTATTGCGGTACAGGCCGCCGCGCGTCAGCGCCACATAGACCTTCTTGCCCTTCAGCAAGCCTTCGGGTCCGTTGGCGGTATAGCGGAACGTCACCTGCGCGCGCGAGATCGCGTCGATCCAGTTCTTGAGCTGCGCGGGCACGCCGAAGTTGTACATCGGCACGCCCAGCACCACCACATCTGCGGCCATGAATCTCGGCAATCAAGGCGTCGTCCAGCGCGACGCGCGCGGCCTGCTCCGGCGTGCGCTTGTCGGCCGGCGTGAACAGCGCCTGCAGCGTGGCCTCGTCCAGTTGCGGGTGCGGCGTGCGCGACAGGTCGCGCACCGACAGCGTCGCTTCGGGATGATCGCGCGCGTATGCGCGCGACCAGGGCCGTTGGCCAGCTTGGTCGAATGGGAACCGTCCGTACGGGCGCTCGAGTTCACTTGCAGGATGTTCATGGTCACTCCTTCGAGTTGACGTGGTTGACGGAGTGACTATAATTGTTCCGAAACAAGCATAGAAGTCCTAACATTGGTTAACATTGTTGCTATATTGGAACAATGGAATCCATGAGGATCGAGCCCAACGACCTTCTTCTTTTCGCCCGGGTGGCGGACGAGGGCAGCTTCAGCCGGGCGGCCGAGCGGCTGGGATTGCCCAAGTCGACCGTATCGCGGCGGGTGGCGGCGCTGGAGGCGCAACTGGGCGAACGGCTGCTGCTGCGGACGACCCGCAAGCTGACCGTCACCGACTTTGGTCACAGCGTCCTTGACCACGCCCGCCAGCTCGTCGCCGAAGTCGAGGCGGCCACGCTTCTCGCCCAGAACCGCCAGATCGAGCCCAGCGGGCGCCTGCGGGTATCGATGCCCACCGACTTTGCGACGGTCGTGATGGGGGCGTTGCTCGCTGAATTCATCGGCAAATACCCGGCCATTGCGCTGGAGATCGATCTTTCCCCGCGTCGCGTCGACCTGATCGGCGAGAATTTCGACGTAGCCATCCGAATGGGCGAACTGCCCGACGACGCCTCGCTGGCCGCGCGGCGGTTGGCGGTTTTTTCCTCGAGCCTTTATGCATCGCCCAATTACCTCGTTCGCCGGGGGACGCCGTCCGAACCGGAAGCGCTGATGGAGCACGACGCGCTGCGCCTGCTGATGCGCAACGGAGAGCCGATGCCCTGGGTTCTCACCCGCGGCGAGCAGCGGTGGGAAGGCATTCCCCCCGGCCGCGCAACGGCCAATTCGCCCGAGTTGCTGCTCCGGCTCGCCCGATCTGGGGCCGGCATCACAACAGTGAGCGACCACTTCGTCGAGCCCTACGTCCGCAGCGGCGAGTTGGCTCCGGTGCTCGCCGACTGGAGCTTGCCGCCTACTCCGGCATGGGCGGTATTTCCCGGCCGCCGGCTGATGCCCGCGCGCACCCGCGTGTTCCTCGATGCCCTGGCGGCGGAATTCTCGGGGCCGAGATGCCAGGCGGAGCAGGCCAAGGTCGAGGCGACCAAACGCTCGGCAACTAACTGACGTTACGTTGGCGCCGGCGGCGCAGGCTCGCCTCGCATCCGCCATACCTGGTACGCGGCGCCCAGCACGAACAGCACGAGCAGCACGCCGGTCGCCGTCTTGAGCTCGGGTGCATCGGCGTTGGGGAGCAATGGCGCGCCGAACGGAAGGCGCGTCGACGTTTCCGTGATCGCCGGAATCATGTGGAAGAGAAACGTCATCGTATACAGCACCGTCTCGACGTAGCGGGACGCGCGGCCGAACAGCGTCGTCCTTCCCGCGATCCACGCGATAGCCAGCACGACGAGCGTGATGATGCCGAGCGCATGCGGCTTGCCGAAGCCGCCATGCTGGAAGATTCCGAATCCGGTGAGGCACGTGAGGATTGTCGTGACGGTGTAGAGCTTGCCGGTGACGTTCGCCGGCGAGATCCTGCCGTAACGGAAGAACGCGACGATGCCTGCGGCGACTGCGATCAGGCTGATGGCGGTGTGAACGACGCCGAGCTGGGTCAATCCGTAGAACATGGGGAACTCCCGTGGGTGTTTGGCGCCAAAGCGTCAGATCACCAGCTCGTCGGCGACGTTGCGCAGCGTCGCGGTGAGATGGTCGACCACGATCCTCTCGCACACGATGAAGAGAACGAAGCAGAGAACGCTGAGCGCCAGCATGCCGAGGATTTCGACGAGCTGCGTGAGCGCGCCGTCGTCGATCACCGCCGTCCCGTACTTCTGGAACAACTCGATATTGGCCTTGAGCACGACGTACAGGTCGATGGAGCTGATGCCGGACGAGAGGAAGAACGCGCCCATCAGGATGAACGTCAGCAGCGGATGCCGCCTCAGGAACGCTATCGACGGTCGCAGCAACGGCATCGCGGGCACCCAGACAATCGCACCGTCATTGGCGCGCGGGCCAAGTTTACAAGAAATCGCCGCCGCGGAAACGGCCTGCAGCAAGGCCGTGCGCGCCGCGGTCAGGCGTAACGAGAGGACCGCTAGGCGTCGAAGCGCTGCATCGCGAACGGCGCGAGGTCGAGACGCGGCGCGCCGTCGATGACCCACTCGGCGAGCGCCTCGCCGATCGCGGCGGAGTGCTTGAAGCCGTGACCCGAGCAGGGCGAGGCGACGATCACCCGTTCCGCGCCCGGAAGCGTGTCGATGACAAAGCCGAAATCGGGCGTGACCGTATAGAGGCAACTGGCAGCCTTGATGCACCGGCTGCTCAATCCGGAAACGCACGGCGCAACATAGTCGTCATACAGCGCGCGAATCTCGGCGTCGGACACCTCGCGATCCGCCATGTCGGCAGTTGTCGTGGCGTCGTATTGCTCGCTCGCGACCTTGATGCCGCCGCGAGCGCCATCGATCGCCGGAAAGCCGTAGATCCCCTGCCTTTTCCCCTGCAGTTCCCAGATGAACACGGGAAAATTCTCCGGGAGGAACGGCGTGACCGGGCCGTCGATGTCGAACCAGCAAAGCACCTGCCGATAGATGGTGAGATGCCGGGTGAATGGATCCGCGACGAGACCCGGGAGCCACGGGCCGGCGGTGACGATCAGCCGATCGGCGAAATACGTGTCGTTTCCGGTCGTGACGGTGATGCCGCCATCCGAAGCGGAAAAGCCGGACACGGCCTCGTCCCGGTGCAGCGTCGCGCCCGACCGTTCCGCGAGGCGCAGCTGCACGGATACGCATTCCTCCGGCCGCAGATAGCCGGCGCTCGGCTCGAAGTAACCCGATTCGTCGTGCGCGACATTGAATTGCGGATAGCGCCGCCTTATCGTCGCGGCATTCCAGATTTCGTGCGGGATGCCGAATTTCTCCGCGGCCGCGACCGTGTTCGCGAAGAAGTGGTCGCCATGGCTTTGCGACGTCTTCGCGCGACTCGAAATGACGAGGCCACCGGTGGCTGTCAGCAGCGTGGCGCCCGTCTCGCGTTCGAGTTCGCGCCAGATCTCATGCGAGCGCATCGCGAGCGGCGTGTATTGCGCGCCCTCGCCGATCCCGAGTCGCGTGATCCGGGTATCGCCGTGCGTCGATCCGAAGGCGTGCGGCGGCGAGAATCGGTCGATGCCGAGCACGCGGTTACCCTTTCGCGCCAGTTGATACGCGGTGGCGCTGCCCATGGCGCCCAAGCCCAGCACGATGGTGTCGAATCGCTTCATCCGGTCGAGGGCGCCGCTGAACGGTCGACTGGCGCCGCAGCCTCGTCAGGGATTGAGGCTTGCCGGCGACAAATAGTTCTGCCGGAAGGTCTCGAAGGACAGCGTGTCGGCGGCCTCGATGTCGCGCTGCTTCGCGAGCGACGCGCCGGCGAGATTGGCAAAACGCGTGGCGACGTCGGCGGAGAACGGCAGGTCGAGGATCGTCTTGCGATGCGCGATCGACTGCGCGAGGACGAAGCGGACGTAGGAGTCTTCGTATCGGCTTGCCATGGCTTCCAGCACGCGGGCAGACGGCGTCATCGCCGGCTCGTTCAGCGCCTCTTTGGCCGAAGCGAGTGACGCGCCGTAGACGCTTGTGCCGTTCGCGGCGTCCAGCGCCGCGGCGATCGGCGCGCATTCGCGGAGTACCTGGGCTCCCCATTCGACGAGAGGCACTTCCTGCGCTCCCCTTGTCAGCCGCAGCCCCGGTTCGCGGCCGCGTGCGGCGACCCGCTGCTTGTTGCGCACGATGGCGGCCAACTCGTCGGGCGTGTCGGGAGGGCTGTCGCGCGTGAGGCAGTTCAGCAAATACATGTCGAGGAAGTGGAGCGTGCCCTCGGTGATGCCGATCGGGCAGAACGGGTCGAGGTCCATCAGGCGCACCTCGACGTACTCGACGCCGCGCTCGCGCAGCGCGTGCAATGGGCGCTCGCCAGGCCGGATCACTCGCTTGGGCCGGATGGTGCCATAGAACTCGTTCTCGATCTGCAGCATGCTGGTGGCGAGCTGCCGGTAGTCGTCACCGGTCCGGATACCGACGTTCTCGTAGGGCGGGTACGGCCGCGTCAGCGCGTCCTGCAGCGAGCCAGCATAGCTGTCCAGACTGTTGTAGCTCACCTTGAGCGAGGATTGCGCGTCGCTTTGGTAACCGAGGCGCCCCATCCGCAGCGACGTCGCATACGGCAGGTAACGCGTTCCGTCCCCCAGACGCTGCAGCTCGTGATTGCGCCCTGCGACAAAGCTCGAACAGACGGCCGGCGACGCGCCGAAGAGGTACAGGAGCAGCCACGAATGCCGCCGGAAATTGCGGATCAGCGCGAAGTACGCGTCGTTCGACTGCGGGCTGGGCAGCGAGAAATTGTAATGAATGCCCGAGATCGTCTGCATGCGCCGGCCGTAGCGGTACGAGAGCCCCGTGCGGTAGACGTGCTTCGCGCGGCCGACATTGGACGTGCCGTAGCGGCCGAGCGGAATGTTGTTGTCGGACGGCAACCCGCACGGCATGCTCGCGCACCACAGGAGCTCGTCGCCGATCGCGCGGTAGACGACCTGGTGGATTTCCGTCAGCTCCTGCAGGCAATCGTGCGCATTTGGATGCACGCCGGTGATGAGCTCCAGCTGCGACTCGCTGAAATCGGTCGTGATGTGCGGATGGGTGAGTGCCGATCCCAGCGGCGCCGGATGCGGCGTGGTGGCGAGCGTCCCGTCCGGGCGCACGCGGAGGCTTTCCTTTTCGATGCCGCGGCTAAGGCCCCGCAGCACGTCCTGCGGCAGCGCCGCCAAGCGCGACTCAAACGACATGACGCGCTCCGCGACAATCACGACCGACAGGTCTGGAGAAGCGTTTGGCGCAGGTCGGCGGCGCATCGGCAAACTTCAAGGAAGGAAAGGGCATCGCGGGTCCGTGCAGGCGCGGGGACGCGCATTGTATACCGGGCACGCCGGCCGGCATGGGCGGCGTGCGGGACGGGTAGAATGTGACGCGCCATGACTGCACTGCCCAGCGGCAACGTCACCTTCCTTTTCACGGACATCGAAGGGTCGACGCGGCTCATCCAGCAGCATCCCGAGGCGATGAAGGATGCGCTCGCGCGTCACCACGCGTTGCTGCAAGGAGCGATCGGCGCCCACCGCGGCCACGTCTTCCAGGTCCTGGGAGACGGATTCTGCTCGGCGTTCGAAGACGCCGGCGATGCGCTCGCCGCGGCGTTCGCTGCTCAGCGCGCGCTGCATCGAGGAAAGCTGGGGCGAGGTCGGCGAAGTGCGCGTGCGGATGGGCTTGCACACGGGGAACGCCGAAGCGCGCAACGGCGAGTACGCGTCGTCGCTGACGCTGGCGCGCGCGCAGCGCGTGATGTCCGCGGGGCACGGCGGCCAGATGCTGCTGTCCTCCGCTGCGGCGGACCGGGTCGGCCACGCGCTTCCGGCCGGAACGACGCTGCGCGACCTCGGTCCGCACAAGCTGCGCGGGCTGGCCGAGGCCGAGAATCTCTACCAGTTCGTCGCCGCGAACCTCCCCTCCGCCTTCCCGCCGCTGCGCGCCGAGGACACATCCGCGTCGTCGGCTGCGCCGCTTTCGCAACTGGTGCGCGGCCAGCTCGTCGGCCGCACGGCGGAATTGCAGCAATTGAAGCAGCACTGGGAACTGGCGCAGCAGGCGCGCGGGCAGCTCGTGATGCTGTCGGGCGAGCCCGGCGTGGGGAAGACTCGCCTCGCGCAGGACCTCATCGACCACGCGCGGAAGAGCGGCGCGACGATCCTGCGCGGCGGATGCTACGAGTACGAGGCAACGACGCCGTACCTGCCCTTCGTCGAGGCTTTCCGCGAGTGGACGCACCGGCAGAGCCCGACGCAGCTGCGCACGGCGCTGGGCGCCACGGCACCCGAAATCGTCAAGTTCGCCCCCGAAATCGAATTGAAGCTGGGCACGCTCGCGCCCAACCCGCCGCTGTCGCCCGGCGAGGACCGGTTGCGCCTCTTCGACAACGCGGCACGGCTGCTGCAATCGCTCGCGGCGGATCGCGGCCTGCTGGTGTTCATTGACGACGTGCATTGGGCGGACCAGGGCACGCTGTCGATGCTGCACTATCTGCTGCGCCACTTGCGCAGCGACCGCGTGCTCTTTCTGGTCGCCTATCGCGAGATCGAACTCGACCGTGCACACCCGCTCGCATCGGCGCTGGTCGAATGGAACCGCGAGCGCCTGGGGACCCGCGTCGCGCTGGGACGGCTCACGCGCGCCGACACGGGCGCGCTGCTCGCCGCGCTCTTCGGTGTTGCGAGCGTTTCCGACGAGCTGGCGTCGGCGCTGTACCGCGAAACCGAGGGCAATCCATTCTTCATCGAAGAGGTGATCAAGTCGCTGATCGAGCAGGGTCAGATCTATCGAGACGGCGACGGCTGGGGACGCAAGGAAGCGCACGAGCTCGCCATTCCGCAGAGCGTGAAGGAGGCGATCGGCCGGCGCTTGAACCGGCTGAGCGAGCCGACGATGGACGCGCTGCGGACCGCGGCGGCGCTCGGCAAGATCTTCGCGTTCAGGGAATTGGCCGCCGTGTCGTCATCGACCGAGGACGCGCTGCTCGACGCTCTCGACGAGGCCAGCGCGGCGCAGCTCATACGCCCCAGTGGCGGAGGCCCGGGCGCATCGTCGTCGGGCAGCGAAGACAGCTTTGCGTTCACGCACGACAAGATCCGCGAAGTGCTCTACGAGGAGTTGAATCCGATTCGCCGCCGCCGGTTGCACCAGCGCATCGGCGAGATGCTGGAGACGCTGCACGGGGCCCGCGTCAGCGATGGCGTGGCGGAAGGCAAGGGCGCCGACGAGCACGCGCAGGACCTCGCCCACCACTTCATGCAGGCCGGCGACCTCGCCAGGTCGCTCGCGTATGCGCGGAGCGCCGCCAACAATGCGCAGCGGATGTTCGCGCACGACGAAGCCCTCAAATTCCTGGACCAGGCGCGCGAATCGGCCGAGGCGCTGCACAGCGCCGCCGAGGTCGATGCCATCGACGAGCAAATCGGCGACATCCAGGAAGTGCGCGGCACGATCCTTCCCGCCGTCGCGAGCTACGAACGCGTGCTGGCTCGGGTAACCGCGCCCGAAGCGCGTGCGGCGCTCAAGGCCAAGCTCGGCAACGCGTACGCGCCGATCGGCGATCCGCGCGGCTTGGCCTACCTCGAGGAAGCCGTCGCCGAATTGAATCCGCAGACGCAGACCAACATCCTGGCGCTCACAACGGCGCTGCTGGGCCGCTATTATCACTATCGCAGCCAGCACCGGAAGGCGATCGAATTCCTGGAGCGCGCGCGGCTGCTGGCCGAGCCGCTCGACGACCCGGGCACGCTTTCCGTCATCTATTCGTTCCTGGCCGGCGCCAACCAGCATCTGTTGTTCTACGCGGAAAGCGACGGCTGGGCGCGCAAGAGCATCGCATTCGGCGAGCGGAAGAATTTCCCCCACGCCATCGCCAATGGCTACGAGTTCCTTGCCGAGAACGCCGCCGGCCGCGGACAATGGAAAGACGCGACCGAATACACGGCGAGAGACCGCGAGTTCGGTGCGAAGAGCGGTTCGCTCGCGCGCGTGGCCTGGGCGGAGTTCGCCGGTGTGCAATGCCTGCACGGCACAGGCGAATTGGCGGCGGCGCAGGCTGCAGCGCAGTCGGCATTGGCGGTGTGCGAGCAGATCGGCGAGGCCCGCCTCGCGACCTGGCTCGTCCCGACGCTTGCGATGGTCACAGCGGACTTGGGCGATGACGACGTATCGCGCGAACGCGCGGAAGACGCACTGGTACGCTCGCGGGCGTTGGGCCAACTCGTGCTCTCCGCTTGGGCGCTGCACGCGGCCGGCTACGCCGCACTGCAGCGCAATGACGTCGCTGCCGCGCTCGACTTTTACGGGCAATACGTCGCGCTCGTGCAGGACACCGAGAACGGCATCGTGAAGACGCTGATCATGGCATCGGCGGCCGGCGCGTTTGCCCGCGGCGGCCGGTTGGAGGAAGCGGCCGCGCTGGCCGACAAGACCATGGCGATCACCGAATTCGCCGGAGCGACGCATTACGGGGCAATAGCGCGGAGCGTGCAGGGCCAGATATTCGCCGCGCGCGGAGAGCATGACGACGCGCTGCGTGCATACGACGACGCGATTGCCGTGCTTGGGCAAACGGGCAGCCGGCTCGAATTGAATCGCGCCCTGTATCACCGTGCATCGCTGAGACTGACGCGCGGAGATGCGGCGGCGAAGGAATCGGCGCGTGCCGAGGCAGCCCGCGTCCGCGACGCGTTCGCCGACATGGGCGCGGTCCACGATCGCGAGCGCGTGGAGCAGCTGCTGCGCGCGTGACTCGCGCGGAGGGACTGACGATGGCGTCGAACACGGGCGGGCCGGACAACGCAAAGCTCGACAGGATCGTGGCGGAGGCGCGCCGCGCCGGCGACCAGCGCGCAAAGGGCTACCGCGAGCAGGCGCTCAAGATCTATCCGTGGATCTGCGGGCGCTGCGCGCGCGAATTCGACCGCAGCAACGTGGCGCAACTCACCGTCCACCACCGCGATCACAACCACGACAACAATCCGCCGGACGGCAGCAACTGGGAACTCTTGTGCGTCTATTGCCATGACAACGAACACGCAAGGCAGCTCGAGGCCGCGCGCGGGCAGGCTTCACAGGGCGACGCGGCGCAGACGCGCGCCACGCACAAGCCGTTCGCCGACTTGAAGGCTCTGCTGAAGGACCGCCCGAAGTAGCGATTCGCGCTACGTCACGCGGTTGCCGATGAGATTCAGGAATTCCTCCCGCGTTGCGACGGAGTCGCGGAACTGGCCGACGACCGAGGACGTCACCATCACCGAATTCTGCTTCTCCACGCCGCGCATCATCATGCACAAGTGGCGCGCCTCGATCATGACGCCCACGCCGCTGACGTCGATCGAATCCATCACCGCCTGCGAGATCTGGTCGGTCAGCCGTTCCTGCAGCTGCAGCCTTCGCGCATACATGTCGACGAGCCGCGCCAGCTTGCTGACGCCGAAAACGCGGCCGTTGGGAATGTAGCCGATGTGGCAGCGGCCGAAGAACGGCAGCATGTGGTGCTCGCACAGGCTGTAGACCTCGATGTTCTTCACGATGACCATGCTGTTGGTCTTCTGCGTGAAGATCGCGTTGTTGATCAGCTTGCCGATGTCCTGCCGATAGCCGGACGTGAGGAACGCCATCGCCGTGGCGACGCGATGCGGCGTGCGCAGCAGGCCCTCGCGATTCGGGTCCTCGCCGATTTCGATCAGCAGTTCGCGGATCAGCGCTTCGATCTTTGCCGCGTTCGGTTCCATGTTCCTTAACCCTCCATCGCCATCATACGACGGTTGCAGTCGATTTAGCGCGCGTCGCGCTCCTCGAACTGCGGGCTGACGCCGATCAGCCGGGAGACGCGAACCGGGATATCCGGCCGCTGCATTCCCACGACGCGGTCCTGAAGCTTGCGGTCGGCCATCGTCATCCGCGTCCGCAGCCGGACGTATTCCGCCCATGAGGCGATGACGTAGCGCTCGACGAAGCGGCCGTCCTCGGCGACGTCGCGAAAGACCCGCCAGCTCGACGCGCCGTTGCGCCGCCGCGTGGCTTCCACGGCGTGGATGGCGCGCAGGAAGTCCTGGCGCTGCTCCGGTGCGATCTGGTATTCGATCTGGATCAGGACCGGACCGTCATCGGGGAGCGGTTCGAAGGCGATGGCCAGGTCCGGCAGTTGCACGGCGGGCGCGACGTCGGCTTCGCTGCCCATCGTGACGCTCACTCGGCGGTTCAGCACATGCAGCAGGAACATGACCGTTGCGGCCGTGGCGAGCGCGACGCGCGTGCCGCCCGCGGACGCGAGCGTCCCCCAGATCACACTGCCGACGGCGAGGCTCGCCTGCACGGCGACCAGGTTCATGGCGACGGCCCGCGCGCGCACCCACGCGGGCGCCGTGCTCTGCGTTCCCGCGGAGAGGCTGGCCAGCACGCAGACCCAGGCCACGCCGGCGCCGAACGCGCCGACCAACGCGATCACCGTGATGTCCGTTGCCGCGATCAGGAGGGTGGCGACCGTCCACAGGAGGACGCCGGACGTGACGACGGCATTGAGTGTCCGGCTTTGTAATTGGCGCGGAATCGACAGCGCGCCCACGACGGCGCCGATGCCGAAGCTCGCCGACAGGAGACCGTACCCGCCGGCGCCCAGACCGAGCTGGTCGCGCGCGATCACGGGCAGCAGCGCCCAAAGGCAGCTCGCGCATACGCAGAAGTTGAGGTTGCGGATGATGAGCGAGCGCATCGGCCGCGAATGGCGCGCGTAACGCAGTCCGCTCAGCACGCCCGAAAAAAGCGTCTCGGGAATGCCGGGGAGCGCCAATTCACGCGATTTCCAGCTTCGCACGGCGGCGATCATCAGAATGAAGAAGCAGCCGCTGGCAACGAGCGCGCTGCCCGAACCCAGCCACGCGGCGAGGGCGCCGGCGATCGCGGGACCGATGGCGCGCGCGACGTTGAAGGCCACGGCGCCCAGCGCCACGGCGCGCGGCAATTCGGCGCGCGACACGAAGCTGTTGATGCTCGCCTGCTGCGCCGGCATGTAGAACGTGAAGCCCGCGCCGATCAGAAAAGTCAGCGCGAGCAGCGTGACGGGCGTCGTCAGGTGGACAAGCGTTGCGACGCCAAGTAGCAGCGTCGCCGCCAGCAGCACGATCTGCGTGATGAGGATGATCTTGCGCCGCTCGACGATGTCGGCCAGCGCGCCGGCAACGAGACCCAGCAGCAGCGACGGCGCCGTGCTCGCTGTCTGCACCAGCGCCACCATCAGTGCCGAAGGCGTCAGCGTCGCCATCAGCCACGCGGAGACCGTCGCCTGCATCGTGTAGCCGACCGCGGTGCCGATCGAACCCAAGTAGAACAGCCGGAACGCGGCGTGCCGCAGCGGCGACGACTCGAGCATCTGGGAGACGAGCGAGGCCAATGGGCGGGTCACGCCTAAGTCTATCAGCCCGGTCGAGTCGCGGAATGCATGGACGGGAGCCGGTGTCCGGAACCGACCGCGCTTGTCATGCGCTGCCGGCCGCTTCATCATCTGCCCTATGGAGCCGCACGACGAAGTCGACTACGTTTCGGGCAAGACTCGCGTGTTCGGCATCGTCGGGCATCCGATCGAGCAGGTCCGTTCGCCGGAGATGTTCACGGCGGAATTCAGGCGCCGCGGGCATGATGCGATCCTCGTGCCGATGCACATCCTGCCCGACGACTTCGATGCGGCGATGCCGCAACTCCTGCGGTTGCGGAATTTGGGCGGCCTCGTGTTCACAATCCCGTTCAAGGTGCGAGCCTGCGCATTCGCCGACGAGATGGGCGACCAGGCGCGGGCCGTCGGCGCGATCAACGCGCTGGCCAAAGGCGCCGATGGGCGCTGGCACGCTGACATCTTCGACGGATTGGGCTGCGTCGAGGCGTTCCGGCGCCGGGAAATCCGTTTCACCGGCAAGCGCGTGATGCTGCTGGGCGCCGGTGGCGCAGGCTCGGCGATCGGTGTCGCGATCGGTTTCGAGCGGCCCGCGTCGCTGCGCGTGTTCGACGTCGATGCGAGTCGCGCGCGAGCGCTTGCCGCGAGGATCGCGCACGCCAGTCCGGGCGTTGCCGTGGAGGCGGGAGAGGCGACGGCGATCGGCGTCGACATCCTCCTCAACGCGTCACCGGTTGGCATGCTGGGTGATGCGCGACTGCCTATCGCTGTCACGACACTGTCGCGCGAACTGGTCGTCTTCGACGCCATCGTGAAGCCCGAACGCACGCCGCTCATCACGCTCGCCGAGAGCTGCGGCTGCGCCACCGTATACGGGCGGGAAATGATGCGCGGACAGATTTCCCGGATGGCCGACTTCTTCTTTCCGGCGGTGTGAAGCTCTCCGCTGCGCTGCACAATGCGTCAGCCAGTAGATACGGGTCGCCGTGTGGTGATACCTTTGCGGCGATGCCGCTTGCGTCACTCGGCCATCGAGCTGCACGACAACTACGGAGGAAGCCATGATGCGCAAACACGTTCTGATGGCGGCTGCGGTTGTGGCTGGCCTTTCGTGCACATTCGCGCACGCACAGGCGCCGGCCCCGGCTCCCGGTCCCATACCTGACGCCATACCATTCGATATTCCATACGGCGCGCCCATCACGCTCGAGCGCGCGAAGAAAGTTGCCGAGGCGGCGGAGGCGGAGGCCAAGAAGCGAAACTGGAAGATGTGCGTGGCCATCGTGAACACATCCGGCGATCTCGTCTACTTCGAAAAGCTCGATGACAGCATGCTCGCCTCGGTCGAGATCTCGCAGGGCAAGGCGAAAACGGCGGCGATATTCCGGCGGCCGAGCAAGGCGTTTTTCGACGCGATGGAGTCGGGCCACCCCTATGTCGCGACACTCAAGAGCGGCACGGTGGCATCGGAGGGCGGCATCCCGCTCGTCGAAAACGGCAAGGTCATCGGCGCCATTGGCGTGAGCGGCGGAACCGGCCCGCAGGACGGCGTGGTCGCGAAGGCCGGCGCCGACACGGTGAAGTAGCGGCGGCGAACGGAAGCAAGGAGGAGACATGCCGTTGTGGGCACGTGTTGCGCACGAGGGGGGCGAATGCTTCGGCATCGTCGACGGCGATTCGCTTCGCGTGCATGCGGGCAACATGTTCGCGGATCCGCAGGAGACGGGGGAAGTGATCGCGTTGAGCGTGGCGAAGCTCCTCGTGCCCGCGAACCCGAGCAAGATGGTCGGCGCTGGTCGACAACTACCACGCGCTGGTCGCCAAGCTGGGCCACGCGGTCCCGGCCGAGCCGCTCTACTTTCTCAAGGGCAACAATTCGTTCCTCGCCGACGGCGATACGATTCGCGTGCCGCATGTCGCTACACGGGCAAGGTCGTCTACGAAGGCGAACTCGGCATCGTCATCGGCAAGCGCTGCAAGCGCCGTGTCGCGAAGCCGACGCGGCGCATTGCATCTTCGGCTACACGTGCATCAACGACGTGACCGCGAGCGAGATTCTCAACAAGGATCCGGGCTTCGCGCAGTGGACGCGCGCCAAGAGCTTCGACACGTTCGGCGTGTTCGGCCCGGTGATCGCCACCGGCCTCGACCCATCGCAGCTGACGGTCAGGACGATCCTCAACGACCAGGAGCGCCAGAACTATCCGGTGGCGGACATCATCTTCCCGCCGGCGACGCTGGTGAGCCTGATATCGCAGGACATGACGCTCGAGGCCGGCGACGTGATCGCCTGCGGCACGTCGGTGGGCGTCGGCTCGATGAAGCCCGGCAGCACCGTCAGCATCGCCATCGACGGCATCGGCACGCTGACCAACCGGTTCGAATGAGACCGCCATGAGAAGATCGCAATCGTCGGCGCAGGCGCCATCGGCGGCATACTCGCCGTGCGGCTCGCGTTGTCGGGCCAGGACGGTCACCGTCGTCGAACGGGCGTGCACCTCGAGGCGATTCGCAAGAACGGACTCAAACTCGTCCAGCCGACGGCGCGGAGGAGGTCGCGAAGAACCTTCGCGCGGTCGCGAGTTGCGCCGATGCGGGCAAGCAGGACCTCGTGTTTCTCGCGCTGAAGGCCTACGTCATCGCGACGCGTGGCGCCGCAGATGCGCGCGCTGTTCGGCGACAGAGACGATCGTCGTGTCGATCGCAGAACGGCCTGCCGTGGTGGTATTTCCAGAATTTCAACGGACCGCATGCCGGCTACCGGATCAAGTCCGCCGACCCGGATGGCGTGATCGAAGCCAACATCGAAGCCGCGCCGGATCCTCGGCTGCGTCGTCTATCCGGCCGGCGACATCGTGGCGCCGGGCGTGGTGAAGCACGTCGAAGGCGACCGCTTCCCGCTCGGCGAACTCGACGGCACGGAGACGCGAGCGCGCGAAGAAAGTGTCGGACGCGCTGGTCGCGCGCCGGACTCAAGGCGCCGGTGCTCGACGACATCCGCTCGGAGATCTGGCTCAAGCTCTGGGGCAACATGAGCTTCAATCCGATCAGCGCGCTGACGCATGCCACGCTGGTCGACATCTGCCAGGAGCCGGCGACGCGCGCGCTCGCCGCCGACATGATGCGCGAAGCGCAGGCCGATCGCGGAAAAGCTCGGCGTCACGTTCCGCGTGCCGCTGGAAAAGCGCATCGCCGGCGCCGAGAAGGTCGGCAAGCACAAGACGTCGACGCTGCAGGACGTCGAGGCCGGGCGGCAGGTCGAAGATCGATGCGCTGATCGGCTCGGTGATCGAACTGGGCGAGCTGACCGGGACGCCGACACCCGCCACACGCGCCGTGTATGCGCTGCTGAAGCTGCTGGTCAAGACGATGCACGCGGAGAACGCGCGCGTCGTCCTGCAGCCCGTGTGACCTCCGCCGGCGGCTCGCCGCAGCGTGCGCTATCCCTGAGCGGCGCCCGCCGGCGCCCGCAACAGCCGCAGCATCCGGATGGCGGTCTCGCGTCCGGAATAGTAGCCCGGCAGCCTCAGCGTCTCCGCAAAACCGATCGCGCGGTAGAACGCGTACGCGCCTGAATTGCGCGCGCGAAGCTCGACGTGGATCGAGGCAACCCCTGCCGTCGCTGCCGACGCGACGAGCCATTCGACGATGCGCCGCGCGATGCCGCGCCGCTGGTACACGGGGCGCACGGCGAGCAGCACGAGGTGTGCTCGCTCGTCGCCAAAATTCATGATCCCGAATCCGGCCAGCGATTCGCCGTTGCGGGCGACCAGCGTTACCGCTTCCGGATTGGCGATGAGATCGCGGACCGACCGCGCCCGGTAGCGCCAGCCAAGGCCGGCCTCGACCAAGTCCCGCGACATCGCAGCAAGCGAGGGGGCGTCGCTGCCGTCCGCAAACTGAAGGGTGATGTCCTGCGTGCTCACGGCAGCATTCTGCCACGGCGCGGACCGCCCTGGCATGGAGCCGCGCGCCGTCGACTTGGGCGATAATCCCCTTTCCTCACGAACGAGAAACGAGCGGAGTCTGCGATGACGGGAGAAATTAGACGCACGTTCTTGAAAATGCTGGCGGGCATCACGGTGGCGGCGCTCGTCCTGCCCGCGTTCGGCCAGGGCGCCTATCCGACGAAGCCGATCAAGATCATCGCGCCGGTGCAGCCCGGCGGCGGCGTCGACCTCGTCGCACGCACGATCGCCGACCGGCTGGGCCGCGTCCTCGGCCAGTCGATCATCGTCGACAACCAGAGCGGCGGCGGCGGTGTCGTCGGGCTCGATGGCGACCGCGCGCGCAGCGCCCGACGGCTACACGCTGATGGTCGGCTACGTCGGCACGCACGGCACCAACCCGGCGGTGCGCAAGCTGCCGTACGACGCGGTCAAGGATTTCACGCCGATCGCGATGGTCGGCGGCACGCCGAACGTGCTGGTCGTGCCGCCGTCGGTGCCGGTCAACACGCTCGCGGAATTCGTCGCCTACGCGAAGGCCAATCCCGGCAAGCTCTCGTACGGCTCGTCGGGTCCGGGCACGCTGACGCACCTCGCGATGGAGCAGCTGAAGGTCGCCGCCGACCTCGACATCGTGCACGTCCCGTATCGCGGCATCGGCCCGGCGATCACCGACATCCTGGGCGGCCAGACGCAGGCGCTCTTTCCCGGGCTCGCCGCCGCGCTGCCGCACATCAAGGCGGGCAAGATGAGGCCGCTGGCCGTCACCGGCCGCAGCGCCATCCGCTGCTGCCGGACGTGCCGACGTTCGAGGAGTCGGGCTACAAGGGCTTCGACGGCGTGCAGTGGTACGGCATCGTCGGCCCGGCGAACATGCCGGCGCCGATCGTCAAGCGGCTCAACGACGGAGATCAACAAGCTGCTGGCGAATCCCGAACTGCGCGAGCGACTCTCCGAGCGAGGCGCTGGAGCCGATGCCGATGACGCCGGAGCAGTTCGGCCAGTACATGCGCGACGACATCGCCAACTGGTCGAAGCTCGCGAAGGAGCGCAACATCCAGATCAGCGACTCGCCGTCGCCCGATCCGGCCGCGTCCGGAAACTTTCCGCATGGCGCACAACACCAAAGTCGCGGCGGATCCAACGCGCCGCCCGTTACGCGGATGCTGGGCGAGTTCGTCGCGAAGCATCCGTCGCAGGGCTGGGACGCGAGTGTCGAGCGCGAGGCGCACCGCACGTTGCAGAACTGGGTCGGCTGCGCGATCGGCGCGTCGCACCACACCGACCGCCGACGCGGCGCTGGCCGCCGTGCAGGAACTCGCGCCGAGCGCGCAGGCGACCGTCCTGGGCCGCAGCGAGCGCGTCGACATCGCCAGCGCGGCGCTGCTGAACGGCATCACGTCGCACACGTTCGACTTCGACGACACGCACCTCAAGACGATCATCCATCCGGCGGGACCGGTCGCATCCGCCGCGCTGGCGTTGGCCGAGCATCGCGGCGCGAGCGGCCGGCAGCTGCTCGACGCGCTGGTGCTGGGCATCGACGTCTCGTGCCGCGTCGGCAACATGATCTATCCCGACCACTACGACCGCGGCTGGCACATCACCGGATCGACCGGGATGCTCGGCGCCGCAGCCGCCTGCGCGCGGCTGCTCGGGCTCGACGCGGAGCAGCACCGCGATGGCGCTGGGCATTGCCGCGTCGCAGCCGATCGGCGTGCGCGAACAGTTCGGGACGATGACCAAGTCGTTCCACCCGGGCGGCGCCGCGCGCGCCGGATTGATGTCGGCGCTGATGGCGCAGCACGGCTACACGGCGTCGGCCGCGGGCGCTCGAAGCGCCGCGCGGCCTGGTGCAGACGTTCTCGGCCAAGTGCGACTGGCGCGAGATCACCGACGAGCTCGGACAGCGCTTCGAGATCTCCTTCAACACGTACAAGCCGTTCGCGTGCGGCATCGTCATCCATCCCGGCATCGACGGCTGCGTGCAACTGCGCGATGCGCACGGGCTGCGCGCCGAGGACATCGAGCGCAGTCGATCTCAACGTGCATTCGCTCGTGCTCGAACTGACCGGCAAGAAGGCGCCGCGCACGGGCCTCGAGGCCAAGTTCAGCGTCTATCACGCGTGCGCCGCGGGAATCGTCTTCGGCCAGGCGGGCGAAGGCGAATTCTCGGACGCGATCGTCGCGCGGCCCGACGTCATCGCGCTGCGCGATCGCATCCGGGCGAGCGTGGACGACAATATCGGCGAGGCGTCCGCCGACGTCGTGGTCACGTGCAAGGACGGCCGCAAGCTGCACATGTTCGTCGAGCACGCGATCGGCAGCATGCGAGCGGCCGATGAGCGACGCCGATCTCGCGCGCAAGTTCCACGGCCTGGTCGACCCAGTGCTCGGCGCAGCGTGCGCCGACCGGCTGATCGCGCAGTGCGCGGCGCTGGCGGGCGCGGCCGATGTCCGGGGGCTGACCGCGCTGGCGCGGAAAGTTCGCGACGTGACCGACGCACGCTGAGGCCGGATGATGCGCGACGACGCCGACTTCTACGCGCGCCTGCCGATCTTCGAGGGATTCGCGAACATCATGGACCCGGCGCGGTACCAACCGCTGCCGGACGATTGGCAGATCGGACTCACCGACGTCGTCAGCTCGACGCGGGCCATCGAGAATGGCAGCTACAAGGCCGTGAACACCGCGGGCGCATCCGTCATTGCCGCGGTGAACAACGCGCTGCCGGGCCGCCAATTCCCCTATGCGTTCGGCGGTGACGGTGCGAGCTTCGCCGTCGCGGCGGCCGACGGCGAAGCGGCGCGCGCCGCGCTGGCTGCGACTGCCGCGTGGACGCGCGACGACCTCAACCTCGACCTTCGCGTCGCCCTCGTACCCGTCTCCGCAGTGAAGGCGCAGGGACTGAACGTCAGCGTGGCACGGTTCGCGCCGTCGAAGAACGTGTCGTTCGCCATGTTCATGGGCGGCGGCCTCGCGTGGGCCGAGCGCGCGATGAAGGCCGGCGGCTTCGCCGTCGCACCCGCAGCCCCGGGAACGCGTCCGGACTTGAGCGGCCTGTCATGCCGCTGGAACGACATCCCGGCGACGCGCGGCTTGATCCTGTCGCTGGTCGTGGCGCCTGTCGCGCACGGCGATCCGGCGTTTCGCAAACTCGTCGAGGAATTGGTGGCCGAATTGGAAAGCAGTCCGGAGGTTGCGCGTCCGGTGCCCGAGGACGCACCCGGCGTCGGCTGGCCGCCGCCGGGCGTGGACCTCGAAGCGCACGCGTCGCGCAAGAACGGCGAGTCGTTCTCGGCGCGGCGGCTCAAGGTTCTCGCGCAAACGCTCGTCGCATACATCGTGTTGAAGCTCGGAATTCGCATCGGAGACTTCGACCCCGCGATATATCGGCGGCAGGTCGTCGAGAATTCGGACTTCCGCAAATTCGACGACAACCTGCGGATGACGCTCGACTGCACGCCGGCGCTTGCGGACCGGGTCGAGCAGCGGCTCACCTTAGCCCGCGCGGCGAACATTGCGCGGTTCGGCATGCACCGGCAGCCCGCGGCGATCATGACGTGCATCGTGCCGTCGATTTCCGACAGCGACCATGTGCACTTCGTCGACGGCGCCGCGGGCGGCTACGCGCTGGCGGCAAAACAGCTGAAGCAGAGCGGTTGATCGGGCTAGAGGTTCGCTATTTCGCTGCGCCGGGGGGCGCAATCGACGCGCCCTCGACATGATTGCGCGCGAGCGACTGCGCGACGAAGCCGGACGCCTTCATCTCCTCGACGAAAGCATCGAGATACTTGGCGCCCGCGTCGCGCCCGCGCGGCACGGCCATCGCCTGGTTGATCACCATGAAATGCCCTTCGAGCAGGTGCACGCCCGGAATCCGCCTGGCATCGGCCTCGAGCTGCTGCTTCACCCCCGCCGCGACATCGAGCTTTTGCGCCACCATCATGTCCGAGACGGCCGGTGACGTGGGGGCACGGACGATCGTCGCCTGCTTCAATTCGCGCGACAGATGGAGATCGTAGGCGCTGCCCGCGCCGACGACGATGCGCGTTCCGGGCCGGTCGACATCGGCATTGGCGCGAATCGGCGAATCGTCCGGCACGAGATACGCGCCTTCGATGATGACGTAAGGCGGCGTGAACGTGAGGTCGGCAACGCGCGCCGGGTCGATGGCTACATAGGCAACGTCCCACGCGCCCGACTTCTGTCCTTCGACGACCTTGCCGGCGGCTTGGTAGATGACGAGTTCCACCGGAACGCCCAGGCGCTTTGCGAGTTCGCGCGACAGGTCGACCGAAACGCCGCGGGGCTCTCCGGACACTGAATCCTTCACGGCTAGAACTGGGTTGCCGTAGTTGATCGCTGCGCGCAGCTTGCCCGCCGGCGCGAGATCGGCGATCACGGTGGCGGGCGGCGGGGACGCCGTAGCGCACGCGCCGAGCAGCGCGAGCATTCCCAGCGACAGAGCGAATCGGCGCACGGATTGGCGACCCGCGAGCTGCGAGGCGAAAGATCGCAGGCGCATCATTCGTGCAGCGCGCGCCACACGCGCTCTGCGGTGAGCGGCATCTGCAGCGCCAGCGCGCGCTCGGTCCTGCCCGCGCGCGCGAGTGCGTCGACGACCGCGTTGACCACGGCCGGCGTCGCGCCGATGGTGCCGAGCTCGCCGACGCCCTTGACGCCCATTGCGTTGTTGAGGCACGGCGTCGACTCGTCCATCGTCATCGCGAAATGCCGGATCATCGTGGCGCGCGGCAGCGCGTAGTCCTGGAAGCTGGCGGTGAGCGCCTGGCCGGTTTCCCGGTCATAGACGAATTCCTCGCACAATGCCTGGCCAATGCCCTGCGCGGCGCCGCCCTCCAGCTGGCCAATGACGATCATCGGATTGACGACGCGACCGACATCGTTGACGGACCAGTATGCCGCGACCTCGACATCGCCCGTATCCGGGTCGACGTCGACCTCGCAGATATGGCAGCCATTGGGCCATGTCGGGCCGGCGACGGAACTCGTCGAGTCGAGCACGATCCGCTCGTGCGGCTGCCGCTGTGCGAGATCGAAGAGGCCGATGCTGCGATCGGTGCCGGCGATCCGGAAGACGCCATCGTGATACTCGATGTCGCTGACGGCGGCCTCGAGCTCCTTCGCGGCCAGTTCCTGTGCGCTCCTGACCGTGCGTTCTGCGCCTACGCGCACCGCCGAGCCGCCGACGAAGAGCGAACGCGAGCCGGCGCTGCCAAATCCCGTACCGCGATCCGTGTCGCCCTGCACGATCCTGATCTTGTCGATCGGCACGCCGAAGATGTCGACGGCGATTTGCGCGAACGTCGTGGCGAGCCCCTGGCCCATCGCCTGCAGCGCGTTGAAGATCTCGATTTCACCTTCGGACACTGTGACGGTGACGCGCTCCTCGAAGAGATCGACGCCGGTCCACTCGAGAAACGTCGCGATGCCGCGACCGCGCAGCCGGCCGCGCCGCTTCGACTCGGCCAGCCGCGCGTCGAAGCCGCGCCAGTCGGCGAGGGTGATCGCCTTGTCCATGACCGACGCGAAGTTGCCGCTGTCGTACGTCTTGTCCATCGGATTCGTGTACGGCATCTGATCCGCTCGAATCATGTTGCGCCGGCGCAGTTCGGTGGCGTCGATGCCGGTCTTGCGCGCGGCCGCGTCCATCAGGCGCTCGATCGTATAGATCGCCTCGGGCCGGCCCGCGCCGCGATACGCGCTGGTCGGCGACGTGTTGGTGAGCACGGCCTTGATCCGGATGTCGATCGTGCCGATGTCGTAGACGCTGGTCGACACCCACGGGCCGATCATCAACTGGATTGCCGCGCCCGCCGGCGTGGCATAGGCGCCCATGTTGGCCAGCGAATCGATCCGCAATGCGAGCGCGCGCCCGTTCGCGTCGAGCGCGAGTTCGGCCTTGCTGCGCAGGTCGCGCCCGTGCGATGCCGCCAGGAATTCCTCGATGCGTTCCGCGCACCACTTGAGCGGCCGGCGGAATTCGCGCGCGCAAAAGGCCAGCACGACATCCTCCGGATAGAGGCCGGTCTTCATGCCGAAGCCGCCGCCAACGTCGCCAACCTGCACGCGCACCTTGTCCAGCGCGATGCCCAGCACCTCGGCGCAAAGCGAGTCGCGAAGTCCCGTGGGCGTCTGGTTGGAGACTCGCAGCGAGATCCGGTCTGTGGCAGCGTCGTAGCTCGCGAGAATGGCCCGCGGCTCGATCGGACACGGCGCCAGCCGCTGGTTGACGAGGTCGAGAGAGACGACGTGCGCGGCCCTGGCGAATGCCGCCGCCGCGGCCGTCGCGTCGCCGTAATGCGCCTCGGACGCGACATTGCCGGTCGCCGCGGGCCACACCAGCGGCGCGCCCGGCGCAACGGCATCGCCCAGGTTCACGACGGACGGCATCGGCTCATAGCGGACATCGATGGCCTCCATCGCATCGCGCGCTTGCGCAACGCTTTCGGCGGCCACGGCCGCGACGGCCTCGCCGACGAAGCGCACGGCGCCGACGGCCAGCGCGTGCCGCGGCGCCGATGCCGTGGGCGAGCCGTCGCTGCGCTTGAAGTCGGCCGACGGCGGCAACGGCTTGACGCGCGCCCGCACGAGGTCGTCTCCGGTCACGATGGCGACGACGCCGGGGAGCTTCGCGGCGGCGGCCGTGTCGATGGCGGCGATTCGCGCGTGCGGATGCGGCGAGCGCAGGAACAACACGAACGCCTGGCCGGGCAGATTCGCATCGTCGGCAAAGTTGCCGGCGCCCGTCAGCAGGCTCTGGTCCTCGACGCGGCGGACGGACTTGCCGCTGCCAAAGCGTGCATATTGCGATTCTGCGGTCACGACCTGTCCCTTATCCTGCCTAGCGTGAATTCTGCGCCATGAAGCGCGCCAGCACGCGCTCCCCATTCCGCAATTCGAGCGTGTCGCCGGTCACCTTGTAGCCCGTCGTCATTTTGAGCGCGGATACGAAGTCGCTCTCCTGCTGCATGAGGTCCTCGGGACAGGCCATCATCGTCGTGCCGCCCGGGGCGAGCTTCAGCGTGTCGCTTCCCGCTTCATAGCTTCCCATAAGCCGGTTGCAGCCGCCCGAGCCCGAAAGCCGGTGGTCGGCCGGGTGCAGCATGAAGCTCGCCTCCCGCGCGGCGGGCACCGCAATCGCGGGCGTGTCGCCAACGGTTACCAGTCTCCAGTACGTGTTCTCCAGTGGGACCGCCGGCTTGGCCGTTTCGGCGGCCCCCGGAAGGATCATGTAGACCTCGACTACCACGCGGTTGCTTGCGCCATGGGTGAGCACCGGATGCTGCGTCGTCGACGTGTACTGGAGCTTGTCGCCGATGGTGATCGTCGCGCGGACCGAATACGTGTGCGATGGGTCGATCGCGGCGGGATCGTACTCGATGCGAAAGGGAATGGGCACTTGCGCGCCCGCCGTCGTGATCGTCGTCCGTCCGATGTCGCGCGCCGCCGCGTCGGTACGCGTCGTGTCCTGCAGCCGAACCTCGACCACGGCATCGGGCGGGAGCGCGATCCCGCGGCGGTAAGTCACGGTCCCGACGACGGCTCCCGGGGCCGCCACCTGCGCCACGACCGCATCGGTCGCGAGCGTCGCAACGAGAAGGACGAGAGGCAGCGTTCGGATCATGGGAGCCTTTCGCAATCGGAGCGGAAGCGGGTACGGTTCTGGCGCCCGACAATTCGCCCGTTGCATTATAGTCGCGCCGGAATTGCCTGCGCCCTTCGCTACAATGGCGCGATGAAAGCCGTCCCGGATTCGATCGCCCGCCGTTGCTGGTGGTGCGGCGAAGATGAACTCTACGTCGCCTATCACGATCGCGAGTGGGGTTACCCCGTCGCCGATGACCGGCGCCTGCTCGAGAAGGTCTGCCTCGAAGGCTTCCAGTCGGGTTTGAGCTGGCTCACGATCCTGCGCAAGCGCGAAAACTTTCGCGAGGCGTTCGCCAATTTCGAGTTCGAGCGTATCGCGCGGTTCACGGCCCGGGACGTCGAGCGCCTCGTGAACAACGCGGCGATCGTCCGCCATCGCGGCAAGATCGAGTCGACGATCAACAACGCAAAGCGCGCCCGCGAACTCGCGGACGAATTCGGCTCGCTAGCCGCGTACTTCTGGCGCTGGGAGCCCGACGCGTCGGCGCGACCCGCGAAGATCACGCGCGAGGCGCTGGCGGCGATGCCGACTTCGTCTGAGTCCACGGCAATGTCGAAGGACTTGAAGAAGCGCGGCTGGTCGTTCGTCGGGCCGACGACCATCTACGCGTTCATGCAGGCGATGGGACTGGTCAACGATCACGTCCACGTCTGCGACGTGCACGCCCGGGCCGCACGGGCGCGCACGAAGTTCAAGCCGCCGCGCTGACGGCCACGCGCGGCGTTACACGCGGCGCTTGTATTCGCCGGTGCGAGTGTCGATCTCGATCTTGTCGCCGGTGGTCACGAACAGCGGCACCAGCACCTCGAAGCCGTTCCCGAGCTTCGCGGGCTTCATCACCTTGCCGGACGTGTCGCCCTTGACCGCGGGCTCCGTGTAGGCCACTTCGCGGTCGACCGTGTTGGGCAGTTCCACCGAGATGGCCTTGCCTTCGTAGAACGTGAGTTCGCACGGCAGGCCTTCGGCGAGATAGTTGAGCGCGTCGCCCAGGTTGTCCTTCTCGACGTCGAACTGGTTGAACTCGTTGTCCATGAACACGTACATCGGATCGGCGAAGTACGAGTACGTCACTTCCTTCTTTTCCAGCTGGACGGTATCGAACTTGTCGTCGGCCCGGTACACGGTTTCCGTGCCGCTGCCCGAGAGCAGGTTCTTCATCTTCATCTTGACCACCGACGCGTTGCGGCCGGACTTCGTGAATTCGGCCTTCTGCACGACCATCGGGTCCTTGCCGACCATGATCACATTGCCGGCGCGTACTTCCTGTGCGAGTTTCATGACGATTCCTGCGGGTTGTCAGGCGGGGCGCGTCCTTGAAGGCCTTTGCGCGCCGCGCCCTGAGTTTGTGTAGCTGAAATGTCCCCAAATGGGGGAAACCTATAATTATAAACGATTTTCGCAGAAGGTGACCAGCCCGCGGGCGAGGTCCGTCTGGCGGGCCAGCGCCCGCGCCCACGCGCGGCCGCGCGCCTCGAGAAGCGGAAGGGCGGCGCGAAAGGCGGGCCACGCCGCCACTGTTGCCGTCGCGTGGCCCGAATTCCAGGCCTGCCAGAAGGCGCGCTGTGCCAGCGCCGCTGCCGGATCGACGCCCGCCTCGTACCGGGTGAGCAGCGCGTCGAGCTTCATGAGGTGCACGTCCTCGGCTTGCGGATAGATGTGCCAAACGAGCGGGCGCGCGGCCCAGAGCGCACGCACCAGCGAATCCTCGCCGCGGACGAAGTTCACGTCGCATGACCACAACCGGCGGTCGAAGCCGTCCTGGTCCACGAACTTCGCGACGGCGAGCGCGAGACGCCCGCGGACCACCGGCTTGCCCGGATGCGGTACTGCGCCACCGGTCCAGCGGTCGAGTTCGGCGGTAGCTACGCCGTCGGGCACGACGCACGCGATCTCCTCGTCGCCTTCGGCCCACACATCGAGCAATGCCGGCAGCGCCGGATTGGCATAGCAGAAGAGCGAAACGGTCAATGCGGTCGCGGACGGCTCGACGCCGATCGCATGCCACACGCCTTGCCGCGCCTTCCGGTCGCGGGAGAACGCGTCCCGTGCCGCCGCCAGTCCATCTTCGCGCAGCAAGCCGCCCGTGTTCGCGGTAAACCCCGGAAAGTAGAACCAGCACGTCAGCGGCAGCCGCGGATGCGGTGAGGGCAGCGCGTGCGCGCTTTCCACCCACGTCTCCGCCGACAGGTATTCCAGGTTGACCCACACGGGCGGACGCGGCCTTGATGCCATCGCGTCGCGGTACGCGTCGGGCAGGCCGCAGCCGAAGCCTTCGATGACGACATCGGGATCGAGAAACGGCAACGCTTGGGCATCCGCGGACCTGCGCACGCGAACCGAGCGCGCGACCTGGTCGTCGCGGTGCGGATCGAGCGTCGGCTCGATGTGCGCGAGTGTGGCCACGTCGTCGATCCACAGCGTGACCGCGAGTCCGTGTTCCGCCGCGAGCTGACGCGCGAGGCGCCAGCAGACGCCCCCGTCGCCGAAATTGTCGACGACGCGGCAGAAGATGTCCCAGCGCAGTGACGGTGTCATGGTTCGAAGCGGGCCGCGGCGAAAAGTCCGTCACGCCGGCACCCTGCGGCATCCATTATGGCAAGCGTGGGGCGGCGAGCATAATCGGGATTCATTGCACCGCCGATAAGGTCCGCCGCATGGCCGACGAATTCGAGATCGATGTCATCTCCGATGTGGTTTGCCCGTGGTGCTACATCGGCCAGCGCCGGCTCGCGGCGGCGCTTGCACGGCTGCCGGACGGCGACGAAGCCCGTGCTGCGGTCATTCGCTGGCATCCGTTTCAGCTCAATCCCGATCTGCCGCCCGACGGAATTGCGCGCAGCGCCTATGTCGAGGGCAAGTTCGGTGGACGCGACCGTGCGGCGCAGGTCTACGCGCGCGTTGCCGCGGTCGGCGCGGCAGTCGGCATCCCGTTTGCGTTCGAGCGTATCGAGCGCCAGCCCAACACGCGCGACGCGCATCGGCTGATCGCATGGGCGCAGGCACGACGCGACGCGAGCGACCTGGTCGAGCGCCTCTTTCGCGCGTTCTTCATCGAGGGTCGCGATCTGGGCGATCGCGATGTCCTGGCGGGGATTGCCGGGGAAGCGGGCTTCGAATCGGCCGAGGCGCGTCTCTTGCTCGACTCCGGCGAAGGCGATGATGCGATTGCGCTCATGGATCGGCGGGCGCGGGAAATCGGCGTACAGGGCGTGCCGTTCTTCATCTTCAACCAGCACATCGCCGTGTCCGGCGCGCAGGAGCCCGACGTACTGCTCGGCGCCATCGCGCAGGCGCGCGCCGGCTAGGGGAAGATCAGGCGGCTGACCGGGTCCTGCGTGGGGCCAGCGCATTCCAGCCCAGGATGGCGAATACCACGGCAAGGCCGACAATGTCCGGCCAGAACTGGTTGAACACGAGCACGAGGCCCGCGAACGACAGCGCGATCTTGGCGAATCGCGACAGCGGCGCGCGGAAATAGCCGATATAGGCCGCCGACAGCGCCACGATGCCCACGACGCCGCAGAACGCCGCAGACAGGAAGGCGCTCCACGTGAAGCCGATGAACAAGAGCGCGGGCGTGTAGACGAACATGAACGGCACCAGCGCCTTGCCCATGGACAGGCGGAATGCCGTAAGTCCCGTGCGCATCGGCTCCGAACCGGCAATGCCCGCCGCGGCGAACGCGGCCAGCGCAACCGGCGGCGTAACGTCGGCCAGCACGCCGTAATAGAAGACGAAGAAGTGCGTCGCCAGCAGCGGCACGCCGAGCAGCGCCAATGCCGGCGCGGCGATCGACGCCAGGATGATGTACGTCGGCGTAGTCGGTATGCCGGTGCCCATCATGATGCAGGCGATCGCGACGAAGATCAGTCCGAAGAAGACCTGGCCGCTGGTCGCCGTGAAGAGGTTGAAGGGGTCGACGGCGCGAAAGGCATTGGAAACCGTCGCCGCCAGCTCGACCACCGCACCCGAGAATTTGAAGCCCAGCCCCGAGAGCGTCAGCGTCCCGAGGATGAGTCCCACGCAGGCGCACGCGGCGCCGATCGCCAGCGCGTACTTCGCACCTTCGGAGAGTCCCGCGATCAGCGGCTTCCACGTCAGCGTCTGGCCGTGCAGGCGATCGTTGCCGAAATGGCGCGCGACCATCGGAATGTACGAGCACACGAAGCACAGCACGATGCCCCAGAATGCCGACAGAAACGGCGTGAAATCGAGCATCAGCATCGTGACGAGCGCGACCAGCGGAAACACCAGATGCCAGCTCGACGCGATGACGGCACCCAGCCGCGGGATCAGCGCCGGCTCGACGCCCTTGAGCCGGAGCCGCCGCGCCTCGAAATGCACCATCGTCAGGCACGCGAGGTAATGGAAAAGCGCCGGCACGATAGCGATGACCACGAGCTCCTTGTACGGAACGCCGAGCAGCTCGGCCATCACGAACGCCGATGCGCCCATGACGGGCGGGGTCACCTGACCGCCGCACGACGCCGACGCTTCGACCGCGCCGGCGAAGCGCGCGGAGAAGCCGTACTTCTTCATCATCGGAATCGTCAGCGATCCGGTGGTAACCGCGTTGGCGACGGCGGAGCCCGAAATCATCCCGAACAGCCCCGACGACACGACGCACACCTTGGCCGGGCCGCCCGAATAGCGGCCGGCGACGATCGTCGCGAGTTCCATGAACAGCCGGCCCAGCCCGGTCATCTGGGCCAGGATACCGAAGAGGACGAAGTGGAAGACGTAGGTCGCCACGACGCCGACGGCGATACCGTAGATCCCTTCGGTGCCGATGTAGATGTGATTGACGACGCGCACGACGCTGTAGCCGCGGTGCCCGAGGACGCCGGGCATGTAGCGGCCGAGCAGCGCGTAGAGAAGGCACAGCATGCCGATGGCAGGGAGCAGCGGACCCATCGTGCGCCGGGCCGCCTCCATCACCATGATGATCGCGAGCACGCCCATCATGTAGTCCTGCGCGATGGGAGAGCCGACGCGCTTGATGAAGATGTCGTCGAAGAAGACGAGAAGGTAGAGCGAGATCGCGGCAGCGAACAGCGCAAGTGGCCAGTCGATCCACGACGGCCTGTCGTCGTAGCCGCCGAACCGTTTCACGGGAAGCGTGATGGCGGCGACGAAGGTGATGAACGCGAGGAACGCCCATCCGTTGCGCAGTTCGCCGGTGGCGGTCAGCCGGTCGACCAGATCCCACGCGAGATAGACGTAGAACGCGGCGAAGGCCAGCGCCCACGCCCACTCCTTGCCGATGGCCGGCGCGCCGCGCGCCGGGCGCGGGCGCGGGAACACGAGGAAGATCAGCGCCAGCACCAGCGCCAGATGAAATGCGCGATGCTTGATCTCGACCAACAATCCGAAGCCTGCCGTGTAGATGTGAAAGCTCGACAGGACGACCGCGATCGTGGTCACGAGCATGCCCACCGGACCCACGAGCTTGCGGAAGTTCGACTCGTGGTCGTACTGGCGGATGAGCTTGGCCTGCTGCTCGGCCGACACGGCCTCGATCTGGTCGGTCAGCGTGCCGCCGTGCGGATTCGGTGCGGCTTCGGTCATTGCCGGATCTTCGCGCGGTGCGGGCTCACGGCGCGGCGCAAGGTCCCGGAGCCGCGGTCAGGACGAGCGCGCGATTGCCCCACTCCACGAGATCGCGGATGCGCGAATCCGCGACGAGCCGCGGCGACTGGTCGGCGTGGACCTGCATCACGATGACCGGAAAGCGGCGCTGCATCGTCACGATAAAGCGTCCGTCGCTGCGCGTGAAGCTGCCGCCCGCGTCGGCTTCCGTCGGCAATCCCGGCCCAAGCTGTTCGAATTCGATGGCGGTCTGTACGATCTCATTGCCGTCGATGCGATACCGCTCAGTGACCGGCGTGCGGGTGACCGAATGCACGTACGTGATCGAGAACGCCGCTGCGTCACCCGGCAGAGCGAGCCGCGCGAGCGACGCGCCGTCGGGGTGGCTCGCCAGCGTGAGGCAGCCGGCATGGGCAACGCATGGACCCAGCGCCGCCGCGACGAGAAGCCTCGCCATCAGCATGCGCTTGGCGTTCGAGTTCAGGCGTCGTTGGAAAGGCTAAGGACCCGTTGCGCTGCGTCGCGCGCAATCGGTCCCGCCGATCACTTGATGAGACCCTTTTCGCGGTAATACTTCTCCGCGCCCGGGTGCAGCGGTATCGAAACGGAGAGAAGCGCCGTCTTGAGCGAGATTTCCTTGCCCTTAGGATGGACCTGGCCCAGCGTCTCCGTGTTTTCGTAGAGCGCCTTCGTGACCTCGTAGGCCATCGCGTCGGTCACGCCGTCGTGCGTCGCCCAGATCGCCATCACAGCCAGCGTCTCGACCGGCGCGGTCTGCCCCTTGTATGTGTTGGCGGGCATCTGCACGTTGGCGTAATAGGGCTGCTTCTTGCGCATCGCCTCGATTTCCGGCCCGGCGAGCGGGACGATGCGGATCTCCCGTGCATTGGCCAGGTCGACGATCGACGACGTCGGGGCGCCCGCAGTGATCAGCGACGCCGTCAGGTTGCCGTCCTTGATCTTGTCCACCGACTGCGCAAACGACGATAGGTCCTCGCCGATGTCCTTGCGCGTCATGCCATAGGTCTCGAGAAGGTCGCCCAGCAGCTGCCACTGGCCCGAACCCGGCGAACCCGACGACACCGACTTGCCTTTGAGATCCTTGAAGCCCTTGATGTTGGCCGACGCCAGCGTGACGAGTTGCACCTGCTCCGGGTAAAGGGCGCCCAGCGCGCGCAAGTTCTTGAGCGGCTTGCCGTCGAACTGGCCGGTGCCCTTGTACGCGGCGTCGAGGATGTCGGCGGCGACGAACGCGCTCTCGATATCCTTGCGGCCGAGCAATTGGGCATTGGCGACGGACGCGCCGGCCGTTTCGGCAGTCGCGGACAGCTTCTTGCCGCTGATCGTGACCTTGTTCGAGATGAGCTGCGCGAGCATGCCGCCCAGCGGGTAGTACGTGCCGCCGGTGCCGCCGGTGGCGATGCCGAAGAACACGCGCTCCTGCGCGACGGTGGACATCGGAAATGCGAGGGCCGCGGCGAGCGCGCTCGCGGCAACGTAACGGAATCGAAACGCCATGACGAAAACCTCCCCTGGGGAATGCCTGTTGTTGGACGACGTCATCAGTATGCCCAAGACCGGTGGCGGACGCTACGAGACCGCGCCGGCGCCGTAGCGGCCACGCAGGAGGCGCCCGCCGGCAAATCGCGCCAGCGAGTAGGGCTCGAGCGCGAAATCCGGCGCGAGCCCGAGGGCGCCCTGGGCGATGATTCGGCCGACGATCGGCGAGAGCTTGAATCCGTGGCCCGAAAAGCCGCAGGCAATGTGCAGTCCGTCGACGCCCGGCAGCGGCCCCAGCAGCGGATTCCAGTCCGGCGTGACGTCATACACGCCGGTCCAGGACGCGGCCAGCCCGGCGTCGGCAAACGCGGGCAACCGATGCGCTACCTGCTCGCCGATTTGGGCCACGTAGTCGAGCGGAACGTCCGCCTGCTCGGTGTCGGGTTCGGGAATCGTTTCGCCTTCGTTGCCGTCGCCGACCAGCAACTGCCGGCCGCCGTAGCAGCGCATATAGAGCTTCCCATCCGATGCCAGGTCCTTCAGCACGGGAAGCGTGCGTGTGTAAGGCGTCGGTGCCTCGAGCGTGAATACCGCGTGCCGCGACAGCGTGAGCGGGATGTCGATGCCGGTCCAGCGGGCGATGTCCCGCGACCAGATGTTCTGCGCGCTGATCACGAGGCCCGCGGCGATGTCGCCTTCGGCGGTGACGACGCCGGTGACGCGGCCTTGCGCGTTGCGCGTAAGACTGGTGACTGCCACGCCTTCGCGCAACGTGGCGCCTTCGCGGCGCGCGGCGCGCGCAAATGCCATGAGCGTGAGATACGCGTCCGCGTAGCCGGCGTCCGGTTCCCAGCCGATCGCCGCGATGTCGTCAAAGCGCACGAGCGGGTGAATCTGCCGCGCGTCACCGGCAGTGATTTCCCGCGCGTCGATGCCGAGCGTCCGTTCGATCGCCAGCGTCTCGCGCAGCGCGATCGCGCGCGGCCCTTCGCTGGCGACGAGCATGAAGCCGCAGCGGTTGTAGCCCGATTCGGCATCCGGGTCGGACAAATAGGCGGGGAAGTCGCCGAAGATGTCCAACGCCGCCTTGGCGAGTGCCACGTTTTCCGGCACCGAATAGTGCGTGCGGAGGATGCACGACGATTGCGCGGTCGTGCCGCTGCCCAGTTGGCCGCGTTCGAGCAGCAGCACGCGCCTGCAGCCGAAGCGGGCGAGATGATAGGCGATCGAGACGCCGATCACGCCGCCACCCACGACAACGACATCAAATTTCTCCATGGCGTCGAGCGTTCAGTCGCCCCGAACGAGCGCGCGCGAAAGGTCGCGGTGCCGTTCGAGCACTTTCGGCAAATCCACCGTCGTCAGTTGCCCGTCGCGGATGACGATGCGGCCGTGCACGAGGACTAGGTCCGCGCGCGCCGGCGCGCAGAACACGAGCGCGGCCAGCGGATCGTGCTCGCTGCCGGCGAAGCCGACGTCGTTCAAGTCGAACGCGACGACATCCGCGGCCATGCCCGGTGCCAGGTGGCCGATGTCGTCGCGGCCGAGCACGCGCGGCGCCGCCGCGCGTGGCGAGCGTCAGCGCCTCGCGCGCGGTCAGCGCCGCGGGGCCTGCGCCGACGCGTTGCAGCAGCAGCGCCTGGCGCGTTTCCGCCAGCAGGTGCGACGAGTCGTTCGATGCCGCGCCGTCCACACCGAGCCCGACGGCGACGCCGGCATCGAGCATCGCGCGCACCGGAGCGATGCCGGACGCGAGCCGCATGTTCGACGACGGGCAATGCGCGACACCGGTGCCGGTGCGCGCGAAGAGCTCGATGCCGCGCCGTATCGAGCTTGACGCAGTGCGCGTGCCAGACGTGCGGTCCGGTGAATCCCAACTCTTCCGCGAAATCGGCGGGCGTGCAGCCGAAATGCTCGTGCGTATACGCGACGTCGTTGTCGTTCTCGGCCAGATGCGTATGCAGCCCCACGCCATAGGCGCTCGCCAGTGCCGCCGTCTCGCGCATCAGGTCGCGCGACACCGAGAACGGCGAACACGGCGCCGCGGCAACGCGCAGCATGGCAAAGCGGCCGCCGTCGTGATGTTCCTCGATCACGCGGCGCGTGTCGCGGAGGATGGCATCCTCGCGCTTCGACCAGCGCGTCGGGCGGCAGGCCGCCGGCGCTTTGGCCGACGCTCATCGAGCCGCGGCAGGCGTGGAAGCGCAGCGCCGATCGCGCGCGCCGCGTCGATCGTGTCGTCGAGCCGGCCGCCGTTGGGAAACAGATACAGGTGATCGCTCGTTGTCGTGCAGCCGGAGAGCATCAGCTCGGCCATCGCCACGGTCGCCGAGACGTTGAGCATCTCCGGCGTGATGCGCGCCCAGATGCGGGTAGAGCGTCCGCAGCCACGCGAAGAGCTCGGCGTCCTGCGCCGCGGGAACGGCGCGCGTGAGCGTCTGGAAGAAGTGGTGGTGCGTGTTGACGAGCCCCGGCAGCACGACCTTGCCGCCGCAGTCGATCACCTCGTCGGCGAACGCCGGCAGTTCCGCGGGAGAGCCGACCGCCACGATCGTGTGGCCGCGAATGAAGACGCCGCCGCCCGTGGATTTCGCGCCGCACGTCGTCCATCGTCGCGACGAGCGTGGCGTTCTTGAGGAGCAGTGTCCGGCCTGATGCCCATGGCGGCAATTTACCGCATTCGCGCTGCCCCTGAGCCGGTAGAATGCGGCGTTATCCGGATCTCCTGCGGAACCCGTGAACACGACGCGAATTCTGCTTCTTCCTGCTAATCGCGATGCTGATGCTACTCGTCGGATGCGCGTCCCGCCCCGTCAATCCGCCGATCACCGAGGTCAACCGGGACAGCGGCTACCGTTTCCAGACGCGGCAGCTCTACGACAACGACAAGGACAACCTCGTCATCCTCGCGTTCTCGGGCGGCGGCACGCGAGCGGCGGCGTTTTCCTACGGCGTGCTGGAGGAACTGCGGAATACGCAGATCACCGACCCGCCAGGGCAAGACGGTGCGGCTGCTGGACGAGGTGGACATCATCACCGGCGTATCGGGCGGCAGCTTCACCGCGCTGGCCTACGGACTCTACGGCGACAAGCTCTTCGACGACTACGAGCAGCGCTTTCTGAAGCGCAACGTCCAGGGCGACCTGCTGTCGCGGTTCCTGAGTCCGTCGAACTGGACGGCGCTGTGGTCGGACGGCTGGGGCCGCTCGGAGATGGCGGCGCAGATGTACGACGAGATCCTCTTCCATGGCGCGACGTTCGGCGACCTCGACCGCGGCGACGGGCCGCTCATCATGGCCACGGCCACCGACATCTCGACGGGCTCGCGCTTCACGTTCGTGCAGTCCGAATTCGACATCATCTGCTCCAACTTGGACGCCGTCCCGCTGTCGCGCGCCGCCGCGGCGTCGTCGGCGGTGCCGCTCGTGCTCTCGCCGGTCACGTTCAACAACTACGGTGGCACATGCAGCTACCGGTTCCCGTCGTGGGCGCAAGTGCTGCATCGATCCCGTGAAGACGGGCCCGGCCCGCGGGACGTTCGGTCCAGCGGCTGAAGGAACTGGAGGCGCTGCAGGATGGCGCCGACCGACCGTATATCCACCTGGTCGACGGCGGCATCTCGGACAACCTCGGCATGCGCGGCGTCCTCGAGGCGCTGGAGGAACTCGAGGCCGTGCGCGCGATGCGCAAGCGGTCGCGGCTGGACGACGTGCGCCGGCTGATCGTGTTCGTCGTCAACTCGCTGTCGGTCCCCAAGACGAACTGGGACCAGAGCGAGCGGCCGCCCAACGACGTGGCGATCCTGCTCAAGGCGACCGGCGTGCCCATCGACCGCAATTCGTACGAGGCGGTCGAATTGCTGAAGGACATCGTCGCGCGCTGGAAGATACTGCGCCAGGTGCGCAGACTCGAAGGAGTTCAAGGTCGGCGCGAGCGGCAGCCTGCGCGAAGTGGTCGACGTTCCCGACATCGAGATCTATCCGATCGACGTGTCGTTCCAGGCGCTCGAGGATCCGGCGGAATTCGACTACCTCAACGACCTTCCCACGTCGTTCGTGCTGAGCGACGAGGCCGTCGATCGGCTGCGCGCCGCGGCCGGCAAGATCATCCACGACTCGCCGGAATTCCAGCGGCTGCTGAAGGACACTGGGCGCCCAGGTGGTTCCGATGGCCACGGGCGCACTGCCGGCGGCGAAGTAGCCGCGAATGGCCGGAAGCTCCGATGACCCGATCTCCGAACTCGACCGGCTGTTCGCGCTGCAGCGCGCGGCGTTCGCCGCGCGAACGCTATCCCGATCTCGCGACGCGGCGCGATCGGCTGGCGCGCCTGAAGGCGCTGGTCGACGCGAGAACGAGGCGCGCTTCGTCGGCGGCGATGGACCGCGACTTCGGCGATCGCTCCGAGCACGAGACGCGGCTGGCCGAACTCTACATCGTCGCCGCGGAAATCGCGGATGCGCAGGCTCACCTGCGCGCTGGATGCGCGACGAGCGCGTCGCGACGCCGCTGCACCTCCTGCCGGCGCGCGCGCGCATCGAGCGCCAGCCGCTCGGCGTCGCGGGGATCATCAGCCCGTGGAACTATCCGGTGCAGCTCGCGTTGTCGCCGGCGCTGGGCGCGCTCGCCGCCGGCAACCGCGTGCTGCTGAAGCCCTCCGAGCTGACGCCGGCGACGTCCGACGCTGCTGCACGAACTCGTTGCCGCGCGTTTCGCGCGAGGACGAGTTCGCCGTGGTGACGGGCGACGCACGCATTGGACAGGCGTTCTCGCGCGCTGCCCTTCGACCATCTCTTCTTCACCGGCTCCACGGCGGTCGGGCGCCACGTCGCGCGCGCGGCGGCGGAAAACCTGACGCCGGTCACGCTCGAACTCGGCGGCAAGTCGCCGGCGCTGTTCGCGCCGGACGCCGACCTCGCGCTGGCGGCACCGCGCCTCGTGTCGGGCAAGCTCCTCAATGCCGGGCAGACGTGCATCGCGCCCGACTATGCGCTGGTGCCCGCGGCGCAGGTCGACGCCTTCGTCGCCGCGGTCACGGCGGCTGCGGCGAAGCTCTATCCGACGTTCGCCGGCGAACCCGGACTACACGGCGATCGTCAACGAACGCCACTATCAGCCGCCTGCAGGCGCTGATCGACGACGCGCGCGCCAAGGGCGCGCGCATCGTGCCGCTCCACGCAGCGGGCGAATGCCTGGACCCGGCCTCGCGCAAGCTGTCGCCGTCGCTCATCCTCGGCGTCGACGACACGATGGCCGTGATGCAGGAGGAAATCTTCGGGCCGCTGCTGCCGGTCGAGACCTACGCGACGCTCGACGAGGCGATCGCGAAGATCAACGCGCCGCCCCGCATCCGCTGGCGTTCTACTATTTCGGGCGCGAGGGCGCGCGCGTAGCGACAAGGTGCTGCGCGAAACGATCGCCGGTGGCGTGACGGTCAACGACACGCTATGGCACTTCGCGCACGAGGAACCTGCCGTTCGGCGGCGTGGGCGCGTCGGGCATCGGCGCGTATCACGGCGAGGCGAGCTTCCTCACGTTCACGCACCGTAAGCCCGTGTTCATGCAGTCGCGGTTCGCCGCTGCGAGGCTGCTGCGATCCGCCCTACGGCAAGGTCGTTCGAGAAGGTGCTGGCGCTGCTGCGGTGGCTCAACGGCTAGCGAGGCGAACGGGCGCCGCAGTCGATCACTTCGACGCGGGAGCTTCCCGACGACGCCCTCGACGTAATAGTCCATCTTCGACAACTCGGCGTCGGTGATCGTCTTGCCGGCCGCGAGCACTTCCTTGCCGTCGTTGGTCTTCATCGGGCCCGTGAACGGATGGAGCTTGCCGGCGGCGATTTCGCCTTCCGCCTTCTTGACCAGCGCGCGCACGTCCGGCGGCACGACCTTGTTGAACGGCGCCAGCTTGATCATGCCGTCCTTGATGCCGCCCCAGACGTTGTCCTGCTGCCATTTGCCGTCGATGACCGACTGCGCGACCTTCGTGTAGTAATCGCCCCAGTGGTGCGTCACCGCGGTCAGCTGCGCGTTCGGTCCGTACTTCGACATGTCCGAGTGGTAGGCGATCGCGTAGACCTTCTTGGCCTCGGCGGCCTGCACGGCGGCGGTCGAGTCGGTGTGGTGCGTGAGCACGTCCGCGCCCTGCGAGATCAGCGTGTTCGACGCCTCGCTTTCGCGGCCCGGGTCGAACCACGAGTTGACCCAGATCACCTTCACTTCGGCCTTCGGATTGACGCTGCGCATGCCGCGCGCGAACGCGTTGATGCCCATCACGACTTCCGGAATCGGGAACGCGGCGACGTAGCCCGCGACGCCGGTCTTCGACATCTTGCCCGCGACGATGCCGGCCAGGTACCGGCCCTCGTAGAAGCGCGCGTTGTAGATGCCGACATTCTTCGCCGTCTTGTAGCCGGTCGCGTGCTCGAAGTCGACCTTCGGGAAAGGCCGTGGCGACCTTGAGCGTCGGGTTCATGTAGCCGAACGACGTCGTGAAGATGAGGTCGTGGCCCGACTGCGCGAGATCGCGGATCACGCGCTCGGCGTCCGCGCCTTCCGGCACGCTCTCGATGTACTTGGTCGTGACCTTGCCGCCCAGCGCCTTTTCCATTTCCTTGCGGCCGGTGTCGTGCTGGAACGTCCACCCGGCGTCGCCGATCGGGCTCACGTAGACGAAGCCGATCTTGAGCGGCTCCTTCGCCTGGGCGGCGGCGGGCGGGGCGAGCGCGAGCGGCGCACGCGGCCACGGCCAGGATTGTCATGCAGCGGGTCGGGCGGATCATCGAGGTTCTCCTCGAGGCGGGAAGGGCGCGGGATATGCGACGTCGTCAATCCGGCAATTCTATACAAATCGCCCGAGATTTGCGCAGCGCTCGCCGCGCGGGTAATCATGGCGCGCGAAGGCTCTCCGCCAGGCTTTCGAGATTCTGCGGCTGCACGCGGATGAAACCGCCGCGCGGGCTGTCGATGTCGGCGATCAGCATGAACGTGATCGCCACGACCATCGGCAGCACGAGCATCAGCCCGCGTTCCAGCCTGGCGTTTTGCGCACCGTAGCCCAGCAGCAGGTTGCACACGATCGCGATGGCCGCCATCAGTATCCACGCAGTCACGGGGAATCCGGTTCCACCATGCGGCCTGCGTGTAACCCTGTGAATTGAGTACGTCGTTCATGCCGGCTGCGGCAAGCGCGGTGATGGGCGACGGCTGCGCGACGGCAGGCGCCTGGACGGCATTCCACAGCTCGGTCTGCAGTCTTTGCCGTGCGGGCGTTGATCTCGCGGGACTGCGCGACGTCGCGAACGACATAGAACTGTATCCGCTGGTCGAGGTAGTCCTTGAGCAGCCCGCGCACCTTCGCGGCATCCGTCGCGGGCAGCAGCCCGGCGCGCAGATACTCAGTGCCGATCGCGTTGGCTTCCTCCTCCTCCAGGTTCTTGCGCTGGTCGTAGCGGCCGATCGCCATCGAGAAGCTGAAGCCCAGGATCAGGCCCAGCAGCGTCAGCGTGGCCGCCAGCACCACGTCGAAGTCGCCGCGAACGGCCTCGTCGAGCTTGCGGTGCCGGCGCAGGAAATTGGCGCCGATCCACGCTGCCAACCACAGCAGGAAGAACACCAGAAGCCAAAGATGATGGGATGGTCGGTGAGTCTGGGCATTTGCATTGTCAATCCTCGTGGGTCAATCGCAGCCGATAAAGCCGCGCGTCGCCGAACCGCTTGGCGAGCGGCATCGTGCCGATATAGTCGCACGTGAAGCGATCCTGGTCCTCGGCCACCAGCGACGCCGCGAACTCCTCCGTCACGAAGATGTGGTCGTGGCTGCACGATCGGCTCGAGGCGCGCGGCCCGGTTGACGTGGGTGCCGTAGAACGTGATCCGTTCCGTGACCGGATCGAAGACGCGGAACAACGGACCCGTGTGCAGCGCGATGCGGACGCCCGGTCTCCGCCGCCAGTCCGAGCGCAGGCCAGTCGAACTTCGCCGATCGCCTGCTGCAGCCGGACGGCGAATTCCGCCGCGTGGCTCGGCAGCTCGAACACCAGGAAGAGACCGTCGCCGTGCGTGTTCACATGCACGGGCCGGTGCTCGAGCGCGTCGAGGATGCGTCTTGCAGCTGCCCAGGAACATCTCCGCGAAATCGGGCGCGTACTGCTCGGGCATCCGCGTGAAGCCGCTGATGTCGGCGAAGAGCAGGCTCATGAGGTCGCGCTTCGCCGCGGTCGACGACTGTGCCGCGGCGCTTGCGAAACTCGCGCTGTCGTGCCGCTGCTCGCGGGCAGCGGCCGTCGCCGCGCAGCGCGGCGAGGTCGATGTTCTCGATCTGACCGCCGATGCGCGTCCAGTTGCGTGCGGTCGCCGCCGTGCCGCCCACGAGTTCGGCGGGAGCCCGGTTCGCTGCACCGTCAGCATCAGCGGCTGCGTCGCCAGTTCGCGGCGCGCGCAGGAACGCCATGCCCTGGATCAGGTTCGCCGCGTGCTCGAACAGCACGTCGTCGCCGAGGAAGGCCTCTTCGGTTGCAAGGACGACGCGGTTGGCGCGCGCGAGCACGCGCTCGAAGCGTTCCGTCCACGCGTCGCCGGCAAAGCGCACGCTGGTGTCGATGTAATCGTTCGGCGCGAACGGCAGCACGACCTGCGTCTGCAAGCCGGCGTCCTGCATCGCCTCGAGGAACAGGATGTCGGCGCCGCACGCCGCCTGCGCATAGCCGAAGCGACGGTCCCAGCCGTGCGATCGTGTCGCGCAGCGCGGCCGGCCACGCGCGGCTCGAGGCTCGCGGGAAAGCGGGCGTCGCGCGATCCGGGCGATCGATCATGTGCCCGGAGAACGCGATGACGTGCGGCGCGGGCAGGACCTCGAGCAACGCGCGAGCGGCGTCCGAGCCGATCAGCAGCAAGTTGCCGGCGCATCGACGCGATGTCGCCGAACCGGTTGCCGGCCAGGCGATGCGCTTGCGCATAGCGGGCGCGCGCCTCGTCGATGCGGCCGAGAAGCAGCAGCGCCTCGCCGGCGGTCGCGTGCTGCCAGTGATCGTCGGCGGCACCCGCCGCCGCCAGCGCCTGCTGCGCGAGGTTCCGCGCAAGCGGCGTATCGCCGTCGAGCATCGCCATCGTCGCCGCGTTGACGGCAGGATAGGCAGCGCCGCCGAGCGCAAAGGCGCGCTGGTAGTTCGCGATGGCGCCCTTCGCGCTGCTCGCGCGCGGCTGCGCTCGTCCGGTCGCGCGATGCGGCGAAGCGTTCCTTGGCGATGCGACCGGCCAGGCTCCACACCTCGACGGCCAGCGGGCTGTTGCCGAGCGCTCTCGCGATCGATATCGGCGAGCCACTGTTTCCGCTTCGCCGATCGCGCCCATGCGCGCGGAGGCCAGCGCGCCGAGATAGCGGATTTCGGCCGCCGGCGCGGATTCGGCCATCGCATCGCGAGCGAGATCGAGCGCCTGCGCATTGAGGCCGGCGTCCAGCGCCTCGCGAATCGTGGCTGCCGTGTCGCTCAACGAACGTGAGGGCTCAGGAACCGGCTATTTGCGCCGGCTCGCCTGCTCGTCGGCGATCTGCTTGCGGATCAGCGTCGTGCTCTTCAGGCTCCGCATCGCCGGCGGCAGACCGTCGACGATCGCGGCGGCTTCCGCCAATGCAGCCGCATCGTTGGCGGCGAGCGCCTGCGCGAACAGCGCCTGCGCATACTCGATGCGCAGCGTCAGGTCTTCGCTGTTGCGCGACTTGAGGTCGCGATAGAACTTGAGCGCCGGCGCCACCGCCTGCTGCGCCTCCGGGTGCCGATCGAGACGCGCCAGCGTCATCGCACAGGATGATCTGGTTCAGTCCTTCTTCGCGGAGCCGCTCCAGCGTGCGCTCGGGCACGCGCTTCTGGTAGTCCATGCCCTGCCGGATGGCCTTTTCGGCGTCGGCGTACGCCATCAGGATGTAGTCCGCCCACGCCAGGTCGCGGTAACGGTTCTCCATGTTGACGTTCCAGATCCATTCCGGCTGTCCGCCCTTCGGAGCGACGACGCTCGCATCCGGTATGGCCTCCATGAGTATCCGACGCACGGTCGCGAAGTCCCAGTTCGCCTGGGGAACCACGATCCGGAAGCCGGCTTCGAGCATCTTGAGGCTCGCCGCTCCGGATTCGCCGGGTCGGTCGGCGATCTTGGCGAGGCGATGAACCTCCGCCAGCGCCGCTTGGGCCTTGGCCGGATTACCCGTGTCGGCCTCGAATTGCGCCAGAAAGCCGTTCGGGAAGATCATATTGACGGCGAAGAACGCGGACATCTTTGTGCGCTTTTCCACTGCGGCGGCTGCGACCAGCAGGTCGCGACCTTCATTGATGCGTCCCAGGCGAAACAGCGAATAGGCGTTGCGCTCGTAGACCGACGCAAGGTTGTTCCAGGCGATAACATTGCTCGGGTCGAGCTTGAGGAAGTCTTCCCAGTCGCGAGTCCCCGCGTCGCCAAGGGCAAGCGAGCGGGTGAGGTGCAGTTGGTCGGACTCGATATCCGCCAGGTTAACGTTGATGAGGGCGCGCGCGCGCAGTGCGCCCATGTAGGCCGGGCGCTTTTCGAGGACCCTTCCGGCAACCTGCGCGCCTTCTTCGCCGATGCGTTCGGCGTCCGCGAGCCGACCCTGACTTCTGATCGCGTCCATCTGCCACCCCGTTGCCTCCGCGTAGCCGGCGGCGGCGGCAAGGTCCGTGAACGCCAGGTTGTCGATGCTCTTGAAGGCCTGGCGCGACGCCTCGAGGCTCGTGACGGACTGATCCAGGTCGTCGCTTCGCAGCTGCGGGAAGCCGCGATAAATCATCACGGACCCATAGGCGCGCCGCAGCGGAACCGACGGCGTCGGCGCAGCCATCAGCGGCTGGAGAACCGCCTCGGCCCGCTCGGAGAATTTCCCCGCCTCGGCGTATTGGTTCAGGCTGTCGGCGATGCGCGCCTGCGCCGCAAGTCCCAGCCCCAATCCGATGGCCGTGATCTCCGACGTGTCGCCCTGCTCGCGCAGCTTCTCGAGGATGGCGACCGCCTCGGTCAGCGCCTTGCCGCCTTCGTCGAGCCTCGACAGATTGCGCAGCGCCGCGCCGTAGCGCACCAGCGCCAGCGCGCGATTGCGCTCGGTTTCCGCCGTGCGCAATTCCGGCGGCAGCTCGTTGTAGTAGTTGAGCGCGCGCTTCGCGAGTTCGGCGACGATGTCGAGCCGGCCGACGGGCTCGAGTTCGAGATAGAAGTCGTCCAGCAGGTAGACGATGAGCTTTTCGGCCTCGCCACGCGCCTGCTCCGCCAGTTGCCGCGTCTCCTGCGCCTTCAACTCGGCTTCCTGCGCGCGCTTCATGCCGAAGTAGCCGAACACGGCGCTGCCGGCGGCGGCGACGGCCAGCACGGCGCAGACGGCGGCGATCTGCCGCGCGCGCACCAGCGCCTTGCGCGTGGCCAGCTCGCGTTCGCGCTGCGCCGCGAGCTTGCGCTCCGCTTCGTCGCGCGCCTCGCGCTCGAGGCGAAGGTCGCGGCTGGCGCGCACGACGCCGCACAGCACGTCGTGCGTCAGTTCGACGCGGCGCACGTCGAGGCGCTCCTCGATGCGCAGCAGCCGCCGGTTGACGAGCGTGGCGAGCGCGTCGGGTCGCGCGCCCGCCGCGGCGAGGCCCTTCTGCACGCGTTCCTCGGCGAGGCTCTCGCGATGGCCGGATTCCGTGAGCAGGTTGTCCTCGATGAACTGCCGCACGCCGGGCGGCTGGTCGGCGAGCGCGCGTTCGTAGAAGTCGGTGAGGATGGTGTCGCGCGAGCCGGCCAGCAAGTCCGCGGAAATCTCGCTGCGGCCCTGCGCGATGCGCGCGTTGTTGAGTTCGCGGCAGATGAGGGACAGCAGCGCGGGCTCGACCTCGGCATTGGCGAGTTCGGCGCCGCCGGCGATGAAGCGCACGATTGAGCCCGCCACCTCCTCGGACACCAGCTTGCCGCCCGGCTTCAGCACGGCGGACAGCGCCTGCGCGCCGGTCATGCGCGCGAGCCGCATCCGGTTCTGCGAGATCGACGGCATGCTGCCCTTCAATCCCTCGAGATGGGCCAGGTAGTCCTCGCGCAGCGCGATCAGGATGCGGTAGTCGCCGCGCGTGAAGTCGAAGCGCTCGACGGCGGACTCGTCGCGATCCATCTTCGCTTCGAGCGCCTTCGGCGCGCGGTTCTCGACCAGGTCGGCCAGGTCCTCGATGAACTGCGCCGCGCGCTGTCGGCCGAAGTCGTCGCTCTGCGCCAGCGTGAACAACTCCTCGAACTGGTCGAAGATCAGCAGCGGGATGAGCGTCTTGCCGGAGGCGTCGCGCAGCACGTCGTCGCGGTGGTGCAGGAACTCCCACAGCGACTCGCCGGAGACGGCGGTGCCGGGCTGCGTCCACGCGCCCGCCGCCTGCGTCGCGCGGAAGATCGCCTGCTTGATCTGCTCGGTCGGCGCCGGCGAATCGGGCGAATAGTCGATGCGCACGTAGACGGGGCAATAGCCTTCCGGCCGCAGCCGCGGGACGATGCCGGCGCGCAGGATCGACGTCTTGCCCAACCCCGACTGGCCGAAGAGGATCGTCAGCAGCTTGCGCTGCACGCGGCGGCAGAGCTCGCCGACCTCCTCCTCGCGCCCGTAGAAGTACGCGCGCGTCTCCTCGGTGAACGACGCCAGGCCCGAGCCACGGGTGCTCGGCGTCGACGGTGAGCTGCGTGTCGTCGCGCGGGCGTTGGCGCGGCGTCGTTCATGGGGAGTAGGCGTCCACTGCCGGATAGGCGGGAGGGTGGTGCAAGTTCCCGCCGGCGCTGCGGCATGCTCATGGATTGCGGGCAGAGAGGAGGTCCTGCATGCGGTGCGCGAACTCCGGCGAGACTTCGCCGCCGGGCAGCCGCGTGAAATGCACCGCCCGGAATTTCTCCGGCACCTGCGCGTTCGCCGCTGTCGGTGTCGTCGATGCACACGGGCAGGATGAACAGCGCGCCTTCGGCGATGTTGCGCGCGCGGTCGATCGCGTAGCTCCACTCGCGGCGGAAGTAGCCTTCGAGCCGGCGCTCGCGTCGTGGCCGACACGACGGGAATGAAGAACGAGCAGCGCGCGATGTTGCGCTGGATCTTGCGGTCGTAGTCGTCGCCGCCCTCGAGGCGCTCCAGGTCGAACCACGTCTTGACGCCGGCGGCGTCGAATCCCGGCCTTGATCTTCTGCACGGCGGCCAGGTCCTCGCGCGCGTAGCTGATGAACACCGCGTGGTCCGGCATCTCGCGCTCGGGCGGCAGGAAGCGCTGCGGCGCCGCGTGCAGCGGAATCACGTCGCCGGGCTTGCTGCGGATGAGCCAGCGGCGATGCAGTTCGTTGACGAAATTCTCGGCGCCGCTGTAGATGCGCGTGCGCACGCTGACCTGCTGCAGGAACGCCATCAGGCGCCCGTCCTTGCCGGAGTGGTTGTCGGCCAGGACCTCGCCCACGTCGCGCGGGTCCGACAGGCGGCGGCGCTTGGCCATGCGCAGGAAGAGGCGGGCGAGCCAGTTGGTGAAGCTGCTGCCGATGAAGAGCAGGTGGTTGTGCTCGAGTTCGTGGAAGAGCTTCTCCGGCGTCAGGTGCTCGCTTTGCAGCGCGCAGATGAATTCGAGCGTGTCCTCGTCGGAGATCACGTACGTGGGCGACGCGGACAGGCGGCCGAGCAGGTGGTAGACCACCGGGCGCTGCAGCGCCTTCGCGCTCGGTCGTCAGGTCGGCGACGCGGTTCGGCGCGTACGCGATGACCTCGGTGGACTGCGCGCCGCCGAAGCGCTCGGCGTTGATCGCCTGCTCGAGCAGCGGATCGAACGTGGTGGTGACGAAGAGGTCGAAGTCGGTGATCTGCGCCAGCCGGCGCAGCGCCAGCGGCGGCGCGAAATTGGCCTCGCGCAGGATGCTGCGCAGCCGCGTGTAGGCCTCCTCGCGCCGGCCGCGCGACGACAGGAACCAGCAGACGACGTCGTTCAGCGTGTAGGGCTGCGGCAGCTGCGCCGTGTCGACGCCGAGCTTGGCCGGCGAGCTTTTCGGCGATCCAGTCGTAGAGCAGGCGCGGGCCGGTCTCGGTCTCGACCGTCAGCAGTTCGGGTCCGAGGATCGGGATGACGCGGCGCTCCTCGATGAAGTTGAGCAGGTCCTCCCACGCGTCGTCGTCGAGCGTGGACAGCGGCGGGTGCATCGGCAGCAGGTTGCTCACGCGAGAGGCTTCTCGGGACAGGAGCGTCATTTCGGACTGGCCAGTCTGGCACGGCTGCGCTCATGTAGGCACACCGGGGCAGTGTCGACGATTCCTGTACCCTGGTCAATATTGCGCTGGCCGCTGGGTTGCCTCTGGCGCCCGGCTACGAATCGGGATGGAAGGGCTTGCCGAGCGAGGCGGGCGCGTTGAGGCGGATCGTCGCGGCGTCGCGCGAGATGATCGCCAGCACGACGATCGTCGCGACGTAGGGCAGCATCGACAGGTATTGCGACGGAATGTCGACGCCCAGTCCCTGCGCCTGGAACTGCGCCAGCGTGACGCCGCCGAAGAGATACGCGCCGGCCAGCACGCGCCACGGCTTCCACGTGGCGAACACGACCAGCGCCAGCGCGATCCAGCCGCGTCCGGCGGTCATGCCCTCGACCCACAGCGGCGTGTAGGCGACCGCGAGGTAGGCGCCGCCCAGTCCCGCGCAGGCGCCGCCGAACATCACGGCGAGGTAGCGAATGCGCGCGACCGGATAGCCGATCGCGTGCGCCGACTGCGGCGACTCGCCGACCGCGCGGACGATGAGTCCCGGCGCGCGTCCGGTACAGGAACCACTGGATCGCCGCGAACAGCACCAGCGACAGGTAGACGAGCGGGTTGTGGCCGAACAGCAGCTTGCCGACGACCGGCAGGTCGGAGAGGCCGGGAATGACGAGCGGCTTGATCGGGTCGATGACGACGCTCACGTAGTTGAGGCCGAGGAACGCGGACAGGCCGACGCCGAACAGCGACAGCGCGAGCCCGCTCGCCACCTGGTTGGCCATCAGCGACAGCGTCAGCACGCCGAAGACGAGCGACAGCGCGGCGCCGGCGCGCCATGCCGGCGGCGACGCCGAGCCACGGCGACTTGGTGGTCGCCGCGACGATGAACGACGTCGACCGCGCCGACCAGCATCATGCCTTCGACGCCGAGGTTCAGCACGCCGGATTTTTCCGTGACGAGTTCGCCGAGCGCCGCGTAGACGAGCGGCGTGCCGGCGGCGAGCGTCAGCACGATGAATTGCGCGAGCTGATCCATCAGGCCGCGGCCGTGGCGACGGCGCGCGGGCGCCTGACGACGCAGGCGATAGTTGATGAAGACGTCCGCGGCGAGCAGGAAGAACAGCAGCGTGCCCTGGAACAGTCCGGTGACGGCCGACGGGCAGCGCCAGGTTGATCTGCGCCGATTCGCCGCCGAGGTAAAGAAGCGACATGAGCAGGCTCGCGAACACGATGCCGACCGGATGCAGCCGGCCGACGAACGCGACGATGATCGCGGCGAAGCCGTAGCCGGGCGACACCGACGGCAGCAGCTGGCCGATCGGACCGGCCACCTCGCTCACGCCGGCGAGTCCCGCGCAGGCGCCGCCGATCAGCATGCCGAGCCACACGGTGCGCCGCGCGGAAATGCCGGCGTAGTTGGCGGCGGCGGGTGCAAGTCCCGCGACGCGCATCTGGAAGCCGGCCAGGCTCTTGCGCATGAAGAGCCAGCCCAGCGCGACGACGGCGAGCGCCAGCAGCAGCGCGACGTTGAGCCGCGTCTCCGGGCAGCAGGATCGGCGAGAGCGCGGCATCGCCGAACATCTTCGACTGCGGAAAATTGAATCCTTCCGGATCGCGCCACGCGCCGTGCACGAGCAGCGACAGCGTCAGCGTCGCGACGTAGACGAGCATCAGCGACGTGAGGATCTCGTTGGCGTTGAAGCGCGTGCGCAGGAACGCGGGAATGGCCGCCCACAGCATGCCGCCGACCACGCCGGCGACGAGCATCAGCGGCAGCAGCAGCGGCGACGTCGAGTCCTGGAACGCGAGCGCCAGGCCGCCGCCGAAGATCGCGCCCATCGTGAGCTGGCCTTCGGCGCCGATGTTCCAGACGTTGGCGCGATAGCCGGCCGCGAGTCCCACGGCGATCAGCATCAGCGGCGTCGCCTTCAGCAGCAGTTCGCCGACGCCGTAGAGCGTCGCGACGGGCTTCACGAAGAACGCGTGGAATGCGAGCCACGGATTCTTGCCCATCGCGGTGAAGAGGATGAAGCCGACGACGAGCGTCGCCGCCGCCGCGAGCAGCGGCGACAGCCAGCCGGCGAGGCGCGACGGCTCGGGGCGCGCTTCGAGCTTGAGCGCAGATCAGCGGCATCGACCGCTTTCTTGCCGGCCGGAGAATACGGCGACTCGACCCGTCCGGGCGCAATGAACGAGCCGGACATCAGCATGCCGATTTCCTCGGCATTGGTTTCGCGCACCGGCTTCGCCTCCGACAGGCGCCCCTGCGCGATCACGGCGAGGCGGTCGCAGATCTCGAAGAGCTCGTCCAGTTCCTCCGACACGACGAGGATGGCCACGCCGGCGTCGCGCAGGTCGAGCAGCGCCTGCCGGATCTGCGCGGCGGCGCCGACGTCCACGCCCCACGTCGGCTGCGCGGCGATCATCACCTTCGGCTGCTGCCGGATTTCGCGGCCGACGATGAACTTCTGCAGGTTGCCGCCGGACAGGCTGCGCGCCGCGGCATCGGGGCCGCCGGCCTTCACGCCGTAGTCGGCGATCGTGTCGACTTCGCATAGGCGCGCACGGCCTCCGCGCGGATGAAGCCGTGCCGCGACGAGGCCCTCGCGGTGCGCGGTCAGCAGCGCGTTGTCGGCGAGCGACATCTCCGGCACCGCGCCGCGGCCCAGCCGCTCCTCCGGCACGAACGCGAAGCCCAGCGCGCGGCGCTGCGCGGCGTCGAGCCGGCCCGCCGGCCTTGCCGAGGATCGTGACCGTCGCCGCGTCGGCCAGCGGCCGCTCGCCGGAGAGCGCCGCCATCAATTCCTTCTGGCCGTTGCCGGACACGCCGGCGATGCCGACGATCTCGCCGGCGCGCACGGTGAGGTTGATGTGCGCCAGCGACGTGCCGAAGGGATCGTCCGCCGGCAGCGACAGGCCGGACACGACCAGCGCGTCGTCGCCGGCGTGCGCCTCGCGATGCTGCGGATGCGGCAGGTCGCCGCCGATCATCATGCGCGCGAGCGACGACGACGACTCGCTGGCGCGGATCGCATTCGCCGGTGACCTGTCCGGCGCGCAGCACCGTCGCCTTGTGGCACAGCGCGCGGATCTCGTCGAGCTTGTGGCTGATGTAGAGGATGCTGCAGCCTTCGGCCGCCAGCCGGCGCAGCGTCTCGAACAGCTTCTGCGACCGCCTGCGGCGTCAGCACCGACGTCGGCTCGTCCATGATCAGCAGCCGCGGGTCCTGCAGCAGGCAGCGGACGATCTCGACGCGCTGCCGCTCGCCGACCGACATCGTGTGGACGTGGCGATCCGGGTCGAGCGGCAGCCCGTATTTCGCGGAGACGTCGCGGATGCGCGCCGGCAGGCCCGCGCCGGCCTGGTCCGGCCTCGAGCGCCAGCGCGATGTTCTCGGCGACGGTCAGCGTCTCGAACAGCGAGAAGTGCTGGAACACCATGCCGATGCCCAGCCGTCGCGCGCGCGCCGGATTGGCGATCGTCACGTCCTTGCCTTCCCAGCGGATCGTCCCGGCATCCGGCTTCGACGACGCCGTAGATGATCTTCATCAGCGTCGACTTGCCGGCGCCGTTCTCGCCCAGCACCGCGTGGATCTCGCCGGGCAGCACGCGCGAGGTCGATGCCCTGGTTGGCGACGACCGACGGATAGGCCTTGGTGATGCCCGCGAGCTGCAGGCGCGGCGCGCATGGGCGGGATCAGCTCCGGCGCTTGTTCGCGGCCAGCAGGCTTGCCGGCGCCGCGCTGCGGCGCAGCCGTCGGACTCCGACGCCCGCGCGGCATGCGTCGCGCGCGGCGACGATCTCCGCGGCGACGGCGATGGCGATCGCGCCGGGTTCCTTGCTGCGGATCGCGATGCCGCTGCGCACGCCGATCGGGCAGACGACGCGCGCGAGCGCCTCCGCTGCCATGCCGCGCGCGGCCAGTCGGCGCTCGAACTGCGCGCGCTTCGCCCGCGAGCCGATGAGGCCGAGGTAGCGCCAGTCGTCGCGCGCGAGCGCGGCCTCGACCAGCGCGAAATCGAGCGGATGGCTGTGCGTCAGCACGACGACGAACGCGCCGTGCGGCGCGTGCGCGATCTCGTCCTCCGGCGCGTCCGTCGACGACGATCTCCGACGTTGGCCGGAACCGTCGGCCGGAAAGTCGTCCTCGCGCGCGTCGATCCAGCGCACATGCGCGGGCAGCGCGCCCAGCACCTGCACCAGCGCGCGGCCGACATGGCCGTTGCCGAAGACCAGCACCGGGAATGCGTCCGGGCGCACGACGTCGATCAGCAGCGTCGTCGCCTCGTCCGCACGGCGACGCCGACGAGGCCTGCGCCGGCTTGCCCGGCGACGAGCTGCGCGCGCGCCGCCGCGATGGCCGCGGATTCGAGCGCGCGCATCGGCCAGCGAGCCGTGCGTGTCGTCCAGCGGTGACCAGCAGCTTCGATGGCGTGTCGTGCGCGCCGCCGACGCGCGTGACGAGCGCGAACGGCGTCGACGTGCGCACGCAGGCGAGCGCGGCATCGAGCCACGCGATGCGCGCCCGCTGGCGAGCGACGGTGAACGCGAGCGTGGCCACGCCGCCGCAGCACTGCCCGAGGCGCGCCGCCAGCGGAAAGCGCACGATCCACGTGGAGGCCGGCGCGTGCGGAGTTGCGCGAGCGCGTCGCGGGCGATGCGCAGCGCCTCGAACTCGAGGTGCCCGCCGCCGATCGTTCCGTCGAAGTCGTCGGCGGTGACGACCATCGTCGTGCCCGCTTCGCGCGGCGTGGAACCGGCCGTGTGGGCGACCGTGACGAGCACGGCGCGCTGGCCGTTCGCGAGCGCGTGCGCGAGGTCGGTGACCCAGTAAGCCCCCACGCTCACGACGTTCGCTGCCCCCAGGGGGCGATCGCGCCTCGGGCGGCCCTTCGGCGCTCATGCGACTCCGAAGTCATCGACGGCGCAGGATGCGCTCGTCGGTGGCGGGCGCGTCGAGACGCGGCGAGTGCTGGTCGTCCGCGACGCTGGCGACCGCGTCGCGCAGCGCCTGGAACGCCGACAGCGCCAGCATGAACGGCGGCTCGCCGACCGCCTTCGAGCGATGGATCGTCTCCTCGCGATTGGGCTCGTCGATAGAAGTCGATGCCGAAAGTGCGCCGGAACGTCGCGCGACGTCGGGATCTTGTACGTCGACGGCGCATGCGTCTTCAGTTCGCCCTGCGCGTTCCACCACAGTTCCTCCATCGCCAGCCAGCCCCAGCCCTGCATGAAGCCGCCCTCGATCTGTCCGCGATCGATGGCGGGATTGAGCGACTTGCCGACGTCGTGCAGGATGTCCACCGCGAGCAGCCGGTGCTCGCCGGTGAGCGTGTCGATCGCCACTTCCGAGACCGCCGCGCCGTAGGCGAAGTAGAAGAATGGGCGGCCCGACAGCGTCTTGCGGTCGTAGTGGATCTTGGGCGTCGCGTAAAAGCCGGTGGCGGACAGCTGCACGCGCGCGAAGTACGCCATGCGCGCCAGTTCGGCGAAAGGCAGCGTCCTTGGGCCCGGCGTGGACGACGCCGTCGCGGAACTCGACGATCTCCGCGTCGCAGTCGAACTTGCGCGCGGCGAAGGCGGCGAGCCGCTCGCGCAGCGTGCGCGCGGCGTTGCGCGCGGCCATGCCGTTGATGTCGCTGCCGGACGAGGCCGCGGTCGGCGACGCGTTGGGCACCTTGCTCGTGTCGGAGGCCGATACGCGGATCGCCGCCATCGGCACGCCCAGCTCCTGCGCGACGACCTGCTGCACCTTGGTGAAGAGGCCCTGGCCCATTTCCGTGCCGCCATGATTCAGCAGCAGCGTGCCGTCGTTGTAGAGGTGCAGCAGCGCGCCGGCCTGGTTGTAATGCGTGGCGGTGAACGAAATGCCGAACTTGACGGGTGTCAGCGCCAGGCCGCGCTTGATCACCGGATTGGCGCGGTTCCACTCGGCGATCTCCCGCCGCCGCTCGCGGTAGCGCGACGTCGCCTCGAGTTCGCGCGACGAGTTCGGGCGCGATGTTGTCCTCGATCACCATGCCGTACGGCGCGACGTTGTTCGTGGTCTTGCCGTAGAAATTCACGCGGCGCACGTCGAGCGGATCGCGGCCCAGCGCGCGCGCGATCTCGTCGATCACCATCTCGATCGCGAACATGCCCTGCGGGCCGCCGAAGCCGCGAAACGCCGTATCGGACACGGTGTGCGTCTTGCAGCGGTACGAATGCAGCGCGACGTTCGGCAGCCAGTACGCGTTGTCGGCGTGGAACACCGCGCGGTCGTTGACCGGGCCGGACAGGTCCGCCGAGAAGCCGCAGCGCGACGCGAGCGTCAGGTCGAGGCCGAGGATGCGGCCCTCGTCGTCGAAGCCCACGTCCCACGCGTACTGGAACGCGTGCCGCTTGCCGGTCGAGCGCATGTCGTCGTCGCGGTCGAGGCGCAGCTTGGCCGCGCGTCCGGTCCGCCGCGCGACGAGCGCGGCGACGCACGCGAACAGCGACATCTGCGTTTCCTTGCCGCCGAAGCCGCCGCCCATGCGCCGGCATTCGACGACGACGTCGTGCGCGCTGATGCGCGAGCGCGTGCGCGACCATCTGCTGCACCTCGCCCGGGATGCTGCGTCGACGTGTAGATCTGCATGCCGCCGCGTTCGCGCGGCACGGCCAGCGCGATCTGGCCTTCGAGGTAGAAGTGGTCCTGGCCGCCGGCGCGCGCGGTTCCATGCAGCCGGTGCGGCGCGGCGCGGATTGCGGCCGCGGCGTCGCCGCGCACCACATGGACCGGCGGCAGCACGTAGGATTCCGCCGCCAGCGCGTCGTCGATCGTGAGGATCGCCGGCAGCGGCGTCGATGTCGAAGCGGGCGAGGCGCGCGGCGCGGCGCGCGGCGTTCACGCTCGGTGGCGGCGACGGCGAACATCGGCTGCCCGGCGAACTGCACGATGTCGGCGGCGAAGATCGGATCGTCGTGCTGGATCGGCCCGACGTCGTTGACGCCGGGAATGTCGGCCGCCGTGACGACGTCGACGACGCCGGGCGCGCGCGCGCACGTCGGTCGAGGTCGAGCGCCGTCGAGGCGGCCATGCGCGACGGGGCTCACGCCCAGCGCGACGTGCAAGCGTGCCGCGCGGCTCGGGCAGGTCGTCGGTGTAGTCCGCCGCGCCCGCGACGTGCAGTGCCGCGGAATCGTGCGGCAGATCCGCGCCGACGACGCTCGATCGCGTGTCGGCGGCCAGGGCGGCCGGAGCGAGCGGAGGGTGCGGGGCGTTCATCGGTTCATTCGCGCAGCGCGGCCAGGCGCGTCGTCGACGCGCGTCGTGACGGGCGCGCCGGCCGGTTTCGAGCCGGAAGCGGCGCATCAGGTTGCCGAGCACGTGCGCGCGATACGCGGCGGACGCGCGCATGTCGTCGATGGGCGTGAACTCGCGCGCGAGCGCGATCTGCGCCGCGGCCGCAGCGGTCGCGTCGTCCCACGCGCGGCCCGACGAGCAGCGCTTCCGTCGACGTGGCGCGCGCGGGATCGGGCGCCACGCCGCCGCAGCCCATCGCGCGCGTGCGATGACGTTCCGCCGACGCATGCGTCAGCGCAAAACACGCGAACACCGCGGAGATGTCCTGGTCGAAGCGCTTGCTGATCTTGTAGGCGCGCAGCAGCAGCCCGTCGCTGCGGTGCGGCATCCTGATCGCCGCGACGAATTCTCCCGGCACGCAGCGCGGTCTTCTGGTAGTCCGAGATAGAAGTCCTCGAGCGGCATCTCGCGCGTTGCCGTGCCCCGTGCCGCAGGACGACCGATGGCGCACAGCGCGATCAGCGCGGGCATCGAATCGCCGATCGGCGAACCGTTGGCGACGTTGCCGCCCAGCGTGCCGCTGTTGCGGATCGGCACCGACGCAAAGCGAATCCACGCCTCGTGCAGCTCCGGCCAGTCGCCGTCGAGCGCCGCGAATGCCTCGGCTGAGCGATGCACGCCGGCGCCGATTTCCAGCGCATCGCCGGTGTCGCGAAGCGCTCTTCAGTTCGTCGCAATCGCCGACATAGATGATGTCGCCCAGGTCGCGATGCTGCTTGGTGACCCACAGACCGACGTCGGTGGCGCCGGCGACGATGCGCGCCGACGGATGCGCCGCGCAGGCCGCCGCCAGCGCGTCGACGCGTGCGTGGCGCGAGCCAGCTTGCGGCCGTCGGCTTCGTAGTCCAGGCCGCCGGCGCCGCGAGCGATGGCCGAGCTGCGCAGCGATCCGTTCCTCGTCGACGCTGACCTGGCGGCTGCCGTCGGCCGCGATGCCCGGGACCGCGCCAGCCGCTCGCTCGAGTCGCAGTCGATCTCGTACATCCGCTCCGCCGCGGCGAGAATCGGGCGGTAGCCGGTGCAGCGGCAAAGATTGCCCGACAGCGCATCGTCGACCGCCGCGCGCGTCGGGCCGCGTGCGCGTTCTTGTAGAGGCCGAACAGGCTCATCGCGAAGCCCGGGCGTGCAGAAGCCGCACTGCGACCCGTGACATTCGACCAGCGCGCGCTGCACCGGATGCAGTGTGCCGTCCTCCGATTGCAGGCTCTCGACGGTGAAGACCGCCTTGCCGGCGACGGAAGCAAGCAGGCGAATGCACGCATTGACGGGCTTCCACGCGAGGCCGCCCGACGCCATCCGGCTCGGCCAGGACCACCGTGCAGGCGCCGCAGTCGCCCTCCGCGCAGCCTTCCTTGGTGCCGGTGAGTCCGCGCTCCTCGCGCAGGTATTCGAGCAGCGTCGTCTGCGCCGAGTGCCGCCGTCACCTCGACGGGGTCGCCGTTCAACAGGAAGCGCAGCGAGTGCTCCGGCATGGCAGAGCTCTTCAGGACCATTGCCGCCTTGCGGCTACGGGAAATGACCAGCGGACGGCAGTGACGCCATTTTGCCAGCAACCGTGCGGCGCGCGCGGGACATCTCGTGCACCGTGCCCGCGCGAAACGCGAGAGGGCCCCGCGTGGGGCCCTTCGAGCGGTCCGTTGCCGGATAACCGCGTCGTTACTTCTTGCGTCGGCCTTGGTCACCTGGGCGCAGCAACGCGATCCGCCTGCTTGTTGTGCACCGTCATGCGGATCAGGATGTCCGGCGGCAGCACGTCCTTGCCGAAGTACGCGTTGTTCCAGTCGTTGGCACGGCGCGACCACGGTGCCGTCGAGATTGAGGCCGCCGTACACGCCCTTGGCGCGGCTGAACGTGACCAGGTCGGCGACGATGTCCGACTTCGCGCCCGCGCCGACCGGGCCGGCGGCGACGCTTGCATCCGCACCGAGCTTGACCGAATTGGTCAGCAGCGAGTTGAGGCCCTTTTCGGTCATGACCAGCGTGACGTTTTCCGAGACCGAGACGCCGGCCTGGAAGCCGACGCTCGCGGTCGCCATCGTGTAGAACGCCGGGCCGACCCACTTGCCCGAGCCGGTGCTTCGTGCGCGACCAGCACCGCGCGGCCGCCGGAGCCGCCGAAGATGAAGCCGGCCTTGGCGATCGCCGGGGCGATCAGCACCGCCTTGCGCGCGGCCGATGTTGTTCTGCAGCCACGTCATGTCCGGATCGCGCAGGAAATTCGACAGCGTCTTGCTGGCGGCGTTGACGAGCTTCTGCTGATCGGATCTGCGCCTGCGCAGGTGCGGCCAGAAATGCCGGCGACGCCAGCGCCACGAAGGCGGCGGCGGCGATGCGTTTCAACGATGAGTTCATGAACTTCTCCTCTGTATGGGCGGCGCGAGGCGCCGCGGAAGTCACGAGCCTGCAGCGATGCGGGTCAGCGCAGGAGTTCGATTCCCGTGGACGTCACGCGCACGCGGTCGCCGATGCGCAGACCCGGGCGCCTGCGTCTGCTGGACCGTCGCGTAGCTGCCGTCATCATAGCGCACGCCGATCCGCCAGACGAGCGTCTGGTCCTTCTGGGCGAGCTCGTTGCCGACGAATCCGCCGCCGATCGGCGCCGACGACCGTCGCGACCGTCTTGCCGGTGCCGCCGCCGATCAGGCTGCCCAGGCCGCCGCCGATCAGCGCGCCGCCGATCGCGCCGACCGCGTTCGGCACGTTCTGCACCGAGTCCTGCTGGATCGACTCGACCGTGCCGACGCGTGCCGACGGGCTGCTCGCTCACCTCGATACGCCGGCGGCGTGTTGCAGCCGGCCAGCATGCAGCGAGGCGACTGCCGCGGCAAGCGCCGCGCGCGGCGCGTTGCAAGCAGTTGACGTGCCGACATTGCAATTGTCTCCTGTCGATGGTCGGCGCGATCACTCGGGAATCGCGTTCAGCAGGTACATGGCGGCCAGCAATCCCGACGGACGACCCAGGCCGCCCAGCCATTGCGCGAAAATCGTCTCGATGTCGCCGGACAGGTAGACCTGCGTCAGCGCGCGGTTCACCTCGAGCCGGAACGCCGAGTCGTTGCGCGGCAGCGCGAACGCGTAGGGCTCGAACGACAGGTCCTCGGTCAGCAGCGCGAGCTTGTCCGGGTCCTTCGCCTGCGCGGCCAGTCCGACCAGCTTGATCTTGTCGCCGGCGATAGGCGTCGACGCTGCCGGCTTCCAGCATCGCGACGCCTTCCACGCCGTCGCCGATCGTGCACCACGGTCGCGTTGATGAGGCGGCGTCGCCAGTTGCGCGCGAGCCGCGCCTCGGTGCGTCGTGCCTTTCAGGACGGCGATCTTCTTGCCGCCCATGTCGGCGATGCTTGTTGATCGGCGAATCGGACTTGACCAGGAAGCCGCCGCCGTCGACGAAGATCAGGTTCGAGAAATCGACGACCGCGAGGCGCGTCAGCGTCTGCGTGGTGTTGCCGCACTCGAGGTCGGCCTTGCCGGAGGCGACCATCTGGACGCGATCGGCCGCGCCGCCGACCATCCAGTTGACCTTGAGGTTCGGGCTCGCCGACGGCACGGCCGATCTGCGCGATCACGCGCTTGCACAGGTCGATCGAATAGCCGGCGGGCTGATTGTTCGATTCGACCCACGAAAAGGGCAGCGAATCGCCGGCGAATGCGACGTTGATCGACCTTGGCGGCCTTGATCTTGCCGAGCGTGTTCGGGAGCGGTCTGGGCGTGAGGCGCCGGCGCCGGCCAGCGCGGCGGTGACGAAGATGGCGAGCTGCGATGCGTTTCACGTGAGATGCCTCCTGCGATGAGCGGATGAACGTGCTGCGGGCTTTTGCTGCGGGCACGTCGGACGAGGGCCGGCGGGCTGCGACGGCGGCTCGAAAGACGTGCAGTTTACACCAGCCGAACGTGCGTGGCGAGACGCGTTCGCGCGCATCGCGCATGCTAGACTGCACGCTGCAAATCTGCGCTGCCAATCCGTGACCGACGTCGATCGACACTCGCTTCGCTTCCTCTTCTGTGCGTCGCTGCTGTCGGGCCTCGCCGGCGCCGCCGCCGCGGCGTCGCCGACGCTCGATCGCATCAAGGCCACGGGCACCGTCACCTTTGCCTATCGCGACGGCGCCGCACCGTTTTCGTTCAAGGCGCGCAACGGACGGCCGCAGGGCTATTCCGTCGAATTGTGCGAAAAGGTGGCCGCGGCAATCGGCAAGGCGCTCGCCATGCCCGCGCTGAAGGTCGAATGGCGGCCGGTCGATGCGGCGAATCGTCTCGACGCCGTGGCATCCGGACAGGCCGACGTCGAATGCGGCACCACCACGATCACGCTGGCGCGGATGGAACGCGTCGATTTCTCGGTGCCGATCTTCGTCGACGGCGGCAGCGTGCTGGTGCGGGAAAAGGATCACCTGCACGCGGCTGGTCGACCTGAAGGGCAAGAAGATCGCGGTCATCCCCGGCACGACGACCGAGCCGGCGCTGCAGCGGGCGCTCAAGGTCATCGATGTCGACGCCGAATTCGTGCCGGTCAAGACCAGCGCCGAGGGCGTGGCCACTGCTGCTTGCCGGCAAGGCCGATGCCTTTGCGATCGGACCGCGTCGTGCTGGCGGGCATCAAGCTCGCGCAGCCGGGCGACGAGCTCGAACTCATCAACAACGATTTCTCGTTCGAGCCGTATGGGCTGGTCGTGCGCCGCGACGATCCCGATTTCCGGCTGGCGGTCAACCGCGCGCTCGTCGGCATGTACAAGTCCGGCGACATCGACGCCGTCTACGTGAAGTGGCTGGCGCCGCTCGGCCGGCCCGGTCCGCTGCTCAACGCGATGTTCTACCTCAACTCCCTTCCCGAATGATGAACCGCGCGACGCTCGTTGCGTGGTCGGCATGGCGGTGGCGCTCGCAGCGCGCTGCCGGCGTGGGCGCAGGGCGCGTGCGGCGATTGCGCCAACTGCGGCATCGTGCAGACGATCGCTCCGGTCAGCGAGCGGCAGCAGTGGACGCCGCTCGGATCGGTCGCGATTCCGTGCCGTACGGCGGTGGTCCGACCGGGCAGCCGGGAAGCGCGACGATGTTTTCGATCGGCCCGGGCTTCTCCAACAAGGGCATGGTCGTCGTCGGCGCCGCCGGTGGCGCGGCCTACGCGCAGAAGCCCAACGAATATCAGCGCCAGCGCTGGGACGTCACGATCAAGATGGACAGCGGACCGCCGCCGCGCGTGGTCAATCTTGCCTACGAGCCGTTCGTCCAGGAAGGCGATCGCGTTCGCGTGTTCGGCAACCAGCTCGAGCTCGTCAATCCCTGATCCGTATCGCCGGGCATGACCACCGCGGCCCTGGCGATCTCCGACGCCTCCGACGGCGGCCGCGTGCTGGCCCTGTCGGGCCGCCTCGATTCGCCTCGGTGACGACGCTGTGGGATTCGGTGCGCCGCGCCGTGGCCGACGCGCCGGCGCGGCGCGTGGTCGTCGACGCGAGCGGCGTCGACTACTGCGACGGCGCCGGCATCGCGCTCTTCGTCGACCTGCTGCGCCATCCGCGCGAGCCGCAGGTCGAGATCGCGAACCTGAAGCCCGCGTTCGAAGTCCTGCTCAAGCAGTTCGATCCGAGCAGTCCTCGAGCACGACCTCGACCCGGAGCCGCCGCGCGGGCCGGCGATCGAGGAGATCGGGCGCGCGGCCTTCATCGTCTGGCGCGACATCCGCGCGCAGATCACGTTCGTCGGCGAGACGACGTCGGCGCTGGCGCACGCCGTGCGCAATCCTGTCGTCGGTGCGCTGGCGCGACGTCTGGCGCATCTGCGAACAGGTCGGCGTCGGACGCGCTGCCGATCGTCGCGCTGATTTCGTTCCTGCTCGGCATGATCCTCGCGTTCCAGTCGGCCGTGCCGATGAAGCGCTTCGGCGCGGAGATCTTCGTCGCGGACCTGATCGGGCTGTCGATGCTGCGCGAACTGGGGCCGCTGATGACGGCGATCCTGCTGGCCGGCCGCTCGGGCGCCGCGTTTGCCGCCGAAATCGGCACGATGCGCGTCAACCAGGAAGTCGACGCGCTGACGACGATGGGCCTCGACCCGGTGCGCTTCCTCGTGACGCCGCGCATCATCGCCGCCGTGCTGATGACGCCGCTCCTGACGCTGTTCGCGGGCCTGGTGGGGCTGATCGGCGGCGCGATCACGATGCAGTCGTTCTCGATTCCGATCGTCACCTTCCTGAAGGAGGTCGACACCGCGGTCAACATGACGGATTTCCTGGCCGGGCTTCATCAAGTCGTTCGTGTTCGCGATTCTCGTCGCGGGAATCGGCTGCCTGCGCGGCCTGCAGACCGGCGCGGGCGCGTCGGCGGTCGGCGATTCCGCGACCAAGGCGGTCGTGTCGGGCATCATCCTGCTCGTCGTCGTCGACGGCATGTTCGCCGTCGTGTATTACGTTCTGAACATATGAGCGCGAGCGCACCTGCCGGCGTCGATCCGATCATCCGCGTGGTCGACCTCGACGCCGGCTACGAGGGCTCGCCGCCGATCCAGCGAGAACGTCAACTTCGACGTCGGCGCGCGGCGCAGGTGTTCGGCATCCTCGGCGGCTCGGGCTGCGGCAAGAGCACGCTGATGAAGCACATGATCGGCCTCTTGCCGCCGCTGGCGGGCCAGGTGTGGATCGACGGTGCCGACATCGTCGTCGCCGACGGCGCCGGACCTGCTGGCGATCCGCCGCAAGTTCGGCGTGATGTACCAGTCGGGCGCGCTGTTCGGATCGATGACGCTGCTGGAGAACACGCGGCTGCCGCTCGAAGTCTGGACCGACCTGCCCGACGACGCGATCGACCTGATCGCGCGGATGAAGCTGGAACTGGTCGGGCTCGAAGGCTTCACCGGGCACATGCCGGCCGAATTGTCGGGCGGCATGCAAAAGCGCGCCGGCATCGCCCGCGCGATGGCGCTCGATCCGTCGATCCTGTTCCTCGACGAGCCGTCGTCGGGGCTCGATCCCATCACCGCCGCGTCGCTCGACGCGACGATTCGCCGGCTGTCCGACAGCCTGGGCGTCACGTTCGTGATCGTCACGCACGACCTGGGCAGCGTGTTCGTCGCGACCGACCGCGTGATCCTGCTCGATCGCGGCGCCCGGGGCATCATCGCCGAGGGCGACCCGCGCAAGCTGCGCGACGAAAGCGACGATCCGCGCGTGCGCGCGTTCTTCCGCCGCGAAGCCGAACCCGTGCCGCCTGAGCCGCCTCGCATGAGCCTCAAAGCCAACTACTTCAAGCTCGGCCTGTTCGTGATCGGCGCGATCATCGCCGGCGTCATCCTGCTGATCGTCATCGGCTCCGGCCGCTGGTTCCAGCCCAAGCTCACGATCGAGACCTACTTCAACGAGTCGGTGCAGGGCCTCGATATCGGCTCGAAGCTCAAGTACCGCGGCGTGGCGATCGGCGAGGTCACGAAGATCGGCTTCACCTACAACAAATACGAGCTCGACCAGCCGATGTCGCAGCGCGAGCGCTACGTCCTGGTCGAGGCGCAGATCGAGCCGAAGCTCCTGGGCGGGCGCGCCGCGACCGGCGATCTCACGCAGCGCGGAAGACGCGAAGCTGGAAGTCGAGCGGGGCCTGCGCGATGCGCCTGGCGCCGCAGGGCATCACCGGCACGAGCTACCTCGAGATCGACTACGTCGACCCGCCGCCGCCGCTGCTGCCGATCGACTGGAAGCCCGACAACGTCTACATCCCGAGCGCGCCGTCGACGGTGACCCAGTTCGTGAACGCCGCGCAGGAAATCATCGACCGCCTGCACAAGCTCGACATCGAGGGCACGCTCGCCAACCTCAACAAGCTGATGATCACGGCCAACGAACGCCTGGCGCGCCTCGACACCAAGGCGCTCGTCCGAGCGCAGCGATGCGCGTGCTGGGCAAGGTCGAGAGCACGCTCGACAGCATCGACGCGAAGAAGCTGTCGGACGAGGGCGTGGCGCTGCTGGCCGAGCTGCGCGCGTCCAACGCCGAACTGAAGAAGACGCTCGCCAAGCCGTCGCTGCAGAAACTGCCCGACGACGCCGGAGCGGCGATGGCGCGCATCAAGGACACTGGTCTCCGATCCGAAGCTCGCCAAGACGCTGTCCAACCTCGAGCGCACGATGACCCGGCGTCGACCGCCTGTTCGGCGGCGGCGAAGCCGACCTCGCGTCGACCATCGAGAACCTGCGCCAGATCACCGACAACCTGCGCGACCTGACCGAGGACACCAAGCGCTATCCGGCGAACGTGATCTTCGGCGCGCCGCCGCCCCCGCTGGAGCGCAAGCCATGATGTCGCTGGATACGGTTCGCCACTCGGGTTTACGCGCCGCGCTGATCGTCGCGCTGGCCGCGCTGGTGCTCGTGACGGGCTGCAGTTTCAGCCGGCCGGCACCGGTCAAGGATTCCTTCCTGCTCGAGCCCGCGCTGCCGGCAGCCGTGGCGAAGCCGCAGCCCGGTTCGCTGCGCGTGGGCACCGTGAACGTCGGCGCGCCGTTTCGCGGCCGCGCGTTCGTCGTTCGCGATACCGAGTCTCAAGTTCGACTCCGACTTCTACCACGAATTCTTCGTGCCGCCGGGCGTGATGATCGCCGACGCGACCGCGCGCGCGCTGGCCGCGGCGCAAGGTGTTCGCCGACGTGGCGCGACCCGGCGTCGTCGTCGACGCGGACTGGGTGCTCGACGGCTTTGTCGGCGCGCTGTACGCCGACGCGCGCGATGCCGCGAAGCCCGTGGCGGTGCTCCAGATCACCTACTACCTGTCGCGCGACGACGGCGGCGCGAGCGCGCCGGTGTGGTCGCAGGCCTATGTCAAGCGGGTGGCGTTCAGTTCGTCCAGCACGGGCGCCTACGTCGGCGCGCTCAATACGGCGTTCACGGAGATTCTCGCGGAACTGACGCGGGATCTGGCGGCGGTGCAGTTGCCGGCGAAGTAGCCGGCGCGCTAGAACAGCGGCGGGCGGGCCGGTGCCCAGCTCACTCTCGGGCGTCGGCGGCTTGCCGGTGGTGAGCGTGTCCGCCGCGACGATCCATCCGCCGCCCATCGCCTTGTAGATGTTGACGTTGGCCGAGAACACCGATGCGCGCACGGTCGCGAGCGTGAGTTCGGCGGGGAACAGCGACTGCTCCGCCTGCAGCACCGTCGTGTACGACGTGTAGCCGCCGTTGTACTGCAGCTTGGCCAGCCGCGCGTAGTCCTTCAGCGCGGCGACCAGCCTCTCCTGCGCGGCCTGCTGCTCCTGCAGCTTTTGCGCGGCGACCAGCGCGTTCTCGACATCGGCGAACGCATTCTGGATCGAGAGCTGGTAGCTGTAGAGCGCCGCCTTCTGCGCCGCCTTCGGCCTGCGCGACCTGGCCGCTGACGGCGCCGAACGTGAAGATCGGGCCGATCGCCTGACCCGCATAACTCCACACGCGCGCCGGTCCGGTGAACAGTTTCGACAACTCGAAGCTCGAGCCGCCGGCTGCGCCGGTGAGCGATATCGTCGGGAAGTACAGCGCCTTGGCGGCGCCGATCTGCGCGTTGGCGGCGATCAGCGTTTCCTCCGCTTGCAAGAGATCCGGACGGCGCGTCAGCAGGTCCGACGGAAGGCCGGAAGGAACGCTGGGCAGCGTCAACTCGTAGATCGACTTGCCGCGCTGGATCGGTCCCGGATTGCGGCCGAGCAGCACCGACAGCGCATTCTCCGTCTGCGCGATCTGCGACTCGATCTGCGGAATCTGCGCCGCGGCAGTCTCGTACTGCGACTGCGACCTGCGCCACGTTCATCTGCGACACCTGGCCGTACTGGAACTGCAGCGTGAAAAGCCGCACCGATTCGCCGTAGGTGTCGAGCGTCGGATTTGGCGATGACGAGCTGCTCATCGAGCCCGCGCAGCGTCAGGTAGTTGCCGGCGACGGAGGCCACCAGCGACAGGATCACGCCGCGGCGCGCCTCGTCGGTGGCAAGCAGGTTGGCGCGCGCCGATTCGCTCAGGCGCCGTATCCGTCCCCACAGGTCGATTTCCCAGCTCGACGTTGAGCAGCGCCTGGTAGGAGGTCTGCGGATTGGTGAGAAAGCGGGCGACTTCCGGCGACACGCCGGATTCCGTCGTGCGCGCGCGGCCGCCCAGCGCGTCGTAGCCGATCTGCGGGAACAGCGCCGAGCGCGTTTGCGTGAACACGCCCGCCGCCTGCTCGACGTTGGCGACGGCGACCTTGACGTTCAGGTTGTGCTGCGAGCGCCTCGACGATCAGCGCATCGAGCACCGGATCGTTGAACTGCTTCCACCATTCGGTATTGACCGTGTCGGCGGCGTCCTTCGACTCGTAGATGAACGCCTTGGGCGTGTCGATGGGCGGCCGCTGGTAGTCGGGTCCGAGCATGCAGCCTGCAACGAGCATGGCGCCCGCAACCGCGGCGACCCGCGCGGCGACCGGACCGGTGGTCGTTGCGCGCACGTCAGTCGCCCTCCGGGCGCGGGGCCGGAATGGCCGCGGCGTCGGCGGGCGGCGGGGGCGGCGGCTCGGTCGGCGCGTCGCTTTCCGGGACTTCCGTCTTGCCTTCGCCGCGCTCCTTCAGCCGGTCGAACAGGTAGAAGAGCAGCGGCACGTACAGCATCGCGAGCGTCGTCTCGCCCAGCATGCCGCCGATGATGCCGGTGCCGATCGAATGGCGCGCATTGGCGCCGGCGCCGACGGCGAGCGCCAGCGGCAGGCAGCCGATCGCGAACGCCAGCGACGTCATGATGATCGGCCGCAGCCGCTGTTCGCCGGCGAGGATCGTCGCCTCCATGATCGACTTGCCTTCGGCGCGGAATTCCACCGCCGCCGACACGCGCAGCACGGCGTTCTTCGCGCCGAGTCCGATCAGCACGAGCAGGCCGATCTGGAAGTACACGTCGTTGTCGAGGCCGCGAAGGTGGTTGGTGAGGAGCGCGCCGAGAATGCCGAACGGCACCGCCGACATGACGGCGCCGGGCAGCGTCCACGATTCGTATTGCGCGGCCAGCACCAGGAACACGATGATGAAGCCGAACACGAAGGCGAAGCCCGACGTGCCGCCGGACTTCTTTTCCTCGTACGAGAGTCCCGACCACGCGAACGCGTAGCCCGGCGGCAGCACCTCCTTCGCCACGGCCTCCATCGTCGCGATGGCGTCGCCGGAACTGTAGCCGGGCGCAGCACTGCCGTTGATCTTGGCGGCAGTGAAGCCATTGAAATGCGGCAGCAGGTCCGGGCCCGCCGTCCAGCTGGTCGTGACCACGGACGACAAGGGCACCATCTGGTTCTGGCTGTTGCGCGTGTACAGCCGCGTCAGGTCATCGGGATTCTGCCGGTACTGCGCATCGGACTGGACGATCGACCCACCACACGTTGGAGAAGAGGTTGTACTGGCTGACGGTCAGCGAGCCGAACTGCGCCTGGATCGCGCTGTAGACATCCTGGATCGGAATGCCGAGCAGCTGCGTCTTCTCGCGGTCGACGTTGGCCTTGCAGCTGCTGCGTGCTCGCGGAATACGTCGTCGCGAGGCCGGTGAGCTCGGGCCGCTCGCGCGCCTTCTTGAGGAACGTCCTGCATCACGCCGTCGAGCGCCACGGGGTCGCCGCGTGCCCGTGTCCTGGATCCAGAACTCGAAGCCGCCCGTGGTGCCGATGCCGGGAATGGCCGGCGGCGCGATCGGGTATCACGATCGCGCCCTCGATGTTGCGCGCCTGGGCGAAGAAGCGCCTGCAGGATCGCCCGCGCGTTCTCCTTCTTCGCCGTGTCGATGTTCTCGTAGCGCTTGTCGAAGTCGGAGAACGTGACGAAGATCGTGGCGGCGTTGGTCTTGAAGCCGCTGTCGAGCAGGCTGTAGCCGGTGACGACCGTGCGCGTCTGGACGCCGGGGAGGCCCTTGAAGATATCGTCGGCCTTCTTGGCGATGTCCTCGCGTGCGGCTCAGGCTCGCCGCCTGCGGCATGATGATCGCCGCGAACGCGTAGCCCTGGTCCTCGTTGGGCACGAAGGAGGTCGGCAGGACCTTGAAGCAGGTGGAAGATCGAGTACAGGAACACCGCGAGCAGGACCAGCGCGACCACCGCGAACTTGATGACGTACGTGACCGCGGCGCCGAACGCCTGCGTGACGCGGTCGACCTGGCGATTGAACCAGGCGAAGAAGCCCGCGCTTGGCGGCGGGCTGTGCTTCAGCAGCAGCCGCGCACATCGCGGGCGTGACGGTCAGCGCGATGAAGCCGGACACCGACACCGAGATCACGATCGTGATCGCGAACTGCTTGTAGAGCTGGCCCGTGGTGCCCGGCAGGAACGCGGCCGGGATGAACACCGAGCACATGACGAGCACGACGGCGACGAGCGAGCTCGCGATCTCGCCCATCGAGCGGATCGTCGCCTCCTTCGGCTCGAGATGGTGCTGGTGCATGTTGCGCTCGACGTTCTCGCACGACGACGATCGCGTCGTCGACGACCATGCCGATCGCGAGCACCAGCCCGAACAGCGTGAGCAGGTTGATCGAGAAGCCGAGCGCCAGCATGCCGCTGAACGTGGCGATCAGCGCGATCACGATCGCCACCGTGCAGATGATCGTCGTGCGGAAGCTCTGCAGGAACAGGTAGACGACGAGCATCACCAGCACGATCGCCTCGAACAGCGTCTTGATCACCTCCTTGATCGACAGCCGGACGAAGTCGTTGGTGTCGAGCGCGACGATGTAGTCCATTCCGTCGGGAAAGCTCGACTTCATCTGCTCCAGCGTCTCGCGCACCGCCTTCGGACACCACGAGGCCGTTGGCGCCCGGCTGCTGGTAGACGGCGATGATCGTCGCCGGCACGCCGTTCATCTTGCTGTCGACGATGTACTGCTGCAGGCCGATCTCGGCGCGCGCGACGTCGCCGACGCGCACGATCGCGCTGCCGTCCTGGCTCGCGCGCAGGATGATGTTCTCGTACTGCTTGGGCTCCGTGTACTGCGGCTGCGTGATGACCGGGAACGTGAGCTCGACCGGCCCCGCGTTCGGCTGCTGGCCGATCTGGCCCGGCGCCGAAGAGCTGGTTCTGCTGGTTGATCGCGTTGGCGATGTCCGACGTCGTGATCCGCAGCGACGCCATGCGGTCCGGGTTCATCCAGATCCGCATCGCCTGGTTGGGCACGCCCATGATCTGCGCCTGCCCCGCGCCGTTGACGCGCTTCAGCGCATCGAGGACGTAGACGTTGGCGTAGTTGGCGATGTAGTTGGCGCTGTAGCGGTCGTCCTTCGCGTACACCGCGACCAGCATCATGATCGACGACGACTTCTTCTGCACGTTCACGCCCTGCTGCACCACCGCGGACGGCAGCTGCGGCATCGCGAGGTTGACGCGGTTCTGCACCTGCACCTGCGCGATGTCGGGATCGGTGTCGAGCGAGAAGTACACGGTCATCGTCAGCTGGCCGGTCGACGAGCTGATCGACGACATGTAGAGCATGTTGTCGACGCCGTTGATCTGCTGCTCGATGGGCGAGGCGACCGAATCGGCGAGCGTCTTCGAGTCGGCGCCCGGATACGTGGCCGACACCGTGACCTGCACCGGCGTGATCGACGGGTACTGCGCGACCGGCAGCTGCGTCATCGACACGAGGCCGGCGAGGCAGATGATCAGCGCGACGACCGCCGCGAAGATCGGCCGCTCGATGAAGAACCGCGAGAACATGGAGCTGCCGCGCCCGTCTACTGCGCGACGCGTATGTCGACGCGCCGGGCCTGGTCGTCGCTGCCGCTGCCGGTCACGCTCGACCGGCGGCGCGAGCTGGATGCGCCTGGGCTCGACGCCGAGTTGCACGAGCTCGTCGCGCACGGCCTGCGCGCGCTTCTTCGCGAGCTCGACGTTGGCCGCGGCGTTGCCGGTCTTGTCGGCGTAGCCGGTGACGTCGATCTGCGTGCCGATGCCGATGTAGGCGGCCGCCGCGATGCGCACGGCGCGCTGCGCGTCCGTGTCGAGCGTGGCCTGCCCGCGCGCGAAGTAGATGGACGACGCTGCGACGGCGACGCGGCGGCATTCTGCGCGGCGGCGCGACGCTGCGCCTTGCTCGGCGTCGCGGCGACGCCGGCGGCACGTACGGCGCGGCCTTCACCGGCGCGCCCTGCGTCAGGCGGACGCCGCCATCGACGACCACCTTGTCACCGTCGTTCAGGCCTTCGGAGATGAGCCAGCCGTCGCCCTTCCACTCGCCGACCGTCGACCGGGCGCAACTCGGCCTGGTTCTCCTTGTTCACGACCCAGACGAAGTGGCCCTTCGCGCTTTGCTGCACGGCGCGCTGCGGAACCACGATCGCGTTCGGCCGGATCGCGCCCTTCAGGCGCGCGCGCACGTACTGATTGGGCCGCAGCACGCCGGCGGGATTGTTCACCGTCGCGCGCAGCAGGAAGGTGCCGGTCGTCGGGTTGTACGACGGATCGGCGAACGTGATCGTGCCGGTGTACGGGAAGAGGTTGCCGTCGACCATCTCGATCTCGACGATGAACTTGCCGCCCTCCGGCAGCTTCAACAGGCCGCTGCGCACGTCGTTGCGGATGCGCTCCATCTCGTTTTCGGAGACGCTGAAGTTGATCCACATCGGCGTCAGCACCGAGACCGTCGTGAGCTGCGAATTGGCCGGGCTCAGGTACGTGCCGTCGGCGACGAGCGGCGTAGCTCGATACGCCGTCCACCGGCGAGCGGATCGTCGTGTAGGAGAGGTTGAGCTGCGCCGTCTCGACCTGCGCCTTCGCCTGCTCGACCGCGGCGGCGGCCTGCTCGGTACTGGCCCTGCGCGTCGTCCAGGTCCTTCTGCGACAGCGCGTTCTGCTGCGCGAGCGGCTTGGTGCGCGCGAGGTTCTGCTTCGCGACCTGCAGCGCCGCCTGGTTGCGCTGCAACGCCGCCTGCTGCCGCGTCCACCTGCGCCTGGAACGGCTTCTGGTCCATCTGGAACAGCACCTGGCCGGCCTTGACCACCGAGCCTTCGACGTACACCCGCTTGTCGAGCCAGCCCGAAACGCGCGCCTGGATGTTGACGCGCCTGCGAGCTTTGCGTCTGCGCGACGTAGATCGCGGTGATCGGGACATCCTTGCGCTCCGACGGTCAGGACCGTGACGGCGATCGGACCCTTGTCGGCGGCCTTGGGCGCTTCCCGGCTGCAGCCGGCGACGAGCAGCGAAACGAGCAGGATGGCAGCGAGCTTGGGGACGTGAAAAGCGGGACGTTCGTTCATCGTCGGGCAGTCCGGAAGTGTTTCACGACGGCCGCCATTGCGGTATGCGCGCCCGCGGCCAAAGCAGGGGAGCGTTTTACCACGAAACGGTGGCGGCGGTCCCGGGGAGCGCGTGTTATCGTTCCGCGCATCGCGTTCCGCCGCCTTCGAATGCTCATCCCATTTCAATGGATAGGCCTTTTCGCAACGGTGACGGTGTTCGCCGTCATGTTCGCGCTTGGGCTGCTGCTCGGACGCGAGCAGTTCGCGGCGGCGTTGCAGCGCCGCGTCGTGCTGGCGGCCGTAGCCTTCGCGGTCGTCGTGCCGGTACCGGCGCTCGCGGTGCTGTCGGCCCAGATATTCGCGCTGAAGGGACCGGTCGCCGTGGGCATCGTACTCATGGCCATCTCGCCCGGTGCGCCGGTTGCGCTTCGGCGCGCACTGGATGCGGGCGGCAATCGCGAGTTTGCGCCCGCGCTGCATCTCGCCATCGTGATGCTGGCAGTCGTCACCGTGCCGGCCAGCGTCGCCATCCTGGACTGGATATTCGCCGTCGATTTCATGGTCACGCCTTTCCACATTGGCCGACAGGTTTTCTTCGCCCAGTTGCTCCCGATGGCGCTGGGCGCCGCATTGCGCGCTCTTCGCCCCGCGCTGGCGGCAAAACTGGAGCGACCGCTGGGACGCACCGGCGACTTCCTGCTGCTCGTGATGGGCCTCATGGTCCTGGCCGACCTGCCGTCGATCATCGCCGCCGTGGGCTGGGCGCCGATGATCGCGGGGGTGGCGATCACTGTGTGCGCGCTGGCGATCGGCGCTGCGTTCGCGTGGCGCGCGCCCGACGTGCGGCCCGTTGCTGCCGTCGCGGCGGCCATGCGCAACCCGGGACTGGCGCTCGTCATCGCGACCGTAAATGACGCGCCGCCCGCCGTGACCGCGGCGGTGATCGGCTACGCCCTTGGCTTGGGCGTGACGATGATTGGGTTCCTTCAATGGCGCAAGAGGCGGACCGGACGATGACGGATTCGAGCCTCGCTGGCTTCGACGTCACGTTGCGCGACGGCCGCACCGTGCACGTTCGCGCGACTCGCGCTTCGGACGAGGACGAATTCCTGCAGGCGTTCAGCCGGCTCAACTCCGATGCCCGCTACATGCGCTTCATGCGCTTCGTCAGCGAGCCCAACCTCCCGCGCCTGCGAAAGGTGCTCGCGTCGTTTCCCGCGGACGGAATGGGCATTGTGGCAACCGTCCCGGCCGCGGATGGAATCGACATCGTCGGCAGCGCGGTCTATCTCGTCGGCAACGACCGGACGAACTGCGAGTTTGCCCTGACCGTCGCCTCCGCGTTCGGCGGGGTAGGACTTGGACGGGTGCTCATGACGGCGCTCGTCGGCGAGGCAAAGCAGCGCGGGATAGCGCAGATGGAAGGCTTCGTGCTGGCAGCGAACCATCCGATGTTGCGCCTTGCTGACCGCCTCGGATTCAGCATCGTGGTCGACCCCGAAGACAGGTCGGTCCGAATCTGCCGCCTGCGTCTATCCGCGTCCTAGGTTTCAGGGTGCGGCGGGCGGGCGTTGGTCGCCTGCATCGCCTGATAGTGCTCGATGGCGGCGCGCGCGTTGAACAGCATCCGCTCGCGGCCGAGTCGCTCCTCCAGGCCGGCATGTCGGACGACCTCGAGGACGCCGGGGTTGAGCGCCACGAGCCAGACGATGGTGCCACTTTCGGTTGCACGCTTCTCGCCTTCCATCAGCGCCTGCAACGCCGAGTATTCGATGTCGGGCACCCGGCTCATGTCCAATACCAGCACGCGCGGCTTGTACTGCGCGACGAGCGCACGGAGCCGCTCTGCCACGTATTGTTCATTGACGAAAAACAGTCGCCCCTCCGGCCGCACGATGAGCAGGCCCTCGAAGGTCTCGTCGTCGGGGTGTTCCGGGGACAGCGGCCGCAGCACGTCCGCGCCGCGCTTGCGGACGATGACGGACACGCGCGGGCGCGCGGTCTGGCTGGCGAGACCGATCATCGACACGATGATCGCGACGACGATGCCCTCCAGCGTTCCGAAGATCAACACACCGAGCGCGGCGATGACCGCCCAGCGGAACTCCATCGTGCGCACCCTGCGAATGGCCGCGAACTCCATCGGCTGGATCAGTCCGACCGAGTAGACGATGACGACGGCCGCCAGCGTGGCGTTGGGCAGCAAACCCAGCAAAGGCGCCAGCAACAGCATGGTCGCTACTGCCGCACCCGCCGTTACCAGAGACGCCTTCTGCGACCGTCCACCTGCAGACCGCACGACGGCCGTCTGCGACGTGCCGCCACCTGCCGGCATGGCACCGAACAACGCGCCGCCGAGGTTGGCCGCCCCTGTGGCGACCAGCTCGCGGTTCGCGTCGATCGGAGGATCGGTTGGCCGGGCAAATGCGCGACCCGCCGCGATCGTTTCCGTGAAGCTCATCAGCGCAATGCCGAGCGCACCGGGCACCAATTGTGCGACCAGCGTGAGATCGGGCAGCGTGAGCGAAGGAAATCCCTGCGGAATCAGGCCGACGGTCGAGACGCCGAGCGCCTTCAAACCGAAGTACCACGACGCTGCGATCGCGCCCCCGACGGCCACGAGCGGTGCGGGGGAATTCGGCCGCAGCCGCTCCATGCCAACCAATATCGCGAACGTCGCGGCGGCGACCGCGAGCGTCAGCAGCGACGTTTCGGGGACGTGGTGGGCGACGCTCTGCAAATCGGTAAAGAATCCTTGCTTGGTGATGTGGATGCCCAGGAGTTTTGGCACCTGGTCCAACACGATCACCAGCCCGATTCCGGCCTTGAACCCGGTCAGCACCGGCGCGGAAATGAAGTTCGCGACGAATCCCAGCCGCAGCAGCCTTGCCAGCAATAGCATCACGCCGATCAGCGCGGTGAGCGTGGCAGTTGCGACGACGAGTCGCGAGGGATCGCCGTCCGGCACCGCCAGGCCAAGTTCCGTTCCGGCGAGGATTGCAAGCGTCGTGGTGGAACTGACGCTCAATACGCGCGACGAGCCGAGCAGCGCGTAGATCGCCATCGGGATGAAGGCCGTGTAGAGGCCCACGGCGACAGGCAGGCCCGCGACCGTTGCGTACGCCATCGCCTTGGGCAGGACAACCGCCGCCGCCGTGAGGCCGGCGACGATGTCGAAGCGCAACGCGCCCGTGTCTGGCGGTATTGCCGGATTGTTGGGGATGTTATCCATTGTGCGTCCGCGCTGGGTCGATCAGAATACCCCCAATGGACACGGATATTGAAATGATAGGTCTTGATACAGGTCAAATCCGATGACGCACGGTAGCATCCCGCCGGAAGAGTCGCGGGAGCCGGTGCTGAATCCGGTGGACCGCGTGTCGGAAATGCTCTTCGGTTTGTTCATGGCGCTGACGTTCACGGGCGCCATCTCCGTCGCCGAGTCCGGCCGGACACAGATACGCGAGATGTTCATCGCGGCGCTGGGCTGCAATCTCGCATGGGGTTTGGTCGACGCGGTGATGTATGTAGTGCGCACCATCACCGATCGCGGCAGGTTGATCACGATGATCCGTTTGGTGCGCGACGCACCGGACGCCGCCGTGGGACGGCAGATCATCGAACAATCGCTGTCGCGGGTCGCCTCGGGCCTGGTTGCGCCGACCGAGATCGAGGCGATGCGTGGCCGGATCCTCGCACTGAGCGCCCTCCCGGCGCGACCGAAACTCCGTCGCGAAGACCTGGCCTCTGCGCTGGCGATCTTCCTGATCGTCGTCGCGGCTACCTTCCCGGTCGTGCTGCCCTTCGCGATGTTCGACGATGTCGGGGTTGCGAAGCACGTGTCGCGCGGCGTCGCGCTGGCGATGCTGTTCATCGGCGGGCTCGCGCTTGGACGCTATGCAGGCTACGGCAGCTGGAAAGTCGGGCTGATGATGGTGGGGCTGGGTACCGTGCTCGTGGTCGCGATCAACGCGCTCGGCGGATGAAAACCGCGCTCCGCGCCTTTGCGGCGGTCGCGGCGGTTGCCGCCACGTCCGCCCTCGCCGCCGAGGACGAACATGGCGTCCGCCGTGCTTCCCCTGCCGCGAAACCTTCGTGGGAGTTCGCGATCACCGCGTATCCCACCGGCGTCCGCGGCGGCGAGAACTACACGTCGGCGATCGCCGTCGCCGACCGCGGGCCGCTGCATCTCGAGGCCCGGTACAACTACGAGTCGGTCGGCGCGCGCTCGGCTTTCGGCGGCTGGACATTTTCCGGCGAGGATGCGGTCACGTGGGAGTTGACGCCTCTGCTCGGGGGCGCCTGGGGAACGACGCAGGCGTTCGTGCCCGCGCTCGAGGCAAGCGTGGCGTGGAAGCGATTCGATTTCTACATCGAGGCCGAATACGTGCTCGACAGCCATCAGCGGTCCGACAGCTATTTCTACTCGTGGAGCGAACTGGGCTTCCGGCCGGTCGAATGGCTTCGCGTCGGGATTGCCGGACAGCGCACGAGGGCCTACAGCAACGAGCGCGACATCCAGCGCGGTCCGTTCGCGCAGGCAACGTGGGGGCCCGTCACGGTCGGAGGTTATTGGTTCAACCCGGGGGCGAATGATCAGGTCTTCGTCGGCATGGTCAGCGCGACGTTCTGATTCACGAGATCCCGATCACGAAGGACATTTGGCGATGAATCCTGACACCCCCCGAAATGTCAACCCCGGGCCGTCGCTGGCGGGGCGGAGGCGCCAGTTCCGGAGCTTCGTCCGGACCAAGGTGACGTGGGGCAGGGTGTACCGCACGACCAGCTATTTGAAGTCCGCGCTGTGGACGGTTCCTCTCATTGCCATCGCCATCGAGCTGCTGGTGGCGCCGATGATCCACGCGGTGGACAACTGGCAGCGCTGGAATCTCAACCAACTCGAGCTGGCCGGCGCAACGACGCTGTACCAGACCGTCATCACGCTGACGCTGTCGTTTGTCGTATTCACGTTCGGCTCGCTGCTGGTGGCGATCCAGGTGGCCGGCGGCCAGCTTACGTCCCGAATCATTGCCACGACGCTGCTGCGCAACAACGTCGTCCGCTACAGCGTCGGCCTGTTCGTGTTCACGCTGGTGTTTGCCGTCGGAGCGCTCAACCGACAGACGGAGGCGGTGCACGAGCTGGTCGCAACGGTCACCGGGGTCTTAGGCGTCGCGTGCATCGCCGACTTCCTGTTCCTGATCGACTACGCGGCGCGCATGCTGCGACCGGTCAGCGTTGTCGCCAGCGTCGGCGACGAGGGCATGGCGATGATCAACGCCGTTTATCCCGACCCGGCCACCGCGCTGCCCCCGGAGGTCGTCGGCCTGCACGACCGGCCCGCGATGCAGAGCCGCGTGGTCGAGCACCGTGGCGCGTCGGAAATCGTGCTGGCCGTTGACATCGCAACGCTCCGGGCATTGGCGCAGTTCCACGACGGCATTATCGAGTTCCTGCCGCAGGTCGGGGATTTCGTCGCGGGGGACGAGCCGCTGTTCGTGCTCTATGGTGGAGCGATGACGATCGACGATCGCGTGGTGCGGTCGACCGTGGCCTTTGGCCCCGAACGCACGCTCGAGCAGGACCCGATGTTCGCGTTCCGGATCATCGTCGACATCGCGCTGAAGGCACTGTCGCCCGCGATCAACGACCCGACGACCGCCGTGGTCGCCCTCGACCAGGTGCATCGGATGCTTCGACAGGTGGGCCGGCGCCAGCTGCGCGGTGAGGTCATCCTCGACGACAGCGGGCAGCCGCGCGTTGTCTTTCGCACTCCGAACTGGGAGCACTACGTCCAGATCGCGTGCAACGAGATTCGCGCTTGCGGCGCCGACAACCTGCAGGTCGCGCGCCGGATGCGCGCGATGCTGGTGAACCTGCGAAGCACGTTGCCGGAACACCGTCGCCCGGCGCTGGAGACGGAACTTGACTTGCTGGACTGGGCGATCCAGACGCACTTCAGCCGGCCCGAGGAACTCGCGCTGGCCCGAATCCCCGATACGCAGGGACTGGGCGGGTCGGGCGCGCGCTGGACCAATCCAGGCTGACGGATCCGACGGAACAGCCGAGCACCGCGGCGTACGGGCGTTGCCTCGGTGCGCTCGGCGCGTTCGTGGCGAGGCCGAGATCGCGGCGCTCCAGGGAAGAGAGAGAGCAGGCCGTAGAGAAGATGAAGGGCGCGAGCCAACCGGTTCGCTGAGCCCGCAAAGTGACGTTCGACATTCCACATCGAAGAGGAGAGTTCATGTACAAGCTTTTGCTCGTTCCCGCGGCCCTGGCTGCGACGGCTGCCTTTGCCGGCATGTACGACCAGCCCTACTCTATCGTCGAGACGGGCGATAAGTCGGATGTCAAAAAGGAGGCCAGGCTTGCCATGATCAAGGTAGATGGCAAGAGCCCCCGCAGTTCGCGGAAGACCGATCCGATTCCGCCTGGCAAGCACAGAATCACGCTGCATTTCTCGAGCGAGCGCGGCGTCTTCAGCCCCGAGTATCAGGATGTCGAGATCGACCTCGAAGCCTGCACTCGCTACCTCATCGTGGCCAGCTACGAAGTCAAGACGGGTCCGGACTGGAAGCCCAAGGTCTATTCCGAGCCGATCGTCGAGTGCCGGAAGAAGTTTTCGAAGAAGGAAGCCGCCACGAAGTAAGCCCTCCCCGAGTCAACAGCGGCGGGATGACATTCGCGATGAGCTATCATGGATATTCTGGCGCGGGCGTGCGGGCGAAGCAGGGATCGCGACGGGAAATCCACTGACGGTGTCGAGGGCAGGACGATGGAAAGATCAGCTATGACCAACACGGTGCCAAATGCCGACGGCGGCCGACAAGGCGGACTGAAGGCCATGCGCAGCCAGGAGGCCCCGCCGCGACGGACCCCGAGCGTCGGCGCGGCATCCGCAGGGCTTGCCCTTGTCGCATCGGCGTTTGCCGACGGCGCGCACGCGTCGTTCCTCCCGCCGGAAATGATGGACACCGCGGCGACGTACCTCGCGTGGTTTGTCATCATCGTCATGCCGATCGCCGGAATTGTGCTTTTCTGGCTGGTGCACGTGCTGCCCGAGAAGATCGCGCACAAGCGCCACCATCCCCAGAAGGATGCCATCCACACGCTTTGCCTGCTGTCGCTGCTGTTCGGCGGCCTGCTCTGGCCGATCGCGTGGCTGTGGGCCTACACGAAGCCTGTTGCCTACCGCGTTGCCTACGGCACCGAGAAGCACGAGGATTACTACCACGAGCTCGGCGAAAAGGCGCAGGCAGGGGAGTTGCTGGAGCATGAGCTTGCGCATCTGCGCGAGGAACTCGATGCGATGGCTGCCAAAGGCACGCTCACACCGGAACTCAAGCTGCTACGTCGGGATCTCGTCTCGGTGAAGGCGGCGCCGACCGTGCCGGCAGGCGTCGGCGCGAAGGCGGGAGACGCCTGATGGAAGCCCTGCTGCTCGGAATCTACGCATTCTTCGTCTGGCTGATCTTCATCAAGTTCAAATGGCTGCCGTGGAACACGACGTCGCAGGTGACGGTCGTCATCATTCCCATCGTCGCGCTGACCGCACTGATCCTCGCGCTCAACATCGTGGCCCCGTCGACCAACGACGTCCGCGTGATCAAGTACGTCGTCCAGGTGATTCCGCAAGTGCGGGGACGGGTGATCGAGGTTCCGGTCGAGCCCAATCGGCTCGTCAGGAAGGGTGAACTTCTGTTCCGCATCGACCCGACCCAGTATCAGAACGACCTCAACGTCGCCAAGGCGAAGCTCGCGGCCGACGAGGCGAAATTCGCGCAGGCCGGCGCCGGTCGTGGTGGAAGCGTCGGCCGGGCGCGCGCAATTGCAGGAACAACTGAAATCCGCCAGCGGACAGGTCGCCTCGCTGCAGCCAAGGCTGGAACTCGCGCGGCTGCGCGTCCGGCAGAACAGGGAACTGGTGGCGACGGGCGCCGGCGACAAGTTCGCGCTGGAACAGGCCGAGGCCAATGTGATCGAACTGGAAGGCCAGATCGCGACAGCGACGGCGAACGAAGCGCAGGTCACGCAGAAATTGTCGGGGCTGGTCAACGGCGAGCAGGCGTCGGTCGCGTCGGCGAGGGCCGCAGCTCGCTACCGCGAAAGCGCAGGTCGACGTAAGTCGCGCGGACTTGGCGAATGCTCAGTGGAACCTCGATCAGACCTCCGTCTATGCGCCCGCCAACGGCTACGCGATCAACGTGCAGCTGCGGCCGGGCTCCTTCGTGACTGCCTTTCCGGTGGCGCCGGCGATGAGTTTCGTCGAGGAGACCTACCAGGTCATCGCGCTCTATGCGCAGAACGAACTTGCGCCTGGTCGAACCCGGCGACGACGCGGAATTCGCGCTCAGGACGTATCCGGGTCAAATCATCAAGGCCAAGGTCGATTCGATCGTCTGGGCGCAGGGCCAGGGTCAGGTAGCGCAGTCGGGCACGCTGCCGCAGACCATCTATCCCCAGGTGCCGGGCCGCTTTCCGGTCAAGTTCGAAGTCGCCGAACGAGACCGCGAACTTTTCCTTGCCGCCGGCGCGGACGGCGCGGGCGCGATCTACACCGAGCACGTCGCCATGATCCACATCATCCGCATGGTGATCCTGCGCGTGGGTTCGATCACCGACTACCTCGTGCTGAAGCTGCACTGATGATGCATGCCGTTCAAGCGCCAGTGGATCGTTGCGGCGGCCCTTGTGGCCGCGCTGGCCGGCTGCGCACTCGCTCCGCCGCCCACGACGGAAGAATTGCGTAAACAGGCGCTCCCGCATACGGAGATCCCCGCCGGATGGCGCGCCCCCGGAGGCACGTCGGCGCCGGTCGCCGATCGCTGGCTCGCGACGTTCGACGATCTCACGTTGTCGGCGCTCGTGACCGAAGCGCAGTCCTACAACGCCGACCTGGCTGTCGCGGCGGCGCGCGTCGAGCAGGCCGCGGGGTACGTCGGGGTAGCCAGCGGCTCGCTCTTTCCGGCGGTGGGATTGGCGGCGACGCAGAGCGGCAATTCCGGCGGTGGCGGCGGCCTGAACGCAGTGTTCCTCAACGCGTCGCTCGAGCTCGACGTCTGGGGCCGCCTCCGATACGGAACTGCCGCGGCGGAGGCGCAATCCGCCGCGGTCCAGGCCGACTACGCGTATGCGCGGCAGTCGCTCGCGGCGATGGTGGCCAAGGCCTGGTTCGTGGCTATCGAAGCGGGACTGCAGCGCGCGATTGTGCTCGACTCGCTGCATTCATCCGAGTCGCTGGCGAAGCTCGCGCAGGATCGTCTGCGCGTCGGCAGCGGCAACGAGCAGGCGGTCGCGGAAGCGCGCGCCAACGTCGGCACCTATCATGACATGCTGCGCCAGGTCGAATTGGCGCGCGAGCAGGCGTTGCGCGCGCTCGAGCTTCTCGTCGGTCGCTATCCCGCGGCGGAGATCGTGGTGGCGCAGCAGCTTGCGCCGATGCCGCCCGCGATTTCCGTTGGCGTGCCTTCGGAGTTGCTCGAGCGCCGGCCGGACGTCGTCGCCGCCGAGCGCCGCGTCGCCGCGGCATTCAACCGCATCGGCGAGGCGAAGGCCGCACTGTTGCCCCGCATCAGCCTCACCGCCGGTGGCAGCAGCATTTCGAGCGATGTGTTCGTGCTGCAAGACCGGAGCAATCCGGCCTTCAGCTTCGGCGCCAACCTGCTTGCCCCCATATACCAGGGCGGCGCATTGCGGGCGCAGGTCGACATCCGCACCGCGGAACAGAAGGAGGCGGTCGCGTCCTACGCGCGCACCGCGCAACGCTCGTTCGCCGAAGTGGAGAACGCGCTGGCGGCCGAGAACGCGTTGCGTGACCGCGATGCCATCCTGGGCGCGAACATCATCGACAATGCGCGCGCCCTCGAACTGGTGCAGATCCAGTATCGCGTCGGTTCCGTCGACCTGCGCGCCGTCGAGCAGAGCCAGCTCGCGCTCTACAACGCGCGCATGTCTCTGCTGCGAGTGCAGACCGAACGCCGGGCGCAGCGTGTCAACCTGTACCTGGCACTCGGCGGCGGATTCGACGCGCCCGCGCTGGAGCCCGTGGCGGGGCAATAAGGCGCATTTCGCTGCCTCGGGACATCAAATCTGATCCCGCGTTGACGCCTGTCAACGACGCTCCGGAGCGGATAACTGATAATTCCCTTCGAAGGGCGAACCGCTTGCGCTCATAGCTGTCCATAACGGACTGTCCGCTGACAGTGCATCCGTGGCGCCGTTCCGGCCATTCCCTGGGCAAAGAGGTGAACTTGTGGACGCAACGAAACAAGCGGCAAGGAGCTACGATCTCGCAAACAAGGTCGCTCTGCTGTACCAAAAACGCACCAAGGTAGCGCGGGACCACTTCAGCGAGCGACTTCGGCAAGGCGTATGCGGAATGTGCGGCGGGCTTGAGTGAGAATGCGGTTACACCCGCGGACGCCTGGTCGCAGTGGTACGGTTACACCACGGATTTGGCGCAGCGCTCGGTCCTCTTCTGGGACACGCTGCGCGAGCGCGGCAACAACTTCATCGAGCACAATCGCGAAGGGTCTGCCGCCGGTCCTGCATTTCGACTACGAAACTGTCGTCGACGGGCGCACGCTCGACGCGGCCCGTCAACTACGCGCTGGTGCGCATCGTCCCGCCCGAGGGCGTGAAGTCGATCCGAAGCTGCGGCCTTACGTGATCATCGATCCGCGTGCCGGCCACGGCCCGGGCATCGGCGGCTTCAAGGACGACTCGCAGGTCGGCGTCGCGTTGCGCGCCGGACACCCGGTCTACTTCGTGATCTTCTTCCGCGATCCCGAGCCGGGGCAGACGCTGCTCGACGTGTGCCATGCCGAACAGCAATTCGTGAAGAAGGTGCGCGAGCTGCACCCGGCGAGCCCGAAGCCCGTGATCGTCGGCAACTGCCAGGGCGGCTGGGCGGCGATGATGCTGGCGGCTGCCGACCCGGAGGATACCGGCCCGATCGTCATCAACGGCGCGCCGATGTCGTATTGGGGCGGCGCTTTCCAGGAAGGCGCGGGCGACAACCCGATGCGCTACGCGGGCGGCATGCTGGGCGGCACGTGGCTGTCCTCGTTCGCCGCCGACATGGGTGCCGGCATCTTCGATGGCGCCTACCTCGTCGAGAACTTCGAGAACCTGAATCCGGCGAACACGTTCTGGGACAAGTACTACAACCTGTACGCGAACGTCGACACCGAGCCACCGCGCTTCCTCGAGTTCGAGCGCTGGTGGGGCGGCTTCTACCTCATGAACCGCGAAGAGATCGAGTGGATCACCCGCAATCTCTTCGTCGGCAACAAGCTGTGGTCGGGCACGCAGGGCACGGGCGGAGAGGCCTTTGACCTGCGCGACATCCGGGCGCCGATTGTGCTCTTCGCGTCGATGGGCGACAACATCACGCCACCGCAGCAGGCGTTCAACTGGGTGGCCGACGTCTACGGCTCGACCGAGGAGATCAAGGCGCGCGGACAGGTGATCGTCGGACTTCTGCACCAGGACATCGGGCACCTCGGCATCTTCGTGTCCGGCAAGGTGGCGAAGAAGGAGCACGCGCAGATCGTCGAGGTGCTGAAGTCGATCGAGTCGCTGCCGCCCGGCCTTTACGGAATGCGTATTCGAGAGGCGAAGGGACGTGACGGCAAGGTCGCGTACGAAGTCGATTTTCTCGAACACCGGCTCGAGGACATCGTCGCGCGGCTGAATCGCCTGGAACGCGCCGACGAGAAGCCGTTCGAGGCAGTCGCCGCCATTTCCGAGTTCAACCAGCGCGCGTACGAACTCTTCGCGCAGCCGTTCGTCCAGTCGCTCGGCAACGAAGTCACCGCCAAGGTGGCGCGGCAGTTTCATCCGCTGCGTTTCCAGCGCTGGGCGCTGTCGGATCTCAATCCGTGGCTTGGCTGGCTCGGGCCCGCCGCGCAGGCGGTTAAGGCGCACAGCGCAAGGTGGTCGCGCCGGACAATCCCGGCATCAAGGTCCAGAAGCTCATGTCCGAGGCGATCAGCGCGTCGCTCGATTACTACCGCGAGTCGCGCGACGCGACCAGCGAGGCGGCGTTTTTCCAGACCTACGGCAACGTGTTTTCGCTCTACCTCGCGGACAAGCACGAAGCTGGTCAGCGCGCGGCGGAGAGCGCGGCCGAGCCGCGCGACCTGCCGTTCGTCAAGGACGCACTGGCGTCGATCGCGGAGGGCGGATATCCCGAGGCCCTGGCCCGCGTCGGGGCGCTGCTGGCGAAGCGGGGCGCCTCTTTGCCGCTGGCGCGCCTCGCGCTCAAGCATGAACTCACCGCCGAGTACCACGACCTGTTGCCGGATTTCACTCCTGATGAGTGGCGGCGCATCCGCGGCGAGCAGGACATCATCGTTCGCTATGAACCGGAGAAGGCGATCGCGACGCTGCCCAAGCTGCTGGCCAAACCCGGCGACCGGGAACGCCTGGTCACGCTCGTCCGGCGTGTGCTCGCCGACGAGCGCATGCGGCGGTTCGAGCCGACGACCGAGCAGATCGCGATGATCGAGGACATCGGTGCCACGCTGGACGTGAAATCAGCGCGAGGGCGGCCCCGCACCGCCGCCCAAAGGACACCGCGCAAACCAGCCACGAAGCGGCGCAAGAGCGCCTGACGGTCCCGAACACAGCAAACGGAGGTACCAACGATGCTGCAACAGACAAAGCAATCGCACGCATGGCGCAAATTTTCAGGCACCGACTGGCAGCGCGAGATCAATGTCAGAGATTTCATCGTGACCAACGTGACGCCGTATGTCGGCGGCCCCGAATTTCTTGCTGAGCCAACCAAACGCACGCTCGCGGTCTGGGAAAAGCTCCAGCCGTACTTCCGCGAGGAGGCCAAAAAGGGCGTGCTCGACGTCGACGTGACCACGCCCTCGTCGCTAACGTCGCACGCCGCGGGCTATATCGACCGCGACAACGAGGTGATCGTCGGCCTGCAGACCGACCAGCCCTTCCGCCGCGCGATCATGCCCACCGGCGGCTGGGGCATGATCGAGAACGGCCTCAAGGCGATCGGCCGCGAGGCCGACCCCGCGGTGCGCGAAACCTTCACCAAGTACCGCAAGACGCACAACGCGGCCGTTTTCGACCTGTACACGTCGGAGATCCGGGCATGCCGGCGCTCCAGCATCATCACCGGCCTGCCAGATGCCTACGGACGCGGCCGCATCATTGGCGACTATCGGCGCGTTGCACTGTACGGCGTGGACCGACTGATCGAGGAGAAAAAGGAAGAACGCGCCCAGATCGACGCGCGCTGGCCGACGGAAGACGTGATGCGCCTGCGCGAGGAGATGGCCGACCAGCTCCGCGCGCTCGCCGACCTCAAGACGATGGGTGAATCCTACGGCTGCGACATCGGCAGGCCGGCCGCGAATGCCCATGAGGCCGTGCAGTGGACCTACCTGGGCTACCTCGGAGCCATCAAGGAGATGAACGGCGCCGCCATGTCAGTGGGCCGCATCTCGACGTTCCTCGACATCTACATCGAGCGCGATATCGCCGAGAAGACGCTGACCGAGGCCGACGCGCAGGAGCTCATCGACCAGCTGGTGATCAAGCTCCGCATCGTCCGTTTCATGCGCACGCCCGAATATGATGCGTTGTTCTCGGGCGACCCGTACTGGGCGACCGAGTGCATCGGCGGCATGGCGCTGGACGGGCGTACCCTCGTCACGCGCACGAGTTTCCGCACGCTGCAGACCCTCACCAATCTCGGGCCCGCGCCGGAACCCAACCTCACGGTGCTGTGGTCCCGGCACCTGCCGGAACCCTTCAAGCGCCACTGCATCGCGACGAGCGCTGCGACGTCGTCGCTGCAATACGAGAACGACGACCTGATGCTGGAGAAATTCGGCGACGACTATGGAATCGCTTGCTGCGTGTCGGCGATGCGCCTGGGCAAGCAGATGCAGTACTTCGGCGCACGGGTGAACCTTGCCAAGTGCCTGCTCTACGCGATCAACGGCGGACGCGACGAGATCAGTGGCGTGCAAGTGGGACCAGCCTATCGCGCGGTGGCCGGTGACGTCCTCGACTACGACGACGTGGCGGCGAAGTTCGACGACATGATGGACTGGCTTGCGCGCACCTACGTGCACGCGATGAACTGCATCCACTACGCGCACGACAAATACAACTACGAGCGGCTGATGATGGCGCTGCACGACCGCGACATCGTGCGCACGATGGCCTTCGGCATCGCCGGCCTGTCGGTCGCGCCGACAGCCTCTCGGCCATCAAGTACGCGAAGGTTTCGCCGGTTCGCGACGACAAGGGCCTCGTCGTCGACTACGAGACGGCGGGTGAGTTCCCGATGTTCGGCAACAACGACCCGCGGGTGGACGACATCGCTGTCGACCTCGTGAAACGCTTCATGGACAAGCTGCGCCAGCACCAGACGTACCGCGGCGCGATCCACACGCAGTCGGTGCTGACCATTACGTCCAACGTCGTGTACGGCAAGGGTACCGGCAACACGCCCGACGGCCGCCGCAAGGGCGAGCCTTTCGCCCCGGGCGCCAACCCCATGCACGGCCGCGATTCGCACGGCTGGCTGGCATCGTGCCTGTCGGTCGCGCGACTGCCCTACGAGCACGCGCAGGACGGCATCAGCTACACGCTGTCGGTCGTGCCGTCGGAAAGCCGCCAGGGCAACAGCGAGGCGGTCAAGCGCGCTGTCGACGCGCTCGACATGTTCTGCGGCGCGGGCGGGTTCCACATGAACTTGAACGTACTCAGCAAGGAAACACTGCTAGACGCGATGGAGCACCCGGACAAGTACCCGCAGCTCACCATCCGGGTGTCGGGCTATGCGGTGAACTTCATCCGCCTGACGCGCGAGCAGCAGATGGACGTGGTCAGCCGCTCCTTCTTCCACGGAAAGCTCTAAGGCCGTGGCGACCATACCCATCGCCGTGGCGGAGGCGGACGTCCCGGAAGGCGGTCGCCACGATTTCCGACACGATCTGTCGCCGGATGCGCCGGAGCTCGAGAACTATAAGGAGGGCGACGGCGCGTTTGGTTACGCGCACTCGTACGAGACCGGTTCGCGCCTCGACGGGCCCGGCATCCGCGTCACGCTCTTCCTCTCCGGATGTCCGCTGCGCTGCCAGTACTGCCACAATCCCGACACGTGGAAGCTGAAGCACGGCATGCACATCTCGCTCGAACGCGTCGTCGCCCGGCTCGGGCACTTCGCCCCGGCGTTGCGCGCGCTCAAAGGTGGGCTGACGATCTCCGGCGGCGAGCCGCTGGTGCAGCCGGCCTTCTCGGGGCGCATCTTCGCCGCGGCAAAGGGATTCGGCCTGCACACGGCGCTCGACACCTCCGGATTCCTGGGCGCGCTTGCGACCGACGAATACCTGAAGAGTGTCGATCTGGTCCTCCTCGACATCAAGTCGTGGGACCCGGAAATCTATCGCCGCATAACCAGTCAGGACGTCGCGCCGACGTTGCGTTTCGCCGAGCGACTCGCGGCGATGGGCAAGCCGGTGTGGGTGCGCTTCGTGCTGGTGCCGGGGCTGTCGGACGATCCGGCCAACGTCGAGGGCGTCGCGAAATTCGTCGCGCCGATGAAGAACGTCGAGTATGTGGAAGTGCTGCCGTTTCACCAGCTCGGCGCCTTCAAGTGGAAGGAACTCGGGCAGAAGTACGAACTCGCCGACACGCCGCCGGCCGGCCCGGAACTTCTCGCCCGGGTGATCGGACAATTCCGCGACGCCGGTTGCAACGCACGCTAAGAGAATACTGCTCGAGGGGACCAGCGTGGAAATGATCCAGAACTTGCTCGAGCAGCAGCCGCTGATGGCGCTGTTCCTGACGATCGCCATCGGCTATCTCGTGGGCGAGATCAACATCAAGGGCTTTTCCCTCGGTGTCGGCGCGGTGCTTTTCGTCGCGCTGGCAATGGGCTGGTTCGCGCCGAAGTCGGTGCCGGCGCCGATGGTCGGAACGCTTGGCCTCGCGCTCTTCCTCTACGGCGTGGGCGTCCAGTACGGCAAGCAGTTCTTCATCGGACTGACCAGCCCCGCCGGCCTCAGGGCGAACCTGATCGCGCTGATCGGCGTGCTGGCGGCCGGTGCCGTGAGCCTCGTCTTCGTGAAGGTGATGAACCTCAACCTCGGTCACGCGCTGGGGCTGTTCGCGGGTTCGGGAACCAGTACGCCGACGCTGCAGGCGGCGATCGCGACGCTCGGCAACGACGACCCCGCCGTCGGCTACTCGGTCGCCTATCCGTTCGGCGTGGCCGGGCCGATCCTGTTCCTCTACATCGCCTTCATGATCCTGAAGCCGAAGATCGAGGTGCCGACGGGCACCGGCCTGGAGATGCTCGAAATCGCCGTGCGCAATCCGGATCTGTCCGGCAAGACGCTTGGCGAACTGATGGCCGCGCTGCCCGCCGGGGTGCAGATCGTCGCCTTGCGGCGCGAGAGCCGCAACGAGCCGGCCTCGCCTGGCGCCCTCGTCGCCGAGAATGACGTCCTGCTCGTCATCGCTCCCACCAAGGAGGCGCTCGAGCAGGCGGGCAAACATCCTCGGCGAGGCCGCGCCCGGCCGCATCGCCAAGGACCGCCGGGACCTCGACTATCTGCGCGTGTTTGCGTCGCGCCCGACCGTCGTGGGCCGAACGCTGGGCGATCTCGACCTGCCGGGAGAGAAGGCGTCCGTCCTCGTCCAGGTCCGCCGCGGCGACACCGACATCCTGCCGCGCCCGGACCTCGTGCTCGAGTTCGGCGACCGCGTCGGCGTGCTCGCCCATCGCGACGATTTCGCCGCGATGCGCAAGTACTTCGGCGACTCGATCAAGGGCACCGCCGAGTTCAGCTACATCTCCATCGGCATCGGCATGGCGCTCGGCTTCCTGATCGGCGCGATCCAGATTCCGCTCCCCGTGATCGGCAAGATCTCGGTGGGGCTGTCGGGCGTGCTGATCATGGCGCTCATCCTCGGCAACCTGCGCCGCACCGGCGGCCTGAACTGGACCATCCCGCTTTCCGCCAATCTCGTGATCCGCAACCTCGGGCTGACGCTGTTTCTCGCGCAGGTCGGGATGGCCTCCGGGCCCAAGTTCGCCGCGACGGTCACCGAGACCGGGTTCCTGATGCTGGGACTGGGTGCCGTCGTGCTGGTCGCGCTCGTCGTGCCGATCCTGATCCTGGGCCTCCTCGTCTTCCGCATGCCGTACGACGAGGTGGCGGGCATCGTCGCGGGCGCCTGCGGCAATCCGGCGATTCTCGCCTACTCGAACAAGCTCGCGCCGACCGACCGGCCGGACATCGGCTACGCCATGATCTTTCCGGGCATGACCATCGTGAAGATCCTGTTCGTGGACATCGTCCCGGCGTTCTTCAAATGAATCAGGGAGTCCGTGAATGGAACGGGAACACGCGAAGTACCAGCATCTGATCGACGTCTGCAAGACGCTGCCGCCCACGCCCACGGCCGTCGTGCATCCCTGCGACGAGAGCTCGCTGCGCGGCGCGGTCGAAGCGGCGAAGCTCGGCCTGATCGCGCCGATCCTGGTCGGCCCCCGCACCAGGATCGAGGCGATCGCGAAGGAGCACGGCATCGACATTTCGGGATTTCCGATCGTCGACGCCCCGCACAGCCAGGCCTCGGCCGAGAAGGCAGTGGAGCTGGTGCGCGAGGGCAAGGCCGAGGCGCTGATGAAAGGCAGCCTGCACACCGACGAGCTGATGGCTGCCGTCGTGAAGCGCGACACCGGGCTGCGCACCGCGCGCCGAGTCAGCCATTGCTTCGTGATGGACGTGCCAAGCTACGCGGAAACGCTGATCGTCACCGATGCCGCGGTCAACATCGCGCCGACGATGGAAGACAAGGTCCACATCATCCAGAATGCGATCGACCTTGCGCACGCGCTGCGTTTCCAGGAGGTGCGCGTGGCGATCCTGTCGGCGATGGAAACGGTCAATCCGAAGGTGCCGTCCACCGTCGAGGCCGGTGCGCTGTGCAAGATGGCCGACCGCGGCCAGATCACCGGCGCGATCCTCGACGGCCCGCTGGCGCTCGACAACGCGATCAGCCTGGAGTCCGTGGCGATCAAGAAGATCGACTCGCCGGTGGCCGGTCGCGCCAACGTGCTGGTGGTCCCCGACCTCGAAGCCGGCAACATGCTCGCCAAGAGCCTGTCGTTCCTCGCCGGCGCCGACGCCGCCGGCATCGTGCTCGGCGCGAGAGTGCCGATCATCCTGACGAGCCGCGCCGATTCGGTGCTGACGCGGCTCGCCTCCTGCGCGGTCGCGGCACTGGTCGCGAGCGTGCGGCGCGAATCGACGGCAAGGCTGTCTCCTGAAATGACCGAAGCGATCGCGGTCCTGAATGCCGGTTCGTCGAGCCTCAAGTTCTCGGTATTCGCCGAGCGCGACGACGAGCTCGAGTTGGCGATGCGCGGCCAGGCCGAAGGTCTCTACACGGCTCCGCGATTCGTCGCCAAGGACGGTGCGGGAACCGTGGTCGGCGAGAAGTCATGGGGCGACAGCGTCAAGCTGGGCCACGACGGCGCGCTCGAGCATCTGGTCGCGTTCCTCCGGGCCGAGTTTCCGGGCACCGGCTTGTCGGCGTCGGTCACCGCGTGGTGCACGGCGGAAGCGAATACACGCATCCAGTCCGCGTCGATGCCGCCGTTCTTGCGGCACTCGAAAAATACGTTCCGCTAGCGCCGCTGCACCAGCCGCACAACCTGGCACCGATCCGGGCGCTCCTCGAACGGTCCCCGCAGCTGCCGCAGGTGGCATGCTTCGACACGGCCTTCCACAGCAGCGCGCCGCCGGTGGCGCAGGCGTTCGCGCTGCCGAAGCCCATCACCGACCGCGGCGTGCGCCGCTACGGCTTTCACGGCCTTTCGTACGAATACATCGCGCAAGTGCTGCCGCAGTACGACGAGCGCGCGGCGCGCGGCAGGACGGTGGTCCTTCACCTGGGCAACGGCTCCAGCATGTGCGCCATGGCCGGCGGTCGCAGCATGGCCAGCACGATGGGCTTCACCGCGGCGGACGGGCTGCCGATGGGCACGCGCTGCGGCAACCTCGACCCCGGCGTGATCCTGTACCTGATGGACGAGCTGAAGATGGACGCGCGTGCGATCGAGAAGCTGATCTACCAGCAGTCCGGCCTGCTCGGCATGTCGGGCATCTCCAGCGACATGCGCACGCTGGAGGCAAGCGCCGCGCCGGAGGCGAAGCTCGCGATCGACGTCTTCATCTACCGGATCGGTCGCGAGCTGGGATCGCTCGCCGCGGCGCTGGGCGGCCTCGACGCGATCGTATTCACGGCCGGCATCGGCGAGAACAGCCGAAGCTTGCGCGAGCGCGTCTGCCGCGACGCCGCGTGGCTGGGCGTCGAACTCGATGCGGCGGCCAACGACCGTAACGGGCCGCGCATCAGCACCGTGGGAAGCCGGACTTCCGCGTGGGTGATCCCAACCAACGAGGAGCTGATGATCGCGAGCCATACGCGGAAATTGCTGACGGAAGAACGCCGATGAAACTCTGGATCGCAAACCTTGCACCGGGCACCACCGACGACGAGATCAGGGCATTCGTGAAGAAATACGGGCCCGAACTCGAGTGCACCCACATCGAGCGCGTGGAAGGTGACGGATCAAGGCCAGGCGCAGTGCTCGAATTCACCGGGTCGAGCGAGGCCCTGGGCAAGCTCAACCTGCGCTTAAGCGGCCTCTATTGGAAGGGACGCGCGCTGATGAGCTCGATGGCGATTACGTCCTGATGCGGTCCACCGGTAATCTTGCCGGCCGCGCGACCGGCGCGCGAACAATGTTGAAGGAGAGAAGGACATGACGCTGGAAGTTCCCCGCCCGGTGCTGAAGGGCAGCCGGGCCCTGGTCGTGGGAATCGCCAACGAGCATTCGATCGCGTATGGCTGCGCGAAGGCGTTCCGCGAGCTCGGCGCCGACGTTGCCATCACCTACCTGAACGAAAAGGCGCGTCCCTACGTCGAGCCGCTGGCACGAGCGCTCGAAGCCCCGCTGCTCCTGCCCCTCGACGTAAGCAAGGAGGGCGAGCTGGAAGCGGTGTTCGATGCGATCGCCACGACGTGGGGCCGGCTCGACATCCTCGTGCACTCGATCGCCTTCGCGCCCAAGGAAGACCTGCAGGGCGGCCTCCTCAACTGTTCCGCCGCAGGCTTTGCGAAGGCGATGGACGTGTCCTGCCATTCGTTCGTGCGCATGGCGCGGCTCGCCGCGCCGCTGATGACGAACGGCGGGACGATGTTCGCGATGAGCTATCATGGCGCGACCAAGGTGATCCCCACGTACAGCGTCATGGGTCCGGTGAAGGCGGCGCTCGAATCGAGCTGCCGCTACCTCGCCTACGAGCTGGGCGGCAAGGGCATCCGCGTGCACGCGATCTCGCCCGGTCCGCTGAAGACGCGCGCGGCATCCGGCCTCAAGGACTTCGACCTGCTGCTGACCGAAGCCGAGCAGCGCGCGCCGATCGGCGAACTGGTCGACATCATGGACGTCGGATTCACGTGCGCGTATCTTGCGACGCCGTACGCGCGGCGGCTGTCCGGCGAAACGCTCTACGTCGACGGCGGCGTCAACATCATGGCGTAGGCGCGCAGGCGCGCGAGCGATTCAATTGATTCACCCGATGGAGACGACGATGGGCAAGAAGAGCACCAAAACCAGGAACGAAGCCACGAGCAAGCCGACGAAGGCCAAGGGCGCCGGCGTCAAGGCGACCACCGACAAGCGCGGTGCCAAGGCGCAGGACAAGGAGCTTTCCGCCAAGGATTACGACCAAGAGCTCAAGAAACTCCACGTCGAACTGGTCAAGCTTCAGCAATGGGTAGTGCATAAGGGACTCAAGGTCTGCATCGTGTTCGAGGGCCGCGACGGCGCCGGCAAGGGCGGCACGATCAAGGCGATCACCGAACGCGTGAGCCCGCGCGTGTTTCGCGTCATCGCACTTCCCGCGCCCTCGGAGCGAGAAAATCCCAGATGTACGCGCAGCGCTACCTCCGCATCTGCCGGCCGCGGGCGAGGTCGTCATCTTCGACCGCAGCTGGTACAACCGCGCGGGTGTCGAGCGGGTGATGGGATTCTGCACCGACGACCAGGCGCAGCAATTCCTGAAAATGGTGCCGCTGTTCGAGCAGCTGATGGTCAAGTCCGGCATCATCCTGCTTCAAGTACTGGCTGGAGGTGAGCCCCGAGGAGCAGACGCGACGGCTCGAGGCGCGCGTCCACGACGGCCGCAAGATCTGGAAGCTGTCGCCGATGGACCTAAAGTCCTATGACCGCTGGGACGACTACACCAAGGCGCGCGACGAGATGTTCGCCGCGACCGATAACCCGTGGGCGCCGTGGTACGTTGCGCGCTCCGAGGACAAGAAGAAGGTGCGCCTCAATGTCATCAGCCATTTTCTGAAACACGTGTCCTACAAGACTGCACCGGCCGAGAAGGTGAAGCTGCCCAAGCGCAAGATCGGCCGCTACAAGGCGGTGGATTATCCGTTCAAGTTCGTGCCCGAACTATTCTGATCGGGGCCCGACAGACTGGAATCTAACGAGCAATCCGCGCGTGCAGGTCGTGTTCGTCCGCCGCGGTGACGGTCACGCGCGCGAACTCGCCGGCGTCAGGCTTGCCGCCGGCGACTCTGGACGACGCCGTCGATCTCCGGCGCGTCCGCGGTCGAGCGCGCGATGGCGCGTGTCGCCGTCGATCGCGTCGACCAGCACGTCGATCGTCCGGCCGACCTTGCGCTGCAGCCGCGCGGCGCTGATGCGCGCCTGCGTCTGCATGAAGCGCGCCTGCCGCTCCTCGCGCACTTCCTGCGGCACCGGATCGGGCAGCGCGTTGGCCGCGGCGCCGTCGACCGGCGAGTAGGCGAAGCAGCCGACGCGGTCGAGCTGCGCTTCCTCGAGAAACGTCGAGCAGCTCCTCGAATTCGGCGTCGGTCTCGCCGGGAAAGCCCGCGATGAACGTCGAGCGGATCGTGATGTCCGGGCAGATCGCGCGCCACGCGCGGATGCGCGCCAGCGTGTTCTCGGCGTTGGCCGGGCGCTTCATGAGCTTCAGGATGCGCGGACTCGCGTGCTGGAACGGCACGTCGAGATAGGGCAGGAGCTTGCCCTCGGCCATCAGCGGCACGACGTCGTCGACGTGCGGATACGGATAGACGTAGTGCAGGCGCACCCACACGCCCATCTCGCCCAGCGCCTTCGCGAGCTCGACCATCTTCGTCTTCACCGGGCGGCCCTGCCAGAAGCCCGTGCGGTATTTCACGTCGACGCCGTACGCGCTGGTGTCCTGCGAAATCGACCAGCAGTTCCTTGACGCCGGCCTTGACCAGGTTCTCGGCTTCGTCCAGCACGTCGCCGATCGGGCGGCGACACGAGGTCGCCGCGCATCGACGGGAATGATGCAGAACGTGCAGCGGTGATTGCAGCCTTCGCTGATCTTGAGATACGCGTAGTGCGTCGGCGTGAGCTTGATGCCCTGTTGCGGGACGAGGTCGACGAACGGATCGTGCGGCTTCGGCAGATGCGCGTGCACGGCCGACATCACTTCCTGCGTCGCATGCGGGCCGGTGACGGCCAGCACCTTCGGATGCGCGTCGCGCACGAAAGCGCCGCCGTCCTTGGCGCCCAGGCATCCGGTGACGATGACCTTGCCGTTTTCCGCGAGCGCCTCGCCGATGGCATCGAGCGACTCGGCGACCGCGGCGTCGATGAAGCCGCAGGTGTTGACGACGACCAGGTCGGCGCCGGCGTAGGAGGGCGCGATCGCGTAGCCCTCGGCGCGCAGCTGCGTCAGGATCTGCTCGGAGTCGACCAGCGCCTTGGGGCAGCCGAGCGAGACGAAGCCGACGCGTGGCGCGGCTGGCTGCGCGGGCTTGCTGCGGGCGGGGGCGGTGGGTGGCATGGGAAGGGACCGGGCCACGTCGCACGCGGCGGGGCCTGCGACAATAGCTTGGGTGACTGCGGTGCGCGCGCCCTAACGCAATGCAGCAACGCGCCGCAACAAATGCGCGATGTTGCGGCGCTTCTTGCGCGATCAGCGCTTGGAGTCGTCGTCGGCGCCGGTTTGCGGCGGCGCACCGAAGTTGGGAAACGGAAACGCGGTGAACATGCCGCGCGTCTGGTCCTGCATCCGCTGCTGCATGTCCATGAACAGCTTGGCGCTCTGCTCGAGGTAGTTGCCGAGCATGCCCTGCATCGCCGGCGCCTGCATCTGCATGAACTGCTTCCACAGGTCGGGCGTCAGCAGCATCTTGTCGCCGTAGACCTGCTTCGCCTGGTCCTGCAGCTTCTTCTGGATCGTCAGGAACGCCTTGACGTTCTGCTCCATGTACTGGCCCATGATCGTCTGCTGCGCGCTGCCGTAGAAGCGGATCATCTGCGACAGCATCTCGGAGCTGAACATCGGCACGCCGCCGCCTTCCTCGTCGAGGATGATCTGCAGCAGGATGCTGCGCGTCAGGTCGTCGCCGGTCTTGGCGTCGATGACCTGGAACTCGATGTTCTCCAGCACCATCTGCTTCACGTCGGCCAGCGTGATGTAGCCGCTGTTGGCCGTGTCGTACAGCCGCCGGTTCGGGTATTTCTTGATCGTGCGTACCGGGTCGCTCATTAAACGAGCTCCTGCAAGTAGATCGCGGCATTATAACCCACTGATTTATCGGGTGTTTGACTTTCGGACGCCCGGGGTATGGCGCGGCGCTTGGTGCGGTGCACAAAAAAATCCTTGACTTGGGGTTGGACAGTCCCTACAATTGGATTTGTGCGGTGCAGCAATCACACGCAAAGACAGTGAAACCGAGTGAAAACTGTGGCCGCGGGCGGTTCGTTCGGATTATCCGGGCCGCTCAAGCGCCCCGTCAGTTAGGCGATGAGCCAGGGGTGGCGGGCCGGCCGGCAACGGCTGGGCTCCGGAAGACGAACCGCTAACCAGTGTCACTTCAAAGGAACCGACCATGTACAACGCTCACCGAACAATTCGCTGAATTCAACAAGACCAACGTCGCCCAGGCGACGAAGTTCGCGGCCCTCTCGCTCGAAAACGCCGAGAAGCTCGTGAAGTTCAACCTCGCGGCCACCAAGGCCGCGATCGCCCAGTCCGTCGAAGGCGCGCAAGCCGCGTCGTCGGTCAAGGACGTGCAAGACCTGCTCGCGCTGCGCACCAAGCTCGCCGAAGCGCAAGTCCAGCACGCGATGGGCTACTCGCGTCACCTGTACGAACTCGCCACGGAAGCGCAAGCCGGCTACTCGGCGCTCGCCGAAGAAGTGTTCGCCGTGTACACGAAGGGCATGGCGTCGTGGGTCGACAAGGCCAGCAAGTCGGCCCCGGCCGGTTCGGAATCCGCGATCAACGCGTTCAAGTCGACGATCGCCGCGACGACCGCCGCGTTCGACCAGTTCCAGAAGGCCTCGCAAGCAAGTCGTGAACCTGGCCGACGCGAATGTGCGCCGCTGCCGCCGCGACCGCGACGAAGTCCGTCAAGGGTCGCAAGGCTGCGTAAGTAACAGTGCCCAGTAGCGCGCCGGTGGCGAAGATCGCCGGCGCGGCTTTCCTCGAGGTCGTGCGACAGGGACTTGAAAAGTCCTGCGCCGTCCTCACATCGGAAGTGCTGTCTCCTTCTGTATCAATTTCCTCCTCCTGATTGATACAGCCTTGAACCCCGCGATGCGAATCGCGGGGTTCACTTTTTTGTGCTCCCGTTACTGTTCATTGCGTCGGCGCGGAGCGGCCCATCCGCCGCGGCCTCAGCTGTCGCCAGGCGTGTCGTCGGGTGCGTGTTTCGCCGCGCGGCGGGCAGTCAACACACGACTACCCGCCGCGCGCCGCACGCACTGCGCCGACGGCGACAGATTCGCCCGCAGCGGATGGGCCGCTCCGCGCTTGTGTCGCGCGTCGCCACCGGGCATCGCAGCGGTTGGGGCCGCATGGGCGCCCGGAGGTCGCAACCGCCGGCCTGCGGGTTCCCGGCGCGTCGTCGCTCGTCAACACAAGACTTCGCTTGCCGCGCCACCCGCGACGGCCGGCGCGACCCACGTGCGCCCATGCGGCCCCAACCGCTGCGATGCTGAGCGAGGCCGGCGATTGAGACCCCCGAGCGTTGGTGCGCCCCAACCGCTGCGATGAGCGCGTTGACCTATTGCTGCGCGCGCGAGCACTCGACGTTCATCTCCTTGCACACGCGCAGCACGCTGTCCATGACCAGCGCGGCCGCGTTCGGCTGCGTCGCCGGTGTGCGCGGACGTGATGAGCAGGTGCGAGAGGTTGTCGCCGAGTGCGCTCACCTTGATTCCGGCGATCTGTTCGCCGTTGGTGAACTGGACGAGCATTGCGGTCGCTGTCCTCGCGCGTGATCGTGATGTCCTTCCTGCGCGCGCGCGACCCGCGCAGGACCGCCGCGTAGACCTTGTCGGCCGGCGCCTCGAGCATCACCGCCGCCGAGTCGTAGCTCGGGCCGCCGCTCTGCGGCGACTGCTGCGACATCTGCTCGACGCGGCCGATCGCGCGCCGCGCCACCAACGCCCATTGGGCTGCCGCGAAGTCGGAAGCGAGCATCAGCGCGATGCCGAGGCCCAGCAGGGCGGGACGGAATGCCGGACAGCGTCATCGTGGACTCCTTTGTCGCCATGGCCGATCGCCCGTGCGGATCGCAACCGCGAACGGAACGGGTCAGCGTCGTGCGGCGCCGCTGCGCGCCGTCGTGCTGCGCGAACCTTGCGCGCCCGCGCGCGACGCGTTGAACTGCTGCTGCCGCTGGGCGCCCTGCATGCGCGCCTGGCGGTCCTGGTCCAACTGCTTCGCAAGTACTCCGTTGCCGGCGCCCGGCGTCGCTGCGCGATGCGGTCGCCGCGCTGTCGCCGCAGCTCGAATTCGCCTGCGCTGCGCCGTCGGACTCTGCGCGGCGTTCCACGAACCGTTGTCGTACTTCGGACCAGCCGTCGGACGTCTTCTTGTAGACGTTGCCGTCGGCGCCCGCATAGACGTCGCCGCCCGACGTCTTCACCGCGCCGGCGCTGTTGCCGCCCGCGCCCGAGACGCCTGCACCCTTGGCGCCGCTCGCTCGACGTGAACGAACCGGCCGAGCCTTGCGCATTGCTCTGGCTCTGCGTGTGCACCGTCTGGTTGGGACCGGAGATCGTGCTCGAGCCCCAGCGGCCGTAGGCGTTGCTGTTCTGCTGCGTCGAACCGGAGCGACCGGTGTTCGCGTTGTACCAGCTCGCGTTGCCGGCTGCGCCGTCTGGGTCCCCACACCGCGCTGCCGTGCGCGTAGCTGCCGGTCGCTCGGGTTGTACGCGGAGAACGCGCCGGCGCCGCCGTTGGGTCCGTAGATCGCGCCGCCTTGCGCCTACGCGCCGGTGTTCGGGTTGTACGCATAGCCGGCCTTCGCCACGCCGCCGTAGGGACCGTAGATCGCGCCGCCCTGCGCCCACGCGCCGGTCGCCGCGTTGTAGTACCGTCGCGCCGGCGTACGAATACGGATACGGGTAGTAGATCGGGATCGGCGCCGGATAGATGTACGGCGGGTAGTAGTAACCGGTTCCGTACACGACGACGCCCGCGCTCGACGTAGCCCATCGTGTAGCCCGCCGTGTAGCCGTACGTCACGCGTGTCGGGTGTCGCCGCGTAGACGCGCACGTACGTGCACGGATACATCGGGTTCGACGGCGGAATCGTGTAGATCACCGCGGGCACCGTCGCCGCGAGCGTCCACGGCCCGGCGGGCGCGGGTGCGGCGAACCACGCGCCCTGGTAGCACGAGAAGTAGCCGTCGCCGGTCTCGATCACGTTGAACGACGTGTTGACCGCGTATTGCATCGGCGTGCCGGGAATCGCGGCGAACTTGCGGCGCGCCCGCGTAGACGACGTCGAGCTTCGCGGCGTCGCGGCGCAGCGTCGCCTGCTGCGGAATCTGCGCCTCGATCAGCGCTTCCTGCGCCTGCGGGCGTTCCGGGCACCGACGCCAGCACGAATCCGCGCGGGCCGTTGGCGGGAATGCGCGCGAAGTCCGGCGGGCAGGCTCGTCGTCGCGAACGTCCACGGCCCGCGAGCATGCCGGCGCCGAAAACCAGCGGCCGGACACGAGGAAGTACACGCGTCCGCCGGCGGTGTCGCGGAACAGCGGCGGCGTCCGTGTTGGCGACGTACTGCAGCGACGTGCCCGGGATCGGCTGCGAACTTCGGCGGCCCGTTCGTCACGATGATCTCCGCCGGCACCGTCGACACGAAGATCGTCGGCGCGTCCTTCGCGGCGACCGTTCGCCCGGGAACCTGCTTTTTCACCGCCGCGAAATTGCGCGTCGTCCGGCAGCGCCGAGAACGAAGGCGGCAGCTTGGCCGGCGAGTTCCCACGGCCCGGTCGGCTTCGAGCGCGGCAAGCCACACGCCGTTGTTGAGCAGGTACCAACGCTTGCTCGCCGAGTCGGCGAACACGTCCCAGTTGGTGTTCACGACGAACGACAGCGTCGTGCCGGCATCGGCGCGAGCACCGGCTCGCCGTCGAAGACGACGAGGCTCGCGGGCCGCGCACTGACAAAGATGCTGCGGCGGCGTGTCGTCGAGCGCCACTTCCGGAGGTTTTTCCGTTTGCTGGCGCAGGCTGATGAGCACCGTCGCCAACGGAACCTCGCTTCGCCGGCAGATTGGCGAGTGCCGCCTTGATGCGCTCTTCGAACTGCGCCGCCTGCGGCGGCGTCGACCGAGGGGAAGTGTGCGGACACCAGGCTGGGTTCGGTGAGCACGACAGTGCGCTCGGCAAGATCGGTCTGCGTGGCGAACGCGACCTCGATCACACCCAGCACCGGCGCTCGCGCTCCGTTCGGCGTGATCCCGATCGCGACGCGCGCATTCAGCGTCCGGCGTTCGGGCCACGCGATGACCTGCGGTTGGTAGACGGTCGCGGTTCCGGCCTCCCCCGTGACCACGTGCGGCCAGGTGTCCGGCGCCGGAGGCACGGCCGCCGCCGCGCCGGCCGACACGAACAGCAGAGCGCATGCAAGCAGGAACGTTGGTCGGCTGCTTCGGGTTGCCTCGCACATGGCTTCCTTCGATCGTGAATGCTGGTCGGTGCGGATCGCGGTGGACGGCTTGCGCGGTGTCGCCCGTGCGCAAAAAAAGATGGCGCACACGTGGGCGCCATCGCTCCCGCCGCGAAGCGTGGATGTCAGAACATGTGCTGGCCGCCGTTGATCGCGATGTTGGCGCCGGTGAGGAACGCCGCTTCCTCGCTCGACAGGTACGCGACGAGTCCCGCGACTTCCTCGGGCTTGCCGAGCCGGCCCATCGGGATCTGCGGAATGATCTTCGAGTCGAGCACTTCCTTCGGGATCGCCATCACCATCTTGGTGCCGATGTAGCCCGGCGAGATCGTGTTGGACGGTCACGCCCTTGCGCGCGTACTTCGAGCGCCAGCGCCTTGGTGAAGCCGTGCATGCCGGCCTTGGCGGCCGAGTAGTTGGTCTGGCCGAACGCGCCTTTCTGGCCGTTCACCGACGAAATGTTGATGATCCGGCCCCAGCCGCGGTCGGCCATGCCGTCGCAGACCTGCTTCGTCATGTTGAAGCACGAGTCGAGATTGGTCTTCATCACCGCGTCCCAGTTGGCCTTGTCCATCTTCTTGAACGTCATGTCGCGCGTGATGCCGGCGTTGTTGACGAGCACGTCGACCGGGCCGACTTCGTCCGTGACCTTCTTCACGCACGCCGCGGCGGACTCGCAGTCGGCGACGTCGCAAGGATAGGCCTTGAACGACGAAGCCCTTGCGCTTTCATCGCGGCCAGCCATTCGGCGGCCTTGGTGTTGCCCGGCGAATGCGTCGTGACGACCGTGTAGCCCAGCGCCGCCAGCTTGATGCAGATCGCCTCGCCCAAACCGCCCATGCCGCCGGTCACGAGTGCAACGCGATGCTTGTCCATGGTCGTGCTCCTCCTTGCAGTGATGTTGGTCGTCCTGGTCCTGTTCCGATGACTGTCTAGCGCTCCACCGCCAGCGCCACGCCCATGCCGCCGCCGATGCACAGCGACGCCAGGCCCTTCTTCGCATTGCGGCGGCGCATCTCGTGCAGCAGCGTGACCAGCACGCGGCAGCCCGACGCGCCGATCGGATGGCCGAGCGCGATGGCGCCGCCGTTGACGTTGATCTTCGACGTGTCCCAGCCCATTTCCTTGTTCACCGCGCACGCCTGCGCGGCGAACGCCTCGTTGATTTCCATGAGGTCGAGGTCCGACGGCTTCCAGCCGGCCTTCTCGAGGCAGCGCTGCGACGCGGGCACCGGACCCATGCCCATGATCGCGGGATCGACGCCCGACGACGCGATACGCCTTGATGCGTCGCGAGCGGCGTGAGGCCCAGCTGCTTCGCGCGCTCCGCGGTCATCACCAGCACCGCGGCCGCGCCGTCGTTCAGGCCCGACGCATTGGCGGCGGTGACCGAGCCATCCTTCGCGAACGCCGGCTTCAGTCCGGCGATGCTCTCGAGCGTCGTGCCGCTCTTGATGAATTCGTCGCTGGCGAACGCGACCGGATCGCCCTTGCGCTGCGGGATCATCACCGGGACGATCTCGTCCTTGAACTTGCCGGCCTTCTGCGCGGCCTCGGCCTTGTTCTGGCTCGCCACGGCGAATTCGTCCTGCTGCGCGCGCGAGATGTCGTACTTCTTCGCGACGTTCTCGGCCGTCGTGCCCATGTGGTACTGGTTGTAGACGTCCCACAGGCCGTCGACGATCATCGTGTCGGTCAGCTTGGCGTCGCCCATGCGGAAGCCGTCGCGCGAGCCCAGCAGCACATGCGGCGACGCGCTCATGTTCTCCTGGCCGCCGGCGATCACGATGTCGGCGTCGCCGCAGCGCACCGCCTGCGCGGCGAGCATCACGGCCTTCAGGCCCGAGCCGCACACCTTGTTGATCGTCATCGCGGGAATCGAATTCGGCAGACCCGACTTGATCAGCGACTGGCGCGCGGGGTTCTGGCCGCTGCCGGCCGTCGAGCACCTGGCCCAGGATCACTTCGGAAATCTGCTCGGGCTTGACGCCGGATTGCGCGAGCAGCGCGCGAATGACGGTGGCGCCGAGGTCGGGCGCGGCAACCTTGGCGATCGAGCCGCCGAACTTGCCGATGGCCGGTGCGCAACGCGCCGGCGATGACGATGTCGGTCATGGTGGTGTGACTCCTTGGAAAGTTGGCGCCGCGCGCGGGTGCACGGTCGCGGGCGAACGGCGGCTATCTTAGCGCAGCGCGCGAAATCCGCGGCCGCGGCTGACCGGCGCCGGCACGAACGGCGTGCCATGCGGCGCCATTGCCATCCCGTCAGGCCGGCGCGCGGACGTAGTCCCGGGCGCCGGCGCGAGCGGGGGGTAGGTCGCATTGCCGGTGTGGTGCGGTGCGGCGTGGCGCGCGCCGCCGTGGCCGGCCAGCCACTGCGTGCCAGTGCGGCCACCAGCTGCCCGGGACGCTTTCCGCGCGCTGCCAGCCAGTCGTCCGGCGTCGTCGGTGATGAGGTCGTTGCGCCCAGTAATTGCGGCGCGATCGGCTGCGGCGGATTGATCACGCCGGCGATGTGGCCCGAGGCGCCGAGGACGAACGTGCAGTCGCCGCCCAGCAGCGCGGTGGTCCGGTAGGCCGAGCGCCACGGCACGATGTGGTCGTCGCGCGACGCATAGACATAGGACGGCATGCGTGATCCGCGACAGGTCGATCGGCGCGCCGGCCATCGTCAGCGCGCCGGGCTCGCGCAGCTGGTTGTCGAGGTACATGTTGCGCAGGTAGTAGACGTACATCGGACCCGGCAGGTTGGCCGAATCGCCGTTCCAGTACAGGAGGTCGAACGGCGGGCGGCGTCTCGCCCTTCAGGTAGTTGTTGACGACGTAGTTCCAGACGAGGTCGTTGGCGCGCAGGCTCGCGAAGGCGCTGGCAAGTTCGCTGCCCGTGCACGCGCTGGCCGGCGAGCAGCGCCGGCTCGCGCGCGGCCAGCAATTCGCGCGACACATAGACGCCGATCTCGCCCGGGTCGGCGAAATCGAGCATCGTCGTCAGGAACGTGGCGCTGGCCACGCTGTGCGTCGCGGCGCGCGGCGAGCACCGCCAGCGCGCAGGCGAGCAACGTGCCGCCGACGCAAAATCCCAGCGCGTTGACGGTGCGGCTGCCGGAGATTTCGCTGCGCGACGCGAATCGCCGTCAGCGCGCCCTGCTCGAGGTAGTCGTCCCACGTGAGGCGGCCCAGTTCCGGCGGAATGTTGCGCCACGAGATCGACGAACACCGTGTGGCCCTGCGCGACCGCGTGGCGCACGAACGAATTCTCCGGCTTCAGGTCGAGGATGTAGTACTTGTTGATGCACGGCGGCACGATGACCAGCGGCCGCTTGTGCACCGTGGGCGTGGTCGCGTCGTACTGGATCAGTTCGATGAGGTCGTTGCGGAAGACGACGCTGCCGGGCGTCACCGCGAGATTGCGGCCGACCGCGAAGGCGCTGCTCGTCGGTCATCGTGATGCGCCCCTTCTGCGCATCGTCGGCCAGGTTGCGCAGGCCTTGCACGAGGCTCGCGCCTTCGGTCTGCGAGCGCCTTCGCGAGCACGTCCGGATTGGTCGCCGGGAAGTTGGTCGGCGCGATCGCGTCGAGGTATTGCCGCGTCGCGAACTCGAGGCGTGCGCTTGTCGTGCTCGGGCAGCGGCGCCAGCCGCGCCAGTTCGCTCATGTATTCGGCGTAGAGCAGGTAGGCCTGCTTCAGGAACGCGAAGTACGGCTGCTCGCGCCATGCGGCGCGCTTGAAGCGGCGGTCGCCCGGTGCGGGCTCGACCAGTTCCGGCAGCACGCCGCCGGTCGCGGGCACATGGAACGTCGCCTGCGCCAGCGCCTGGAAGCGCGGCTGGAAGCGCGTCGTTCAGATCGCGGCCAGCGACGCGGGTCGGGCGTCGGCAGCGTCGACGGCGGCGCTTGCGGCGACGGGCACGTGCCGGTTGCCGGCGCGGCCTGCTGCCACCAGCCCAGCCAGCCTGCCCGGCCGCGCTGCCACTGGCGCATCAGGTCCTGCCACGGTTGCGGATCGTGCGGGTCGAGCGGGGCCATGGTCGTCGGCACGTGGCAGGATTCGGTGGCGCGGAAGCGGCGCCGTTCGCGACTGCGATGGTATCGCGTGCGCAGTCGCTCAACGACTGCGGACGCTCGATGCGCGTCAATGCGGCAGCACCACGTGCACGCCGCGATGACGCCGATTCCCAGGCCGATCGCCAACATCTGCTTGGCGGTTTCGACCGGCTCCGGCGCGGCGATGCAGGCTCGGGATGAGATCGGCCACCGCGACGTAGAGCAGGCTCGCGGCAGCGATGGCCAGCACGGTCGGCAGCATCTGCTGCATGTCGGCCAGCGCGTAGTAGCCGGCCAGCGCGCCGGCGACCGTGGCGAATCCGGCCGTGACGTTGAACGCGAACGCGCGCGGCGCGCGTGAAGCCGGAATGGATCAGCACGGCGAAGTCGCCGACCTGCTGCGGGACCGCGTGCGCGACGATCGCCAGCGTCGTGGCGACGCCGAGCCCGGGATTGGCGAGGAACGCCGCGGCGATGACGACGCCATCGCAGAAATTGTGCACGGCGTTGCCGATCAGGATCATGAGTCCGGAGCGGCCCTCGTCGGCGTCCGCATGCGCGTGCATCGCGTGATCGTGCTCGCTCTCGTCCTCGTCGGCGCCGGTGCTCCTCGTGGCCGTGCGCGTGCCGCCACAGCACGAGCTTTTCCAGCAGGAAGAACGCGAGCAGGCCGGCGAGCACCGTGATCATCACGCGTTCGGCGCTGGCCGGTCCTCGAGCGCATGCGGCAGCAATTCGAGGAACACCGCGCCCAGCAGCGCGCCGACGGCGAATGACACGAGCCGCGATATCCAGCCGGCGTGCAGCGCGAGCGTGCCGGCCGCGGCGAGCGTCGACAGCACGCCGCCGGCGAGCGCGGCGGCGAGGATGGAGGCGAGCGTGGTCATGCGGAAAGGGAACCTGCGTGGCAGCCGATCCCGCGCGCGCAGCCGCATTATAGGGCGCGGGGTTCCGGTGCGAGCCAGACGAGCGTGGCCATGCGCCCCGCGTCCTTGTCCGCGCGCCACGAAAAGAAGCGCTCGATCTCCGTGTGCGTGCAGTGGCCGCCACCGGCGATCGCCGTCGACGCCCGCGCGCGTAAGCCGGCGCCGCGCGAGTCCATAAAGATCCGCGAGCCATTTGCCGTCGCGATGCGGCGAAAGAAGCGGCCGCGTCCGGGTCGGGCGTGCAGAACGCATCGAAGACGTCGCGGCCCACTTCGAATGCGTGCGGACCGATGGCGGGGCCGAGCCACGCGACGACGTCGGCGCGGCGGCGCGCGCATCGCGTGCAGCGTCGCCTCGAGAACGCCGGCGGCGAGCCCGCGCCATCCGGCATGCGCGACGCCGACGACCGTGCCCGCGCGATCGGCGAACAGCACCGGCAGGCAATCGGCGGTGCGCACGCCGAGCACGACACCCGGCGCGCGCGTGACCGCCGCGTCCGCGGTGGGCGGTGACGACGTCAGCGCCGTGCATGTTGTCGCCGTCGATCGATGGCGACGACGTCGTCGCCGTGCACCTGCGACAGCCAGACCGGCGCCGAGGGAAGAAACTGCGCGCAGGCGGCGCCGGTTCTCGAGGACGGCCGGCATTCCGCGTCCTGCGGCGGCAGTGCGCCGCGCCGAGGTCGAGCGTGGCGCGCGCGCCGGTGGACACGCCGCCGTTGCGCGTCGTCGACAGCGCGTGCACGTTGCGGCGGCGCATCCCAGTCCGGGACGATCCAGTCGAGGCCGGCCTGCGCGACGCGCTGCGCGAGCGTTGCCGTCATCGTGCGGACGGTCGCGCGCAGCGCCGCCACCAGCGCGGCGAAATCGGCCGGCGGCGCGGCTTCCCATTGCATCGGCGCGTGCGTCGCCGGATGCACCAGTCCCAGCCGCTGCGCATGCAGCGCCTGGCGCGCGAATGTCGCGCGCCGCGGGCGGCAACGACGCGGCGGCGACGCGGCGTCCGCGATAGGTCGGGTCGCCGAGCAGCGGATGTCCGAGCGCGGTGAGGTGCACGCGGATCTGGTGCGTGCGCCCGGTCTCGAGGCGGCAGCGGATGAGCGTCGCGGCGCCGAAGCGCTCGACGATCTCGACGTGCGTGCGCGCCGGCTTGCCGGTGGCGACGACCGCCATCGACGTGCGCTGCGTCGGGTGGCGGCCGATCGGCGCATCGATGGTCGTGGCGCGTGCGAGGTCGCCGTGCACGACGGCCAGGTATTCGCGCGTCACCGTGCGCGCCTGCAATTGCCGGACGAGATCGGTCTGCGCCTCGAGCGTCTTGGCGACGACCATGAGGCCGCTCGTGTCCTTGTCGAGCCGGTGCACGATGCCCGCGCGCGGCAGCGCCGCGAGCGCGGGCGCGTGGTGCAGCAGCGCATTCAGCAGCGTGCCGTCCCAGTTGCCGCTGCCCGGATGCACGACGAGTCCGGCCGGCTTGTCGAGCACGAGGATCGCGGCGTCCTCGTGCGCGATCGACAGCGCGATGGCTTCCGGCGCGAACGGCGTCGCGTGCGGATCCGCGCCTTCGGTGACCGCGATGCGTTTCGCCGCCGCGCACCTTCGCCGACGGCTCGGTGACCGCGATGGCGTCGACGGTCACGAGTCCGGCCTCGATCCAGCCCTTGCAGGCGGCTGCGCGAGTGCTGCGGCAGCAACTGCGCGAGCGCCTGGTCGAGCCGCTGCCCGGCGGCCGTCTGCCGGCACGGTCAGCGCGTGGCGCAACGGTGCGGCGACGCGGGGCGAAGCCGGGGCCATGGGTCGGTTATAATTGCCGCACATGGAACCAGGATCGCGGCGGATGCCGGATGTCGAAGTCCGATGCGAATCGTGGCGCGTGCGCGCATCGCGGCGGTGCTGCTCGCGCTTGCGCTCGCCGGCTGCAGCCTGCTGCCCGAATGCCGGCAAGGACGAGACCGCCGGCTGGTCGGCCGACCAGCTCTACCGCGAAGCGCACGACGCGCTGCTCGAGGGCAATTATACGCGGGCGACCAAGCTCTTCGAGACGCTGGAGGCGCGCTATCCCTACGGCCGCTACGCGCAGCAGGCGATCCTCGAGTCCGCGTATCGCCAACTGGCGCGCCGGCGAACCGGCCGCGGCCATCGCCGACTGCGACCGCTTCATCCGCACGTATCCCAATCATCCGAACGTCGACTACGCGTACTACCTGAAGGGCCTCGTCCATTTCCGCGAGGACCAGGGCATCCTCGGCTACGTCTACGAACTCGATCTGTCCGAGCGCGACCCGAAGGAAATGCGCGCGTCGTTCGCGGCGTTCAAGGAACTGTCACGCGCTTTCCGGAGAGCCAGTACTACGAAGACTCCATCCTGCGCATGAAGTACCTCAACAATGCGCTCGGCGACGTACGAGGTCAAGGTCGCGCGCTACTACTACAATCGCGGCGCCTACATCGCGGCCGCCAATCGCGCGCAGCTGGCCCTCGTCAACAATCCGCAGACGCCGTCCAACGAGGATGCGCTCGACGTGCTGGTGGCGAGCTACGACAAGCTGGGACTTGTCGCAACTCGCGGAGGACTCGCGGCAGATCCTGGCGAAGACGTTCCCCGACAGCAAGTACGTCGAAGGGCGCGCCGACAAGCCGTGGTGGCAGTTCTGGTCGCCGCAGCCGACACGACCTTCGGCGTGCAGGCCACCGGGGAGCTCGCGACCAAGCCGTGGTGGCAGTTCTGGCAGAAGGCTAGGACAGGAACGCGACCGCGTCCGCTGCCTCGCGCGTGCGCCGCATCGGCGGCAGCGCCTGCCAGATGCGCCGGCCATAAGGCTTGTCCACCAGCCGCGGGTCGCAGATCATCAGCACGCCGCGGTCGGTCTCGGTGCGGATCAGCCGTCCGGCGCCCTGCTTCAGCGCGATGGCCGCCTGCGGCAGCTGCCAGTCCATGAACGGATTGCCGCCGTCGGCCTTGAGGCGGTCGAGGCGCGCCGCGAACAGCGGATCGTCCGGCGGCGCGAACGGCAGCTTGTCGATGACGACCAGCGACAGCGCGTCGCCCGGCACGTCCACGCCTTCCCAGAAGCTCGCGCTGCCCAGCAGCACGGCATTGCCCAGCTGGCGAAAGCGCACCAGCAGCTCGGACTTCGAGCCTTCGCCCTGCACCAGCAGCGGATAGTCGAGGCCTTCGCGCTCGAACGCAGCGGCCAGACGCTCGCGCGCGCGCTGCAACGCGCGCAGCGTCGTGAACAGCAGGAACGCGCGGCCGCCGCTCGCGCGCAGCAGCGGCAGCGCGGCGTCGACGACGGCGTCGGTGTGCTCGAGCGAGTTGGGCGGCGGCAGGCCGTGCGGCACGTAGAGCAGTCCCTGCGTCGAATAGTCGAACGGACTGTCCCACGCGCCGCTGGCCGCGTGGTCGAGGCCGAGCTGCTGCGTGTAGAGCGAGAAGTCGCCGCCGACGGCGAGCGTGGCCGACGTGAAGATCCACGCGCGCGCCGTGGTCTCCGACCTGGCGGCGGAACAGCGGCGCGACGGAGAGCGGCGACGCCTGCAGCTGGAAGCCGTAGCGGCGTCACGTCGATCCAGCGGATCCAGTCCTGCGTGTCGTCGGGATCTTCGGGAATGGCGGTGTGCCCGTCGCGCCAGCGCGCGACCTGGCGTGCCGCGTCGTCCGCGCGCCGCGCGACCAGCGCCAGCTCCTCGCCGCGTTCGGCGAAATGGCCGAGTTCGGTCGCGAGCCGATCGAGCGCGGCGGCGAGGCCGTCGAGCGCCTCGGCGAAGCCGGCGCGTGAAAGTGCTGCATCGCGCGGGAACTTGCCGGGCATGTTGCCGGCGGCCAGGCGCAGTCTCTGGATCGCGGGAACGAGTTCCGCAGCGGCGTCGGGAAGGTCCGGCACATCGCGCGCGGCCGTGCGCGAGACCACTTCCGCGTCGCGCGCGAGTTCCGCCAGCTGTCCGGCGCCGACCTGCTCGCCGAAGAAGAGCGTCGCCGTGTCCGGCAGCTGGTGGGCCTCGTCGAGGATGACCGTGTTGCAGTTGGGCAGCAGCTCGGACACGCCCTCGTCGCGCAGCATGACGTCGGCGAAGAAGAGGTGATGGTTGACGACGACGACGTCGGCGTCGAGCGCGTCGCGCCGCGCCTTCAGCACGAAGCAGTCGCCGTGATAGGCGCAGTTCTGGCCGAGGCAGTTGTCGCGCGTCGACGTGACGAGCGGCCAGATCGTCGCGTTCTCCGGCACGTCGGCCAGCTCCGCGCGATCGCCGCGCTGCGTCGCGCGCGAGAAGGCGATGATCTTCTTCAGGTGGCGCGCGTCGTCGCGCGACGGCAGCCGGTCCTCGTGCGACGCGCGCTCGAGGTGGTAATGGCAGACGTAGTTGGCGCGTCCCTTGAGCAGCGCGATGGTCACCGGCACGCGCAGCGCGTCGCGCACCAGCGGCAGGTCCCGCTCGTACAGCTGGTCCTGCAGCGTCTTGGTGCCGGTGGAGACGATCACCTTGCCGCCGTAGAGCAGCGCCGGAACGAGATACGCGAACGTCTTGCCGGTGCCCGTGCCGGCCTCGGCGACCAGCTGGCCGCGCTCGGCGATCGTCCGCGCGACGGCCTGCGCCATCGCGAGTTGCTGCGGCCGGAAGTGAAAGCCCGGAAGTTCGCGCGCGAGCGTGCCGCCTTCGCCGAAGATGGCGGCGAGCGCGGCGTCGTCGGCGAGCGCCGATGCGGTGGTGTCGGGCGCCTGCTCGTCCGCCGATGCGGCCGGCTCGCTCGCGTGCAGCGGGGCGTGCAGCGGTGCGTTCAGTTGGCGGCCGCCTTGGCCTTGGACTTGGGCTTGGCCGAATCCGAAGCGGCCGGCTTGGCCTTGGGCATGGTCGCGATCGATGTTCTTGATCGACTCCGTCCACTCGCCGAACGCGACATAAGGCCGCGCAACGCGGACCTTGTAGTCCTCGTCCGTTTCGCCCGCCTTCCACGTGAGGCCGGCCAGCGCCTCCAGCCACAGCTCCTGCAGCGTGCGCAGGCCGTTGACCGCTTCCTTCGATGACTTCGTTTCGGCCAGCGCCGCCTGGTAGGGCCGCGTGATGTTGATCTTCTGCTTGTCGATGCAGTAGTCGCTCTTGGCGCCGTTCACGCCTTCCTGCGACTTTTCGTAGCCGAATTCGATGACCTCGATGCTCTTGACGTGGCGGCACATCGTGTACAGGTGGCGCACGGCGTCGAGATAGCAGTCGAGTCCCGTGTCGGAATTGTTGGGGCAGATGTAGTTGCTGGCCGGGCTGGAATTTCTGCGCGGTCGCGGCGGGGGCCGCAGGGCCGCGGCAATGGCTAAGACGATGGCGAGAAGTAGGGACGGGTGGGCATGGCGGTCGCTCAAGTTTCGGGTGGCGAATCGCGAATGCTACCGCGTGGAGTGCGCGCGGCGGGAAGTCCGCCGAAAGACCTAGCGAACTCCGGATCCGGACCATCCGCCGCTGGCAGGTGGCCCGTCGCCCCTTTTGCTGCGTCAGATCGTCACGCCGCCGGAAACCTCGATCACTGCGCCGTTGATGTAGGAGGCCTCGTCCGAGGCGAGCCACGCGTAGGTGTTGGCGATTTCCTCGGGCTGCCCCAGGCGCCCCATCGGAACCTTGTCCTCGATCATCTTGAGGACCTTCGCCGGCATCGACGCGAGGATCGGCGTGTGGATGTATCCCGGGCAGATCGCGTTCGCGCGAATGCCCTTGCTGCCCAGTTCGCGCGCCCACGTCTTGACCATGCCGATGACGCCGAACTTGGTGGCCGCGTAGTTGGTCTGGCCGAAGTTGCCGTAGATGCCGACGATCGACGACGCATTGAGGATGCAGCCCGAATTCTGCGCGAGCATGATGTCCACGACGGCCTTCGTGCAGTTGTAGACGCCCTTCAGGTTCACGTCGATGACGCGATCGAACTGCTCTTCGCTCATCTTCTTGAATTGCGCGTCCTGCACGATGCCCGCGTTGTTGACGAGCGTGTCGATCCGGCCCCACTTGGCCATGACGCCTTCGACCATCTGCGCGATGCTGGCCTTGTCGGTGACGTCGACGCGGTAGCCGGCGGCTTCCCCCCCGGCGTCCTGGATCAGTTTGACCGTTTCGTCGATGGCGATGGTGTTGACGTCGCACACGGCGACCTTGGCGCCTTCCTTGGCGAACTTCACGGCCGTCGCGCGGCCAATGCCTTGTGCCGCACCGGTGATGATCGAGACCTTGCCCGTCAGACGCATGGATTTCCCTTGGTTGTTCTTTTGGCCGCGCCGCCGGGCGATTCCGGGGACGCCAAACCCTTCAAATATAATGGGAAATGGTGCGTTGCACAAGGACGAATGTCAGTTTCGTGACGCTTTCGGGGTCAGTGTTCACTAACTTAGTTAACTGTTTTTAAAACAACAAGTTATGGAAACAACCCTCCATCAGCGGGGACTCGTCCGCCCGTCGGGCCGAAGCGTCCTTGAGACCGCCATGTTGCGGGGGCGCAGACGCCGCCGGGCGCCAAGTCAGGCGGGCAGCCAGTGCTCGATCGTCAGCTGCAGCGACGTCGTCCCTTGCCACTCGTTGACCTCCGGCCGGAACGCGGCCCGGATGCGGCGGGGAAGCGCTTCCGCGTGATGGAAGAGGATGGCGTCGAAGCGCTCGTTGCCGCGCCGCAACGTGAGGCGCGAGTGTTTGCCGCCCACGACCCGGGCGTCCTGCACGTCGAACGTGTCGTCGAAGGCGGGTGCCGGCATCCCCTGGCCCCAGACCCGTTCGCGCAACGCTGCGGCCAGTTCGAGCGTCAGTTCACCTTGAGGAAGCGCGCCGTCGGATTCGTGGGTCCGATGGAGCAGGGCCGGCGTCAGCCATTCGCGGGCGACCTGCTTCGAACGCCGCGGCGAAAGCCGGCAACGCGGCCTCGTCGATCGTCAGTCCCGCGGCAAACGCGTGGCCGCCGAAGCGCGTGATGAGCCCGGGCTCCCGCTTGGCCACGAGGTCGAGCGCGTCGCGCAGATGGAAGCCCTCGATCGAGCGGCCGGAGCCCTTGAGTTCGCCGTTGCCGCCGCGCGCGAAGACGATCGCGGGACGGTGAAAGCGGTCCTTGAGGCGCGAGGCGACGATGCCGACCACGCCCTGATGCCAGCCTTCGCGGAAAAGGCACAGTGTGAACTGGCCGGCGGCGGCTACGTCGCCGATGTCGCGCAGATCGGCCAGCGCCGCTTCCTGCATCGATGCTTCGACGTCGCGGCGTTCGCGGTTCAGTCGGTCGAGTTCGTGCGCGAGCGACATCGCCTCGTCGTCCGTCGTCGCCAGCAGGCAGCGAATGCCGACCGTCATGTCGGCCAGGCGGCCCGCCGCATTGAGGCGCGGACCGGCGACGAAGCCCAGGTCGAACGCGGTGGCGCGGCGCGCGTCGCGTCCGGCGACGGCGAACAGCGCAAGCACGCCGGGCTGCGCGCGGCCCGGCGCGCAGTGCGCGCGAGTCCCTGTTCGACGAAGATCCGGTTCACCTGGTCCAGCCGCACGACGTCGGCGACGGTGCCGAGCGCCACCAGGTCAGTGAGGTCGGCGAGGTTGGGCTCGTCGCGTCCCGCGAACGCGCCACCGGCGCGCAGCCGGGCGCGCGTGGCGAACAGCACGTAGAACATGACGCCCACGCCCGCGATGTGCTTGCTCGGGAACGTGCAGCCGGGCTGGTTCGGGTTGACGATGATCGCCGGTGAAGGCAGCGTTGCGCCCGGCAGGTGATGATCGGTGATGAGCACGTCGATTCCGCGCGCCGCCGCCGCCGCTACGCCATCGACGCTCGCGATGCCGTTGTCGACGGTGACGATGAGGCGCGGGTTCATCTGCGCGGCGAGCGCCACGATCTCCGGCGTCAGGCCGTAGCCGAACTCGAACCGGTTGGGAACGATGAAGTCGATGTCGGCGCCCATTGCGCGCAGGCCGCGCAAGCCGACGGCGCACGCGGTGGCGCCATCGGCGTCGTAGTCGGCAACGATGACGATCTTTTCGCCCGCGGCGATCGCTTCGCGCGAGGCGCTCCGCCGCGGCGGCGATGCCCATCATTCGCTCGTGCGGCGGCAGTGCCGCGAAGCCAGTGGTCGAGTTCGGCGATCGCGGCAATGCCGCGCGCCGCGTAGATGCGCGCGAGGACAGCGGGCAGGCCCGCTGCCTCCAGCGCCTGCGCGGCGGGCGGGACGGCGCGGCGGACGATCTCGACCGTCATCCGTCGTCCGTCGCGGAAGGAGGCGGCGCGAACGGCTGCGCCGCGAATCGTGCGCGAGCGCGGCGCAGCCACGACGGCCGTCGCGCACGCCAGGCCGCCGCCGCGCCGTTGCCGTCGGCCAGGAGCGTCAGCGTCGACAGCGAGCCGCGCTCCAGCGCGGCGACCGCGGGAGAGAGCCAAAGGCGATCAACGTTGGCCGCGTTCGCCACGCTTGACTGATCGAGAACGACGATCGCGCTGTCGTGCTCGCCAGCGGCTGCGAAATCGGGCGGCGGATCGCGCGCGGCATTCCCATGCAGTTGCGCCAAACCGCGCGCCACGTCGCCGGCCCGACCGGGTGCCGCGAAGATCGCCGTCGCGGTGTCGTCCATCGTCTCGCCTAAGCGTCCTCCGTCCGAAATCCAGATTCCCGTCACGGGAAGGCGCCCGCGCGCCGCTCGCGCGGCATTGGTCGGGTGCTCGTGCAGCAGCATCTGCATCTCGGAGAGCCAGCGGCGCCATCGTCCGGCATCCGCGCCCGAAGGCAACCATGGGTAGATCGCGCCACGGACTTCGGACAGCGGCGTCGTCGTCAGGTCAGGCGTCTCGTCAACCGCGATAAACCATGCGTCGGTGCGCGGCGCGTGGAATTCGATGCCGTCGCCTTCGAAATGCGCGTTGAGCGTTGCCATCAGCGCCGCGACCTCGGCGGCGTCGAGATCGCCGATGCGCGCGCCGAGCACGACATCGGCTCGCCCGGCGGCCAGCGAGACCGGATCGGCGCGCAGCACGTAGCGCCGGCCGGGATCGAATCCTGCGCCCAACGCGGCGATCGGCGCGATGGCCGCCGCTGGATCGTCCACGGATTCGCGCAGCAGAAGGTCGTCGAGACTTCCCCGTCGCACGTCGGGCGCGTCCGCGTAATGGGCGAGTTTGGAGAGCGCAGGTGCCGCGTCCAGCGTGGCGCGGTCTTGTGCCAGCAGGTCGGGAACGGCGACGGTCAGGTGCATGAGGAGCGCGAGCCTAACATGCGATAATCGCGCTTAAGTGTCTCCCTACGAACTGGCCGTCGGCCTTCGCTACACGCGCGCCCGCAAGGGATCGGGCCGCAACACGTTCATCTCGTTCATCTCGCTGATGTCGATGGCCGGCATCGCGCTCGGCGTCGCGGCGCTGATCGTCGTTCTGTCGGTGATGAACGGATTCCAGCAGGAGCTGCGCAACCGCATCCTGTCGGTCGCGTCGCACATCGAGGTGCAGGGCATTCCGCAGCTCGCCAACTGGCAGAACATTGCCGCCCTCGCGAAGCGGAATCCGCGCGTGATCGGCGCTGCGCCCTATGTGCTTGGGCAGGCGATGCTGGTGGCAGGCGACGCCAACCGCGGCGCGCTGATCCGCGGGATCGATCCGGCGCTCGAGGGTTCGGTGGCGGACATCGGCGAGCACATGCGCCGTGGCTCGCTGACGGATCTCGTGCCCGGCGCGTTCGGCATCGTGCTGGGCGGCGAAATCGCGCGGGCGCTGGGCGTGCTGCCCGGCGATTCCGTCGTCGTGATCACGCCGCAGGGCACGATCACGCCGGCGGGAACGCTGCCGCGCGTGAAGAGCTTCAAGGTCGTCGGCATCTTCGAGGTCGGCATGTACGAGTTCGACAGCGGCTTGGCGCTCGTCAACATCGAGGACGCGGCGAAGCTCTACCGGCTGGACGGCGTGTCCGGCGTGCGCCTGAAGCTCGATGATCTCTATGCGGCGCCGACGGTCGCGCGCGAGTTGTGGCAGCAGATGCCGGTGTCGGCCAACGTGCGCGACTGGACGCAAAGCCACGCCAACTTCTTTCGCGCCGTCATGATCGAGAAGCGCGTGATGTTCATCATCCTGACGCTGATCGTCGCCGTGGCCGCGTTCAACATCGTGTCGGCGCAGGTGATGGTCGTCACCGACAAGCAGGCGGACATTGCGATCCTGCGCACGCTCGGGGCGTCGCCGCTGTCGATCATGGCGATCTTCATCGTGCAAGGCGCGCTGATCGGGGTCATCGGCACGGCGATCGGCGTGCTGGCCGGCATCCTGCTCGCGCTCAACATCGGCACCGTGGTCCCGTTCCTCGAGCGTCTCTTGAACACGCAATTCCTCGACAAGTCGGTCTATTACATCAGCGACCTGCCGTCCGACCTGCAGCGCGCCGACGTCGTGACCATTGCCGCCATAGCGCTCGGCTTGGCGCTCATCGCGACGATCTACCCCGCGTGGAAGGCCGCGCGGGTCAATCCCGCGGACGCGTTGCGTTATGAGTGACGCGCCCCTCAACGCGGCGACGCCGGTGATCGCCTGTCGCGGGCTCGCCAAGACCTATACCAGCGGTCCGCTGGATGTCGCCGTGCTGAATGGCGTCGACCTGGCCGTCATGCCCGGCGAGCGGCTTGCGATCGTCGGCGTGTCCGGATCGGGCAAGAGCACGCTGTTGCATCTGTTGGGCGGGCTCGACACGCCGACCGCAGGCCATGTCGAAGTCGACGGCGTCGATTTCGCGGCGCAGTCGGAAGCGCAGCGCGGGCAGGTGCGCAATCGCGCGCTCGGCTTCATGTACCAGTTCCACCATCTGCTGCCGGAGTTCAATGCGGTCGAGAACACGGCGATGCCGCTCCTGATACGCCGGATGTCCCCGCACGATGCGAGCGATGCCGCTGCGGCGATGCTCGCGCGCGTCGGCCTCTCGCATCGGCTGAAGCACCGCCCCGGCGAACTGTCCGGCGGCGAACGGCAGCGCGTTGCGCTCGCGCGCGCATTGGTGACGCAACCCAAGTGCGTGCTCGCGGACGAGCCCACCGGCAACCTCGACCGCCGCACGGCCGGCGAAGTGTTCGACCTCATGCTCGAACTCAATGCCGTCGGCGGCACGGCCATCGTGATCGTCACGCACGACCCGGATTTAGCCGCGCGTACTGATCGCACGCTGCACCTCGTGGACGGAAGACTCAGGTAGCGCGAGGACCCTGCTAGTAATCGACGGGAATGGGATCGAGCGAACGCCACAGATACCACGTTGCGACGCTGCGCCACGGCGCCCACATCGCCGCGAACTCGCGCAATTCCGCGACGGGGAGCCTGTTGCCGTCGTGGTAATGCATGGCGACAGCCTTTTGCAAGCCGATGTCGGCCACCGGCAATACGTCCGGGCGCAGTTCGTGGAACATGAGGAACATCTCCGCGGTCCAGCGTCCGATGCCCTTCACCGCCGTCAGCCGCGCGATCAGGTCCTCGTCGGAGAGCGCCGGCCATTCGCGTGGGTCGAGGGCGCCGGACAGGAAATGGCGGGCGAGGTCGCGGATGTACTCCGCCTTGCCCTGCGACAGGCCGACGCGGCGCAGCGTGGGCATGCGGGTGCGGCCGACGCGCGCCGGATCGAGGTGGATGGGGTTGCCGCTGCCGTCGGCTGCCGTGACGAGCCGGCCCCAGATCGTCTGCGCGGCCTTGACGGATATCTGCTGGCCGACGATGGCACGCGCCAGCGTCGTGAAGGGGTCGCCGCGCCGCACGACGTGGATCCCCGGGAATGCCGCGACGAGGCGCGCCATGACGGCGTCACGCTCGCCAAGGAAGCGCGTCGCCTCGTCCCAGTAGGCAGGTCTCACCGGAGCCTCGCGCGGCTCATCGCGGGTCGGGCTAGTGCGGCTGACGGAAGGCATGAGCGAAGGGGCAGAACGACATGGCGCGGACCGGGCTTGGAATGGTACATTGGCGAGCTTTTTTCAAGGCGGCGCCGATTTCGGCCGCGGACGCCGGCAATGGTCCCGATAGAAAAATGATGTGGAGTCTTTTCTGATGCGGTTTCCGGTTTTGCAACGCGTGGTTCCTGCCGTATTGCTGACACTGATGGCCTGCGCTGCGCCGCTCGCGCCGGCCGCCGACATGAACAAGGTGATCCGCGACGTGTTTCCCGCGGGCGAATCCGGCTTCGACCCTCCCGCCGGTAACGACCTTTATTCCGGCACGATCATCCAGGCGATCTTCGACACGCTGTACACGTACGACTACCTGGCGCGGCCGTCGAAGATCGTGCCGCTCGCCGCCGAATCGCTGCCGCAGATCACCGACAACGGCAAGACGTACACGATCAAGCTGAAGAAGGGCATCCTGTTCAACGACGACCCCGCGTTCGGCGGCAAGAAGCGCGAGCTCACGGCCGACGACGTCATCTATTCGCTGAAGCGGCTGGCCGATCCCAGGATCCATTCGCCGTGGGTGTTCCTGGTCGAAGGCAAGTTCGTCGGTCTCGACGAGGAGATCGCCGCCGCGAAGACCTCCGGCAAGTTCGACTACGACAAGAAACTGCCCGGCCTCGAGGCCGTGGACAAGTACACGATCAGGCTGCGCCTCAAGGACACCGACTACAACCTGCCGTACGTTCTGGCGCACGAGCCGACGGCCATCGTCGCGCGCGAAGTCATCGAGAAATACGCGGGCGTCGACGGCCGCGCGATGGCCAACCCGGTGGGCTCGGGCCCGTACAAACTCGCGCAATGGGTGCGCAGCTCGAAGATCGTGCTCGAGGCCAATCCGAATTACCGCGGCTTCATCTGGGACTTCGCGCCGCAGGATGCCGCCGACCAGAAGCTCGTCGCGCAGATGAAGGGCAAGAAGATGCCGCAGGTCGGCCGCGTCGAGGTCAGCATCATCGAGGAGGACCAGGCGCGCTGGCTCGCGTTCCAGAACCGCGAACTCGACATCATGAACATGGAGGGTCCGCTGGCGCCACAGGCGATCCAGGACGGCAAGCTCAAGCCCGAGCTGGCGGCCAGGGGCATTCGCCTCGACCGCATCGTCGACCCCGAGATCTCGTTCACGTACTGGAACCTGCAGGACCCGGTCGTTGGCGGCCTGACCAAGGAAAAGATCGCGCTGCGCCGCGCGATGGCGATGTCCTATAACGCCGCCGAGGACATCAAGGTGATCCGCAACGGACAGGCTGTCGAGGCGCTGTACCCGATACCGCCCGGCGTGGTCGGCCACGTTCCGGACTGGAAGAGCAGCATCAAATACGATCCCGTCGCGGCCAATGCGCTGCTCGATCGTTTCGGCTACAAGAAAGGGCCGGACGGCAAGCGGATGACGCCCGATGGCAAGCCGCTCGTCGTCACGCTCTTCTCGCGGCCGGACACGCTGGGCCGCCAGCAGGACGAGATGTGGAAGAAATCGCTCGACGCCATCGGCATCCAGATGGACGTGCACAAGGACAAGTTCGCCGAGCTCCTCAAGATGGAGAAGCAGTGCAAGGTCATGAGCCGGCCGGCGGCGTGGATCGCCGACTATCCCGACGGCGACAACTTCATGCAGCTCCTGTACGGCCCCAATACGGGCGCGAGCAATTTCGGCTGCGCGAAGATTCCGGAATATGATGCGCTCTATGCCAAGACGGCAAAGATGCCGCCGGGGCCGGAACGCGATAAGCTCTACCAGGAAATGACGCGCATCGCGGAGGCCTACGCGCCGTGGCGGCTCACGATCAGCCGCTATCGCAACCAGCTGATCCAGCCGCGGGTGGAGGGCTACAAGAAGCACCCGATCCTCCACGCGCAGTGGCAGTATCTCGACGTGGCGCCGAACACGAAGTAGCGCGCAGGAAGCGAGCGATCCCAAGATGGCTGCGTACATCATCAGGCGGTTGTGGCAGATGGCCCCGACGATGCTCGGTGTCGTGCTGCTCGTGTTCTTCCTGTTCAACTGGGTGGGTGGCGACCCGGCCTACGTGCTCGCCGGCAAGATCTCCAACCAGGAACAGATCGACAACATCCGGCGCCAGCTGGGCGTCGACCAGCCGTACTACGTGCAGCTCGGGATCTTCGTCAAGCAGATCCTGACCGCGGACTTCGGCGCGTCGTGGAGCACCAACGAAAGCGTGTCGCACATCCTGGCGACGCGCCTCGGCCCGTCGCTGACCGTGCTGATTCCGCTGCTCATCCTGGTGACGATCATCGCCATCGGCCTGGCGCTCGCCGTTGCGTACGTCCGCGGCTCACTGACGGACCGGATGGTGATGATCGTCTGCACGGTGGGGTTGTCGATCTCGATCCTCGTGTACATCATCGTCTTCCAGTATGTGTTCGCCTACAAGCTGGGCTGGTTCCCCGTGCAGGGATGGGGCAACGATTTCTGGGAGAACCTGACCAAGTACGCGTCGCTGCCGATCCTGATCGCGCTGGTCGTCAGCATCGCGCCCAACCTGCGGCTCTACCGCACGTTCGTGCTCGACGAGATCAACCAGGACTACGTGCGCACCGCGCGCGCGAAGGGCGTCGGCGAAAATCGCATCATGTGGATCCACGTGCTGCGCAACGCGTCGATCCCGATCATCACCAACCTGATGGCCGAACTGCCGGGACTGCTGCTGGGTTCGTTCCTCATCGAACGCTTCTTCTCGATCCCGGGCATCGGGCGCGAAGTCATCCTGGCTGTCGAGCGCTCGGACTTCCCGGTCATCAAGGCCATCACCGTGTACGTCGCGTTCGCCACGATCATCACCAACCTGCTCGCCGACTTGATGTACAAGGCCGTCGATCCGCGGGTCCAGTTGAAATAGGGGACGGCGATGCCGAACGACACCGCATTGAAGTCCCCGGTCGCGCCGGCGCGCGAAATTCCGCACACCGTATCCCCGGGACTGTGGACGCTGGCGTGGCGGCGTCTCAAGACCGACAACGTCGCAATGGTGTCGCTGGCGATCGTCGCCGCGTTCATCCTGCTGATGATCGCGTCCGGCGCGGGTCTCGTCGCGAAGGACTGGGCCAAGGAAATCGGCGTCAACTACGCGCCGCCGTCGTGGCTCGATTACACGCCGGAGCCCGTGTCGCCGCCATCCGGTGCGCCCGCAACGACCGGGGCCGCGACCGAAGGCGCCGCGAGTCCGTCCGCCCCGCCGCTCAAGAGCGAGGCCGTGGCGCCCCCCGCGGACGAGAACAAGGTCGTCGATCCGCTCGCCGACGTCATGAACGACATCCGCTCCAGCCAGGGCAACGCCAAGGTCGCGGCCGTGGAGGAGCGCCGGGCGACGCTTGCCGTTCGGTGGCGACAAGTGGGGACGCGACATCATCGCCAAGACGATCAAGGGGTCGGAGACGTCGATCTTCGTCGGCCTCGCGTCGGCCGTCGTCGCGGTGTTCATCGGCACGGTGCTGGGCGCGTTCGCCGGCTACTACGGACGCTGGGTCGACGACATCCTGAACTGGTTCTACAGCGTGTTCAGCTCCATCCCGTACCTGCTGCTGATTCTCGCCGTCGCGGCGGTGCTGCAGCAGAAGGGAACGTTCACGATCGTCCTGATCCTGGGACTCACCGGGTGGAGCGGCGTCTTCCGGCTGATCCGCGCCGAATACCTGAAGCACAAGGGCCGCGAATACGTGATGGCCGCGGATGCGCTCGGCGCGTCGCACAGCCGCCGGATGTTCCTGCACATCTTTCCCAACGTTTCGCACGTGGTGCTGGTGCAACTGTCGATCCTCACCGTCGGCTTCATCAAGGCCGAGGTCATCCTGTCGTTCTTGGGCTTCGGCGTGCCGGTGGACGTCGTGTCGTGGGGCTCGATGCTGAACGAGGCGCAGAACGAACTGATCCTCGGCAAGTGGTGGCAGCTCGTCGCCGCAACCATCGCGATGGCCACGCTCGTCACCGCGTTCAGCCTCTTCACCGACGCGCTGCGCGATGCGCTCGACCCGAAGCTCAAAGGCAGGACGGGACACTGATGAACGACCCCCACGCTCGCTGCGCTCGCTGCCCCCAAGGCGGCGCATCAGTTCCTTGGGGCGGCCCGGCGGAACTAATGAACGACCCCCACGCATCGCTGCCCCCAGGGGGCGCATCAGTTCCTTGGGACGGCCCGGCGGAACTGACATGAACCCGGCCGACGTCGCACTCGATCCGCTGGTCCGCATCCGCGACCTGCGCGTCACGTTCCGGCTGGACAAGCACACGACGTTCGACGCCGTGAAGGGCATCTCGTTCGACATTCCGAAGAACGCGACGATCGCGCTGGTGGGCGAGTCGGGCTCCGGCAAGTCCGTGACGTCGCTCGCGATCCTGGGCCTGCTGCCGCCCGAGAACACGATCATCGACGCCAAAAGCCAGATCATCTACGGCGGCCGCAACATCGTGGGCATGCCGCCCAACGAGCTGCGAGCGCTGCGCGGCGCCGACATCTCGATGATCTTCCAGGAGCCGATGACGTCGCTCAACCCGGTGTTCACCGTCGGCTTCCAGCTGGAGGAGGTTCTCCGGCTGCACATGGGCCTGCGCGGGGACGCGGCGCGCAAGCGGTCGATCGCGCTGCTTGCGGAGGTCGGCATTCCGGAACCCGAGCGCAGCATCGACAAGTTCCCGTCGCAGATGTCCGGCGGCCAGCAGCAGCGCGTGATGATCGCGATGGCCATCGCCTGCGAGCCCAAGCTCCTGATCGCCGACGAGCCGACGACTGCGCTCGACGTCACGATCCAGAAGCAGATCCTCGACCTCATCGCCGCGCTGCAGAAGAAGCACCAGATGTCGGTGCTCTTCATCACGCACGACCTCGCCGTGGTGGGCGAGATCGCCGATCGCGTCGTCGTGATGCGCAACGGCGAGATCCGCGAGCAGGGCTCCGCGAAGCAGGTCTTCGAGGACCCGAAGGACACCTACACGAAGGCGCTGCTCAAATGCCGGCCGCAGATCGACCGCCGGCCGGCGCGGCTTCCGGTCATCGACGACTTCATGACCGGTGACGGCGAGGGCCCGCAGGACATTCCGGAGCGGCTGCGCGGACTCACCGCCAGCGACACGGTCGTGCTCGACGTCAGGAACCTGGGCAAGAGCTTCTATTCGCGCGAGGGCATCTTCGGCAAGCGCGAGTTCAAGGCGGTCAAGGATGTGTCGTTCACGCTCGCCAAGGGCAAGACGTTAGGTTTGGTCGGCGAATCCGGTTCGGGCAAGACCACCGTCGGCCTGACGCTGATGCGTCTGCACGAGGCCACGACCGGCGAAGCGCTCTTCGACGGCCGCGACATCCTCGCCATGTCGCCGAAGGAGTTCATGCAGTACAAGCGGCGCATCCAGATCATCTTCCAGAATCCCTATGCGTCGCTGAACCCGCGCTTCATCGTCGGGCAGATCCTCACCGAGCCGATGCAGATCCACGGCATCGGCGCCAACGCGCAGGAGCGGACCGAACTCGCCTTCGAATTGCTCCACAAAGTGGGGCTGCCGGAAGTCTCGTTCTACAAGTATCCGCACGAATTCTCGGGCGGGCAGCGCCAGCGCATCGCGATCGCGCGCTGCCTCACGCTGAAACCCGACATCCTCATCTGCGACGAATCGGTGTCGGCGCTGGACGTGTCGGTGCAGGCGCAGGTGCTGAACCTGCTGCAGGACCTGCAGGCGGAATATGCGCTGTCGTACATCTTCATCTCGCACGACCTGGCCGTCGTCAAGTACATCTCCGACCAGGTGATGGTGATGAATGAAGGCGAGATCGTCGAGATCGCCAATTCCGACGAGATCTATCGCCATCCGCGCGAGCCGTACACCAAGCGGCTGCTCGCATCCATCCCCAAGGGCTGGCACCCGGGTCAGGCACACGCGTAACGTACTCGGACGAACAGCGGGACCCGAAATTCCGGGTCCCGCTGTTCATGGGTGGCGTGAAGGAGCATGGCTCCCGGCGTTTCTACGGCGGCACACACGTCTCCACGCCGATGCCGTTGCCTTCGGGTGTCCAGCCCTGGTTGACCATAGATACGAAGGCCCGGCGTGGGATGCGCCGGGCCTTCCGAGGGGCGAGAGCTACTAGTGGAGACGCCTAGCGAGTAGCATGCCCACCGCGGCGAGTACCAGGGCGAGGAGCGCCAGAGAACTCCAGTCGAGGGTCGGAATCACAGCCGGTGCCGATCCTCCCCCCCTCCCGCCTGGCAATTCACTTCTTCATCGATGGTGGCGCTGAAGACGTTCGACTCCACTCCACTCGAGTTCTTGAACTTGGCGTAGACAGTCTTCAGGCCGAATCCCGCCGACAGAGTAAAGGTCCTCGTCGCCGCGAACGGCTGGTAGACCGCACCCCCGAAAAATGGGTCTTCGGAGATGATCATCTGCGTGATCGAGGCGTCCCCGAAATTGTTGAGCGAGAGCGTGACAGTCCCCGAGGCCGTGCAGGCCGCACGACCGTTGATGGTGATAGCGCCCGGCGGCCCCCCGGTCCCTGAGGCGCTGAAGGCATACAGCCCGCCTCCGTCCAGCATCGCGAACACCCAACCGCCGGATATGGCGGGTGAGCAGGTATCGAAACCCTGGGTGTCCGCGGAAAACGTCGGGTACGACGCCAGCACCTGGCCTGCCGAGGTGGTTCCGGCGGCGCCGATCACGACGAACTGCTGCGATGTGCCCGCGCCGATGAACACCTTGTCGCCAGCGACGACAGGCGATGCCCAGTTGCGGCCGCCTGTGTTGAGCACAACCGAAGGGAAGCCAGTGAGCGTCGCGCCCGTGTTCTCGTCGAAGGCGTATAGGCGGCCGTCGCCAAAGCCGAACGTATAAACGGCGCCGCCAGAGACGGCCGGTGAGTCGTAGTACGTGCTATCTCCCCCGTCAGGCTTGGACCACGCGAGAGTCCCATCGGAGAGCTTGTACACGTAGAGCTGATCGGCCTTGTGGAAGATGAGGCCATCGACGACCGTCAAGCTCGCTTGGCTCCCCGCCGTCGAGATCGGGAAGCCGCCTCCGATGACCTCGGCGCCGGTCGCCTTGTCATACTTGCGAATTGTGCCCGCTTCGGAGTTCGAGTACAGAAAGGATCCGGAGAGCGCCAGCTGCGTATTGCTCCCGGGGGCTGCTACGGAATACTGCTGCACCCCCGCGGAGTCGTACTTCAGGAGGTTTCCGCCCGCCTTCAGGTAGACGAAGCCTCCGTCGAGGAGTGGCCCCTGGTCGTAGTTGGTCCCTAGGCTGCCAACGTTGGCGGTCCAGGCCAAACTCCCGTTCAGGTTGATCGCGAACAGCGTCGAGCCGTTGGCCATCGTGTAGATCTTGCCGTTCGCCAAGTCCACGGCGGGCGTGCCGTAGGATTGCCCGGTTGCTACCGGGAAGCCGGGTACGGGGAGGCCCGTGTTGACCGTGAAGGCATACAGGTGGCCGTCGGTGACGCCCATGTACGCGACGCCCCCGGCGACGACAACGCCGTTCTCCTCGATGCCGGGTGCCGTCGTATGCCAGCCGAGCGTCAGCGGAAGGTTGATCGTCTCCGGTGACGCGCCAGCATTCGAAGACGTATTGCGAAACGTCGGCCAGTCAGCGCCAAAGGCGGAGGACGTAGCAAACGCCATGCAGGCAACGAGCGAAGCACGGCAAGCGAGGCCCAGGAGGCCATTGCGGTTGCTTTCCGGCGGCCGGTTCGTGCTGTATCGAGATATCGGTTCCAAGCGGATCCTCCCCAAGAAGAAGCGAGCATCGCGGCGGTGCGGCTCACGCAGACCGCCGCCGATAGACTGGCAAGTTTCTGTCCCCGTCGCAATTGAAATCCCGTCAAGAGAGCATGTCAAGAATTTTCCCGAGGATGTAGAACGAGTTTGCAACTCTCAGCCTCAATGGACACAGTTCGCGTAGCTCGTCGACATCGTTTATGACTTTGTCATTGCCGCAGCTATTGACCTGTCCGACCATCGAACCTCCGTCGTAGCTGCGTTGTCGCGCTGCGTTGGCACGCGGGTACCGCAAACGCAACGACGATCGCGGCCGCGGACAGAATTGCGGCGGCGCTCGGCCGTGAGTGGTTGCGCATATCCGCCTCCCTGCGGAACGAACAACAACGTTCAAGCCCGGTTCGGCCATCGGCAAGTGCGTGGCACCCGCGGGTCGATGCGGCGTACGTTAGGCCTTCGAACGCCCTTTGTGAAGTCGAATATTCCGCGGCTACAACGTGAACGCCATCTCCGCCACCAGCGCGCCCGGCAGACGCAGGCTCGACAGCTTGCGACAACCGTAGGTCCCGGCGTCGAGCAGCAGTTCGGTCTCCGCAGTCAGCGCTTCCAGGTTCGTTCCCAGCATCCGGTAGACCGTGTCGTCGAAGCGCAGCACGTCCACCGGCGCGACGATCTTTCCATTCTCGACCCAGAATGTGGCGAAGCGAGTCATGCCGGTCATCCGACACGCGGGGCGGTCCGAGTAGTTGAGGTAGTGCAGGTTGCCGATCGCGAGGCCGGTGCCCAGCGCGTCGAGCGCATCCTTCTGCACGAGCGTTCCGGCCGCCATCGTCAGCGACTCGGGCGATCTCTTCGCCGTTGGCGCCATTTTCCGGGAGGTCGAACTCGCGCGCCGTGCGCGGGCTGACCAGCGAGCCCACCAGCGCGCCACGGTCGACCAGGTTCACGTTCGACGGGCGTGCGAAGCCGTCGGATTGGAACGAGGGCGCGACGCCGCTGGCCGTGTCCTCGGTGAGCGACACGCGCGCATCGAGCGTTTCGCCCGACCGCATCCGCGCGAGGGCGCTCTGCTGCGTCGCGAGCGCGCGGCCGGAGAAGCCGCCCCAGCACAGCAGGCTCGCGATATCGTCCATCGCCGACGGCTCGAGATACGCACGGTATTTTCCCGGCGCGAGCGACTTCGCCGGACGGCTGATCAACGCCAGCCGCTCCCGCGCGTCGGCCATCTTTTGCGCGAGCGCGGCGCCATCCCACGTGAATCCCGCGTGGCTCGTCTTCACCGCCTTGTCGGCGCGATAGTAGAGGCTCCACTGCAGATTGAACGTCGTCGTCTCGTGCCAGTTGCGCTGTCCTTCGGAATTCGCGAAGCCGCGCCACACGGGGCCGGCGGCATAGATTCCGACGAGGTCGGTGCCGTGCGCGGCTTCCAGCACTTCGGCGATGACCTGTGCCGAAGAGGGAAGCGGCCCGCCGCGCTGGGAGCGGCTCGATTTGACATCGGCCGGCAGCAGCAACAGCGGATCGTCGGCCAATTCCGGCAGCGCCGAGCGCAGGCCCGCGACGGCGGACCGCAGCGCGCCGCCATCGACGGCCAGATCGCCCGTCAGCGACAGCACGTGCATCGCGTGGCGCTGGCCGCGGATCAAGCGCACCGCGACGTAGCGCTGCGCGACGGTGCCGGGCTGGCGCACGCGGCCGCGGTTCATCCGCACGAAGTCGGTCTGCTCGGCGTCGAACGACGCGGTGTAGCGCTCGCCCGCCTGCAGCGACGCGTCGATCACTTCCGCCAGCGCCAGGAAATAGTTCTCCATGTTCATGCCTCTCCACCGAATACGTCCACATCGCCGAACACGCACGCGGGCGACGCGTGGCCCACACGGATCACCTGCGACGGCTCGCCCTTGCCGCAGTAGGGCGTGCCCAGCACCTGCAGCGTGTCGGCATTGCCGACGCGCTTCAGGCTGCGCCAGAAGGAAGCCGAGATGCCGCGGTAGTTGGGATTCCGGACGACGTGTTTCACCTTGCCGTGTTCGATGATCCGGCCACGTTCGCAGCCGAACTGGAACTTGTTGCGCGAGTCGTCGATCGACCACGACCGGTTGGTTTCCAACAGCACGCCGTGTTCGATGCCGGCGACCAGTTCGTCGAACGTCGCGTCTCCGGGTTCGAGATTGAGGTTCGCCATGCGGTCGATCGGCGGCCGGTTCCAGTTGTCGGCGCGCGAATTCGCGACGCCGGGCAGGTCCGCGCGCGCCTGCGAGATGGCGCCCCCCAGCGGGCGCTCGAGGATGCCGGCGCGAATGAGGTGCGCGCGCTTGGCCGGCGTGCCGTCGTCGTCGAATGCGTAGCTCGCGAGTTCCTCGGGCCGGGACGGATCGAACGTGATGTTCAGCAGTTCCGATCCGTATCGATAGGTGCCGAACATGTCGGGCGTGACGAAGCTCGTGCCGGCGAAATTGCGCTCGTCGCCGAGGATGCGGTCGAGCTCGAGCGGATGCCCGATGGACTCGTGGATCTGCAGGACCATCTGGTCGGGCATCAGCAGCGCATCCATCCTGCCGCTCGGGCAATTGGGCGCCGCGAGAAGTTCCAGCGCTTCCTCGGCGATCCTCCTGCCGGCGCCGACGAAGCCGAAGCGCGCGAGCACTTCCGTGCCGCCCTGCTGGCAGAGGCCGCGATAGCCGTTGAGCGTGCGGTTCTGCGTGACGCCGTCGGCGTGCGCGGTGACGGCCATGCCCGGCAGCAGGAACCGGTAGCGCTGGACGACGTCCCCGCCCGTGCTGGTCACCAACCGGTGGATTGCGGTGCGCACGTCCACGGAGGCTTCCCAGTCGACGATGCGCGGATCGAAACCTGCCTGCGCCGATTCGGTCCCCAGCAGGTCGTACCATTCACGGCGCGTCGGGAAACGGTCGGCGAAGGACGGCGACGCATACTCGCCGCGCGGCGCGGGCCGCGGCAGCGCGCTCGTGTCGAAGAGCGCCAGCTTCGAGGTGCTGCGCGCCCAGTGCGCCGCGCGCTCGAGCGCGTCGCGCAGGCCGGAAGGAGAGGTGTCGCCAGTGGCCGCATAGCCGTAACCGCCGTCGACGTACACGGTAGCCATGGCGCCGCTGTCGGTGGAGGCGACGAACGGCATCGCGACGTTCTTGCGGACCGCATAGGTCTCGCAGCGTTCCTCGACAAAGCGCAGCGACCAGAAGTCGGCGCGGATGTCGAACTGGGGGAGTGGGCCGTCAAAGGGCATCGGGGTCGTGGCTTTCGCGGTAAAGGGGGAACGAGCCGTGCCGGGCGGTCGTAGCCCGAGGCAGCGAAGGCAGGATTATCCCCGAAAGCCCGGGAAGGAGTCAGGGTTGGTCGATGCCGAACCGGGCAAGTGCCTCGCCGGTAACCCGGGCAATCCGCCAGTCGGGCAGCAGCGTCGCGCCCATCGCCTCGTAAAAGCCGATGGCCGGGGCGTTCCAATCGAGGACGGCCCACTCGAATCGTCCGCAATCGCGCGCCCGGGCGATGGCCGCCAGCGTGGCGAGGAGGTCGCGGCCGAGCCCCTTGCCGCGGGCCGCCGGATAGACGAACAGGTCCTCCAGCCACAGCCCCCGCCGACCCAGAAATGTCGAGAAAGTATGGAAAAACAGCGCAAAACCCGCCGCGATGCCGTTTTCCCCACGTTCGCGAGCGATCAGCGCTTCGGCAGCGGGACGGGCCCCAAAGAGCGCTTCGCCCACCGAAGCCTCCGTGGCCACGACCAGGTGGGAAAGCTTTTCATACTCCGCAAGCGCACAGATCATTGCCAACAAATCCGGGACGTCGGCGCGGGTCGCGGCGGCGATCGAATACCCGCGCGCGTTCATGAAAGTGCCCGGTAGCAACAACGCCAATCGCGTACCCACGAAACACGCCGCAACGAACCGCGAGCCGCATTGGGTCTGGCCAATCCCGCGAGGGCGAAAAGGTCAATCGCGGTGGCGGTCAGGATGAACGCGGCGGCGAGATGTCGCATGCGGCCGCCGCGCCGTGCGGAAGCCCAGGGCAATTCGCTGCGCGAGCAGGCGTCGCGCCTGCGCACTTTCAAGCGGCGCGATTCAATGCTGCAGTGCGGGTAACCGGCGCCCGACCGAAACGCATATTCGAATCCCGATCGGGGCTCAAGATGCACCCCAGTTGCGGGCCCCGAACGGGGGGGCGGCCGGGTGATTTTTTCCAACGTGTTCTCCCGTTCGCCCACACAGCGGGAATTGTCGGAGGCGTTACCATTCGTCGGGGGAATCAAGGCATTGTGCGAGAGCGCGATGTCTTGCAAATCATGGGGTTGCGGGTGGCGAAGCGTCACGATTGGCGAAATTGCAACAAAAATGTCCCGCGCATTGTAACTAAAGTAACCATTCGTTGCCCGCGAAAACTGTGTTGTTGTAACGTGACGACGTGTGCCGGAGGGCGGACGCGCGGTCCGTTCAGGGGGCATCATCCTTTTCTGGGGGTTTTGAACATGAAATTTCAGCGGAAGAAGGTCGCGACCGCACTCGCCTATGTATTGGGTGCAAGCGGCGCAGTGACACTGCTGGCAGGACCCGCACAAGCGGCCGACATCAAGGTCGAAGTGACGGGCTCGAACATCAAGCGAATCGAGGGTGAAGGCGCACTACCCGTCCAGGTCATCGGGCGCGAAGAAATCGCCAAGAGCGGCGCGACGAACGCGATGGAGATCATGAACCTGATCTCCGCCAACAACAGCGCGGGCAACGTCTCCGTCGGCAACGTCATCGGTGCGACCACGTTCAGTAACCAGACCGCATCGCTGCGCGGCTTGGGCGGCACCTCCACGCTGGTGCTCGTCAACGGCAAGCGCCTGGGCACGTTCGCGGGCGGCATCTCCGGCGCGGAAGGTGTGAACCTCGCGGCGATCCCGTTCGCGGCGATCGAGCGCGTCGAAGTGCTGAAGGACGGCGCCTCGGCCGTGTACGGCAGCGACGCGATCGGCGGCGTCATCAACTTCATCATGCGCCAGGACTTCACCGGCGTGGATGTAACGGCCTGGTACGGCGCGCCGACGCGCAGCGGCGGCGGCGAACAGTATCAGTTCATGGGTACCGTCGGCTGGGGCGACCTGGCCAAGGACAAGTGGAACGCGTTCCTGTCGGTCAACTACTCCGGAGCAGAAGCCGCTGGACCAGTTCGACCGCAACTTCTCCAACACCAACTACATCGCGTCGGCGGGCGTCAACTCGACGTCGGGCCAGACGTTCCCGGGCTTTGTCTACAATCCCGCGACCGGCGCCGGCATCGGCAGCCCGGACTATCCGAATTGCACGGCGCCCGAAGTGGCCGTCGGCTCTCGCTGCCGGTACAACCCCGCCGCGCAGTCCAACGTCGAATCGATTCCCGACACCAAGCAGCTGAACCTGTTCGGCTCGGGACGCTACCAGATCAACGCGGACTGGCAGGCGTATTTGACCGGGTTGTATTCGAACCAGGAAACGCGGTTCATCATCCAGCCCACACCGCTGTCGGACCAGATCTTCACGACGGCCACGCCGACGGGCGACGCGCGACGATCATCCTGCAGCCCACCGCTCCGTTCTATCCGCATGACTTCGCGGCGGCGCACGGCGTCGATGGCCAGGCGCTCGGCGTCCGTTATCGTTGCGTCGTTTGCGGCTTCCGCGACAACACCGACACCAACGCGGCCTGGCAGATCGTTGCCGGTGCGAAGGGCACGGCGTGGAACTGGGACTTCGACGGATCGTTCAACTACAGCGAGAACACATCCAAGGAAACGCCGAACGGCGGCTTCTTCCGCTACACGCAGATCGTTCCGCTGCTGAACACCGGAACGTGTCAACCTGTTCGGCCCCAATACGGACGCCGTGCAGCAGCAGGTCAACTCGCTGAGCTACACGCAGGAAATAGCCAACAGCAAGCTGAGCGGCTACGGCATCGACATCAAGGGTTCGGGCGACATCTTCAAGCTGGACGCGGGTCCGCTGGCGCTGGCGCTGGGCGTGCAGGCGGGCAAGGAAACCTTGACGCAGAGCTTCAACCCGCTGCTGCAAGTGGGCGACATGACGGGCTACGGCGGCAACCTGCAGGACATCGACCACTCGCGTACGGTGTGGGCGGTCTTCGGCGAGTTGAACATCCCGATCCTCAAGACGCTGGAAGGCAACATCGCGGTCCGGTACGACCACTACAGCGACTTCGGCAGCACCACCAACCCGAAGGTGAGCTTGCGCTGGCAGCCGATTCCGTCGCTGCTGCTGCGCGGCTCCTATGGCACGGGCTTCCTCGCGCCGTCGCTGTACCAGTTGTGGACGCCGGTTACGCCGGGCCTGTCGCAGAATGGCGTCTCCGACCCGTTGCTTTGCCTTGGAGATCCCAACTCTCCGGCGAACTCGGGTAACACCAACTGCAACACGCAGTTCACGGCGATCTTCGGCGGCAACCCGGACCTCAAGCCGGAAAAGGCCAACCAGACGACGGTCGGCATGGTGTGGGAACCGCTGAACGGCGCCTCGATCGGCGTCGACTGGTTCTATATCGACCTGCAGGACATCGTCACCAACGGCGTCCCGATCGCGACGATCCTGAGCCCGTCGACGTACAGCCTGTACAGCGGCTTGGTGACTCGCGCGCCGACATGCGCGGGCGGCCAGCCCTGCCCGATCACGGCGATCGCGCAGAACTTCGTCAACGTCGGCAAGGAAAAGATCCAGGGTATCGACCTGGACGCCCGCTTCACGTCGCCGTCGACGGACCTTGGCCGCTTCCGCGCCGTCATCACCGGCACGTACTACATCCAGTACGAAGCGTCGCAGCCGGATGGCAGCTTCGCGGGCTTCGTGTCCAACGCCTACAACGCTGCGGCCACGGGCATCACGCCGCGCTGGAAGAGCTACGCCGCGTTGTCGTGGGACTACGGCCCGTGGACGGCGACGCTGGCCAACAACTACCAGAGCAGCTACATCGACGTGACGACCGACCCCGACGGCAACCTGCGTCGCGTGGGTGAGCTGAGCCACGTGGGACATCCAGGGATCGTACACCGGGTTCAAGGACTGGACGCTGACGTTGGGTGTCAAGAACATGTTCGACACCAACCCGCCGTTCACCAACTCGTTCCTGACGTTCCAGAGCGGCTACGACCCGTCGTACTACGACGCGCGCGCCCGCTTTGTGTACGGCTCGGTGCGTTGGACCTGGAAGTAATAAGAGAAATAAGCGGCAAGAGTCGCAACAAGCACTGCGGACGGGGACCTTCGGGTCCCCGTTTTTTTGGCGTGTTACGCGTGATGGATGCGCGGCGGCCTTCGGGCCGCGCTCTTTGTCCCTCGTGGCGGAAAAGTGTGCTAAAAGACGCGCTGGAAGAAGCTCGGCAACGACAGCAACCTTGGGAAAAATCATGAAGAGAAGCATCGCCACCATTCTGTTCGCCGTCGCGCTGGTCGCGGTCCCGTCGGCGTGGGCCCAGGACAAGGCCGCCGACGTCACCGACATGGCGGCGCTGCGCGCGGCCATGCGCGCGGACAAGAAGGCCTACGTCGCGTCGATTCTCAAGCTGACCGATGCCGAGGCCAAGAAGTTCTGGCCGGTCTACGACGCCTACCAGCGCGATCTCGACCTCGCCAACCAGCGCAGGAACATGGTGATCGTCGAGATCGTCGGCACGAACAAGCCGATCTCCGACCTCTACGCGAAGAACCTCGCCACCGAGCTGTTCGCCGCGGACGAAGCCGAGGTCAAGGCGCGCAATAAGATCCAAAGTCGCTCTGATCAAGCCGCTGCCGGGACGCCGGATCATGCCGGTCCTGAAGGCGGCGCGCTACCTGCAGCTCGAGTCGAAGATCCGCGCGATGCAGCTCTACGACATCGCGGAAACCATCCCGCTCATCAAGTAAGAAAAGCGAAGGGCCGGACGCCACGGCATCCGGCCCTTCGCTCGCCCGCTCGTCTGGAGGGCAAGCGGGCGCGGGGGAAACTTCCGATGCGTCAGCCCTGCTTGCCCTTCGGTTCCCTGGCTCGCGGCTGCGCCGAAACCAGCTTGCGTTCGCGAACGCCGATCACTTCGATGCGGTCGGGGACGATCGTCGCAGTGACGGGTTCCGACGTCGCCGGCATCGCGGCGACGAGTGCATGGCTGGACTGGGCGGCGGACTCGGTCTTCGCGGGGACGACGATCATCAGCCCCAGCGTCATCGCCGTCAGGGCAACCGCCGCGACGCCGAAGGCGGTTCGGGGCATGTTCGTTTCGTAGCTGTTCATCGCAGGTCTCCTCGTTCGATTCGTGCTGCCATGTCCATTGGATGCGGTGGCGCGGGTCAGTGGATTCAGATCGTTCGTCGTGGGACCGGACGCCTCGTCAACTCGAGCGCATCGTAGGGCGGCGCCATGACACGCTCAAGACGGACGCGACGAACCTCGCGATTGGTGGCCCGAAATCACCGGGCGGGCGATGAAGCGCGCGGCCGGGTGGACTTTTCAGCGGTTTTGTGTAGAATCCTGCGTCTTTCCGAAGAACGCCTGGCCCCGCCCTACGGACGGGGCCTTAGCGTCTTGGCGATTGTGCGCCCGGCCGTGGGTTGGTCCGTGCTGCGGTCACCCGGATTCGATTATTGCGGGGACCCTATGCATTTGCCGGCGATATCCTAGAGAACCGGAGCACATCCCGTGGCCATTGCGGTCGCAGGTGAGGACTCACCGTTTGTCGTTTGCGGCGTCCGAACAAGGCAGCCCCTAGCCCAAGTGTCTGACCGAACAACCCTCTGTCTGGAGACATCATGTTGAAAAAAACCCGTCTGGCCGGATTGGCCGCGGTCCTGCTGATCGCCACCGCTTCGCTGGTGATCCCGCACGCAACGCTGGCCCAAACGCCGGCTCCGGCTGCGGCGCCCGCCGCGACAGCGCCGGCGGAGGCCCCGGCGGCCGTGAAGGCCCCGGCCAGCGCCAAGGCGACCGAAGTCGTCGACAACCCCTACGGCCTCGAGGCGCTCTGGAAGGGCGGCGACGCCGTGGCCCGGATCACGCTCGCCATCTTGGTCATCATGTCGGTCGGCAGCTGGTACATCATCATCACCAAGGTGTATGAGCAATGGAGGATGGGCGGCCAGGCGCGCGCCGCTCAGAAGACGTTCTGGACCGCGCCCTCCGTGCGCCAGGGCGCCGAGACGTTGAAGAAAAGCAGCCCTTACCGCTTCATTGCTGAAACGGGGCTCGAGGCCACGGCCAAGCACACTGGATTGCTGGGCGGCGTCGACATGAACGAATGGATCACGATGTCTATCCAGCGCGCGATCGACAACGTGCAAAGTCGCACGCAGGACGGTCTCGCGTTCCTGGCCACCGTGGGCTCGACCGCCCCGTTCGTCGGCCTCTTCGGAACGGTCTGGGGCATCTACCACGCGCTGACCGCGATTGGCATCGCCGGCCAGGCGTCGATCGACAAGGTCGCGGGTCCGGTGGGTGAAGCGCTGATCATGACGGCCTTCGGCCTTGCGGTCGCCGTGCCTGCGGTGCTCGGATACAACTGGCTCGTGCGCCGCAACAAATCCGCCATGGATCTGGTAAAGGGATTCGGCGCCGACCTGCATGCCGTGTTGCTGAGCCATCCGAAGTCTCCAGCCAGGGCGTAGCAATCATGGCAATGAATGTCGGTCCGTCGTCCGGCGAGGAGAACGAGACGATCTCGAACATCAACACCACGCCGCTGGTCGACGTGATGCTGGTGCTGCTGATCATCTTCCTGATCACGATTCCGGTCGTCACCACGTCGATCCCGGTGCAGTTGCCGAAGGAGCGCAACGAAATCCGCGAGACCAAGCCGGAGAACATCGTCCTTTCGGTGGACCTGGCAGGGAACATCTACTGGAACGACCTCAAGATCAAGACCACCGGGGCGCTGATCGAACGGCTGAAAAAGATCGCCGTGCTGACGCCGCAGCCTGAGGTCCAGATCCGCGGCGACGGCGGCGCCAAGTACGACGCGGTCGGCCGGATCATCTACGCATGTCAGCGCGCGGGAATCGCGAAGATCGGATTCATTACCGAACCGCCGGCGCGCGACAGCTGATGTCGCGCAGGATCAGAACTTTGCACGAGGAAAAATCATGAGCATGAGCGTGGGCGGGGGCGGGGAGAAAGAACCCGACGTCATGATGGACATCAACACGACGCCGCTGATCGACGTCATGCTGGTGTTGCTGGTCATGCTGATCATCACGATCCCCATCCAGCTGCATTCGGTCAATCTCAACATGCCGACCGGCAATCCGCCGCCGCCGCTGGTCTTGCCCGAAGTCGTCAAGATTGATATCGACGGCTCCGGGATCACCTACTGGAACGGCGAGGTGGTGCCGACGCGCGCGGAACTCGAGGACAAGCTCAAGGCCGCCGCCAACCAGGCCGTCCAGCCCGAACTGCACCTGCGCCCGGACAAGGGGGCCAAGTACGAGATCGTCGCGGGTGTCATGGCGTCGTCGCAGCGGCTCGGCCTGACCAAGATCGGCATCATCGGCAGCGAGCAGTTCATCAACGACGAGTAGCTTTTTCGCGAGGCGCACCGAACGTCGCACCGCCATCGGAGTCAATACGAAATGGATTACGCACGACAGCAGAGGGATCCGACCAAGCATGCCATAGGCATCACGTTCGTGGTCCTGTTTCACGTGCTGATCATATGGGCTCTCCTGTCCGGGCTCGGCAAGGCCATCGTCGAGGTCGTGAAGAAACCGCTCAGCGCGACGATCATCGAGGAAATCAAGCTTCCTCCGCCGCCGCCGCCGCCGCCCAAGAAGATCATCGAGCCGCCCAAGACCCAGCAGATCGTCCAGCCCTATGTTCCGCCGCCGGACATCCCGGTGCCCACGCAGACGACGGAGCCCGTGATTTCCGCGGTGACGGCCACACCACCTACCGAACCGCACGTGATCGCGCCGGTCGCAGTGGCGCCTCCCGCGCCCAAGCCCGCAGTGCGTCAGGGCGTCAGTTGCCATAAGCAGGACCGGCCGACGTTTCCTCGCGCGGCCATCCGCGCGGGAGTGCAGAAGGGCACCGTCATGGCGGTGCTGAGCATCGACGAGAAAGGCAACGTGACCGAGGTGAAGATAACGTCCGCCGATCCGCCGCGCGTGTTCGACGGCGCCGTCCAGGACGCGCTGAAGGAATGGAAGTGCCTGGCCGACGGGACCAAGTACATGGCCAGCGTCGAGGTGGGATTCAAGCTCGTCGACGAGTAGCCGTCCAGCCGCCACGAAGGAAAAGGCCGCCCACGAGGCGGCCTTTATTATTCTGCACCTGCGCCGCCCACGAGGCAGCTCTGGCGATTCGTCAGTCAGACGAGCGCAGCGCGTAGGCGGCGGCGCTCCAGCTCAGCGCGCCCGCGCAGAGCAGCGCCCCCGCCATGCCCGAAAGCGACACGGGCTGCGCGCCCAACAGCCTGTAGACTTCGCGCGCGACATCCACGGCGACGCCCGGCAGGGCCAGGGAAATGCCTGCTATCGCAATGCCCCACAGTACGACGACCGCGGGCCGGCGCCACGCGGGCAACGTCAACCCGGCCGGCAGCGCGTTCATGACGCGTGCGGTGAACCCCTCGTCGGCGATGTAAGCCGAGCGCGCTTCGCGGGCATCCGCGTCGAGGATACCGTCGAGCCAGTCGCGGTCCATCGTCGAATCGGAATCGTGCGTGCTCAATCTCGCGTCCCGGTCATGGTCAGTTGGTCTCGGGCGCCCAGGCGGCCAGCGCCAGTTTCAGTTTCTGCTTGCCGCGCAGCACGTGGGTCTTCACCGTGCCGACCGGGCAATCGAGGACGTAGGCCGCTTCCTCGTGGGTCAAGTCATTATGGTAGCACTGGACGATCGCGGCCCGTTCGCCCTCCGACAGCACTGCCATTGCGCGCTCGAGGTCGATCTTGAGCGACGCGCCGCGTGAATGGTCGCCATGGACATGTTCGCCGTCGGCCGGTTCGGCGCCATCGTCCTGGGCAAGAGTGTCGTCGCGGTCACCCAGCAGCTCTTCCTTTCGCTTGCGGGCATCCGCCAGCCAGCAGTTCGTCGCTATCCTGTACAGCCACGTCGAGAAGCGGGCTTCCTGCCGGAACGACTTCAGGTTGCGCCATGCGAGCACGAACGTCTCCTGGGACAAGTCATCGGCCAGCGCGTGGTTGCCCGCGGTCAATTTGCGCAGGCACGCGCGCACCGTCGACTGGTGGCGGCGCACGAGTTCGGCGAACGCGTGGCGGTCGTCGCCAACCAGGGCGCGCGCGATGAGTTGTGCATCGGAGACCTCGGGCGGCGACATCCGGGTGCGGCTAGCGTCGGGTGCGGCATGGCGTGTACCTCACGCGCCTCCCGCGGGCGGAGGCGGCGGAGCATTGGACGGCGCGGCGAGTTGCCGGTCTTCGAAGAACCACAGCACAGCGTAGCCGACGCCCAGGAACAGGAGCACCAGGCCGACCGAGTTCGGCGTGCCGTCGTCGAGCATCGAAAAGAACGTGAGCCCGAGGCCGACCGCGCCGAGGATCACGCCCTTGCGCAGGTCCGACCAAGCCGCGCGGGTGCGCAGCGCCTTGGCCTGCTCCACCAACGGCGCCCGCGCCGCCATCGCGTCGACGGCGGCCGACGTCCGGCCCGTGTTCAAAGCCTGCAGCGCCTCGGCCGGCGGGACCACGCCCTTTTCGGCGAGTTGCATCATCGTTTCGTTGAGCATCCGGTTCTTGCGGAGCTTGTACCAGATCACGAGCCCGATGATGAGCACCGGCGTGAGGAAGACCACGAAAACGATGCCGAACACCATCGACGCGAGGGCCTTGTCCTCGTGGACGAATTGCTCGAAGGAGTCGTACTCGCGGTCGGTGCCGCCAATTCCCACGGTCACGCGCTTGCGCTTCTTGGCACCGGGTCCGTCTTCGATGCGAATCCCGTGGCTGTCGATGGTGACATTGGGCGTTTCGTCGGCCGCGGCCGCCGCATCCTTGGCCGCCTGCGTAGCGTCCCTGGCGGCCTGTGCCGCATCCTGCGCGGCGGACTTGGCCGCATCCGCGGCGTCCTTCGCGGCCTGCTTCGTGTCGGCCTGGGCGATCATGACGGCATGCATGAACCGCGGGGCCGGCGGGTGGTACTCCGCCTCCACGGTCGGGGCATAGGGCCCGAAGGCAACGACGAGGGCCCCCAGGATGGCGCCCCCCAGGACGATGCGCCGGGCGAGCGGTGACAGACGGTCGTTCATTGGTTCTCCGTTCAAGGACTGGTTCCTCGATTGGATGCAGGAGGGTGGCGTTTCGGATTCGCCGGCCGGCGCCGCGGCCGCCGGAGGGGCGCCGCCGCCAGCCGGGAAACGCGGGGGGCAGCCGTGGTCACCATGCTATTATCGCCCGCGATCATTCATTCGCGGCGTCGCCTCCCAAGGCCGCCGCCGCTGCCGATGGCTGCCCCTCCCGCCGGTCCGGCCCTACCTATTACAACCAGTCTTCTCCGCCGCCTCCGCAGCGCCGCCATGGTTGCCGCAGGGGGCCTCTTCGCGCTGGCGCTGGCGTCGTCCGCAGCCGAAGACACCGTCACGCTGAATTTCGTCAACGCCGACATCGACGCCGTGGTGAAAGCGGCGGCCGAGATCACCGGCCGCAATTTCATCGTCGACCCCAAGATCAAGGGCACCGTCAACATCGTGTCGGCGCGGCCGGTTCCGCGGGAATTGGTCTATCCGACGCTGCTGTCGGCACTGCGGCTGCAGGGCATCATCGCCGTCGAAAGCAACGGGGTGACCAAGCTCGTCATGGAAGCCGACGCGAAGCAGCAGGGCTCCGAGGTGATGCGCGGCCCGATCAGCGGCAGCGGCGATCGCCTCGTCACGCAGGTCGTCACGCTGCGCTACGAATCGGCGTTGCAGCTCGTCAACGTGCTGCGGCCGCTCATCACGCCGAACAACACGATCGCCGCCTACCCCGGAACCAACTCCCTCATCATCACCGACTACGCCGACAACCTGCGGCGCATCGACAAGATCATCGCGTCGCTCGACCAGCCTCCTTCCGGCGAGCCGATCATCGTGACGCTCAAGAACGCGTCGGCGATCGACCTGGTGCCGATGTTCAACCGGCTCGTCGGCGCCGAAACCGCGACGCAGGGCGGACAGCCCGGCGATGCGCAGCAGCGGGTGATGATCGTCGCCGATCCGCGCTCGAACAGCGTGCTGTTGCGCTCGGAGAATCCCGGCCGCGCGGCGCGCATCAAGGCGCTGATCGAGCAGCTCGACACGCCGTCGCGCGCCGGCGGCAACATGTTCGTCGTGTACTTGCGCAATGCCGAAGCGGCACGCGTCGCGCAGACGCTGCGCGCGCTGCTTTCCGGCGGCGCGGACATTGCCGCGCCGACGACGACGCCGACGCAGCCCATGTTCGGCGGCCAGTCGACCAGTGCGAGCCCCAACGCCGCGCCCCCGCTACAGGCCGCGTCCACGGGCAATCCCTTCACGAGCGGTGCCGGAGGGGGCGGCAACACCGGCAATGTGACCATCCAGGCGGACACTGCGAGCAACGCGCTGATCATCATGGGACCCGAGCCCATCTACAACAACCTGCGCGCGATCATCGACCGGCTCGACGTGCGTCGCGCGCAGGTGTTCGTCGAGGCGCTGATCGTCGAGGTGACGTCCGACAAGGCGGCGCAGTTCGGCATCCAGTGGCAGGTGCTGCAGGGCCTCAACAAGCAGAACGTGCAGGGCTTCGGCGGCACGAATTTCGGCGCGCCCGACAGCGGCAACAACATCGTCAGCGGCTCGGTGAACCTGAGCAACCTGGGGCAGGGCCTCAACCTGGGCATCCTCAACGGCACGATCGCCATTCCGGGCTTAGGCGTCATCACCAATCTCGCGCTCCTCATCCGGTCGCTGGAGCAGGACGCCAACGCCAACATCCTGTCGACGCCGACGCTGCTCACGCTGGACAACGAGGAAGCGCGCATCATCGTCGGACAGAACATCCCGTTCGTCACCGGGCAGTACGCGACGACCGGCTCGACGTCGACTGTCACGCCATTCCAGACGTTCGAACGGCACGACGTCGGCGTGCTGCTGCGCGTGAAGCCGCAGATCACCGAAGGCGGCACGGTGCGGCTCAACATCTACCAGGAAGTGTCGCGCGTCGAATCGGTGACGACGACGACGGGCATCGTGCTGTCGAAACGCGCACTGGAGTCGACCGTCACGGTCAACGACCAGCAGATCGTCGTGCTGGGCGGCTTGATCCAGGACAGCCAGACCAACGGCACCGACAAGCTCCCGGTGGCCGGCGACATCCCCATCTTCGGCCAGCTGTTCCGCTACGACCAACGGCAGCGGACCAAGACGAACCTGCTGGTGTTCATCAAGCCGTCGGTGGTGCGCACCGATGCGCAAGGCCGCGCGCTGACGTCCGAGCGCTACGACTACATCATGAACCAGCAGGAAACGAACCTCGGCAAGCCGCTGTGGTTCTGGGACGATCCCACGATTCCGGTGCTGCCGCGCGAAGGCGTGATGCCGGGCACGCCGGCAGCCAATCCAGGAGGGGCGCCGCTACAGCCCGACCCGCCCATTCCAAGGGTGTTGCCGTTCCCCGGAACGATGCCGTACGCGCCCGAACCAGCGGCGCCCAAATAGGCTGCGCGATCCGAAGGCGCACGTCCTCCCGATGACGGCCCGACCGACGCTTCCACCCGACGCCGCCAGTTTCGCGGCGCAGATTCCTTACGCGTTCGCGAAGGCGCACGGCGTGCTCGCGGCGAGTGTGGAGGGCGACGCCGTCGTCGTGCTCACGCGTCCGGGCGCAACACCCGATGGCGTCGTCGAAATAAAGCGCGTGCTGCAGCGGCCGCTGGTCACGCGCGCCGTCAGTGCCGAGGAATTCGCGGCGGAACTTGCACGCGCCTACAACCAGGGCGCGCCGACGGCGGCGGCGACATGGGCCGGCGACCTGGCGCGCGAGACCGACCTCACACGGCTGATGCAGGATCTGCCGGCGAGCGAGGATCTGCTCGACAGCTCGTCGCAGGCGCCGGTGATCCGCATGATCAACGCGCTCTTGCTGCAGGCGCTGCGCGAGCGCGCGTCGGACCTGCATTTCGAGCCTTACGAAGCGCGTTCGGTGGTGCGCTTCCGCGTCGACGGCGAACTGCGCGACGTCATCGAACCTCCGCGCGCACTGCACGCCGCGCTGGTGTCGCGGCTCAAGATCATGGCGAGCCTCGACATCGCGGAAAAGCGATTGCCACAGGACGGCCGCATCGCGTTGAAGCTTGGCGACAAGCAGGTCGACGTGCGCATGTCCACGCTGCCGACCGGCGCGGGCGAGCGCGTCGTGCTGCGCTTGCTTGACAAGGATTCCGCGCGTCTCGATCTCGAGGCACTGGGCATGAGCGAAGCGACGCGCGACGTGATCGACCGGCTGATCCGCGAGCCGCACGGCATCGTCCTCGTGACGGGACCGACCGGCTCGGGCAAGACGACGACGCTGTACGCCGCGCTGTCGCGGCTGCCGCGCGGCTCGGTGAACATGATGACGGTCGAGGACCCGATCGAGTATGCGCTGGACGGCGTCGCGCAGACGCAGGTCAATCCGCACATCGAGCTGGACTTTGCGCGCGCGCTGCGCGCCATCCTGCGGCAGGATCCGGACATCATCATGATCGGTGAAATCCGCGACCTCGAAACCGCGCAAATCGCCGTGCAGGCGTCGCTCACAGGGCACCTCGTGCTCGCCACGCTGCACACAAACGACGCCACCAGCGCCGTGACGCGCCTCGCGGACATGGGTGTGGAGCCCTATCTGCTGGCGTCGAGCTTGCTGGGCGTCCTTGCGCAGCGGCTGGTGCGCGTGCTGTGCCCGGTGTGCCGTGTCGCGCACGCGCCATCCGCCGGCGAGGCGAAACTCAATGCGGGTCTCGGATTGCCGCTGGAAACGCCGGTGTGGACGGCGCCGGGTTGCGACGCGTGCAATCAGACAGGCCACCGCGGTCGCACGGGCGTCTACGAGCTGCTGCCGGTCGACGACGCCATCCGCCGCAACATCCACGATGGCGCGGGCGAGCTGGCATTGCGCGACGCAGCGGCGCGCGGCGGCATGCGTTCGCTTCGATTGGACGGCGCGCGCTGGATCGGCGACGGATCCGTTTCGCTCGCCGAACTGCTCCGCGTGACCCGCGACGGCTGACGAGTGGCTGCCTCTGCATTCCGCTGGGAGGCCGTCGACGCGCAGGGACGCGTAAGGCAGGGCGTGCTGGAGGCGGCAAGCCCGCGCGCGGCCCGCGACCATCTGCGCGCCGAAGGACTGACGCCAACGGCAGTCGCGGAAGCGACAGCGCGCGCCGACACGCTGCAATCCACGCGCCTGCCGGCGCCGCTGGTGACGCTGACGACGCGCCAGCTCGCGACTCTCGTGCAATCGGGCATGCCGCTGGACCACGCGCTGGCCGCGGTCGCCGAGCAGGCCGACGACGTGCGCGCCGCGAATATCGTCGCCGCCTTGCGCACGCACGTCGCCTCCGGCGAAGCGTTGCCGACGGCGCTCGCGCGGTATCCGCGCACGTTCTCGCCGCTGTATCGCGGTTTGGTCGGCGCGGGCGCCGAAACCGGACGCCTGGCCGATGTGCTGGCGCGACTCGCCGATTATCTCGAGGCGCGCGAAGCGCTGCGGCAGAAAGTCGTGCTGGCGCTCATCTATCCGGCGATCGTCACCGTCATCGCCTTTTCGGTCATCGCCGTGCTCCTGGTTTACGTCGTCCCGCAGGTCGTCTCGGTCTACCAGCAAAGCCGCCAGACGCTGCCGTGGCTCACGCAGGCGCTGATCGCGACGAGCGCGTTCTTTCGCGCCACCGGATGGATATGGTTGGCGCTGGTGGTCATTGTGGCGGCAGCCTTTGCGCTCGCCAACCGGCGGCCGTCATTTCGCGCGCGCTGGCATGCGTGGCTGCTGCGCACGCCGGTCATGGGCAAGCTCGCGCGAAGTCTCGACTCGGCGCGCTTCGCCAGCACGCTCGCCATCCTCGTCGGCAGCGGCGCGCCGCTGCTGCGCTCGCTCGATGCCGCGTCCGACGTCGTCCGGATGATCCCGCTGCACCGCGCGGCGCAGGCGGCGGCGGCTCTGGTTCGCGAAGGCGTCACGCTGTCGCGCGCCCTCCGTGAGCAGGCGCAGTTCCCGCCGGTGCTCATTCACCTGGTCGGCAGCGGCGAGGGCAGCGGACGATTGGCGCCGATGCTGGTGCGCGCCGCGGACGAACTGGAGCGCGACGCCGAGCGCCGCCTCGCGTGGCTTGCCGCGCTGCTGCAGCCCGCGCTGATCGTCGTGATGGGCGCCATCGTGCTCGTCCTCGTGCTGGCGGTCATGCTGCCGATCGTCTCCATGAACCAGTTGATCAGATAGGGCCCGTGCCCCGTCGTCTGAAAGGAAGAGACCCATGATCCATTTCGAACTGCTGCGTGACCGGGGCATCCTTATCGTCACACCCCAGGGTCCGCTAGAGAAGACTGACTTCGAGCTCATCGGTAAAGAAGTCGATCCGTTCATTACGGCAAAGGGAAAGCTCACCGGCCTCATGATCTATGCCAAAGCCTTCCCCGGCTGGAAGAACTTCGAAGCGCTACTTTCGCACCTCAAGTTCGTCGGCCAGCACCAAAGACACATAGGACGCGTTGCCGCGGTGACCGATAATGAATTCCTGTCGATCATGCCGACGATCGTCGCTCATTTCGTGAGCGCCGAGGTCAAGCATTTCGCCTTCGACGAGAAGGAACGGGCGCTCGCGTGGCTTGAAACGGGCCGCTGAAACGGGCCCTAGGCGCGCACGTCTTTCGCGTCGGGCGTATCGACGAGGTAATGCATCCCGCCGCCGCCACCCATCGTGGCACAACTGCAGACCGAACCTGCGACGCACGCGAGGAACAACCTTGTGAGCCATTTTGTCATGCGCATGGCTGAGCTCCTTGGAATCGGCGAGTTGCCGTCCGTGGGTAAACAGCGCTGCGGCCTCCGCCATTCCTCGGTAATGGCTCAAACGGAGCCATCCGCTGGCGAGAGTGAATCGCTGCTGTAAGGCGTAGTATGGCCAGACTTCCAATCGTCTTCGGAGCGATTCAGTGGTTGACCGGCGAACGTTCATCGGCGGTGTTGCGGGCGCTCTCCTCGTCGCGCCGCTCATTGCTCGTGCACAGCAGTCGGCAATTCCTGTAATCGGATACCTCAACAGCAGGGCGGCCGGCGATGACCCACACCTTTTAGCCGCGTTCCGCCAAGGTCTGAAAGAAGTCGGCTACGTCGAGGGCCAGAACGTGGCGATCGAATACCGCTTCGCTGGGAGTCAAGACGATCGGCTGCCAGCCCTGGCCGCCGATCTGGTTCGCCTTCACGTCGCCGTGATTGCCGCGAATGGACTTGCGGCACGGGCGGCGAAGGCAGCAACCGCGACGATTCCGATCGTGTTCACGGCAGGTTTCGACCCGGTCGAGGTAGGGCTTGTCGCCAGCATGAGTCGACCGGGCGGCAATATCACGGGCGTTTGCATCCTGGACGTCGAGCTAGGGCCGAAGCGCCTGGAGCTGCTGCACGCGTTGGTGCCCACGGCGACAATCATTGCGGTGCTTGTCAATCCGGCCGATCCCGCTCGTGCCGAGAGCGTAAGGAGAAACATGCAGGCGGCGGCCCGCGACATTGGGCTGCAGCTTCATGTCCTGAAAGCCAGCAACGACCGCGACTTGGATGCGGTGTTTGCCAGCTTGGCCCAGCTGCGGGCAGGCGGACTCGTGATCGGCGGTGATCCGTTTTTCAATAGCCGAAGCGAGCAACTCGGTGCGCTGACCCTGCGCCACGCAGTCCCCACGATCTACCAGCTTCGCTCGTTCGCGGCGGCCGGTGGTCTCGCGAGCTACGGAGGTGATCTAACGGAGTCGTATCGTCTGAACGGCGTCTACACTGGCCGGGTTCTCCACGGCGAGAAGCCGGGCGACCTGCCGATCCAGCAACCGACGAAAGTCGAGCTGGTAATCAATCTAAAGACAGCTAAGGCGCTCGGACTGATGGTTCCGCAATCCCTGCTCGGGCGGGCGGATGAGGTGATCCAGTGATCGGGTCTTGCGAGTTGGTCACGGAGTTCGTGCTGCTCACCACGGTCCCCGGGATAGCTTGATTCGTTGACCGTTTGCTTTGTAGAAGGCCGACCGGCCGCAGTTGGCCAGGTGCGGCCATCCCCAACGACCGCTTCCGGCCAGAAGCGGTCAATCGTTCCGTCTCGGCATAACGGCGCTCGCATAATTGCAGTTCGCGAAAGAATTTGGTAGGTTTTTGCAGTGGGAGGGCGTGCGAATCCAATGCGAACATTGCGGCTCCCTCTGCTTTGCATGCTGATCGGCCACGCTATGGGACGCTCCCGGTAAGGGAAGGCGTAATTTAGGAGAATCGCCAAGTGTCGCCTGGGTTGTACGCCGTGTTGGTTGTCCGGTTGGTACGCTCTCTTGCCCGGCAAGGACGGAGCTTTGCGCTGCTCGGGTTGTTTGTGCTACCGGTTTTCGTCCTGGCCCAAACGATTACGAACATCAGTCCACCAAGCAATCTTCTCGCGCCTGGAAGCACGAGCGTTGCTCTGACATTCAACACCAGTACAGCGACCATCTGCGCGTACTCAGTCGGGACTTCGCTGCCCTATGGGTCGATGCAGCGCTTCGATACTGGTCAGTCGACCACCAGTCATAGCGGAACGGTCCTCGGACTTTCGGCCGATCCGTCCGTCGTCAATCATGTCTACCTTCGATGCGCATCGAATCCGAGTGACGAAACCGCGCTGCTTTATCGGTCGGTGGCGGCGCCCAATGGCGCGTTTCCGCGCATCGGAACCATCTGGTGGGGTTTCGCATGGATACATTCGAGTCACGCGAGCCAGCTTCAACTCTATCTCGGACAGAACGATCCCGCGACTGCTCTGGGCCTGCGTTCCTCGAACCCCAACATCCTGACACTGCCCAATATGAACGCCACATCGACCGTGTCCGGAGGAACCGGCCTTGTCGCTTCGATGGTCCCCGATGCATATTTCCTAAAGGACGTGAACGGCAACAGAATCGCAAACTTTCCCGGTAATCCTTGCAGCTGTCTACTCAACCTCACCAAGCCGGAGGTTGGCGAGTTCATCGCGAACCACGCGTATCAGATCCTCGTGCAGTCGGGCCTCGCGTTCGACGGCATCTTCTTCGACAACTTCTTTACGAGCATTTCGTGGCTCAAGACCGATGCTAACGGCAACCCGATCGAGATCGATGCCGACGGGGATGGAAAGCCCGACAACCCAGCGGCGCTCGACGCTGCGTGGCGAGCGGGCGTCTATCACGTAATCGAAACGTTCCGCAAACTCGCTCCGTACGGCTACACCTCCGGTCACCTCGACTTCCCGCCCAGCCCCGCCACCCTGGCGAATTTCAATGGCAACAGCTTTGTTGGACAGGTTGTCGGTGTTCGCGAAAGCCGAAATGCCTTCGTCGATCTGTTCCAGGCTTACCAGCAGTGGTTTGCGCAGGGCGTACCGCCGGTGATCACGATGGTGCAGTCGCAGCCTCCGGAGCAGATCGCGCAGGGCTATGGGTACGCCCAAGCCGAAGCAATGCCCGCCGCGACCGTCGAGTTCGCCCGGACGTTCTACCCAAACATGCGTTTCGGTCTGGCGCTGGCCTTGATGAACGATGGGTTCTTCGCGCACGACTTCGGTGATCCGAGCCAAGCGGTTACGTGGTGGTACGACGAATACGATTTCGATCTTGGTTTTCCGCTCGGACCGGCCGCGCTCGTCGGCGGATCTACGCCTTCGGCGAATTTGCTCCAAACTGTTATGCCGCCCCAGATCTATCGCCGAGATTACTCGAAAGGCGTCGTGCTTCTGAACGGCACCGGTAGTCAACAGACAATCTCGCTGGAACCGGGCTTTCGTCGGTTCCAGGGCTCGCAGGCACCGCGCTACCATTACATCGTCGACGATGCAGACGCCGCGTTCAGTAGTGTCGGCGCGTGGAACACTGCATGTAGCACCCCTAACGTCACGGGTCCGACTCCGGCATTGAATGGCCCGTACTACCACGCTTGGAACGGAACGTGTCACCAGCTCGATTCGGGACCCGGAACTGCCCAGTGGGATCTCTCAATCCCTGCCGACGGGCAATACACGATCTCGGTATGGCTTCCGGCGGCACCGAATGCAAATGGTTGGACGAAGAACGCGATCTACGAGATCATTTCGGGCGGCAACGTTATCAATTCGGTCCCGCTCGATCAAACCGCCGCGGCCGCGGGAGACCAGTGGCATGCGATTGCTACTGCTAACCTTAATGCAGCGGGCTCCCCGTCGTTGCGCGTTCGCAATGGTGGCGCCGGGTCACTCATCGCTGATGCCGTGTACGTGACGTCGGCAGCGCGCTATAACGACGGCTTGCCAGTCGATCAAGTCACACTCGGCGCGTTTGACGGGATTCTCCTGCAGCGCGATTCCGTGATTGTGGAGTTGCGTGACGTTGTCGAGTACTACAACATGGGACTCGATCACTACTTCATCACTTACGGGGCGCAGGAGATCAGCGACCTCGACACCGGTGTGCACAAGGGCTGGGCGCGCACTGGCTACTCCTTTAAGGCCCATACGACCCCGCAAACGGGCACGTCGCCAGTGTGCCGCTTCTATATTCCGCCGGCGCAGGGCGACTCGCACTTCTTCGGCCGCGGGCAGAAGGAATGCAACGACACCGCGGCCAAGTTCCCCACGTTCGTCAACGAAGATCCGGCGTTCATGCAGATGTTCCTACCTGTAGCAGGGGCCTGCCCAGCCAACACGACGGAGGTCTATCGCGTGTTCAGCAATCGTGCGGATGCCAATCACCGGTACATGACGGACAAGGCCGTCCGCGACCAGATGGTGGCGAAGGGCTGGATCGCCGAGGGCGACGGACCGAACCGCGTGGTGATGTGCGCGCCGCAATAGTCACTTTGAACGTCAGCTATCGGGAAGATTGTAGGTCCGCTCAGG
>CAVVEH010000005.1:0-328280 GCA_963747265.1 uncultured beta proteobacterium | reverse complement strand
ATCTCGACGTTCGTGATCGGCCGCTTGCTGTCGGCGGATGCGAACGCAGGCTGGGGAAGGGCATCCTGGTCGCCGAGGCCGACGAAGTCGGATGCGTCGTTCCTCTACCTGTCGCCGGTCATCGCCAACATCGATGCCGACCACATGACAACCTACGGCCACGACTTCCACGTGTTCGTCCATTCGCAGCGGCTGCCGTTCTACGGCGTCGCGGTCGTCTGCATCGATGACGCCAATGTCCGCGAGATCCTGCAGATCACCAAGCCGCGCGTGACCTACGACGCCGCGACGACGCGGACCTGCAGGCGACGGGCGTCAGGGCGGCCGGACGGCGATTCTGTCGCGCGGGCAGGTCAGCACACTGCGCACCATCGAGCTCGGTGTGCCGCCGGCGTGCACAACGTGCGCACGCCCGGCCTGGCCGTTGGGCCGCGAGACCGGCGTCGCATCGGCGATCGCCACGGCACTCGCCGACTTCAAGGGCTGGATGCAGGCGTTCCACGATGGCGACGTGCGCCTCGACGGGGATGTACGCCGGCGATCGATGACTACGGGCACCATCCGGTCGGACTGGCAGGCCACGCTCGCCGCCGTTCGCGCGAGTTTCCCGGCCGCTGGTCTATTCCAGCCGCACCGTTACGCGCACGCGCCGACCTCTTCGAGGATTTCGGCGCCGTCGGCGATGGTGGTGCTGGCGGGCGCCCAGATCGCGGGCGAGGCGCCGATCGTCGCAGCCGACGGCCGCGAACGTGCGCTGCGTGTTGCCGGAAGGTCGAGCCGATTTTCGTCGAGGATATCGCCGACCGGCCGCGCTGCGCGCCATCGCCAACGACGTCGTGCTGACGATGGGCGCGGGGTCCATGGCGGCACGCCGCCACAGCTGGTGACGGTACTACGACGAGCGAGCCTCTCCATTTCACGGGCTGCAGCTCGCCCACGACGCCGCCTGCGGCGAGCATGCTGCTGGCGCTCGGGCGGGTCCGCCGACACGCTCTACATTCCGACTGACCGCGACGACCTCGCGCATTTCGTCGCGCAGCTGCCTGCCGGCGAACCGCGGCTATCGGCCTGGGCAGCAACACGCTGGTGCGACGGCGGCGTCCGCGGCACCGTCGTCGTCATGCACAATCCGGGCGCCCGCGTGCCGGCGGTGGCCGATGGACTGATCTATGCGGACGTGGGCCTCGCCTGCCCGAAGCTCGCGCGCTTCGCCGCCAATCACGCTGAGCGGAATTCTTGGCCGGGCATCCCGGTACCGTCGGCGGAGCGCTGGCGATGAATGCCGGCTGCTACGGCGAAATCTGGCGGTACGTCGTCCGCGTCCAAGCTGCGCTACGGGACCTTCGACGCGCACCACTACTACGTGATCGGTTACCGCGTAGAGCAACTCAGACCGCGCCGCCGAAGCCGACGTCTGGGGGCAGCGCAACTGCGACAGCAGCAAGCGTAAGTTCTCCATGCGGTTCCGCTTTCCGGAAGGTGAAGTCGATGCGGCGCGCATCGGATGGGCACCTGGCCAGGCTGTTCGAACAGCCGCTCGACCTTCCCAACGCGCGGAGCGTGTTCCGCACCCTCCGGACGGCCATGCCGCGCAGTTGATCGAGGCATGCGGCCTCAAGGGATGCGATCGGCGCCCGCGTTTCCCGAGCAGGACGTTAATCCTCACGGGCAGGCCATCAACATCCAGGCGTTGATCGCGGTTCGCGATACCGTGCGTCGAACTGGAACAGGAAGTGCTCATCGGCGAGGCGCGACGGATCGGCACGGTGTTGCTGGGCGGTCCCGAGGTTTCGCTCATGTCGGGCAATGGCGTCCGACGGCGCTGCTAAGGGTGTGGACGCGCATCCATCATCTGCAGCGCAACATCTTCGACCTTTCGCGCGACGGCTTCGCGCGCGTGTTCATCGCATTGCATGGCCGCTTTGGCGAGGACGGCACCGTGCAGGGTGCACTGAAGATCCCGTACACGGGCAGCGGCGATGGCGTCGGCGCTGGCCAGGACAAGTGATGAAGCCGGCTTGCGGCGGCATCCCGACGAAATATCGCGTGGTCGACGCGCATACCGATTGGATGCGGGTCGTCGCCGAACTGGGATTGCCGTTGATCGTCAAGCCCGCGCGCGAGCTCCACGCTCGGCATCACCAAGGTCGCGGGTGTCGACGACGACGAGATGCCGGTCGCGTACGCCGAAGCGGCGAAACACGACGGCCTTGTCGAGGCATTGCGGCGCGACCCGCACCGCGTCGATCCTAGCGGGCGCGCTTTGCCGCTCATCCGGATCGAAGCCCCGCAGGGCAACTACTATCACGCCAATATTTCGCCCAACGACACCAAGTATTACTGCCCGGCGGGCCTTCCCGAGGCGAAGAGTGGAGTTGCCGGCACGAAGGCCTTCGACATCGTCGGATGCAGCCGGGTCGCCTCGACCTCATCCTGCGCGCCGACGGCACGTTCTCGAAGTCAACACGTCGCCGGGCATGACGACAGCCGGGTACGCATGGCGGCCGGGGATGTCGTTTGCCGACCTCTGCGTTGAAATCCGCGGCGCCATGTGGATGACGAAGACGGGCGCGATTGCCGCGACGCTTGTCGTGTTGCTGCGGCGCTGGCAGGGCCGGGACCCGTATGGGCGTACCGGCAGCCCGCGTTCGCATGGAAAGAGGTAACGACACCTCGAGCGCGAGCCGAGCGGGCGTACGTGTGCCAGATTCGCGAGACTTACTGGCACGTTTTTTACGATCTGGGCGCGGCGCTCGCGCAAGTGCCGGGTCTGCAACGTCGCGTTGCGCCGGCAGTGGCCGCATCGGCTGGAAGTCGAAGTCGAGGAATACGCGCCATTCGCGCGGGAATCGACGCTTCGCTGGTCAGCGCGAACGGCGAGGTGTTCAGCGCCGAGTGGAAGGGCGACTTGCAGATCCAGGGCCAGGATGGCCGGGCGGCGCAGTACCGCGCGTGCGCCATCGAACCGTCCGCGCTGTCCAGAAGCCGCCGTCGCCGCGCGGCAGCGGATCCTGGCCGCCGGGCCGCAGGGAAGCCTGGTCGTGGAACTGGCCGCGACGATCCGCACGCGCGCCTCGCAAGATTTGGCGCAGCGGCGGACGCTGGCACGCTCGCGCGGGCCGGCGCCGCTCGATTACGTCGATCTGCGCTATCGCATCGATTTGCCGCACGCGTACCGCAGTTCCGGAAAAAACGGCAAACCGGCAGCCGAAGAAAGCGCTAAGGAACAACGCATGTAAAGGACAGCAGACATGGTGGTCCCTCGACATCGGAACATCGAAGATCGTGGCGATCATTGCCGAGATCCCCCGCGATGGCGAGCTCGACGTGATCGGCATGGCACGCGCCCGTCGCGTGGCCTCAAGAAGGACGTCGTCGTCAACATCGAGGCGACGATGGCGTCGATCAAGCGCGTCCTCGAGGAGGCCGAGCTGATGGCCGACTGCCAGATCAAGGCGGTGTACACGGGCATCGCGGGCAGCCACATCCGCTGCTACACGTCGCACGGCATGGTCGCGATCAAGGAAAAGGAAGTCACGCAGGGCGGACATCGACCGCGTCGTGGAAACGGCCAAGGCCATCCCCATCCCGAACGACCAGCAGATCCTGCATCGTGCCCCGCAGGGCTTCACGATCGACGGGCAGGAGGACGTACGCGAGCCGCTCGGCATGAGCGGCGTGCGCCTCGAGGTCGACGTGCACATCGTCACCGGCGCGGTGTCCGCCGTGGAGAACGTCACCAAGTGCATCCGCCGCTGCGGACTCGAGGTGCTGGACGTCGTGCTGCAGCCGCTCGCCTCCGCGCGGGCCGTGCTGTCCGAGGACGAGAAGGACCTGGGCGTATGCCTGATCGACATCGGCGGCGGGACGTCCGACATCGCCGTCTATGCCGGCGGCGCGATCCGCCACACGGCGGTCATTCCTATCGCGGGCGACCAGGTGACCAACGACATCGCGATGACGCTGCGCACGCCGACCAAGGAAGCAGAGGAGCTCAAGGTCCGGTACGGCTGCGCGCTGCGGCAGCTGGCCGATCCCAACGACATCATCGAGGTGCCCGGCGTGGGCGAGCGCGGTCCGCGCAAGCTGTCGCGGCCGATGCTGGCCGAGGTCATCGAGCCGCGGATCGAGGAGCTCTTCCAGTTCGTGCAATCGGAAGTGCGGCGCAGCGGATTCGAGGAAATGATTTCGTCCGGTGTCGTCATCACCGGCGGATCGGCGCAGCTCCTGGGGATCACCGAGCTGGGCGAGGAAGTCTTCCACATGCCGGTGCGCGTCGGCACGCCGCTCTACATGGGCGGCCTGGCCGACGTCGTGAAGAGCCCGCGCTACGCAACGGCAGTCGGGCTGTTGCTCGAAGGCCGCGACCAGTTCGCGCGCGGCGAGGCCGCGCGCGCGCAGGTTGCCGGATTGGGCGGCGTCGCCGAACGAATGAAGCTTTGGTTCAAGGCCAATTTTTGATTCGTCGGAAGAAAGTGGACCCCTACTTTTTTCCGGAGAGAGCTACCAATGAATCGCTGGCGGAGCCAGTCGATTCATTGTGGAAAGGGCAGGAAGAAAAGCAGTCACTGCAACGGTTCGAAGTTTCACTTTGACAGGAGAAAAGGAGCACACCATGTTTGAAATCATCGACCAGTCGCCGCAGGAAGGCGCAATCATCAAGGTCATCGGCGTGGGCGGCTGCGGCGGGAACGCCGTCGAGCACATGATCGAGCGTGGCCTGTCGGGCGTGGAATTCATCTGCGCGAACACGGACGCCCAGGCGCTGCGGCGCTCCACGGCGCGCACGCAGCTGCAACTGGGCTCCACGCTCACGCGCGGGCTCGGCGCCGGCGCCAAACCGGAGATCGGCCGCGACGCCGCCATGGAGGATCGCGATCGCATCGCGGAGCTGATCACCGGCTGCGACATGCTGTTCATCACCGCGGGCATGGGTGGCGGCACCGGCACCGGCGCGGCCCCGGTCATCGCCGACATCGCGAAGAGCCTGGGCATCCTGACGGTCGCCGTCGTGACGCGTCCGTTCCGGTTCGAAGGCAAGCGCCAGAAGGTCGCCTCGGTCGGGATCGAGGAACTGCAGAAGAAAGTAGACTCGCTGATCATCATTCCCAACGACAAGCTCATCGATGTGCTGGGCGAGGACATCGCGCTGCTTCAGGCGTACGCGGCGGCCAACGACGTCCTGTATGGCGCCGTATCTGGCATCGCGGAAGTCATCAACTACCCCGGCCTGGTCAACGTCGACTTTGCCGACGTGCGCACGGTGATGGGCGAGGTCGGTATGGCGATGATGGGTTCGGCCACGTCCAGTGGCGAGGACCGCGGGCGTCTCGCGGCCGAGCAGGCGGTGCGCAGCCCGCTGCTCGAGGACGTGAACCTGGCCGGCGCGCGCGGCGTGCTCGTCAACGTCACCGCGTCGGCAGGACTCAAGATGCGCGAGTACTACGAGGTGATGAACACGATCAAGGAATTCACCGCGGACGATGCGATGGTGATCGTGGGCACGGTGATCGACGACGCGATGGGCGCCGATTTGCGCGTCACGATGATCGCGACCGGCTTGGGTGGCGCGGCCGCGGTCGCGAAACGTCCGCCGAAGCTCGAGATCCTCGAGTCGATGGTGGTCGAGCAGCGCACCGGCACCGACGGGATGGGCGTGCAGGTGACCGAGACGATCGACTACGACCGGCTCGAGCAACCGGCCGTGATCCGGAAAGGCCGCAATTCGCCGCCCGGGGGCGCCGCGTCGTCGTTCGATGCGTCGGAGATCCCGGCCTTCCTGCGCAAGCAGGCCGACTGAAATGGTGCTATAATATGAGGGTAAGCCCTTGAACCGCCGCGATATTCGCGATGCCGGGCCACGAACGAACAACCTGGGGCCACACAGGCGCGCCGCCGCGATGCTGAAACAACGGACGCTCAAGACTGCGATCAAGACGACGGGGGTCGGCCTGCATACGGGCGCGCGCGTCGACCTCGTGTTGCGGCCCGCGCCGGCGGATACCGGCATCGCGTTCACGCGCACCGATCTGCCGCACCCAGTCACCATTACCGCACTTGCAGCGAACGTCGGCGATACGCGATTGTCGTCGACGCTCAAAGCAGCGGGCGCCAGCATCTCGACCGTCGAGCACCTGATGTCGGCGCTGGCGGGCGTGGGCATCGACAATCTCTTCGTCGACGTTTCCGGGCCGGAGATCCCGATCATGGACGGCAGCGCGGGTCCGTTCGTCTTCCTGCTGCAATCGGCGGGAATCGTCGAGCAGTCCGCGGCCAAGCGCTACCTGCGCGTACGCGAGATGGTCGAGGTGACCGACGGCGACAAGTGGGCGCGGTTTGAGCCCTTCGCCGGGTTCAGGCTCGACTTCACGATCGATTTTCCGCATCCGGTATTCGGCTCGGAAAATCGGCAGGTGGTCGTCGACTTCGCCGAGAACTCCTACGCCAAGGAAATCGCGCGCGCGCGCACGTTCGGCTTCATGCAGGACGTCGAGGCGATGCGCGCGGCCGGGCTGGGATTGGGCGGCAGCCTGCAGAACGCGATCGTGCTCGACGAATTCAAGGTGCTGAACAGCGAGGGCCTGCGCTACGACAATGAGTTCGTGCGCCACAAGGTGCTGGACGCCATTGGCGACATCTACATGCTGGGCCATCCGCTGATCGGCCAGTACACGGCGTACAAGTCGGGCCACGGGCTCAACAACCTGCTGGCGCGCGCGCTCCTCGCGCGCCCGGACGCGTTCGAGATCGTCACCTTCGACGACGAGGCGACCGTACCGACGGCATTCCAGGATTGGGCCTTCCAGCCCGCGTGATACTCGTCCGGTTTCTGCTGTTCCTGGCGCTTGCCGCGATCGTCGTCGCGGCGGTCCTGTACCTCTTCAAGAAAGACCGCCGGTACCTGCGATTCATCGGGCAGGTCGTCAAATACACGATCTACCTGCTGGCGGGCGTGATGGTGTTCTACGCGTTCGACCGGCTGCTGCTGGTCGTCTAGGCACCGGGACTCGCAAGGCGCGTCACGACCTCCGCCCATCAGATCCGGCGGGCGAGCCGCCGCACGGCGGCTTTGAGCGGCCCTTCGGCTAACGTCTCCGCCAGCCGGTTCAGCGGCGCGGGGTCGGCTTTATTTCTTTGAATTTTCAGGGTTTTCTCCGGCGCGGCCGTGTCGACCCGAACTTGCACGCGCACCCTTATTTCAGTAAAGTTGCAGCCTTCCCGCGCAAGCTCCCCAAGAATGTCCGGCAGGCGCTGACGGACGACCGCAGCGACCGCACCGGTACTTGTGGCCAGCGTCAGCGTGGGAGGAACAGCTTCGGCGACGTGCACGCGCTCGGCAATGGCACGGGGCAGGCGCCGGCGAATGGCCGTCGTCAATGCCGCCTCGGCCTTGGCCCGTGCGTGCCAGGCCGCGATGGTGCTGTCTGCGGCAAGGACACGGGCCAGCGTCTGCGGCGATTGCGGTTTGGGCATGGGTGAACCGGACAACGAACGGTCTTGTGCGCGAGAAGCGACGCCAAGGCGGAGGAATAGCAATTGAACATCATTCTGGTCACCGGCGCCACCGCGCGAGCGCGCACGATCACGCTGGACTGGCGCCACTGGGTGGCGGGCGGATTCTCGCTCCTCGTCGTCTTCCTGGCCTTCACGTTCATGTTCAATTTCGTGACGCTGAAATGGGCGGCTTCCGTCAAGCATCCGTTGCTCCAGGCGTTCGTGCTCGCCGACCAGCGCGAGGAGACGGCGCGCGTGCAGGAGCGCGTGGAGGGCCACCTGAATGCGATGGCGTTGCGCCTCGGCGAATTGCAGGCGCGCGTGATGCAGCTCGATGGATTGGGTGAGCGCCTCGCGAGGACCGCCGGACTGAACCCCAAGGAATTGCCCTCGATGCCCACAGGCGCGCCCCCCGGACGCGGTGGCGCCATGTCGTCGCTGCCGTCGCACAGCTTGTCCGTGCAGGAATTCTCCGATCTCGTCGAGAAGCTGGGACGGCAGGTCGAGGAGCGCTCCGACCAGATGTCGGTGCTGGAGGCCCTGCTGGTCGCGGATTCGGCCAACCGCAAGTTCCTTCCGACCAAGTATCCGATCGTCGACGGCTGGTATTCATCGAATTTCGGCTACCGCATCGACCCGTTCACCGGCCTGCAGTCGATGCACGAAGGCATCGACTTTCCCGCAGGGTCCGGCACGCCGGTCGTGGCCGCCGCGAGCGGCAAGGTCATCTTCGCGGACTGGCATCCCCAGTATGGTAAAATGGTTGAAATCGATCACGGAAATGGGCTCGTTTCGCGGTATGCGCACGCGTCCGTCCTCCTGGTCAAGGAAGGCGATCTGGTCGTGGCCGGTCAACGGGTCGCGGCGGTCGGCACCACCGGAAGATCGACGGGTCCCCATCTGCATTTCGAGGTTCGTCTGAACGGCACCCCGCAAAATCCCGCACGGTTCCTGCAAGCCCCGGGCTGATTCGACTGCGGTTCACGATTCGCAAAGCGGCTCACGGATTGTGGAAAATGAGGGGGTGAGGCGGTCCTCACCCCTTGTTTTTTGCCCCGCGCGGCGACACATGTGGCCATTGAGCCGGTTTCCTTCTCCCAAATGATCTCGAACATCCTCACCCGAATATTCGGAAGCCGTAACGAACGCCTGCTCAAGGAATACGGCCAGGTCGTCCGGGAGATCAACGCGCTCGAGCCCGCGATCGCCGCGCTGTCGGATGAGGCGCTCAAGGCCAAGACCACGGAACTCAAGGCGCGCGTCGCCAACGGCGAGGAGTTGGACGCCGTGCTTCCCGAGGCCTTTGCGGTCGTCCGCGAGGCCGGCAAGCGCGCTCTCTCGATGCGCCATTTCGACGTCCAGTTGATCGGCGGCATGGCGCTCCACTACGGCAAGATCGCCGAAATGCGCACGGGCGAGGGCAAGACGCTCGTCGCGACGCTGCCGGCCTACCTCAATGCGTTGACCGGCAAAGGCGTGCACGTCGTCACCGTCAACGACTACCTGGCGCAGCGCGACGCCGACTGGATGGGGCGCATCTACAAGTTCCTGGGGCTGACCGTCGGCGTCAACCTGTCGCAAATGCCGCATGCGGAAAAGCAGGTTGCCTACAGCGCCGACATCACGTACGGCACCAACAACGAATATGGCTTCGACTACCTGCGCGACAACATGGTGTTCGCGCCCCCGGAGCGCGTGCAGCGCGGGCTGAACTACGCGATCGTCGACGAGGTGGACTCGATCCTTATCGACGAGGCGCGCACGCCGCTCATCATCTCGGGCCAGGCCGACGACAACATCGACATGTACTACCGGCTGAACGAGCTGGTGCCGCAGCTCGCGCGGCAGAAGGAGGAAAACGGGCCGGGTGACTTCTGGGTCGACGAGAAGGCGCACACGGTGCTCCTGTCCGAGGCCGGCCATGAGCACACCGAAGGCATACTGTCGCGGGCCGGCCTCATTCCCGCCGGCTCCAGCCTGTACGACGCGCACAACATATCGCTGGTGCACCACCTGTACGCGGCGCTGCGCGCGCACTCGCTGTTCCACCGCGACCAGCACTACGTCGTGCAAAACGGCGAGGTCGTGATCGTCGACGAGTTCACCGGCCGCATGATGACGGGACGCCGCTGGTCCGACGGGCTGCACCAGGCCGTCGAGGCCAAGGAAGGCGTGAACATCCAGCGCGAGAACCAGACGCTGGCCTCGATCACGTTCCAGAACTATTTCCGCATGTACGGCAAGCTGGCCGGCATGACCGGCACGGCCGACACGGAGGCCTTCGAGTTCCAGCAGATCTATCACCTGGAGACGGTCGTCATTCCGACGCACATGGCCGATGGTGCGCAAGGACGAGAACGACCTGGTCTTCCGCACGTTCCAGGAAAAGGTCGACGCGGTCTTAGGCGACATCAAGGACTGCTTCGCGCGCGGCCAGCCGGTGCTGGTCGGAACCACGTCGATCGAGAATTCCGAGCTGCTGTCGACATTCCTGGAAAAGGAAAAGCTTCCGCACCAGGTGCTGAACGCCAAGCAACATGCGCGCGAGGCCGAGATCATCGCGCAGGCCGGCAAGACGGGCGCCATCACGATCGCCACGAACATGGCGGGCCGCGGCACCGACATCGTGCTGGGCGGCACGCTCGAGCCGCTGATCCTCAAGTTGCGCGATGACGAGACGCTGCTGCCGGAGGAGAAGGAGCGCGAGATCGAGAAGATGCGCGCCGACTGGCAGGTTCGCCACAACGCCGTGGTCAAGGCAGGCGGTCTGCACATCGTGGGCACCGAGCGCCACGAGTCGCGCCGCATCGACAACCAGCTGCGCGGGCGCGCCGGACGGCAAGGCGACCCCGGCAGTTCGCGCTTCTACCTGTCGCTCGAGGACCCGCTGCTGCGCATCTTCGGCGGCGAACGCCTCGGCATGATCATGCAGAAGCTCAAGATGCCCGAGGGCGAGCCCATCGAGCATCCGATCGTCAACCGCTCGATCGCCAAGGCGCAGAACCGCGTCGAGTCGCGCAACTTCGACATCCGCAAGCAACTGCTGGAATACGACGACGTGGCCAACGACCAGCGCCGCGTCATCTACCAGCAGCGCAATGAGTTGCTGGAAGGCGACGATGTCGCCGACACGATCCGCAACATGGTCCGCGGCCAGGTGGAGGATACGGTCAAGCTGCACGTTCCGCCGGAGTCGGTCGAGGAGCAATGGGACATTCCGGCGCTGACCGGCGTGCTGGCCAGCGACTATCAGATCGACGCGCCGGTCGCCCAGTGGATGAAGGACGACGCCGAACTCACCGACGAAACGCTGCGCGAGCGAATCGTCGACAAGGCCGAGGCCGCGTGGCGCGAGCGCGAAGCGAGCGTTGGCCCCGAGCTCATGCGCCAGTTCGAGCGCAGCCTGATGCTGCAGACGCTCGATCATCATTGGCGCGACCACCTGGCGGCGCTCGATCACCTGCGCCAGGGCATTCACCTGCGTGGCTATGCGCAGAAGAACCCAAAGCAGGAATACAAGCGCGAGGCCTTCGAACTCTTCTCGGACATGCTCGACCGTATCAAGCAGGATGTCGTGAAGGTCGTGCTCACGGTGACCGTCCGCACCGAGCAGGACGTGCAGGCCGTCGAGGAGCCGGAGACCGTTTCCAACGTCAAGTACCACCATGCCGGATACGACGAGGCGCTCGCGGCGGCGCCCGACGGCGGCGATGTCGCGCTGGCGCCCCCGCCGTTCACCCGCGCCGGCGAGAAGGTCGGCCGCAACGACCTGTGCCCTTGCGGCTCGGGCAAGAAATACAAGCACTGCCACGGGCGGATCTAGGGGATCCTCTCGTCACGGGAGGGAACAAGGGCTGCGGTAGAATTCGGCAGCCCTTTTTTCTTGCCTCCTCGAGCGTTCGCGATGCCCGTCAACTACACGCCTCCCGCCGCCAGCGCGCTGTTGCCCGTGCCGGGAATCGTGCTGGGCGCGACGGCGGCGTCGATCAAGAACTGGACGCGCGACGACGTCCTGCTCGTCCTCTGCGACCGCGGCACGGTGGCGGCCGGCGTATTCACGCAGAATCGCTTCTGCGCGGCGCCCGTTACCGTGTGCCGCGAGCACCTGGCGCGGCAGCACGCGGCGGGTGGCGACTTCCGTGCGCTCGTCGTCAATGCCGGCAATGCGAACGCGGGGACCGGCGAGCGCGGCTTAGCCGATGCGCGCGCCGAATGCGTCGCGGTTGCGCAGCTCATCGACTGCGCACCGGAAGAGGTGCTGCCGTTCTCGACCGGCGTCATCATGGAACCGCTGCCGACGGACAAGATCATCCGGGGATTGCCCGCGGCGCGGGCGGCCGCGCGCGCTGACGGCTGGTTTGCCGCGGCGAGCGCCATCATGACGACGGACACCGTGCCCAAGGCGGCGTCGCGCCGCGTCATCGTCGACGGCGTGCCCGTCACCGTCACCGGGATCGCGAAGGGTGCGGGAATGATCCACCCGGACATGGCGACGATGCTCTCGTTCATCGCGACCGACGCGCCGATCGCGGCCGGCGCTTTTGTCGCAGATCGCCCGCGAAGTCGCCGACGTGTCGTTCAACGGCGCGACGGTCGACGGCGACACATCCACGAACGACAGTTTCGTCATTGCGGCGACGGGCAAGGCGTCGCATCGCCCCGATCAACCACTGTCGGCGACGCGCGCCTCGCGCCCTCCGCGCGGCGATCGAGGAAGTCGCCGTCGCGCTGGCCCAGGCGATCGTCCGCGACGGCGAAGGCGCCACCAAGTTCATCGCGATCCGCGTCGAAGGCGGCAAGTCCGTCGCCGAGTGCAAGCGGATCGCGTTCGGCATCGCGCACTCGCCGCTCGTGAAGACGGCGTTCTTCGCCTCCGACCCGAACCTGGGGCGCATCGTGTGCGCGATCGGCAACACCGCGGCGCCGGACACCGACACCGGCGGGCATCTCGTTCTGGCTGGACGACGTGCTGGTCGTCGACCATGGCGGCCGCGCGGCAACCTACCGCGAGGAAGACGGCCAGCGCGTGATGAAGCAGGAGGAGATCGGCGTCCGCGTGGATCTCGGGCGCGGCAACGCCGCGGCCACCGTGTGGACGTGCGATTTCTCGCACGACTACGTCTCCATCAACGCGGACTACCGTTCCTGACATGACGCAGGACGAACTCGCCGGCACTGATCGCGCGCGCCGAAGACCTGCTCGCACGCGTCGAGGCGCTGCTGCCGCCCGTGGTGCCCGACCCGGACTGGAAGAAGGTCACCGCCGCGCGCTGGCGCAAGCAAGGGCGGACGCAGCTGCGCTGCAGGGCGTCGCGCATCCGCACGTGATCCGGCTCGACGATCTCGTCGCCGTCGACGAGCAGAAGCGCGCGATCGACCGCAACACGAAGCATTTCGTCGCCGGGCTGCCGGCCAACAACGTGCTGCTGACGGGCTCGCGCGGCACCGGCAAGTCGTCGCTGGTCAAGGCGATGCTGGCGAAGTATGCCGGCGCGCGGCCTGCGCCTCATCGAAGTCGAGAAGGGCGACTTGATCGACCTTCCGGACATCGCCGACCGCGTCGCCAACCGCCCCGAGCGCTTCATCGTCTTCTGCGACGACCTCACGTTCGACGCCGGCGACTCGGGCTATCGCGCGTTGAAGGTGATGCTCGACGGCTCGATCGCCGGCGGCGCGTCCAACGTGCTGATCTACGCGACGTCGAACCGCCGCCACATGCTGCCCGAGTACTTCAGCGAGAACCTCGAGACGAGGCACGTCGGCGACGAAGTGCATCCGGGCGAGTCGGTCGAGGAAAAGATCTCGCTGTCCGAACGCTTCGGGCTGTGGATCTCGTTCTATCCGTTCGGCCAGGACGACTACCTCGCGGCCGTCGCCGGCTGGCTCGCGCACTTCGGCGTCAAGTCGCCGGGAAGCGCGCGCGACGCGCAGGCGCGCACCAAGGAAGCGCTGCAGTGGGCGCTCTCGCGCGGCTCGCGCAGCGGCCGCGTGGCCTGGCAATTCGCGAAGAACTACGCCGGCGACCACCTGCCCTTCCGGCGAAGCGTTGAGCGGCGACTCGTTCGCGTCGCGGCGGCCGTGCTGCTGCGCGCGGACGGCGCGGTGCTGCTCGCGCAGCGTCCCGCCGGGCAAGCCCTATGCCGGCTACTGGGAGTTTCCCGGCGGCAAGTTCGAGCCCGGCGAAACGCCGCGCGAAGCGCTGACGCGCGAATTGCGCGAGGAACTGGGCATCGCGATTCGCCGCGCCGCGCCGTGGTTCATCCAGGAATTCGTCTATCCGCACGCGCACGTCGAGCTGCATTTCTTCCGCGTGTTCGAGTGGGACGGCGAACTCGTCGGCCACGATGGTCAGGCCTTCGCGTGGCAGGCGCCGGGAAGCTACACGGTCGCGCCGCTGCTTGCCGGCCAACACGCGGATTCTCGCGGCGCTCGCGCTGCCGCCCGTCTACGGCATCACGTGCGCGGGCGACATCGGCGAGGACGCGTTTCTCGCGCGCGCCGAACGCGCGCTCGCGGCGGCCTGACGCTTGATCCAGCTGCGCGAGAAGGATTGGCCGGTTGCGCGCCGCGACGCGTTCGCGCGTGCGGCTGGTGCCGCTCGCGCATCGCTTCGGCGCCAAGGTCCTGCTGAACGGAACGGCCGACGACGCGCGCCGACTTGAGTGCGACGGCGTGCACTGGACGTCCGAGACGCTGGCGCGGGCATCGCAGCGGCCGTCGGGCCTCATGGTCGCGGCGTCCTGTCACACGCGCGACGACCTCACGCGCGCCGCGGCGCTCGATCTCGATTTCGCGTTGCTTGGCACGGTGGCGCCGACACCTTCGCATCCCGCAGGCGGTGCCGCTCGGCTGGGACGGCTTCGCGGCGGCGGTGGCGGGCGCGCGACTGCCGGTGTACGCGCTGGGCGGGCTCGACCATGGCGACCTGGACCGGGCGATCGCTCACGGCGCGCACGGCGTTGCGTTGCGCCGCGCGGCATGGCCGCCGATCTAGGAACCAGGTTCCTCGTCCGGCGGCTCCGCGTCGAAAGCGTCGGGCGGGTCGACGGTAGGCACGCGATACGATTCGCTGGCCCAGGCGCCCTGGTCGATCGTGCGGCAGCGTTCCGAACAGAACGGCCGCCATTTCGACGCGGCGGTCCACACGACGGGCGTTCCGCACTTGGGGCATGCGACCGTGAGGGGCTTTTCCTTGGGCATGGGGCTCTCTGCGGGCGAGCGGGGCGCCGACAAAGCGGCGTGCATAATGTACCAAACGCAACATCATTTTGGCCGGGCCGTGTTGTCCGGCCATCCGGCTGAATCGTGAATCTTCCGTCCACCCTGCCTGCGCACGTCGACATTCCCGCGGCATGGGTCGGCGCGCAGATGCGCGACGTACCCGACACCTGGCGATGGCAGTTGTCTCCGGGGGAAACTGCGGAGTTGGAAACTGCCGCGCGCGCTTACCGGGCCCGATCCGGTGATCTTGCGCAGATGAGGCGCGAGGACTTCGCGTTGCCTACACTGCAGCCGAAACTGGCCGCGATGGGCGACACGCTGATTCACGGCGTCGGATTCGAGGTGATACGCGGAATCCCGGTCGATCGGATCGGCATCGAATTGGCGTCCACGATGTTCGTCGGCATCGGCGCCCACCTCGGCCGCGCGCGGTCGCAAAACGCGGACGGTCACCTGCTGGGACACGTCAAGGACATCGGCGCCGACAGCCGCGATCCCAACATCCGCATCTATCAGACAAGCGAGCGCCAGACATTCCACACGGACTCGGCGGATGTCGTGGGGTTGCTGTGCGTGAACGAGGCCCGCGAAGGAGGCGATTCTCTGCTGGTGAGCGCGGTGACCATCTACAACGTGTTCCGCCGCGATCGGCCCGACCTGCTGCCCTGCATGTTCGAGGACATCGCCACCGACCGGCGCGGCGAGGTTCCGCCGGGCCAGAAGCCGTTCTTCAGCATTCCCGTCTTCAGTTGGCACGCGGGATTCCTGACCGTGATGTATCAGCGCCAGTACATCGATTCGGCGCAGCGCTTTTCCGAAGCGCCGCGATTGACGGCCAAGCACGTCGAAGCGCTCGATCACTTTGACACGCTGGCCAACGATCCGCGGCTGCACTTCAGCATGCGGCTCGTGCCCGGCGACATGCAGTTCGTCTACAACCACAGCCTGCTGCACGACCGCACGAGTTTCGTCGACTGGCCGGACCAGAACCGCCGTCGGCACATGCTGCGCCTCTGGCTCGCGATGCCGGGCGACAGGCCGTTGCCGGCGTGCTTCGCGCAGCGCTACGGCAGCATCGACGTGGGGAATCGGGGCGGCGTCACGGCGGCCGGCTCCCAAAATGAAACCGGGCTAGCGGAACCGGTGCAGAATGCTCCTAGGAGGATGTCATGAACCAGCACCAGCCTCTTCGACTGCATGTGCCCGAGCCCACGGGGCGGCCCGGACGTCATACCGATTTTTCCTATCTGCACCTGTCGCCGGCCGGCGAGGTGCGGCGCCCTCCCATAGATACCCAGTCCGTCGATACGAGCGACCTCGCCTACGCGCTGGTGCGCGTGCTGGACGGCGAGGGCCGCGCCGTCGGGCCCTGGGCCATGCAAACCGACCCGCAAATGCTGCGCCGCGGCCTCCGCGCAATGATGAAGACGCGTATCTTCGACGCCCGCATGTTGATCGCACAGCGGCAGAAAAAGATGTCGTTCTATATGCAATGCCTAGGCGAAGAGGCGATCGCCATCGCGCACGCGCTGGCGCTCGAACCCGGCGACATGTGCTTTCCGACTTACCGCCAGCAGGGCCTGCTGTTGGCGCGCGACGACGTAGACATGGTCGAGATGATTTGCCAATTGCTGTCCAACGAGCACGACCCGTTGAAAGGCCGGCAACTGCCTGTGATGTATTCGTACAAGCGCGCGGGGTTCTTCAGCGTCAGCGGCAACCTGGCGACGCAGTTCATCCAGGCGGTGGGCTGGGCAATGGCATCGGCAATCAAGGGCGACACCAAGATCGCGTCAGCGTGGATCGGCGACGGCGCCACCGCCGAGGCCGATTTCGACACCGCGCTGACATTCGCCCATGTGTACCGCGCGCCGGTCGTTCTGAACGTGGTCAACAACCAATGGGCCATCTCGACGTTCCAGGCCATCGCCGGAGGCGAAGGCACCACGTTCGCGGCGCGTGGCGTGGGCTGCGGTATCGCGTCGCTGCGGGTCGACGGCAACGACTTTCTTGCGGTCTGTGCGGCATCGCAGTGGGCAGCCGAGCGCGCTCGCAGCAACCTGGGGCCGACGTTGATCGAATGGGTGACCTATCGCGCCGGGCCACACTCGACCTCGGACGATCCGTCCAAATACCGGCCGTCCGACGATTGGGCGCACTTTCCGCTCGGAGACCCGATCGCGCGGCTCAAGCAACATCTGATCGCGATTGGCGCGTGGTCCGAGCAGGAACACGACGCTGCGCAGAAAGAACTCGAAGCACAGGTGGCTGCCGCCCAGAAGGAAGCCGAAAGCTACGGCACGCTGGCCGACGGCCACATGCGCAGCGCGGCGGAAATGTTCGACGACGTATACAAGGACATGCCCGCGCATCTGCGCCGTCAACGCCAACAACTCGGATTCTGAGCATGGCCACGACAACCGAAACCTCCAAGACGGCCATGAGCACGCGCAAGGCAACGATGACGATGATCCAGGCGCTGCGCTCGGCGATGGACGTGATGCTCGAACGCGATCCCAACGTCGTCGTGTACGGACAGGATGTGGGCTACTTCGGCGGCGTGTTCCGCTGCACCGAGGGCCTGCAGGCGAAGTACGGCAAATCGCGCGTTTTCGACGCGCCGATCTCCGAAGGTGGCATCGTCGGCACGGCCGTCGGCATGGGCGCCTACGGCCTGCGCCCGGTGGTCGAGATCCAGTTCGCCGATTACTTCTATCCGGCGTCCGACCAAATCGTCTCCGAGGCGGCGCGTTTGCGCTACCGATCGGCAGGCGATTTCACGGCGCCGATCACCATCCGCATGCCCTGCGGCGGCGGCATCTACGGCGGACAGACGCACAGCCAGAGCCCGGAGGCGCTATTCACGCATGTCTGCGGCCTGCGCACGGTGATGCCGTCCAACCCGTACGACGCGAAGGGGCTGCTGATCGCATCGATCGAGTGCGACGACCCGGTCATCTTTCTCGAACCCAAGCGCCTCTACAACGGTCCATTCGACGGCCACCACGACAAGCCGGTGGTGCCGTGGTCCAAGCACCCGCTGGGAGAAGTGCCCGAAGGCTACTACACGGTGCCGCTGGAATCGGCTGCGATATTTCGCCCCGGCAGCGAACTGACGGTGATCGCCTACGGCACGATGGTGTTCGTATCGGAGGCCGCGGCGCTCGAGACCGGCATCGACGCCGAGATCATCGACCTGCGCAGCATCTGGCCGCTGGACCTCGACACGCTCGTCAATTCGGTCAAGAAGACCGGGCGGTGCGTCGTCGTGCACGAGGCCACGCGCACAAGCGGTTTCGGTGCCGAGCTGACAGCATTGATGCAGGAGCACTGCTTCTACCATCTCGAAGCGCCGATCGAACGCGTGGCCGGCTGGGACACGCCCTATCCGCATGCGCAGGAATGGGCCTATTTCCCCGGCCCCGCACAGGTAGCCACCGCATTCAGGCGCGCGATGGAAAAATCATGACGGCCCTGCGGGAGGCATTGAACGACCCCCACGTTTGCGGCTGCGCCGCTGCACTGCCCCCACAGGGGGCGCATGCCTCCCTTGGGACGGCCCTGCGGGAGGCATGATGGGCGTGCATGTAATCAAGATGCCGGACATCGGCGAAGGCATCGCCGAAGTGGAGCTCGTGGAATGGCACGTCAAACCGGGCGATGCGGTGATCGAGGACCAGGTGCTCGCGGACGTGATGACGGACAAGGCAACGGTGGAGATTCCCTCGCCGGTGGTCGGGAAGGTGCTCGCGCTGGGCGGCGAGATCGGCCAGGTGCTGGCGGTCGGGAGCGAGCTGATTCGCATCGAAGTCGCCGGCGCCGGCAATGTGAAGGACGCGCCGGCTGCGATCACCAAGCCGGCAGCGCCCGCGGCGTCCCCAAAACCAGAAGCGCCCACGGCGTCCGCAAAAACAGCAGCGCCCGTGGCGCCCGCAAAACCAGCGCCGCCAACGCCCACCGCGAAAACCGCGGTTCCCCTGTCGCACGAAGCCGCGCCCGCGCCCGTCACGCAGGCAACGCGCCAATCCGGCGACAAACCCGTCGCGTCGCCGGCCGTGCGCCGCCGTGCGTGGGATCTGGGCATCGAATTGCAATTCGTTCCGGGCAGCGGAACGGCAGGCCGCATCACGCACGACGACCTTGACGCTTTTTTGAGAACATCGGCCGCGCGCCGCCCGGGCTCCGGCACGGGTGCGGCAAAGGCTGGTTTGCGCTACGCGGAGCGGACCGACGAAGAGCAAACTCCCGTGATCGGACTGCGCCGCAAGATCGCGCAGAAGATGCAGGAGGCCAAGCGCCGCATACCGCACTTCACCTACGTCGAAGAACTCGACGTCACGGAACTGGAGGCGCTGCGCGCGCGGCTCAACACGAAATGGGGCGCCGAGCGGGGCCGCCTCACGCTGCTTCCGCTGCTGGCCCGCGCGATCGTGCTGGCAGTACGAGAATTTCCGCAGGTCAACGCGCGCTTCGACGACGACGCAGGCGTTGTCACCCGCTACGGCGCCGTGCACGTCGGCATCGCCACGCAGACCGATGGCGGATTGATGGTCCCGGTGTTGCGCCACGCGGAAGCGCGCGACCTGTGGTCCACCGCGGGGGAGATCGCCCGGCTCGCCGAGGCGGCACGCTCCGCAAAGGCAACGCGCGAGGAGCTCGGCGGCTCGACCATCACCATCACCAGTCTGGGCGCGCTCGGCGGCATCGTCACGACGCCGGTGATCAACCACCCGGAAGTGGCGATCGTCGGCGTCAACCGCATTGTCGAGCGGCCAATGATCCGCGGCGGCGCGGTCGTCCCACGGCTGATGATGAACCTGTCGTCGTCCTTCGATCACCGCGTGGTCGACGGTGCAATAGCGGCCGGTTTCGTGCAGGCGGTGCGCGGCCTGCTGGAATGCCCGGCAACCCTGTTCGTGGAGTAGCCGATGGAAACGCTATCGACCACACTGCTCGTCATCGGCGGCGGGCCCGGCGGCTATGTCGCGGCGATCCGTGCCGCGCAACTCGGCATCGCCACCACGCTCGTCGAAGGCGACAACGTCGGTGGCACCTGCCTCAACATCGGCTGCATTCCGTCGAAGGCCCTGATCCACGCCGCCGATCAGTTCGAAAGGGCCGGCCAATTCGCGCACGATTCGCCGCTCGGCATCCGCGTCGAGTCACCGCGAATCGACATTGCGCATACGGTGCGGTGGAAGGACGGCATCGTCGCCAGGCTTACCGGCGGTGTCGCCACGCTGCTCAAGAAGAACGGCGTGCAGGTCGTCAGCGGCTGGGCCCGCATCGTCGACGGCAAGTCGGTGGAAGTGTCGACCGGGCAGGGCGCGTTGCGCATCGTCTGCAAACATATGCTGCTCGCGCCAGGCTCGCAGGCGGTGGCGCTACCGGCTATGCCTTTCGGCGGGCGCGTTATCTCGTCGACGGAAGCCTTGGCGCCGACTGTATTGCCCAAGCGCCTGGTCGTCGTGGGTGCCGGCTACATCGGGCTGGAACTCGGCATGGCCTATCGCAAGCTGGGGACCGAAGTGACGGTGGTCGAGGCGTTGCAGCGAGTGCTGCCAGCCTATGACGACGACCTGACGAAGCCGGTGGCCGCTTCGCTGCGACGGATCGGTGTGCACCTGCATTTGGGCTGCACGGTGCAAGGCCTTAGCGCGAGCGGGGATGCGGTGCGCATCCGCGACGCGCAAGGCGAAGAGGCCGCGTTGCCGGCCGACCAGGTCCTGGTCGCGGTCGGACGACACCCGCGCACCGATGGCTGGGGATTGGAGACGCTGATGCTCGACATGGACGGCCGCGCCGTGCGCGTCGACGACCAATGCCGCACGTCGATGCGCAGCGTCTGGGCGATCGGCGACCTGACGGGCGAGCCGATGCTCGCTCATCGCGCGATGGCACAGGGTGAAATGGTGGCCGAGGTCATCGCTGGCCAACGCCGGCACTACATGCCTTCCGCGATTCCCGCTGTGTGTTTCACCGACCCCGAGGTCGTTGTCGTTGGCCGGACGCCACCCGACGCGGCGCAAGACGGCCTGGACTGCATCAGCGCGATCTTTCCCCTGTCGGCCAACGGACGCGCGATGACACTGGAATCGAGCGCCGGCTTCGTGCGGGTGGTCGCGCGTCGTGACAACCACATGATCGTCGGCTGGCAGGCGGTGGGCCACGGTGTGTCCGAGCTGAGCGCGGCATTCTGCCACTCGATTGAAATGGGCGAGCGGCTCGAGGACACCGCGGGCATCATTCACGCACACCCGACGCTCGGCGAAGCGATGCAGGAAGCCGCACTCCGTGCCCTCGGGCATCCGCTGCATGTTGCGCGCGCCTAGGGACAGCCCACGCCGCGTCAAAACGACATACGCGAGATCGTCTTGCTCCCGTTGACGCCGTCGATCGTGAAAGAAAACGTTCCACTTGCCGGCCCGTCAAACGTCAATACGCCTGAGCCGGCCTCGCGAAGTTCCACCCTCGCCGTCTCGAACGGGTCCCTCCAATCGGGCCCGGTGCTTTGGTAGATAACGCCACGAAAGGTCTTGGCGTCTATCCACTCTCCCGGTTCGATGAGAAACCAGCGTGGTTCACCGTCCGTGCCATACACCAGCCAACACGCGACGAGTGCATTGCTGGCGTGGTGGTGAATGCTGATCCCCCAGCCGGATTCAGCGGGATTCCACCACAAGTCGGAATAGTTGGTCTGGATTGTCCAAGCCTCGGATCCCTTGCCGGACGTGCCATCTGCAAGGGTCCGCGCATCAGCCGCCAACGATCGCTGCGGGGCCCGAACAGGTGAACGCACGGAGAACTCCGGCGTCAGTCCGTTCAGCGTGATATTGCGTCCCGGTCGTCCGAAACACATCGCAGCGAGCATGTGCGTCGGCTTGATCGCGCCGCTCAGTATCTCGGCCTCGTCTCTCGTGTGGATCCGGTCGATAAGTCGGAGATCTCCCGCATCTTCGATGTCGAAGTTGGGTCCAAAGGGGCGGTCGATGAACGGATCTATCACATTGGCAAACGGCAGGAACAAGTCGAACTCGAAGTACGCAATCAACAAAGGCAAGATGTCCTGCGCGCGAATCCCTTCGAACCCCTCCGTTGAGCAATCCCAGTTGTCGAATTCATGTTCGTGCCGCCGCAACAGGTGGTTATATCGCTTTGCGTGGGGAAGTTCGCGCCAGAATTCCTGGACGATCGAAAGCGCCTCGGGCCACCGCATGTGTCCGTTTCGGCCGATCGTGTCCGAAGTGACGAAGGTCCCGCTGGGTTTGAGCCCCTGTTGGATCGCGCCAAAAAGGTGTTCCAAGTCCGAAACGTGGTGCAGAGAACTATTGGCAAGGACGCCGTCATAGGGTTCCTTGGGCGCCCAACGATTGAAGTCGCCTTTGACGGGATGGACGAAAGCGGCAATCCCGGCGTCCTCGACGCGCTTTGCGCCATCGGCAATCAGGCCCTCGTTCATTTCGAGGCATTCGATCGTGAACTCTTTCACGCCCCACTTGATCAGCATCTGGGCTATGCGTATCTCGGTTTCACAGTTGCCACTTCCCAGGCTTGCAAAGCGTGGGATTGGCGCCCCGCTTGCGGCGGCGGCACGCTGAAAGTAGCCGGCGAACATCGTTTCCGGATGACTGAAGCCGAATGTCTCCAACTGTGGACGCAGGAATGTGTCTGACCAATAGCCGTAGATGGGCGGCAGCGCGTGGAGGTCCTGGCAACCGCTGAAGAATCGCTGCTCGGCGTGGATGCGCCGATCGTAGTCGGCCATTGCGGCATGCGCGTTGGCAAGATCCGCTGGCTGCGTCGGGGTGTTCGGGAATCGCATCTGGTAGCCCCTACAGAGGGAGCGGAGCGAAGGGCGGGCAGCGGCACGCCAAAATCTACGTCAGAGATTGCAGAACATCAGCTCGAATTCGACGTCGCGGTCGAACACGCTGCCGCGGTCCATGCCGGTGACGCCGAGGAAGCGGATGTTGAGCGCGTACTTGTTGGCGCTGATCTCCGGGCACGCAGGCGAGATCGTGCGCGACCGTGAGGCGCAGCAGCTGCGCGACCTTGGTCGTCGTCAGCATCAGCTGGAAGACGCCGCGATACGCGGTGTGCCGGCTGGCGCGGCCGTTGTCGCGCAGGAGCTTCAGCACAATCTCCGAACCCGTGCGGATCGATTCGAACGGCTCGATCCATCCGGCGAGGTCGTTGCGCCGCGGGCCGGGTCCTGATGCAGCCACCAGTGGTAGGCCGGCAGGTCGAACTCGCACACGCCGCCGGGAATGGCGGTCCGCTGCTTGATCGCCATCAGCCATTCGTTCTCGCGCAGGTGTGCACCGACCTTGCCCGCCTGCGCGAGCAGTCTGTCCGCTGATCTGCTCGATCTGCGCGAGCAGCTCCTCGAGCGCGCTCTGCTCGATCTGCGGATTGTTCCGCAAGCGGCGCCAGCATCTGCTTCTGCCTCTCCAGCTCCTGCAGGATGTCCGTCTTGAGGTCGGCGCGCGCGGCGACCTCCGTGATCTCGAACAGCGCGAGCAGCGCCGAGTGATGATCCAGTGCGGCGTCCTGCGCCGCGAAGTAGCCGACCCGCGCGAACAGGTCCTCCAGCCGCATCAGCGTGCGGACGCGTTCGTTGAGCGGATGTTCGTAGCGGATCACATGCGGGCCATTGGACTGCTGCGCGCCATTCTGCGAGGATTCAAGTGCCGGCTGGCGCGCCGGCCGCGGTGGCGCGCCGCGCATTCGCGGTAGAACGCGTGGAGGCGTGCCACCTGGGGCGCGATGGCGGCCGATCGCGCCGCCGTTGTCGATCACGTCGTCAGCCGCGCGAGCCGCGCGGCGCGGGACAACTGCGTGGCCATGATCGCGCGGACTTCCGTCGGGCGTGAGGCCGCTGCGCGCGACCACGCGCCGCACCTGTTCGTCCTCGGGACAATCGACGACCAGCACGCGGGCGACGCGGCCCTTGACCCCGCCGCGCTCCAGAAGCAGCGGCACCAGACAGGATGCCGTAGGGTCCGCGCCAGCCCGCGACGGCGCGGTCGAGCCATTCGTGATCAGCGGATGGAGGATCGACTCGAGGCGCGCGCGGGCATGCGGGATCGGCGAAGACGCGGTGCCGCAGCCACGCCCGGTCGAGTTCGCCGTCCTTGCCGACGGCCCCGGCCCGAATGCCGCCACCACCAGCGCATGGCCCGCGGCGCCCCTGGCGCTGACCGCGTGCGCGGCCTCGTCGGCGTCGGCGATCTCGACGCCCCGAGCGCGCGAAGGCGCGTCCCACCACCGACTTGCCGCTGCCGATTCCGCCGGTGAGGCCGACGACGAACGGCGCGATTCATCCGGGGAAGAACGAGGCGTGACATCGTGCGCCCGAAGAACAGCGCGATGCCGCCGGCGATCGCGAGATAGGGCCCGAACGCGAGCGGAATGTTGTGGTCGCGCCCCTTCAAGACGACGAGGCTCATGCCGATGAACGCGCCGACGACCGACGACAGGAGCACGATCATCGGAAGGACCTGCCAGCCGAGCCATGCGCCGAGTGCCGCCAGAAGCTTGAAATCCCCGTAACCCATGCCTTCCTTGCCGCGGATCAGCTTGAACAGCCAATAGATCGTCCACAGCGAAAGATAGCCTGCGATGGCGCCGATGACGGCGTCGCGCAGCGGCACGAACAGGCCGGTGACATTGACGGCGAGCCCGGCCCAGACGAGCGGCAGCGTGAGATCGTCCGGCAGGAGCTGCGTGTCGAAGTCGATGAACGTCAGTGCCAGCAGCGTCCACAGGAACCCGCAGGCGGCGACAGCCCTGCCAGTCGGGGCCGAAGCGCAGGATCGCGCACGCCGCGAGCACGCCGCCCAGGATCTCGACGGACGGGATAGCGCGCCGATATCGCCGCGTGGCAGGCCGAGCACTTGCCGCGCAGCGCGAGCCACGACAGCACCGGGATGTTCTCGAGCGCCGAGATGGCGTGCCCGCACGACGGGCATGTCGAACGCGGCACGACGAGGTTGTAGCGCGGCGCTTCGGGCGCCGTCTCGCCGCGCAGCTCGGCGCACTCCGCCTGCCAGCCGCGCTCCAGCATGCGCGGCAGGCGATGGATCACGACGTTGAGGAAGCTGCCGACGCAAAGCCCGACGACGGTGGCGACGATCGTCGCCGCCACCGGATCGAGGAGGAAGTACGGCATCCGGGCGCGGTGACCGCGCAGTCAGACGACGGAACCGAGCTTGAAGATCGGCAGGTACATCGCGATGACCAGGCCGCCGATCACGACGCCCAGGAACACGATGATGATCGGCTCGAGCAGGCTCGACAGCGCCGCGACGGCGTCGTCGACTTCGCGTTCGAAGAAGTCGGCGATCTTGCCCAGCATGTTGTCGAGCGAACCGGACTCCTCGCCGATCTGCGTCATCTGCAGCACCATCGTCGGGAACAGGCCGGTATTGCCCATGGCGTTGGTGAGGCTCGTGCCGGTGCTGACCTCGGTCTGGATCTTCTTGGTAGCGGCCGCATAGACGGCGTTGCCGGACGCGCCGGCCACGGCATCGAGCGATTCGACCAGCGGCACGCCGGCCGCGAACATCGTCTGCAGCGTGCGCGTCCAGCGCGCGATCGTCGCCTTGCGCAGGATCGGGCCGATGATCGGGAAGCGCAGGATGACGCTGGTCGAACGCGAAGCGAAACGCCGCGGAGCGCTTCAGCATGAAGATGAAGCCGAAGATCGTGCCGACGAGCACGATGAACGCGAGCCACCACCATGCGACGACGAACTCCGACATCGCGATCACGATCAGCGTCGGCGCCGGCAGGTCCGCGCCGAAGCTCGAGAACACCTGTCTTGAACGACGGGACGACCCACACCATGATGACCCAGACGACGACGATGGCGACGGTGATGACCGAGATCGGGTAGAACAGCGCCGACTTGATCTTGGCCTTGATGGCGAGCATCTTTTCCTTGTAGGTCGCGAGGCGATCGAGGATCGCGTCGAGCATGCCGGAGGTCTCGCCGGCGGCCACCAGGTTGCAGTAGAGCGGGTCGAAATACTTGGGATGCTCGCGAAACGCCTGCGACATCGACGAACCGGTCTCGATCTTGTTCTTGATGTCCATCATGAGACGCGAAAAGCGCGGATTGCTGTGGCCGCGCGCGATGATCTCGAACGACTGCAGCAGCGGCACGCCGGCCTTCAGCATCGTCGCCAGCTGGCGCGTGAAGAACGTGATGTCCTTCTCGCCGATACTCTCGCCGCCGCGGAACGTCTGGCGCTTGATCTTGATGACGCGCACGCCCTGGCGCCGCAGGTTGGTGGTGACGACGGTTTCGGAGGCGGCCCGCGACTCCCCGCGCACCTGGCGGTTGTTGCGGTCGACGCCCTCCCAGAGGTAGCTGTATTCCTTGACGTCGCGGCGTTGGGCGGTTGCGGTTGCCATGATTGTCCTCGCGTGCCGGGATTCCCCGTCACTCGTTGGTGATCGCCTCGATTTCCTCGAGCGAAGTGATGCCGGACTTCACCTTGAGCAGGCCCGACTGGCGCAGGTCCTTCACGCCTTCCTTTGCGCCTGCTCGGCGATGTCGATCGAATTGCCGTTGCGCATGATGATCTGGCGCATTTCGTCCGTGATGGGCAGCACCTGGTAGATGCCGACGCGCCCCTTGTAGCCGGTGCCCTTGCACTTGTCGCAGCCGACCGGCCCGTAGGGCTGCCAGGACCCGTCGAGATCCTCGTCGCGGAATCCGGCGCGCTGCAGCGCCTCCGGCGGGAATGTCCTCGGGCTTCTTGCAATGCGTGCACAGCTTGCGTCCCAGCCGCTGGGCGGTGATCAGGATGACCGACGACGCGATGTTGAACGGCGCCACGCCCATGTTGAGCAGCCGGGTCAGCGTCGTCGGCGCGTCGTTCGTGTGCAGCGTCGACAGCACGAGGTGGCCGGTCTGCGCCGCCTTGATCGCGATGTCGGCGGTCTCGAGGTCGCGGATTTCGCCGACCATGATGATGTCCGGATCCTGCCGCAGGAACGACTTCAGCGCGGCCGCGAACGTGAGGCCGGCCTTGTCGTTGACGTTGACCTGGTTGACGCCGGCCAGCTGGATTTCGCCGGGATCCTCGGCGGTGGAGATATTGACGCCGGGCTGGTTGAGGATGTTGAGGCACGTGTACAGCGAAACGGTCTTGCCGCTGCCGGTCGGGCCCGTCACCAGGATCATGCCGTAGGGGCGGCCGATCGCGTGCAGCAGATGCGCCTGCTGCTCGGGCTCGTAGCCCAGCGCCTCGATGCCGAGCTTGACGCCGGCCGAATCGAGGATCCGCATCACGATCTTCTCGCCGTAGAGCGTCGGCAGCGTCGACACGCGGAAATCGATCGTCTTGTTCTTCGTCAGCACGAGCTTCATCCGCCCGTCCTGCGGCACGCGCTTTTCGGAGATGTCGAGCCGGCTGATCACCTTGATCCGCGACGCGACCTTGTCCTTGATCGCCAGCGGCGGCTGCGCGACTTCCGACAGGATGCCGTCGATGCGGTAGCGGACGCGGAAGAATTTCTCGTACGGCTCGAAATGGATGTCGGACGCGCCCCGGCTGATGGCATCGACCAGCAGCTTCTGGATGTACTTGACGACGGGCGCGTCCTCGATGTCCGTGGACTCCTCGTCGGCGAAGGCCTGCCGGGGGCCTCGTCCTCGAGACCGACTTCCATGTCCTCGAGGTTGCTGCTCATCTTGAAGCTCGTGCCGGTCGACTCGACGAGCTTGGTGATGGCCTGCACCAGCTTGTCGTCCTCGACGACGATCGGCTCCGGCACGAGGTTGGTCTTGAACCGGACCTCGTCCAGTACCTGCAGATTGGCAGGATCCGAGATCGCGACGAACAGCTTGTTGTTGCGCTTGAAGAGCGGCAGCACGCGGCGCGTCTGCGCCATCTTGAGGTCGACCAGGTCCTTCTGGATCTGGTCCAGATCGAAACTGGCGAGGTCGAGCAGCGGATTGCCGAACGTGCGCGAAGCGAAGACCGCGAGTTGCGTCGACGGTCAGCCGCTTGCCGAGAAGACCTGTTCGACGAAGGAGATGCCGGCGCCTGCGCCTGCGTCTGCAGCGTTTCGGCCTCGTACTCGGACATGACGCCGTGCTGCGCGAGGGCGCGCGCGAGACCGCTGATGGTGCGCGTGGCGGCGTGCGTGGCCATGGTGGGGGCGGGATCGGTCCGGTCGAGTAGCGGCGTCGGTACTGGAGTTTCGAACAAGCAATCGGCGTGCCCGGACACTCCCGGCGCGGCCCTATTCCATTCGCATAAAACTTAGTCGGACGATGATGCCCGCTCGACCGGGGTTTGTAAAGGCGCGGCGCCCTTGCCGACGGGGGCAGCAGCCTGACGACCTTCACCGCGCGATCCTGCGTTTGCAGGATCTCGATCAGCTGGCCGTCCAGCCGGAACGACGATCCCGGCGTCCGGAATGTCGCCCAAATGTTCGATGATGAGGCCATTCAGCGTTTTCGGGCCGTCCAGCGGGAAATTGGGTTCCCAGCCGGCGGTTGAGCGTCCGCAGCTGCGCCATGCCGGCCACGACCACGCTGCCGTCGGGCTCGCGCCGGTAGGTCTCGGCGCCGCCCGGTGCCTGGGTGGTGAACTCGCCGATGATCTCCTCGACGATGTCCTCGATCGTCACCAGTCCCTGGAGCTCGCCGTATTCGTCGACGACCAGGCCCAGGCGCTGGCGGTCGTTCTGGAACTGCGTCAACTGGGTGAGGAGCGGCGTGCCGGCGGGAATGAAATAGGGCGGCCGCACCAGCGGGCGCAGGCGCTCCGCATCCACCTCGCCCGCCTGCTGCTGCAGGTGGACGACCGACTTGAGCGGCAACACGCCGACGATGTTGTCGAGCGTCTCCTCGTAGACCGGGACCCGCGAGTGATAGGACGTCGCGAGCTGCTGCCGCAGCAGCGCCGGCTTCTGCGCCAGGTCGAGCGCATGGATGCGGTTGCGCGGCGTCATCACGTCGTCGACGGTGATCGCCTCGAGGTCCATCAGGTTGGCGAGCATCGTGCGGTGCTTGCCGCGGAAGTACTGGCTGCCTTCGAGCACCAGCGAGCGCAGCTCCTCCTGCGTCAGTTGCGCGCCGGTCTCGCTCGCCGGCCGGATGCGCATGAGCTTCAAGCAGGCCCTGCACGAACAGGTTGACGAACCACACGATGGGCGTGGCCGCCTTGAGCAGCGGCGCCAGCGCGAAGCTCACGAGCGGCGCGATGCGGTCGGCATGCGCCGCGCCGATCACCTTGGGCGTGATTTCCGAGAACACCAGGATGGCGAAGGAAATCGCCATCGTGCCCAGCGCCAGCGCCAATTCGCCCTCGCCGAACAGGCGCTTTGTGATCACTGCCGTCAGCGTGGCGGCGGCCGCGGCGACCAGCGTGTTGCCGAGCAGGATCACGCCCAGCAGCTTGTCCATCTGCCCCAGCAGCGCCTGCGCCAGCCTGGCACCGCGCTCGCCGTGCTGCGCGCGATGCCTTCAGCCGATAGCGGTTGGACCGCCATCATCGCCGTTTCGGCCAGCGAGAAGAAGGCCGAGAGGAGCAGCAGCACGCCAGTGTGACGCCGAGCGTGGAAAGTGGGATGTCGTCCAAGAGGCGCGGTCGGAGGGCAGGCGTCGAGTATTCGGCCGGCGCCCGCCTGTCAAATGGCGGCGGGGATCAGCGCTTCAGCAGGACTTCGGAGACGAACTTGCTGCCCAGGTAACCCAGCACCAGCAGCAGCGTTCCGAGCGAGGATCCAGCGCAACGCGCGCCGGCCGCGCCAGCCGTACCGCCAGCGCCCGTAGAGGAGCACCGCGAAGGTCAGCCAGCCGGCCACCGAAAACACGTTCTTGTGCGTGAACGTGAGCGGGCGCCCGAAGACCTCCTCGGAGAAGAGGAAGCCGCTGACGAGCGTCGCGGTCAGCAGCGCGAAGCCCGTGGCGACGAGACGGAACAGGAAGCGCTCCAGCATCAGGAGCGGCGGGGCGTCGCCCTCGCCACTCGCGGGCAGGCCCCGCCGCAGGCGCGATTCGAGGCCGGTCAGCACGAGCGCCTGCAGCGCGGCGACGACAAACAGCGCATAGGCGAGCAGCGCGACGGCGATGTGCACCGCGGCCCAGGGTTCGTCTGCGTTGGCGAAGCGGTGCGGACCTTCGCCGCCGGCCGGCGCCAGCGCGCACAGCGCGGCCACGGGCAGCACGACGGCGGCCATGCCGGGAAGCGTCCGCATCAGCCCGGAGGCCCACGCGACCAGCACGGCCAGCCCGGCGACGAGCGACAGCGCGTTGGCGAACGACAGGTCGAGACCCGTGGGCGTGACGATGGCGCGGAAGAGCGCGAGCGCGTGGAAGGCGAGCGCCAGCGGCAGCAGCCAGTTCCCGCGCGCGCGATGCGGCGGACGGTGCCGTCGCGCGCGGCCAGCTGGCCCACGCGGCGACGGCATACAGGGCGGCGACGGCGAAGTGCAGTAAAATCACGGGTTGGGGTCGCGGCGCGCGATGCAGAAGACGAGCGCGATGTCGCGCGGCCATTGGAAGTGTACCCGATGCGCGTCGCGGACACGGCCGTCACGCACATCTCTCCCGAATCCCGATGCTCGACAATCTCACCCAGCGATTCTCCCGCGTCGTCCGCGAGCTGCGCGGCCAGGCGCGCCTGACCGACGCCAACATCGAGGACGCGCTGCGCGAAGTGCGGCTGGCGCTGCTCGAGGCCGACGTCGCGCTGCCGGTCGTGCGCGAATTCATCGCGTCGGTCAAGGCGAAGGCGCTCGGTGCCGAGGTCGCCGCGTTCGCTGACGCCCGGCCAGGCCCTGATCGGCGTGGTGCATCGCGAGTTGGCCGCGCTGATGGGCGGTGCCGCCGCACCGCTTTCGTTCGCCACGCAGCCGCCGGCGGTGATCCTGCTCGCCGGGCTGCAGGGAGCCGGCAAGACCACGACGGCCGCCAAGCTCGCGCGCCTGATCCGCGAGGAGAACAAGAAGAAGGTGCTGCTCGTGTCGGCCGACGTCTATCGTCCGGCCGCCATCGAGCAGCTGCGCCACGCTCGCGACGCAGGTCGGCGTCGATTTCTTCCCGTCGTCGCCCGACCAGGCGCCGGTCGCGATCGTCGAGGCGGCGCTCGACTGGGCGCGCAAGCACTACCACGACGTGCTGATCGTCGACACCGCGGGCCGCCTCGCGATCGACGACGCGATGATGGAGGAGATCGCCGCGCTGCATGCGGCGGTCAAGCCGATCGAGACGCTGTTCGTCGTCGACGCGATGCAGGGCCAGGACGCGGTCAACACCGCGCGCGCGTTCCGCGACGCGCTGCCGCTCACCGGCATCGTGCTGACCAAGCTCGATGGCGATTCGCGCGGCGGCGCGGCGCTGTCGGTCCGGCACGTCACCGGCGCGCCGATCAAGTTCGCCGGCGTCTCGGAGAAGATCAGACGGCCTCGAGGTCTTCCATCCGGAGCGCATGGCGTCGCGCATCCTGGGCATGGGCGACGTGCTCTCGCTGATCGAGGAGGCGCAGAAGAACGTCGACGTCGTCGCGAAGCGCAGAAGCTCGCGAAGAAGGTCAAGTCGGGCAAGGGCTTCGATCTCACCGACTTCAAGGCGCAGATCGGGCAGATGCGCAAGATGGGCGGCATGGCCGGAATGCTGGACAAGCTGCCGGCCGAACTCGCGCGCGCGGCGCAGGGCGCCGCGATGGACGAGCGGAAGATCGGGCGGCATCGAAGGCATCATCAACTCGATGACGCCGCAGGAGCGCGCCAAGCCCGAGATCCTCAAGGCGTCGCGCAAGCGGCGCATCGCCGCCGGCGCCGGCGTGTCGGTGCAGGAAGTGAACCAGCTGCTCAATCAGTTCGAGCAGACGCAGAAGATGATGAAGATGGTCGCCAAGGGCGGCATGCAGAAGATGCTGCGGGGGATGAAGGGCATGCTGCCGGGGATGCGGTAGGCCGCCGAATGCCGGTTTTGCCAATTTGCACTTATCGCGTTCAAATGCGATCGGTTATCAGATCGCCCCCGCGAACGCGGGTGGCGGCCCGGGTTGCGCTAACAGTCCTAAATTGCATATATAATTTAAGACTTTTCCCGCAAATCCGAACGGAAGCACAACGACATGGTCGTGATCAGATTAGCCCGGGGCGGCGCCAAGAAGCGCCCCTTCTACAACGTGGTCGTCGCCGATTCGCGCAGCCGTCGCGACGGTCGCTTCATCGAGCGGGTCGGCTTCTACAACCCGATCGCCACCGCGAACGAGGAAGCCCTGCGCCTTTCCTTCGACCGCATCACGTTCTGGCAGGAGCGCGGCGCGAAGCTGTCCGACACGGTGGCCGGCCTCGTCAAGAAGTCGACGCCGAAGGTGGCCCCGGCGTTGCCGCCCGGAAGCAGCCGCTGCCGCCTGATGCGCTGAGCCGCCGCGGGCGCCTACGACTCGTCCTGGGGCGGGTCATCGCCCCTTATGGCGTCAAGGGCTGGCTCAAGATCAACCCGTTCACGCAAGACGGGGCAACGCTGCTCGATTACGGCGCGTGGTGGATCCGGCCCCGGGCGGAGCCTGCAGCGGGCAGGCGGCACATCGGTTGGCGCGAAATGGCGCTGGAATCCGGGCGCGAACATGGCGCCACGCTGGTCGCGCAGCTTGCCGGAATCACCGACCGCGAAGCGGCGGCTGCTCAAGGGTGCCGATATCGGCGTGCCGCGCACCGCGCTGCCGGCCCCGGAAGAGAACGAGATCTACTACTCCGACCTGGTCGGGCTCGCGGTCGTGAACCGGCAAGGCGTGCGGCTCGGTAGGGTGGCGAACGTGCAGGATTTTGGCGCGCACCCGGTGCTTCTGCGTCACGGATGAGGCGGCGGCGGTGGAGCGGCTGATCCCCTTCGTTGCCGCGTATGTGGACGGCGTGGACGTCGCGGCGGGCCGCATCGACGTCGATTGGCAGCCGGATTACTGAAGCGCGGGAACGGCGGTGCGCATCGATGTCGTCACGCTGTTCCCGGAAATGGTCGCGCAAGCGGCCGGATTCGGCGTAACGGGCAGGGCGCGCGAACGCGGGCTGTGGCACCTGCGACTGTGGAATCCGCGCGAATTCACCACGGACAACCACAAGACCGTGGACGACCGGCCGTACGGCGGCGGTCCGGGGATGGTGATGCTGGCCGAACCGCTGGCGCAGGCGATTCGCGCAGCCAAGTCGGCGCAGCGGGCGGAAGGCGTGACGTCGCCGCGCGTCATCCACCTGTCGCCGGCGGGCGTTCCGCTGACGCACGAGCGGGTGATGGCGCTGGCACTGGCGGCGGACGCGGGGTACGTGCTGGTGGCGGGACGGTACGAAGGCATCGACGAGCGGCTGCTGGCGTGCGAGGCCGACGAAGAAATCGCCGTCGGCGATTTCGTGGTCTCCGGCGGCGAATTGCCGGCGCTGATGCTGATCGATGCGATGGCGCGGCAGTTGCCGGGCGCATTGAACGACGAGCAGTCGGCGCAGCAGGATTCGTTTGCCGACGGGCTGCTCGATTGCCCGCACTACACGCGGCCGGAAGTGCTACGAAGGCGTTGCGGTGCCCGACGTGTTGTTGTCCGGGCACCATGCGGACATTCGCCGCTGGCGGCTGCAAGCAGGCGCTGGGACGGACGTGGGAACGGCGGCCGGAATTGCTGGCGGACCGGGCGCTGACGAAAGAGGACGCGGCGCTGCTCGCCGAGTACCAGCGCGAGCATGGCGCCGACGCGGTAAAGAAGTGATAAACCGCGCCCATCAGGGTTCGACCCTGCGCTGTACGCAAGACCCCCAGTCAACTGAGGGCCAATCGGAAACCGAGGAAACGACGCAATGAACATCATCGAGCAGCTGGAAAAGGAAGAAATCGCCCGTCTGGGCAAGACGATTCCCGACGTTCGCGCCGGGCGACACGGTCATCGTCAACGTGAGCGTCGTCGAGGGCGAGCGCAAGCGCGTCCAGGCCTACGAAGGCGTGGTCATCGGCAAGCGCAACCGCGGCCTCAATTCGTCGTTCACCGTGCGCAAGATCAGCAGCGGCGAAGGCGTCGAGCGCACGTTCCAGACCTACTCGCCGATGCTGGCATCCATCGAGGTGAAGCGCCGCGGCGACGTGCGCCGCGCGAAGCTCTATTACCTTCGCGAGCGTTCGGGCAAGTCGGCGCGGATTCGCGAAAAACTCGCCCATCGCAGCCAACTCAAAGACGCCGGCAAGACGGAATAGCGTTTTTTTGGGGTGTTCGGAACTGCCAAGACGGCCCTTCGGGGCCGTTTTGCATTGGGGGGCCGGATTCCGCGAGACAAGGGGCCCCGATCCGCCCGATGGGCTCCAAAGGCCTGTTTATTGCTTTCCTTAATCTGACTAACCTTGCCTTGCCGGGCCTTTTCGCCCAAGATTCCAACGGCATAATTGATCGTTTACCAAGCCCCCGCCGCATGAAGGCAACGCTGTACGAAGCGCTTGGCATTCTCCCCACTTCCTCGGACGAGGACGTGCGGGCGTCCTTGCGCCGGCTGATCCGCAAGTATTACGCGAAGACGCGCGATGGCCAGGGCAACGTCGAGGAGGCGCTGCGCTTCATCAATCATGCGAGCCGCATCCTGTCCGATCCGGACCGGCGGCAGCGCTACGACCAGGAACTGGCGGTCTCCACCGGGACGACCGAGCAGCGCATCGCCCACGTCGTCAACAACGCCGTCGCGGAGGCCGGCGAGCAGACCGACGTCGGCAACCTCGCCGAAGAGCCGCCGCGCCCGGAACGCCCGAGGCGATGGACGAGGACCTCGAGACCGGGCTCGACGCCGACGAGCCCATGTCCGAACTCACGCTTCACCACCCCGGGCTTGACGGAGCGCGTCGCGTCCTTCGGCCGCTCGCCGATCGTGACGCTCGGCCTGTGCGCGCTCTTCGGCGCCTTCATCGCGTCGGCGATCGCCTTCGTCACGCCCGCCGACACGATCCTCGTGGCGAAGCAGGTGCTGGTCTGGCTCACGATCACGCTGCTGGCGCTGACGCTGGTCTACGGCGTCGTGCACGGCATCGCGTGGATGCGCCGGCGGCAGCGGCGCGCCGCAGCCGGTGCTCGTCCCGCAGACCGACCTGGCGATCCTCAACTGGCGGCGCGAGAAGAGCGTCTTCCTCGGCACCAACCAGCCGCAGGAGGATGCGAGCTGGATCTTCCAGTTGCGAATGGCGGAACTGGAGCGCGCGAAATCCGGGCGGACCAGCGAGCCGCGGCCGTGGCAGCGGCTCGCGGCGCGGATCTTCGACTACGCGATCTGGGGGCTGGTGCTGGCGCTGCTGCTGTCCGAGCTGCGCGGCGTCGGCGCTCATCCCGGACGGACCTGTCCTTCTGGCTCGGCCATCCGCTCATCGCGCCCATCCTCATCACGGGGTCGTGGGTGCCGATCGAGGCGCTGCTCATCGCCTCGGTGGGCACGACGCCCGGCAAGTGGCTGTTCGGCGTCTTCCTGCAATTCTCGATTTCCGATGCGTATGCGCGGCGCGACACGCGCGCGCAACTCGAGCGCGCGCTGCGCGCGTCGTTCCGCGTCTGGTGGGAAGGCGTCGCCTGCGGCTTTCCGCTGCTGGCCCCGGTGCTGATCGCCGTCGCCTACGAGAAGATCGCGCAGAACCAGGAGACGGACTGGGACTTCGCGCAGGACGTGCTGGTGACGCACGGGCCGCCGGGCGTGCTCAACACGGTGACCGGCGTCTGCGGCCTGGCCGCGATGTTGTGGCTCTATGGCGTCGCATGGCACCAGCCGATGGCCGAGTCGATCGCGTGGGCGCGCACGACGATCGCCGACGCGTGGCCGTCGGCGAGCACGTTCGCCGGCGGGATTTGCCGGCGGCGGCGGGCCGATCAGCGGTACGCGGCCGCCGCCGCCCGTGGTGCCGTCGGGCGTTTCGGCAAAGGCGCCGGCGATGATAAGCTCGCCGCCGGTCGGCACGGATATGGCAGCGCCGGCGCGCTCGGGCAACGCCCCGATCGACGCCGACGTCGCCGCGCTCTTCGCCGAACGGCGCGCCAAGATCGCCGTCGTCAGCGTCGAAGGTCCGCGGATGCTGCGCGCGGGCAACTGGCGGCGCGCGGCAGAACTGTGCCGCGCGTGGACCGAGCTCGAACTCGCCAATGCCGAGTCGTACCGTTGCCTGGGCCAGGCGCTGCAGGCGCAGGGCTACCACCAGGACGCGATCGCGGCGTTCCGCAAGGCCAAGCAGTACGATCCGTCCGATCGCACGCTCGACGCGGCGATCGACCGCTCGCAGCGCGGCATCGTCGCGGACTTCCTGAACCGCTACCGGCGCTAGGCGCGCGCGCCGCGGAAAGGGGCGTCTAGCGCCGCTTCAGCAAGAACCAGAATTCGCCGTCCTGTTCGCCATGCTCGACGAGTTCGTTGCCGGTCTGCTTCGCGAACGCCAGGAAATCGCGCACGCTGCCGGGATCGGTGGCGATCACGCGCAGGCTCTGTCCGCTGGTCATGTCGTTCAGCGCCTTCTTCGTGCGCAGGACGGGCAGCGGGCAGTTGAGCCCGCGCGCGTCGACTTCGCGGTCGTGCGGCAACATGAGGTGCTCCCGGATGCAATGTCTGGAACGCGAAAAGTATAGCAGCGGCTGAACAGTCGTATCGGCGCAGCCGGCGCACGAGCGCGGTCGTCGAGCGCTCGAACGCAAACGGAATCGCGACGAAGCGGCCGCCGTGCGCGATGACCTCGGCGGCGCCGGCCGTGGTTTGCGCCGTGTAGTCGCCGCCCTTGACCAGGATGTCGGGCATGGCCGCGATGATCAGCTCGCGCGGCGTGTCGCTGTCGAAGGGCACGACCAGGTCGACGGCCGCGAGCGCCGCCAGCACCGCCATCCGGTCGTCGAGGGTGTTGAGCGGGCGCTCGTCACCCTTGCCCAGGCGCTTGACCGATGCGTCGGAATTGACCGCGACGACCAGCGACGCGCCGAGGCTCGCGCGCCTGCTCCAGGTAGGTGACGTGCCCGCGATGCAGCAGGTCGAAGACGCCGTTGGTGAACACGAGCGGACGCGGCAGCCGCGCGATGCGCGCAAGCGCGTCGGCGGCCGACGCCATCTTGGCGGGATAGCGTCGGCGCGGGCAGGCCGGCCGCGTCGGCGTTCATCAGCTCCGGTACTCGAAGAACTTGACGACGCGCACGACCCCCGACGTCGTCGCGGCCATCTCGCCCGCCGCGTTGCCTTCCTCCTTCGAGACGATGCCCATCAGGTAGACGACGCCGCGCTCGGTGACGACCTTGACCGCGTTGGGCGGAAACTTGTTGGCCTCGACCATCCGCGACTTCACCTTCGACGTGATGTAGGAGTCGTTGGAGCGCGACGACAGGTCCGTATTCGGCGCCACGACGAGCTCGTTGTTGACCACGCGAACCTTCTCCGTGTTCTTCGCGATAGCGCCGACGCTGGCCCACGTGCCCTGGTCCGGAACCTCGCCGGTCAGCAGGACGACGCCGTTGTAGCTCGTGACGTTGAGGTGGATGCGATCGCCGAATTGCGTGTTGGCCTGGTTCGCGACCTTGAGTTCGATGGTCTCGTCGTCGACCTGCGTCCCCGTCGTGCGGCGATCGGTCGCGACCATGGTCGCACCCGCGGCGCCGGCGACGATCACCGGCACGCAGCCGGCGAGCGCCGCGAGCGAGATGACCAACGTGGCGGCAAGAATTGCGGACGTCGCGATTCATGACTCGTCCCCGAGCAGCGTCGCGTCGATGGCGTCGCACAGACAATGGATCATCAGCAAGTGGACCTCCTGTATGCGTGCGGTCCGCGAATGCGGCACACAGAGATTGACGTCGCCGGGCGCCATGAGTTCACCGATTTGCCCGCCGCCCTTGCCGGTCAGCGCGACGACGCGCATCTCGCGCTTGTGCGCGGCCTCGATCGCCGCGATCACGTTGCCGGAGTTGCCCGACGTGGAAATCGCCAGCAGCACGTCGCCCTTGGTGCCCAGCGCGCGCACCTGCTTGGCGAAGACCTGCTCGAACGAATAGTCGTTGGCGACCGCCGTGAGCAGCGACGTGTCGGTGGCAAGCGAAATGGCCGGCAGCTCCGGCCGCTCGCGCTCGAAGCGCCCGACGAGTTCCGCGGCGAAATGCTGCGCATCCGACGCCGAACCGCCGTTGCCGCACGCCAGGATCTTGCCGTCGGCGAACAGGCACTCGGTCAGGATGCCGGCCGCGCGCGCGATGTGCGGCGCGAGCACCTCGGCGGCGTCGAGCTTCAGCTGCGCGCTCTCCGCGAAATGGTCGCGGATGCGCTTCATGTGGTCGATCATCGTGCGCGGATTTTAGCAGGATGCGCTAGGTCACCCCGACAGAATGTCGCGCTCCCAGGCGATGTGCGTGATGTCGAGGCGGTCGAGCAGCACGGCGTCGAAGCGGCACGGCGGCTCGCGCCCGAGCGCGGCGAGATAGAGCGCGCCGCCGCGATCAGGCGCGCGCACTTGGCGGCGGTGATGCTGGCGCCCGGCGCCGCCGAAGTTCGGGCTGCGGCGCAGGCGCACCTCGACGAACACCAGCGTCTCGCCGTCGCGCGCGATGAGGTCGATCTCGCCGCGGCGGGTGCGGAAGTTGCGCGCCACGATCGTGAGGCCGCGTGCCACGAGGAACTCCGCGGCCAGCGCCTCGGCCCGCGCGCCGGCGGCCGCGCGCGCGGCAGTCCGGCCGCGCGTCTCAGCGCCCGCCATCGAGCGGGACCAGCTGCCCGCCGCGATAGATGGCGAGCCGCCCTTCGCGCGCGAATTGCCGGCCTTCGACCAGCGTGATGTGACCGGTCGCGCCGTCCAGGACGAAGTGGTCCGGCGGACCGTCCTTCAGCGCCTGCGCGATGCGAAACGCGTCGAGACCCAGCGCGTACAGTCGCTCCAGCGACGCGCTGCCGAACTCCTTCCGCGCAAACTTCGCGAATTCCGGCGCGTCGGGCGTCACGAGCCACGGGATCTCGACGATGGCGAGTCCGTCCAGGTCGCGCAGCGTCGTCGTCGGCTTGCGGTCGAAGACGAGCCCGCTGGCGTAGGCCGGGACGGTCCCGAGATAGGGCTTGGCCAGCGTCGCGTCGTTGCCGTCGACGGCGAGCAGCGCGGCGTCGGGAATCTTCCTGCCGAGGTCGCGCTTCAGCTGCGTCAGCGCGTTCGGCGCCGGATCGAAGGGAAACGCTGTGCGGCAGCGTGCCGCCACCTTGCAGCCATTCGGCGGTGAACGCGCTCGGCGAAGCGCTTCATCAGCGGCGTATCGCCGCCGACGATCGCGACGTTCTGCGCGGCATCGTCGCGCATGCGGCGCGCGATCATGCGCGCGTCGCTTTCGACGGTCAGCGAGAACGTGAACATCTGCGCCGGCGCGGATCCGGCGTCGTCGAGCTGGTTCAGCGCGAGCGTCCACGGCAAGTTCGGGGTACATCTGCGCGATGACCTTGAGGTCGTCGCGCACCAGCGGCCCGACGATGACCTTGGCGCCGGCCGTGCGCGCGGCCTCGAACGCGCTCGAGCACGCCATCCTCGCCGTGCGGAAGACGACGTACGACGTCCGTCCGCCTGCGGCGTCCGCGGCGGCGACGAATCCCGCACGCACCGCGTCGGCCGCGCGCGCATAGTGGCGCGTCCAGCGGCAGCACGAGCGCGATGTCGACCTCGGGCTTGGGCGGCGGAGACGGCAGGGGTACGGCCTCCGCGGCGGCCGGCGGCGCGTCGCTTGCCGCGGGTGTCTGCGCGGCGGAGAATGCGGCGGCCATCGCCAGCGATGCGACGGCGACCCGGCCAACGAGCCAAAGCCACGACGGCCGCTGGGCGCACGGCCGGATTGCGACGCGGCGAAGGATACGCAACATGGGAGCGGGCGGCGTGAAGGTGGCGGGCGGGGAACCGGGAAAGGCGCAGATGCGCGAACACGCGGACCACGACGTGGACGCGGCGTTTCGCGCCATGCCGGGATCATTATATGTGGTGGCGACGCCGCTCGGTAATCTGCGCGACCTGACGCTGCGCGCGCTCGACGTGCTGGCGACCGCCGACGTCATCGCGGCCGAGGACACGCGCGTGACCGCCACGCTGCTCCGGCGTTACGGCATCGCGACGCAGCGCATTCGCTGCACGCGCACAACGAGGCGCCGCGCGTCGGAGCCGCTGATCGCGATGCTGGCGGCCGGCAAGAGCGTCGCGCTGGTCAGCGATGCGGGAACGCCGGCGATCAGCGACCCCGGCGCGCGGTCTGGTGCGCGCGGTGCGCGACGCGGGCTACCCGGTCGTTCCGTTGCCCGGCCCGTCGGCGCTGGCGGCGGCGGTCTCGGCGGCCGGTCTCGACGCGGAGTCGTTCGTGTTCCTGGGTTTCCTGCCGCAACAGGCCAAGGCGCGGCGCGAGCTGCTCGCCGCGTTCGCGGAGCTGCCGGCCGCGCTCGTCATGTACGAGGCGCCGCATCGCGTGCGCGCGACCGTGGCCGACCTCGCCGCAGCGCTCGGCGCGAGCGCGCGCGCTGGTCGTCGGGCGCGAGCTGACCAAGACGTTCGAGACGATCACGCGCATGCGCGCTTGGGCGAAGCCGACGCATGGTTTGCCGCGGACCCGAACCGCGAGCGCGGCGAATTCGTGCTGATCGTCGACGTGCCGCCGGCCGCGGCGCGCGTCGCCGACGCGGCGCTGTCCGCCGACGCGGAACGCTGGCTCGTCGCGCTGCTGGAGGAGTTGCCGCCGGCGCGCGCCGCGCGCGTCGTCGCGGCGGTCGACCGGCATCAAGCGCGACGTGGTCTACGCGCGCGCGCTCGCGCTCAAGCCGGAGCGCTGAATCAGCGGCGCTGCGCCGCGCGAGGTCGAAGAGGCTCGTCGCCTCGAGGTCGAGCACCACCTGCTCGTGCTGGTTGTACAGCCGCCAGCGCCAGCGCAGGATGCCCAGCGTGGGCTTGCTGCGCGCGGCGCGCACGTCGAGCACGTCGACGCGCAGGCGCAGCGTGTCGCCCGGCCGCACCGGATTTTCCCACTTGACGTAGGCGAGCCCCGGCGAGCCGAACGACTCCGAGCCGGCGAGGATCTCGTCGCACGCCAGGCGCATCGCGACGCCGCAGGTCTGCCAGCCGCTGGCGATGAGTCCCTGCCACGTGCTGGCCGCCGCGCGCTGCGGATCGGTGTGGAACCACTGCGGGTCGTAGTCGCGCGCGAAGTCGACGATCTGGCGCTCGGTCAGGCTCGCCGGTCCGCAGTGGATGACCTGGCCGGCGTGGAATTCGGCGAGAACGCATGGCTGCGCGCCGCGCGTCAGTACGTTTCGAGATGGTAGCGGCCCTGCGGCGCAGCAGCGCCGGCAGCAGCGCGTCCCAGTCCATGCCCGTGCTGCGCGGCAGATGTCGCGAAACGCCTCGGCGACGCCTTCCTCCATGCCCTTCAGGCCGCAGACGTAGATGTAGCACTGCTCGTCGCGCAGCAGCCGCGCGACGTCGTCGCCGCGGCGCCGGATCAGGTCCTGCACGTACTGCTTCGGCTGGCCCGGCACGCGCGAGAACGCGAAGTTGATGTCGATGAAATCCTTCGGCAGCTTCAGCAGCGGCCCGAAGTACGGCAGCTCCTCCGCCGCGCGCGCGCCGAAGAACAGCATCAGTTCGCCGCCTTCCTTTTCGCGCGATGCGCCGGCGCCGGCGCTCGGTCATCGCGCGCATCGGCGCCGACCCGGTGCCCGTGCAGATCATGAGCAGGCTCGAGCCCGGGTGGTTCGGCATGAGGAAGCTCGTGCCGAACGGCCCGACGACGCTGCACCGTGTCGCCCTTGGCGAGATCGCACAGGTAATTCGACGCGACGCCCTTGCACCGGCTGGCCGGCGTGGTCGGCGGTGACGCGTTTGACGGTGAGCGCGACGTTGTTGTAGCCGGGCGCTCGCCGTCGCGCGGGCTCGCGACCGAATACAGGCGCACGTAGTGCGGGCGGCCCTGCGCGTCGGTGCCCGGCGGAATGATGCCGATCGTCTGTCCTTCCAGCACCGGAAACGCCGTCGCGCCGAAGTCGAGCACGATGTGGCGGATGTCGCTCGACGCGTCCGGCGCGGTCAGCGCGAAATTGCCGGTCACGGTGGCGATGGCGGGCTGCGCCAGCGTGTGCAGGTTGACGTACGGATGCGCGGCCGACCACGGCGGCGCGGCCGCGCCGCCCTGGCCGGCGCTGGCCTCGGCGGTGATGCGCGCGATGTCCTGCGGGATGTCCGGCGCCGCGCCGAGCCCCGAGGTCCTCCTGCGGCGGCAGCGCGTCCCACGCGAACTGCTCGTCGAGCGTGTAGGCGCTTCGCGCGCGCGACCTGCCGCCAGTTGTCGATCGAGCCGGTCGGGCACGGCGAGATGCAGGCGTTGCAGCCGTTGCAGATCGCCGCGTCGACGACGTAGTTGCGCGAGTCGTGCGTGATCGCGTCGACCGGGCACGTCTCCTCGCACGTGTTGCAGCGGATGCAGATCTCCGGGTCGATCAGGTGCTGGCGAATGACCTCGGCCGGTGTGACTTCCGCTGTCCATCGCGTGCCTGACGCATCGGCCCTAGTTGAAGCGCACGTACTCGAAGTCGACGGGCTGCTTGTTGATGCCCATGTTCGGCGGCGCGATCCAGTTCGCGAACTTGCCCGGCTCGACGACGCGGCCCATCAGCGACGCGACGAACGCGCGGTCCTCCGGCGTGGCGAGCCACTCGTGCTCGTGCGCGGCCCATTCGGCCTCGCTGACGACGCGGCCGTCGGGCGCGACGCGCGTGTTCGGCGAGCGTGCCGATCTTGCGGTTGAACGCCTTGTGCGGAACGCGTCAGGCGGAACGGCGATGCCCGCCTTTTCCATCACCTTGTTCCAGCGGCCGATGCCGCTCACCGAATCCTTGATGTAGTCGTCGCGCAGCACTTCGTTCAGCGCATTCAGCATCGGCGCGTCGCGCTCCACGAGGCGGCCGTCGACGCGCTTCCAGGATGCCGTAGTGCGCGTCGTGCAGCCGGTGGTCGTCGGCGCGCTTGCCTTCCTCGAAGCGTCCCTTGAGGCCGGCGTTGTAGAACGTCGCGGCGTTCGACGACTGGTCGGCGCCGAAGAGGTCGATCGTCACCGAGAAGTGGAAATTGAGATAGCGCTGGATCGTCGGCAGGTCGATGGCGCCTGCGGCGCGGATCCTCGCGGGGTCGTCGGTCTCGAGCTGCTTCATCACCTCGCACGTGCGCTGCAGCACGCGCGCGACGCCCGATTCGCCGACGAACATGTGGTGCGCCTCCTCGGTCAGCATGAACTTCGTCGTGCGCGCCAGCGGGTCGAAGCTCGACTCGGCCAGCGCGCACAGCTGGAACTTGCCGTCGCGGTCGGTGAAATACGTGAACATGAAGAACGCGAGCCAATCGGGCGTCTTCTCGTTGAACGCGCCCAGGATGCGCGGATTGTCGGTGTCGCCGGAGCGGCGCTGCGAGCAGCTCCTCCGCTTCCTCGCGGCCGTCGCGGCCGAAGTAGCGGTGCAGCAGGTAGACCATCGCCCACAGGTGGCGGCCTTCCTCGACGTTGACCTGGAACAGGTTGCGCAGGTCGTACTGCGACGGGCAGGTGAGGCCCGAGGTGCCGCTGCTGTTCGACCGACGCGGGCTCGGTGTCGCCCTGCGTGACGATGATGCGGCGCAGGTTCGCGCGGTGCTCGCCGGGAACGTCCTGCCACGCGGGCTCGCCCATGTGCTCGCCGAAGTGGATCTTGCGCTCCGCCTCCGCGGGCGCAAGGAAGATGCCCCAGCGATAGTCGGGCATCTTCACGTGGTCGAAGTGCGCCCAGCCGCCGGGCTCGACGCTGACCGCCGTGCGCAGGTAGACGTCGAAATCCTGCGAGCCGTCGGGCCCCATGTCCGACCACCACTTGAGGAAGTTGGGCTGCCAGTGCTCGAGCGCGCGCTGCAGCGTGCGGTCGCCGGCCAGGTCGACGTTGTTGGGAATCATCTCGCTGTAGTTGATGCTGCTCATCGCATGTTCCTTCGCTGTCGCTGCCGGTCTATACCCGCGTACTGATCGAATTGCGGCTTGCCGCCCTTGCCGTAGACCTTGAGCGCGCCTTTTTCGCCGACCGCGTTGGGCCGGATGAAGATCCAGTTCTGCCACGCGGACAGGCGGCCGAAGATGCGCGTCTCCATCGTCTCCTTGCCGCCGAAGCGCAGGTTCGCCTCGAGGCCGGTCAGCGCATCGGGCGACATGCTCGCGCGCTCTTCCAGCGCGATGCGGATTTCGTCGGCCCAGTCGAGATCGTCCGGCGCCGCGGTGACGAGGCCCAGGCGTTCCGCGTCCGGCGGCGCGAGCGGCGTGCCGATCGCTGCGCGCGCCGCGTCGAGCGGCGCCGCTCTCGTCGTAGAAGCGGCGCGCGAGCCGCGACTGGCCGTTCACCATCGGATAGCGTGCCGAAATTCAGCTCCGACAGCGTGATGCGCGGTTCGCGTGCGGCGTCGTCCGGCAGGCTGGCCATGTAGCTGCGGTCCGCGGCGAGTGCCAGTTCGAGCAGCGTGCCGGCGAAGCACGAGCCCGGCTCGATCAGCGCGAACAGCGTGCGCGACGTGACGTCGAGCCGCGCGAGCGTGCGGCGCAGGAGGCCGATCGTCTCGCGGACGAGCCAGTGGCCGCGCAATGCGTAGCAGCGTCGCGTCGACCGCGAGCACCGCCGCGGCATCGCCCTGCGTCTTCAGGAGCCACGTGCCGATGTCGAGTTCGTTGGTGCGCAGCGACAGGATCGCGTCGTCGAGTTCGCGCGCCATCGCCAGCGGCCACCACGCGCGCGCCGGCGGCCTCGATGCCGGCGATGTCCGCCGGCTGCGGCGCCGCGGGCGCGCGGACGGTGAGCGTGGCGGTGCGCGCGCGCGCGATCGATGGCGACGTCGACGTGCTCGTAGTGATAGCCCGCGTCGTCGCGTCGTGCGCTGCGAGCGGCGTGAGCGCGACGCCGTTGCGCGTCGGCGGGGCGGTCGCTGCGCTGCGCCAGCTCGAGCGCGCGCGCGCTGCACGGCGGCGGCGAATTGCGCGGGCTTGGCGACGGCGTCGACCAGCCGCCAGTCCTCGGCCTTCTGGCCGCGCACGCCTTCGGTGCGCGTGCAGAAGATGTCGGCGAGATCGTGCCGCACGTGGCGCTTGTCGGTGACGCGCGTCAGGCCGCCGGTCCCCGGCAGCACGCCCAGCAGCGGGACTTCCGGCAGCGCCACGCTCGACGAGCGGTCGTCGACCAGGAAGATCTCGTCGCAGGCGAGCGCCAGTTCGTAGCCGCCGCCGGCGCACGCGCCGTTGACGGCCGCGATGAACTTGAGGCCGGAGTGGCGGCTCGCGTCCTCGAGGCCGTTGCGCGTCTCGTTGGTGAACTTGCAGAAATTCACCTTCCACGCGTGGCTCGACAGCGCCGAGCATGAAGATGTTGGCGCCGGAGCAGAAGACGCGGTCCTTGGCGCTCGTCACGACGACGCGTGCGCACTTCCGGATGCTCGAAGCGGATGCGCTGCACGGCGTCGTGCAGTTCGATGTCCACGCCCAGGTCGTAGGAGTTGAGCTTGAGCTTGTAGCCGTCGCGGACGCCGCCGTCCTCCGCGACATCGAGCGAGAGCGTCGCCACCGGGCCGTCGACAGGTGAGTTTCCAGTGCCGGTACCGCGACGGGCTCGGTTCGGTAGTCGACGTTCAATATCATCGGACATGGGTGCCCTCCGGCGGGCTCGTTCGCTCAATCCCGCGATTGCAAATAATGAAACATTATGCATCGGTTTGTTTTTTGATCAGGAAATATATTGCATATGGAGCGCCTGCCGGCCTTCAGCTTCGCGACGGCAGCCACCGCGAAACGTCCGACGCGTAATTCCAGGTAGGCATCGGCCAGCGTTTTGCCCGCTGGTGTCGAACTCGAGATCGGCCTTGGCGTAGAACGCCTCGCGGCCGGCCAGGATGCGCTTCAGGTCGTCCATGGCCTCGCTGTTCCCGGCCATCGGCCGCATGTCGCCTTGCGCCACGACGCGCTTCATGTGCTCCTCCGGCGATGCGCGCAGCCAGACGGTGAAGCAATGCGCGAGCAGGAACTCGAACGTCGACGGCTCGGACACGAGGCCGCCGCCGGTGGCGATGACCGCCTTCGGATAGCTCGCCACGGTCTCCTCCAGCGCCCGCTGTTCGTAGCGGCGATAAGCCGACGTGCCGTAGAGCGAATGGATTTCGGACACGTCGCATCCCGCGAGGCGCTCGACGATGCGATTGAGTTCGACGAAGGGAACGCCGAGACCGTCGGCCAGCATGCGCCCGAGCGTGGACTTGCCCGCGCCGCGCAATCCGATGAGCGCGATGCGGCCGGAGCGCGTCGGATCGGGCTGGCCGGCGCCCAGCAATTCGGCCAGCGCCAGCCGCGCGCGCTGCAGCGTCGTCTCGTCGCGGCCGCGCAGCAGCTGCCGGATGAGCACCAGTTCCGGCGAGGCGATCCCGTCCTGGCCGACCAGTTCCGCCATCGAGCAATTGAGCGCCTGCGCGAGTTGCCGCAACAGGAGCACGGAGGCGTTGCCGGTTCCGGTTTCCAGGTTGGCAAGGTGCCGCTCCGAGATTCCCGCCTCCTGCGCCAGCACTTTGCGGGTGACGCCGCGCCGCGAGCGCATCACCCGCACGCGTTCGCCCAGCACGGTCAGGAAAGGATCCCTTGCGGTAACGCCTGAGGTATCGGTCATGTTGGAAGTAAAAATGCAGTCTATTGCTTGCCAATGGCATTTGACATGCATTAAAGTACCAGACGCTGACAGTCATTGCAATCATCGACGGTTGCAGGAGGATGCATTGGACGGACATCGCAGGCCGCCACCGGAGCTTGGACGGGGGAACTCTCACGCCGGCCCTGCAGCGACGACATGTTCAAGGTGAGCGGCCAGTACGTGTCCCCGTTCGAGATCGAAGCTGCGCTGATGCGGCATGGGGCGGTGCTCGAGGCGGCGGTCGTCGGCAAGGTCGGCGACGACGGACTCACGCGGACACTCGCTTTCAAGCTGCGCGAACGCGCGGCGGGTTGACGCGACTTCACGTTCTCGCGATGCATCCCGGGTTTGCCGATCTCGATATCAACGGCCGCGTGCAGCGGCTCGAGTACGGCTGGATCGACGCTTCCCGTAGGGACGCGCCGCTCATCGTGTTCCTGCACGAAGGGCTGGGATCCCTCGCGATGTGGAGGGATTTTCCGCAGGCACTGTGCGCGGCAGCGGGAATGCGCGGGCTGGTGTATTCGCGCTACGGGTACGGCCGTTCAACGCCGAAGCCATTGGCCGAGAAATGGCCGGTCGACTTCATGCATGAACAGGCGCACACCGTGTTACCCGCGTTATTCGCGCGGCTCGGGATCGAGGACGCTCCCTGGCTCTTCGGACACAGCGACGGCGGTTCCATCGCGCTGCTCTACGCCGCGGCGTTTCCGGCGCGTGTCGCCGGCCTCGTGGCGGTCGCGCCTCACGTGTTCGTCGAGGACGTGAGCGTGGCCAGCATTGAACAGGCGCGCATTGCCTACGAGGCGACCGATTTGCGGCGCGGGCTCGCGCGCTACCACGACGATCCCGACTCCGCCTTCCGCGGCTGGAACGACATCTGGCTCGACCCTGCCTTTCGTGCCTGGGACATCGAAGAGTGCCTGCCGCGCATCCGTTGTCCCGTGCTTGCCGTGCAAGGGGAGGATGACGAATACGGAACGATGGCGCAGGTCGACGCCATCGCGCGGAACGTTCCGCAAGCGCGTCTGCTGAAATTGCCGGCGTGCGGGCATTCGCCGCACCGTGATCAACCCAGGGCACTGACCGACGCGGTGGTGGCGTTCCTGAACGAACATCGGCAGGTTCCGGTGCGCCCGGCCATGGCGGCCCGTTCATGATTCGGAACGACGACCGCCGGGGGCAGGGTCCAGCGCTTCATGCCGAAGCGACCAAGGGCTGGCGCCGCTGATCGTGCGCGAGATCTGGCGGATCATCGGCGACCTCCGCGGCACCGGCATCGCCTCTCTCATCGTCGACCGCAACTTCCGGACGGTCCTTGCCCATACCGACCGCGCGATCATCCTGGAGAGGGGCCGCGTCATCATGGAGAACCGCTCGGAGACGCTGGCGACGCAGTTGGACGAACTGGCTGCGCGTCTCGGCGTCTAGGCCGGTTTGCTGCGATAGACTCCCGGCATGCGCGACGCCGGACCTGCTCCCACCGAGGACATCGCCGCGCCAGTGCGCGGGCGGGCTGGCGCGCGCGACTGGAGTTGGGCTTCGCGAACGAGGATTCGCGCACGCGGCTCGTGCGGCGCGCGCACGAGGGTCCGCTCGTCGTGCAAAAGCCGCTGTACCCGGAAGGCGAAGACGTCTGCCAGTGCATTGTCGTGCATCCGCCGGGAGGCATCGCCGGTGGCGACGACATCGAGCTGCGCGTCGATGTGGAATCCGGCGCCCACGCGCAACTCACGACGCCCGGCGCGACGCGGTGGTACCGCAATGCGGGCGCCGACGCAGCGCAGCGCATCGTGTTCAGCGTCGCGGACGGCGGCGTCCTCGAGTGGCTGCCGCAGGGAACCATCGTTTTCGACGGTGCCACGCGGCGACCGATGTTCGCGTGGAGCTGGCCGGCAATGCGTCGTACCTGGGCTGGGACGTCATCTGCCTCGGCCGCACGGAATCGTCCGAACGATTCACGCAAGGGCGGTGGCGCCAGCGCTGCGACATCCTGCGCGACGGCGCACTGATTTGGAGCGAACGAATGGTCCTCGCCGGAAACTCTCCGTGGCTCTCGTCGTCGGCGGGCTTGAACCGCGCGCCCGTCTTTGGCACATTCGTCAGCCATGTTCGCGACATTCGACGATTCGACGCTCAATGCATGCCGCGCGATTGCCCCGGCAGAAGGGGACGGCGCGGTGACGCGCCTTCCGGGGTCGCTGGTCGCGCGCTATCGCGGCGCGTCGAGCGAGTCCGCACACGCCTACTTTGCCGCGCTGTGGTCCATCGTGCGGCCGGTCGTCGCGGGTCGCGCCGCTGTCATTCCTCGCATCTGGCGGACCTGATGGATCTCACTCCGCGCGAAAAGGACAAGCTGCTGGTGTTCACCGCCGCGCTGGTTGCCGAGCGGCGGCTGGCGCGCGGCCTCAAGCTCAACTATCCGGAAGCGGTGGCGTACATCTCCGCGGCGATCATCGAAGGCGCGCGCGACGGGCGCACGGTGGCTGACCTGATGGGATTCGGCGCGACGCTGCTTTCGCGCGCGCAGGTGATGGAAGGCATTCCGGAAATGATTCCCGAGATACAGGTCGAGGCCACGTTTCCCGACGGCACCAAGCTCGTGACCGTGCATCAACCCATCCCATGAGCACGAAGGCCGCTCCGAGTGCGAGATTGCTCCGCCATTGGGGGCAGCGAGCGAAGCGAGTGTGGGGGTCCAATGCCCATGATCCCCGGCGAAATCTTCGTCGCTGACAGCGACATCGAAATCAATGCCGGCCGCGAACGCGTGAGCATGCACGTCGCCAACACCGGCGACCGGCCGATCCAGGTCGGCTCGCACTATCACTTTGCCGAGACCAACGCCGCGCTCAAGTTCGACCGCGGCAAGGCGCGAGGCTTTCGCTTGAACATTCCCGGCGGGCTCGGCCGTGCGCTTCGAGCCCGGGCAGAAGCGCACCGTCGAACTCGTCGCACTGTCGGGCGACCGCATCGTGTTCGGCTTCACGGGCGCGGTGATGGGGCCGCTGGACAAGGCGGTGAAGAAATCGACGAAGACCACTTCAAAGCGACCCGCCCGGGGCAAGCGATGAAGATCGGACGCCGCGCCTATGCGGAAATGTTCGGGCCGACGGTCGGCGACCGCGTGCGGCTCGCGGACACCGATCTCTGTCGTCGAGGTCGAGCGCGACCTCACGACGTACGGCGAGGAAGTGAAATTCGGCGGCGGCAAGGTCATCCGCGACGGCATGGGCCAGAGCCAGCGGACTCGCCCAGGATTCGGCGGACACGGTCATCACGAATGTGCTCGTCATCGACTGGTGGGGCATCGTGAAGTGCGACCTCGCCATCAAGGACGGCAAGATCGCCAGGCTCGGCAAGGCCGGCAATCCCGACATCCAGCCGGGTGTGGACATCGTGATCGGCGCCGGCACCGAGATCATCGCGGGCGAAGGGATGATCGTGACCGCCGGCGGCATCGACTCGCACATCCATTACATCTGCCCGCAGCAGATCGACGACGCGCTGATGTCCGGCGTCACGACGATGCTGGGCGGCGGCACCGGACCCGCGACCGGAACGTTTGCCACGACGTGCACGCCCGGTCCGTGGCACATGCACCGGATGCTCGAGGCCGCCGACGCGTTCCCGATGAACCTGGGCTTTCCAGGGCAAGGGCAATTGCTCGACGCCCGGCGCGCTGGCCGAGCAGATCGAGGCCGGCGCCTATGGGCCTCAAGCTTCACGAGGATTGGGGCACCACGCCCGCGGCGATCGACAACTGCCTGCGTGTTGCCGACAAGTACGATGTCCAGGTGACGATCCACACCGACACGATCAACGAATCGGGCTTCGTCGAGACCACGCTCGCGGCAATCGGCGGCCGCGCGATCGGCACGTTCCACACCGAGGGCGCCGGCGGCGGCCACGCGCCCGACATCATCAAGGCGTGCGGCGAGCCGAACGTCCTGCCGTCGTCGACCAATCCGACAATGCCCTACACGGTCAACACGGTCGACGAGCATCTCGACATGCTGATGGTGTGCCACCACCTCGACCCGTCGATTGCCGAGGACATCGCGTTTGCCGAATCGCGCATCCGCCGCGAGACGATCGCCGCGGAGGACATCCTGCACGACCTGGGCGCGTTCTCGATGATGTCGTCGGACAGCCAGGCGATGGGCCGCGTCGGCGAGGTGATCATCCGGACGTGGCAGACGGCGCACAAGATGAAGCAGCAGCGCGGCGCGCTTGGCCCCGACACGGCCCGCAACGACAATTTCCGCGTCAAGCGCTACATCGCCAAGTACACGATCAACCCCGCGGTCACGCAGGGCATTTCGCACGTCGTCGGGTCGGTCGAACCCGGCAAGATGGCCGACCTCGTGCTGTGGCGCCCGGCATTTTTCGGCGTCAAGCCGTCGCTGATCATCAAGGGCGGCATGATCGCCGCCGCCGCGATGGGCGACCCCAATGCGTCGATCCCCACGCCGCAACCGGTGCATTACCGGCCGATGTTCGGCGCGTTCGGCAAGGCGCTCACCACATCCGTGACGTTCGTGTCGAAGGCGGCACTCAAGAATCCGGCGGTGGCGAAGCTCAAGCTCTGCGAAGCCGCTGGTCGCGGTGAAGAACACGCGCAAGATCGGCAAGAAGGACATGAAGCTGAACGATCTGACGCCGAAGATGGAGGTCGACCCCGAGACCTATGCAGTGCGTGCCGACGGGCAATTGCTCGTTTGCGAGCCGGCCAAGTCTCTGCCGTTGGCCCAGCGCTACTTCCTCTTCTGATGATCACGATTCGCGAGCGCGTGGCCGCCGCTCTCCAAGCCGACGCGGAATTGAAGCTGCCGTTCGAAATGCGCCAGCGGAGCCGGCTGATGACAAGGCTGTCGTCGGGCGAGGAGGTCGGCTTGATGCTCGACCGCGGCACGGTGCTTCGCGGCGGCGATTGCCTGCGCGCGGACGATGGCAGGATCGTCCGCGTCGTCGCGGCGGAAGAGGCGCTGATGGAGGCGCGCTGCAGCAACGCCACGGGGCTCGCGCGCTGCGCATATCACCTCGGCAATCGGCACACGCCGGTGCAGGTGGGCGATGGTTGGCTGCGCTTCGCGGCCGATGACGTGCTGGCCGGCATGGCGCGCAATGTCGGCGCGACGGTGACGTCGATCAGCGCGCCGTTCGAGCCGGAAGCTGGCGCCTACGCCGGCGGCCACCATCACCACTCCAGCGATGCAAAGCACGGCGGCATCATCCACGACATGATTACTCGCTCCGGATCGAAGCGATGAGCGCCGCAGGGCCGCCCCAAGGCGCGAATTGCGCCCCCTTGGGGGCAGCGAACGTAGTGAGCGTGGGGGTCCTTCCATGAACGATGGCATCCTTGCCTTGGTGCGATTGCTGCAGCTTGCGAGTCCGGCGTTGCCGATCGGCGCCTATAGCTATTCGCAGGGGCTCGAGTGGGCGGTGGAGGCGGGGACCGTGCACGATGCAGAAAGCGCCGGAAGATGGATCGGCGACCTGATGGAATTCGCAGTCGGGCCGGCAGACGCGGCCGTCCTGTGGCGATGCATGCACGCCGCTGCGGCGTACGATCAGCCGACGTTTCTCAAGTGGAATGCATGGTATCGCGCGTCGCGGGAGACTTCGGAGTTGCGCACGGAGACCGAGCAGACGGGCGCCGCGCTGATCAAGTTGCTGGGCGAACTCGACCTCATCGACGCGCCGACGCGCGCGATGGCCGCGGCCGCGGCCCCGATCACGCTGCCGGCGGCGTTTGCGCTGGCGGCGCACCGGTCGGGCGTGGCGGCCGAACAAGCGTTGGCCGGCTATCTGTGGTCGTGGCTCGAAAATCAGGTGCTTGCGGCGATGAAGGCGATTCCGCTGGGCCAGGTCTCGGGGCAACGCTTGCTGCAGATGCTGGGTGCGCGCATACCGGCGGTCGCTGTTGCCGCACGGATGCAAGACGACGCCGACGTCGCGAGTTTCTCGCCCGGGTTGGCGCTGGCGTCGGCGCGTCACGAAACGCAGTACACGCGGCTCTTTCGCAGCTAGGATCGGCACACACGATGGCGATTACGCAACCCCTCCGCGTCGGCATCGGCGGCCCGGTCGGCTCCGGCAAGACGGCGCTCACGCTCGCGCTGTGCCGCGCGCTGCGCGACACGTACGAGATCGGCGTCGTGACCAACGACATCTACACGGAGGAGGATGCGGCGTTCCTCGTGCGCAACGAAGCGCTGTCCGGCCGACCGCATCATCGGCGTCGAGACCGGCGGCTGCCCGCACACGGCGATCCGCGAGGACGCGTCGATCAATCTCGAGGCGGTGGACCGCCTGGCGCAGCGCTTCGGCAATCTCGACGTCGTCTTCGTCGAAAGCGGCGGCGACAATCTCGCCGCGACGTTCAGTCCGGAACTCTCCGATCTCACGCTGTACGTCATCGACGTCGCCGCCGGCGACAAGATTCCGCGCAAGGGCGGACCCGGCATCACGCGCTCGGACCTCCTCGTCATCAACAAGATCGACCTGGCGCCGATGGTGGGCGCGTCGCTGGACGTCATGGCGCGCGATGCCGCGAAGATGCGCGGCGAGCGGCCGTTCGTGTTCACCAACCTCAAGATCGGCACCGGCCTCGACGTCGTGATCCGTTTTGTCGAGGAACGCGGCATGCTGCGCCGGCCCGTCGCGGAACGCACGGTCTGACCGCGCGCTCGCGGCGACGGCTCGCGGCGGGGAACAGGCGCTGATGGCGATTGAAATCGCTCCGCTGGTGGCGCAGTACGGCTATCCTGCCGCGCTGCTGGGCGCGTTGTTCGAAGGCGAAACGGTCCTCGTGATCGCGGGCCTCTTCGCGCATCGCGGCGTGCTCGAACTGCCGCTTCTCATCGCCGCTGGGCGCGCTGGGCGGCGCCATCGGCGACATCGTCTATTTCGCCGTGGGCCGGCGCTACGGTCCGGCGCTCTCGAGCGCTATCCCAACTTCGCGCCCGCCGGCGGGCGCGTGCATGCGTTGATCGAACGCTTTCCCGAACAGCGCGGTGCTCGGCGTGCGCTTCCTGTACGGGCTGCGCACCGTGGGCCCCGCCGTCATCGGTGCCAGCGCAGTGTCCTTGGCCACGATTTCTGCTGCTCAACGCGCTGGGCGCGGTCGTGTGGAGCGCCTGCTGGGTCGGCGCGGGTTATCTGCTCGGCGAGGCGGCCAGCGTCTGCTCCGACCTCGTGCACGTCGAGCGCGAACTCTTCCTCCGGTGGCAATGGCGCTCGGCGCGTTGATCGTCACGCCCGGGGCGGCAGCGCGCCGGTCCAAGAAACCCGACGACCCGCATCCGCACCACCGTCGCCAACTTGGTGCATGACATGCTGACGCGCACCAATTTGGGCTCGAGGCCCCGCACTTCCCTGGCGCGAGCGCCTGCGGCGCCACGTCGAAACGAACAATTCACACATCAAATCAATGCGATTCGACGGCACGACAACGACTGGCATGCGTCGTGCAATGCAACATGGCAGTGGATGACGCCCGCCGAGGGGCATGCATGCCGGGACGCGTGCCACGAGGCCTTGGGATCGTACTTCCAATTCATCAACGTGGGGAACAACCACTCATGCAACGCAGAACATTCTTCCAGCGCCTGGCGCTGATTGCCGCGGTCACCGCCGCCGGTCTCTCGCTTCGGTACGCCAGTGCTGGCGGCCGACACCATCAAGGTGGGCGTGCTCCACTCGCTGTCCGGCACGATGGCGATCAGCGAAACGGTCCTGAAGGACGTGACGCTGATGGCGATCGAGGACATCAACGCCAAGGGCGGGCTGCTCGGCAAGAAGCTCGAGGCGGTCGTCGTCGACCCTGCGTCGAACTGGCCGCTGTTCGCCGAAAAGGCGCGTCAGCTGCTGACGCAGGACAAGGTCGCCGTCGTATTCGGCTGCTGGACGTCGGTGTCGCGCAAGTCCGTGCTGCCCGGTGTTCGAGGAGTTGAACGGTCTCTTCTTCTATCCGGTGCAGTACGAGGGTGAAGAACTGTCGAAGAACGTGTTCTACACAGGTGCTGCGCCGAACCAGCAGGCGATCCCCGCGGTGGAATACCTGCTGAGCAAGGAAGGCGGCGGCGCCAAGCGCGTCGTCCTGCTCGGCACCGACTACGTCTATCCGCGCACGACGAACAAGATCCTGCGCTCGTTCCTGCATTCGAAGGGGATCGAGGACAAGGACATCATGGAGACGTACACGCCGTTCGGTCACAGCGACTACCAGACGATCGTGGCCGACATCAAGAAATTCTCCGCGGGCGGCAAGACGGCCGTGGTGTCGACGATCAACGGCGACTCCAACGTTCCGTTCTACAAGGAACTGGGCAACGCGGGCCTCAAGGCGACCGACGTGCCGGTGGTGGCGTTCTCGGTCGGCGAAGAGGAGCTGCGCGGCGTGGACACCAAGCCGCTGGTCGGTCACCTCGCGGCGTGGAACTACTTCATGACGCTGAAGAATCCCGCCAACGAGAAGTTCAAGAAGGACTGGGCGGCATACGCGAAGAAGGCGAACCTGCCCAACGCCGACAAGCCGCTGACCAACGACCCGATGGAAGCGGCGTGGGTCGGCGTGCACATGTGGGCGCAGGCGGTGACCAAGGCCAAGACGACGGATCCGGACAAGGTGATCGCGGCGATGGCCGGACAGACGTTCGCGGCGCCGGACGGCTTCACGATCAAGATGGACGAAAAGAATCATCACCTGTGGAAGCCGGTGTTCATCGGCGAAGTGCAGGCCAACGGCCAGTTCAACGTCGTCTGGAAGACGCCGGGTCCGATCAAGGCGACGCCGTGGAGCCCGTACATCCCCGAAGACAAGGGCAAGAAGGACGAACCGGAAAAGAAGTGACGCTGTTGCTGCGCAAGGATTGCCTGATTGCGCGACAAACGGGAATTTGTATCGCACGAGCATGAAATGGGTTGGACAGCCCGCCGGCGCGGGAGCGGCAACCACGGTCTTCACGGCCGATGCCGTCACCCGCTGCCGGTTTTTTTTGGACTCGTTACGGGCGTGACCGGGCATTCGCAAACCGAGTTTGGAAACTGAGGCTGATGCGATGGGCAAGACTCGCGGGGGCAGACGGCAACTGAAATTCGTGCTGATGCTCGCTGCGTTGTGGTCGGCGTCCATCGCCCTGGCGCTGCCCGCGCCCGTGATCAAGGAGCTGGCATTCGGTGAAGGTGACGCGAAAATCAAGGCCATCGGCGCGCTCGTCGGCAGTGGCGACAGCACGGCGCTGCCATTCCTCCAGTCGCTGCTGGACGGCGAGGTACAGACCTCGGGTGAAGATCTTGTCCTGGTCGTCAAGGGCGACGCTGCGGTCGACGCCATCACGGGCCAGGCGGTCTCGCCGCTACCCGAGGCGCGTGACGATGTAGTCGTCAACAACCGGATCCGGCGGGAGTTGACGACGGCGATCGCCGCATTGAGGCTGTCGTCGCAGGATCGCGCTGTCCGCCTGGCGGCGGCGAAGGACCTGCAGAACAATTCCGAGGAAGCGGCGCTGCCGGCGATCGAGGCCGCGCTTGCGAAGGAGCCCGACGCGGAAGTGCGCGGCCTGCTGGCACTGACGCAGGCGTCGATCGAGTTGCGCAGCGGCGACAAGGCGAAGCGACTGGCGGCGATCCGGGCGCTGGCGCAATCCGACACCGGCGCCACCAAGACGCTGCTGCAGCAAGTGCTGGAGCGCAAGGGCGGCGTCTACGTGGAGGCGGACGCGCAGGTCCGCGCCGAAGCGCAGCGCTCGCTGTCCGCTGTCGAAAAGCGCCTCGCGATGGGCGACATCGCTGCGCGCGTCTTTTCCGGAATCTCGCTCGGAACGATCCTGCTGCTGGCCGCACTCGGGCTCGCGATCACGTACGGCCTGATGGGCGTCATCAACATGGCGCATGGCGAACTGATCATGATCGGCGCCTATGCGACGTACGTCGTGCAGAGTCTCTTCCGCCAGCACGCGCCGGGCGCGTTCGATTTCTATCTGCTGGTGGCGGTACCCGTCGCGTTTGCGATCAGCGCGGGCGTCGGCGTGGTGCTGGAGCGCACGGTGATCCGGCATCTCTATGGGAGGCCGCTCGAGACGCTGCTCGCGACATGGGGCTTGAGCCTCATCCTCATTCAAGCGGTGCGCACGATCTTCGGCGCGCAGAACGTCCAGGTCGAGAATCCGTCGTGGATGTCCGGCGGCCTCGAGATCATGACCAACGTCGTGCTGCCGTGGAGCCGCGTGGTGATCATCGCGTTCGCGGCGTGCGTGCTGCTCGCCGTGTGGCTGCTGCTGACGCGCACGCGGCTGGGACTCTGGGTCCGGGCGGTCACGCAAAACCGGGCGATGGCCAGTGCGCTCGGCGTGCGCACGCCCAAGGTCGACATGATGGCGTTCGGCTTAGGCTCGGGCATCGCCGGGCTCGCCGGTTGCGCGCTGTCGCAGATCGGCAACGTCGGGCCTGATTTGGGTCAGAGCTACATCGTCGACTCGTTCATGGTCGTCGTGCTGGGCGGCGTCGGCCAACTCGCCGGGACCGTCTATGCGGCACTTGGGCTGGGCGTCATGAACAAGTTCCTCGAGGCGTGGCAGGGCGCGGTGCTGGCGAAGATCATGATCCTGGTCTTCATCATCATCTTCATCCAGAAGCGTCCGCAGGGACTGTTCGCGCTCAAAGGCCGAACGGTGGAGGCGTGAGGCGCATGGCGCTCGGATTCATGCCTTTGGCCGCGCCGGCCGGCAACTTCTCGCTGCCGCGCCTGTGGTCCGGACGGATGTGGGGCCTGCTGGGCGCGGCGGCGGCCGTCCTCTTCGTCGCCATACCGATAGGCAACCTCGTCGTTCCCGACGGCAACGTGTTTCACGTGTCGGATTACGCGGTGACGCTCGCCGGCAAGATCATGTGCTACGCGATCGTTGCGCTGGCGATGGACCTGATCTGGGGCTACACGGGCATCCTTTCGCTCGGGCACGGCACGTTCTTCGCGCTGGGCGGCTACGCGATGGGCATGTACCTGATGCGCTCGATCGGCCACGACGGCGTCTACAAGAGCGACCTGCCGGACTTCATGGTGTTCCTGGACTGGAAGGCGTACCCCTGGTACTGGAGCTTCACCGACCACTTCTGGTATTGCGCGCTGCTGGTCGTCCTGGTTCCCGGTCTGCTTGCCCTCGTGTTCGGCTTCTTCGCTTTCCGCTCGCGGATCAAGGGCGTCTACTTTTCGATCATCACGCAGGCGATGACCTACGCGTTCATGCTGCTGTTCTTCCGCAACAACACGGGCTTCGGCGGCAACAACGGCTTCACCGACTTCAAGCGCATCTTAGGCTTTCCCATCGCGGCACCGCAGACGCGGATGGCGCTCTTCATGCTGACCGGTGCGGCGCTGATCGGCTTCCTGCTGCTCGGACGCGCGATCGTCGCGTCCAAGCTGGGCCGGGTGCTGACGGCCATTCGCGATGCCGAGTCGCGCGTGATGTTCTCCGGCTACAACCCCGTGTACTTCAAACTCTTCATCTGGACGCTGTCGGCGGTGATCTGCGGGATCGCCGGCGCGCTGTACGTGCCGCAGGTCGGCATCATCAACCCGAGCGAAATGTCGCCGGCCAATTCGATCGAAATTGCGATCTGGACCGCGGTGGGCGGCCGCGGAACGCTCATCGGCCCGGTCATCGGCGCCGCGGTCGTCAATTTGGGCAAGAGCTGGTTCACGCAGGTGCTGCCCGAATACTGGCTGTTCCTGCTGGGACTCCTGTTCATCCTCGTCACGCTGTTCCTGCCACGAGGGCTAGCCGGGCTCTGGTCGAGGAAATCATCATGATGGATGTCGCGCCTTCTTTCGGCGGTGTCGCTCCCGCGGTTCAGGGAACCAACGACCCGACGGGCATCAGCGACGGCCGCGTCGTCGCGCCCGGCGTGGACATCAGCCACGGCGGCATTCTCTATCTCGATTCGATCTCGGTGTCGTTCGACGGCTTCAAGGCGCTGAACGACCTGTCGCTCATCGTCGACGCCGGCGAACTGCGTTGCGTGATCGGCCCCAACGGCGCCGGCAAGACGACGATGATGGATGTCATTACCGGAAAGACGCGTCCCGACAGCGGCTCCGCCTATTTCGGCCAGACGATCGACCTCACGAAACTCACCGAGCCCGAAATCGCCGGCCGTGGCATCGGCCGCAAGTTCCAGAAGCCGACGGTATTCGAGCGGCACTCCGTGTTCGAGAACCTGGAACTCGCGCGCAAGGCGAACAAGCGCGTGTGGCCGACGCTGACCGCCGAACTCGATTCCACGGCGCGCGACCGCATCCTGACCATCCTCGAGACGATCCAGCTGGCGCCGGAGGCGTCGCGGCTCGCCGGGCTTCTGTCGCACGGCCAGAAGCAATGGCTCGAGATCGGCATGCTGCTGATGCAGGAGCCGCAGGTGCTGCTGCTGGACGAGCCGGTGGCCGGCATGACCGACGACGAGACGATGCGCAGCGCCGAGCTGTTCCTGACGCTGGCGGGAGACTACACGCTGGTGGTCGTCGAGCACGACATGGACTTCGTCGCGCGGATCGCCGACCGCGTCACCGTGCTGCACGAGGGCCGCGTCCTCGCCGAGGGGTCGATGAAGAACGTGCAGGAAAACGAGCAGGTCATCGAAGTCTTCCTGGGCCGGTAATGAAGACCCCCACGCTCGCTGCGCTCGCTGGCCCCCGAGGGGGCGGAGTCAGCTCCCTTGGGGCGGCCCCGCGAGACTGACATGCTAACCGTTGACAAAATCAACCAGTACTACGGCGGCAGCCACATCCTGCGCAACGTGTCGTTCGACGTTCCGGCGGGCAAGTGCACGACGCTGCTCGGCCGCAACGGCGTGGGCAAGACGACGCTGCTGCGCTGCCTGATGGGACTGGTGCCGGTGCGCTCCGGCGGCATCGAATTCGACGCGGCGACCATCACCACGCTTGCCGCCGCATGCTCGCGCCAGCTTGGGGCTGGGCTATGTGCCTCAGGGCCGCGACATCTTTCCGCGCCTGACGGTACTGGAAAACCTGCAGATGGGGCTGGCCACGCAGAAGAAGGGCGCCGGCATTCCCGCGTTCATCTACGAGATGTTCCCGGTGCTGAAGGACATGCTGAACCGGCGCGGCGGAGACTTGTCCGGCGGCCAGCAGCAACAGCTCGCGATCGGCCGCGCGCTGGCATTGCGCCCGAAGTTGCTGATCCTGGACGAACCCACCGAAGGCATCCAGCCTTCGATCATCAAGGACATCGAGCGCGCGATCCGCAAGCTGACGCAGGGAGGCGAGATGGCGATTCTGCTGGTCGAGCAATACTACGACTTTGCCAAGTCGCTCGCCGACCACTACGTCGTCATGTCGCGCGGCGAAGTCGTGGCGCGGGGACTGGGCGCAACGATGGACGGCGACAACGTGCGCGCGCTGCTCGCGGTCTAGAGAGTCTCTTCGCTGGATTCGGCGGCCTTGCCCGCCGCCGCCTCCGCGCGCCGCAGGTCCCGCTGTTCATGCCTCCAGTCGATTTCCAGCCCGACCAGCCGCGCCACAAGGACGGCGAGGAACAGGTTGCCGGCCAGCGCTTCCATCGTGGCGAGGGAGCGCGCATAGGGGTGCAGCGGCGTGATGTCGCCATAGCCGGTCGACGTCAGCGTGATGAAGCTGAAATAGGTGAGCTTCGGGCCGATGGCTTCCCAGTTGGCGGGAACTCCGCCGATGGCGAACGCTTCCGGCACGAAAGCCGCCAGCAGCCGGTACGCCTGCGCGAAAACGGCGCCGATCAGCAGGTACGATCCGATCGCGCCCATGATGCGATTGAGATTGATGCGGCCGTCGCGCATCACGCGCGCCAGCAGCAGCGCGCCGAGAAAGCCGGCGGCCAGCATCGTCAGCACCGAGCGCAGCACCGTGAGCCAAACGTGGTCGAAGAAGTGTTCGAGGAGACTGGCGACCACCGACCCGGCCAGCAAGATGAGGAACATGCGCACGATGGGCCGCGGCTCGAACACGAAGACAGCGCCGAGCGCGAGGAAGGCGGCAAACACGAGATCGAGCCAGAAGCGCCGGATCACGCCGACCTCGACCATCGGGTAGAGGACGAACACGAAGAAGATGAGGATGAAGACGGCGAGCGTCAGGCTGCCGTCACCCAGGCAAAATCGGTACACGCGTTGCAGAGGGGTGGCCATTGTGGGGCGCGGCTGTGGCGGGCGCGGTCAGCAGTCTACCGCAACTCGGCAGGCGCTTCTTTGCCACGGCGAGACTGTGCTGACCGCGCCGCGTACCGGCGAATACGGTAGTACGGCTTTTCCGCCACGTGGTAGAGCAGGCTGGCCAATGCGTACGATGCGGCGAAGCAGCCGACGGCCATCAGCGCAGCCGTTCCGAGTGAGCCGCCCGCGCTCCCGGCGGTCAGGCCGAATGCCGCATCGATCACCAGCGCGTGGACCAGGAAAAACGAATACGAGACTCGTCCCAATGCCTGCATCGGCGCGCTCGTCAGCAGTATGTAGAGGAATCCTGCGCTGTGGCTGACGCGGATGATGATGAGCGTCCCGACAATCGACAGCGCGAAAATGTAAACCGGCGCTGTGGCCGGCCACGTCAGCCCTTCGGAGCCGAACCGGGGCAGCGGCACCAGGAACGAGGCAAGGGTCGTCGTCAGCAGATAGGCGAAGATCAGCAGCGCGTCCGGAAGGCGTGCGGCAATGCGATCGCGCGTGGCATCGGATTGCAGGCCTGCCCACGCACCGCAGAAGAACGGCAGGAACAAGAGCCATTCCTTGAACGACACAAGGACGAGCACAACAATGAAACCGACCCAGAGCGCGGGTGCCGCCCAGCGTGCATTGCTCCCGCTGCGCACGGCGAGCAGATAAAGCAGCGGAAAGACCAGGTAGAAGGCGAACTCGTAGAACAGCGACCACGTCACGTAGTCGTATCCCGGTATACCCAGGGCGAACACGCCGTTGAGGAACAGCAGGTTCTGTACCACCGTGATCAGGCGAATCGACTGCGCGCCATTGAAATAGGTCGCCAGTCCGAGCGCCAGCACCAACGCCAGCAGGAAAGCCGGGTAGATCCGCAGCACGCGGAAACCGATGAACGTCAGGTAATCCGGAAGCGTGCGACTGCCCGCGAAACTGCGTGTGATCACGAAGCCGCTGATCGCGAAGAAGAGCTGGACGCCGTGATGCGAATAGAAGAGCCAGTAGAGCAGCGCGTTGCCCGGCGCGAGGGACAGGGTGTCGGCGACCGTGTCGAAGTTCACGCCGCGGCGTTCGAGCGCATACGTGCCGCAAAAGTGGACGAGAAAGACTAGTGCCACGGCCCAGCCGCGCAAGCCGTCGAGCGCCTCGATGCGCGCCGATTTCTCGGGATTCATTGCGGAAGGTTGCGGCGGCTCATTCGTGGTGGGCCCGGCTGGACTCGAACCAGCGACCAAAGGATTATGAGTCCTCTGCTCTAACCAACTGAGCTACGGGCCCGCGGGTGCGCGTCACGGGCGCTCTCGAACCTCGCGCGGCCGCGTCTTGCAACGGTGCGATTATATAATCCCTTTGGCAACATCGTCCCTCGTAATATGCACCACTACCTTCACCCGCTGCTCATCCCGAAATCCGTCGCGCTGGTCGGCGCATCCGACCGGGCGGGTTCGCTCGGGCGCAGCGTGTTCGAAAACCTGCTCGCCGGAGAATTCAAGGGCGACATCTACGCCGTCAATCCCGGCCACCGCCGCGTGTTCAATCATCGCGCCTATGCGACGGTCGCGGCCATCGGCAAGCCGGTTGATTTGGTCGTGATCGCGGCGCCCGCCGCGGCGGTTCCGGGGCTGATCGACGACTTGCCTTCCGGGGCACGTGCCGCCATCGTGATGTCTGCGCCGGACGCGACCGACCCCGCGAGCGCGCGCGCGTGGCGCCGCGACGTTTCGGCGGCCGCCAGGAAACGCAATGTTCGGCTGGTGGGGCCGGGGGCCTTCGGCGTCATTCGCACCGACATCGGCCTCAATGCGACGTTCGGCACGTCGTCGACACTGCCGGGTCGCCTGGCGCTCGTGTCCCAGTCGGGCGCCGTGTGCACGGCCATGCTCGATTTCGCGGCGCCGATGCACATCGGCTTCTCGTCGGTGATCTCGCTGGGCGGCGGCATCGACGTGAGCTTCGGAGAACTGCTCGACGCGCTGGTGCAGGATCCGGTGAGCGACGGCATCCTGCTCTATGTCGAGTCGGTGGGCGATGCGCGCGCGTTCCTGTCGGCATTGCGCGCGGCGGCGCGCATCAAGCCCGTCGTCGTGCTGAAGTCGGGCCGTTCGCTCGAGCCGGCGCGCGATGCCGCGGACGATGGAGACATCGCGCCGATGCCCGACGCCGTGTTCGATGCCGCGCTCATGCGTGCCGGCACCGTGCGCGTCCGCACGTATACGCAGTTGTTCGCCGCGGCGCGCATCCTCGCGATGGGCAAGATTCCGGGCGGCAACCGCCTCGCCATCGTCTCCAATGGCCGCGGTCCGGGAGTCCTCGCCGCGGACAGCGCGGTCGGGAGCGGCGTCACGCTCGCCAGTCTGGTGCCCGCGACCGTGCAGGCGCTGGACGCGCTGTTGCCGAGGGAAATCGTGCGCGCCAATCCGGTCGACGTGCGCGCCGACTCGCCGCCGGCGCGGCTCGCTGCCGCCGTCGCGGCGACACTGTCGGATCCGCAGGTCGACGCCGTGTTGGCGCTGCACGTGACGCGGCCCATCACGCCGGCCATCGACGCAGCTCGCGCGGTGGCGGCCGTTGCGCGGGGTTCGACCAAGCCCGTGCTCGCTTCCTGGCTCGGCGCGCTCGACCGGCAGGGCGTGCACGAGGCGCTGGACGCCGGCGGCATCGCCAATTTCTACACGCCGGAGAACGCCGTGGAGGCCTTCTCCTTTCTCGCCGCCTATCGCCGCAACCAGGAATGGCTGCTCGAGGTGCCGCCGCCGCAAGCCGATCCCGAGCCGCCCGATCTCGCGGCGGCCGAGAGCATCCGAGCGCGCGCCGCGTCACGCCCGCGCGGCGCGTTGCCGCTGATGGACGCGCATGCGCTGCTCGGCGCGTTTGGCATCGCGTTGCCGCACCTGACAGCGGTCGAGACGCTCGCGGAGGCAAGTGCCGCCGCCCGGAAGTTGGGCTATCCGGTGCGCCTGGCGCTCGATATCGCCGGAGCTGACGCATCCGCCTTCGCGCGGCGGCATTCGCAACGGTCGCGCGCTGGCCAGCGCTTATGGCGAACTGAGCCACGCGCTGTCGGCCAAGGAACGCGTCGGATGGAGCGGCCGCGTCGTCGTGCAGCGCGACCTCTCGACGCTCGACGGCAGCCAGGCGGCCATCACCGTTTCCACCGACGACGTGTTCGGGCCGGTCATCGCGTTCGGCGCAAGCGAGCAAATGCTGGTCGCCCGCTCGCCGCGCGCGGTGATGCTGCCGCCCCTCAACAGCCGGCTCGCGCGTGACCTCATCGCATCGGCGTCGATGCGGCACGCGCCGCCGTCGGCGGCGCTCATCCGGCTGCTGCTGCAGGTTTCGGGCCTGGTCTGCGCGCTGCCGTGGGTGTGCGAATTGGCACTCGACCCGATATTGGTCACCGCCGACCGCGCGGAAATCGTGGGCGTGCGGCTGGTGGTCGACCCCAAGCGCAAGGCGGGCCCGGGCTACCGGCACATGGCGATCCATCCCTATCCGACGGCACTCGAGTCGGAGATGGTGCTGGCCGACGGAACCAAGCTCCGCGTCCGGCCGGTGCGCCCCGAAGACGCGGACCTCGAGCGGGCGTTCGTGGCATCGCTGTCCGAACAGACGCGCTACTTCCGCTTCTTCTACCGGCTGCACCAGCTCACCCCCGCGATGCTGGCCCGCTTCACGCAGGTCGACTACGACCGGGAAGTGGCGCTGCTCGCGCTGGCGCCGGACCCCGTCCAGTCCGGCGGGGGAAATGATCGTCGGCATTTCGCGCTACATCGCCAATCACGACGGCGAAAGCGCGGAATTCGCCGTCGTCGTCGCCGACGCGTGGCACGGCCGCGGCATCGGCCGGATGCTGATGGAGCGGATCATCGCGTGCGCGAAGAAGCGCGGATTCAAGCGGCTGGAAGGGATCGTGCTCCGCGCCAACCAGGGGATGGTCAAGTTCTCCGAGCAGCTGGGATTCGAAATCCACGACGACCCGGACGAGCCGGAGCAGGTTACGGCGGTGCTGACGTTGTCCTGACCGGGATCAATCCGGGCGAAGCGGTTTGCGCATTAGACTACCGACATGAAAATCCTCTTCGCCACCGACGGCTCTCCGAGGGCACTCGCCGCACTCTCGACACTGGTCGGCATGCTCGACCGGTTCCGCGAACCCCGCGACATCGTGCTGCTCAACGTGCATCCGCCGCTGCCGTATCGCGGCGCTGCGGGCTGGGTCGGCAAGGAAGCGATCGACCGCTATTACGACGAGGAAGGCGAGGCGGCGCTCGCCGGATCGCGTACGCTCCTCGAAGCAGCCAAGGTTCCGTTCGTCGCGCTCAAGGTGGTCGGCGATGCGGCACAGGAGATCGTGGCGCGGGCCGCCGCGCAAGGCTGCGACTTCATCGCGATGGGCACGCAAGGACACGGCGCGCTCGCCAACCTGGTCCTGGGTTCGGTGACGACCAAGGTGCTGGCGCTTGCCGCGATCCCGGTGCTGCTTCTCAAATAGCCGGAGCGCAGGCAGGCCGATGGAATAGAACGGGCGGCAGTTGTGTTAAAAGGACGGCGTCACGATCCGCGGATTGACGGAGAGGGCGCATTCATGGAGGAGTGCAATGAATTTACGATTCTTGGGCAGTATGGCGTCCACCGCGGTGCTTGCCGTCGTGATCGCCGGTTGCGCGACCGGCACGTCTCAGACTCGCCGGCACTTTTTTCGTGACCAGCAAGGGCGCGGGGCAACGGTGCCGATTTCGGCGGCCTCGCCGGCGCCGACAAGCATTGCCAGACGTTGGCGGCCGCGGCCGGACTGGGCGACAAGACGTGGCGCGCATACCTCAGCACGCAGGCGTCGGGTGCGACCCCCGCCATCAACGCCAGGGACCGCATCGGTACCGGGCCGTGGCGGAACGTGAAGGGTGTCGTCATCGCCACCAATGTGGACGAACTGCATGGCGACAACAACATCACCAGGCAGACAGCGTTGACGGAGAAGGGTACCATGGTCAGCGCGCGGCCCGACACGCCCAACCAGCATGACATCCTCACCGGCACGCAGAAGAACGGCATGGCATTCGCCGTTGCCGACGACAAGACGTGCGGAAACTGGACAAAGAGCGGCGATGGCTCCGCCATCGTGGGGCACGTGGATCGGGCCGGCACAAACGCTCCTCCCGACAGCTCGTCCTGGAACTCGTCGCATCCGACGAAGGGGTGCAGCGACCCGGCACTGGTCAGCACCGGCGGCGCGGGACTAATCTACTGCTTCGCGACGAACTGACAGCCGCTTCGCCAAACAAAACGCCCCGGGATGAGCCGGGGCGTTTTTTATTGCAGTCTTGAATTGCCCGTCACTCGCCCTCGAGGAAGCTCCGCAGCTTTTCGCTCCGCGACGGATGGCGCAGCTTGCGCAGCGCCTTCGCCTCGATCTGGCGGATGCGCTCGCGCGTGACGTCGAACTGCTTGCCGACTTCCTCCAGCGTGTGGTCGGTGTTCATCTCGATGCCGAAGCGCATGCGCAGCACTTTCGCTTCGCGCGGCGTGAGCGTGTCGAGGATGTCCTTGCACACGTCGCGCAGTGACGCGTTGACGGCGGCATCCGACGGCGCGACCGTCGACTGGTCCTCGATGAAGTCGCCCAGGTGCGAATCGTCGTCGTCGCCGATCGGCGTTTCCATCGAGATCGGTTCCTTGGAGATCTTGAGGATCTTGCGGATCTTCTCCTCGGGCATCTCCATCTTCTCGGCGAGCGTCGCCGGATCGGGCTCCTGACCCGTCTCCTGCAGGATCTGCCGCGAGATGCGGTTCATCTTGTTGATCGTCTCGATCATGTGCACCGGGATGCGGATGGTGCGCGCCTGGTCGGCGATCGAGCGCGTGATCGCCTGCCGGATCCACCACGTGGCGTAGGTCGAGAACTTGTAGCCGCGGCGGTATTCGAACTTGTCCACGGCTTTCATCAAGCCGATGTTGCCTTCCTGGATCAGGTCGAGGAACTGCAGGCCGCGGTTCGTGTACTTCTTGGCGATCGAGATCACGAGGCGCAGGTTGGCCTCGGTCATCTCGCGCTTGGCCTTGCGGGCCTTGGCTTCGCCGGTGGACATCTGCTTGTTGATCTCCTTCAGGTCCTTCAAGGGGATCATCACGCGCACCTGCAGGTCGAGGAGCTTCTGCTGCTGCTCGACGATGGCCTGCCGGTACTTGGCGAGCTGCTCGCTGTAGTTGTGGTGCGCGGAAACTTCGCGGTCGATCCAGCGCAGGCTCGTTTCGTTGGTCGGGAACGCCTTGATGAAGTCCGGGCGCGGCATGCCGCCCTTGTTCACGACCAGGTCCTGGATCTTGCGCTCGATCTGGCGGATGTTGTCGACTTCGGTGCGCACGGAATCGCACAGCCGCTCGACCATGCGCGCGGCAAAGCGCACCTGCATGAGTTCGCTGGAGATCTTCTTCTGCAGTTCGAGGTACTTGGGCGCCTTGTGGCCTTCCTTCTGCAGCACGACCAGCATGCGCGTGAAGTGGCGGCGGATCGTCGCGAATTTCTCCAGCGCGGCGACCTTCAGCCGCTCGAGGTTCTCGCTGGCGATGGCGCCGGCGTCGGCCTCGTCTTCCTCGGCTTCCTCGTCGTCGTTGTCATCGATGGCCGTGAGCTGCTCGTTGAAGTCCATCAGGCCGTCGACGAGGTCGTCGATCTTCAACTCGTCCTTGCTGATCTTGTCGGCGAGGTCGAGGATCTGCGCGACCGTCATCGGGCACGCGCGAGATCGCCATGATCATGTGCTTCAGGCCTTCCTCGATGCGCTTGGCGATTTCGATTTCGCCTTCGCGCGTGAGGAGTTCGACCGAGCCCATCTCGCGCATGTACATGCGGACGGGGTCGGTCGTGCGGCCGAATTCGGAGTCGAGCGTCGACGCGGCGGCTTCGGCTTCTTCCTCGACGTCCTCGGCGGGCACCGTGGCCGGCGTTTCGGACATCAGCAGCGTTTCGGCGTCGGGAGCCTCGTCGTAGACCTGGATGCCCATGTCGCCGATCATCGAGATCACGCCCTCGATCTGCTCGGCGTCGAGGATGTCGTCGGGCAGGTGGTCGTTGATTTCGGCGTACGTGAGGTAGCCGCGCTCCTTGCCGAGGACGATCAGCGTCTTCAGGCGGCGCTTGCGGGCTTCGACGTCGGCCGGCGTGAGTACGCGCGGCGCGATCTCGGCGTGGCGTGCCGTTCTTGCCCTTGCGCGACGCCGCATCTTCGGCGCGCTTGCCGGCCAGCTTGGCGGCGATTTCACCCGGCGTGGGCTTGTGCGCGGGCGCGCGGCGACCTTGGCGGCAGCGGCCGGGACGCCCTTGCCGGCCGCTGCGGCTGGCCGCCCTTGGCGGCGGCAATCCTTGACCGGCGCCTTTGGCGGGAACGACGGCTTGGCGGTGCCTTCGGCGTTGCTTTGGCGCGGGCTTGGCCGCTGGCTTGGCGCGACCGCCGCTTGAGTGTGGCTTGGGCGTGACCCGGGCCTTGGGAATCGCCTTCTTGCCGACCTTGGGCACCGGCTTGCGCGCGGGCTTCTTTGGCGCAGCCTTGCGGCTGGCCGACCGCTTCTTGGCGGCGCCGGCTTCGTTTGCGCCCTTGCGCGACGCGGGCTTGGTCGGACGTTTCGACTGGGCCGTGGCGTGCTTGGCCGCCTTCTTCGCGGCCGGCTTTCCGGCCGCAGCTTCGACTTCGGCTTCGCCTTCGACTTGGGCGGGCGCTTTGCGGGTGGGCTTCGCGGGCTTCTTGGCCATGGTCATCCTTGTTGGAAACGGCTTGTGTGGGGCTGCAAAGGCCGGGATTCCGCGCCGGCGCCACCCACGCTCCCGCATCTCGAGTACCCGGCTATTTGGGGCCGAAGCCGGGAAAACCTCAAATAATACCATGAGCGGACCCCTTTCGGAGCCCATTCGGCGGCTAAAAGCCGTCCTCGGAACGGGGCGAACCCGGGCTCTGGCCCCGGCGCGCCGTCTGGCGAACGAAATCGAGTTGGCGCAGCCGTGCGATTTCCTCGGATGTCTGGCCCCCGCGCCGAGCGGCGGCGGCGCGCGTGCCCCTTCGTCGGGCCTGCTGCCACCAGCGCTCGAGGCCCTCGCGCACATGCGCCTCGGCCAGTTCCTTCGTCAGGCCGTGGTCCTCGGCCATCGCCAGCACGCTGGCCAGGACGGCTTCGTGCGGCGAGTCCGCGAAGTATTGGAGGACGCCGGCCGACGTTAGTTCGCCTTCGGCCGTTGCGCAATAGTCGACCAGCGCGACCAGCGACGCGCCGTCGGGCGTGCCGTCGTCGGGACGCGGAAACTCGAGCGAGCGCGCCAGCGCCGGCTGCAGCAGCAGATCCCTGGATCAATTCCCGCGCCAGCGACGGCGGCCGCCGCACGTTGGCGCGGAAACTGGCAGCCCGCTGTCCGGGCCGGGCGTCGTCCCACGCGGTCGAGCGCGAGGGGCTGCCTGTCGCGCGCAGGCGTTGCCGGCAGGATTTGAGCAGTCCGCGCAACTCCGTCTTCCGGGAGACCGGACAGTTCGGACAGCCGCCGCGCAGGATGGCCGCCAGCACCGGCGCGTTGATCTCGGCCAGCTAGCGGTCGCGCGGCCGCGACCAGCGCGGCGCGGCCTTCCGCGGAAGTCGGCGGATGCCGTGCCGACAGTTCCGCCAGCAGGAACTCCGACAGCGGGACCGCCGGCTCCTGCGCCTGCTCGAACGTGGCGCGCCCGCGCTTGCGCACATAGTCGTCCGGATCCTCGCCGTCGGGCAGGAACAGGAACGCGGCGTTCTTGCCGTCGGCCAGCACCGGCAGCGCGTTTTCCAGCGCGCGCCACGCCGCCTTGCGGCCCGGCGTTGTCGCCGTCGAAGCAGAACACGACGGTGTCGGTCAGCCGGAACAGCTTCTGCACGTGCGTCGGCGTCGTGGCCGTGCCGAGCGTGGCGACCGCGTACTCGACGCCATGTTGCGCCAGCGCCACCACGTCCATGTAGCCCTCGACGACGACCACGCGGCCGGCGTCGCGAATGGCGTTGCGCGCGAGGTAGAGGCCGTAGAGCTCGCGACCCTTGGAGAACACCGGCGTCTCCGGCGAATTGAGGTACTTGGGCTCGCCGTCGCCCATCACGCGGCCGCCGAAGCCGATCACGCGGCCACGGCTGTCGTGGATCGGAAACATCACGCGATCGCGGAAGCGGTCGTAGCGCTTGCCGCCGTCACCGTTGACCACGAGTCCCGCCGCGTCCAGCTCCGGCGCGTCGTACTTCGGGAACACGCCTGCCAGTCCCTGCCACGCATCGGGTGCGTAGCCGATGCCGAAGCGCGCGGCGACCTCACCGGTCAGGCCGCGGCTCTTCAGGTAGTCGATGGCGCGCGGCGCGTCCTTCAGTTGCGCGCGGTAGAACTTGGCCGCCGCGAGCAGGATCTCATTCAGGTCCTGCGCCTCGTCGCGCTTTTCGCGCTCGCCCGGGCGCTCGACGCGCGGCACTTCCAGGCCGGCATCGCGCGCCAGTTCCTCGACCGCGTCGGGAAAGGCCTTGCCGCCATATTCCATCAGGAACCCGACGGCGGTGCCGTGCGCGCCGCAGCCGAAGCAATGGTAGAACTGCTTGCTCGGGCTGACCGAGAACGACGGCGTCTTCTCGCTGTGGAACGGGCAGCACGCGACGTAATTCGCGCCGGCCTTCTTCAGCGGCACGTAGCGGTCGATGACCTCGACGATGTCCACGCGCGACAGCAGCGTCTGGATGAAGTCGGTCGGGATCATGGCCTGTGCGGATCGATGCGGAAGACGGCGCGGCACCGCCCCACCAGCGGGCGCACCGCGCCGGCGGACAGCGAGGAGGACCTTTGATTATAGGCAACGTTTTCCGCTGCGGTAGGGCGGAAGCGACGGGCGGCTCGCGCTCGAGGTACCGCGCGGCGCGCTTCTAGCCCGCGAGCTTCGCCTTGACCTTGGCCGAAACCGCCGTCATGTCCGCGCGGCCGGCGAGCTTGCCCTTGAATTCCGCCATGACCTTGCCCATCGCCGCGGGGCCCGCCGCGCCCGTCGCGGCGATCGCTTCGGCAATCGCTGTGTCTATTTCCGCGTCGGTCAGCTGCTGCGGCATGTAACGTCTGCAATACCGTCACTTCGCCCTTTTCGAGTCGCCACGAGGTCCTGACGCTTGCCTGCCTCGAACTGCGTGATCGAGTCGCGCCGCTGCTTCACCATCTTGTCGATGACGTTGTGCACGTCGGCGTCGGTCAGCTCGCGGCGCTCGTCGACCTCGCGTTGCTTGATCGCCGCGAGCAGCAGGCGGACGGTGGACAGGCGCGAGGTGTCCTTCGCGCGCATCGCGTCCTTCATGTCCTCGGTAATACGGGCCTTGAGCGTCATGGTGGTCCCATATGGGGTTGCGCGGCCAAACAAAAAGGGGCGAATCGCTTCGCCCCTTGTTGGCAAATCTACCCGTGCGGAGACGTCAGAACAGCTTCGGCGGCAACTGCTGGCTGCGGATGCGCTTGTAATGGCGCTTCACGGCGGCCGCCTTCTTGCGCTTGCGCTCGGCGGTGGGCTTCTCGTAGAACTCGCGGGCGCGCAGTTCGGTCAGCAGGCCCGTCTTCTCGATGGTGCGCTTGAAACGACGAAGCGCGGCCTCGAAGGGCTCGTTTTCGCGGACGCGGACGCTTGGCATGGGTGGTGGATCCTTAAAGTCTTCGAATTGGTAATCCGCAACTATATCCGATCGGGGGAAAACCTGCAAGCCCCTGTATGATTTCACTTTTCCTTCCCTTGCACCGAGCCTTCCGCGGGCTCCCCTCCCATGCGCGTCCTGGGCATCGAGACCTCGTGCGACGAAACCGGCGTGGCCGTCTACGACACGGAGCGCGGGCTCCTTGCGCAGGCGCTGCATTCGCAAGTCGCGATGCACGAGGCCTATGGGGGCGTCGTGCCCGAACTCGCGTCGCGCGACCACGTGCGCCGGGTCATTCCGCTGACGACCGCGGTGCTCGCCGATGCGGGCGTGAGCGTTGCCGATCTGGACGGCATTGCATTCACGCGCGGACCCGGACTGGCCGGCGCGCTGCTGGTCGGCGCCAGCGTTGCTTGCGCGCTGGCCCGGGCGCTGGGGAAGCCCGCGATCGGCGTCCACCACCTCGAAGGACATCTGCTCTCGCCGCTGCTCTCCGAACCGCGTCCTGATTTTCCGTTCGTCGCGCTGCTGGTGTCGGGCGGCCACAGCCAGCTCTTTGAAGTGCAGGGCGTGGGCCGCTATCGGCTGCTCGGTGACACGCTCGACGACGCCGCCGGCGAAGCATTCGACAAGACCGCGAAACTGCTGGGCCTGCCTTACCCCGGCGGCCCCGCGCTGGCGGCGCTTGCTGCGCGCGGAACTCGCGGCGCCGTGAAGCTTCCGCGGCCGATGCAGGACTCCGGCGATCTCGATTTCAGCTTCTCGGGGCTCAAGACGGCGGTGCGCACGCTCGCGCAGCGCGACGCCGGCGACGGATCGCCGGAGACGCTGCCGTTGGCGAGGAAGGCGGACATCGCCCTCGAAATCCAGAGCGCGATCGTCGACGTCCTGGCCGCCAAGGCCATTGCGGCATTGGACGCGACGGGCTTGCGGCACGCTCGTCGTCGCAGGCGGCGTGGGCGCCAATCAGGAACTGCGGGCTCGCCTTGCGCGCGAGACGAAGTCGCGCGGCGGCAGCGTGTATTTTCCCGAGCTTGCCTACTGCACCGACAACGGCGCCATGATCGCGCTGGTCGGCGCGCTGCGGCTGCCGAAGGCAGCCGCCGGCGACTACGGCTTTTCGATCAAGCCGCGCTGGGACTTGAGCTCGCTCGAGGCGCCCTGACGGTCATTTCGGTTGGCCGACCTCGACCAGGTACGTCGAGTAGTTGCGTTGATAGTCGCCGAAATGCTCGTTCAGCATCTTGGCATATTGCTCGACAAGGTACGCGATGGCGGCATCGCGCTGGTCCGCGAGTTCCTGCTGCGACTTGGTCGACCCGGCGGCGACGAACGCATTGAATCGCGCGGCGGCATAGAGCATCGCGGCGCTGACCTTGGCGCCCGGCAACTTGTCGCAATGGGCATTCGCCGCGTTGATGAACGTGTTGGCGATTTCCAGGAATTCCTGATCCGGTCCGATGGCTTTCATGGTTTCGATGCCTCAATGATTTTGGCGATGCATTGCTGTTGGCCCGGCGGCTCGCCTATTGGCCGATCGGCCGCTCCTTGCCCTCCATCAGTTGCCTGATGTTGGCGCGGTGCCGCCAGAACAACAGCGCCGCGATCGGAACCAGAGACCACGCGACGAGCGAATTGCCGAAAAAATAGAATCCGCCGAGGGGCATCAGCGCGGCCGACGTCAGCGCGGCCAGCGAGGAGATCTTGAAGCCGAGCGCCATCGTGAGCCAGATGACGAGGAGCGCCAGGCCCAACGGCCAATGCAGCGCGAACACGATGCCCGCGGCGGTGGACACGCCCTTGCCGCCGGCGAAATCGTGGAACACCGGATACAGATGCCCGAGGAACACGGCCAGCGCGGCGCCGGGGACGACCCAATCGGGCGCGGCCGTCGCGTGCCCCGCCCATTCCGCGAGCACGACCGCCAGCCAGCCTTTCACGCCATCGCCCGCCAACGTCAGCATCGCGGCCGCCTTGTTGCCGGTGCGCAGGACATTGGTGGCGCCCGGATTGCCGGATCCGTACTCGTGCGGATCGGGCAAAGCGAACGCCTTGCTCACGACGACCGCAAACGACACCGACCCCAGCAAATAGGCGGCGATGACGATGAGTATGGCGGGAAGGATTGTCGGCACGGGTTAGAATCCTGGTCGATTCTAGCGCAACGACCATGAACCGGATATTCGTCCACGACCTGCGTCTCGAGACGCGCATCGGCGTCTACGATTGGGAGCGGCAACTGCCGCAGACCATACGCCTCGATCTCGACATCACGCTGCCGTCGGACAAGCCTTTCACGTCCGGCAAGCTCGAGGACGCGCTCGACTACGCGGCGGTCGTCGCGCGGATCAAGGCGTTCGCGAAGGACAATCCGCATCCGCTGATGGAGCGCTTCGCCGAAGCCGTCGCGCAGATCGTGCTGCAGGAATTCGGCGCGCGGCGGCGTGAAGCTGCGCGTGGCCAAGCTGGCGCCGCTGCCCGGCGTCAAGGAAATCGGCGTCGAGATCGAGCGGCAGCGGTAGCGCTTACGCGTAAGCCACCATCGGCACCGACCACGGCTGTGGCCAGTGGACGCCGAACGGGAGGTAGGGCTCGGCGGCGATGCGCACGGACGCGAAGCCTGCGTCCCGGAACTCGCGCTCGAGCCCCTCGCGGGAGAAGACGCGCATCTCGAGCGTCGATCCCGGACCGCCGTGGAACACGAGGTCGGTGAACACCTGCTCGCGGCCGTCCTGCGTGCGGTTGACGAGCGTCCACGCGCCGTCGCGCTCGGCCAGCGTCCAGTCGTGCAGGTCGGGAAAATGCTCGACCGTATTCGGCTCCAGCGAAAAGGGCACCGTGAAGATGAGCTTGCCGCCGGGCTTGAGCAGCTTGCGGGCATTTTCGAATGCGCGCGAGACGGGCGGGGCCACATGCTCGAACACATCGCTGGCAACGATGAAGTCGTAGCGTCCGAAGCGCTCCTGCGGCACGTTGGCGATGTCGAGCTTCGGCGCCCTGTGGAACCAGGTGTTCTCGAAGGAAAACTTGTCCGCGAGCAGTTGCGAATAGGCGGCCCGCTCGGACAATCCGAGGCCTGCGATGTCCCGCCGCTCCGGCACCTCCGGCAACGTCAGGTCGCGTCCCAGCGTTTCCCGCACGACAAGTCGCACTATCGCGCGGAACCTCACGTTCGAGCGGCAGACGCTGCAGGTCGGCGCTTCGCGCGACAGTTTCGAAAGCGCGGTGCGTGCTGCGCCAACCGCAGAGATTGCACTGAAAATTGATCGCCGTGTCCGGTGCAATGGCCCCAGGGTCGACGTCTCCGACGCGGACGCCGCCGGCTTTGTTCCCGGCGCGCAGGCGGCGCAGCCGGCGTGCAAGCTTGTAGGCGAAAGGGCGGGCGATGGCGAAGGGGTCGGGCATGAATTGGAGCGCAGAGGAGGAGCGCGCGTCAGGTCGCGTAGGCGACCATCGGGCACCGAGAGGGGCTCGGGCCAGTGAATGCCGAACGGCAGGTAGGGCTCCGCGGCGATGCGGACGCGCGCGAAGCCCGCGCTGGCGAACTCGCGTTTGAGCCCCGCACGGGAGAATATCCTCATCTCCAGCGTGGAGCCGGGGCCCCCATGGAAGACGAGGTCGTCAAACGTTTGGTGCTGCCCGGCGAGCGTATGGTTGGAGAGCGACCATTTGCCCTCGCGTTCGGCCAACGTCCAGTCGTGCAGGTCGGGAAAATGCTCGACCGTTTTCGGCTCCAATGAGAAGGGCACCGTGAAGATAAACCTGCCGCCGGGCTTGAGCAGCTTGCGGGCATTTTCGAATGCGCGCGAGACGGGCGGGGCCACATGCTCGAACACGTCGCTGGCAACGACGAAGTCGTAGCGTCCGAAGCGCTCCTGCGGCACGTTGGCGATGTCGAGCTGCGGTGCCGTGTGGTACCAGGTGTTCTCGTAGGAAAACTTGTCCGCGAGCGGGAAGGAGTAGAGGCCGACATCGGAAAGCCCGAGGCCCACAATGTCACGGCGAGTCGGCACGTCGGTCAAGGGCAGGTTGCGCCCGAACAATTCGCTGACGATCAGGCGCGCGATGGCGCGAAAGCGCATGTTCGAGCCGCAGGCGGTGCACGACGGCGTTTCTCGGGACAGCTCCGCCAGCGCGGCGATGTTGGGCGAGTCGCAGAGGTTGCACTGGAAATGGAACGGCATGCGCCGGAACACCCGGGCCAGCGAAGTAAGAGGGCGGGGAAGGATGAAGGTGCGGGACATCTGAGCGGATTCGGGTTGCAGAGCGTGCGTCAGGGCAACTGGGTACAACCCAGGCAACCGGGAGCGGGCCGATTCTACTCGAACCGCGACCGCGCGCGCCTAGCCACGCGGATGGTGCTGCCTGTGCAGCTGCTTCAGGCGTTCCCGCGCGACGTGCGTGTAGATCGTCGTCGTCGTGATGTCGGCGTGGCCGAGCAAGAGCTGCACGACGCGCAGGTCCGCGCCATGATTGAGGAGGTGCGTCGCGAACGCGTGCCGCAACACGTGCGGGGAAAGCGCCGCGGGAGCGATCGCGGACTTCAACGCGTAGCGCTTGATCAATGCCCAGAACGCCTGCCGCGTCAGCGGCGTGTGGCGCGTCGTGAGGAAGACGGACTCGTTCTTCGCCTCGTCCGCCAGCGCCGGCCGCGCATCGGCCAGGTAACGCTGCAGCCATTCGACGGCTTCGTCGCCCAGCGGCACCAGCCGCTCCTTGCTGCCCTTGCCCACCACCCGCACGACGCCCATGTCCAGCGACACTTGCGTGATGCGCAGCCCGACCAGTTCCGATACGCGCAGGCCGGTGGCGTAGAGCGTCTCGAGCATGGCGCGGTCGCGCAATCCCAGCGTCGAGGCGGTGTCGGGTGCGGCGAGCAGCGCTTCGACTTGCGCCTCGGACAGGAGCTTCGGCAACCGGCGCGGCCGTTTCGGCGCGCGCACGCGCGTCGTCGGATCCTCGCGCACCATGCCGCGCTCGAGTTGCAGCCGGTAGAAGCGCCGCAGCGTGGAGAGCCGCCGCGCGACGGAGGTGGCCTTCGCCTTGGCGTGGAACTGGTCGGCGAGCCAGCGTTCGACATCGCCGCGGTCCGCCGCGAGCAATCCGCGCATTCCCAGCCACTCGGCCCATGCGGTCAGATCGCGCCGGTAACTCGACAGCGACGAGGCGGCCAGTCCGTCCTGCAGCCAAAGCTGGTCGCAGAACGCGTCGATCAGATCCGCGGATTTCGCCATGGGTCCGCTTGGCGTCCCGTCAAGCGCCGAAGCGGTGACCTTCGTGCGAGAGCAGCCAACGCTTGATCGCCACGGGATCGCCATCCCCTGCATGCATGAAACCGCCCAGCGTCCCTTGCGCGCCGACGACGCGATGGCACGGAATGATGAGCGCGATGGGATTGTCGCCGCACGCCTGTCCGACAGCGCGCGGCGCGCTGCCGATCGCGCGCGCGACTTCGCCGTACGTCCGGGACTCACCAAGCGGGATGGCCGACAGCGCCGCCCACACGCGGAGGCGAAACGGCGTGCCGGCAGGCGCCAACGCGACGGTGAAACGATATCCGGGATCCTCGAGATAACTTTCGAGTTCGCGGGCGGCCTTTTCGGCGACGCGATCGGCGGGCGCCTGCGTGTGCGTGGTCAGCGGCAGGTACGAAAGCGCCGTCAGCGCGCTGCCGTTCGTGCGCAGTCCGATCACGGCGAAGGGCATGGCGACCTTCGCGGCATAGACCGGCGCGGGGCTCGACGATGTCATCACGTCACCGAATGGGTAGTCCCACGGTCATCATCCACCCATTTTCATGTGCGCCGGAAGCCACAGAATGATCGGTGGCCAGACCCAGATCATGGCGACGGCCGCGCACATCAGCAGGAACATCGGTATTGCCTGGCGCGCGATCCATGTGATCTGCCGGTCGGTCATCCCTTGCAGCACGAATAGGTTGAATCCCACAGGTGGGGTGATCTGCGCCATTTCGACGACGAGCACGATGAAGATGCCGAACCACAGCAGGTCGATGTGCGCGGCTTCGACGGTGGGCAGTATGACGCCCATCGTCAGTACCACCATCGATATGCCGTCGAGAAAGCAACCGAGGACGATGTAGAAGAGCGTCAACGCCACGACCAGCGCCAGCGGCGAGAGCCCGAGCGAGCCGATCCATTCGGCAAGGTGGCGCGGCAGGCCGATGTAGCCCATCGCGATGGTCAGGAACGCCGCACCGGAAAGGATCAGCGCGATCATGCAATACAGCCGTGTCGCGCCCATCAGGCTGTCCTGGAACGTCTTGCGGTTGAGCGATCCCTGGACGGCCGACAGGACGAGCGAACCGATGACGCCGAACGCCGCCGCTTCCGTTGCCGTGGCGACGCCGGCGTAGATCGAACCCAGCACCAGCGCGATCAGCAGCACGACCGGGATCAGATGGCGCGACGCGTGAAGCTTCTGCGCGATCGTCGTCTTTTCTGCGGCCACGGGAATCCGGCCCGGATTGAGCAGCGCCCACACGACGATGTATCCGGAGAATAGCGAGGCGAGCAGGACGCCGGGGATGACGCCGGCGATGAACAGTTCGGCGATGGATACGTTGGCGCTGACGCCATAGACGATCATGATGATCGACGGCGGAATCAGCAATCCCAGCGTTCCAGCGCCCGCGAGCGTGCCGATCGTGATGTCATCGGGATAGCCGCGCGCCTTCAACTCCGGCAGCGTCATCTTGCCGATCGTTGCGCAGGTCGCGGCCGACGAACCCGACACCGCCGCGAAGATCGTGCAGCCGATGACGTTCGTGTGCAGCAGCCGGCCCGGGATGCGCTCGAGCCAGGGGGCCAACCCTTGAACATGTCCTCGGACAGCCGCGTGCGGAACAGGATCTCGCCCATCCACACGAAAAGCGGCAGCGCGGTCAGCGTCCACGACGACGCCGTACCCCAGATCGTCACCGCCATCGCGTCGCCGGCCGGGCGCGACGAAAAGAGCTCCATGCCGATCCAGGCCACGCCCGCCAGCGCCAATCCGATCCACACGCCGCTGCCCAGCAGCGCGAACAGCGCGACGATGAGCAGTGTGGTGATCAGCGCGTCCATGCGGCGCTACTCGTTGTGAAGCGCTTCGTCGGGAATCTTCGGGAGGCGCGCGCCACGCAATTCGAGGACCAGTTCGTCGACGAACGCGATGCAGAGCACGACGGTGCCGAGCGCCATCGTCAGTTGCGGGATCCACAGCGGCGTGGCGTCGTTGCCGGTTGAAATGTCGTTGAAGTCCCAGGACTGCCAGGCCAGGCGGACGCTGTAATACGCGAAGAGCGCCGACAAGAGCGCTGCCACGCCGAGCGCCCACAGCTCGAGCGCGCGCTGCGGCTTAGGGCGAAGGTGCTCGAGGATCAGCGTGACGCGGATGTGCTCGCCGCGTTTCAGCGTGTGGGCGAGCGCGAGAAATCCGGCGGCCGCCATGCAGTAGCCCGCGTACGCGTCGGTGCCGGGAACGTTGAAGTGCAGCAGACGGCCGGCGATGCCGACCACGACCATCGCCAGTGTCCCGACCAGGAACAGCGCCGCCAGCGCTCCAGCGCCGATGTACAGGCGATCGAGCAGCGCGCGCACTTAGCTATTGCTGCGCGCGATAAGCTTCGATGACCTTCTTGCCGTCGTCGCCGGCCTTGCGTTGCCACTCGGCCAGCATGTAGTTGCCCACGCGGCGCAGGTCGGCCGTCAGTTGCTCGGACGGCTTTTCGATCAGCATCCCCTTCGCCTTGAGCTGGTCGACGTACCAGGTGTTTTTTTCCTCGGACAGTTTCCAGCCGCGCACCTCGGCGTCGGCCGCGGCCTTGAGCACTGCCGCCTGCGTTGGCTTGTCGAGCGCATCGAACGCCTTGACGTTGACGAGGACCGCGTTCTTCGGCAGCCACGCCTGCGTGTTGTAGAAGTACTTGAGGTGCTCGTAGGTCTTGGAGTCGAAGCCTGTCGCACCGGACGACATGTACGAATCGATGACACCGGTGGCCAGCGCCTGCGATACCTCGGCGGCCTGCACGGTCACCGGCTGCGCGCCGACCAGTTCGGCGATCTTACCCGTGGCGGGGCTGTAGGCGCGCCACTTGAGGCCCTTCATGTCGGCGACCGAATTGATCGGCTTCTTGCTGAAGATGCCCTGCGGCGGCCACGGCACCGTGTACAGGACTTTCATCCCCTGCTTGGCGAGCCTGTCGTCGAGCGTCTTGCGCGACGCCTTGGACAGCTTCTGCGCTTCGACGTACGACGTGGCCAGGAACGGGATGCCGTCGAGGCCGTAGAACGCATCCTCGTTTTCGTAGTTGACGAGCAGGATCTCGCCGGCCTGCGCCTGGCCGCCCTGCACGGCGCGCTTGATCTCCGGCGCCTTGAACAGCGCCGCGTTCGGGTGCACCTGGATCTTGAGCTTGCCGCCCGACGCGTGCTCGACGTCGGCCACGAACTGGATGATGTTTTCCGTGTGGAAGTTGCTGGCCGGATACGCGGTGGGCAGGTCCCACTTCGTTTGTGCGATGGCGGTCTGTGCGACCGGCAACGCGACCGCGAGTCCGAGCGCGGCTAAGGCGGTGATGGGCTTCATCGGGAATCTCCTGTCGGGCGCGGAAGGCAACCATCGGCCCCGCACGGCGCACGCTGTTGGTTATTACCATAAAGTACACTACGGAGCAGCATGGCGGCAAACGGGCAATGGCAATTCTGGATCGACCGCGGCGGGACGTTCACCGACATCGTCGCACGCAAGCCTGACGGCACGCTGGCCACCGCGAAGCTGCTGTCGGAAAATCCGGAGCGCTACGCCGATGCCGCGGTGCAGGGCATTCGCGAGTTGCTTGGCTTGGCGCAGGGCGCGGCCATCCCGGCCGGCGCCATCGACGCCGTGAAGATGGGCACCACGGTTGCCACCAATGCGCTGCTCGAACGCAAGGGCGAGCGCACGGCGCTGGTGATCACCCGCGGCTTTGCCGACGCGCTGCGCATCGCCTACCAGAATCGCCCGAAGCTCTTCGTGCGCAAGATCGAGCTGCCGACGATGCTCCATGAGCGCGTGGTCGAAGTGGACGAGCGCATGGGCGCGCACGGCGACGTGGTGACGCCGCTCGACGTTGCGGCCGCCGAAACGGGATTGCGCGCGGCCTTTGCCGACGGCATCCGGGCGGTGGCGATCGTCCTGATGCACGGCTACCGCTACCCGGCGCACGAACAGGCGATCGCGGCCCTCGCGCGCGCGATCGGCTTTACGCAGGTGTCGGTGTCGCACGAGGTGAGCCCGCTGATGAAGCTCGTGTCGCGCGGCGATACGACGGTGGTCGACGCCTACCTGTCGCCGATCCTGCGCCGCTATGTCAGGCAGGTCGAGCGCGAATTGTCGGGCGGCCGCGGTGACAGCGGCATTCGGCTGCAATTCATGCAGTCGAACGGCGGCCTGACCGACGCCAATCTCTTCCACGGCAAGGACGCCATTCTGTCCGGACCCGCAGGAGGCATCGTCGGCGCCGTCGAGGTGTCGCGGCAGGCGGGCTTCGACCGCATCATCGGCTTCGACATGGGCGGCACGTCCACCGACGTCACGCACTGGGCGGGCGACTACGAGCGCGCGTTCGTCACCGAAGTTGCCGGCGTCCGGCTGCGCGCGCCGATGATGAGCATCCACACGGTCGCGGCCGGCGGCGGCTCGATCTGCACGTTCGACGGCGCGCGCTTTCGCGTTGGACCGGAGTCGGCCGGCGCCGCGCCGGGACCCGCCGCCTACCGCCGAGGCGGTCCGCTGACGGTGACCGATTGCAACGTGATGGTCGGCAAGCTCGATCCCCAATTGTTTCCCAAAGTGTTCGGACCCGGCGGCGACGAGGCGCTCGATGCGGCCATCGTACGGACCAAGTTCGCCGCGCTCGCGCAGGAAGTGTCGGCGGCGCAGGGCATCGTGCGCACTCCCGAGGACGTAGCCGACGGCTTCCTCCGGATCGCCGTCGAAAACATGGCCAACGCGATCAAGCACATCTCGGTGCAGCGCGGCTACGACGTCACCGAGTACACGCTGTGCTGCTTCGGCGGCGCCGGCGGCCAGCATGCATGCCTGGTGGCCGACGCGCTGGGCATGACGCGGGTGTTCATCCATCCGCTCGCGGGCGTGCTGTCGGCCTATGGCATGGGACTGGCCGACGTGCGGTCGTTGCGGCAGCGGGCCGTCGAGGCCGTGATGACCGAGTCCGCGCTGGCGGCTGCCGCCACGGCGTTCGATGCGCTCGAAGGCACCGCGCGCGCCGAAGTCGAGGCGCAGGGCGTTCCCCGCGCGCGCATCACCTGCCAGCGAACGTTGCACGTCAAATACGAAGGCACCGACACGACGCTCGAGATTCGCACGGCGGCGGCGTTGTCGGCCATCGTCGCCGACTTCGAGAAGCGCTACGCACAGCAATACGGCTTCCTGATGCCGGGCAAGCCGCTGGTCATCGAGGCCGTCGCGGTCGAAGCGGTGGGCCGCGACGCAGTCGGCGGCGGACGAGAAGCCGGTGTTCGCCGCGCGCGCAGGACCCCTCGAGCCGCTGTGGACCAGCCGCATCTACACGGATGGCGCATTCCGCGATGCGCGCGTCTACGATCGCAACGATTTGCGGCCGGGCGACGCGATTGCCGGACCCGCCGTGATCCGCGAGCGCAACGCCACCACCGTCATCGAACCGGGCTGGCGCGCGACGCTGACCGCGCGCGACCACCTCGTACTCGACCGCGTCGAGGCTGCGTCGCGGACGCACGCGATCGGCACGACGGCCGACCCGGTGCTGCTCGAGGTGTTCAACAACCTGTTCATGGCGATCGCCGAGCAGATGGGCGTGACGCTCGCCAACACCGCCTACTCGGTGAACATCAAGGAGCGGCTCGACTTTTCCTGCGCGATCTTCGACGCCGACGGCAACCTCATCGCCAACGCGCCGCACATGCCGGTTCACTTGGGCTCGATGGGGGAGTCGGTGACCACGGTCATCGACCGCCGCGCGGGAACGATGCAGCGCGGCGACGTGTTCGTCCTCAATGCGCCCTACAACGGCGGCACGCACCTGCCGGACGTGACGGTGATCGCGCCGGTGTTCCTGGACGGGCGCGCGCCCGGAATTCTATGTCGCATCGCGCGGCCACCACGCCGACATCGGCGGCATCACGCCCGGCTCGATGCCGCCCGATTCGACGCACGTCGACGAGGAGGGCGTGCTGCTCGACAACGTGCAGCTCGTCGCCGGCGGGCCGCTTCCTGGAGTCCGAGATGCGCGCCATCCTGGCGTCGGGCCGCTACCCTTCGCGCAATGTCGACCAGAACATGGCGGACCTGCGTGCGCAGGTGGCGGCATGCGCGAAAGGCGCGTCCGAGTTGGCGAAGATGGTGCAGCATTTCACGCTGCCGGTCGTTCGCGCGTACATGCGGCACGTGCAGGACAACGCCGAAGAGTCGGTGCGCCGCGTGCTCGACGTGCTCGAAGGACGGCCGCTTCGAGTACGAGATGGACAGCGGGGCGAAGATCGCCGTCGCGATCTCGATCGACAAGGCGAGGCGCGAGGCGACGATCGATTTCACCGGGACCAGCGCGCAGCAGCCGACGAATTTCAACGCGCCTTCCGCCGTGTGCAAGGCGGCCGTGCTCTATGTGTTTCGCACGCTGGTCGACGATGAAATCCCGATGAACGCCGGCTGCCTCAAGCCGCTGCACGTCGTCATTCCCGAAGGCTCGATGCTGCGTCCGCGCTATCCGGCGGCGGTCGTCGCCGGCAACGTCGAGACGTCGCAGACCGTCACCGACGCGCTGTACGGCGCGCTGGGCGTGCTCGCCGCGTCGCAGGGAACGATGAACAACTTCACGTTCGGCAACGATACGTATCAGTACTACGAGACCATCTCCGGCGGCGCGGGCGCCGGCCCGGATTTCGACGGCGCGAGCGTCGTGCAGACGCACATGACCAACTCGCGGCTCACCGACCCGGAGGTGCTGGAATGGCGCTTCCCGGTGCGCCTCGACGCGTTTTCGATCCGGCGCGGCAGCGGTGGCCGTGGCCGGCACCGCGGTGGCGATGGCGCGATTCGTCGCGTGCGCTTCCTCGAACCGATGACGGCGGTGATGCTGGCCAACCATCGTCGCGTCGCGCCGTTCGGCGTCGCGGGCGGTGAGCCCGGCGCGTGCGGGCGCAACTGGGTCGAGCGGCGGGACGGCACACGCCAAGAATTCGGCGCGACGTGCGAGGTCGCGATGCAACCGGGCGACGTGTTCGTCATCGAAACGCCGGGGGGCGGCGGATTTGGAACGCCCAGCGAGCGATGAGTAGCGGGGTCGGCATCGACTGGCTGGTCGCGGGGGCGCGCGCCGACGCGCCGCTGGCCGAGCGCGTCGCGTGGATCGAGCAATGCTTCAAGTGGATTCGCGCAGGCGGCGGCGCCGATGCCGAGGGTGCCGCCGCGCCGGCAACGCGGATCAAGTTCTTCCTCCAGGTCCTGGACCGCCACCCGGACCGCAAACGGGAAGTGTCGTCGCTGTTGCGGGAGACGCTGCGGGAACTGAGCGCGGTGGGCCTGCTGTGCGAAACCGGACTGCCGCACGCAAACGCATTCTTCCAGGAACTGGCCGGTCGCCTGGCGGCAAAGCTGCTTCCGCCGCCGCCGGCCGAAAACGACATGTCGGCGCTGTTCCGGCGCGTCTTCCCGCGAGGAGGCGGACGCCGATTGGGTGGCGGCCCTCCCGCTCGCGGCGCTGGAGGGCATCGGCGACCTGCTGCAGCATGGCGCGAGCGCGGACTCCGACGATCTCTGGGCGAGCTTCAAGCGCGACGCCGCCGACGCGCTGATGATCCTCGCAAGCCACGTGCAGGCGATCGGCCTGTCGCAGCGCGTTCGCCAGCGCACCGCGACGCAGCGGCCGCTCGACACGCCGTTTGCCGGATTGTCGACGGCCGTGCACGACTACCTCGAGGCGGCGGCGGGATCGGACCAGTTCGACACTGAAGAGGCGGCGGTCAAGAGTTTCGTCGCGCGCGCCGCGCGGGCGCTCGCCGACGTGACGAACCACCTCGAGAACTACGGCGTTTCGATCGACCTCGTGTACCAGCTCGAGCGCGCGCAGCTTTCGCTGTCGCGGATGGAGGCCATCATCGGCTTCTACGGACGCCGCGAGCGCGACCGCGCGGCCACCGCCCGCTTCATCGCGGCGCTGATCCGCGCCAACGACGCGCAGGACAGCGTGCGCTCGCTGCTGCAGGAGAACCTGAAACTGATGACGCGGCGGATCGTCGAGTCCGCGCGCAAGACGGGCGATCACTACATCACGCGCGACGGCAACGAATACCGCGCGATGCTCGTTTCCGCGGCGATCGGCGGCGCGGTGACCGGCGTGACCATCATTGTCAAGATCGCCACCGTGGGCCACGGGCTGCCGCCGTTCGTCGATGGCCTGGTCGCGTCGACCAATTACGCGCTGTCGTTCGTGCTGATCCACCTGCTGCACGGAACGCTCGCGACCAAGCAGCCCGCGATGACGGCGGCGGCGATGGCTCATCGGCTCAACGCGCCGGTCGCGCATGGCCGTCTGCGCGGGTTCGTCGACGAGGTCGCGAACCTGGTGCGCTCGCAGGTGGCGGCCATCGCCGGCAATCTCGCGCTCGTCGTGCCGGCCGCGCTGGCGGTGCAGGGATTGCTGCTGCTCATGGGTTTCGGCCACCTGCCTGATCCCGATCACGCGGACGCCTACATGGCGTCGCTGTCGCTGTGGAGCGCGGCGCCGTTCTACGCGGCGTTCACCGGCGTGCTGCTGTGGCTGTCGGCCGTGATCGCCGGATGGTTCGAAAACTGGGCGACGTTTCGCCGCCTGCCCGAGGCGATCGCGCACTCGCCGAGGACCAAGGCGTGGCTGGGAACGGAACGCGCGGCGCGCGCGGCCGCGCTCATCGAGGACAACGTCGCCGCGCTGGGCGGCAACGTCTCGCTGGGCATTCTGCTGGGCATGGTGCCGGTGGTGGCCGCCTTCTTCGGCCTCCCGCTGGACGTGCGCCATGTCACGTTGTCCACCGGGCAGCTGGCGCTTGCCGCATGGTCGCACGGCGCCGGCGTATTCTCGCTGCCGGCGTTCTGGTGGGCGGTCGCGGGCATCGGCGCGATCGGGTTCATGAACCTGACGGTGTCGTTCGGGCTGGCCCTGGGCGTGGCGATTCGCTCGACCGGCCGCGGCGCCGTGTCCCGCCGCCGCTTGCGCCGCGCCGTCCTCGCGCGGTTGCGAAACGCGCCGCGCGATTTCCTGTTGCCGCCGCGCCATTCCGGCGAAGCGGCCGGCTGATTCGGCGTCCGGTTGGCGGGCGCTTGGCCGAGGCCGCATAATTCCGCCGCGAGCGCGTCCGAGCGAGCGCCTCAAGACCCCGCCTCACCCACCACGAAAGCCCGACATGGCCTCCATCTACGATTTCAGCGTCGACGACATCCACGGCAAGAAGGTTTCGCTCGACAAGTACCGCGACAAGGTGATGCTCATCGTCAACACGGCGAGCCAGTGCGGCTTCACGCCGCAATACAAGGGGCTGGAGGCGCTCTACGAGAAATTCCACGGCAAGGGCCTCGAGGTGCTGGGCTTCCCGTGCAACCAGTTCGGCGCGCAGGAACCGGGAAGCGAAGAGGAGATCGCGCAGTTCTGCGAACTGAACTACGGCGTGAAATTTCCGATGTTCGCCAAGATCGACGTCAACGGCGCCGACGCCGCGCCCGTGTACAAGTACCTGAAGGCCGAGAAGCCGGGACTGCTCGGCAGCGAGGCGATCAAGTGGAACTTCACCAAGTTCCTCGTGGATCGCAAGGGCAAGGTTCTCGCGCGCTACGCGCCCAACGACACGCCGGAGTCGATGGCCGGCGACATCGAAAAGGCGCTGTGATGCGCGGTGCGGTCGCCTTCGTCGCGCTCGCCATCGTCGCGACGCTGACGCCCGCTCTCGCGGTGGCGCAGGCCGACCCGAACAAGGTATTGCGCGTCGCTTACCCGACAGCGGAGACGGGCTTCGATCCGCAGGCGTCGAACGACATCTACTCGAACTACGTCAATCGCGTGATCTTCGATCCACCGTACAACTACGACTACCTGGCGAGGCCGCAAAAGATCGTCCCCAACACGGCGGTCGCACTGCCGGAGATCTCGGCCGACGGCCTCGACTGGACGTTCAGGATCAAGCCCGGAATCTATTTCAGCGACGATCCCGCGTTCAAGGGCAAGAAGCGCGAGCTCACGGCGGCGGACTACGTGTATTCGTGGAAGCGCGTGATCGACCCCAAAGTTCGCTCGCCGAACCTGCAGGTGTTCGACGACACCTTCGTGGGCTCGGATGCGGCGGTGGCCAAGGCGAAGGAAACGGGAAAATTCGACTACGACGCGCCGATGGAGGGCCTGCTCGCAACCGACCGCTACACGATACGCATGAAGCTCAAGCGGCCATCGTACGACCTGCTGTCTTACCTCACGCAGGTCCAGGCGGCAGCCGTTGCGCGCGAGGTCGTCGAAGCCTATGGCGATGCAAGTACCTGGGTCATGCAGAACCCGGTCGGTACGGGACCCTACCGGCTTAAGGAGTGGCGGCGCAGCCAGAAGATCGTGCTCGAAGCCAAGACGGACTTTCGCGAGGTCTTCTTTCCGGAAAGCAAGGATCCGGCCGATCGCGAGATCGTCGCGAAGATGAAGGGCAAGAAGCTTCCGCTGATCGGCCAGGTCGAGATCACGATCATCGAGGAGTCGCAGCCGCGGCTCCTCGCGTTCGAAAAAGGCCAGCTCGATTATTCGGCCGTTCCGAACGACCTCGTCTGGAACGTGATGGGCAAGGACAACAAGATCCTGCCGCGCTTCGCGAAGGCCGGGGTAACGCTCGCCCGAGGCACACAGCCCGCGATAACGTTCACCTATTTCAACATGGAAGACCCGGTCGTCGGCGGCTATACCAAGGACAAGGTCGCGCTGCGCCGCGCGATCGGCATGGCATACAACGTGGACGAGGAAATCCGCGTGCTGCGGCAGTCGCAGGGCACGCCGGCCACGCAGGTGATCCCGCCCGGCGTTACCGGACACGATCCGGCGTTCGCGGGTAACGCGAAATTCGACCCGGCGGGTGCGAAGGCGCTGCTCGACAAGTTCGGCTACGTCGACCGCGACAAGGATGGGTGGCGCGACCTGCCCGACGGCAAGCCGCTGGTGCTGAAGATGGGGACGTCGCCGTCCGCGCTGGACCGCCAATACACCGAGCTGTGGCAGCGAACGCTGACCAACGTCGGAATCCGCGTCGAGTTCGTCAACCAGAAGTTCGGCGACCTGCTGAAGATGGCGCGTGCGGGCCAGCTGCAGGCATGGACGCTGGGGAACATCAGCACGACACCCGAGGGTTACCAGTTCCTGGGTCTTCTCTACGGGCCCAATTCCGGGTTGTCGAATCTGGCGCGCTTCAAGCAGCCGGACTACGACCGGCTCTACGACCAGTCGCGCAGCCTGCCGGACAGCCCCGAGCGCACGAAGCTCTTCAGGGAAATGACGCAGATCGTGTCGGCGTATTCGCCATGGCTCCTCACGGCCTACAGGATCGAGAACATCGTCATCTATCCGTGGGTGATCGGCTACAAGTACAACCAGTTCCAGCAGCATCCGTGGCAGTACCTGGACCTCGACCTCAAGATGCCGCATCGCCCTGTCGAGCCCTGATCCGATGCTGCCGCAGCACGGGGGTGCTGCTGGCGTGGTAGGAATGCGACAACCGTGCGCGTGAAACCGCGGAAGGCGCGCCGGCAGTTTGTCGCCGACGCACGGCCGGCGTAAAATCGATCCGACGATTTCCTCTCTCCCTGGACGAACCGCCATGAACCGCAACCTCGATTCGCACTCGCCGGCAGTGACGGCGCGACTGCGTACGGGGCCGCGGCCGTCCATGCCCTCCGGCGCCGAAATTTCGAATTTCACCGATTTCGTTGTCTCGCACGTCGCGCCGCAAGGCGTGTCACTCGCAGTACCGATTTAGGCGCCCGCCGGGTTACCCGCCGGGTTGGGCGGGAACCGGACCAGTAGGCGTTTTCTTTCCTTCCGGACTCCCGCCTGTCGCTGTTCCATTCGCGTTCGCACGTCGCGGACGCGCCGGAATGATCGCGTTCCGGATTGCTGTCACAGGTGTCGTCATGGAAAGCTTGCAGCGCTGGATTCGTCGTAATTTTCGCGGGCTCTGGCTGTCTCCGGATTTCCGGAGGCTCTGGACGTCGCTGACGATCACGGCGTTTGGCGCCCAGATCACGAACCTCGCGCTGCCGCTGACGGCGGCGCTGCTGCTGCACGCCACGCCATTGCAGATGGGCGTGCTGATCGCGCTCGAGACGCTGCCGTTCGCACTGATTTCGCTGCACGCCGGGGTCCTGCTCGACCGCGTCCGCCGCTTGCCCATCGTCATCGCCTCCGATCTCGTGCGCGGGACGGCACTGCTCGCGATCCCCATCGCCGCGTTCACCAACACGCTGGCGATGGAGATCCTCTACGTCGTCGGCTTCTTCTGCGGCGTGTCGAACGTGGTCGGCGGCGGCGCGTACCAGGTGCTGCTCGCGCAACTGGCGGGCCGCAAGCGTCTGGTCGAGGCCAACGCCAAGACGGCGCTGGGCGAGACGTCGTCGGCGCTGATCGGCCCGGGCTTGGCCGGCGGTCTCATCCAGCTGCTGACGGCGCCGTTCGCGATCATCCTCGACGCGCTGACGTTCTTCGTGTCGGCATGGATGCTTCGCCGGATACGCGTTCCGCAGGACGTGCCGCACGCAGGACCCAAGGCGTCGGTCACCGCCGAGATCGTGGAGGGACTGAAGCTCGTGTGGAACAACCGCACGCTGCTGTCGCTAGCGTGGGTGGCGGCGTTGTGGCAATTGCTCCATCACATGCAACTCGCCGTGCTGATCCTGTTCGCGACGCGCGAACTCGGCCTCTCGGCGGGCGCGATCGGCCTCACCTACGCGTTCGGCGGCTTCGGTTGCATGCTGGCGGCGGCATCGGCGGAAAAGCTGTCGGCGCGCTTCGGCGTGGGACCGGTGATCGTCCATGGCCTGATGCTTACGGCGGTAGGCTGGCAGGCGTTCGGCCTCGTGTCGGGACCGGTGTGGTTCGCCACTCTCGCGCTGGGCATCGCGATGCTGCTGTTCGACTTCGGCGCCGTGCTGTACGCGATCAACTATCTCGCGCTGCGGCAGGCGATCACGCCGGACCGGCTGCTGGGCCGGATGACGGCCACGATGCGCTTCCTGACGGTGGCCGCGGCGCCGCTCGGCTCGCTCGCGGGCGGCGCGCTCGCGACGGTGATCGGCTTGCGCCATACGCTGCTGACCGTCGGCGTCCTGGCGATCACGCTGACGGTGGGGGCGGTGCTATGGTCGCCGGTTCGGCGGCACCGGACGTTGCCGGCGGTCCCGGCGGAGTAATCGCCTAGACGATGGTCCCCGCGGCGACGGTGCGATTGGTGACTTCGTCGATGACGATGAAGGCGCCGGTCGTGCGGTCGTCGTGGAACGAGTCGATGGCGAGAGGCTCGTTGATGGCCAGCCGCGCGCGCACCAGGTCGTTCATGCCGACTTCCTCGCGTGGCGCGATGGGCGCGAGTGTGCCGAGGTCGATCTCGTGCACGATCTCGGCGAATCGGGCGCGAACCGTGCGCGTCGTGTGCTTGATGAGGTAGCTCGCGGCGGGCTGCAGCGGTTCGGCGTCGAACCAGCAGAGATCGGCGACGATTTCGCGCGTCACGCGCGGGCGCGCGTCGGCAGGGGCGAGAAGGTCGCCGCGGGCGACGTCGACGTCGCGGTCGAGCCTCACCGTCACGGCGTGGCCGGGAAGCGCCACCGACACCGGTCCATCAGGTCCGGCAATGTCGGCCACGATGGCGCGCGTGCCCGCGGGCATGACCGCCACTTCCGATCCGATTTCGAGCGTGCCGCTCGCGACCGTGCCTTGCAGGCCGCGCTGCGGCCGGCCGCGCTCCGCGGCGAGCGTGCGGGTCACGCGCTGCACCGGGAAGCGCAGCGGCTGCGTTGCCCGTGAACGCAGGACATCGACGCTTTCGAGATACGCGAGGAGCGTCGGGCCGCCGTACCACGGCAGCGCATCGCCGCGCGAGGCGACCATGTCGCCGGTCAGCGCGGACATCGGGATGGCGTGCACTTCGGTGAAATCGAGGTGCGCCGCGAGAGCCGCGAATTCCGCATGGATCTCCTCGAAGCGCGCGCGGTCCCAGTGCACGAGGTCCATCTTGTTCACGGCCAGCACCATCCGCGTAATGCCCGCCCACCGCGCCAGGAACGCGTGGCGACGCGTCTGCGGCATGAGGCCGTGCACGGCGTCGACCAGCAGGATCGCAACGTCCGCAGTGCTTGCGGCAGTGACCATGTTGCGCGTGTACTGCTCGTGCCCGGGCGAATCGCCGATGATGAACTTGCGCGCAGGCGTGGCGAAATAGCGGTAGGCAACGTCGATCGTGATGCCTTGTTCGCGCTCGGCCAGCAGCCCGTCGGTGACGAGCGAGAAGTCGATCGGCATCTGGCCCGCACGGCGCGATCCGGCCTCGAGCGCCGTCACCTGGTCCGATAGGAGGCCCTTGCTGTCCCACAGCAGGCGGCCGATCAGCGTGCTCTTGCCGTCGTCGACGCTGCCCGCGGTGGTGAAGCGCAGCGGCGTGTGAGAGGAGATGGCTGAGGCGCGCATCAGAAATAGCCCTGCCGCTTGCGCAACTCCATCGCAGCGTCGTTGGCCTGGTCGTCGAGCCGCGTCGCTCCGCGCTCGGTGATGCGCGTCGTTGCCGTTTCGCGGACGATGTCGTCGAGCGTGGTCGCGTCCGATTCGACGGGCGCCGTGCACGGAATGTCGCCTACGGTCCGGAAGCGCACCGAGAGATTGACGACACGCTCGCCGGGTTCGGCAGGCGTCAGCGGCGTGACCGGCACCAGCGCATTTCCGCGCCGGACGACATCGCGCCGGTGCGCGAAATAGAGTTCCGGCAACGGAATGCCTTCCTGCCGGATGTACTGCCAGACGTCGAGTTCGGTCCAGTTCGACAGCGGGAACACGCGCATGTTTTCGCCCCTGTGGACGCGCGCGTTGTACAGCGACCACAGTTCGGGCCGCTGCGCCTTGGGGTTCCACTGCCCGGAATCGTCGCGGAACGAGAAGACGCGCTCCTTGGCGCGCGCCTTTTCCTCGTCGCGGCGGGCACCGCCGATGCACGCGTCGAACCCGAGTTCGGCGATGGCGTCGAGCAGCGTGATCGCCTGGTGCGGATTGCGCGACTCGTTGGGGTGACGCAATCGCACGCGGCCCGTGCGTATCGAATCGTCGAGCGAGCGCACGACGAGCGGCAGCCCGGTCTCGTGCGCCATCCGGTCGCGAAAAGCGGTCACCTCGGGAAAGTTCTGCTCGGTGTCGATGTGCATCAGCGTCACCGGCGCCCTTTCGGGAAAGAAGGCCTTCTGCGCGAGGCGCAGGACGACCGCGGAATCCTTGCCGCCGGAAAACAGGAGCGCGACATTGCGGCACTCGGCCGCCACTTCGCGCAGGATGAAAATCGACTCGGCCTCGAGTTCGGCCAGGTAGCTGCTTCGGTGCGGCTTCGCGGCACGCGGCGGCGCCGGGACGACGGTCAACTCGGGTTCGCCTTGCATCAGCATGGGAGGGCCACTAGGTCGGGATAGCAGCGGATCGCGTGCGAACCGCGCGGCCTTGCGCGTCGATGTGAATGCCGCATTCGCGGTCGGCGGGCGCTTCCCACCACCAGCGTCCCGAGCGCGGATCCTCGCCGGGCATCACCGCGCGAGTGCATGGCGCGCAGCCGATCGAGGGAAAGCCGCGCTGGTGCAGCGGGTGCGTGGGCACGTCGTGCTCACGGACGTAGCCCCAGACGTCATCCTCGGTCCAGTCGGCCAGCGGCGAGAGCTTCATGAGGCCGTGCTCCTCGTCGCGGGTGAGGATGGGCGTATCGGTGCGCGTGACCGACTGGCCGCGGCGCAGGCCGGTGATCCACAGACCCTTGCCCGCGAGCGCGCGGGCAAGAGGGCGCACCTTGCGCAACTCGCAGCATTGCTGGCGCAATTCGACGGAGCGGTAAAAGGGATTGGGTCCGTGCGCCCCGACGAACGACTCGATGTCCCGGGCCTCGGGCGCGTAAAGGCGAACCGGCACGCCATAGCGCTGGCGCACGGAGTCGATGAACGCGTACGTCTCGTCGTGCAGCCGTCCGGTGTCGAGCGTGAACACATCGACGGGAAGATCGAGCGTGGCGGCCAAGTCGAGGATTACCATGTCCTCGACGCCGAAGCTCGACGCCAGCGTTGCCGGCGCGTGCGCGGTGACCGCGTGGCGCAGACGCTGCGTGGCTTCCGCGGTGCGCAAAGGCAGATTCATGTATGTGCCGGACCCCAATGTGATACGAGATGACAACGCGCGAAGGCGGTCTTCGCGGGACGACATCGGATACTAGGCAACCGGGCAAATAGACGGAAATGATATTTAGAGAGGTTTGATATTCCTATTCGCTATAACCAATCGGGGCCCCCTTCGTGAAACGCCTCGTCATCGTCGTGGCGGCGTTGGCACTTGCCGCCGTCGGGCTGCTGGTGTTCCTTGCTCCGCGCAACCCGGAAATTGCCGTCGAACGGGACCTTGCCTATGGAAGGGGCGGCGACGTGGTGCTGAAGCTCGACCTCGCGATGCCGAAGGCGGGGGAGGGTCCGTTTCCCGCGGTCGTGTTCGTGCACGGCGAGGGCTGGCGGGCGGGCAATCGCCAGCAGATGAACCACTTCATCGAGGGAATGGCCCGGCTGGGCTACGTGGCCGTGACCATCGACTACCGTCTTGTGCCCGTGGCCCGGTTTCCCGCGCAGGTCGAGGACTGCAAGGCCGCCGTGCGCTGGCTGCGCGCCAATGCCGGCAAGTTTCGCGTCGATCCGAAGCGTGTCGGCGTGATCGGCTTCTCCGCGGGCGGTCACCTCGCGGCGATGCTCGGCGTGACCGGCAAGGGCGACGGTTTCGACGGCACCGGCGGCAACCCGGAGCAGTCGAGCCGCGTGGAAGCCGTGGTGAGCTTCTTCGGGCCCACCGATTTCTCGGCGCAAGGCTGGCCCGCCGACCTCACGACCGAAGTCATCATTCCATTCCTCGGCGGATCGCTCGCGGACAAGCCGGATGTCTACCGCAGGGCTTCGCCGATCAACTACGTGACCAAGGATGCGCCGCCGTTCCTGTTCTTCCACGGCACCGAGGACAAGCTGGTTCCCGTCGACCAGTCAGTGCGGATGGCGCAAAGGCTCAAGGACGCAGGCGTGCCGGCGCAGATCGTCGTGCTGGAGGGCGAAGGCCACGGCTTCACCGATGCGACCAACCAGAAGTCGATGCAGCAGATGCTGGACTTCCTGGCCGAGCGGCTGAAAAAATGATTTCGCGCCGGCGCGCGGCTAGCCCGCCTCGCGCTGGAACGGGTACACGCTGCCGATCTTCAGCATTTGCGACAACTCGTCCAGTGCGCGCCTGGACTCGTCCAGCAGCGCAGGGTCCGCCAGGTCGCTCGGCGCCAGCCGATCGCGATAGTGGCGGCGAATCCACTGTTCGAGCGCCGCCGCCAGAGGCTCGTCGAGGAAGATCCTTGCGCGCACCGCCTTGCGTTCATCGGGTGTCAGCGCCACGCGCAAGCGCAGGCACGCGGGACCACCGCCGTTCTTCATGCTCTGCTTCAAGTCGAACGTCAGAACTTCGGCGATGGGTCCGTTGCTTGCGATGAGCGCGTCGATGCACGCGTCGACGCGCGGATTCTCGCGGCACTCGGCCGGCGCTACCAGCAGCATCCGGCCGTCGGGGCGCGCGATGAGCTGGCTGTTGAACAGATAGGTTCCGACCGCGTCCGCGAGACTCACGTCGCGCTCGCGCACGACGACCGGCGTGAAATCCTCGACGCGAGCGGCGAGATCCGCCAGCACCGCGTGCTGGTCGACGAACGCGCGCTCGTGACAGAAGAGCACATTGCGCTGGCCGACGCTGATGACGTCGTTGTGGAAGACGCCGGCGTCGATGGCGGCCGGATTCTGCTGGGCGAACACCGTTCGCGTCGGCGCAAGTCCGTGACGCCGGGCGATCGCCGCGAACGCCTCCTGTGTCTGTCGCGCCGGATAGCGTGCGGGCGCCATGCCGCCGGCGAAGCCGTGCCTGCCGAACACAAAGAATTCGACGCCCGCAACGTTCTCGCCGATGGCGAAGCGCGTGTGGTTCGCCGCACCTTCGTCGCCCAGCTGCGGCGCCGAAGGCAGCGGATCGTGCACGGCAAATTTCGCCGCGTCGGCAAAGATCGCGCGCAGGATCGCCGCGGTGGTCGGCGCCTCGAGCGACCGATGGAAGTGCGAGACGAGGTTGGCGGGCGTGAAGTGCACGCGGCCGTCGGCCGTGTCCGCCGAAGGGCTGACGGTGGCCGCGTTCGCCACCCACATCGCGGCGGCGGACGAGCATGCCGCGAGCAATCCCGGCGCTTCGCGCGCGGCACGTCCCAATATTTCCGCGTCCGTCCCCGCGAATCCCAGCGCGCGGAGCGCCGGCAGGAACGGGCGCTCGTGCGGCGGCAGCAGACCCTGCGGAAATCCGCGCGCCGACAGCGCGCGCATCTTGGCCAAGCCCTGCAATGCCGCCTCGCGCGGATTGGCGACGAGTCCCGCGTTGTGTTCGGAGGCGACGTTGCCGGTGGCGAGGCCCGAATAATTGTGCGTCGGTCCGGGGATGCCGTCGAAATTGTATTCGGGCATCGGGAGTGGGTGCCGTTGCGTTACCGGTCCGCCGGCGACAGCGGGACCGCCCGCACGGTGTCGCCTTCGCCGACTCGCAGCGTCGTCGCGGCGTAGGGCTTCAGTGGAAAGCGGTCGGCGCGGATCGGGGCCGTTGCGACCACCACACGGAAATGCTTGAGATCGCGGTTGGCCACCAGCCACAGCACGTCGTCCGTCAGGCTGTCGGGGACCGGGTCTTCCTCCTCGAGCGTCACCGGAAGCACCTGCGACTGGCGCACCGCGTGGATGTCGTCGCGAAAACATTCGACCGTGGGACCGGCGTCGAAGATATCGACGTAACCGTCGTAGCGAAAGCCTTCCTGTTCGAGCATCGCGCGCGCGGGCGCCGTGTCGGTGTGTACGGCGGCAATGGCGTCACGCGCGTCGGCGGGCAACAGGTTCACGTAGACCGGGTGCTTCGGCATCAATTCCGCGATGAACGACTTTTGCCCGATACCGGTCAGGTAGTCGGCGGTCGAGTATTCCATCGCGAAGAAATGGCGGCCCAAGCCTTCCCAGAACGGACTCTTGCCGTCCTCCGTCAGGCGTCCGCGCAACTCCGCGATGACCTTCGGCGAAAAAAGGTGCGCGAACTCGGCGATGAAGAGCAGCCGGCTCTTCGCGAGCAGCACGCCGTTCTTGCCCTGCCGGAAAGCCTGGTCCAGGAACAGCGAGCAAAGCTCCGTGTGGCCAGTGTGGTCGTTGGCGAGGAAGAGCGTCGGCGCGACCGTGTAGACATCGAGCGCGCGCGACGCGTGGACCAGCGTGCCGACATGATAGTTGTAGAAGGGCTCGGTCAGGCCCACGGCCGCTTCGATGGCGCTGATCCCGACGATGCGGTCCGGATGCCGGCCGCGTCCCGGAGGACCGTTGCGGCCGTCGACCAGCACGAACATGTAGCACGCGTCGCCACGCAAGGCGCTCCCGGCGAACGACGCGAGCGAGCGTTCGATGCGCGACGCGAGCCGCTCGCGATTGGCCGGAAGCGTCGTGAGGCCGGTGCCGGTGCCCTCGGACAACGCGAGAACGCTCCCGACGTCGTCGCGCGCGATCGGCCGGATGTAGAACATCGAGAGCGGAGTCAGACCAGTGCGCGATTGAGCGCCGTTTCCAACCGCGCGAGGCCTTCGAGGATTTCGTCGAGCGAGATGACGAGCGACGGCGCGATGCGGATGACGTCCGGGCCTGCGACGAGCAGCATGAGGCCGGCGTCGCCGGCGGCCTTCACGACATCCATTGCCTTGCCCTGCCAGCGCGCCTCGAGTTCGCCGCCGATCCACACGCCTTCGCCGCGCAGGTCGGCGAACACACGGCGGCGTATATTGATCGCCTTCAGCCCTTCCATGAACAGCGCGTGCCGCGCCTTGACGCCATCCAGGACCTCGGTCGTGTTGATGACGTCGAAGACCGCGCCGGCGACCGCGCACGCGAGCGGATTGCCTCCGTACGTCGTGCCATGCACACCGACGCCGAAGGCGCTGGCGATGTCCGTCGTCGTGAGCATCGCGCCGATCGGAAAGCCGCCGCCCAATCCCTTGGCGCTGGTCAGGATGTCGGGGACGATGCCCTTCTGCATGTACGAGAACAGCGTGCCTGTGCGTCCCATGCCGCTCTGGATTTCGTCGAGGATCAGGAGCGCGCCGTATTGGGTGCACAGCCGCCGCGCGGCTTGCAGGAATTCCGGCGTCCCGGGGCGCATGCCGCCTTCGCCTTGCATCGGCTCCAGGATGACGGCGCAGATGTCGGCGCCGTACGCGGCGAATTCGCGCTCGAGCGCCGCGACATCGTTGTACGGAATGTGCGTGAAGCCTGCGGGATTGGGCCCGAAGCCGCTCGCGTACTTGGCCTGGCCGCCGGCGGTGACGGTGAAGAGCGTCCGGCCGTGGAAACTGTTGACCGTGGAGATCACGCGGAATTTCTTCTCGCCCACGCGGTCGCGCGCATGGCGGCGCGCGAGCTTGAGCGCCGCCTCGTTGGCCTCCGCGCCGGAATTGGCGAAGAACACGCGCTCGGCAAACGTGTTGTCGATGAGTCGCTTGGCCAGACGCAGCGCGGGCTCGCTGGTCAGCCAGTTCGACACATGCCACAGCGTGGACCCCTGGTCGGTCAGCGCGCGGACCATCGCCGGATGGCAATGGCCGAGTGCCGTGACGGCAACGCCGGCGGCGAAGTCGATGTACATCCGCCCGGCCTGATCCCACACGCGCGAGCCCTCGCCGCGCACCGGCACGAACGGCGCCGGCGCGTAGCAAGGCACCATCCACTCGTCGAACATCGCGCGCGTCACCGGAAGCGTCGCGGCGCTGGAAGGGGCGGCGGCGACCTCGCGCCTCGCGGTGGCGGCGACGATCGCTTGGCTTTCGGCGGTGAGATTGCCCATGGTCAGTTTGGCGTGAGCGCGGCGGGGGCCGCCGCGACCACCTGGATTTCGATCTTGTAGTCGGAGCTTGCGAGACTGGCCTCGACGGTCGCGCGCGCGGGTGCGTGGCCCTGTGGCACCCAGGCGTCCCATATCGCGTTCATCACCGGAAAATCCTTCATGTCGGGAAGGTAGATCGTCGCGGACAGGATCCGCATCTTGTCGCTGCCGATCTCGGCGAGCAGCGTGTCGATGCGGCCCAGGACCGAACGCGTCTGCGCGGCGACGTCGGCCGTCGGGTCCTCGGCCACCTGGCCGGCGAGGTAAGCCAGCCGCTCATTCGCCGGGGTGAAGACGACGATCTCCGAGAGGCGCTTGGCCGGTGTGGCGACGTTCGATGGGCACGGGAGGCTTGGAAAGGCGCGTGATTTAGGGACTTGAATTGTAATTGACGGCGCGCTTCGCTAGTCGATTTTCGCCCCGGAGTCCTTCACGACCTTCTGCCACTTCGCCGTTTCCGCCGCGATGTGCCGCGCGAAGTCCTCGGGCGTTCCGCCGGCGGCAATGGCGCCCTGCGCGAGCAGCTTCTCCTTCGCCTCGGGCGACGCCAGCCATTTCGCGACTTCGGCGTTCAGCTTGGCGATGACCGGCTGCGGCGTTCCCGCGGGCGCCAGCAGGCCGAACCACGACGACGCCTCGAAGCCCGGCAGGCCCGATTCGGCGAGCGTCGGCACGTCGGGCAGCGCGGCTGCGCGCTCCTTGCTCGTCACGGCGAGCGCCTTCAGCTTGCCGGCCTTGATGAGCGCCAGCGACGACGGGAGGTTGTCGAACATGAGCTGGACCTGGCCGCCGACCAAGTCTTGCAAGGCGGGCGCGCTGCCCTTGTAGGGGATGTGCGCCATCTGCACGCCAGCCATCGTCTTGAACAACTCGCCGGACAGGTGGATCGATGTCCCGTTGCCCGACGACGCGAAGTTGAGCTTCCCGGGATTCGCTTTTCCGTACGCGATGAGCTCCTGCACCGAATTGATCGGCAGCGCCGGATTGATCACGAGCACGTTGGGCACGCCCGCCACGAGGATCACCGGCGCGAAATCGCGCACGTGATCGTAGGGCATCTTCGGATAGAGGCTGGGATTGATCGCGTGCGTGCCGACGGTTCCCATCAGCAGCGTGTAGCCGTCGGGCGGCGACTTGGCGACCAGTTCGGCGCCGATATTGCCGCCGGCGCCGGGCCGGTTGTCGACGACCGTCGGCTGGCCGAGCGCTTCGGTGAGCTTCTGCGCGACCGCGCGCGCCAGCACATCGGTGGTGCCGCCGGCGGGAAACGGAACGACGATGCGGATCGGCCGTACCGGATAGGCCTGCGCCCACGCGCCCGTGGCCACGATCGCAACCAGCGCGCCCGCAGCCCATTGCGCCAACCAGCGTTTGACCATCGCTCGCGCTCCACTTCGCAGGACGTCCTTGTTCATCCGTCTCTCCTAGTCGACCTTCGCGCCGGAAGCCTTGATGATCCGCGCGTATTTGGCGAGTTCACGCGCGATCATTTGCGCGAATTGTTCGGGCGTATCCGGCGCAGGTTCAGCGCCGTCGGCCAGAAGCTTCGCGCGAACGTCGGGTGTCGTGAGGATCTTCGTGACATCAGCGTTCCACTTCGCGATGACGGACGACGGCGTTCCGGCCGGCGCGAAAAGTCCGTACCACGTCGAGATGTCGAATCCGGGCAGGCCGGCCTCGGCCATCGTCGGCAGGTCCGGCACCAGCGGCGAGCGCTGCGCGGTCGTCACCGCAAGCGCCTTGAGCTTGCCGGCCTTGACCTGCGCCATCGCGTTGGCGAGGTTGTCGAACATGAATTGCGTGTCGCCGGCCAACAGCGCCTGCGTCGCCGGCGCGCCGCCCTTGAAGGGAACATGCACGGCATCGGTGCCGGTCTCGACCTTGTACAGTTCGCCGGCCAAGTGTCCGCCGCTGCCGATGCTGCCGGACCCGAATGAGAGCTTGCCGGGATTCGCCTTCGTGTAGGCGATGAATTCCTTGACGTTGTTCACCGGCGAACTTGCGTTGACGACGAGGACGTTCGGTGTCGTGGCGATCAGCGTGATCGGCGCGAAGTCACGGACGGCGTCGTACGGCATCGTCTTGTACAGGCTGGGATTGACGGCGTGCGTCGACAGCGCGCCCATCAGGATCGTGTAGCCGTCGGGCGCGGACTTGGCGACGAAGTCGGCGCCGATATTGCCGCCGGCGCCCGGCCTGTTCTCCACGACGACCGACTGGCCCCACATTTCCGTCAGGCGCTGCGCGAGCAGGCGGCCCGTGAAATCGAGCGACCCGCCTGGCGGGAAGGGCACGACGAGCTTTACCGGTCGATTCGGATAACCCTGTGCGCCCGCCGCACCCGGCATCCAGCCGGCGGCGGCCACCATCAATGCGCAAGCCAGGTGCAACCATCGGCGCGGCGGCGTCGCCGTCCGCGGGGACCGGCGGGTCGTCATGCGGGAACTCCGTGAGATGAATCGATGCCCTAGTGGATTCTAGCAGTTGCGCCCGTTCCCAAGATTGCCGCCGGAGGCCGGCATTTGGCGTCGGGGGCGCTCACGGCGCATAATTGAATGTTGGCCAACCCTCGCCATCGTGTCGCGCGGGTCCGGGTCGCGTCATTGCGGTCATTGTCCGGTGAGAGCGCTGCAGACCGTGGGCCACCGGCGAAAACCGCCAATTCGACATACTTGGGTTCCAATGAACAAAGCAGTCAAAGCCGCCGTTGCGGCCGCATTCGTGATGGCCGCCGTGGGCGGTGCTTACTGGTTCGGGCTGCAGCGCGCCGGCCAGCCGGCGTTCGCGGGAGGCCAACCCGCGGCGAAGGCGGCCCCCGCGGTTGGCGGCGGCGAGATCACCGTCGAAGCCATCAAGGTCGCGGCCGTCACGCTTCCGCAGACGATCATGACGGTCGGCAGCTTGCGCTCCGACGAATCGGTGACGCTGCGCCCCGAAGTGGCCGGGCGTATCAGCAGCATCGCGTTCCAGGAGGGCCAACGGGTGGCGAAGGGTGCGCTGCTCGTGCGCCTCGACACGGCGGTGCCGCAGGCCGAGGCGCAGCAGGCGCGCGCCAACTACGTTCTGGCCAAGACCAAGTTCGACCGCGCCGTCGACTTGGCCAAGAGCAACTTCATTTCGGGGCAGGCGAGGGACGAGGCCGAGAACAACCTCAAGGTAGCCGAGGCGTCGCTGCAGCTGGCCGAAGCCAAGCTCGCGAAGATGGACCTGCGCGCACCGTTCTCGGGGATCATCGGCCTGCGCTCGGTGTCGGTCGGCGACTACGTGAAGGAAGGCGCCGACCTGGTCAACCTGGAGTCGATCGATCCGCTCAAGGTCGACTTCCGGCTGCCCGAGGTCTACATGCGCCAGGTGCAGGTCGGGCAGGCGTTGCAGATACAGCTGGACGCGCTGCCGGGCAAGACCTTCGAGGGCAGGGTGTTCGCGGTGAATCCCTTGCTCGACGCCGCCGGGCGCGCCGTCGTGATCCGCGCGGTCGTGCGCAATCCCGATACGTCGCTGCGGCCGGGCATGTTCGCGCGCGTGCGCGTCATCACGCGTGACGCGCAGGAAGCGCTCGTGCTGCCCGAGCAGGCGCTGGTCCCGCAGGGCGACCAGCAATTCGTCTATCGCGTCGTCGACGGCAAGGCGGTGCGCACCAAGGTCGAAGTGGGCCAGCGCCGCGACGCCAAAGTCGAAATTCTCAATGGCCTGGGCAAGGATGACGTCGTCGTCACCGCGGGACAGTTGAAGCTCCGCGATGGCGCTCCGGTGACCTACGCGGCCGCGGCGGCCACGCCCAAGGCTACGGCGGAAGTGGCGCCGGCCGCGCCGGCAGGCGGGGGTGCCAACGTCATCGCGCCGGCCAAGGCCGCGCCCGGCAAGGCGGATGCGGCGCTGACGCCGCCGCCCAAGTCCTGAATCCTTAGGCGCGACCAGCGATGCAACTGCCCGAGATATGCATCAAGCGCCCCGTCCTGGCGACGGTGCTGTCGCTCATCGTTGTCCTGGTCGGCCTCATTTCCTATACGCGGCTTTCGGTGCGCGAGTATCCGCGCATCGACGAGCCCGTCGTCAGCGTCTCCGTCGACTATCGCGGCGCGTCCGCCGAGGTGGTCGAGTCGCAGGTGACCAAACCCATCGAGGATTCGCTGGCCGGTATTGAGGGCGTCGAGGTGATGACGTCGCAAAGCCGCTCGGAGACGTCGCGCATCAACGTCCGCTTCACGCTGAAGCGCGATCCGGATTCGGCCGCGGCCGACGTGCGCGACAAGGTGGCGCGGGCGCGCGGCAAGCTGCCGGACACTATCGACGAGCCGATCATCGCCAAGGTCGAGGCCGATTCGAACCCGATCATCTACATCGCCGTGCAGGCCGGGTCGCTGACGCCGCTCGAGGCCTCGGACTACGTCAAGCGTTACGTGCAGCCGCGCCTTTCAGTATTGCCCGGCGCGGCCGACGTCCGCGTCTTCGGCAATCGCGAAGTTTCGATGCGCATCAACTTGGACCGCACGCGCCTCGCCGCCTACAAGCTGACAGTCCAAGATGTCGAGGATGCGATCCGGCGGCAGAACGCCGAGATTCCGGCCGGTCGCATCGAGTCGACATCGCGCGAATTCACCGTCGTCGCCGAGACGGATACGCGCACGCCGGAGCAATTCAGCAACATCATCGTCGCCAACGTCGCCGGCTACCCGGTGCGGATTCGCGACGTCGGATCCGCCGAAATCGGCGCGGTCGACGAGCGTGTCATCTCGCGCTTCAACGGCAAGTCCTCGCTCAACATCGGCGTGATCAAGCAACAGGTGTCGAACCCTCTTGACCTGTCGAACGCCGTCCGGGCGGAGGTGGAAAAGATCAACCCCGGATTGCCGCCGGGCATGAAACTCATCGTCGCCTACGACACGTCGGTATTCATCGACCGCTCGATCAAGTCGGTGTTCGAGACGATCGGCGAGGCGATCCTGCTCGTCGTGCTCGTCATCTACTTTTTCCTGCGCAGCCTGCGCGCGACCCTCATTCCCATCGTCACGATTCCCGTTTCGCTTATCGGTGCGTTCGGATTGATGTACGCGTTCGGCTTCACGATCAACACGCTGACGCTGCTGTCGGTCGTGCTGGCCATCGGACTTGTCGTCGACGACGCCATCGTGATGCTCGAGAACATCTTCCGGCACGTCGAGGAGGGTATCCCGCGCAAGCAGGCCGCCATCCTCGGCGCGCGGGAAATCGGCTTCGCGATCATCGCGATGACGCTGACCCTGGCTTCGGTCTTCGCGCCGCTCGCGTTCGCGACCGGCCGCACGGGACGCCTCTTCGTCGAATTTGCGCTCACACTGGCGGGGGCGGTGATGGTGTCCGGCTTCGTGGCGCTCACGTTGACGCCGATGATGTGCTCTCTGCTGCTTCGGCACCAGGAGCGGCATGCGTGGATCTACAACACGATCGAGGGCTGGATCGAGGCGCTTACGCACGGGTATCGCCGGCTTCTTACGTCAGCGCTGCACGCGCGCTGGGTGATCATAGGGGTCTGGCTGCTCGTCCTGGGACTCGGCGCGGTGTTCTTCATGTCGCTCAAGTCCCAGCTCGCGCCGACGGAAGATCGCGGGGTGATCCTGGGCCTCGTTTCGGCGCCGCAAGGCTCGACACCCACGTACACCGCCGATCAGATCAAGCCGATCGAGGAGTTCTATACGCAGGTTCCGGAGGCATCCGCGTACACGGCGATCTCCGGATTCCCGACCGTCGTCGACGGCATCGCGGTGCTGCGCCTCAAGCCATGGGAGGAGCGCACCAAGAAGCAGCAGCAGATTGCCGACGAATTGCGACCGAAATTCGCGACGATTCCGGGCGCCATTGCGTTTCCGCTGAGTCCGCCGTCGCTCGGCCAGCCGTTCCGTTCGACGCCCGTCGAATTCGTGGTGATGGCGCAGGTTCCGTATCCGGAGTTGCAGCGGATCGTCGATCGGTTCCTGGACGAGATGCGCAAGTACCCGGGTGTGCAGAATTTGCAGACCGACCTGCGGCTCAACACGCCGGAGGTTCGCGTCACGATCAACCGCGACAAGCTGTCCGACATCGGGGTTGCCGTCGACACGGTGGGACGCACGCTCGAAACGATGCTGGGTGGCAGGCAGGTGACGCGTTTCAAGCGCGAGGGCGAGCAATACGACGTCATCGTCCAGGTGGCGCCACTCGACCGCACGTCGCCCGCGGACATCAGCGACGCGTATGTCCGCGCGCGGGACGGCAGCATGGTGCAGCTGTCGAACCTGGTGGACGTCCGCGAAGGCGTGGCGCCGCAGTCGCTCAACCACTTCAACCGGCTGCGCGCGGTCAAGCTCACGGGGACGCTGGCGCCGGGCTATGCGGTGGGCGAGGCGCTGGCCGCGATGGACGATGCCGCGAAGCGCGTGCTGCCGAACACCGCGCAGACCGACCTCGATGGCCAGTCGCGCGAATTCCGCGCGTCGGGGGGCGAGATCTATTTCACGTTCGTGCTGGCGCTGATGTTCATCTACCTCGTGTTGTCGGCGCAGTTCGAAAGCTTCGTCAATCCATTCGTAATCATGCTCTCGGTGCCGCTGTCGATGACCGGCGCGCTGTTCACGCTCTGGCTGGCCGGCGGAACGCTCAACATCTACAGCCAGGTCGGGCTCGTGACGCTGGTCGGCCTCATCACCAAGCACGGCATCCTGATCGTCGAATTTTCGAATCAGCTGCGCGCGAAGGGCGAGCCGCTGTTCGACGCCGTCATCGATGCGGCGACACTTCGCCTGCGCCCGATTCTGATGACGACCGGCGCGATGGTGTTGGGAGCATTGCCGCTGGCGCTGGCCTCCGGCGCCGGCGCCGAATCGCGGACGCAGATCGGGTGGGTGATCGTCGGCGGCATGGCGTTCGGGACGATGCTGACGCTGTTTGTCGTGCCGACGGCCTACACGCTGCTGGCGGGGCGCCACGACGCCGAGCCGAGCGCCGCCGCGGTTCATGCGACTGGCGTGCCGGCGCCCCAGCCCGGGCACGCCGACTAGCGCGCCGCAGCGCCGCGGCCGCCGCAAATGACATAGAATCGTCATTCGTCAGAGGCAGACTGCCCGCGAAGTTGCAAACTTAGCCCGGAGGAGTCCCATGTCGCTTATCCATTCCCGTATTTCGCGGCTGCTGGTCGCGTCCATGCTCGCCGCCTTCGCCGCGTCCGCGCAGGCGGTCACCGAAATCCAGTTCTGGCACGGGATGACCCTGGCGAATAACGATCGCATCAACGATTTCGCCAAGAAGTTCAACGAGAGTCAGAGCGAATACAAGGTTACCGCGGTCTTCAAGGGGGGGTATCCCGAAGCGATGGCCGCGGCAATAGCCGCGTATCGCGCGGGCAATGCGCCGGCCATCCTCCAGGTGTTCGAAGTCGGGACGGCGACGATGATGTCGGCCAAGGGCGCCATCAAGCCGGTCCATCAGGTGATGGCCGATGCCGGGGAGAAATTCGACCCCAAGATCTATATTCCGGCGGTGGCGGGCTACTACACCAACACGAAGGGGCAGATGTTGTCGTTCCCTTTCAACAGTTCCACGACGGTGTTCTATTACAACAGGGAGGCATTCGAGAAGGCCGGACTCGATCCCAACCGCGCTCCTGCGACGTGGCCCGAAGTCATGGCCGCCGCGGCGAAGATCAAGGCCTCCGGAGCGGCGCCGTGCGGATTCACCACCGCGTGGCAATCGTGGGTGCAGCTCGAAAGCTTCTCTGCATGGCATAACACCGCGTTCGCGACCAAGGAGAATGGCTTCGGCGGCAACGATCCCAAGCTCCTGTTCAACGGCCCGTTGCAGGTGAGGCACATCGCCAATCTGCAGGATTGGGGGAAGAAGGGATATTTCACCTATGCCGGCCGCAAGACCGAGCCCGAGGCCAAGTTCTTCAGCGGCGAATGCGCGATGTTGACGACGTCGTCGGCCGCGTACGGCAACATCAAGCAGAACGCCAAGTTCAAGTTCACCGTCGCGCCGCTGCCCTATTACGCGGACGTCGCCGGCGCCCCGCAGAACACGATCATCGGCGGCGCGTCGCTTTGGGTGATGGGCGGCAAATCCAAGGAGGAGTACAAGGCCGTCGCCAAGTTCTTCAAGTTCCTGTCGGATCCGGAACGGCAGGCGATCTGGCACCAGACGACCGGTTACCTGCCGATCACGCTTGAGGCGTATGAGCTGACGAAGAAGTCCGGCTTTTACGAGAAGAACCCCGGCACCGATGTCTCCGTCAAGCAGATGATCGTGAAGACAACCGACAAGTCGCGCGGTATCCGGCTTGGCAATTTCGTCCAGATCCGCGACATCATCGACGAGGAACTCGAAAATATCTGGAGCGGCAAGAAGACCGCGAAGGAAGGCCTCGACGCAGCGGTTGCGCGGGGGGATGAGCAGATCGCGAAGTTCGCCAAGACCGCGAAGGAGTGACGGCGCGCCCGTGAGGCTGATGCAGGTGCGGTGAAGCAATGCCCATGGAAAAGCGCGCGCGGTTCCGCTCCTGGTGGCTGCCGTACGCGCTGATCCTGCCGCAGATTGCCGTTACGCTGGTTTTCTTCGTCTGGCCCGCCGGGCAGGCGGTCTATCAGTCCGTCTATATCCAGGACCCCTTTGGCGGCAACCTGCAGTTCGTCGGCCTCGACAACTTTCGCGAACTGTTCAACGACGAGCATTACCTCGCGTCATTCAAGGTGACCGCGGTGTTCTCGTTTCTGGTTGCAGTCCTGGGTTTGTCGGTATCCCTGGTTCTCGCCGTGTTTGCCGACAGGATTGTGCGCGGGGCCATGGTCTACAAGACGCTGCTCATCTGGCCCTACGCGGTTGCCCCCGCGATTGCCGCCGTGGTCTGGGTGTTCCTGTTCAATCCGTCGATCGGCATCGCCGGATACTGGTTGAATCGCGCGGGGCTGGACTGGAACTACCTGCTGGACGGCGGTCAGGCGCTGTTGCTGGTGGTCATGGCCGCGGTGTGGAAGCAGATCAGCTACAACTTTCTCTTCTTCCTCGCGGGTCTGCAGTCGATACCCAAATCGCTGCTGGAGGCGGCGGCGATCGACGGTGCGGGTCCGGTCAAGCGCTTTGTCACGATTGTATTTCCGTTGTTGTCGCCGACGACATTCTTCCTATTGGTGATCAACCTCGTCTACGCGTTCATCGACACGTTCGGGATCATTGACGCGGCGACTTCCGGCGGACCCGGCCAGGCCACCGAAATCCTGGTCTACAAGCTCTACAGGGACGGCTTCAAGGGCCTGGACCTCGGCAGCTCCGGCGCGCAATCGGTGGTGCTGATCGTCATCTTGATTACCCTCACGGTGATCCAGTTCCGATTCGTGGAAAAAAAAGTCCAGTACTGACCGGCATCCTGCCTCCCCATGATCGAAAACCGGCCGCTGCTTACTTTCTTCTCGCACCTGATCCTGGCGATCGGCGTGCTGGTCGTCGCGCTGCCGGTGTATGTCACTTTCGTCGCGTCGACACGCACGGCGGAGGACGTCATACACGCGCCAATGCCGATGCTGCCCGGGAGCCACCTGGTCGAGAACTACACGACGGTGCTCACGCAAGGCGCCGGGGAATCCAAGGCGGGCGTGGGCCGGATGATGGTCAACAGCCTCGTCAGCGCGTTGGTCATCGCCGTGGGCAAGATCGCGATCTCGCTCTTGTCGGCATTCGCCATCGTCTATTTCCGGTTTCCGCTTCGCTCGCTCGCGTTCTGGGTGATCTTCATCACGCTCATGCTGCCCGTCGAGGTGCGCATCCTGCCAACCTACAAGGTCGTATCGGATTTAGGCATGCTCGATACCTATGCGGGGCTCACGATCCCGCTGATTGCATCGGCCACCGCGACGTTCCTGTTCCGGCAGTTCTTTCTGACGATTCCTGACGAACTCGCGGAGGCTGCCCGCATCGATGGCGCGGGCCCGATCCGTTTCCTGTGGGACGTCGTCATTCCTCTGTCCAGGCCGAACATCGCCGCGCTGTTCGTCATCCTGTTCATCTACGGCTGGAATCAATATCTGTGGCCGCTGCTGGTTACGACGCAGGAGGACATGTACACGGCGGTGATCGGCATCAAGCGCATGATTTCCGGCGGCGACGCCGCGACCGACTGGAATCTGGTCATGGCCACCGCCATGCTGGCGATGGTCCCTCCGGCGCTGGTCGTGCTGCTGATGCAGAAGTGGTTCGTCAAGGGCCTGGTGGACTCGGAGAAATAGCGATGGCCAAAGTCCAGCTCCGCGATGTCCGCAAGAGCTATGGAACGCTCCAAGTCATCCACGGCGTCAGCATCGACATCGCGGACGGCGAATTCATCGTCATCGTCGGGCCGTCGGGCTGCGGCAAGTCGACGCTGCTGCGCATGGTGGCAGGACTCGAGACGATCACCAGTGGCGAGATCGTCATCGGCGAGCGCGTCGTCAATGCGCTGGAGCCCAAGGATCGCGACATCGCGATGGTCTTCCAGAACTACGCGCTCTACCCGCACATGAGCGTGTTCGAAAACATGGCCTACGGGCTCAAGATCCGCGGCTTCACGAAGGACGACATCAAGGCTCGCGTGGACCGCGCCGCGGGAATCCTTGAGTTAGGACCGCTGCTCGAGCGCAAGCCGCGCGCGCTCTCCGGCGGCCAGCGGCAGCGCGTCGCGATGGGCCGCGCCATCGTCCGCGAGCCCGCCGTCTTCCTGTTCGACGAGCCGCTGTCCAACTTGGACGCCAAGCTGCGCGTGCAGATGCGCTTCGAGATCCAGAAGCTGCACCGGCGGCTCGGCACCACCAGCCTGTACGTCACGCACGACCAGGTGGAGGCGATGACGCTGGCGCAACGGATGGTCGTGATGAACGCCGGCCGCGCGGAACAGATCGGGACGCCGATGGAGGTGTACCAGAATCCGGCGACGCTGTTCGTCGCGGGCTTCATCGGTTCGCCGGCGATGAATTGCATGCCCGCGAAGGGCGACGGCGGCCCGCGCTTTTCGCTGCTGGCCGGCGGCACGGTCACCGCCGCCGTCGGCGGGGCGGAAGCCGGCCGCGCTGTCACCGTGGGCCTGCGTCCGGAACACCTGCGACCGAGCGACGTCCGCGACGCGATGGTGTCAGGACCCGTGGAAATGGTCGAGGAACTGGGAGCCGACACGCTGCTCCACGTCGGCCATGGCTCGGGCACGCTGATCGCGCGGCTACCGCACGGCGCGAATCCCGGGTTAGGATCGACATTGCACCTCGCGGCAGATCCGTCGCACGTGTTCCTCTTCGACTCCGAAACCGGCGCCCGCATCCGCTGAACATGGCAACCCTGCCTCCGTGGCCGTATCCCCGCCTTTGCGCTCATCGCGGCGCCGGCAAGCTCGCGCCCGAAAACACGCTCACCGCAATGCGCGTGGGCCACGCCCATGGCTACGCCATGGTGGAATTCGATGTGAAGCTCGCCGCGGACAATGTCGCGTTTCTGTTGCACGACGCGACGCTGGAGCGCACGACGAGCGGCCGCGGTCGCGCAGACGCTCTTCCGTGGCGCGAGTTGACGCGGCTGGACGCGGGCGGCTGGCATTCGGCCAAGTACGCGGGCGAGATGCTGCCCACGTTCGCGGCGATCGCCCGCTGGGCGCGCGCGCACGGCGTCGCGTGCAACGTCGAGATCAAGCCTATGCCCGGGCGCGAGCGCGAGACTGGCGCCGCCGTCGCGCTGGACGCTGCGGCGCTGTGGCGGGACGCCGAAGTCCCGCCGCTGCTGTCGTCGTTCGACGAGGCGTCGCTGGTGGCGGCGCGCGATGCGGCGCCGCAACTGCCGCGCGCGCTGCTGCTGGATGAACTGCCGGCCGATTGGCTGGAGCGCCTGGCGCGCCTCCAATGCGTCGCGCTTGACGTCGAGCACAAGGCGCTGACGCCGAGAATCGTCGACATCGCGCACCGCGGCGGCTACCGCGTGTGTTGCTACACGCCCAACGATCCTGCGCGCGTGGCCGAGCTGGCGGGTTGGGGTGTCGATACGATCATCACCGACGCCGTCGATCAGATTCCGGCGGGCGCTTTCCAGGACAAATGATCGACCGGACGCCGGGCGCGGCCGCGACATTCCGCAAGCGCGGCAACGCGCATTTGCAAGAGGGCGAGTTGGCGGAGGCGGCGGAGTGTTACCGGCAGGCGGTGGCGGCCGATCCGGCGGACGCGGATGCGCACGTGAGCCTGGGCTTTGCGCTGCGCGAGCTGCAGCAGTTCGCGGACGCGGAAGCGGCGCTGCAGAAGGCCGTCGCGCTCAACCCGAAGGTGGCCGATGCGCACTATCTGCTGGGCACCGTGGCGCGCGCGCGCAATGCGCCCGACGTGGCCATCGGATACTTGCGGCGCGCAGTGGAAGTGCAGCCGGAACTCGACGTGGCCTACCACGAATTGTTCGCGCTGCTTTTCCGTGGCGGGCAGCTGGCGGAGGCGCAGGAGGTGATCGGGCGGGCGATTGCGCGCTGGCCGCAGGCTGCGGACCTGCGCTGCTATCTGGGCAATCTGCTGAGCCAGCGTGGTGAGCACGCGGCGGCGGCGGAGAGTTATCGGGAGGCGGTGGCGATCGCGCCGCAAGAAGCTGGTGTGCACAATGATTTGGGGTGCGCGCTGGAGAAGCTCGATCAGATGGAAGCGGCGGCGGCCAGTTACCAGGCGGCGCTGGCGCTGCGGCCGGATTATGCGGATGCGCTGATCAATCTCGGTAATGTCAGCATGCGCCAGGGAAAGCTTCCCGAGGCGCAGGCGTTGTACGAGCGCGCGATCGCTGCGGACCCGCATCGCGCCAAAGGGCATTCGAGCCTGGCAACCGCCTTGCAGATGCAAGGCAAGAAGCTGGAAGCCATCGCTTGTCTTCGCAGCGGCATCAGGCACGACCCGAAGGACATCTACACGAATTGGCAGCTCGGCGCGGCGCTGGAAGACCAGGGCAGGCTGGACGAAGCCATTGAGCAGCACCGGCGCACGCTCGCGATCGATCCGAATTATGTCGACAGCCATCTCGTCCTGGGCAACCTGTACTCCAAGCTCAACAGGGCTTCGGAGGCGCTGCAGAGTTACCGGGAAGTCGTGCGGCTCGACCCGGCGCATTCCGCCGGCCACATTGTCGCCGCCCTGTCCGGGGCCAAGACTGAGCGCGCGCCCCCCCAATATGTGGAGCGGTTGTTCGACGAGTTTGCCGAGACGTTTGAGAAGAAGCTGGTGGGCGCGCTGAAATACGGCACGCCCGGACTGCTGGCGATCGCGGTCGAGCAAGTGGGCGCGCCTCGAACGGGCGAATGGGACGTGTTGGACTTAGGGTGCGGCACGGGACTGTCCGGCGCGGCTATCGCGCCGTACGCACGACAGTTGGTGGGGGTCGATCTGTCGTCGAAGATGCTGGCCAAGGCGGCGGCGCGCGGCGTGTATCAGCGTCTGGAGAACCTGGACCTGCTGGCGGCCATGCAGAAGGAGGGGGACGCGAAATACGATCTGGTGCTGGCGGCGGACGTGTTTGTCTACGTTGGCAAACTGGATGAAATTGTCGCCGAGGCGCGGCGGCTGCTGCGACCGGGCGGCTTGATGGCCTTTTCCACGGAGAATATCGAAGACGTTGAAGGCGAATCAACGGATCGGGCTGACCTGCCGGATTATCAGTTGAAGCAAACGGTGCGCTACGGGCACTCGCCGGCATACCTTAGGCGGCTCGCCGCGACCAACGGCTTCGACTTACGGCGGATGAACGTGGCGCAGCTGCGCACGGAAGGCGGCAAGCCGGTGCACGGGCATGTCGTCGTGTGGGCGCGTACCGTGAGCCCGGCATGACATTGCAACAACGCGTATGGAATCGATGACGCTGGGCAAATTGGCGGAAACTGGTGCTGTGCTGCGCAAGCGCGGCAACGCGCACTTGCAGAAGGGCGAGGTGGCGGAGGCGGCGGAGTGCTACCGGCAGGCGGTGGCGGCCGATCCGGCGGACGCGGATGCGCACGTGAGCCTGGGCTTTGCGCTGCGCGAGCTGCAGCAGTTCGCGGACGCGGAAGCGGCGCTGCAGAAGGCCGTCGCGCTCAACCCGAAGGTGGCCGATGCGCACTATCTGCTGGGCACCGTGGCGCGCGCGCGCAATGCGCCCGACGTGGCCATCGGATACTTGCGGCGCGCAGTGGAAGTGCAGCCGGAACTCGACGTGGCCTACCACGAATTGTTCGCGCTGCTTTTCCGTGGCGGGCAGCTGGCGGAGGCGCAGGAGGTGATCGGGCGGGCGATTGCGCGCTGGCCGCAGGCTGCGGACCTGCGCTGCTATCTGGGCAATCTGCTGAGCCAGCGTGGTGAGCACGCGGCGGCGGCGGAGAGTTATCGGGAGGCGGTGGCGATCGCGCCGCAAGAAGCTGGTGTGCACAATGATTTGGGGTGCGCGCTGGAGAAGCTCGATCAGATGGAAGCGGCGGCGGCCAGTTACCAGGCGGCGCTGGCGCTGCGGCCGGATTATGCGGATGCGCTGATCAATCTCGGTAATGTCAGCATGCGCCAGGGAAAGCTTCCCGAGGCGCAGGCGTTGTACGAGCGCGCGATCGCTGCGGACCCGCATCGCGCCGAAGGACATTCGAGCTTAGGACGCCTATTTCTTAAACAGGATGATCCGCAGAGAGCGCTGCGGCACTATCGCGAAAGCGTCCGGCTTCAACCCACGCAGTCCACGCGCCATATCGTGGCCGCGCTTGCGGGCGAGAATACCGAGCACGCGCCTGCCCAATACGTGGAGCGGCTATTCGACGAGTTTGCCGAGACGTTCGAAAGGCAGCTGGTGGGCGTGCTGAAGTACGACATCCCGCGCAAACTGCTGACGATTATTGAAGGGTTGGCCAAGCCGCGACCACATGCATGGGACGTGCTGGACTTGGGGTGTGGCACTGGATTGGCGGGTTCGGCTATCGCGCCGTACGCGCGGCAACTGGCAGGCGTGGACCTGTCGTCAAAGATGTTGGCTAAGGCGGCGGCGCGCGGCGTGTATCAGCGGCTGGAGAACTTGGACCTGCTGGCGGCCATGCAGAAGGAAGGGGATGCGACGTACGATTTGGTACTGGCCGCGGACGTATTTATCTATGTGGGCAAGCTTGATGAGCTCGCAGCGGAGGTCAAGCGGGTGCTGCGCCCGGGCGGACTGATGGGGTTCTCGACGGAGGACGTCGAGGTCAACGGGCAAGCGGTTGCGGCTCCGGTGCCGGACTATCGACTGAAGTCCACGGTCCGCTACGGTCATTCGCCAGCGTACCTGCGGCGACTCGCGGCAGACCATGGATTCACGATACGGCACCTGCGTCCGGTGCAAGTACGCACCGAGGGCGGTAAGCCGGTGCACGGGCACCTCGTGGTGTGGGCGCGGCGGCCGCTTTAGGCCGCACGAAATGCCGGCCGCTTTATTTCGTGTTCGTCTATCGGTAGGTTGATTAGGCCGGCCGCGACGGCGAGCGCGATCGACAGGTACCACACGATGTCGTAGCTGCCCGTCATGTCATAGACCTTGCCGCCGAGCCACGCCCCCAGGAAGCTGCCGATCTGGTGCGAGAAGAACGCGAATCCTGTCAGCATGGCCATGTAGCGGACACCGAAGATCTGCGCGACGATGCCGTTGGTGACGGGTACCGTCGACAGCCACAGGAATCCCAGCGCGATGGCAAACGCGTACACGCTGTACGCAGTGATCGGAATCGAGATGAACAGCGCAAATACGACGGCGCGGGCGAAATAGATCCCCGACAGGACGTATTTCTTGGGCATCCTGCCGCCCAGCCATCCCGCGATGTAAGTGCCGACGATATTGAACAGGCCGATGAGCGCAAGCGCCGTGACCGCAACGTATGCCGGCAACCCCTTGTCGGCGAGATACGCCGGCAGATGCACGGCGAGGAACACGACCTGGAAGCCGCAGACAAAGAAACCGACCGTGAGCAGCATGTAGCCGCGATGTCCCAGCGCCTCGCCCATCGCCTGCCCGGCCGATTGCTGGAACATGTGGATCTGCGTCCCGCCGCGCTCGACCAGGGCCGCCGCCAGCGGAGCCATGCACAGCGCGACAGCGGCCATCGCCAGCAGCGCGCCGTACCAGCCGACATGGGAGAGGAGCGTCTGGGCCAGGGGTAGCACCGCGAATTGGCCAAATGATCCGGCGGCCGCCGAGATCCCGAGCGCCATGCTCCGCCTTTCCGGCGGGTAGCGACGTCCGAGCACACCGGAGATGACGCTGAAGGTGACACCGGACAAGCCGACGCCAATGAGCACGCCGGAGGTCAGAACGAAGACCAGCGGCGAGTGCGAGTTCGCCATCGCCACCAGCCCGAGCGCATAGAGCGCCGCGCCGCCGATCACGACCCGCGCCGCGCCGTACTTGTCGGAGATCATCCCGGTGAACGGCTGCGTTACGCCCCACACCAGGTTCTGCACGGCGATGGCGAGCGCGAACGTTTCGCGCCCCCAGCCCATGTCATGCGAGATGGGCTGCAGGAAGAGGCCGAAACCGTGGCGGATGCCCATCGCGATCGTGAGAATGATGCCACCGCAGACTAAGACAACGGTCGGAGTGCGCCAATCGGCGGTGCGTACGTTCGCCATCGTAAGTATTTCCCGCCGTTCGATCAGGTCCCGCGTCCGCCGGGACCGGGGTGGAGCGCTTCGATGTCCCGCAGGACGTCATACAGGCCGTCGAGTCGGTCGCGGCCGATATGGCGGGCGACCTCCTTCTGCGCGCGCTCCCAGTGCGGCGCGGCGGCGGCGATGGCAGAGGCTCCAGCCCTCGTCAGCGTGACTTCGCGCGTGCGCGCGTCCCGTCCGGCGACGATTCCCACCAGCTTGCGATCGACCAACGGGTCGAGATTGCGCGACAGGGCGGTGCGGTCGAGCAGGTTCCGTGCGGCAAGCTCGCCGATGCGCAGCGTCCCCTGCCGTTGCAGCGTGCGCAGCAGCGAAAGCTGCGTGACGCGCAATCCGACCGGCTCCAGCGCGTCGTCATAGAGCTGCGTGACGGCCCGCGACGCGCGGCGAAGCCGCGAGCAGGCACAGGGCGACGAATATGGCGAGGCAGCGGGCACGGTCGAGGAGAATCAGCGCATATGCACGTAGTTGCAAGTATATGCACCTAATTGCCCATGCGCAAGCCCCCCGAATTCTCCAAGTGGCTTCAGGTGGCCTTGCGCCAGTACGAACCCGCCCAGTCGATCCTGATGATGGGCTCGGAAATGCCCTGGCGGTCCCGGAACTCGTTGACCGCGCGCCGGCAAGGCTCGAAGTCCCCGTAGTCGTCGACGATCACAAATCCACCCGGGACGACCTTGTGATAGAGGGCGTTGAGCGCGTCCATCGTCGACTCGTACAGGTCGCCATCGAGCCTTAGCACCGCCAGCTGGTCGATGGGCGCGTCCGGAAGGGTGTCGCGGAACCACCCTTTCAGGAAATGGACTTGGTCGTCCAGCAGCCCATAACGGCGGAAATTTTCCTGCACTTCGTCGAGGCTGACTGCCAGGATCGGCGACAACTCGGCGCTGAAGTCGTAGCCCGCATCCTGCGGCAGCGTTGGCTTGGGGAGCCCCTCGAAGGAGTCGGCGACCCAGACGGCTCGATCCTTCATGTCCCAGGCGGCGAGATAACCGCGCATCAATATGCAGGCGCCGCCGCGCCAGACGCCGGTCTCGATGAGATCGCCCGGCACTCGATCGAGCCGGACGATGTCAAGACATTGCATGATGTTCTGCAATCGTTTGCGGCCGACCATTGTGTGGGAGAACTGGCACACATCCCTGAAGTCGTATTCCTCCTTCGTCCCCCCAAGTTCCATTGCGACGCGCCACCATACGCTTCCGTCCTGCCGAGCGGCCCGTGCCAGTTGGACCCATTGCGGCTTCCGCACATTGATCCGTCGCACGACATCCGTGTCGATCTCCTTGCCGGCGGCGAGCGTCGAGAATATGTAGAGAAGGCGGACCTCGTTCTCCAGATAGGGCTCGTTCAGCAGGGTGTCCATCAGCAATTTGAGGTAGCGGCTCCGGTTCGCCTCGGCGGCCACGTCTACTGCTGCCGGAATCACTCTTCGCCGAAGCACCGAAGAGGTCGGAGATTACGCGGCCGAGTATCGACATATCTGTTTTTCTACTCGCAAGCGAGCGTGGGGAGGTGAAGGTTTGCGCACTAGGTTACATCGGCAGACGTGTTGTCAACAAAGAAGAGGCTCATGCCCACGCCTTCGCGCGCGAAACCGCCTTCTCCCAACCCGCGCGCAATTCGTCGATGCGCTCCCGCGGCATCGCCGGCTCGAATCGCCGGTCGACCCGCCAATTGGCGGCGACATCCGCATCGCCCGTCCAATAGTCGACCGCCAGACCGGCGAGATAGGCGGCGCCGAGCGCGGTGGTCTCGCGCACCTGCGGGCGCACAACCGGCACGCCCAGGATGTCCGCCTGGAATTGCATCAGCAGGTCGTCGGCGGTCGCGCCTCCGTCGACGCGCAGTTCCGACAGCGTGATGCCGGCATCCTTCTGCATTGCCGCGAGCACGTCGGCACTCTGGAACGCGATGGACTCGAGTGCCGCGCGCGCAATGTGGCCGCCGGTGGCGCCGCGCGTCAGCCCGAAGATCGCGCCACGCGCATACGCGTCCCAATGCGGCGCTCCCAGGCCCGCGAAAGCCGGCACCAGGTACACGCCGCCGTTGTCGGGAACGCTTTGCGCCAGCGCCTCGACATCGGACGACGACCGGATGATCTTCAGGCCGTCGCGCAGCCACTGCACGACGGCGCCGCCGATGAACACGCTGCCTTCCAGCGCATAATCGGTCGCGCCGTTGCGCTGCCAAGCCACCGTGGTCAAGAGGTTGTTGCGCGAAGCGACCGCCTGCGCGCCGGTATTGAGCAGCAGGAAGCAGCCGGTGCCGTACGTGTTCTTGGCCAGTCCCGGCGTCAGGCATGCCTGTCCGAAGAGCGCGGCCTGCTGGTCCCCGGCGATACCGGCGATTGGAATGTCGACGCCATCGATCGACGCGGTGCCGCAAACGCCGCTCGAAGGGACGACCCGCGGCAGAACCGAGCGCGGCACGTCGAGCAGCGCGAGGAGCTCATCGTCCCAGGTGCCGGCATGAATGTCGAACATCAGCGTGCGGCTCGCGTTGCGAAGGGTCGGTGCAATGCACGCGGCCGCCGGTGAGCTGCCAGATGAGCCACGCGTCGATCGTGCCGAACGCAAGCTCGCCGCGCTGCGCACGTGCGCGCGCGCCCGGAACGTTGTCCAGCAACCAGCGAAGCTTGGTGCCGGAGAAATAGGCGTCGAGCACGAGACCGGTTTTGCGCGCGAACAGCGGCGCGTGGCCGGCATCGCGCAGCGCGTCGCACAACGGCGCAGTGCGCCGGTCCTGCCAGACAATCGCGTTGGCGATCGGCCGGCCGGTGGCGCGCTCCCAGACCACCGTGCTCTCGCGCTGGTTCGCGATGCCGATCGCCGCGATGTCTTGAGCGCCGGTTTTCGCGTGGGCAAGCGCCTCGCGCAGAACGGCGGATTGGCTTGTCCAGATTTCGGTCGCATCGTGTTCGACCCATCCCGGCTGCGGAAAGATCTGGCGAAATTCCCGCTGCGCCGATCCGCGGATGGCTCCCGCGCGGTCGAACACGATGGCGCGCGAACTGGTCGTCCCCTGGTCGAGGGCGAGGATGAAAGGCATGGAACCCTCCGGTTGCCCCGAAACGTCGCGGCAGCGTAATATTCTCGTTCTCCAGCTATTTTAGCCGTTCGCTAACGGGCCGCACGCTCGCGCGGGCGCTTATCGCCACCGATCCCGTCCGCCCATGCCGTTATCAACGCCCACCGTGACGCGCGAGCGGCTGCATCGCCGTGCCATAACCTATGACGGATTCCGCCGCGACGACGGGCTGTTCGACATCGAGGCGCACATCGTCGACGCCAAGGACCACGACTACGAATTGCTGACGGGCGTGCGTCCCGCGCGCGAGGCCGTCCACGACATGTGGGTCCGCGTCACCATCGACCGCAAGTACGTGATCCGCGCCATCGAGGCCGTCACCGACGGCATGCCCTATCCCGGCGCGTGCAACCGGATCGGCCCGGCGTACCAGCAATCTGGTCGGCGCCAACCTGGTCAAGGGTTTTCGCAGGCAGCTGCACGATGTCGTCGGCGGCGTGCGGGGCTGCACGCACCTGACCGAGCTCCTGTCCTATTTGCCCACGGCCGCCGTGCAGACGTTCGCCGGCCTCGTGCGCGAGGACGAAGGCGATGGCAAGCCATTCCAGCTCGACCGCTGCCACGCGTTGCTGACTACCACCGACACCGTGCGCGAGTACTACCCCAAGTGGTACCGCGCTGACGCCGTCTAAGGAGGAGCGTTCGTTGAAGATCCACGAATACCAGGGCAAGGAAATCCTTCGCCGATTCGGCATGCCGATGCCGCGCGGCATTCCGGCGTTCTCGGTCGACGAGGCGGTGAAGGCGGCGCAGGCGCTGGGCGGCAACGTGTGGGTGGTCAAGGCGCAGATCCACGCGGGCGGCCGCGGCAAGGGCGGCGGCGTCAAGGTCGCGAAGTCGCTCGATGAAGTGAAGCAGCGCGCAGCCGAGATCCTCGGCATGCAGCTGGTCACGCACCAGACCGGCGCGGCGGGACAGAAGGTGCGCCGACTGCTGGTGGAAGAGGGCGCCGACATCCGGCAAGGAACTCTACGTCGGCATGGTCGTCGACCGCGGCACGCAGCGCGTGGCGCTGATGGCCAGTTCGCGAAGGCGGCATGGACATCGAGGCCGTCGCCGCGAACACGCCGGAAAAGATCCACACGATCTTCATCGATCCCGGCACCGGACTGACCGACGGCGAGGCCGACGACGTCGCGCGCAAGATCGGCGTACCCGACGGCTTCGGTCCCGCAGGCGCGCGCGGTGCTGCAGGGCCTGTACAAGGCGTTCCACGACACCGACGCGTCGCTGGCGGAAATCAACCCGCTCGTCGTCACCGGCGACGGCAAGGTCATCGCGCTCGACGCGCAAGCTCAACTTCGACTCCAACGCGCTGTTCCGTCACCCCGAAATCGTCGAGATGCGCGACCTGGACGAGGAAGACCCGGCCGAGATCGCGGCGTCGAAGTTCGACCTCTCGTACATCTCGCTCGACGGCGACATCGGCTGCCTCGTCAACGGCGCGGGACTCGCGATGGCGACGATGGACACGATCAAGCTGTACGGCGGCGAGCCCGCGAACTTCCTCGACGTCGGCGGCGGCGCGACGGCGGAGAAGGTCACCGAGGCGTTCAAGATCATGCTGCGCCACCCGGGCCTGAAGGCCATCCTCGTCAACATCTTCGGCGGCATCATGAAATGCGACACGATTGCCGAGGGCGTGGTCGCGGCATCGAAGGCGGTCTCGCTCAAGGTGCCGCTCGTCGTGCGCATGAAGGGCACGAACGAAGACCTCGGCAAGAAGATCCTCGCCGATTCCGGCCTTCCGATCATCACGGCGAACAACATGGCCGAAGCCGCGGAAAAAATCGTCGCCGCCGCGAAGGGTAACTGAGGGCGACTGCGGGAAACGGGGCAACGGATGTCGATTCTGGTCAACAAGAACACGAAGGTCATCACGCAGGGCATCACCGGCAAGACCGGGCAGTTCCACACGCGGATGTGCCGTGAATACGCGAACGGCCGCAACTGCTTCGTCGCCGGCGTCAACCCGAAGAAAGCCGGCGAGGACTTCGAAGGCATCCCGATCTACGCTACCGTCAAGGAAGCGAAGGAGGCGACCGGCGCGACTGTTTCGGTGATCTACGTGCCGCCGCCGTTTGCCGCGGCGGCGATCGACGAGGCGGTGGACGCCGACCTCGACCTCGTCGTCTGCATCACCGAAGGCATACCGGTGCGCGACATGATCGACACGCGCTACCGGATGCGGGGAAAGAGGACGCTGCTGCTGGGGCCCAACTGCCCGGGCGTGATCACGCCCGACGAGATCAAGATCGGCATCATGCCCGGCCACATCCACAAGCAGGGGCGCATCGGCGTCGTGTCGCGCTCGGGAACGCTGACGTACGAGGCCGTGGGCAGCTCACCGAGCTGGGGCTGGGCCAGTCGACCGCCGTGGGCATCGGCGGCGACCCGGTCAACGGCTTGAAGCACATCGACATCCTGAAGCTCTTCAACGACGACCCGGGCACCGACGCCGTCGTGATGATCGGCGAGATCGGCGGCGGCGACGAGGAGACTGCCGCGCTCTGGGCGAAGGACCACATGCAAGAAGCCCATCGTCGGCTTCATCGCCGGCGTCACCGCGCCGCCCGGGCAAGCGCATGGGCCATGCCGGCGCGATCATCTCCGGCGGCAAGGGCACGGCGCAGGAGAAACTGTCCGTCATGGAGGCGTGCGGCATCACCGTCACGCGCAACCCGGCCGAGATGGGAAAGCTGCTCAAGGCGGCGTTGCTCGCTTGAGAGTACGCACGCGACATTGCCCGTGCGCGCGTCCGTTCGCATTCGGGCCTCGGGGGTAGAAACGCTTGGATTGGCTCTCGCCGCAGTTCTGGCTCGCAGCGCTGCAGATCATCTACATCAACATCCTGTTGTCCGGCGACAACGCGGTGGTGATCGCCCTCGCGTGCCGCGGACTCCCGCCAAGGCAGCGGCGCTGGGGCGTGATCTGGGGCGCGGCCGGCGCGGTGGTGCTGCGCATCATCCTCACCGTCTTTGCGGTGAAGCTGCTCGAGTTGCCGTGGCTCCGGGCCGTGGGCGGCGTGCTGCTGCTCTGGATCGGCGTCAAACTGATCGCCGAGGACGGGGACGACGACCAAACGGTCGCAGGCGAGCGAGCGGCTGTGGTCGGCCGTTCGAACCGTCATCATCGCCGACCTGGTGATGAGCGTGGACAACGTGCTGGGCGTCGCGGCCGCCGCGCACGGCAGCGTGCCGCTGCTGGTGTTCGGTCTGGTCGTCAGCATTCCGCTCGTCATCGCCGGCAGCCAGATCATCCTCAAGCTGATCGAGCGCTTCCCGATCATCGTTCTCGCCGGCGGCGGGCTGCTGGGCTGGATCGCCGGCAGCCTGCTGGTCGAGGATTCCGCCCTGTTGCCGTGGATCCATGCCAACGCGGGATGGCTCGAATGGGCGGGTCCGGTCGCCGGCGTGCTCTTCGTGGTCGGGGGAGCCCAACTCCTCAAGCGGCGCGCCGTTTCCGACTCCCCATGACGAGGCTCTCGCGCGCCACGTCACATGCCGCTACACTCGCGGGCTGAAAGCGACGCAACGCTCGACGCCGCAAGCCTTTCGAAACGAAACCCATGGCCGACCCCACCCCTCTCGATATCGCGAGCCTGTCCCATCCGGGGATGGTGCGCGCGCACAACGAGGACACGGTCTTCGCCGACGGCGACGCCGGCATCGCCGTGCTGGCCGACGGCATGGGCGGGTACAGCGCCGGGGAAGTGGCGAGCGGCATCGCGGTGAACGTCGTGACCAACGGCATGATGCCGGAGTTGAAGTCCGGCCGTGAGCTCTCGAAGGTCGACATCCAGAGCGGCCTGACCCATGGCGCGCTGCTGCTGCAACAGCAGATCGCCGCCGCCAACAAGGGCATCTACGAAGCCGCGCAGGCGCGGCCGGAATGCGCGGGCATGGGCACGACGATCGTCGCCGCCGTGTTCTGCGGCAACCGGGTTTCCATCGGCCACATCGGCGATTCGCGTTGCTACCGGCTGCGCGGCGAGAAATTCGAGCAGCTGACGCACGACCATTCGCTGCTGCAGGAACAGATCGACAGCGGCGTCCTGACGCCCGAACAGGCACGCTATTCGCTTAACAAGAACCTCGTCACGCGCGCGCTGGGCATCGAGGCCATCGTGCCGACCGATATCGCCGAATACCGGATGGAAGCGAACGACATCTACCTGCTGTGCTCCGACGGGTTGACCGACATGGTCGACCCGGAGGTGATCCATTCGGTGATCGACGAAAAGCGCAGCGACCTGGCGGTGGCCGCTGCCGACCTGATCGAGCTCGCCAACCAGAACGGCGGCCGCGACAACATCTCGGTCATCCTGGTGCGCGTGCCGCCCGAATTCCTGCCGGCGACGGGCTGGGCGCAGCGCTGGCTGGCCAAGAAGAAAGGCTAGGAGGGCGTCGTGGGCAAGCTCGTGCTGCTGCTCGCGGACGGATCGACACTGGACGTCCCGCTCACCAAGGAGCGGATGACGATCGGCCGCCGTGCCGACAACGACGTGTGCCTGCCGCATCCCGCGGTCTCCGGCGAACATGCGTCGGTCGTGACCATACTCGCCGATTCCTTCCTCGAAGACCTGGGCAGCACCAACGGCACGCTCGTCAACGGCAAGCCCATCGTCAAGCACTTCCTGCGCGACTACGACCAGATCGACATCGGCCGGCAACGACTGGTGTTCGTTTCCGACGAGAGCATTCGCGTCGACGGGCTGCCTGTCGACGTTGCGCGCAACCAGCTTCTGGGGCTGAACGCGCGAGTGGAATCGGCGCGCCCGCTTCCCAGCGTCGCCGTGCCGGCGTCCGGCAATCTTCGCGGCGGCGCTAATCGGCTGCTATATCCCGACCTCGAGGACGAGGACCTGGTCGAACCTCCTGCGCCTGTCGCGCCGCGCCGCGAAGCGATGCCCGAGCGCGCGACTCCGCCGGCGCCGCGTCGCGAAGAGGTTCCCGAGCGCGCGCACGTTGCAGAACGCAGGCCGCCGCTGACGCGCCACGAGTCCGACCAACGCCTCGCGGCGTGGGCCGCGGAGTGGGCGGCACCGACCGGCAACACCGGCGCGGGTCCCATCGACACTTCGTCGGAGCCAGCCAACGTGCCTGCGCGGTCGGGATCCGAAAGCATCGCCGCTGCGGAGGCGCCGGCCGCCGCTGCACCGACGCCGCCGGAGCCGACGGTGCGCGTTCTCTCCGGTCCCAACCTAGGGCGGGCCGTGCCCTTCAACAAGGACGAGCTTTCGGTCGGACGCGTCGGCGTGCAAGTGGCCGTGGTCCGAAAGGTCGGCTCGGGATTCCGCCTGGTTCCCATCGAGGGGACGCAGCCGCCGCGCATCAATGGCGCACCGGTTGCGCCTGAAGGCACAGTTCTGCACCCGGGCGACACGTTCGAGGTCGCTGGCGTCCGTCTCGAGTTGTCGGTTACAGGCTGAATCGGCTGTCGCCAAAAGGTGACGCCCTGCGTCACCCCGGTTCCCCGCAGCGTCGGCTGAACCGTTGGTCGCATTATTTCCTGTCCGGAACAGGTGCATGAAGGCGCAACCGTTCATCGACTTGCAAGACAAAAACTATCGCCAAATCATTGAGTTACAAAGAACGTGTGACGCCTCTCAGTCGGCTGACCCCTGCGGCACACAGCTTGCTTTCTTCGAGGCAGCATCGCTGGGTGCGAGCGGTTCGTGTCAGTCATCAATCAAGGAGACAGGAAAATGAAGCGAAGCATTCAAAAGGGCTTTACGCTCATCGAACTGATGATCGTTGTGGCCATCATCGGTATCCTGGCGGCCATCGCGCTGCCGGCGTATCAGGACTACATGATCCGCGCGCGCGTCTCGGAAGGCCTGCTGGTGGCCAGCCAATGCCGCACGTCGATTGCGGAAATCTACCAGAGCGCGAAGGCAGGCACGCTGCCTGGCGCTAACGGCTGGGGTTGCAACGAAGGCAACACGACGACGCAGTACGTTGCCGACATCAACACGGACGGCGACGGACTGACGCTCGTGACGATGCAAAGCGTTGCGGCGCTGGGCACGGGTGCACTGAATGCGCAGGGCAAGATCATTGCGCTGTATCCCGGAAAGGACAACAAGGTTCCGCCGACGCAGCTCAAGGCCACGGACATTCCGACGCAGGTGTTTGCGTTCTCGTGCGGCGACGTGGTTGCCGGAACGACGATGCCGCCGAAGTTCCTCCCGGGTTCTTGCCGCGGCTGATATCCCCGGACCTGTCTTTCCATCCGACGAAAAGCCCCTCAACATGAGGGGCTTTTCATTTGATCGGGGCGAAATGTCGTTGCTGCGAAACCTGTTTGGACGAAAGGTGACACCGGCACCTCGCGCTGCAGCGACGGCGGTCGGCGCCGTTCCTGCGGCCGACGGGACGATCGTCGGTCCCGAATCGGGAAAGATTGCCGACGAGGCAGCGCGACTCGACGATGTGGGGCGCCATACGGAGTCGCTTGCCCTGGTAAGCCGGGCATTGCAAACCGCGCCCGCGGACGCTGAACTCCTGTTTGCCAAAGGTCGCGCTCTGCTTGCGGCGGGCCGGTCGCGTGAAGCGCTCGCCGCCTACCTGGTGGCGCGCGACAACGGACTCTCGACACCTTCCTTCCTCCTGCATCTGGGTTGGGCCTACCTTGGAGCGGGCGCCGCCAACGAGGCCGAGGGGCTGATGCGCAAGGTCGTTGTCGACGATCCGGAAAACTGGAAGGCTCGTTTCGGGCTCGCCAAGGCGCTGCAGGCGCGCGGGCGAATCGCCGAAGCGATGGACAACTACGAAGGCGTGCTGGCACGCAATCCCGACGAAATCGAGAGCATGCTGAATCTCGGCGTGTGTAGGATCGCGGTGGGGGATGCTGCGGCCGCGGAGGCGCAGTTCCGGCGCGCCCTCGCGCTCGCGCCCGCGCACGCCAGCGCGTGGAACAGTCTGGGCGTTGCGCTCGAGCATCAGCGCCGGCACAGCGAGGCGCGCGAGGCGTACGAGCGTGCGACGCAGATCGAATCGAAGGGCAATGCGGTCGGCGGCAGTTACGTCAACCTCGCATTGAGTCTGCAGGGCGAAGGACGGACAGCCGAAGCGCTGGAGGTGCTCGAGCGCAACCTGGCGCGGCACGGCGGTGCCGATGCGCACGGCAACTACGCGCAGGCGCTCAGGCTGGCCGGCCGCTTGGCCGAAGGATGGACGCACTTCGAGTTCCGCTGGCTGAGGGAGCCTCTGCTGTCGAGCCGTCCGTCGCTGGCCAAGCCTGTGTGGCGGGGGCAGAACCTGCGCGGCAAGACGATCCTGCTGCGCGCCGAGCAGGGCCTGGGCGACACGTTGCAGTTCATCCGCTACGCGCCGCACGTCAAGGCGCAAGGCGCCACCGTATTGCTCTCGGCGCAAAGTGCGCTGCGCGATCTGTTGCGCGACTTTCCGGGCGTCGACCGGATGCTGGGGCCCGACGATTCGCTGCCGCACATCGATTACTACGTTCATCTGCTGAGCCTTCCCGGAGTCTTCGCGACCGCACTGGACTCGATTCCAGCCGATGTGCCTTACCTGCGCGCCGATCCGGCGCGCGTGGAGCGTTGGTCGAAGCGCCTGGATAACTCGAAGGCGTTCAACGTCGGCATCGTGTGGGCAGGAAGACTCGACCATGTGAAGGATCGCGACCGTTCGCTGTCGTTGCGTGCGCTTGGCAGTTTGGGAGGTATCGACGGCGTGCGCTTCCATTCGTTGCAAAAGGGACCGCCGGCCGACGAAGCCAAGGCGCCGCCACCGGGCCTGGCACTCGTGGACCTCTCGGCGGAGATCAACGATTTCGCCGATACGGCGGCGGTGATCGACCGGATGGATCTCGTGATCTCGGTGGACACCGCGGTCGCGCATCTGGCCGGCGCGATGGGCAAGCCGGTCTGGCTCATGCTGCCCGCGCCGGCCGAGTGGCGCTGGATGGAGGATCGCGAAGACAGCCCGTGGTATCCGACGATGCGTCTCTTCCGCCAGCGCCATCGCGGCGATTGGACCGACGTTGTCGAGCGGATGAAGGCTGCGTTGCAGGTGCGCGCGCGGGATGCGGGCACGATGGCGAGTTCTACGCGTGTGAGTGCCGAAGCGAAACGCGAATTCTTGCGGCCCGTCGCGGTATTGCCGCGCGACGCGCCGGGACATCGGCCCGGATTCAGCGCCGTTGCCGAGACGCGGTATGGCATCCTGCAATACCTGCCCGACGAGCCGCGGGTCGGCGATTCGCTCGGGTGGTATGGCGAATACCTGCAGGCGCAACTGGATGTGCTGATCCCGATGTTGCATTCTGGCGCAGCCGTGCTCGAGGCGGGCGCCAGTGTAGGCCAGCATGCGCTGCCGCTATCCGCGGCGATAGGTCCGTCGGGACATCTCATCGTCGACGAACCGCGGCGCATGCAGCAACAGATGCTGCGCCGGAACCTGAACGCGAACGGCGCGGCAAACGTCACGTTGTTGCAGGATGCGCTCGGCACGACGAACGCCGCGTCCGAAATGCAAACGGTGGACGGATTGCAACTTGCGCAACTGGATTGCCTCATGCTCGACGACGACCGGGCGCTGGCCATTCTCGAAGGCGCGTCGGAGACGCTTTGGCGGCTGCGGCCGATGCTCGTTGCTGCAGTGCCGGACGCGCAAGCGCAAGTCGCGCTTGCCGACAGCGCGAGGCGTTTCGGTTATCGCGTCTTTCGCCTGTCCACGCCGCTGTTCAATCCTTGCAATTTCAACGGCCGCACCGACGACGTCTTTGCCGGTGAAGCAGCCGTCGGGCTGTTTGGGATTCCCGAGGAAGTCCAGGCGCCGGCCCTTGCCGGCGGAATTGTCGAGCTCGACTGATGGGACTGCTGCGCAAGTTCTTCGGATCCGCGTCGCAAACAGCGCCGACGGTGCAAGCGCGTGCGCTGCGCCAGGAACCGGCTGGCCCGGGCCAACGCGGCCAGGCATTGGCGCGCGTTGCCACTGCGCTGGAGGCTTCGCCCGATGACCCGCAACTGTGGTTCGAGCAGGCGGAAATCCTGTTTGCGTGGGGACGTTATCGCGAGGCGCAGGAGGCCTACGTTCGCGCCGGAACATCTGGTCAGCGGGGGGCACAGTTCGATGTAGCGTTGGGCCGCGCGTGCCTCCACAACGGGCATGTGGCCGAGGGCGAGGCGCAAATGCGCAAGGCAATCGCCGCGGAGCCCACGTGGGCTGTCGCGCATTACGAACTTGCGATGGCGTTGCGTGCGCAACAGCAGGTGACCGCGGCGATGGCCAGTTTCGAACGCGCGGCGCAGATCGACCCGACGCACTACGAGACGCTGTTGGAGCTTGGGAATTGCAAGGTTGAGTTGGGCGACACGCCGGCAGGCGAGGCGCTGTTTCGCCGCGCGATCGAGGTGGACGGCGAGCGCGCTGTCGGTTGGCAGAATCTGGGCGTGGCACTTCGCAACCAGGACCGTCATGCCGAGGCGCAGGATGCGTTCGAACGTGCGGAGAAGTTGCAGGCGCGAAATGGCGGCGAACACGACGGCTTTGTCAATCTGGCGCTGGCGTACAAGGACGCGGACCGGCTTGCGGATGCGCTGACGGTGTTCGAGCGATGGCTTCCGCAACGGCCGAGCCCGTATGGCCACAATGCCTATGCCGAAATGCTGTTTTCAGCGGGCAGGCTGGTGGAGGGATGGGACCACTTCGAGTTCCGCTGGTTGAACGAGCCGCTCCTGTCGCACCGTGTCCGCGCGCCACGCTCGGCTTGGGCCGGCCAGGAACTGAGTGGCGAGGTCATCCGGCTGCGCATCGAGCAGGGATTCGGCGATCTGTTTCTCTTTATCCGATACGCGAGGTTGCTCAAGGCGCTGGGCGCTACCGTACAGGTTCCGCGATTCGCCGATGTTGCCGGCGACTTTGCCGGCATCGATCACGTCGTCGTTTCCGGCACGCCCCCGCGAGAATATGATCACCACGTCAACATCCTGAGCCTACCGAGGATCTTTGGAACCACCCTTGCGTCCATTCCGGCCACGGTTCCCTATCTGTCGGTGAATCCGGAAAAGCTGGCGCAGTGGGCTCCGAGGCTGGCTACCGACAGCCGTGCGCTGAAGGTCGGTCTGGTGTGGTCGGGTAACCCTGCGCAGCTCAACGATCGCAATCGTTCGATGTCGCTTCGCACGTTGGCGCCGTTGGCCGAGGTCGCCGGTGTGCGCTGGTATTCGTTGCAAAGAGGCGCCAAGGAGGAGGAGGCGAGCGCGCCGCCGCCCGGGTTCGACTGGACGAACTTAGGTCCGGATCTAGCGGGCTGGAGCGACACGGCGGCGGTAATCAGTCTCCTCGATCTCGTGATATGCGTGGACACTGCCGTCGCACATCTGGCCGGCGCGCTTGGGAGGCCGGTCTGGACGCTGATCTCGCGACCCTACGATTGGCACTACCTGGAAGCGGGAGACTCGCCGTGGTATCCGACGATGCGCGTCTTCCGCCAGAGCGAACGGGGAAATTGGCCCGAGGTCGTGGAACGCGTCAAAGTCGCACTGCGCTCGGCGGCATCGGACATTTCCGACGCCTTGGCACCGGCCGCGTCGACAGTGCGCGCTACGCCGCGTATCGCACCCGCCGTGTTGCCGCCGAGCAAAGTCGCGGGGCGCCGCGCGGGGCTCAGTGCCGTCACGGAAACCCGGCACGGCATCCTGCAGTACTTGCCCGATGAGCGTTGGATTGGCGATTCGATCGGCTGGTACGGCGAGTATCTGGAACCGCAACTCGGCATGCTGGCGCGGATGATGCGGCCGGGAGCCACGGTGCTGGAGATGGGTGCGGGCGTGGGCGCCCACGCGCTGTTCCTTGCCGCGGCCGTCGGACCCGCCGGGCATCTGATTCTGTCTGAACCGCGTAGCGTCCATCATCAAATACTGCGGCAGAACCTTGCGGCCAACCGGATCGCCAATGCGACGCTGCTCAACAATGCGGCCGGCGCCGATTCGACGGCGGACAGCGTCGACGACCTCCGCCTCGCGCAGTTGGAGTGGTTGAAGTTGGCCGACGGATGCGTGCCGCTGGCGACGCTCGAGGGCGCCGTCGAGACGCTGTGGCGGCTGCGGCCGATGGTGTTCGTCGCGGCGCAGGACGAGGCGGCGCTCGCGAGCATCGCGGTCGCCTTGAAGGCCTGCGGCTATCGGGCGTGGCGAATGTCCACGCCGTTGTTCGATCGCGGCAATTTCAATCGCCGCGACGACGACATCTTCGCGGGCAGGACGGCGCTGGCCGTCCTGGCGCTGCCGGAGGAGATCGAGGTCAATATGGCCATCGATGGCTGTGTCGAGCTATCATGAAAATAAGCTCGTTTGGCGATTCGGCCGCGGGCAGCTACTTCAACCTGTCTCTCACGCGGTGCAAAACATGGCGATATTGAAGGCATTCGACACGCGGGAACTGGAGGAATTCGCGACGGCCCTCGCCGCGGACCTGGGCCGCCGGTTTCCGCCATCATCGGAGGCGCGGACGGACACCGGGGCTACGCACCAGATCAAGGTAATTCTCGAGGGCCTCGCGACCCGCGCTGTGCGCTATCACGAGCAGCACAAGCTCGGCGTGTACAAGAAGGCGAAGTTGGGCAATGCATTCAAATGGAAGCTCAAGGAATTGGGCTACAGCCCGGAATTTGCCGACAATGCGACGCAGATGATCATCGCTCGACTCGCCGCGAAGAAGGTCCCGTGACGGGTTCCCGCGACGCCAGCCTGGCGGAGACCGACGCTGCGGGCTTCAACGAGTTGAAGATATGCAAGACAGGGCCGATGCTCTTCAACAAGTTCGACATCTATGTCGGCGGCTCGCTCGCGAAATACGGAGAGTTCTCGGTCGGCGAGCAGGCGCTCTTCCAGAGCATCGTTCACCCGGGTGAGCTCGTCGTCGAAGTCGGCGCCAATATCGGTGCCCATACGGTGGAACTCGCCCGCCTGGTCGGCCCTGAGGGTGAAGTGCACGCGTTCGAGCCGCAACGCATCGTCTTCCAGACACTCTGCGCCAACCTCGCGCTGAATCAGCTGACCAACGTTCGCGCTTCGCAAGCGGCCGTCGGCATGCAGGCGGGGACGCTGCTCGTTCCGGCAATCGACCCCGCGACGCGCGCCAATTTTGGCGGGGTCTCTCTGCAGAACGTCGCCGCCGGCGAGCCCGTACCGTTGGTGACGCTCGACAGCCTGGATTTTCCCGCATGCCATTTCCTCAAGGTCGACGTCGAGGGAATGGAGGTGGACGTCGTGAAGGGTGCGCGCCGGACCATCGACACCTATCGGCCGCTCATGTACCTCGAAAACGACCGCGACGAGCGCTCGCAGGAATTGCTGGGGCTCGTGCTCGGCATGAACTACGCGGTCTATTGGCATCTGCCGCGATTGTTCAACCCCGCCAATTTTCTGGGGGAGCAGGAGAACATCTTTCCAGGCATCGTGTCGGTGAACATCCTCTGCCTCCCGGATGAGGCGAGGATGGAAATGCCCGGCATGCGCCGTGTCACCGCCGCGACCGACACCTGGCGGACATGAGCACGCCACGCTGCCCGGTCTGCCATGGCGCGACCAGCACCCACGATGTCGTCGACTTCAACAAGTCGTGTGAGGAATTGCGTGGCAAGTTCCTGCCGAGCGCCGGCATACCGGTCGAATACCGTCGTTGCGACCAATGCGGTTTCTGCTATTCGCCGGAGATGTGCGGCTGGAAGATCGAGGAGTTCGCGAGTAAGGTCTACAACGAGGGCTACGCGGAGGTCGATCCGGATTATCGCGAATTGCGGCCGCGACAAAATGCTGGAATGTTGGTGAAGACATTTCCGGGCGCGGAGGAGGGAATTCGTCACCTGGATTACGGAGGCGGCAGCGGACTGCTGAGCGCTATCCTTCTCGACGCGGGCTGGCAGTCGGCGTCCTATGACCCGTTCGTCGACTACGACCTGCACCTGGCCGATTTCGGAACGTTCGACCTGATCACGTCCTTCGAGGTGTTCGAGCACGTGCCGGATCCCAAGAAACTCATCGCGAACCTGTCATCGCTGTTGGACGATACGGGGCTGCTGCTGTTCAGCACGCTGATCACGGACGGGCAGATCATCCCGGGCGAGCCAATGCGCTGGTGGTATGCATCGCCGCGCAACGGCCACATCAGCCTCTATACGCGGCAAAGCCTGCGGACGCTCGGCGACGAAGCGGGATTCACGTACGGCTTCTTTTCCGACAATCTGCACGCGTATTGGCGAAACCTTCCGCATTGGGCGAAGCACCTGTTCCCGGACGCGCCGGCGTGACCGGCCTTCAGCCCTTCCGCGCAACGTTGGTCAGGAATTCCTCGAGGGCGCGGATCGGGGCCACGTCGTCATAGAGGATGTGGCGCACGGCGACCATTCGCTCGCGCACGTCGTTCCGATACGCGACGTCCCGCGCGAGCCTGATGGCCAGTGCGACGTAGTCGTCTTCCGAGGCCGCGACGAGTTCGGGAAGACCCATGCGCTTCAGGATGCCGCTCGCCAGCCGGCCGCGCAGAAAACCTCCTTCGCGCGTCACGATCGGCAACGCGCATTCGACTCGCCTGCATCGCCGTGTTGAACCCGGAAAAGCCGATCGTGTCGAGATAGACGTCGCAGCGGGCGAGCAGTCCGTAGAACGCGGGCCGGGGCTGGAACGGAATGAAGACCGCATAATCGCCGAAATTGAGCCCTGCGGCTGAGAACGCCGATTCGAGGCGCACGCGCAGCTGGTCGGTCAGCGTATCCTGATCATGTCTCGAGAAGACGAGCTGGCATTCGGGGAGCCCTTTCGCGATCGCGACGAGGACCGCGTCATAGCGAGGCGCGTATTTGAACGGCGTCCCGGCGCACAGCAGCAGCGGCCGATCGGCATCGAGGCCCAGCGCGGCGAGATCGGGCGCGACGGGCTCGACCTCGAGCGACTGGTAACAGCAGCCGAAGTGGGGCAGCAGGACGAGCTTCTCGGTAGTAGGACTCCTGGGCGTTCGCGGGCTCCAGGCCCTCCGCGGACAGGTAATAGTCGATCGTCGGCAGCCCCGTCGTTTCCGGATGGCCCCATGTCGTGACCTGGACCGGCACGAGGCGCATGCTCGCGAGCTTGACGGTGGTGGGGTCCATGCCGATTTCCGGATAGATGAGGACGTCGAGCTGTTCGCCGACGATCGCCTCCGCCCACGGGCGAAGCCCCCTGGCGCTTTGCTCGAAGTGTGCCGCACGCTGCCGCGCGAACGCAGTCTCGCGATCCGCCTCGGTGCCCAGGTGGAAGACGTGCAACGAAAAGCGCGACGGGTCGAGGTGCTGGAACCAGCCGCGGACGATCGCATTCCACACGGACTGGTCGCGGATGTGCGCGGACACGATTCCGATGCGCAGCGTCTTCCCCGCGGTGCTGCGGCTGGGCGCGATGCCTTGCGCGTCCTGCCAGTGCTTCATGAGGCGCGCGCACAATCTTCCGTACTGCGCCAGCAACTCGCGGTTGTTCGCTTCCCGGTAAGCGACGAAGAACGGCTGCAGGCTGCCGACCGCGTTGACGCCCTCGTCGATGCGCCTGTCGTCGAACCACCGGTCCAATTCCGCGAGTTCGGTCTGGAATGCGGATCGCGGTGCGCCGCCGTGCCGCCGGCGTCCACTTGCCTCGACAGCGCAATGCCCCACCGCGCCTGCGCGTAGTCAGGGTTGACCTCGAGCGCGCGCCGATAGTAGGGCACGCGCCTCCTCGAAATGGTGAAGGTTCCCCAGGTTGTATAGCGCCTCGATCAAGTTCGGGCTGCAGGGAGAGCGCCTCTTGATAACTGGCGATGGCGTCGGCGGGACGCCGCAGCGCCTGGTACGCGCCCCCCAGGTTGCAGTGAGCGCCGGCGAATTCCGGCTGGATCGACAATGCCTTGCGGTAACACACGATCGCGTCGTCCACCCGCCCTTGCAACTGCAGCACGATCCCCAAGTTGTTGTGCGCATCCGCATGCTCTGGCCGCGAGGCCACGCGCCGTGCGAAATGAATCCGCTGCCGACGCGAGATCGCCCTGCGTCTGGAAGAGGTTGCCCAGGTTGTAATGGGCTTCCACAAAATCCGGCTTCAGGGCGATCGCTTTCCGGTAAGCGGCGATCGCGTCGCCATACCGCTCCTGCGTCTTGAGGAGGCCGGCCAGCTGGAACTGGGCGTTGGCGGACGTGGGATCGAGTTCGGTGATCCTCCGGTAGACTTCGCGCGCTTCCTCGGGTTGGCCCTGCGCCTGTAACGCGGTGCCGAGGTTGTAGAGTGCGTCGACATAGTCGGGCTGGGACGAAACCGCGCGTTGGTACGATGCGATGGCGTCAGAGAGCCGGCCTTGCGATTGAAGCAACGTGCCCAGGTTGTTGTGCGCGCCGGCATGATCCGGGCGCAGGCGCGAGCGCCGCGCGCAACGACGCCGCGGCGTCGTCGACTTGTCCCCGCGACTCCTGCACATTGGCCAGGACGATCAGCGCTTCGACGAAATCCGGCTTGGCGGCGAGCGCGGTGCGCAGCAGGTCCGCCGCGCGCGGCAACTCGCCTTGCGCGCGCAGCGCCATCGCGTAGTTGTAATTGACGAACGGCTGGCGCGGCTCGATGGCCAGCGCGCGTTCGTACGAGGCGATCGCGCCGGCTGTGTCACCGACGGCAAAGCGCGCGATGCCCAGGTTGAGATGAGCAGCGGCGTGGTCGGGTGCCGCGCGCACGGCGTCTTCGTACCTGGCCCGCGCCGTGGCCAAGTCGCCGGCGTTCTCCGCGCGATTTCCCTCCTCGATGAACCGATCGGCGAGCTTCGCGTCTTGGGATGCCGAGGCAGCGGAGTCGCGGGCCGCCGCCGGCTCGGCCTTCGCTTTCAAGGCGCTCAGCAGCTTGTGCAGCATCTATCGGGGTCCCGAAGGCCGGCTTAGGTCGTTGCGTTCGGCCACGCGGCATTCCGCCGGCGACAATCAGACTGCCTTGGTCGCGCGGACGAAGAACTGTTGCGCCGCGTATTCCATCCGGTCGGCGCGCGACACATTCTTCAAGACCAGCGAGCCGACCTGGAGGCTGACCATTTCCTTTTCGGGCTCCATGTCGCGCACTTGCGTCAGCATCGGGTCGAAGCTTTGCGCGACAGCGTCCACTTGGAAGCCGGTCTGCGCGAACATGTCCCGCACTTCGGCCAGCGTGAAGAAGCGGATGTGCGTCACGTCGAGCAGCCCCAGCCCTTCGTACGTCCAGCGGCCGTTGATGCAGGTTGCTGATGAGCCGCAGATTGCGCACGTTGGGAATACTGGCCAGCACGACGCCGTCGTCGGTCAGCAGTGTGCGCGCGAGTACCAGTGCGCTCCACGGGTTGTACATGTGCTCCAGGACGTCCGCGAACACGATGACGTCGACGCTGTTGGGCGCGATGCCGATGTCGGCGAACGACACTTCCTCGCAGCGTGCTGTTGACGACGCGATCGAGGCGGCCGGCGGCGATTCCGCCGCGGCGGCGAGCGGCTCGACGCCGACGACCGTGGCCGCCGGGCCAGCGCTGCTTGATCGACGGCGCCGGTGGCGCCGCAATAGCAGCCGACGTCGAGCACCAGGCGCGGCTCCTGCACGATGAGGTCGATCAATCCGAGCGGCGCGTAGTCCGGGTCGAGGAACTGCATGTGCGTGCCGCTCGGCGCGTCCAGCAGCTGCCAGACGATCACGCGGGCTCCGCGTCGGACTGTCCGCAACGGGCCGCGGCGGTCTCGCTCCTTGCGCGCGCATCCTTCGTCTTCGGCGGCGAACCCAGCTGCTGGCGCCCAATTTGCCGCAATATGCCCGTGCTACGACCTCCACGCGGCGCATCATCGTCCGGTGCTCCCGAACCCGCCGGAAGCCCTTTCAGTTTGCGAGAAATCGGCGACGACCGCGAACATCGCCTGTGCGACCGGCACGATGACGAGCTGCGCCAGCCGGTCGAGCGGCTGCAGCGTGAACGGTTCGCGGCCGCGATTCCAGCAGCTGACCATCAGTGGTCCCTGGTAGTCGGAGTCGATCAGGCCCGACCAGATTGCCGAGCACGATGCCGTGCTTGTGACCCAGTCCCGAACGCGGAAGGATCAATGCCGCAAGCCAGGGTCGGCGATGTGAATGGCGATGCCCGTGGGAATCAGTTCGGTCTGGCCCGGCGCAAGCACCACGGCGGCGTCGATGCAGGCGCGCAGGTCGAGTCCGGCGGAGCCCGGCGTCGCATAGGCGGGCAAGATGCGGCCGGATGCGCTCGTCGAGGACTTTCAGCGCGATGACCGGCGACATGCATGCGGTCAGCGACGGCGGAAGTCGCGCGGCGATTTCCGCGACGAGCCGTCGCGCGAGCGCGCAGCTTGTCCATGCGCGGCAGCGGATGCGCGCCGTCGTCGTCGAGCAGCGTGACTTCGTTGTCGTCGCTGCCCAGCGCGTCCTGCGCGCGATTGGCGATGAGCAGCGGCAGCTTCTTGCGCCTGCGCTTGTCCTCGGCCTGGCCCAGCACGTCGTGGCTCTCGGCCGCGAAGCCCACGCAGAACGGCGCGTTCGCGCGCGCGGCCACGGTCGCCAGGATGTCGATCGTCGGCTTGAGCGTGAGCGTCAGCATCGCCGGCGATTTCTTGAGCTTCTCGTCCGACGGCGCCTCCGGCGCATAGTCCGCGACCGCCGCGACGCCGATGAAGATGTCGGCGCGGTCGATGCGTCCGAGCACGGCCTCCGCCATCTGCGCGGCGCTGGTCACGTCGATGCGCGTGACGCCCGCGGGTGTTGCCAGCGACGTACGGCCCGGCGACGACCGTCACCTGCGCGCCCGCTTCCGCCGCCGCCTGCGCCAGCGCGAAGCCCATCTTGCCGGAACTCGAATTCGTGATGCCGCGCACCGGGTCGATCGCCTCGAACGTCGGCCCGGCCGTCAGCAGCACGCGCTTGCCCGCCAGCACTTTCGGCTGGCGCGACGCGACCAGCGCCGCGAACAGCGCCTCGGGCTCGAGCATCCGGCCTTCGCCGTTTTCGTTGCACGCGAGTTCGCCGGTGTCGGGGCCCAGGATCGCCACGCCGTCCTGCGGCGAGCTGCGCCACGTTGCGCTGGGTCGCCTTGTTCGCCCACATCTGCCGGTTCATCGCCGGCGCGACGAGCAGCGGGCACTCGCGCGCGAGGCACAGCGTGGAAAGGAGATCGTCGGCGCGGCCCTGCGCGAGCTTGGCCAGGAAGTCCGCGGACGCGGGCGCGACGAGGATCGCGTCGGCGCCGCGCGAAACGGCGATGTGACCCATCGCGTTGGCGGCGCCGGACTCCCAGAGGTCGGTCAGCACCGGGCGCCCCGAAAGCGCCTGGAACGTCACCGCCGTGACGAAGTGCGTCGCGGCGTCGGTCATCACGACGTCGACGACGATGCCGGCCTTCACCAGCAGCCGCGTGAGTTCCGCCGCCTTGTACGCGGCAATGCCGCCCGTGACGCCCAGCACCACGTGCGCGAGCGCAGGCGCGGAGGCGGCTGGTTGAGTGCTCAGTTGGGTGCCATTGCTCATCGACGTTCGGCTGTTCGGCTGATAGGGATGGTGCGCGGCGAAGTTTACACTCCAACGCGAGGGTCCACGGGCCAAAGCGCGCGAGCCGCCGGTCACGCGATCCGATTGCCGCGAGGATCGCGGAATGGGAATCGCCAGGGTCGCCAATGGCCGAACGACCGCGCGAGCGGCTGCTGGAGCTGGGTCCCGGCGCGCTGACCGACGCCGAACTGCTCGCGGTCCTGTTGCGCAGCGGCGTCGATCGGACATCGGCGTGCTCGACCTCGCGCGCGATGCGTTGCTGCGCTTTGGCGGTTGCGCCGGCTTGCTGGCGGCAACCACGGCGCAGATGCGCTCGGTGCGCGGCATCGGCCCTGCCAAGGCCGCGCAACTGAAGGCCGATCGTCGAGCTGACGCGCCGGGCGCTGGAAGAGGAGGTCGCCGCCAAGGATGCGCTGACGTCCCCCGACGCCGTCCGCGACTACCTTCGTCTTTCGCTGTCCGCGCTGCCGCACGAGGCGTTCATGGCGCTGTTCCTCGACAGCCAGCACCGGCTGGTCGCCGCCGACGAATTGTTTCGCGGCACTCTGGCGCAGACCAGCGTCTATCCACGAGAAGTCGTCAAGGCCGCGCTGGCCCGCAACGCCGCGGCCGTCATCTTCGCGCACAACCATCCCAGCGGCGTCGCCGAACCTTCGCGCGCCGACGAGCTTCTGACGTCGGCGCTCAAGCAGGCGCTGGCGCTGGTGGACATCCGCACGCTCGACCATTTCATCGTGGCCGGGCACCGCGTGGTTTCCTTCGCCGAGAGGGGCTGCTCCTGTAGCTCATCCAGGTAAGGGGTTGATTCAGACCGGATTTCGAGCGATAATATCGAGCTTTGCACAACCCGCCTCGCCTAGGGTCCAATTCCCTTCGAGGCTGGCCGCACGAACAACAAGGAGCGAGCGATGGCTCGAGTCTGTCAAATCACCGGCAAGTCCCCGATGGTGGGGAACAACGTTTCGCACGCGAACAACAAGACCAAGCGACGGTTCCTGCCGAACCTGCAGCGCCGCCGGTTCTGGGTCGAGGGCGAAAACCGCTGGATCAGCCTGCGGCTGACCACCAACGCGCTGCGCACGATCGACAAGAAGGGCATCGACGTCGTCCTGGCCGAGTTGCGCGCCAAGGGCGAGCACGTCTGACGCGCCTCGCAGCGCCTATTTCCTAGGAAACCCGATCATGCCCCGCGAAAAGATCAAGCTCGAATCGTCTGCCGGTACCGGCCACTTCTACACGACGTCGAAGAACAAGAAGCTCATGCCGGAAAAGATGGAGATCAAGAAATTCGATCCCGTCGCCCGCAAGCACGTCATGTACAAGGAAACGAAGCTCAAGTAACCCCCGCCCATGCGCAAAAAAGCCCGCGAATCGCGGGCTTTTTTCGTTTCAGGACTTTCTACGATGAAGTTACGGGCTTCGCCCGAACTTCATCGGTGACACTCACCGGACCAAAGTAGGGGTCCACTTTGGTCCGACGAATTATGCGTAGCGCTTGAGCTGCAGCGAGAACTGCGCGAGCGGCGCGATGCCGGACGCCTCGGCGCGATGACACCAGTCCTGCAGCCGCGCCAGCAGCTGCTCCGACGATTCCGTCGAGCGCTCCCACAGCGCCGCCCAGGTCCTGGCGCATCGCGTAGACGGTCGACAGCGCCTTGCTGTTCGCCAGCGCATCCGGCGAGCTTTGCGCGATCCAGTTCGGACAGCTTGGCCGGGTCGACGAGCAGCCAGTGCTTGATGCGGCGCGCGCTCGGCACATCGGACGGCGTTCGCGGCAGCTTCGTCGGCGCTGCGCGCCTTGCGGTTCGCCAGTTCGGCCGCGCACGCATCCTTGAGCGAGCGCGCGTAGCTGGTCACCACCGCGTAGCGGTGCGTGATCACCGCCTGCAGCGTGGCGAGATCGGCGACCACCTTGTTGCGGTCGAACTTGAGCTGCGGCGCGACCTTGCGCACCGTGGCGAGTCGCAGCGACGACAGCATGCGGATGTACATCCAGCCGATGTCGAATTCGTACCACTGCGACGACAGCTTGGCCGACGTGCCGTACGCGTGGTGGTTGTTGTGCAGTTCCTCGCCGCCGATCACGATGCCCCACGGCACGATGTTGGTCGACGCGTCCTGGCACCGCGTAATTGCGATAGCCCCAGTAGTGGCCGATGCCGTTGATGATGCCGGCGGCGGTGACCGGGATCCACATCATCTGGATCGCCCAGATCGTGGCGCCGATCGGCCCGAACAGCATGAGGTTCACCGCGAGCATCAGGCCGACGCCCTGCCAGCCGAAGCGCGTGTACAGGTTGTGCTCGATCCAGTCATCGGGCGTGCCGTGACCGTACTTCTCGATCGTCTCCAGGTTCTTCGATTCGGCGCGATAAAGCTCGGTGCCTTGCCAGAACACCGTCTCGATGCCGCGCGTCTGCGGGCTGTGCGGGTCGTCCGGCGTCTCGACCTTGGCGTGGTGCTTGCGGTGGATGGCGACCCATTCCTTGGTCAGCATGCCGGTCGTGAGCCAGAGCCAGAAACGGAAGAAATGGGCGACGACCGGGATGCAGGTCGAGCGCCCGATGCGCCTGGCTGCGGTGCAGGTAGATGGTGACGGACGCGATCGTGATGTGCGTCATCACCAGCGTGACGACGACGTAACCCCACCACGGCAGGTCGATCAGACCGTGGGAGGCGAGGGACAAAAAGTCATAACTCATTGATTATCCGATAGTTTTGTTTTAGCTTGGGCCTGGTAATACCGGGCCGGGAATGTATTGAGCCTCCATTCTACGCGACCGCCGGGCGGGCGCCATGACCGGCATCAGGGCGGTCGCCCCCAGCCGCCGAACGGCATCCGGCAGGGTCTTCAACATGAAGCAAGAGCAGTGCCGCGATTTCAGGCGGCGGAAGCGGGCTCGTCGCCAGCTCCCTGATCAGCCGCACGTCGCGGCGCGGGTAGGGGATCGAGATGCCGTTGGCGCGGAATGACTCGTAGATGCGGCGGTTGAGCGCGCTTCGCAAGTTGAGCTGGCCGTTTTCCGGATCGCGCAGCCAGAGCCCCAATTCGAGGTTGATGCCGCTGTCGCCGAAGCTGGCCAGGAACCCGGTCGGCGGATTGGGTGCTGTCATCACCCGCGACTCGGCGCGGGCCGCTTCTTCCATGAGCTTCAACGCGAGGTCGACGTCGCTGTCGTACGCGACCTGGATGGGGATGCCGATACGCACTTCGGGCGTCGTGTACGAATGGTTGAGCACCGTGGTCGTGATCAGCGTCTCGTTGGGCACGATGGCCTCGACGCCGTCCAGGCTCTTGACGACGACGTAGCGCGACGTCACGCGCGACACGACGCCGTAGCGGCCGTCGACCGTGATCATGTCGCCCAGCCGGATCGAGCGGTCGAGCAGGATCGTGAATCCGGCGATGTAGTTGGCCGCGAGCTTCTGCAGGCCGAGACCGATGCCCACGCCCAGCGCGCCGCCGAACACCGTGAGCAGCGTCAGGTCGAAGCCGATCGCCTGCAGCGCGACCAGCACGCCCACGACCAGCAGCACCGCGCGCACGAACTTCGCCAGCACGGCCTTGGTGTTGGTGTCGAACGACGTCGCCTTCAGCAGGCGCAGCTCGATCAAGCCCGACAGCCACAGCGTCACGATCAGCGTGAGGATCACCGCGAGGATGCCGCTCGCCGAGCGACAGCAGCGAGACCTCCGACTTGCCGACCGGAATGCCGGATCGCGTCCAGCTCGCCGGCGAGATCGGGCAGCACGCCGGTGAAATAAAGGACCGCGACCCCCCAGATCGAGAACGCGATCGCCCGCTCGCCGGTCTTCAGCCACGCCTGCGACGCGAACAGCTTGCGCATCGCGTAGACCACCATCCGGATCGCGGCCAGCGCCAGCAGGAGCGGCATCGCGATGTCGATGAAGACGGGGCGCGACCCGAAGTGGCGGAACGCGAACCGCGCCACGACCAGCAGCGCCAGTGCCGTCAACGGGAAGACGACGCGGACGAAGCCCGCGTGCAGGCGTCCGTGGGCACGCTCGTGCGCACGCCGGTGCTTTTCCAACGCGCGATCGAAGAACCAGGCGAGACCGACACAGCCAGCCACGACCCCCAGTTCCACCCAGCCGCGCGGCGTGGCCAGCGCGGATTCAAACCGTGACATGTCGAAGGGATCGAGCACGGCTAAGGAGGCTAGCACATCAGTGGCGGGCCAGCACCTCGAGCGCCGCGCGCGAGGCAATAGCGGTCGTCAGCGCGAACGTTCGAGCACGGCCGCGAAGAATCCGTCGCAGTCGTGCCGGTGCGGCAGCAACTTCAACGTGGGGCCCGGTGTCGAGCGCGATGTTGGCGCGCGCGAGGTCCGCCGCGGCGTTGCCGGCCGCGAACGCCGGATGGCGTGCTCAGGAATTGCGCGACGATCGCCTCGTTTTCGTCCGGCAGCACGCTGCACGTCGCGTACACGAGGCGTCCGCCCGGTTTCACCAGCGTGGCGGCGGCCGCGAGGATCGACGCCTGCTTCGCCGCGAGTTCCGCGACGGCGGACTCCGGCTGCCGCCACTTGAGATCGGGATTGCGGCGCAGCGTGCCGAAGCCGGTGCATGGCGCGTCGACCAGCACGCGGTCGATCTTTGCCGCGAGGCGCTTGACCTTGGTGTCGCGTTCGCTCGACAGCACCTGCGGATGGACATTCGACAATCCGGAACGCTTCAGGCGCGGCGCCAGATTGGCGAGGCGCTTTTGCGCGACGTCGAACGCGTAGAGCCGCCCCTGCGAGCGCATCAGCGCGCCCAGCAGCAGCGTCTTGCCGCCAGCGCCTGCGCAGAAATCGACGACCATGTCGGAGCGCTTTGGCGCGACGACGTAGCCGATCAGCTGGCTGCCCTCGTCCTGCACTTCGAGCCGTCCGTCGACGAGCCACGGATGCTGCGCGAGCGCGGCGCGTCCGGCGATGCGGATGCCGAGCGGCGAATAGGGCGTGGCCGTGGCAGCGAGGCCGTCGCCCGACAAGCGCTGCCAGCGCGGCGTCGCGCGTCGCCTTCAGCGGATTCACGCGCAGGTCGAACGGCGCGGGCGTCAGCCATGCACGCGCGAGCGCTGCGCGTTCGGCGTCGCCGTAGGCCACGCCCAGCCGGTCCCACAGCCAATCGGGCAGGTCGTGCGCGACGGCCGGCGGCAATTCGTCGTGCAGCCGCGACTTGAAGGCGCGCAGCCAGATCTCGTCGGCATTGTGAGCGCGGGTTCCAGGTCGCGCAGCGAGCGGCCTTGCTCGCGCACGAGCACGGCGATCGCGAGCTTGCGCGGCTCGGTCGTTGCGGCGAGCGCTTCCAGCGAGCGCATGCGCCGCAGCAGCGCGAACACGCCCTTCGGCGACGAACGCGCGGTCGTGCTGGCCCATCTCCGGATGCGCGCGGAAGAAGCCGCGCAGTCCGTTGTCGGCGGGCACGTCGAAGCGGCGCACGCGCTCGATCGCCGACGCGAGCGCCGCGAGCTGGTTGGCGCGGACGCTCACTCGACCTTCGCCTCGTCGACGCGAATCGAATCTGAGCAGGACCTCGACCGTGCCGCGGTCGGTGTTGACCACGCGCATCTTGACCGGAATGTAGCGCAGCGCCGGCGCGAGCCAGACGTAGGCGTCGGTCTTGCCGTCGTCGCTGCGGCGATGCCAGCGCTCGGCGTCGACCGTGCCCTGCTCCCAGTCGACCGTTCTCGGTTTCCTCGCGCGTGACCGTGTAGCGCGTCATCCGCCGCGGCGTGGCCAGGCTGAACGACACCTGGTCGGTCGTGGGCGGCGTGAAATAGAACTGCCACATGAGCGTCATCGGGTCGAAGGTCGGCATGTCGAGCGCGGCGGTCTTGTCGTCGTGCATCGTCACGATGCCCGCTTCCCAGTCGAAGACCGCGGATTCGCGACGGTCCGGGCCGCCGCGTTCGACGTCGAACTCCAGCGTCTGCAACCCCGTCGGCGTGATGAGTCCGCGGCTCTGGAGCTTGCCCTGTCCGCGCAGGACCAGCGCGGCCAGGCCGCGCGCCTTGCCGACGGTCAGGATCCGGTACTGGTTGTCCGCGTGTTCGAACCGGTAGACCGCCTCGCCGATGAGAAGCCTGATCGTGCCGTAATACACGTTGTAGGCCAGGTCGACGCGCGGCGGCAGGACCGGTGCAGTGACGACTGCGCCTGGAATGACTTCCGGCGCGGCTTCCGCTGCAGCGCGCTTGCGCGTCGGCTGCCGCGGTGTCCTGACCCTGTGCATCGGATGGCGCGACGGCGGCGGGAGCTTCGGCCGGAATGTCGGCCGGCGCCGGTGCCGGTACGGCCACCGGCGGCGCACGTTTGACGCGCGGCTTGGGCTTTGCGACCGGTTGCGCCGCCGGCAGGGGTGGCGGCGGCATTTCGGTCAGCGTGGCCATGAGCGGCGTGGAATCCGGCGGCTCCGGCATGCTCGTGGGCAGGAAGGTCAACGCCAGATGCACGACCAGCGACAGCAGCAGCGCGACGCCGAGCGCGAGGCGCGTGCGAGGACCGACGGCGCGCATGCCGAATCGCGGGGCGGCAGACGCCATGGGAGTGGGGGGTAGGTACGTGGCCACGTTCGCGAAGGATAGACGCGCTGATCCAGATGTGTCGCAGCTCGTCAGGCCGGCGGCACGCGGAGAGCAGCCTCCCCCGCGTACTGGAGCATTCCCTTAACGCGCACCCGCCGGCCGGCGATGACCAGCCGGTCCTCGCAGAACCAGCGAACCGCGGCCGGCAGCAGGATGTGCTCCTGCGCCAGCACGCGCGCGGCGAGGCTCGCCTCGTCGTCGTCGTCCTCCACCGGCACGGCGCCTTGCGCGATGATGGGGCCGGCGTCGACGTCGTCGGTGACGAAATGGACCGTGCAGCCGTGGATGCGCGCGCCGTCGGCCAGTGCGCGCCGGTGCGTGTGCAATCCCGGATAGAGCGGCAGCAGCGATGGATGCACGTTGATGAGCCGGTTGGCGTAGTGGCGCACGAAGGGCGCGCCGAGCACGCGCATGAACCCCGCCATGACGACCAAGTCGGGGCGTTCGGCATCGATTGCCCGCATGAGCGCCGTGTCGAACGCGTCGCGGGTGCCGAAGGCGCGATGATCGACGACGGTCGTGCTCACGCCATGCGCGTGCGCGACCGTCAGTCCGGGCGCATCGGGGATGTTGGTGATGACGCGCGTGACGATGCCGCCCAGCGTGCCGTCGTCCATCGCGGCAAGCAGCGCCGCCAGGTTCGTTCCGCGGCCCGAGATGAGGACCGTGATGCGCTTCCCCGAAGGTTTCCGGCCGTCATCGGATGCGCGCCGTGCCGCGCGTTTCGCGTCAGACGACGACGGTGGCGGGAGCGCCCGCGGGCTGCGGCGACGATGTCGCCGATGCGGGTGGCGTGCTCGCCGGCAGCCTCCAGGAGCTCGCAGCGCGCGATCGGCGTGCGCGGCGGCCACGACCACCGCCATGCCGATGCCGCAATTGAAGACTCGATGCATCTCGGCATCCGCGACGTTGCCGTGCTGCTGCAGCCAATCGAAGATCGCGGGGCGCGTCCACGCGTTGCGCACGAGGCGCGCCTGCAGGCCCGCCGGCAGCATGCGCGGCACGTTCTCGACGAGTCCGCCGCCGGTGATGTGCGCCATGCCCTTGACCGGGATCTCGCGCAGCAGCGCGAGCAGCGGCTTCACGTAGATTCGCGTGGGCGCCATCAGCGCGTCGCCCAGTGTGTTCGCGGAGGCGCTCGCCGAATCGAATCGGGCGTCGAGATCGGCGCCGCTGGCGGCAACGATCTTGCGGATCAGCGAAAAGCCGTTGGAATGCGGTCCGCTCGAGGCGAGTCCCAGCACCGCGTCGCCGCGCCTGGATGGAACGGCCGTCGATGACCTGGTCGCGCTCGACGACGCCGACCGCGAAGCCTGCGAGGTCGTATTCGCCCGCGGCGTACATGCCGGGCATTTCCGCCGTCTCGCCGCCGATCAGCGCGCAGCCGGCCTGCTCGCATCCGGCCGCGATGCCCTTGATCACGGATGCGGCGACGTCGACGTCGAGCTTTCCGGTCGCGTAGTAGTCGAGGAAGAACAGCGGCTCGGCGCCCTGCACGAGGATGTCGTTGACGCTCATCGCGACGAGGTCGATGCCGACGGTGTCGTGGCGGTCGAGCGCAAACGCCAGCATGAGCTTGGTCCCGACGCCGTCGGTGCCGGCGACCAGCACCGGGTCGCGGTAACGCTTGCCGATCTCGACCAGGCCGCCGAAGCCGCCGATGCCCGCCAGCACCTCGGGGCGCATCGTCCGCTTGGCGAAAGGCTTGATGCGCTCGACGAGCGCGTCGCCGGCGTCGATGTCCACGCCGGCGTCGCGGTAGGTGAGGCCCTTTGCGGACGGGGCTGGAGGCATAAGGTGGAGAGCGGCGGCGCCTTGGCAGGTTATTGGGGTGCCGCGCCAACGCGCGAACCACTACAATCCAGTTCCTGCTCGACGACGCTTGCACCGTTGGAGCATCGACGCGAGCCAAACCGACGGAATTTTACTCGAAATGACCGCTCCCCCGCCCGACCCCCGAGGATACGGACGCCGCGCCGCCTGCGCGCCGCGCGCTGCCGCTGCGCCACTACCTGTGGGGCGTGGGCGCCGCCCTCATCGTGATTTTCGCGCTGCGCTGGCTGGAGGCGGTCCTCACGCCATTTCTCATCGGCGCCATCCTCGCCTATCTCGGCACGCCGCTCGTCGACGCCGCGGAGCGCCGCGGAATGCCGCGCGCGCTGGCCACGACGATCACGGTGTTGCTGTTCGGCCTCATGCTCATTGCCGTGGTCCTCGTGCTGATCCCGCTGGTGCAAGGCGAGGTGGCGCTCGCCGCCAAGCGGTTGCCGGCGCTGGCCGCGCAAGCCTCGGCGCAGGTGGCGCCGTGGATCCAGGAGCGCTTCGGCGTGACGGTGTCGCTCGACCTGGAGTCGCTCAAGTCGTTCGTGACGGAGAACGTCGAAAGCGCGCACGAGCTCTCGATGCGCCTGCTGTCGGGCGTCAAGACGGGCAGCCGCATCGCCCTGTCGATCGTCATCAACCTTGCGCTGATTCCGGTCGTGATGTTCTACCTGTTGCGCGACTGGAGGATGATCGGGCAGCGGCTGGAAGACCTGGTGCCGCGCGATTGGCAGGCCAAGTTCCGCACGATCGTCGGCGAGATCGACGACGTTCTGGCGGAATTCCTGCGCGGGCAGTTCTCGGTGATGGTCGTGCTGGCGATCTATTACGCGATCGGCCTGACCATTGCCGGACTCGACCGCGCGCTCGCGATCGGCATCCTCACCGGGTTGCTGGTGTTCATTCCCTATGTCGGCTTCGGGCTGGGATTCGTGCTCGGCGTCGTGGCCGCGCTGCTGCAATGGAGCGGCTGGCCCGCGTTCATGGGCGTGCTCGCCGTGTACGGCGTCGGGCAACTCCTCGAAAACTATGTGCTGGTGCCGTGGCTCGTCGGCGACAGGATCGGGTTGCATCCGATCGCCGTCATCTTCGCACTGCTCGCGTTCGGCCAGTTGTTCGGCTTCGCCGGCGTCCTCCTTGCTTTGCCGGCATCGGCGGCCCTGCTGGTGGGATTGCGCCACCTGCGTGCGGAGTACGTGGTGTCCCCGTTCTATCGTGGCGACTCCTGATCTGATCGCGCGATGGAGCAGCTTGTCTTCGAACTGGCGGCCCCCGAGCCACCTTCGTTCGCCAATTTCGTTCCCGGCCCGAACCAGGAGGCGGTAGCCGCGCTGCGCGATTTCGCCGCCGGCGATGCAGTGGAAACCGGGTTGGTGCTGTGGGGCCCGCCGGGTGTCGGAAAGACGCACTTGCTGCTTGCCGCAGCCGCGGAGGCAGCCTCCAAGCGTCCGGTCCAGTATTGCGCGAGCCCCGAGGCAATGCCCGACGACACGCCGTCGCGGGCGTTGCTGGTGGTAGACGACGTCGATCGCGCGGACGCTGCCATGCAGGGCCGCCTCTTCACGCTGTACAACGATCTCAAGGCGGCGGGCGGCTCGTTGATCGCGGCGGCTGCGCTGCCGCCGGCGCGGATGGCCCTGCGCGACGACGTGCGCAGCCGCTTAGGATGGGGTCTTGTCTACGAAATCCTGCCGCTGGCCGACGTGGACAAGCCGGCCGCGCTGGCCACCTATGCGCGCTCGCGCGGCTTCGTACTGGCCGACGACGTCATCGCCTACCTGCTCGCCCATGGCCGGCGGGACATGACGACGCTCGTGGCGACGCTGGCGGCGCTCGACCATCATTCGTTGGCGTCCAAGCGGCCGATCACCGTCCCTTTGCTCAAGGAATGGATGCAGCGGCGGCTGGATTTGCAGGGTGCGGCGAAGACGCTTTCGCCCCCCGCCACGAAATTCCGTCGTAGCCGCACAAGCCGGCGATCGTCGCCAAATAACAACAAATGAGTGCGCCCAAGGGGGACTTCGGCGCGGGGCTGTTAATTCTTTGATTGTTCAGCTAAAATGTTGGGTAGTTCGTTGCGTTGACCTAGGAGGAGGATGTCAACCGCCTCAGGCTTACGCCCGTTAATGGCGTCGACACGGTGAGTTGGTGTCAATTGCTCTCCTTAGGAACGCATCGATGAAGAACGTAGTGGTGGCATTGGTGGCGGTGGCGTTTGCCTCCGTCGCGCTGGCCCAAGGCACGACGGCGGCTCCGGCCGCGCAATCGCCATCGGCCGCGCATGCTGCGCCGATGACGGCGCAGAACCACGAAGCCAAAGCCGAAGCAAAGAAAACCAAGTCCGAAACCAAGAAGAGCAAGAAGAAGAAGGCACATAAGTCGGCACACTCCGCTGCGCCAACGTCGTCCGCGACGCCAGGCGCGGCGCCGGGTGCATCCGACCAGAAGCCCGCCAAGTAAAAATTTTTCTGTCCAACTCCGCAACCTAAAGGAATCGCAATGAACAAGCTGCTCATAGCACTGATCGCCGGTGGATTCGCCACCGTCGCTGCTGCCCAAACCACTGCCCCGGCCCCCGCGCCGACGAAGAAGGAAATGAACGCCGAAAAGGCGAAGGAAGTCGGCGACAGTCACGACGACCAACGTCGACCAGACCGGTGCCCGTGACACCGCCGCGCAGCAAAAGGCCAACACCGCCAAGTCGAAGGAAGTCGCCAAGCCGACGAAGGCGCAAAAGCAAGCCGATGCTAAGGCCGCGACGGCTGCGGGTGGTGTGACCTCCACGGGTGGTCCGGAAACCGCCGCGCAAGCGAAGAAGAACACCGCCGTCTCGAAGGAAGTGCCGAAGCAGACGGAAAAGCTGGGCACGCCGGCTGCCGAAAAGCAGATGCAAAAGGCCGCCACGCCTTAAGCAGTCTCGCTTCTCCCCAATGGCGGAAGGCAAGGCTTCACGCCTTGCCTTTTCTTTTGATGGGGCGGAGGTGGATCGCCCCTCTGCGTTGCAATAAGCCACTGATTTATATATAGCTCCAAGTCTTTGCCATGGATTTCGCGCCCGATCGCGGGCGTGCGTGGCTGGACCTCTTTCAATCCGATACGCAAGGAAATGATGATGAACAAGCTTCTCGCAGCATTGATCGCCGGGCTTTTCGCCTCGTCGGTCACGCTGGCGCAAACCAATGCGCCCGCAACGACGCCCGCCGCGCCGGCCAAGTCCACGGATGCCAAGGCGAAGCAGGAAATGGTGCAGTCGACGACGCAGTCGGCGGTGGGCACCAGCGGAGCGGCTGCCACCTCCAAGCAACAGGCGAAGAATACGGCCGCGTCCAAGAACGTCGCCAAGCCGACAAAGGAGCAGAAGCAGGCCCATACGAAGGGGGCCGCGGTCTACTCGCAATCCGGCCCGTCCACGGCCGCTGAGGCCAAGAAGAACACCGCGGTTTCGAAGGAAACGCCGAAGCAGACGGTGAACATGGGCACGCCCGAGGCTCAAAAGGCGATGCAGAAGAGCGCGACGCCGTAAGCCTCCGGCACGTTGCGTGAACGAAGGGGCAGGGCGTTCATCGCCTTGCCCCTTTTCGTTGGCGGCCCCACGCTCTTGGTAACGGTCGCCCGAACACCTATGCTGGCAGTCCGATGAGCGAACTGGCACTTTCAAGACCCGCCGTCACCGTGGCGACTGTCGTCGAACGCGACGGCCTGTTCCTCCTGGTCGAGGAAGAGACGCGCGCTGGGCATCAGGCTCAACCAGCCGGCGGGACACCTCGAGCCCGCCGAGACGCTGCCGCAGGCGGCCGCGCGCGAAACGCTCGAGGAAACGGGCTGGCGCGTCGTGCCGACGGCGCTGATCGGCATCTATCGCTGGGAAGCGCCGGATACCGGAGCGACATTCGTCCGGTTCTCGTTTGCGGGCGATGCGCAAGACCACGACGCGGCTCGCCCGCTCGACGACGGAATACTGCGGGCGTTGTGGCTCTCCTATGACGAGATCGCCGCGCGAAAGGGCGAGCACCGCAGTCCGCTCGTCCTGCGCTGCATCGACGATTACCGCGCCGGACGCCGCTGGCCGCTCGGACTTCGTGTCGGAAATCGCATGACGTCGCGCAGGCAACGCGTCATCGTCGGACTGTCGGGCGGCGTGGACTCGGCCGTCGCGGCGTGGCTGCTGAAGCAGCAGGGCCACGATGTCGTCGGCGTCTTCATGAAGAACTGGGAGGACGACGACACCGACGAGTACTGCACGTCGCGCGAGGACCTGGTCGATGCGGCGGCGGTGGCCGACGTGCTCGGCATCGAGCTCGAGGCGGTGAACTTCGCCGCAGAATACCGCGAGCGCGTCTTCGCGCATTTCCTGCGCGAGTACCAGGCCGGTCGCACGCCCAACCCGGATGTGCTGTGCAACAGCGAGATCAAGTTCCGCGCTTTCCTGGACTACGCGCGGAATCTCGGTGCGGACGGCATTGCCACCGGCCACTACGCGCGCGTGCGCCGCGCGCCGGACGATTCCGCGCGCGTCGAATTGCTCAAGGCGCGCGACGCAACCAAGGACCAGAGCTATTTCCTGCATCGGCTGACGCAGGAACAGCTGGCGCCGGTGGTCTTCCCGCTCGGCGAGATGCACAAGCGCGACGTGCGGCGCCTGGCGCGCGAGCAGGGCATACCGACCTGGGCCAAGAAAGACTCCACGGGCATCTGCTTCATCGGCGAGAGGCCGTTCCGCGATTTCCTCGCGCGCTACCTGCCGCGCACGCCGGGTCCGGTCGAGACGCCGGAAGGTCGCGTCGTCGGCAATCACGACGGGCTCGCCTACTACACGCTGGGCCAGCGGCAGGGATTGCGCATCGGTGGCACGCGCGGCGGTACCGACCTGCCATGGTTCGTCGCGGGCAAGGACCTTGCGCGCAACGTGCTGGTGGCCGTGCAGGGCCACGATCACGCGCTCTTGCATCGGCGCGACGTGGACGCCATCGAGATGCACTGGATCAGCGGCGCGACGCCCGCGCTGCCTGCGCGTTTCGGCGCCAAGACGCGCTACCGGATGCCCGACGCCGCCTGCACGTTGACGGCCGCGGGCGAAGGCTGCCGCGCGCAGTTCGACGAGCCGCAGTGGGCACCGACACCCGGCCAATACCTCGTGCTGTATGAAGGCGACGTCTGCCGCGGTGGCGGCGTGATTTGTGAAATGAGTGCGGCGTCAGCGGCCGGTAGCAGCCGACCGCGCGGCCGGTCGATGTTCGGCATCCGGAGGCCGTGCGGGGCTGACGCGGTGTCGTTGTGCCCGGCCAGCGCCTGCAAGCGCGGTACGCCGGCAGGACTAGAACGGGATGTCGTCGTCGAAGTCGTCGACGTTTTTCTTCGCCGCGCCCGCCGGCTTGGCGGAACCGGCTGAGTTGCCAACTGCGGCGCCGCCGCCTTCGCGCTTGCCGCCGCCACCACCGGCGAATTCGGCGTCGCCGCCACCGCCGTCGCGGCTGCCCAGGAGCTGCATGCGATCGCCGACGATTTCGGTGGAATATTTTTCCACGCCTTCCTTGTCCGTCCACTTGCGCGTCTGCAAGCGGCCCTCAATGTAGACGGGGCGGCCCTTCTTCAGGTATTCGCCGGCGATTTCCGCCTGGCGCCCGAAGAGGACGACCGTGTGCCATTCGGTCTTTTCCTGCTTTTCGCCGGCCTTGTCCTTCCATGTGTCCGTGGTGGCGATGCGCAGGTTGGTCACCGCGTCGCCGCCCGTCGTGTAGCGCGTTTCCGGATCGCGGCCGAGGTTGCCGATCAGAATCACCTTGTTGACCGAGGCCATCGTGCGTTTCTCCTGTCGATGTAGGGTTGCCGCGGCCCGCGCGGAGCCTTAGCGCGAAGGAATGTGATAGCCGGACTATCGGCGGGCAACCGAAACGCAATATACTAACAGGTTCGGCGCTTCGTCCGTAGGCCAAAAACCCTAGGTCGAACAGCCGATTGCCCATCCTCCGCATTCGAAACACCGATCGCGACGACGCGAGAAACGATCTTCCACTGCATGGATTCCATCCGCATCCGCGGCGCCCGCACGCACAATCTCAAGAACCTCAATCTCGACCTGCCACGCCACCGGCTGATCGTGATCACGGGCCTGTCGGGCTCGGGCAAGAGCTCGCTCGCTTTCGACACGCTCTACGCCGAAGGGCAGCGTCGCTACGTCGAATCGCTGTCGGCGTATGCGCGCCAGTTTCTGCAGTTGATGGACAAGCCCGACGTCGACCTGATCGAGGGGCTGTCGCCGGCGATCTCGATCGAGCAGAAGGCGACGTCGCACAACCCGCGCTCGACCGTGGGAACGGTGACGGAGATCCACGACTACCTGCGTCTTCTGTTCGCGCGCGTCGGCGATCCGTACTGCCCCGACCATCCGGAGCAGAAGCTGCAGGCGATGACGATCTCGCAGATGGTCGATGCGACGCTCGCATTGCCGGAAGACACGAAGCTCATGATCCTGGCGCCCGCCGTCGTCAACCGCAAGGGCGAGCACCTCGAACTCTTCGTCGAACTGCGCGCCAAGGGCTTCGTCCGCGTGCGCGTCGACGGCAAGGTGTGCGAGATCGACGCGGCGCCGAAGCTCGCCAAGACCACCAAACACACGATCGAAGTGGTCGTCGACCGCCTCAAGGTGCACGCGGAATACAAGCAGCGGCTGGCGGAATCGTTCGAGACCGCGCTGCGCCACGGCGACGGTCGCGCGCTGGCCGTGGAAATGGACTCCGGAAGGGAGCACCTCTTCTCGGCGAAATTCGCGTGCCCGATCTGCAACTATTCGCTGGCCGAGCTCGAGCCGCGCCTCTTCTCGTTCAACAGCCCCCTCGGCGCGTGCCCGCGGTGCGACGGCCTGGGCTCGATCACATTCTTCGATCCCAAGCGCGTCGTGGCGTTTCCGCAGCTCTCGCTCGCGTCCGGCACGATCAAGGGCTGGGACCGCCGCAACCAGTTCTACTTCCAGCTCTTGCAAAGCCTCGCCAAGCACGTCGGTTTCGACATCGAGAAGCCCTTCGCGAAGCTGCCCGAGCGCGTGCAGCAACTCATCCTGTACGGATCCGGCGACGAGAAGATTCCCTTCACATACTTGTCGGAGCGCGGCAAGCCGATGGTCCGCGAGCACACGTTCGAGGGCATCATCCCGAACCTCGAGCGGCGCTACCGCGAGACCGACTCGGTGATGGTGCGCGAGGAACTCGCCAAGTACCTCAACAACAAGCCGTGCCCGGAGTGCGGCGGCACGCGGTTGCGGCGCGAAGCGCGCTTCGTGAAGGTGGGGAGCGGGGAGCAGGCGCGCGCGATCTTCGAAATTTCCGGGCTGCCGCTCAAGAGCACGATGGCCTTCTTCCGCTCGCTCGTGCTCGACGGGCAGAAGGCGGCGATCGCCGATCGCATCGTCAAGGAGATCATCAGCCGGCTGCAGTTCCTCAACAACGTGGGCCTCGATTACCTGGCGCTCGATCGCTCCGCGGAGACGCTGTCGGGCGGCGAATCGCAGCGCATCAGGCTCGCGAGCCAGATCGGTTCCGGCCTGACCGGCGTCATGTACGTGCTGGACGAGCCGTCGATCGGCCTGCACCAGCGCGACAACGACCGGCTGCTCGACACGCTGAAGCACCTGCGCGACCTGGGCAACAGCGTCATCGTCGTCGAGCACGACCAGGATGCGATCAATGCGGCCGACTACGTCGTCGACATGGGACCCGGTGCCGGCGAGCACGGCGGGCAAGTCGTCGCACAAGGCACGCCCGAGGACATCCGGCGCGCGCCGCACTCGCTGACCGGCCAGTACCTCGCCGGACACCGGCAGATACCGATCCCCGCGCGGCGGCATCGCGCGGACCTGGCCCGCAAGCTGACGATCACCGGCGCGACCGGCAACAACCTGCAGGGCGTGACGCTGAACCTGCCGGTCGGGCTCTTCGTCTGCGTCACCGGCGTTTCGGGCTCCGGCAAGTCGACGCTGATCAACGACACGCTCTATCACGCGGTGGCGCGGCACCTGTACGACAGCGCCGAGGAGCCCGCGCCTTACACCGAGATCGATGGGCTCGAGCACTTCGACAAGGTCATCAGCGTCGACCAGAGCCCGATCGGCCGCACGCCCCGCTCCAATCCGGCGACGTACACCGGGCTGTTCACGCCGATCCGCGAACTGTTCGCGCAGGTGAAGGAAGCGCGCGAGCGCGGCTATGGGCCGGGCCGCTTTTCATTCAACGTCAAGGGCGGGCGCTGCGAGGCGTGCCAGGGCGACGGCCTCATCAAGGTGGAGATGCATTTCCTGCCCGACGTCTACGTGTCATGCGACGTCTGCCACGGCCAGCGGTACAACCGCGAGACGCTCGAAGTCCGTTACAAGGGCAAGAACATCCACGAAGTGCTGGCGATGACGGTGGAGCAGGCGTACGCATTCTTCGAGCCGGTACCGGCCGTCGCGCGCAAGCTCGCGACGCTTGCTCGACGTCGGCCTGGGCTACATCACGCTCGGCCAGTCGGCGACGACGCTGTCGGGCGGCGAGGCGCAGCGCGTCAAGTTGGCGCTCGAATTGTCGAAGCGCGACACCGGCCGCACGCTGTACATCCTCGACGAACCGACGACCGGCTTGCACTTCCACGACATCGAGATGCTGCTGACCGTGCTGCACCGGCTGCGCGATCACGGCAACACCGTCGTCGTCATCGAGCACAACCTCGATGTGATCAAGACGGCGGACTGGATCATCGACCTGGGTCCGGAAGGCGGCGCCGGTGGCGGCACGGTCGTCGCCGAAGGCCCGCCGGAAACGGTTGGGGCAGTTGCGGCGAGCTACACCGCGCACTACTTGCAACCGGTGCTTGTCGCGGACGTGAAGCGCCGCGGCAAGGCTGGCGGCGAAGCGCCCACGCGCGCACCGCGCGGCAAGAAGGCGTCGGGCGACTTGCTAGCGTGACAGCGGTACGCGCCTTTGGCGACCGCTTTCGACCCGAAGCCGTCGCCCACGGTCCTCCGAACCGGCCATAGAAATCGATTGAAGCCGTCGTTCAAGCGCGGCACTTATTTTTTGCGCGTCACCACCAGATCCGTCATGTCGAAAGACCCCGTCCACGGAAATCCCATCCATAGCCGGATGGCGCCGTACTGACGCGCGAAGTTCGGCTGCTTAATGTTGTAGTCGAACGTGCCGCCCGAGGTGCCGGTGCCGAAAAGAGTGACGTGCGCGACAGCGGTCGTCGACGTGATATCCATCCCCACCGACAAGGTGAAGAACCGGTCGTGTGGGAACGTTCCGAACGTCACGCCCGGATCGTCGTCGAAGCGCACCGTGCCATTCTGCAGAAAGTCGAGATGCAAAAAACTGGTAGAAGGCGGCGAGCCGAACGGGCTGGTGTCGAACTCGACCGAGGCAAGTCCGCTGCCCGTCGGAATGAAGATTACACCGAGGAAGCCATACGTGCCGTCGGAGTAAGTCTTTGAGAAATTACCCAGAAACGTCGAGATCCCCGCCTGATTGTTCGCAACGCTGGCGCGGGTGATCTTCACCCAGTTTTCGCTCGAGTTCGGCACCGGCCCCACGATCACCACGCTGCCTGGGTCACCCGAGACCTGCGCGGTACCGACTGCCTGCGTCGGCGATGGCGGCGACCCGACCGCGTTCGAGTTGAACGACGACTGAAACAGGGTTTCCGACGCACATCCCGCCAGCGCCAGCAACGCGCCAGCGGCAGCGAGCAGTCGGGCATGTTGCCACAGCGATGCGACACGCCCTCGGAATTCGATAAGAACATTGTGGTTCGTGATCATGGCATATCCTTTCGAACGCTTCGAGAGACTGTTCCGAGCGCTGCCGACGGCAGGTACGCGAGAAACAGAATTGCTGTTCTACTCCGATTACGAAAACGTGCAATGCGCAATGCGACTATTCGCGCGACCCGGCGGCGCAGCGAGCAATGCGCAACGCTGAATCACTCGATCAACTCGGCCAGCACCCGTAGCGACTGCGGTATCGTCAGGCCAAGTGCCTTGGCGGTCTTCTGGTTGATCACCAACTCGACGTTCGTAGGCTGCAAGACCGGCAGATCGCCAGGCTTGGCCCCGTCGAGGATCTTGCCGGCGTAGACGGAGGCTGAGCCATCCTACGCCTACAGCGGGGATTGAGCACCGTCGGCGAGTGACGGCTCATGGCTGCGGATTCAACCGATCGACGCAACAGTTTGGTGGAATCGTTCAGCTGGTGTTTCGAAGTTTAATGTTTTCCTAGGGCGCTCGTTCAATCTTCTGGCCACGGCGTTGAGCTTGGCTTGCGAGTAGCCTGAGAGGTCTGTTCCCTTGGGGAAGTACTGCCGCAAGAGCCCGTTGGTGTTCTCATTGCTGCCACGCTGCCAGGGGTTCTGAGGGTCGCAGAAGTAAACCTTGATGTCGGTTGCCAGGGTGAAGCGCTTGTGATCGGCCATCTCCTTGCCCCGATCCCAGGTCAGCGACTGGTAGAGCTGGTCCGGTAACTTGCGCGCGTTCTTGATCAACGCGTCGATGACGGTCTCGGTGTCCTTGCCGGCAACCTTCACCAGCATCACATAGCGTGTCTGACGCTCGACCAACGTCGCAATCTGGCTGTTCTTGCTGCCGAACAACAGGTCGCCTTCCCAGTGACCGGGCACCGCCCGGTCTGCCACGTTGGCCGGACGCTCGCTGATCGAGACGGCGTCGGTGATGCGGCCGTGCTGGTCCGTCTTCTGGGTGTGATGGCGCGACCGGCGCATCACTCGGCTGCGCCGCAAATGCTCCACCAGTTCCTTCTTCAGGGCACCGCGGGCCTGGATGAACAGGCTGCGATAGATGGTCTCGGGTGACACCTGACGGCTCGGATCGTCTGGATAAGTGCGCTTGAGCCAACCGGCAACCTGCTCCGGTGACCACTGCAGTCGGAGCTTGCCTGCCACGAGGCGCGCCAGCGCTCGGTTCTGTGCCAGTTTACCGGTCTTGGGACGCCGACCTCGATCCCAGGCGGACTGGTCGGCCTGACTCGCTCGGTAGCCTTCTTGGCCACCGTTGCGCTTGATCTCCCGACTGATCGTGGACGGCGCTCGGCCGAGTTGCGCCGCGATCCAACGCATCGAGTGACCCGCAACCACCGCGCGCGAGATCTCTTCCCGTTCGGCCAGGGTCAGCGCCAATCGAGAGCGGCGCCGTGGGGCGGGACGGATCCCGCCGGTCGCGGCCAGAATCCCCTGTATCGACGAGTGGTTCCGATCAAACAACTGGGCGATCTGCTGCAGCGACTCGCCCTTCTGCCAGCGCTCCCACATCAGCACCTTCTGGCTCTCCGTGTAATGGATCCGAGGTCTCATCTGCAACACTCCTCTGATGGCTCACGCCATAGTGTGTTGCATCCACCGGTTGAGCCCGCAGCCGATTCCGGCCGCTGGCCGCCGGAATTGCGCCGATCCGAAGATCCCGTGATGCCAGCCCTATGCTAACGACTCTGCGGTCTGTCGAATTATCGCCGTTGCCAAGGACAAAAGTTGCCCCATGGTCAGGCATCCGCCGCGCGCGGCGCCTCGTCGGTGGCCGGTACCGGCGGCGCGAATTTTGTGACGGCCGCGAGAATGCCCTGCAGCAGCGCCGTCGGCGTGGGCGGGCAGCCGGGAATCTCGACGTCGACGGGAATGACGTTCGCGACGCGTCCCAGGCTCGCATAACTCTCGCCGAAAATTCCGCCGGTGCAGCCGCAGTCGCCGACGGCGACGACGATCTTGGGTTCGGGGGTCGCATCGTACGTTCGCTTGAGCGCGATGGCCATGTGCTTGGACACGGGCCCCGTCACAAGCAGCATGTCGGCGTGCCGCGGACTGGCGACGAACTTGATGCCGAGTCCTTCGATGTTGTAGTAGGGATTGCCGAGCGCATGGATCTCGAGCTCGCAACCGTTGCACGATCCGGCGTCCACCTGCCGGATCGTCAGCGCGCGGCCGAGCGTGCGCAGCAATTTTTCCTGCAGGCGCGCGACGAGCACCATTTCATCGGCCGGCGCGGGGGCGTCTTCCGTCTTGATGCCGGTGCGGGCGATTTGGCGAAGGATGTGGAGCATCGGAGGCTGCCCTTACAGATCGTGCCCGCTGTACGTCAGGTTGAACGACTTGTTGATCAGCGGGAAGTCGGGAACGATGTTGCCGATGACGGCGTGCTCCAGCACCGGCCAGTTCGACCATGAAGGGTCATGCGGGTGGCAGCGGCGTAGGGTCCCGTCCGGGCCGCTCGTCAGCGCGACCAGCACCGGTCCACGAAAGCCTTCGACGTAGCCCAGGCCCAGTTTGAACGCCGGCACCTCCGGCAGTGGCGCGCGAATGTCGCCGCCGGGAACGGCCTTGGCGATGTTCTGGATGAGCCGCAGCGATTCCAGCGCCTCGTCGAAGCGCACGGCGACGCGCGCCGCGACGTCGCCCGAAAGCGAACCCGCCTTGCGCACCGCGAGCGAATCGTAGGGCGCGACCGGAAAATCACAGCGTAGGTCGCGCGCCTGGCCGCTGGCGCGCCCCGCCATGCCCGTCAGGCCGAGTTGCGCCGCGAGCGCCGGCGTCACGATCCCGCACGAGCGAAAGCGATCCTGCAATCCCGCGTGCTCGTCGTAGATGTCGCGCACCTCCCGGATTTCCTCTTCCAGCGCCGCGCACTCGGCGGCAATTTCCGCGGCATGGTCGGCCGGGACGTCCTGCGCAACGCCACCGGGCACGACATAGTCCATTGCCAGACGATGGCCGAACGCGGCCATATTCGTGCGCAGCACGTCCTCCTTCAGCCGCGAGAACTGCGCAAGGCCGAACGCGAATCCGCCGTCGTTGCCGAGGTAACCCAAGTCGCCCAGGTGGTTGGCGAGGCGTTCGCGTTCCAGCGCGAGGGCGCGCAGCCACGCGGCGCGCACGGGGATCTCCGTGCTTGCGATCGATTCCAGCGCCTGCGCGTAGGCCCACGCATACGCCACGGTGCTGTCGCCCGACACGCGGCCCGCCAGCCGGTATCCGTCGGCGAGTGTGAACGCCTCGAAGCGCTTTTCGATGCCCTTGTGCACATAGCCGAGTCGCTCCTCCAGCCGCAGCACCTTTTCGCCGACGACCTGGAAGCGGAAGTGGCCCGGCTCGATGATGCCCGCGTGAACCGGTCCGACCGGAATTTCGTGCACGCCGTCGCCGGCGACCTTGACGAACGAATATTCCTCCTGTCCGGGTTCCCACTTGGGCGAAGCCTCGAAGTCGCGTCGCAACGGAAACTTGTCGATGGGCCAGCTCGCGAGCCACAGCCAAGGGCGCTGGTCGTCGGCGTCGGACGGAATGCCGACCAGGTCGAACGCCGCGCGCTGCATCCGATTGGCGGCCGGAAAAATCGTCGCGAGGTCGGGATAATGGACGTCGCCGTCCGGCATCGTGTGCTCGAGGAGCGTCAGCCCATCACCGTCCTGCAGCACGACGCGCAGGCAATAGCCGCGGCCACGGTCGCGCTCGTCGGCGAGCCACAGCGCGACCAGTTGTCCGCCGCCTTCCCACGCGACGCGGCATGCGGCCAGCAGTTGGCCGGAGCTGACCGGCACGCGTCTCGCCGGCACGGCCGAGGGCAGCGTGGCGGCAGCCAGTCCGAGGGGGGAGAGGTTCATCGCGCGTCCAACGATTCGTTCAACCGATCAGCCGCGCGGCCTGGCGGTACCAGTCGGCGAGAAACGGCGGTATCCAGAGTCCCAGCATCAGCACGATCGCAAGATGCGTGAACACCGGAATCATCGCCGGACGAAGCGGCAGGCGCTTGACCGATGTCTCGCCGAACACCATCGGCTGCACCTTGGAGAACACGGCGGCGAACGCGAGTCCCAGCGCGCCCAGCAGGAACGGCGTGGCCCACGGATGCTCGTGGATCGCCGTGATGAGGATCAGGAACTCGCTCGCGAACACGCCGAACGGCGGCATGCCGAGGATTGCCAGCGTGCCGAGAATCAAGCCCCATCCGAGCATCGGGCTGATCGTGATGAGCCCGCGAATGTCGTCCATGATCTGCGTTCCGGTCTTCTGCGCAGCATGGCCGACCGTGAAGAAGATCGCCGACTTGGTGAGCGAGTGCACGGTCATGTGCAGGAGGCCGGCAAAGTTCGCGATGGGCCCGCCCATGCCGAAGGCGAACGTGATGATGCCCATGTGCTCGACCGACGAGTACGCGAACAGCCGCTTGATGTCCTTCTGGCGCGAAAGGAGGAACGCCGCGACAACGACCGACAGGAGGCCGAAGCCCATCATCAGTTCCCGCGCGAACGATGTCTGCACCGAGCCTTCGACCAGCACTTTGCAGCGCACGACCGCATACAGCGCGACGTTGAGCAGCAGGCCGGAGAGGACGGCCGAAACGGGTGTCGGGCCTTCCGCGTGCGCGTCGGGCAGCCAATTGTGCAGCGGCACCAACCCAACCTTGGTGCCGTAACCGACCAGCAGGAAGACGAACGCGAGCGACAGCACGGTGGGCTCGAGCTGGCCCTTGACGCCGTTCAACTCGGTCCACAACAATGCGCCGCCGCCGGCGCCCAGCAGTTTTTCCGCCGCGAAATACAGGAGGATCGTGCCGAATAACGCCTGCGCGATGCCCACACCGCACAGGATGAAATACTTCCAGGCTGCCTCGAGGCTGGCCGGCGTGCGGTAGAGCGACACCAGCAGCACGGTCGTCAGCGTGGCCGCCTCCATCGCCACCCAGAGGATGCCCATGTTGTTGGTGAGCAACGCCAGCAGCATCGTGAAATTGAACAGCTGGTACATGCTGTGGTAGAGGCGAAGGCGAGCGGCAGACAGCCGGCCATGCTCTTCCTCGATGCGCATGTAGGGCCGCGAGAAGATCGACGTCGTGAAGCCGACGAACGCCGTGAGCGCGACCAGGAATACGTTGAAAGGGTCGACGAAGAACTGGCTATCGAGGACGAGCAGCGGCCCTTCCGAAATCACGCGAACGGTCAGTGCAGTCGCTGCCAGGAACGTGAGCAGGCTGACGGCGACGTTGACCTGCGGCGCGATCCGGCGTTGGCCGACGATGGCGAGCAGCGCCGAGCCCGTGAGCGGCAGACCGAGGACGGCAACGATCTCAAGCACGCAAGTCCTTCACTCGCCTTCCTTCAGCCGTTCCATGTGCTTCAGGTCGAGGCTGTCGAACTGCTCGCGGATCTGGAAGAAGAACACGCCCAGGATCAGCATGCCGACCAGCACGTCGAGCGCGATGCCGAGTTCGACGACCATCGGCATCCCGTAGGTGGCGGAAGTCGCCGCGAAGAACAGGCCGTTCTCCATCGACAAAAAGCCGACGACCTGCGGGATCGCCTTGCGCCGCGTGATCATCATCAGGAACGACAGCATCACCGTTGCCATCGCGATGCCGAGCGTCGACCGCGTCACGGTGCTGGCGAGCGTGGAAATCGGCACCGCGAGGTTGAACGAAAACACGACGAGCACCAGGCCGATGATCATCGTCGTCGGCACGTTGATCAGCCCCTCGACGTCCCATTTCACGTCGAGCTTTCGGATCAGCCGGTGCAGGAGCCACGGCAGCAGCGCGACCTTGAGGACCAGCGTCAGTCCTGCCGAGAAATACAGGTGCGGCTGGTGCGTGCCGTAGGCGACGATCGCCGTCGAGCAGCTCAGCGCGAGTCCCTGGGCGGCGAACAGGTCGATCAGCGACAGCACGCGGCGCTGCGCCAGCATGGCGAACGCCAGCAGCAGCAGGATCGCGGCGAGCAGGTTGATGAGCTGCGCGTAAAGGGGAAGGGCGGCCATCGCGTTTTTAGGCGCCCAGCAGCAGGTTGACCAGCATGGCCAGCACCGCGAGCATGAACGCCGTGCCCAAGAATTCCGGCGCGCGGAAGATGCGCATCTTCGCCGAAAGCGTCTCGATCAGCGCTAGCGCGAAGCCTCCGGCCAGGAGCTTCGCGATCAGCGCGGGCGCCGCGCCCAGCAGCGCCAGCCAGTCGGCGCCACTGACGACGATTCCGAACGGGAAGAACAGCGCCAGGCCGATGCACGAATAGTTGAAGAGTTTCAGTGCGGCCGCCCATTCGAGCAGTGCCAGGTGCCGCGCCGAATACTCGAGCAACATGGCTTCGTGGATCATCGTGAGTTCGAGGTGCGTCGCGGGATTGTCCACGGGGACGCGCGCGTTCTCGGCCAGCGACACCATCGTGAAGGCGACGCCGGCGAACGCGAGGCTGGGATAGATGGCGAGGTCGCGGTGCGCGAGCGTATCGACGATCGACGGCAGCGACGTCGAGCCGGAGATGAGGGACGCAGTGAACAGCACCATCAGCAGCGCGGGCTCGGCCAGGAAGCCGACGAACATCTCGCGCCGCGCGCCCAGCGAGCCGAAGGACGTGCCGATGTCCATGGCGGCAAGCGCCATGAACACGCGCGCCAGCGCAAACAGGCCGACGAGCGCGATCGCGTCGGCGGCCCGCGCAAACGGCAGGTCGGTGGCGAGCGACGGCACGATCGCCGCCGCGCAGCACATCGCGCCGAACACGATATACGGCGTCAGCCGGAAGATCGGCGACGCGTTCTCCGCGACGACGGCGTCCTTGAAGAACAGCTTGCGGATCATCCGGTACGGCAGCAGGATCGACGGCGCGCTCTTGTTCTGCAGCCACGCGCGGCACTTGTTGACCCAGCCGACGAGCAGCGGCGCCAGCACCAGCGCGATGGCAAGCTGCAGCAGCTGCGACAGGAATCCGGGAATCGTCATACGACCCCCACGCTTGCGGCTGACGCCGCTACGCTGCCCCCGGAGGGGGTGGAATTCGCACCTTGGGGCGGCCCGGCGGCGCTCATCGTCATCGCACGAGGAACAGCAGCGCGAGCAGCGTGAAGAAACTGTAGGTCAGGTACACGGAGATGCGTCCCTGCTGGATATACCCGACAAGCCGAGCGAGGATTTCCGCGCAACGCACGATCGGCACGTAGAACCACTGCCAGAAATGGTCGTCGGCCTTCACCGAATACCTGGGCGACGCGTCGAATGGCGACGGCAGGTGACGCTCCATCCGGAAGAATGGCTCGAAGACCTGGCGGATCGGCTGGCCGAATCCCTCGGCGGTGTCCTGCATGCGCGGCGTCTGCGCGGGATAGCCGCAGTCCCACGGGGGCGCCCTGCGGACGCGCCCGTGGTAGTAGCGGTGCACGACCTGCATCGTCAGCAGCACGACGGCGACGATCACGACCAGCACGACCAGCGGACTGTAGGTCGACGCGGTCGGCATTGATCGGCGCCAGCAGCAGCCAGTTGCTGCCCGAATTGATGGCGCTCGAACCGACCAGCATCGTGTTGATCGGGTCGAGCAGCGCAATGACGGTCGACGGGAAAGATCCCGAGCAGCACGCACGCCGCCGCCAGCCACACCAGTGCGACGCGCTCGAACGTTCCCGCGTCTTTCGCGTACGCCAGGTTCGCCTCGCGCGGCCGGCCCAGGAAGATGACGCCGTAGAACTTGACCATCACGTACGCCGAGAGCGCGACGGCCAGCACCAGCGCCGCCGTGGCGACCGGCACCAGCATGTTGACGAACGACTGCGGCAGGCTGGGCGTGAACAGGAACGCCTGCAGCAGCAGCCATTCGGAGACGAAACCGTTGAGCGGCGGCAATCCGGCACTGGCCAGCGCGCCGACCAGCGCGACCCAGGCCACCCAGGGCATGTGGTGGATGAGTCCGCCGAGCTTGCCCAGGCTGCGCTCGTGCGTTGCGTGCAGCACCGAGCCCGTGGCCAGGAAGAGGAGGCTCTTGAAGAACGCATGGTTCAGCGCGTGGTAGAGCACGGCGGTCAGCGTGATCGCCGCCAGGAGCGTCTTGTCGTACGCCTTGAACAGGATCGTGAGACCGATGCCGGCGACGATGATGCCGATGTTCTCGATCGACGAATACGCGAGGAGCCGCTTCATGTCGGATTGCACGGCGGCGAAGATCACGCCGAACAATGCTGTCGCGAGCCCGACCGCCAGCGCGACCACGCCCCACCACCAGAGTTGGCCGCTCAACAAGTCGAAGGTGACGCGCAGCAAGCCGTAGATCGCCGTCTTGAGCATGACGCCGCTCATCAGCGCGGACACGGGCGACGGTGCGGCGGGGTGCGCTTCGGGCAGCCAGATGTGCAGCGGCAGCAGGCCCGCCTTGGCGCCGAAGCCGAACAAAGCGAGGAAGAACGCGGCGCTCGGCCAGGCGCCGGTCAGTCGAACCGAGCGCATCGCCGCGAACGTGTAGTCGCCGCTGCCGCCCTGCAGCGTGCCGAAGCAGAGCAGGATCGCGATGGCGCCAACGTGCGCGATCAGCAGGTACAGGAAGCCGGCGCGGCGAATTTCCGGAATCCTGTGTTCGGTGGTGACGAGAAAGAACGAGGACAATGCCATCGACTCCCACGCGACCATGAACACGTACGCGTCGTCGGCGACCAGCACCAGCGCCATCGCCGCCGAGGAACGCGTGGTACTGGAAGCAGATGAGCCCGGGCGCCGTGCCTTCGCTCGATCGGAAATATCCGCAGGAATAGAGCGAGACTGCGGTCCCCGTCGCGCCCAGCAGCACCAGAAAGAACGCCGACAGCGAATCGAGGCGCAAGTGGAAGGGCAGGTCGGGCAGGCCCAGCGGCAGGACCGTCGCCTGCGGCGGCGAGGCGAGCGCCAGCACCGCGACAATGGCGAGCGCCAGCCCCACGGCGGAACCTGCGGGAAAGAGGACGCGCGTGATGAACGCGAAATTGCGCGGACGGATGAAGCCCAGCGCACCGATCAGGAGCCACGCGGCGATCGCGGCGATGACCAGATCGAGCAGTTGCGCGTTCACCGGAGTCAGGCGCCTTCGCGCGCTCGCGCCGACGCAGCGCCGGTAAACGCCATTCTCACTTGACGCGCATTCCCGGTTCGGCGCCGCTGTCCGGCGCCAGCAGGAAGATGCCGGGACCGTCACCGGAGGCAGCGAGCACCATGCCCTCCGACACCCCGAATTTCATCTTGCGCGGCGCGAGGTTGGCGACCATCGGCGTCAGCCGCCCGATCAACTGCGCGGGATCGTACGCGGACTTGATGCCCGCGAAAACAGTGCGCTGACGCCCTTCGCCGGCGTCCAGCGTCAATTTGAGCAGCTTGTCCGCACCGGTGACGTGTTCGGCGTTGACGATTCGCGCAATGCGCAGGTCGACCTTCGCGAAGTCATCGATGGAGATCGTGCCCACGTCGACGGTAGTCGTGCCGTCACCGGCCGCTGCGGCAGTTGCCGCGGGCACCGACGGCGGCGCAGCCGCAGCGACGGCCTGCGGGCCTTCGATCAGCGCGTCGATTTGCTTCGGGTCGATGCGGCCCATCAGGTGTTCGTACGGCTGAATGACGTGGTTTTCGCCAAGCGCCCGGGGAATGTCCGACCAGGACTGTGGCGGGAGGTTGAGAAACTGCTCCGCCTTGCGTGCGAGGTCCGGCAGCACGGGCCGCAACAGTGCAGTCAGGATGCGGAAATCGTCGAGGCACTCGGAAGCAATCCCGAGCGCGCGTCCGCGGCTAGCCGGGTTCTTCGCAAGCTCCCAGGGCTTGGCGGCGTCGAAATACTGATTCGACTTGTCGGCAAGCGCCATGACTTCGCGCAATGCCTTGCCATATTCGCGGCTCGCGTATTGGTCGCCGACGAAGCCCGCCAATGAGGTGAGGGTCATGCCGTGGCGCGCCTCGAATGATTGCGCCGCCACCAGGCGATTGTCGTTGCTCGCGATGAATCGCGCCGCGCGGGCGGCGATGTTGACGTATTTGCCGATGAGGTCGCTGTTGACGCGCGCTATGAAGTCGTCGGGATTGAAGTCGATGTCCTCGACGCGGCCGTTCAGCTTGGCGGCGATGTAATAGCGAAGCCATTCCGAGTTGAGGCCGAGGTCGAGGTAGTAATCGGGGCTGATGCCGGTGCCACGCGACTTCGACATCTTCTCGCCCAGCGCGGTCAGAAATCCGTGCACGAAGACGTTGTCGGGCACCTTGTAGGGGGCACCCGCGGATTCCAGCATCGCCGGCCAGAACAGCGTGTGGAAATAAATGATGTCCTTGCCGATGAAGTGGTACTGGTCCACTTCCGGGTCCTGCAGGAATTTCGCGAAATCGATGCCCTTGTCGCGCAGGTGCGCCTTGAGACTCGCGAGGTAGCCCACCGGCGCGTCCAGCCAGACGTAAAAATATTTTCCGGGCGCGTCGGGAATCGGGATGCCGAAATACGGTGCGTCGCGCGAAATGTCCCAGTCGGCCAGCTTGCCGACCGCTTCGCCATCGCCCAGCCACTCCTTGACCTTGTTCAGGACCTCGGGCTGCAACGCGTGACCCGGTGACGGTTCAATGGTCCAGCGCTTGAGGAACGCGACCACCGGCGGAGCCGATAGCTGGAAGAACAGATGCTCCGAAGTCCGCAATTCCGGCCGCGCGCCGGTAAGCGTCGAATAGGGATCGACCAGGTCGGTCGGCGCGTACGTCGAGCCGCAGTTCTCGCAGGCGTCGCCGTACTGGTCCTTGGTTCCGCACTTGGGACAGGTGCCCTTGATGTAGCGGTCCGCCAGGAACATCGCCTTGACCGGATCGTAGAACTGCTCGACCGGCTTCGCGTAGACGAGACCCTTGGCCTTCACACGGCGATAGATGTCCAGCAGCAGCTCGACGTTCTCGGGTGAGTCGGTCGAGTGCCAGTGATCGAAGCTCAGGTGGAAGCCATCGAGGATTTTCGGCCGCGTCTTCGCGATGCGCGCGACGAGCGCCTGCGGCGTGACGCCTTCGGCTTCTGCCTTGAGCATGATCGGCGCGCCGTGCGCGTCGTCCGCGCCCACGAAATGCACTTCGTGTCCTTGCATCCTCTGGAAGCGCACCCAGATGTCGGCCTGGATGTATTCCATGACGTGGCCGATGTGGAACGGACCGTTGGCGTAGGGCAATGCCGTGGTGACGAAAAGCTTGCGGCGCGCGGGGGACGAAACTGCGGCGGACATCGGGAAAACCTTGCAATGTGCAGGGGAATCGGCCGATTCTAGCAAGAAGCCTCCGATGCGCCCATCGTACGCATCGGAAATCGGCTAGAATTTCCTAAGTTTTATCATCGTTTTTTTCCCGCAGTTTCCGGAGTCCATGATGGCGCTCACCGAAGCCGACGTCCAGGCGTGTCTCGCCACCGTCGTCGATCCCAACACCGGCCGCGATTTCGTCGCCGGCAAGTCGGTGAAGAAAATTGCCGTAAGCGGCGCGGACGTCGCGATCGATCTGGCGCTCGGCTATCCGGCCAGGAGCCAGCACGAGTCGATGAAGCAGCTGGTGCAGAAGGCAGTGGGCGCGCTTCCGGGGGCCGGGCGTGTCGCGGTGACGATCGTCACCAAGGTTCTGTCGCATGCGGTGCAGCGCGGCGTGAAGCTCGTGCCCGGCGTCAAGAACATCGTCGCCGTCGCGAGCGGCAAGGGCGGCGTGGGCAAGTCGACCACCGCGGTCAATCTGGCGCTCGCCCTCGCCGCGGAAGGCGCCAGCGTGGGTGTTCTCGACGCGGACATCTACGGCCCGTCGCAGCCGATGATGCTGGGCATCACCGGGCGTCCGGAATCCACCGACGGCAAGACGCTGGAACCCATGGAAGCCTATGGCGTGCAGGCGATGTCGATCGGCTTCCTGATCGATCCCGACACGCCGATGGTGTGGCGCGGGCCGATGGTCACGCAGGCGCTCGAGCAATTGCTCAAGGACACGAACTGGCGCGAGCTGGACTTCCTCGTCGTCGACATGCCGCCCGGCACAGGCGACATCCAGCTCACGCTGTCGCAGAAGGTGCCGGTGACCGGCGCCGTCATCGTCACTACGCCGCAGGACATCGCGCTGCTCGACGCGCGCAAGGGGCTCAAGATGTTCGAGAAGGTCGGCGTGCCGATCGTCGGCATCGTCGAGAACATGAGCATCCACGTGTGCTCGAACTGCGGCCACGCCGAGCACATCTTCGGCGAAGGCGGCGCGCAACGGATGTGCGCGGAATACAACGTGCCGTTCCTGGGCGGATTGCCGCTCGACATCCGCATCCGCGAGCAGGCCGACTCGGGTCGCCCGACGGTCGTCGCCGATCCCGACGGCAAGATCGCGCAGATCTACAAGGAGATTGCGCGCAAGGTCGCTATTTCGGTGGCGCAGAAGGCGGCAGATTTCTCGGCCAAGTTCCCGAGCATCGTCATCCAGAACACATAACGCAAGGGGAGTTGCGTTGATCAAGTCAGACAAATGGATTCGCCGGACGGCGGCCGCGACGGGGATGATCGAGCCGTTCGAGCCCGGGCAGGTGCGCGAAGTCGACGGCCGACGCATCGTGTCCTACGGCACGTCGAGCTACGGCTACGACATCCGCTGCTCGCGCGAATTCAAGATCTTCACCAACATCAACTCGACGATCGTCGACCCCAAGGCGTTCGACGCCGGCTCGTTCGTCGACTTCATCGGCGACGTATGCATCATCCCTCCCAACTCGTTCGCGCTCGCGCGCACCGTCGAATACTTCCGCATTCCGCGCAATGTGCTGACGATCTGTCTCGGAAAGTCGACGTATGCGCGCTGCGGCATCATCGTCAACGTGACGCCACTGGAGCCGGAATGGGAGGGCTTTGTCACGCTCGAGTTCTCCAACACGACGCCGCTGCCCGCGAAGATCTACGCCAACGAAGGCGTGGCGCAGGTCATCTTCTTCGAGTCGGACGAGGTGTGCGAGACGTCCTACAAGGACCGGGGCGGCAAGTACCAGGGCCAGCGGGGCGTCACGCTTCCGAAGATCTGAAACCGCCCGCTGGCGTTCTGCGACGCTCTGTGGTCCGATGCGCAGTCCCGTTGGACCGTCAGCGGTGGGCTTTCGCGACGGCGCAAGAGTTTTCGCGCTGACGCTCAACGGACCTGCGCGTCGTAACGTTGCGAAGCCCGGCGCAAACGGGAGATCACATGGCGTTGTCGGACTCCAAGGTTGCGTCGGTCACCATCATCGCCGTCTGCCAGGTCATGGCGATGGCGCTTTGGTTCTCCGCGTCCGCCATCGTCCCGGCCCTGACGGCCGAATTCCACCTGTCGCACTTCACCCAAGCCGCGTTGACCAGCGGCGTGCAGGCGGGTTTCGTGATCGGCTGCCTGGCGAGTGCCATGCTCGGATTGGCCGATCGCCTCGACCCACGCCGATTCTTTGCCGCCGCCGCGTGCGTCGCCGCGCTCGCCAACCTGCTGCTCCTGGTCATCGATCCGACATCGGCGGCGGTGCCGGCGCTGCGCGTGGTGACCGGCATCTGCATGGCGGGCATCTATCCGATCGGCATGAAGCTCGCAGCGACCTGGGCCAAGGGCGACATGGGCCTCATGGTCGGCATCCTCGTCGGCGCGCTCACGCTCGGCTCCGCGTCGCCCTATCTGTTCAACGCCTTCGGCGGCATCGACTGGCGAGTGCCGTTGGCTGTGTCATCGGCAACGGCGCTCGCCGCGGCAGTCCTTATCGGATTCGCCGGACTCGGGCCCAATCGCGCGCCGGCGCCGCGCTTCGATCCTAGCGCCGCGCTGACCGCATGGCGCGACGTGCCGCTGCGGCTCGCCAACCTGGGCTACCTCGGCCACATGTGGGAGCTCTACGCGATGTGGGCGTGGATCGGCGTTTTTTTCACCGCGAGCTTTGCGCTGACGCTGCCCGCCGACGTGGCTCCGCTGGCCGCCAAGCTTGCGGCGTTCGCGACCATCGCTGCCGGCGCGGTCGGGTCGGTGGGCGCCGGCCTTCTCGCCGACCGCCTCGGGCGGACGACGCTGACGATCGCCGCCATGGCGGTCAGCGGCGCCTGCGCGGCGACGATCGGATTCCTCTTCGGCGGCGACCCGGGCCCGCTGGTGGCGCTGGCCCTCGTCTGGGGTGTGAGCATCGTCGCGGACTCGGCGCAATTCTCGGCGTCGATCGCCGAACTCGCGGATCGCGCACGCGTCGGGACGATGCTGACGGTCCAGACGGCGCTCGGGTTCACGCTCACCCTCTTCACCATCCATCTCATGCCCTACCTGGTCGACGCCCTGGGCTGGCGCTTCGCCTTCCTGCCCCTGGCGATCGGACCCGCGCTGGGCGTTTGGGCTATGGCCCGGTTGCGTGCGCATCCCCGTTCGGCGGCCCTGGCCGGTGGCCGGCGGTAGAACGAGGGTTCCCGGCGGAATTTCCGTATGGCACGAAGGCCCGGCGCGGCGTAGCATCGCTTCCTCCGATCGTCGCGCCCCCCCCGCCTCGGTCCCGCCCCTTCACTTCGCAAGGAGACAATCATGGGTTACCACCTCGAAGGTCGTCTGCTGGAAGTCTGCAACTGCCGCGTGCTGTGCCCGTGCTGGATCGGCGAGGATCCGGATTTCGGGACGTGCGACACCATCGTCGCGTGGCACTTCGACAAGGGGAAGATCGACGGCGTCGACGTCTCGGACCGGACGATCGCGCTGATCGCGCACGTGCCGGGCAACATCCTGCAAGGCAACTGGCGGGCGGCCGTCTATCTCGACGAGCGCGTCACGCCCGCGCAGGAGCAGGCGATCCTCAACGTCTACACGGGCAAGCTGGGCGGTCCCGTCGGCGAACTCGTCAAGCTGGTGGGCGAGGTCGTGTCGGTGAACAAGGTGCCCATCACGTTCACGGTCCAGGGCGGCAAGGGAACGATCAAGCTGGGCGATGCGGGGTATGCCGAGCTCGAGCCCTACAAGAACGCGAGCGGCGCCACGACGACGCTGGCGGACACGGTGTTCTCGACGGTGCCAGGTGCGCCGGTGTTCGTCGGCAAGGCAGCGAGCTACCGGTCGAAGAACGCCGCGCTGGGCATCGACCTCGACATCAAGGGCCACAACGCGCTGCAGAGCACGTTCGTGTTCGACGCGTAGCGGTGGCATTGGGGCGTTCGGCCCGAGACCGCCGCTTGTTGCGGATACGGCGCGGCCGATGACGACCACTGCGAGAACCGGAGCGCCGGGGAGCGCATTCCCCGGCCCCGACCGGCGCACGCTCTTCACGTTTCTGATGGCCGCGCTCGTTGCGATGGCGTGGGCGGCGTTGTGGGTGTGGAACGCGAGCCCGTATGGTCGCTTCCTCGAACACGGCGGCTGGGGCGACGCGGGCGCGCTGGCCGCGCTGTGCCGTGCCGTTCCGCAGGGAGACATCGTGGTGCCGGCGGTGCTGCACGCGGCGGGCTGGGTGCTGATGATCGCCGCGATGATGCTGCCGACGACGTTGCCGCTGCTCGACACGTTTCGCCGCACCGTCGCCGGTCGCGCCGACGCCGGGCGGCTGACGGCGCTCGTCATCGCCGGGTTTTTCGTCGCCTGGATGGCGTTCGGCCTGGTCGCTCACGCGGCCGACGCCGGCCTGCTGCTGGCCGCGCGCCATTACGGGGCGCTGATCGCCTATGGTTGGGTGATCGGCGCGGCGGTGCTCGCGGGGGCCGGCCTGTTCCAGTTCAGCGCGCTGAAGTATCGCTGCCTCGAGCAGTGTCACACGCCGTTCGGCTTCGTCGTCGCGCGCTGGCACGGCCGCGCACCGTCGCGCGAGGCGTTTCGCTTGGGCCTCGACCACGGCCTCTTCTGCGTGGGCTGCTGCTGGGCCCTGATGCTCGTGATGTTCGTCGTCGGCATCGGCAGTCTGGGCTGGATGCTGGTGCTCGCCGCCGCGATGGCGGCCGAGAAGAACCTGCCCTGGGGACGGCGCCTGCGGACGCCGCTGGGACTGGGCCTGCTGGCCTGGGCGGGCGCGATCGTGCTGGTCAACACCTAACGACCCAAGGCGCCCTCCGGCCGCCATTTGTTGCGTCAATGCCGAGGGACCGGCCTTGCTTCGCCGTCCCGGGCCCCAACTTTCCCCCATTCGCCGGCTAAAGCGGCGCACAATCCGGGCCTAGTCAGTACCCTAATGAGGGGCGCTTCCGGTGTATCGGGCGCCCCGCTTTCCTTTTTCGAGGGCGCCATCGGCGCAGGAGCACCGAATGAAGTTCCGCTTTCCCATCGTCATCATCGACGAGGATTACCGCTCCGAGAACACGTCGGGCCTGGGGATACGCGCGCTCGCCCAGGCGATCGAGAAGGAAGGCATGGAAGTGCTGGGCGTGACGAGCTACGGCGACCTGTCGCAGTTCGCGCAGCAGCAGTCGCGCGCCTCCGCGTTCATCCTGTCGATCGACGACGAGGAATTCACGCCAGGCCCGGAACTCGACCCTGCCGTCGTCAACCTGCGCAACTTCATCACCGAGATCCGGTTCAAGAACGCCGAGATCCCGATCTACCTGTACGGCGAGACGCGCACGTCGCAGCACATTCCGAACGACGTCCTGCGCGAGCTGCACGGCTTCATCCACATGTTCGAGGACACGCCGGAGTTCGTCGCCCGGCACATCATCCGGGAGACGAAGTCCTACCTCGATTCGCTGGCGCCGCCGTTCTTCCGCGCGCTGGTCGACTATGCGCAGGACGGCTCGTACTCGTGGCACTGCCCCGGACATTCGGGCGGCGTCGCGTTCCTGAAGAGCCCGGTCGGCCAGATGTTCCACCAGTTCTTCGGCGAGAACATGCTGCGCGCCGACGTCTGCAACGCGGTCGACGAGCTGGGCCAGCTGCTCGACCATACCGGTCCCGTCGCCGCGGCCGAGCGCAACGCGGCGCGCATCTTCAACGCCGACCACTGCTTCTTCGTGACCAACGGCACGTCGACGTCGAACAAGATGGTGTGGCATGCCAACGTCGCGCCCAACGACATCGTCGTCGTCGACCGCAACTGCCACGTGTCGATCCTGCACGCGATCACGATGACCGGCGCCATTCCGGTGTTCCTGCCGCCGACGCGCAACCACCTGGGGATCATCGGCCCGATCCCGCTGGAGGAGTTCAAGCCGGAGAACATCCAGAAGCGGATCGACGCGAATCCGTTCGCGCGTGCGGTGAAGAACAAGAAGCCGCGGATCCTGACGCTTACGCAGAGCACGTACGACGGCATCGCCTACAACGTCGAAATGCTGAAGCAGACTTTGGGCAACAGCATCGAGACACTGCACTTCGACGAGGCGTGGCTGCCGCACGCGGCTTTTCACGAGTTCTATCGCGACATGCACGCGATCGGCAAGGACCGCCCGCGCAGCAAGGAGGCGCTGATCTTCGCGACGCACTCGACGCACAAGCTCCTGGCCGGCATTTCGCAGGCCTCGCAGATCATCGTCCAGGATTCAGACACGCAAAAGCTCGACCGCCACCGCTTCAACGAGGCGTACCTGATGCACACGTCGACGTCGCCGCAATACGCGATCATCGCCTCCTGCGACGTATCCGCGGCGATGATGGAGCCGCCGGGCGGCACCGCGCTGGTCGAGGAGTCGCTGATCGAGGCGCTCGACTTCCGCCGCGCGATGCGCAAGGTGGACGACGAGTGGGGCAAGGACTGGTGGTTCAAGGTCTGGGGACCGGAGCGCCTGTCGGCCGAGGGGATCAAGCGCGACGACTGGTTCCTGCGTGCCAACGAAAAATGGCACGGATTTGGTGATCTTGCGCCGGGGTTCAATATCCTCGACCCGATCAAGGCGACGATCATCACGCCGGGCCTCGACGTGTCCGGCAAGTTCGCGAAGACCGGCATACCGGCGTCGATCGTCACCGGTTCCTGGCCGAGCATGGCGTCATCGTGGAGAAGACCGGGCTCTATTCGTTCTTCATCATGTTCACGATCGGCATCACCAAGGGCCGCTGGAATACGCTGGTCACCGCGCTGCAGCAGTTCAAGGACGACTACGACAAGAACCAGCCGCTGTGGAAGATCCTGCCCGAGTTCGTGGCCAAGCAGCCGCAATACGAGCGCGTGGGCCTGCGCGACCTTTGCCAGCAGATCCACGAGATGTACAAGGCCAACGACGTCGCGCGCGTGACCACGGAAATGTACCGCTCCGACATGCAGCCGGCGATGAAGCCGTCGGACGCCTACGCGTGCATGGCGCACCGCGAACTGGACCGCGTCGAGATCGACAACCTCGAGGGCCGCGTGACGAGCGTGCTGCTGACGCCCTATCCGCCGGGCATTCCGCTGCTGATCCCGGGCGAGCGGTTCAACCGGACGATCGTCGAGTACCTGAAGTTCGCGCGCACGTTCAACGAGAAATTTCCGGGATTCGACACGGACATCCACGGCCTGGTCGAGGAGACCGAAGGCGGCCGGACGCGTACTACATGGATTGCGTGAAGGCCAGCGCGGTGCCGGCGAACGGGCGGTAGGAGAGGTTCCGCGCAGCGGTCGGAGACCGCATCGGTGTGCGGCGTCCGCAATCGCCGGCCTGCGGGTTCCCGGCGCGCCTACGCTCGTCAAAACAAGACTTCGCTTGCCGCGCCACCCGCGACGGCCGGCGCGTCCGACGCACACCGATGGGTCTCCGACCGCTGTGGGGGCGCGGGGCAGGCCAATCGACGCGGGCGAATCTGTCGCCGTCGGCGCGGTGCGTGCGGCGCGCGAGGGTAGTCGTGTGTTGACTACCCGCTGCGTGCCGAAACACGCACGAGACTACATGGGTGGCGACAGCTGAGCCCGAGGCGATTGGCCTGCCCCGCGCCAATGAGCAGATGGCCCGCCCCGCGCGAGACGCGCATACGGGAACGAATCGACATCAGGCTGCGACTTTGGAGTTCGCCTCGGCGACGATCGAACTGCCGGCGGCGTGCGCGTGGCCGGTCGCGGCCTCGCCCACCGCGGATACGGATAGCGATGCGAGGACGCAGGACGCCATCCGCACCTCCATCGAGTCGCTGCGCGCCGGAATCACGATCGGAACGTGCGCGCCCAGCACGATGCCCGCAGCCAGGCCGTCGAAAGCGCCATCAGCGTGCGCAGGACCATCAGGGCCGATTCCATCGACGGTGCGATCAGCACGTCGACGCGTCCGGCGACCTCGGACGTCACGCCGTTGGCGCGCGCCGCATCGCCCGATAGCGCGCTGTCCGGCGTCAGCGGTCCGTCGACGATCGCGCCGCGGAACATGCCCTGGGCGGCCATCGTCTTGAGCGCCACGGCATCGGTCGTGGACGGGAAAGCCGGCGCGGGTCCGTCCATCGCCGCAAGAAGGGCGACGTTGGGCGCCGCGAGTCCGAGCGAGATCGCGAACTGGATGGTGTTCTGCACGATATCGCGCTTGGCGGCCAGGTTGGGTGCGACGTTCAGCTGTGCGTCGGCCAGCAGGAGTCCCCGCGACATGCCCGGCAGGTCGACGAAGAACGCGTGCGAGAGCCGGCGATCGGTGCGCAGGCCGGAATCGTGCGCGGCGACCGGCGCCAGCAGGTCCTCGTTGCCGAGGCTGCCCTTGATCAGCGCCGACGCCTTGCCTTCGCGCGCCAGCTCCACCGCGCGGTGGCCGCGGCCGCGCGGCTCGTCGGCGGTGTCGACGATCGTGCAGTCGCGAAATGTCGAGGCCGAGCTTGCCGGCCAGATCCCGGATGCGGGCCTCGGGCCCGACCAGCGTGGGTTGAGGTAGCCGGCGAACGCGCCGGAGAGCGCCAGTCTGCAGCGATTCGCGGTCGCACGGATACACGACGGCCGCCGGCAAGGGCGGCTGCATGCGGATCCGTTCGACCAGCTTCTGGAAGTGCGGACGGGCGGCCATGGCCGGAGCAGGTGGCATAGCCCGCTATGATCGTTGTCAACCGTCCGCCCCCGACGAGAGGGCGAGCGGCGCGCGGGGTCGGATCCCAGCCTGTCGATCGGCGGCGGCGATGTCAACGGCACGCCGGGCCGTGTACGGCGTGCGCCCGGTAGGATCGCTGGTCATCCCGCCCTCCCTAGCGGGGTTACCCCGCTTATAAGTCGTTATAGCGCGTGCAGCGTCCCGCGCAGGATCTCCACGATCGTGTCGACGTGCGAGCGGTCGGCGATCAGCGGCGGCGCAACGATGACGCAATCGCCGGTCGCCTTGCAGATTGAGGCCGTTGTCGAAGAGCTTCTTCTGGAACTTGTGGCCGCGCGCGCCCGGGTGCCGTCGGGCACGAGTCGATGCGCCGCGAGCATGCCGTAGCCGCGCAGGTCCGCCACGGCCGGGATGTCCGCGAGCGAGAAGATCATGTCGAGGAAGTACGGCGACAGCTCGCGGCCGCGCTCGAACAGGCCGTCGTTCCTGTAGATGTCGAGCGTCGCGAGGCCGGCCGCGCATGCCGCCGGGTGGCCCGAATAGGTGTAGCCGTGGAAGAACTCGATCGCGCCCTCGGGCGACGCCGCCATGATCGTGTCGTGGATGCGCTCGGAAACGGCCACCGCGCCCATCGGCTGCGCGCCGTTCGTCAGCGCCTTGGCCATCGTGATGAGGTCGGGCGTGACGCCGAAGCTCTGCGCCGCGAAGTTCTGGCCGGTGCGCCCGAGGCCGGTGATGACTTCGTCGAAGACGAGCAGGATGCCGTGCTGGTCGCAGATTTCGCGCAGGCGCTGCGAGATAGCCCCTGGGCGGCACGAGGCACGCCCGTCGACCCGGCGATCGGCTCGACGAAGCACGGCGGCGATGTTCTCCGCGCCGTAGAGGTTCACGAACCGCAGCGAGGTCGTCGGCCAGGTCCGCGCCGTGCGCGCCTTCGCCGCGGCGTCATGCGATTCTCCGGCAGGTGCGTGTGGCGCATGTGCGCGATGCCCGGCAGCGTCGGCCCGAAGCGGCGGCGGTTGTTGACGAGCCCCGACAGCGAGACGCCGCCGAAATTGACCCCGTGATAGGCGCGCTCGCGCGAGACGAACATGGTGCGCCCGGCCTGGCCGCGCGCCTGGTGATAGGCGAGCGCGACCTTCATCGCGGTATCGACCGCTTCGGAGCCGGAGTTCGTGAAGAAGATGCGGTTCAGGTCGCCGGGCGTGAGCTCGGCGACGCGCGTGGCGAGCTCGAACTGCTTCGGATGGCCGCGCAGGAACGGCGCGCACGAAATCGAGTTCGCGCAGCTGCGCGGCTGACGGCGTCGGCGATCTCGCTTGCGGCAGTGGCCGGCGGCGACGCAGAAGAGGCCCGACGACGCGTCGATGATCTTGTCGCCGCGGTCGTTCCAGTAGTACATGCCTTCCGCGCGCACGACCATCTTGGGGTCGTGCTTGAAGTCGCGGTTCGGCGTGAACGGCATCCAGTACTCGTCGAGCGAAATCTGGCGCGCGGCGGCTCGGTCGTGCTCGTTGTCGTGGATCGTGAGTTCGGCGTGGCCCATCGGATTCTCCTGGTGCGCGGGGCATCGGCCGCGGCGCCTTTGTGGACCTGTAATGATAAACCTTTACGGTGTCGCCGCGACCAAGGTCTGGCGCCGGTGCCGGTTTCCCGCGTAATCTTTGCCCCATCGTTGAACGGGAGAAAAGCCATGCGCGTCGGCGTGCCGAAGGAAATCAAGGTCCTGGAAAACCGTGTCGGCTTGACGCCGGCGTCCGTGCACGAGCTCGTCGCGCACGGGCACGAGGTCGTGGTGGAGCGCGACGCCGGGCAGGGCATCGGCGTGGACGACGCGGCGTATCGCGCCGCGGGCGCGACGATCGCCGCCAACGCGGACGATGTCTTTGCCACGGCCGACATGATCGTCAAGGTGAAGGAGCCGCAGGCGGAAGAGCGCGCGCGGCTGCGCCCCGGGCAGATCCTGTTCACGTACCTGCATCTCGCGCCGGACCCCGAGCAGACGAAGGACCTGGTGGCGAGCGGGGCGGTATGCATCGCCTACGAGACCGTCACGGCGGCCATGGGCGGGTTGCCGCTGCTGGCGCCGATGTCCGAGGTGGCGGGCCGCATGTCGGTGCAGGCGGGCGCGCATTTCCTCGAAAAGCCGAACGGCGGCAGCGGCATCCTGCTGGGCGGCGTTCCGGGCGTGGCGCCAGGGAAAGTCGCGATTCTTGGGGGAGGCGTCGTCGGCACGCATGCGGCGATGATCGCCGTCGGCATGGGCGCCGATGTCACCGTCCTCGATCGCAGCCCGGAAGCGATGCGCGTGCTGTGGCGGCAATTCGGAACGTCGCTCAAGACAGAGTTCTCGACACGGGCGGCCGTCGAAGCGCACGTCATCGGGGCGGACCTCGTCGTGGGCGGCGTCCTGATACCCGGCGCATCGGCGCCCAAGCTGGTCACGGCCGCGATGATCCGGAAGATGCGGCCGGGATCGGTGGTCGTCGACGTGGCGATCGACCAGGGCGGATGCTTCGAGACGTCGCACGCGACGACGCATCTGGATCCGACGTACGTCGTCGACGGCGTCGTCCATTACTGCGTGGCCAACATGCCGGGTGGCGTGCCGCGCACATCGACGTTCGCGCTCAACAACGCGACGCTTCCGTTCACGCTCGCGCTCGCCGACAAGGGCTGGAAGCGCGCGTTGTCCGAGGACGTGCACCTGCGCAACGGCCTCAACGTCGCGTTCGGCAAGATCACGTGCCGGCCGGTGGCCGAGGCGCTGGGCTACAAGTACGTGCCGCCCGAAGCCGTGATGCAGTGACGGTCGCGTTCGACTACGTCATCGTCGGCGGCGGCACGGCCGGATGCGTGCTGGCCAATCGCCTGACGGCGGACGGCGATGCGCGCGTGCTGATGCTCGAAGCGGGGCCGCGCGACAACTATACGTGGATCCACATTCCCATCGGCTACGCCAAGACGATGTTCCACCCCGTGTACAACTGGGGGTTCTACACGGAGCCCGAACCGGAAATGAACGGCCGCAAGATCTACTGGCCACGCGGCCGCGGGCTGGGCGGTTCGTCGTCGATCAACGGCCTCATCTATATCCGTGGACAGCCTCAGGACTACGACGCTTGGGGCAGGGCCGGCAACCGCGGCTGGGGCTGGCGCGACGTGCTGCCGTATTTCATCCGTAGCGAAGGCAATCAGCGTGGTGCCAGTGACGTGCACGGCGGCGATGGACCGCTGGCGTGCTCGGACATCGGCGCCGAGCACGAATTGATCGAGGCGATCATGCGCGGCGCGGGTGAGTTGGGCGTCCCACGCACCGACGACTTCAACGGCGGCGTGCAGGAGGGCGCAGGGTACTACCAGCTCTTCACGAAGAACGGCTTCCGCTGCAGCACGGCAGTCGGCTACCTGCGACCGGCGAAATCGCGCGCGAATCTCGCGGTCGAGGTCGGCGCGCAGGCCACGCGCATCCTCTGCGACGGCACGCGCGCGACAGGCGTCGAGTATCGGCAAGGTGGCGAAGTGAAGCGCGTGAGCGCGGCGCGCGAGGTCGTCGTCGCCGCGGGATCGCTGCAAAGTCCACAACTGCTGCAGCTCTCAGGGATCGGACCCGCCCCGCTCTTGCGGCAATTCGGCATTCCGGTCGTGCACGATCTGCCCGGCGTGGGAGAGAACCTGCAGGACCATCTGCAATTGCGGCTCATCTACAAGTGCACGAAGCCGATCACGACCAACGACGACCTCAAGTCGCCGTGGCGCTCGGCGAAGATCGGCCTGCAGTGGCTGCTGCGGCGCACGGGGCCGCTGGCGGTCGGCATCAACCAGGGCGGACTGTTCACGCGCGTGCTGCCGGAGTCGACGACGCCCGACATCCAGTTCCACTTCGCCACACTTTCCGCCGACTTAGCCGGCGCCAAGCCGCATCCTTTTTCCGGATTCACGATGAGCGTCTGCCAGCTGCAGCCGACGTCGCGCGGCCATGTCAGGATCAAGTCGGCCGACCCGCTCGCCGCACCGGCGATGCAGCCCAATTACCTTTCGACCGAGCACGATCGGCGGTGCGCGGTCGCCGCCATCAAGTTTGCGCGCCGGCTGGCGGCGACCGAAGCGATGAAGCCCTATGTGCGCGAAGAGTATCGGCCGGGCGCCGCGGCCGTTACCGATCAGGACTTGCTGGGATTCGCGCGCGATTTCGGCGCGACGATCTTTCATCCTTCCGGAACGTGCAAGATGGGATCGGACGCGCTTGCCGTCGTCGACGACCGGTTGCGCGTCCACGGCGTCACCGGTTTGCGCGTGGTCGACTGCTCGATCATGCCGACGCTCACATCAGGCAATACCAACGCGCCCGTCGTGATGATCGCGGAGAAGGCAAGCGACCTGATCGCGGCGGACCGCTGATCGCCTCAGGGCCGCGGCCATTGCGGTCGCTGACCGCAACACGCTGAAATTGCACGGATAACGCGCTCCGGCCGCGCGGTGTCGGCGCTTGTCACATCCTGTCCCGGAATTGTCATCTTGGCGTAACACGCCGCCATGACAATCTGTGCCATGGCAATCAACGAGGAAAGACCATGACCCGCGCGACAACAATCAAGAGCTTTCTCGCCGGCGCCGCGCTGGCGTTCGGCGTGACTGCGCAGGCGGTCGACATCACCGGAGCCGGCGCGACGTTCCCGTATCCGATCTACGCCAAATGGGCAGAGGCGTACAAGCAGAAGACAGGCATCGGGATGAACTACCAGTCGATCGGCTCGGGCGGCGGTATCGCCCAGATCAAGGCGAAGACCGTCGATTTCGGCGCGTCCGACATGCCATTGAAACCGGAAGACTTGCAGGCTGCCGGATTGACGCAGTTCCCGGCGATCATCGGCGGCGTCGTGCCGGTCGTGAACATCGACGGCATTGCCGCGGGCTCTCTCAAGTTCACCGGCCCCGTGCTCGCGGACATCTACCTGGGGAAAATCAAGAAGTGGAACGAGAAGCCGATTGCGGACCTGAATCCCGGCATCAAGCTACCCGATGACCCGATCACTGTCGTGCGCCGCTCCGATGGATCGGGGACATCGTTCATCTGGACCGACTATCTGTCCAAGGTGAGTCCCGAATGGAAGGACAAGGTTGGAGCAAGCACGGCCGTGGCGTGGCCGGAAGGTGTGGGCGGCAAGGGTAACGAAGGGGTGTCGGCGTACGTCCAGCGGATCAAGGGCTCCATCGGCTACGTCGAATACGCATACGCGAAGAAGAACAAGATGAACGTCGGCTCGGTCCAGAACAAGGACGGCGCATTCGTGAAGCCCGAGGACGGAGCGTTCCAGGCTGCCGCCGCCTATGCCGACTGGAAGGCGCCCGGGATGTATCAGATATTGACCAACCAGCCAGGCAAGAACAGCTGGCCCATCACAGGCGCATCGTTCATCCTGATGCATACCACGCAGGACAAGCCGCAGAACGGGGCCGAGGTGCTCAAGTTCTTCGCGTGGGCGTACAAGAACGGCGGCAAGCTCGCCGAGGAGCTCGACTACGTACCGATACCCGACAGCGTCTCGCAACTCGTCGAGGCGGCCTGGAAGACCGGAATCAAGGATGCGTCCGGCAAGTTAGTCTGGAACTGACAGCGGGCGTTCGACGCTTTCCGCGACCGGGAGCTTCGCTCGACAACCCTTGGCGCGCTCCGGTCGCGAACACGGTTCGCGACCGGCGTCGTCCGGAGAGGACTATTATGGCGGCCACGTCCGCAACCGCCGCATTCCCCATATCCGAGACCGTGTCACGCGAGACCAGGCCCGCGCGCGAACCCAACCCGCCGACGCAGCACCAGGTCGCCGGACAGTGGCAGGACTGGCTATTCGAGCGCACGACGCTGTTTTTCGCGGTGTTCGTGCTGGCGATACTCCTGTTCATCCTGCTCGCGCTGGGATACGCGGCCATTCCGGCGTTCGAGAAATTCGGATTCGGGTTCTTCACCACCAATATCTGGAATCCGGTCAAAAGCGAATTCGGCGCACTGGCGCCTATTTACGGGACGCTCGTCACGTCGCTCATCGCGCTACTGATCGGCGTGCCGGTGAGCTTCGGCATCGCGCTGTTCCTGACGGAAATGTGCCCTGCGGCGCTGAAGCGGCCATTGGGAACAGCGGTGGAGTTGCTCGCCGCCATCCCGTCGATCATCTATGGCATGTGGGGTCTCTTCGTCTTCGCGCCGGTCTTTGGCGACTACATTCAGCCCTCGCTCACCAAGATCTTCGGCGACCTGTGGATCCTGGGGCCGCTCTTCCAGGGCGCGCCGAACGGGATCGGCATGCTGTCGGCCGGGATCATCCTCTCCGTGATGATCATCCCCTTCATAGCGTCGGTGATGCGCGATGTCTTCGACATCGTCCCGCCGGTGCTCAAGGAGTCCGCCTATGGCATCGGCTGCACCACATGGGAGGTCGTCTGGAATATCGTGCTGCCGTACACGAAAGTCGGCGTCATCGGCGGCATCATGCTCGGCCTGGGCCGCGCGCTGGGCGAGACGATGGCCGTGACCTTCGTCATCGGTAACGCTTACCGCATCAACGCTTCGCTGTTCGCGCCCGGCAATTCGATCGCCTCCGCGCTTGCCAACGAATTCAACGAAGCGGCCGACCCGGTGCACCGCGCCTCGCTCATCGCGCTGGGCCTCGTTCTGTTCGTGCTCACCACCATCGTCCTCGCGTGCTCGCGCCTGCTCATCGCGCAGCTGGCGAAGGGCGAGGGCAGGAAGACCTGAACCGGGCCAGCGATGAACTCACGTTACCGCAAGCGCCTTTTCGTCAATCGTTTCAACCTGGTGATGTCGCTTGGCACGATGGCCTTCGGCATGTTCTTCTTGCTGTGGATCCTGGGCGTCCTTTTCTATCAAGGCTTCACGGCGTTGTCCCCTACGCTGTTCACGGAGATGACGCCTCCGCCGGGATCCGCCGGCGGGCTCGCGAACGCCATTTACGGCAGCGTGATCATCGTGTTCGTGGCGACCTTCATCAGCACCCCGATCGGCATACTCGCCGGAATCTACCTCGCTGAATTCGGCAAAGGACATTGGGTCGCCCGGGCCACGCGATTCATCAACGACATCCTGCTGTCGGCGCCGTCGATCGTGATCGGCCTCTTCGTGTATACGGTCTACGTGATGCAGATCAACCACTTCTCCGGCTGGGCCGGCTCGTTTGCGCTCGCGCTGATTGCCATTCCCGTCGTCGTCCGCACGACGGAGAACATGCTCCATCTCGTTCCGAACAGCCTGCGAGAGGCGGCGGTTGCGCTGGGGGCCCCGATGTGGAAAGTGATCATGATGGTCACGCTGAAGGCCGTCCGCGGCGGTGTTATCACCGGCATCCTTCTGGCCGTCGCCCGGATGTCGGGCGAGACGGCGCCGCTGCTCTTTACGGCGCTTAACAACCAGTTCTGGAGCTCGAACATGAATGCGCCGATGGCCAATCTGCCCGTCGTGATATTCCAGTTCGCCCTGAGTCCCTACGACGACTGGAAGACTCTTGCATGGGCAGGCGCGCTCCTCATCACGATGACCGTGCTCGTCATCAATATTCTTGCCCGCTCGGTGTTCAAGCAGGCGTCGGCTCGCTGAAGGCAAAACAACATGAACATGGAAACATCACTTGTCGCACGTCCCGAGGTGGTGGCTCATCATCTGCCCCCGACGCATCCCAAGATGGCGATCGCCAACCTCGACTTCTTCTACGGCAAGTTCCATGCGCTGAAGGACGTCAACCTCGAGATCGCCGAGCGCCGCGTCACGGCCTTCATCGGTCCGTCGGGCTGCGGCAAGTCGACGTTGTTGCGGACGCTGAACCGGATGTATTCGCTGTATCCGGGACAGCGCGCGACCGGCGAAATCCGCTTCAACGGCCAGAACATCCTGGAGTCCGGCGTGGACCTCAACATGCTGCGCGCCAAGGTCGGCATGGTCTTCCAGAAGCCCACGCCGTTCCCCATGTCGATCTACGACAACATCGCCTTTGGCGTCAGGCTGTACGAAAACCTGAGCCAGCGCGACATGGACGAGCGCGTCGAATGGGCGCTGAGCAAGGCCGCGATGTGGACGGAGGCCAAGGACAAGCTGAAGCAAAGCGGAATGGCGCTGTCGGGGGGCCAGCAGCAGCGGCTGTGCATCGCCCGTGCGGTGTCGGTCAAGCCCGAGGTCCTGCTGCTGGACGAACCGACGTCCGCGCTCGATCCCATCTCGACCGCCAAGATCGAGGAACTGATCACCGAATTGAAAGAGGATTACACGATCGCCATCGTGACGCACAATATGCAGCAGGCGGCGCGCGTGTCCGATTTCACGGCCTACATGTACCTGGGCGAGCTGATCGAATTCAGCGAAACGGACCAGCTGTTCCTGAAGCCCAAGCGCAAGGAAACCGAGGACTACATCACCGGCCGCTTCGGCTGACACGCAAAGCCCGTGGCCTGGAGAACGAGATGACGGAACACACGCACAAGCAGTTCGACACCGAAATGGAAGCGATACGCAGCGGCGTGCTCACGATGGGCGGGCTGGTCGAGACGCAGCTCGCGCGCGCCATCGTCGTGCTCGAAAAAGACGAGGACTCCGCCATCCTCGATCTCGTCGGCGCCGACGAGCTGCAGATCAACCAGATGCAGGTCGACATGGACCAGCAGTGCAGCCAGATCATCGCCAAGCGTCAGCCGGCGGCGATCGACCTGCGGATGATCCTGACGGTCACCAAGATCGTCAACGACCTGGAGCGCGTCGCGGACGAGGTGAAGAAAGTCGCGTACAAGGCAGTGCAGACGCGCGGCAACGGCAAGCTGGCGCAGGTGCGCTACTTCGACATTGCACGCGCCGCCGGACGCGCGAAGGAGATGCTGCAGCTGGCCCTTGACGCGTTTGCGCGCCTCGATGTCAGCGCGGCGGCCGAAGTGATCGACATGGACGACGAAATCGACGCCGCGTTCTCGGCGGTGTTGCGCCAGTTGATCAGCTACATGATGGAGGACCCGCGCACGATTTCGTCGGCGTTGGAGATCGTCTTCATCGCCAAGTCGATCGAGCGCATCGGCGATCACGCCAAGAACATCGCGGAGGCGGTGGTCCAGGTCGTCAAGGGCGTGGACGTGCGCCATGCAACGGCCGATCAAATCCGCGCCGAGGTTGCCGAGGAATGAGCGCGGCGGCCGAAGGCCAGGCCCGAAGGGCGCGTCGCCGCGCGATTGACGGAGGCCGACACGCGGGTGTCGCACCCTGCACGCCCTATCAAGGAGGCCGAGAATGAGCAGGATCGACCAGTGATGCCGACGATACTCGTGGTCGAGGACGAGCCCGCGATCCTCGAGCTCCTGAAGATCAACCTGGTCGACGCCGGCTACGACGTGCAGGCCGCGCCCGACGCCGAGACGGCGCAGACGCTGCTGCGCGAGACGCTGCCGGACCTGCTGCTGCTCGACTGGATGCTGCCCGGGCAATCCGGACTGGCTTTCGCGAAACAGCTGCGCGCCGATACGCGCACGAAGGAGCTGCCGGTCATCATGGTGACCGCCCGGTCCGACGAGGCAGATCGCGTCGCCGGGCTCGAGGCCTGGGTCGACGACTACGTGACCAAGCCGTTTTCGCCGCGTGAACTCAAGGCGCGGATCAAGTCGGTGCTGCGCCGGCGGGCGCCCGAGGCTGCGCAGGAGACGCTGGCCGCGGGATCGCTCAAGCTCGACCCGGTTACCCATCGCGTGTCGGTGGACGGCCAGCCGGTTCCGATGGGTCCGACGGAATTCCGGTTGCTGCGTTTTTTCCTGGCGCGCCCGGAGCGTGTCCACTCGCGCACGCAGCTCCTGGACCAGGTCTGGGGCGATCACGTCTACATCGAGGAGCGCACGGTCGACGTGCACATCCGCCGGCTGCGCCTCGCGCTCGAGCCCTTCGGCCAGGACGGGCTCATCGAAACGGTGCGCGGCAGCGGCTATCGTCTGGCGGCGCCGCACTGATCTCGATGATGCCGCCGTGAGCCCGACACTTCTCTCGGCGCTTATTGCACCCGCCGTCGTCGCCGTGCTCGCGGGTATCGTGTGGGCGATCGCGGGTGCCGCCGGTGCGGTGGTGGTACTGGGGATAGGCTGGGGCGCGCTGCTCGTCTACCACGCGCGCAACCTCGACCTGCTGACGCGCTGGGCGGGCGGCGACGCGCGATTCGCACGGTGCCCGAGGGCAAGGGACCATGGCGGGCGGCATTTGCCGCGCTTTACCGGCGCGTGCGCTCGCGCAGGGCGTATCAGCGCGACCTCGCGCACACGATCGAGCGCTTCCAGAGCGCCGCTGCGGCGATCCCCGACGGGATGGTCGTCCTGGATACCACCAACCGGATCAAGTGGGCGAATGTTCGCGCGCATGCGCACCTGGGGCTGGACGACCGTCACGACATCGGCTCGCCGCTCATGAACATCGTGCGCCAGCCCGAATTCGTCCGCTTCCTCGAGACCGGCGATTTCGCCGAACCGGTCGTCATCGAATCGCAGCGCGAGCCCGGCGTCACGCTTGCCATCCAGATCGTCCCGTTCGGCATCGAGGAAAAGCTGCTGATCAGCCGCGACATCACGCGCCTCGAGGCCGTGGCAAAAATGCGCCGCGATTTCATCGCCAATGTCTCGCACGAACTGAAGACGCCGCTGACGGTCATCGCCGGCTTCCTGGAAACGCTGCAGGAACTCGATCTGGACGAGAAGCAGCGCGAGCGCTTCATCCAGTTGATGCAGGAGCAGTCGCGCAGCATGCAGCGGCTGGTCGAGGACCTGCTGACGTTGTCGGCGCTGGAGAGCGAGCAGAATCCGCTGGTCGACGAGCCGTTCGCGATCGTGTCGCTGATGCTGCACCTGTCGTCCGACGCCAAGGGCTTGTCGCAGGGCCAGCACACGGTGGCGCTGGACTTAGGCGACGCCGCGACGGTCCTGGGCAGCCGCGACGAGCTCGCCAGCGCATTCGGCAACCTGGTCTCCAACGCGATCCGCTACACGCCGGCCGGCGGCACGATCACGCTGTCGTGGCGGGTCGACGACAACGGCACCGGCGTCTTCGCGGTCACCGACAGCGGCATCGGCATCGCGCCCGAGCACCTGCCGCGGCTGACCGAGCGCTTCTACCGGATCGACCGCAGCCGGTCGCGCGCAACGGGCGGCACCGGACTGGGACTCGCCATCGTCAAGCACGTGCTGTTGCGGCATCAGGCGACACTCGAAATCGCCAGCGAACCGGGCAAGGGCAGCACGTTCGCAGTTCGCCTGCCGGCACGGCGCGTGCAACGCGCGCCGCTGTCGCACGACGCGCCGCCTGCGCCTACCAGTAGCGAAGCGCCGAGCGGAACAGCGACTTGAGCTCGTCGCGCCCGACGTCGATGGGCGCGTTGCGGATCACCCGGTACTGCGGCTCGGCGCCGTTGGCCAGCGCGTCGATGTGATCTTCGCTAAAGCCCAATGCGGACAAGCCCGTTCGGCATGCCCGTTTCCTTCATCATCGCGATGACGCGTGCAGCCAGGACTTCGCCGGCGTCCTCCGGCCCCGCGTCACGCGTGTCGGCGCCGAGGCAGGCCGCGCAATGCAGGTGCCGCGGCGGATGCTTGGGCGCCGTGAAACGCCAGACCGATGGATTGTTGAGCACGACCGCCATGCCGTGCGGGACCAGCGACTTGCCCTCGGGATAGCCGGGGACGTGCCAATTCTTCGTCAATCCCGAGACGGCATAGGACAGGCCGTGCGGCAGATGGCAACCGGAGGCGTTGAAGGCGATTCCCGCCAGCATCGCGGCATACATCATTTCGGTGCGCGCCTCGGAATCCGCCGCGTCGGCGACCGCGCGCGGCAGGAATTTTCCGACGAGCGCCAATGCCTCTGCGGCGAGAAGATCGGAAAAGGGATTGGCTCCCTGCGATACCGGCCGGCTGACGCCGTGCGCGGGATTCAGGCGGCGCGGATACGCGCGCGCGGTGATCGCTTCGAGCGCATGGCTCATGCAGTCGAAGCCGGTGGCGGCGACCATCTTGGCCGGCAGCGTCTTCGTGACGTCCGGATCGATCAGCGCCACCGTGGGAATGAGACGGCGCGAAATGATGCCGGTCTTCGCGTTCATCGACTGCAGATTGAAGATCGCGATGCCGGTGGTCTCGGAGCCGGTGCCGGACGTGGTCGGGCAGGCGATGTGCGGCCTGACCGGCCCAGGCACTCGCTGTCCCGCGCCGATCGGGGCATTCACATAAGTCATGAAATCGGCGGGATGCGACGCATAAAGGTTCGCGGCCTTGCACGTGTCCATGACGGAGCCACCTCCGACCGAGACGTAGCCCTCCACGTTGGCGTCGTGGGCGAAGCGGGCGGCCGCCTGAAACGACGCGTCGGTGGGTTCGATCGAGATTTCGTCGAAGACCACCACATCGACGTTGGCCGCGGCCAGTGACGACCGGACGGTGGCAAACGGCTCGCCGGCGCCCACATATTTGTCGGTGAAGATCGCGACGCGTTTCAAACCCAGTTCCTGCGCCTGCGGCCCGGCTTCGCGCAGGACGCCGGCGCCGAACGTGAATGTCGGCATGCCGACGGTAAATCCGCGGTCCGAGCCTTCGACCAGGGCGAAATCGGCGTGGCAGCAGTTCATGGCGAATCCTTGGGGTTTGGACGCGGTCGGTGCGGTCATTATTGCAAACAGTCCGCCGGCCGGGGCTGGTCTAGCCAACTCATTGAATTGACTGGTACTTTGACAGGCCCGCCGGGGACTGCCGTCGGCGTCGGCCGGTTTGACCGGATGTTCCGAAAGCTGCTACAATCGCGCGTTTCAGCGGTGGAAATCTTGGGAGGGGTTCCCGAGCGGTCAAAGGGAACAGACTGTAAATCTGTCGGCTCTGCCTTCGAAGGTTCGAATCCTTCCCCCTCCACCAACTTCGGGAGTCAGATTTCTGCTAGGCGGGTGTAGCTCAATGGTAGAGCAGAAGCCTTCCAAGCTTATGACGAGGGTTCGATTCCCTTCACCCGCTCCAGTTTCGGCAGGCATTGCAGGATACCAAGGGAACACCGCGCCAGGGCACGAGGGTTTGGGTTGGACCGCGCCCATGTAGCTCAGTGGCAGAGCACTCCCTTGGTAAGGGAGAGGTCGAGCGTTCAATCCGCTCCATGGGCACCACGAGCAGCGGACCAAAGTAAACACCTACTTTGGTCCGGATTTGTCAGACTCGAATCCCGGGCGGAGCCCGTTGATTCGAGTTGGAAAAAACTAGGAAAGAGCTGGAGAGAATCATGGCAAAAGGCAAATTCAATCGTACGAAGCCGCACGTGAACGTGGGGACGATCGGGCACGTGGATCACGGCAAGACGACGCTGACGGCGGCGATGACGCTGGTGTTGTCGAAGCTGTTTGGTGGGGAGGCGAAGGCGTACGACCAGATTGATGCGGCGCCGGAGGAGAAGGCGCGGGGGATCACCATCAACACGGCGCACGTGGAGTACGAGACCAAGAACCGGCACTACGCGCACGTGGACTGTCCGGGGCACGCCGACTACATCAAGAACATGATCACGGGTGCGGCGCAGATGGACGGGGCGATTCTGGTGGTGAGTGCGGCGGACGGGCCGATGCCGCAGACGCGGGAGCACATCCTGCTTGCCCGCCAGGTGGGGGTGCCGTACATCGTGGTGTACATGAACAAGGCGGACATGGTGGATGACGCGGAGCTCCTGGAGTTGGTGGAGATGGAGATCCGGGAGTTGCTGAGCAAGTACCAGTTTCCTGGGGACAAGACGCCGATCGTGACCGGGTCGGCGAAGATGGCCCTGGACGGGGACAAGAGCGAGATGGGGGAGGGGTCGATCCTGAAGCTGGCGGATGCGCTGGACAACTATATTCCGCAGCCGCAGCGCTTGATCGACGGGCCGTTTCTGATGCCGGTGGAGGACGTGTTTTCGATCTCGGGTCGGGGCACGGTGGTGACCGGGCGGGTGGAGCGTGGGGTGGTGAAGGTGGGGGACAACCTGGAGATCGTGGGTTTGAAGCCGACGCTGGCCACGGTGTGCACGGGGGTGGAGATGTTCCGCAAGCTCTTGGACCAGGGGCAGGCGGGGGACAACGTGGGGGTGCTGCTGCGCGGCACCAAGCGTGAGGAAGTGGAGCGGGGGCAGGTGCTGGCGAAGCCGGGCAGTATCACGCCGCACACCAAGTTCACGTGCGAGGTTTATATCCTGTCCAAGGAAGAGGGGGGTCGGCATACGCCGTTTTTTCCGGGGTATCGGCCGCAGTTTTATTTCCGGACCACGGACGTGACCGGGAGCTGTGTGCTGCCGGAGGGGACGGAGATGGTGATGCCGGGGGACAACATCGGGATGACGGTGACGCTGATCCAGCCGATCGCGATGGAAGAGGGCTTGCGCTTCGCCATTCGCGAGGGCGGTCGCACTGTCGGCGCCGGCGTCGTGGCGAAAATTCTCGAGTAAACCGGGTTGCTCGGAAAACCGGTTTAACAAGAAGGTGACGAGATCGAGCTGCACAGGGCTCGGTTTTGCGTAACAGATGTTAAGCAACGAATCGTCGGGCTTGGCCCGCGATTCGTTGGAAGCGATCCCGGCCGAAAGTAGGTTTTCACTTTCGGCCGTAAGAACTAGGCCAGTAGCTCAATTGGCAGAGCGGCGGTCTCCAAAACCGCAGGTTGGGGGTTCGATTCCCTCCTGGCCTGCCACCGCAGTCGGCGCAGAGCGGTGGCGGTAGCGATGGACGAACAACCGACGCGGATGCAACAGGTATCGACAACGGGCTGCTGACGACTGAATGGACAAGGTAAAGATTGCAATGGCGTTCGCGTGCGTGGTGGCGGGGGTGTGGGGTTACTACTACTTCTCCGAGACCGCGCAGGTGCTGCGCGTGCTGATGGTGATGGGCGGCCTGCTGGTCGCCGGCGGCGTCGCGTGGCTGTCGGCGCCGGGCAAGGAATTCTTCGCCTTCGCGCAGGAGGCTTGGGCTGAGGCCGAACGCGTGTCGTGGCCGACGCGCAAGGAAACGATCCAGACCACCGGCATCGTGTTCGCATTCGTGGTCGTCATGGCGCTGTTCCTGTTCGGCGTCGACACGTTTCTCGCATGGATCATCAAATTGTTGACGGGCAGGGCAGACGGATGAGCAAAAAGTGGTTCGTCGTTCACGCCTACTCGGGTTTCGAGAAAAGCGTCCAGCGTGCGTTGATCGAGCGCATCAAGCGGTCGGAAATGCAGGACCTTTTCGGCCAGATCCTCGTGCCGGTGGAAGAAGTGGTCGAGATGAAGAACGGCGCCAAGGCGATCTCCGAGCGCAAGTTCTTCCCCGGCTACGTGCTGGTCGAGATGGACATGACCGACGACTCTTGGCACCTGGTCAAGAGCACGCCGAAGGTCACGGGATTCGTGGGCGGCACGGCCAACAAGCCGACGCCGATCACGCAGAAGGAAGTGGACGCGATCCTGCGCCAGGTGCAGGAAGGCGTCGAGAAGCCGCGCCCGAAGGTGCTGTTCGAGACGGGCGAGGCGGTGCGCGTGAAGGAAGGTCCGTTCACCGACTTCCACGGCAACGTTGAGGACGTGAACTACGAAAAGAGCAAGTTGCGCGTGTCGGTGACGATCTTCGGTCGGTCGACGCCCGTCGAGTTGGATTTCTCGCAGGTCGAGAAAGCTTAGGTTCGAATACATAACGGGGAGGACGCGCATTTGAGATCCGCGTTCGCTTGAACCCACTTAGGAGCAAGTAATGGCGAAGAAAATCGTCGGTTTCATCAAGTTGCAGGTGCCCGCCGGCAAGGCGAATCCCAGCCCGCCGATCGGGCCGGCGCTCGGCCAGCGCGGCCTCAACATCATGGAATTCTGCAAGGCGTTCAACGCCCAGACGCAAAAGCTGGAGCCCGGCCTGCCGATCCCCGTGGTGATCACGGCGTTCGCGGACAAGAGCTTCACGTTCATCATGAAGACACCGCCGGCAACCGTCCTCATCATGAAGGCGGCGAAGGTGGACAAGGGCAGCCCCAAGCCGCATACCGACAAGGTCGGCAAGCTGACGCGCGCGCAGGCGGAGGAAATCGCCAAGGCGAAGATGCCTGACCTCACCGCTGGCGGCATGGACGCGGCGGTGCGGACGATCGCCGGCAGCGCCCGCTCCATGGGCATCACCGTCGAAGGGGTGAAGTGATCATGGCCGAGCAAAAGACACCGCGCCTGTCGAAGCGCATGAAGCTGGTCCGCGGCAAGGTGGACCACAGCAAGTTCTATCCGGTAGACGAAGCGCTCAAGATCGTCAAGGAAACGGCCGTCGCCAAGTTCGACGAGTCGGTCGACGTCGCCGTCAACCTGGGCGTGGACGCCAAGAAGTCGGACCAGACGGTCCGCGGCTCCGTCGTGCTGCCGGCCGGGACGGGGAAGAAAGTCCGTGTCGCCGTGTTCGCGCAGGGTGAAAAGGCCAAGGAAGCGACCGCCGCGGGCGCCGACATCGTTGGCTTCGAGGACCTGGCCGCCAAGATCAAGGAAGGCTTCATGGACTTCGACGTCGTGATCGCCTCGCCGGATGCGATGCGCGTCGTCGGCCAGTTGGGCCAGATTCTGGGCCCGCGGGGACTCATGCCCAACCCGAAGGTCGGCACCGTTTCGGCCGACGTCGTGCAGGCGGTCAAGAATGCCAAGGCCGGTCAGGTGCAATACCGCACCGACAAGGCGGGCATCGTCCAATGCACGATCGGCCGCGCGTCGTTTACGCCGGAGCAGCTCAAGACGAATCTGGTTGCCCTGATCGAGGCGCTCAACAAGGCCAAGCCGCAGGGCGTGAAGGGCGTGTATATGCGCAAGATCAGCTTGTCGTCGACGATGGGTGCGGGCGTGCGCGTCGACCAGACGTCATTGCAGCAGCCGAACGCATAAGGATTACAAAGTCGAGGTGCGCCTGTTTTTTTTGCGCACCTCGGGTACACGAGAAGTTTTTTGAGGGAACGCCCGGGGCAGCTTGCCCCGAGCGGACCGTCAAAGACCGCTGGAGCGGTTGCTTAATCCGGGACGAAGCGGTCCCGATCCAGCGCAGATGGTGCCCTCGTACAGGATTTCCTGGACGAACGGTCACCGAAAGCAGTGTCAGAAGAGAGGTGAACCTTGAGTCTTAATCTGCAAGAGAAGCAGGCGGTAGTCGCGGAGGTCGCGAAGCAGGTCGCCGGTGCGCAGGCCATCATCATGGCCGAGAACCGCGGCTTGCCCGTTGCCGACATGACGAAGCTTCGCGCGCAGGCGCGTGCTTCCGGCGTGTATTTCCGGGTTGTGAAGAACACCCTGGTGCGCCGCGCGGTCGCGGATACGCCGTTCGCTGCGCTGACCGAAAGCATGGTCGGTCCGCTGGCGTACGGCATCGGTCCCGATCCGGTCGCCGTGGCGAAGGTCCTGAACGACTTCGCCAAAGGCAACGACAAGTTCGTGATCACCGGCGGCGCGATGCCGGGGAAGATGATCTCCGCCAAGGAGATCGGCGCCCTCGCCGCATTGCCGTCGCGCAACGAGCTTATTGCCAAGCTGCTCGGCACCATGCAGGCCCCGGTCGTGAAACTCGTCCGCACCATGAATGAGGTGCCGTCGAAATTCGTCCGGACGCTCGCCGCGGTGCACGACGCAAAGCAGGCGGCTTGAAAAAACGGTCCCGACTACCCATTTCCAACTGTTACGTTCCAGGAGCACGACATGTCCGCAGTCCAAACTGAAATTCTCGACAAGATCTCGTCGATGACCGTTCTCGAGCTCTCCGAGCTCATCAAGGCCATGGAAACCAAGTTCGGCGTTTCCGCGGCTGCCGCCGTGGCCGTCGCCGGTCCCGCCGCGGGTGCCGCGCCGGCCGCCGCCGCTGAAGAGCAGACCGAGTTCACGGTCGTCCTCTCGGCGATCGGCGACAACAAGGTCAACGTCATCAAGGCCGTGCGCGAACTGACGGGCCTCGGCCTGAAGGAAGCGAAGGACCTGGTCGACGGCGCGCCCAAGCCGGTCAAGGAAGGCGTCAACAAGGCCGATGCCGAAGCGGCGAAGAAGAAGCTGGAAGAGGCCGGCGGAAAAGCCGACATCAAGTAAATGAGTTACCTGGGGTTGCGAGGCTTCCGCCCGCAACCCCAGTAGAAGAATCACGAAGTGTTGTGCCTGACGAGAAGCTGATCAGGTGGAAATCGCGGGCAGAGCCCGACGATTTCCGTAGCAAGGAAATGAAAGGCCCGGCGCCTGTTCTTGCCGGGCGGCTTTGACCGTCAGAGGTCGAAGCAAAGCGGACTTAAGCGTCCGCTTTGCTTCGCTTTCTGAATCGACTGCAGAAAGCAGGTTTGGTCGGGCGTTTCCGCAAGGGAATGTCGTCCGCCAGCGGCTGGTAGTGGCCAGCCACCAGGCCAGGGGTGCAACGCCCCCGGATAGTCGAAGAAGCAGCACGAAGGCAATTCGGTTGGCATCTTAGTTGGCATTACGGCGTCGCGCACCTTCGCGCGGCGTGATGGGGACGCGCATGACCGCGCGCCCTCGACGAATTGGAGACAGGACGACACACATGGCGACCACGCACGCTACCCCTTACACCTTTACCGAAAAGAAGCGCATCCGCAAGAGCTTCGCCAAGCGCGCAAGCGTCCTTCAGGTGCCCTTCCTGCTCGAAACGCAGCTCGCGTCCTATCGCGCGTTCCTGCAGGAATTCACGAAGGGAGACGAGCGCAAGAACGAGGGCCTGCAGGCCGCGTTCACGTCGATCTTCCCGATCTCGAGCCACTCGGGCAACGCCCGGCTCGAATTCGTGAGCTTCTCGCTGCTCCCACCGGCGTTCGACGTCGTCGAATGCCAGCAGCGCGGCCTCACGTTCTGTTCCGCGCTGCGCGCCAAGGTCCGCCTGATCATCATGGACAAGGAAGCGCCGAAGGACACCGTGAAGGAGGTGAAGGAGCAGGAGGTCTACATGGGCGAGATCCCGCTTATGACCGAAAACGGCTCGTTCATCATCAACGGCACGGAGCGCGTGATCGTCTCCCAGCTGCACCGCTCGCCCGGCGTGTTCTTCGAGCACGACCGCGGCAAGACGCATTCGTCCGGCAAGCTCCTGTTCTCGGCCCGCGTGATTCCCTACCGCGGCTCGTGGCTCGACTTCGAGTTCGACCCGAAGGACTTCCTGTTCTTCCGCGTCGACCGCCGCCGCAAGATGCCGGTGACGACGCTGCTCAAGGCGATCGGCCTGACCAACGAGGACATCCTCAAGCAGTTCTTCGTCTTTGACATGTTCCACCTGGGCGCCAAGGGTTCCGAGTTGGACTTCGTGCCGGAACGGCTGCGCGGCGAGATGGCGCGCTTCGACATCGCCGGCAAGGACGGCAAGGTCATCGCCGGCCGCGACAAGCGGATCACCGCGCGCCACGTGCGCGAACTGGTCGACAGCGGCGTCAAGAAAATCGCCGTGCCCAACGAATACATCCTGGGCCGGACGCTGGCGACGAACGTCGTCGACAAGACCACCGGCGAAATCATCGCCAAGGCCAACGACGAAATCACCGAGGACCTGCTGGCCAAGCTGCTCGACGGCGGCGTGCCCGCCGTCCAGACGATCTACACGAACGACCTCGACATGGGGCCGTTCATCTCGCAGACGCTGCGCACCGACGACACGCCGGACCAGTACGCAGCCAAGGTCGCCATCTACCGGATGATGCGTCCGGGCGAGCCGCCGACCGAAGACGCCGTCGAGGCACTGTTCCATGGCCTCTTCTTCTCGGAGGAGCGCTACGACCTGTCGGCCGTGGGCCGCATGAAGTTCAACCGCCGCATCGGAAGGCCCGAACTCAAGGGTCCGTCGACGCTGACCAACGAGGACATCATCGCGGTCATCAAGATCCTCGTGGACCTGCGCAATGGCCGCGGCGAGATCGACGACATCGACCACCTCGGCAACCGTCGCGTCCGCTCGGTGGGCGAACTCGCGGAAAACCAGTTCCGCTCGGGACTCGTGCGTGTCGAGCGCGCGGTGAAGGAGCGCCTGGGCCAGGCTGAAAGCGACAACCTGCTGCCGCACGACCTCATCAATGCGAAGCCGATCTCGGCCGCGATCAAGGAGTTCTTCGGCTCGTCGCAACTGTCGCAGTTCATGGACCAGACGAACCCGCTGTCCGAGATCACGCACAAGCGCCGCGTGTCCGCACTGGGGCCGGGCGGCCTCACGCGAGAGCGCGCCGGCTTCGAAGTCCGCGACGTGCATCCGACCCACTACGGCCGCGTGTGCCCGATCGAGACGCCGGAAGGCCCGAACATCGGCCTCATCAACTCGCTCGCGCTGTACGCCCGCACCAACGAATACGGCTTCCTCGAGACGCCCTACCGTCGCGTTGCGGACGGCAAGGTCACCGACCAGATCGACTACCTGTCGGCCATCGAGGAAGGCCAGTTCGTGATCGCGCAGGCGAACGCGAAGGTCGACAAGGCCGGCAAGCTCGCGGATGAACTCGTGTCCTGCCGCAGCAAGAACGAGTTCATGCTGTCGACGGCCGACAAGGTCAACTACATGGACGTGGCGCCGTCACAGATCGTCTCCGTGGCGGCTTCGCTGATCCCGTTCCTCGAGCACGACGACGCGAACCGCGCGTTGATGGGCTCGAACATGCAGCGGCAGGCGGTGCCCTGCCTGCGCCCGGAAAAGCCGCTCGTCGGCACGGGCGTGGAGCGCACGGCGGCCGTCGACTCGGGCACGGCCGTGATGGCGCGGCGGGGCGGCAAGGTCGACTACATCGACGCGTCGCGGATCGTCGTGCGCGTGCACGACACCGAGACGGCGGCCGGTGAGGTCGGCGTCGACATCTACAACCTGACGAAGTACAAGCGGTCGAACCAGAACACCAACATCAACCAGCGGCCGCTGGTCGTCGTCGGCGACGTCATCGCGAAGGGCGACGTGATCGCCGACGGCGCGTCCACCGACATGGGCGAGCTGGCCCTCGGGCAGAACATGCTCGTCGCGTTCATGCCGTGGAACGGCTACAACTACGAAGACTCGATTCTGATCAGCGAGCGCGTGGTCGGCGACGACCGCTACACGTCGATCCACATCGAGGAGCTGTCGGTCGTCGCGCGCGATACCAAGCTGGGCCCCGAGGAAATCACGCGGGACATCTCCAGCCTGGGCGAGGGTCAATTGGGACGCCTCGACGATTCCGGCATCGTGTACATCGGCGCCGAAGTCGAGGCAGGCGACGTGCTGGTCGGCAAGGTCACGCCCAAGGGCGAGACACAGCTCACGCCGGAAGAGAAGCTGCTGCGTGCGATCTTCGGCGAAAAGGCGTCCGACGTGAAGGACACGTCGTTGCGCGTTCCGTCGGGAATATCGGGCACGGTGATCGACGTGCAGGTGTTCACGCGCGAAGGCATCGAGCGCGACAAGCGTGCCGCGCAGATCATCGACGACGACCTGAAGAGCTACCGGAAGGACCTGAACGACCAGCTGCGCATTGTCGAGAACGACGCGTTCGCGCGGATCGAGAAGTTGCTTCTCAACAAGGCCGTCAACGGCGGACCGAAGAAGCTCGCCAAGGGCGCCAAGGTGACCAAGGACTACCTGGACACCGTCGCGCGCCACGACTGGTTCGACATCCGTCTCGCGAATGAGGACTCGGCGCGGCAACTGGAGCAGATGAAGGAATCGTTGAGCGCGCTGCGCGTCACGTTCGACCAGATGTTCGAGCAGAAGAAGAAGAAGCTTACGCAGGGCGACGAACTGCCGCCGGGCGTGCAGAAAATGGTCAAGGTGTACGTGGCCGTGAAGCGCCGCCTGCAGCCGGGCGACAAGATGGCCGGCCGCCACGGGAACAAGGGCGTCGTGTCGAAGATCGTACCGGTGGAGGACATGCCGTACATGGCGGATGGCACGCCGGTCGACATCGTGCTGAACCCGCTGGGCGTGCCGTCGCGGATGAACGTCGGGCAGATCCTCGAGGTCCATCTGGGGTGGGCAGCGAAGGGGCTCGGCCGCAAGATCGAGGACTTGCTGAAGGCGCAGGCCAAGGCGGCGGACGTGCGGAAGTTCCTGGAACGGATCTACAACACGACCGGCCGTGCGGAGAACCTGGATGCGTTCGACGACGCGGCGATCGTCCACCTTGCCGAGAACCTGCAAGGCGGAGTGCCGTTCGCCACGCCCGTGTTCGACGGCGCGACCGAAGAGGAGATCAAGGGCATGCTCGAAATGGCGGGCCTGCCGCGCTCCGGCCAGGTCACGCTGTTCGACGGTCGCACCGGCGAGGCGTTCGACCGCCAGGTCACCGTGGGCTTCATGCACATGCTGAAGCTGCATCATCTGGTCGACGACAAGATGCACGCGCGCTCCACCGGCCCGTACAGCCTCGTGACGCAACAGCCGCTGGGCGGTAAGGCGCAGTTCGGCGGCCAGCGCTTCGGCGAAATGGAAGTCTGGGCGCTGGAGGCGTACGGCGCGGCCTACACGCTGCAGGAGATGCTCACGGTCAAGTCCGACGACGTCAACGGCCGCACCAAGGTCTACGAAAACATCGTCAAGGGCGAGCACAAGATCGAGGCCGGCATGCCGGAATCGTTCAACGTGCTGGTGAAGGAAATCCGCTCGCTCGCCATCGATGTCGACATGGAAAGAGACTAAGACATGAAAGCATTGCTCGATCTGTTCAAGCAGGTAACGCAGGAAGAGGAATTCGATGCCATCCGCATCGGCCTCGCGTCGCCGGAAAAAATCCGCTCGTGGTCGTACGGCGAGGTCAAGAAGCCGGAAACGATCAACTACCGCACGTTCAAGCCCGAACGCGACGGCCTTTTCTGCGCCAAGATCTTCGGCCCGGTCAAGGACTACGAGTGTCTGTGCGGCAAGTACAAGCGGTTGAAGCATCGCGGCGTGATCTGCGAGAAGTGCGGCGTCGAGGTGACGCTGGCCAAGGTGCGCCGCGAGCGCATGGGGCATATCGAACTCGCCTCGCCGGTCGCGCACATCTGGTTTCTGAAGAGCCTGCCGTCGCGGATGGGCATGGTCCTCGACATGACGCTGCGCGACATCGAACGCGTCCTGTATTTCGAAGCGTTCGTCGTGACCGACCCGGGCCTGACGCCGTTGAACCGCGCGCAGCTGCTGACCGAAGACGACTACCTCGCCAAGCTCGAGCAGTTCGGCGATGATTTCGAAGCCTACATGGGCGCCGAAGGCATCCGCGCGCTCCTGAAGAGCCTCGACGTCAATCACGAGATCGACAAGCTGCGCAAGGAGCTCGAGACCACCGGCTCGGACACCAAGATCAAGAAGATCGCCAAGCGGCTGAAGGTGCTCGAGGCGTTCAACAAGTCGGGCATCAAGCCGGAATGGATGATCCTGGAAGTGCTGCCGGTGCTGCCGCCGGAACTGCGCCCGCTCGTCCCGCTGGATGGCGGCCGCTTTGCGACGTCGGACTTGAACGACCTGTACCGCCGCGTCATCAACCGCAACAACCGGTTGAAGCGGCTGCTCGAACTGAAGGCTCCGGACATCATCGTCCGCAACGAAAAGCGGATGCTGCAGGAGGCCGTCGACTCGTTACTCGACAACGGCCGCCGCGGCAAGGCGATGACGGGCGCCAACAAGCGGCCGCTCAAGTCGCTCGCCGACATGATCAAGGGCAAGGGCGGACGTTTCCGCCAGAATCTGCTGGGCAAGCGCGTCGACTACTCGGGCCGTTCGGTCATCGTCGTGGGTCCGCAGTTGAAATTGCACCAATGCGGTCTGCCGAAGCTGATGGCGCTGGAACTGTTCAAGCCGTTCATCTTCAACAAGCTCGAAACGATGGGCCTGGCGACGACGATCAAGGCCGCGAAGAAGATGGTCGAGGCGCAGGAACCGGTCGTCTGGGACATCCTGGAAGAGGTGATCCGCGAACATCCGGTCATGCTGAACCGCGCGCCGACGCTGCACCGGCTGGGCATCCAGGCGTTCGAGCCGGTGCTGATCGAAGGCAAGGCGATCCAGCTGCACCCGCTCGTCTGCACGGCGTTCAACGCAGACTTCGACGGCGACCAGATGGCCGTGCACGTCCCGCTGTCGCTCGAAGCGCAGATGGAAGCGCGCACGCTGATGCTCGCGTCCAACAACGTGCTGCTGCCGTCCAACGGCGAGCCCTGCATCGTGCCCTCGCAGGACATCGTGCTGGGCCTGTACTACGCCACACGCGAGCGGATCGGCGCGCAGGGCGAGGGCCAGATGTTCTCGGACCTGGCCGAAGTTTCGCGCGCCTATGAATCGCGCCAGGCCGACCTGCACGCGAAGGTGACGGTCCGAATCAAGGAAGTCGAGTTGAAGGCCGGCCCGGACGGTACGATGGAAAAGGTCGAGAAGATCACGCGCTACGAAACGACGGTGGGCCGTTCGCTGCTGTCGGAGATCCTGCCGCCCGGACTGCCGTTCTCGTTCATCAACAAGCCGCTCAAGAAGAAGGAAATCTCGCGCATCATCAACGCGAGCTTCCGCCGCTGCGGACTGCGTGAAACCGTGATCTTCGCCGACAAGCTGATGCAGGCGGGATATTCGCTGGCGACGCGCGGCGGAATCTCTTTCGCGGCCGACGACATGCTCGTGCCGGCGGAAAAGGTCGCGATCATCACCGACGCCGAGTCGCAGGTGAAGGAAATCGAGGCGCAGTACACGTCGGGCCTCGTCACGCAGGGCGAGCGCTACAACAAGGTCGTGGACATCTGGGGCCGCGCCGGCGACGACATCGCGAAGGCGATGATGGCGCAGCTAGGCACCATGGAGGTCAAGGACCGCGACGGCAACATGGTCAAGCAGGACTCGTTCAATTCGATCTTCATGATGGCCGATTCCGGCGCGCGGGGTTCCGCGGCGCAGATCCGCCAGCTTGCCGGCATGCGCGGCCTGATGGCCAAGCCTGACGGTTCGATCATCGAGACGCCGATCACGGCCAACTTCCGTGAAGGCTTGAACGTGCTGCAGTACTTCATCAGCACGCACGGCGCGCGGAAGGGTCTGGCCGATACGGCGTTGAAGACGGCGAACTCGGGCTACCTCACGCGCCGCCTCGTCGACGTGACGCAGGATCTCGTGGTCACCGAAGACGATTGCGGCACCAGCAACGGCGTGGCGATGAAGGCGCTGGTCGAAGGCGGCGAAGTGATCGAGCCGCTGCGCGAGCGCATCCTCGGCCGTTCGGTGGCCGCGGACGTCATCCACCCCGAGACGCAGGCGACGCTGTTCCACCCCGGCACGCTGCTGGGCGAGGACGAGGTCGACCAGATCGAAATGCTGGGCATCGACGAGGTCAAGGTGCGCACGCCGCTCACCTGCGACACGCGTCACGGCCTGTGCGCGACCTGCTACGGCCGCGACCTGGGCCGTGGACACCTCGTGAACGTCGGCGAAGCGGTCGGCGTCATCGCCGCGCAGTCGATTGGCGAGCCGGGAACGCAGTTGACGATGCGGACGTTCCACATCGGCGGCGCGGCATCGCGGACGGCGGCGGTTTCGCAGATCGAGTCGAAGTCGGCGGGCACGGTCCGCTTCTCGGCGCTGATGCGCTATGTCACCGGCGGCAAGGGTGACTTGATCGTCATCGCTCGCTCCGGCGAAGTGCTGATCCACGACGACAATGGCCGCGAGCGCGAGCGCCACAAGGTGCCGTACGGCGCCACGCTGCAGGTGAAGGACGGCGACACGGTCAAGGCAGGCAAGGTGCTGGCGATGTGGGACGCCACGGCGCGCCCGATCATCACCGAGTACGCGGGACGAGTGAAGTTCGAGCACGTCGAGGAAGGCGTCACCGTGGCGAAGCAGGTCGACGATGTGACGGGGCTGTCCACGCTCGTCGTCATCGACCCCAAGCGCCGCGCGACGGCCACCGCCAAGGGCGTGCGCCCGCAGGTGAAGCTCCTGGACGAACAAGGCGACGAGATCAAGCTCGCGGGTTCGGAGTTGCCGGTGAACATCACGTTCCAGTTGGGCTCCATCATCACGGTGAAGGACGGCCAGCAGGTCGCGGTGGGCGAAGTGCTCGCGCGGATTCCGCAGGAAACGTCGAAGACGCGCGACATCACGGGCGGCCTGCCGCGCGTGGCGGAGCTCTTCGAAGCGCGCTCGCCGAAGGACGCGGGCATGCTGGCGGAAGTCACGGGCACGGCGTCGTTCGGCAAGGACACCAAGGGCAAGCAGCGCCTGGTCATCACCGACATGGACGGCATTGCGCACGAGTTCCTGATCACCAAGGACAAGCACGTCACGGTTCACGACGGGCAGGTGGTGAACAAGGGCGAGACGATTGTCGACGGCCCGGCCGATCCGCACGACATCCTGCGCCTGCTGGGGGTGGAGGCGCTCGCGCGCTACATCACCGACGAGGTGCAAGACGTCTACCGGCTGCAGGGCGTGAAGATCAACGACAAGCACATCGAGGTGATCGTGCGGCAGATGCTGCGGCGGGTGATCATCACCGAGCCGGGCGACACGCGCTTCATCCGCGAGGAAGGTGTCGAGCGTTCGGAGCTCTTCGACGAGAACGACAAGGCGGTCAAGGAGGGCAAGGAGCCGGCGCAGTACCACCATCTGCTGCTCGGTATCACCAAGGCGTCGCTGTCGACGGATTCGTTCATCTCCGCGGCGTCGTTCCAGGAAACCACGCGCGTCCTCACCGAGGCCGCGATCATGGGCAAACGGGACGACCTGCGCGGCTTGAAGGAAAACGTCATCGTCGGCCGGCTGATCCCGGCAGGCACCGGCCTGGCCTACCACACGGCGCGCAAGCGCCTGAAGCTGATGGGCCCGGAAGCCGCGGCGGCAGCGTTCACCACCGGCGACGAAGCGCCGGCGGCGACCACGGAGGCTGCAGCCGACGCCGCCTGATACGCCTTACGGCAGTTGCGCAGGACAACGGGTCGGCCTTCGGGCCGGCCCGTTTTTTTGATTTTTGGGCCGGAAGCCCCGATATGGCGTCGAAACCGGCTCCCGCAGTCGCTTTTGCACCGCAGCAGGGTGTTGACCGAAAAGGCCTTTAGCGCCTATAATCGCGGTCTTTTCGCCCCCTTGGACGACCGGTGAACAAAGCCGGGCACGACTGAGGCGGGTGGGCGTACCCGGTTGCGGCACGGAAATGGGTCAACCGAGGCGCTAAAAAGTGGTCCGTGCGTCGTGCCGGCGGTTTCTTAAGCTGGCGCCAAGCGTGGGCCACTTTGATTTGATGTTGTCCAAATCGTGCAGACCGAATTGTGTGGATTCACGTCGCAGTTTCGGGAAGCCGGCTTGCAGTCTGGAAGCCGAGCGTTAAGCCCCGCGGTGTCTTGCCGGAAACGGTTCAGGGACCGCACGAAACGGAAAATTTAGATGCCAACGATCAATCAGCTCGTGCGAAAGGGCCGCAAGGCCCCCGTGTCGAAAAGCAAGGTGCCGGCGCTGCAGAACAGCCCGCAAAAGCGCGGCGTTTGCACGCGCGTCTACACGACGACGCCGAAAAAGCCCAACTCAGCACTGCGGAAGGTCGCGAAGGTGCGCCTGACCAACGGCTTCGAGGTCATCAGCTACATCGGCGGCGAAGGCCACAACCTGCAGGAGCACTCGGTGGTGCTGATCCGCGGCGGCCGCGTGAAGGACCTGCCGGGCGTGCGCTACCACATGGTGCGCGGCGCGCTCGACACCGCCGGCGTCAAGGATCGCAAGCAGGCCCGCTCGAAGTACGGCGCGAAGAGACCCAAAGCGGCCTAGCAAGGCCGCGGCCCCAAGGCGGCCTGACCGCCAACTGTGTAAAGGAAGAGTTCGATGCCACGTCGTCGCGAAATACCCAAGCGCGAGATCCTGCCGGATCCGAAGTTCGCCAGCACCGAAGTCGCCAAGTTCATCAACGTGTTGATGGACAGCGGCAAGAAGTCGGTGGCCGAGCGGATCATCTACGGCGCGTTCGAGTCGATCGCCAAGAAGGGCGGCAAGGACCCGCTGGAGGTCTTCACGCAGGCGCTGTCGAATTCGCGGCCGATGGTCGAAGTGAAGAGCCGCCGCGTGGGCGGCGCCAACTTCCAGGTTCCGGTCGAAGTCCGGCCCGTGCGGCGGACGGCGCTCGCGATGCGCTGGCTGCGCGAGGCGGCGCGCAAGCGCGGCGAGAAGTCGATGGGCCAACGCCTCGCGGCGGAGCTGATCGAGGCCTCGGAAGGTCGCGGCGGCGCCGTGAAGAAGCGCGAGGAAGTGCACCGCATGGCGGAGGCGAACAAGGCCTTCTCGCACTTTAGATTCTAAACCTACGAAGAACATTTCAAGGCGGATCTCACGAGCAATGGGAATAACCAATCCATTGCTCGAATGTGAAACGAATTTATGGCTCGCGTTACCCCAATTGATCGTTACCGGAACATCGGCATCAGTGCGCACATTGACGCAGGCAAGACCACGACCACCGAACGCATCCTTTTCTACACCGGCGTTTCGCACAAGATCGGCGAAGTGCACGATGGCGCCACCGTCATGGACTGGATGGAGCAGGAGCGCGAGCGCGGCATCACGATAACGTCCGCGGCGACGACGTGCTTCTGGAAGGGGATGGACAAGAACTTCCCCGAACATCGCATCAACATCATCGACACGCCCGGCCACGTCGACTTCACGATCGAAGTCGAGCGATCGATGCGCGTGCTCGACGGCGCGTGCATGGTCTATTGCGCCGTCGGCGGCGTGCAGCCGCAGTCGGAGACCGTGTGGCGGCAGGCCAACAAGTACAAGGTGCCGCGGCTCGCGTTCGTCAACAAGATGGACCGCCAGGGCGCCAACTTCTTCAAGGTCTACGACCAGATGAAGTCGCGCCTCAAGGCCAACCCGGTTCCGATCCAGATTCCGATCGGCGCCGAGGAAAAGTTCGAAGGCGTCGTCGACCTGATCCGCATGCAGGCCATCTACTGGGATGAGAAATCGCAGGGGATGAAGTACGACATGCGCCCGGTTCCGGCCGAGCTCGAAGCCACCGCCAAGGAATGGCGCGAGAAGATGCTCGAGAGCGCCGCGGAAGCGAACGAAGAGCTGATGAACAAGTACCTCGAGACGGGCGACCTGTCTCCCGAGGAGATCAAGGCCGGACTGCGCCAACGCACGATCGCGAGCGAGATCGTGCCGATGATGTGCGGCTCGGCGTTCAAGAACAAGGGCGTCCAGGCGATGCTCGACGCCGTGATCGAATACATGCCGGCGCCGACGGACATTCCGCCGGTGAAGGGCGAGCTCGAGAACGGCAAGATCGGCGAGCGCCGCGCGGCCGACGACGAGCCGTTCGCGGGCCTCGCGTTCAAGATCATGACCGACCCGTATGTCGGCCAGCTGATCTTCTTCCGCGTGTACTCGGGCGTCATCAATTCGGGCGACTCGATCTACAACCCGATCAAGGGCCGCAAGGAGCGCATCGGCCGCATCCTGCAGATGCACGCCAACCAGCGCGAAGAGCTGAAGGAAGTGCGCGCGGGCGACATCGCCGCGGCCGTGGGATTGAAGGAAGCGACGACGGGCGACACGCTGTGCGACCCGGCGCACGTGATCATGCTCGAGAAGATGGTCTTCCCCGAGCCGGTGATCCATGTCGCGGTGGAACCCAAGACCAAGGCTGACCAGGAGAAGATGGGCATCGCGCTCAATCGCCTGGCGCAGGAAGACCCGTCGTTCCGCGTCCACACGGACGAGGAATCGGGCCAGACGATCATTTCGGGGATGGGCGAGCTCCACCTCGAGATCCTCGTCGACCGCATGAAGCGCGAGTTCGGCGTCGAAGCCAACGTCGGCGCGCCGCAGGTAGCGTATCGCGAAGCGATCAAGAAGGCCGTCCAGGTCGAGGGCAAGTTCATCAAGCAGTCCGGTGGCCGCGGGCAATACGGCCACGTCTGGATCAAGATGGAACCCAACCAGACCGGCAAAGGCTACGAGTTCGTCGACGCGATCAAGGGCGGCACGGTGCCGCGCGAGTACATTCCGGCGGTCGCCAAGGGCCTGGTCGAAACGCTGCCCAACGGCGTGCTGGCGGGCTTTCCCGTCGTCGACGTCAAGGTCACGCTGTTCGACGGCTCGTACCACGACGTCGACTCGAACGAAAACGCGTTCAAGATGGCCGCGTCGATGGCCTTCAAGGACGGCATGCGCCAGGCCAATCCGGTGCTGCTCGAGCCGATGATGGCGGTAGAGGTCGAGACGCCCGAGGACTTCATGGGCAACGTCGTCGGCGACTTGTCATCGCGGCGCGGCATGATCCAGGGCATGGACGACCTGCCCACCGGCAAGGTGATCAAGGCGGAAGTGCCGCTGGCCGAAATGTTCGGCTACTCGACGACGCTGCGTTCACTGTCGCAGGGGCGCGCGACGTACACGATGGAATTCAAGCACTACACCGAGGCGCCGAAGAACGTCGCCGAAGCAGTGATCAACAAGAAATCCTGATCGTTAAGGACAAATATCATGGCCAAGGGCAAATTTAATCGTACGAAGCCGCACGTGAACGTGGGGACGATCGGGCACGTGGATCACGGCAAGACGACGCTGACGGCGGCGATGACGCTGGTGTTGTCGAAGCTGTTTGGTGGGGAGGCGAAGGCGTACGACCAGATTGATGCGGCGCCGGAGGAAAAGGCGCGGGGGATCACCATCAACACGGCGCACGTGGAGTACGAGACCAAGAACCGGCACTACGCGCACGTGGACTGTCCGGGGCACGCCGACTACATCAAGAACATGATCACGGGTGCGGCGCAGATGGACGGGGCGATTCTGGTGGTGAGTGCGGCGGACGGGCCGATGCCGCAGACGCGGGAGCACATCCTGCTTGCCCGCCAGGTGGGGGTGCCGTACATCGTGGTGTACATGAACAAGGCGGACATGGTGGATGACGCGGAGCTCCTGGAGTTGGTGGAGATGGAGATCCGGGAGTTGCTGAGCAAGTACCAGTTTCCTGGGGACAAGACGCCGATCGTGACCGGGTCGGCGAAGATGGCCCTGGACGGGGACAAGAGCGAGATGGGGGAGGGGTCGATCCTGAAGCTGGCGGATGCGCTGGACAACTATATTCCGCAGCCGCAGCGCTTGATCGACGGGCCGTTTCTGATGCCGGTGGAGGACGTGTTTTCGATCTCGGGTCGGGGCACGGTGGTGACCGGGCGGGTGGAGCGTGGGGTGGTGAAGGTGGGGGACAACCTGGAGATCGTGGGTTTGAAGCCGACGCTGGCCACGGTGTGCACGGGGGTGGAGATGTTCCGCAAGCTCTTGGACCAGGGGCAGGCGGGGGACAACGTGGGGGTGCTGCTGCGCGGCACCAAGCGGGAAGAGGTGGAGCGGGGGCAGGTGCTGGCGAAGCCGGGCAGTATCACGCCGCACACCAAGTTCACGTGCGAGGTTTATATCCTGTCCAAGGAAGAGGGGGGTCGGCATACGCCGTTTTTTCCGGGGTATCGGCCGCAGTTTTATTTCCGGACCACGGACGTGACCGGGAGCTGTGTGCTGCCGGAGGGGACGGAGATGGTGATGCCGGGGGACAACATCGGGATGACGGTGACGCTGATCCAGCCGATCGCGATGGAAGAGGGCTTGCGCTTCGCCATTCGCGAGGGCGGTCGCACTGTCGGCGCCGGCGTCGTGGCCAAGATTCTGGAGTAATGATGAACAACCAACGTATCCGTATCCGCCTGAAGGCGTTCGACTACAAGCTGATCGACCAGTCGGCGCTGGAAATCGTCGAGACGGCCAAACGCTCCGGCGCCGTCGTCAAGGGCCCGGTGCCGCTGCCGACGAAGATCGAGCGCTTCGATGTCCTGCGCTCGCCGCACGTCAACAAGACGTCGCGCGACCAGTTCGAGATCCGCACGCACCTGCGGCTGATGGACATCATCGACCCGACGGACAAGACGGTCGACCAGTTGATGAAGCTCGATCTGCCCGCGGGGGTGGACGTGGAAATAAAACTTCAGTAAGCGACGTCGGCGAAGAGTGGAAGCCTACTTTTCGCCGGTGACACAAGAAGCAGACGAAAAGCTTGGGACGGCCCGGCGCTTTTCGTGATTCAGAAGCAACGAAGAACCAACGAACCCTCGGTCAATCGTAATCGAGGGTGTTGAAAGGAAAACGAAAATGAGCCTCGGACTAGTCGGGCGCAAAGTGGGCATGACCCGCGTCTTTACCGATGATGGCGCTGCCATCCCGGTGACGGTGCTGGACGTCGCCAACAACCGCGTCACGCAGATCAAGACTCCCGAGACCGACGGCTATGCGGCCGTCCAGGTCACCTACGGCAAGCGCCGCGCATCGCGCGTCACCAAGCCGCAGGCGGGCCACCTCGCGAAGGCGGGCGTGGAAGCAGGCGTGGTCCTCAAGGAATTCCAGGTTCCCGCGGACGACCTCGCGAAATTCAAGCCGGGCGACGTCGTCGGCGTCGACACGTTCGCCGTCGGCCAGCTGGTGGACGTCACCGGCACGACGAAGGGCCGCGGCTTTTCGGGCGTGATCAAGCGTCACCACTTCAGCTCCAACCGCGCGTCGCACGGCAATTCGCGCTCGCACAACACGCCGGGCTCGATCGGCATGGCGCAGGACCCGGGCCGCGTGTTTCCGGGCAAGCGCATGGCCGGCCAGCTTGGCAACGTGACGCGCACGACGCAGCTCCTGTCGGTCGTCCGCGTCGACGCCGAGCGCGGGCTGCTGCTGGTCAAGGGCTGCGTGCCCGGCGCCGACGGCGGCCACATCGTCGTCCTTCCGTCCGTGAAGACCCCGGCGAAGAAGGGAGCCTGACGATGGACCTCAAGATGATCGACGGCAACGGCAAGCCTGCCGCGAGCCTCAAGGCGTCGGACGACTTGTTCGGGCGCGAATACAACGAAGCGCTGGTGCACCAGGTCGTCGTCGCCTACCAGGCGAACGCGCGCCAGGGCACGCGGGCGCAAAAGGGCCGTGCCGACATCAACAAGTCGCACAAGAAGCCCTGGGCGCAAAAGGGCACGGGACGCGCGCGCGCCGGCCAGGCCAACAGCCCCCTGTGGCGCGGCGGCGGCAAGATCTTCCCGTCCTCTCCCGACGAGAACTTCTCGCACAAGGTCAACCGCAAGATGTACCGCGCGGGCCTGGCGTCGATCCTGTCGCAGCTGGTTCGCGAGGATCGGCTGTCCGTGATCGAGAACCTCGCGCTCGACTCGCCCAAGACCAAGCAGTTCGCGCAGAAGATCAAGGCGTATGGACTTACCGGCACCGTGCTCGTCGTCACCGACAACCTCGATGACAACGTGTACCTGTCGTCGCGCAACCTGCACGACGTGCTCGTGCTCGAGACGCGTGAGGTCGACCCGGTCAGCCTCGTCCGCTTCAAGAACGTGCTGCTGACGAAGGGCGCCGTGACGCAATTCGAGGAGATGCTGGGATGAACACGACGGCCAGCAATGTGAAGAAATACAACGCGGAGCGCCTGATGACGGTGCTCCTGGCCCCGATCATCTCGGAAAAGGCGACGTACATCGCGGACAAGCACTCGCAGGTGATCTTCCGCGTGGCCCCCGACGCGACCAAGCCCGAAGTGAAGGCGGCGGTCGAGTTGATGTGGAAGGTCGAGGTGGACACGGTCCAGATCTCGATCGTCAAGGGCAAGGAAAAGCGCTTCGGCCGGTTCGTCGGCCGGCGTCGTGGCTGGAAGAAGGCGTACGTGAGCCTCAAGCCGGGCCAGGAAATCAATTTCGCGACGGAGCCCTGACATGCCCCTCGTCAAAGTAAAGCCAACGTCCGCGGGTCGCCGCGCCATGGTGAAGGTCGTCAATCCCGACCTGCACAAGGGCGCGCCTGTCGCCGCTCTCGTCGAACACCAGAAGCGTGGTTCGGGCCGCAACAACAACGGCCACATCACGATGCGGCACAAGGGTGGTGGCCACAAGCAGCACTACCGCATCGTGGACTTCAAGCGCAACAAGGATGGCATCCCGGCCAAGGTCGAGCGTCTCGAATACGACCCCAACCGCAGCGCCAACCTCGCGCTGCTGCTGTACACGGATGGCGAGCGCCGCTACATCATCGCACCGCGCGGCGTCGCCGTCGGCACGCCTCTGATGTCGGGCATCGAGGCCGCGATCAAGCCGGGCAACTGCCTGCCGCTGCGCAACATTCCGGTGGGCACGACCGTGCATTGCATCGAGATGCAGCAGGGCAAGGGTGCGCAGATTGCCCGCTCGGCCGGCACATCGGCGCAGCTGCTCGCCCGTGAAGGCATCTATGCGCAGTTGCGGCTTCGCTCCGGTGAAATCCGCAAGGTGCACGTGGACTGCCGCGCCGTGATCGGCGAAGTCGGCAACGAGGAGCACAGCCTGCGCTCAATCGGCAAGGCCGGCGCCAATCGCTGGCGCGGCATCCGTCCGACCGTGCGCGGCATCTGCATGAATCCGGTCGACCACCCGCACGGCGGACGTTCCAACGGCGGTGGCCATCCGGTGTCACCGTGGGGCACGCCGACCAAAGGCTACAAGACGCGCGGCAACAAGCGCACGGACGTGATGATCGTCCGCCGCCGCCACGCGACGAAGGGATAAGAGATGGCTCGTTCACTGAAGAAGGGCCCGTTCGTCGATGGCCACCTGCAGGCGAAGGTGGAAAAGGCGCGCGCGGTCAACGACAAGAAGCCGATCAAGACCTGGTCGCGCCGTTCGACGATCACGCCGGATTTCGTCGGCCTGACGGTCGCCGTGCACAACGGCAAGGCGCACATCCCGGTCTACGTGTCCGAAAACATGGTCGGCCACAAGCTGGGCGAATTCGCGCTGACGCGCACCTTCAAGGGCCACTCGGCCGACAAGAAGGTGGCCGCACCCGCGCCGCCCCGGAAGAAGTAAGGAGCGATGACGATGGAAACCACTGCCACGCTGAAAGGCGTTCGCCTGTCAGCCCAGAAAGGCCGGCTGGTCGCCGACCAGATCCGCGGGTTGCCGGTCGACCGCGCGCTGAGCGTTCTCGCGTTCAGCCCGAAGAAGGGTGCCAAGATCATCAAGAAGGTGCTCGAGTCCGCGATCGCGAACGCCGAGCACAACGACGGCGCCGACATCGACGAGCTGAAGGTCACGACCATCTACATCGACAAGGCCGAGACGCTCAAGCGCACCAGCGCACGCGCCAAGGGCCGCGGCAACATCATCGGCAAGCAGAGCTGCCACATCCACGTCGTCGTTGGCGACGGAAACTAGAGGATCGAAGGTCATGGGTCAGAAGATCAATCCGACCGGTTTCCGTCTTGCCGTCAACCGGAACTGGACGTCGAAGTGGTACTCGAACAGCAAGAACTACGGGCCGACGCTGGCGCAGGACATCCGCATCCGCGAATACCTGGGCAAGAAGCTGTCGCACGCGTCGGTGTCCAAGATCACCATCGAGCGGCCGGCCAAGAACGCGCGCATCACGATCCACAGCGCGCGTCCCGGTGTGGTCATCGGCAAGAAGGGCGAGGACATCGAGACGCTCCGGGCCGACCTGCGCAAGATGATGGGCGGCGACGTCGGCCTGAACATCGAGGAAATCCGCAAGCCCGAGATCGACGCGCAGCTCATCGCCGACTCGATCGCGCAGCAGCTGGAAAAGCGGATCATGTTCCGCCGCGCGATGAAGCGCGCGATGCAGAACGCCATGCGACTCGGCGCGCAGGGCATCAAGGTCATGTCGTCTGGGCGGCTGAACGGCGCCGAAATCGCGCGCCGCGAGTGGTATCGCGAAGGCCGCGTGCCGCTGCACACGCTGCGCGCCGACATCGACTACGGCTTTGCCGAGGCGCGCACGACGTACGGCGTCATCGGCATCAAGGTCTGGGTGTTCAGGGGCGAAGTGATGCCGCACAACGGAGAACCCGCGCAGGCGCCGGCACCGGCCCCCGCGCCGACGCGTCCCCGTCGCGCAGGACCAGGAGCGAAGAATGCTGCAACCAGCTAGAAGGAAGTACCGCAAGGAACAGAAGGGCCGCAACAAGGGCGTGGCGACCGTCGGCAACAAGGTCAGCTTCGGCGAGTACGGCCTGAAGGCGGTCGGCCGCGGCCGGCTGACGGCGCGCCAGATCGAGGCGGCGCGGCGGGCAATGACGCGCCACATCAAGCGCGGCGGCCGCATCTGGATCCGCATTTTCCCGGACAAGCCCATGTCGAAGAAGCCCGCCGAAGTGCGGATGGGCAACGGCAAGGGCAACCCGGAGTTCTACGTGGCCGAGATCGTGCCGGGCAAGGTCCTGTACGAGATGGACGGCGTCGAGGAGGCGCTGGCCCGCGAGGCGTTCGCGCTCGCGTCGGCCAAGCTGCCGATCAAGACGACGTTCGTGCACCGTCTGATCGGCGGGTAGGGGGGAAGCGATCATGAAAAAATCCGAATCCAAGAAGGCGCTTAACAGCAAGTCGCCCGCCGAACTGCAAACCGAACTGGAGGCGCTCTTGCGCGAGCAGTTCGGCTTGCGCATGCAGGCGGCGACCCAGCAGCTGCAGGACACGTCGAAGCTCGTGACCGTCCGGCGCGGGATTGCCCGTGTGCGGACGATGATGGGCAAGCAGGCGCAACCGAAAGGTCAGGCATGAACGAACAAGCCAACACCCCCGCTGCCGACGCGCAGCCGCCCAGGAAGGCGCTGATCCAGACGCTGACGGGCCGCGTGGTCAGCGACAAGATGAACAAGACGGTGACCGTGCTGGTCGAGCGGCGCGTCAAGCACCCGCTCTACGGCAAGATCGTCATGAAGTCGGCGAAATACCACGCGCACGACGAGAACAACGAGTGCAAGGAGGGCGATCTCGTCGAGATTTCCGCCACGCGCAAGTTGTCCAAGACAAAGGCGTGGCGCGTGTCGAGCATCCTGGAAAAGGCGCAACCGGTCTGACCAGGGGCGCTGAAGGACGGGAACTTGTGCAATGCGCAAATTCCTGCCATAATTACTGTTTTCGCCCGTCGCGGACACAGTTTAGGTCCCGCGGTGGAGTCTCCCCGTACGGGGTCCAAAACTGGCCGTCACGACGCTGTCCGCAGCGTTGAACAAGGGCCGTCGAGCTTCCTTAAGGCACAAGCCCACGGAAGTCCTGGCGGACGGCGGGTCAAGTTGGAGAGTTTGCAATGATCCAGATGCAGTCGGTGCTGGACGTCGCCGATAACACCGGCGCGCGTTCGGTGATGTGTATCAAGGTGCTGGGCGGCAGCAAGCGCCGGTACGCGCACATCGGTGACGTGATCAAGGTCTCGGTCAAGGACGCCGCTCCCCGCGGGCGCGTGAAGAAGGGCGAGATCTACAACGCGGTCGTCGTGCGCACGCGCAAGGGCGTTCGCCGTCCGGACGGGGCGCTGATCCGCTTCGACACCAATGCCGCCGTGCTGCTGACACCCAAGCTCGAGCCGATCGGCACGCGCATCTTCGGACCCGTCACGCGCGAACTGCGCAACGAGCGGTTCATGAAGATCGTGTCGCTCGCGCCGGAAGTGCTCTAGGCGCCTTTAGCGCCGCAGGAGATTCGACATGCGCAAGATCAAGAAAGGCGACAACGTCGTCGTCATCGCCGGCCGGGACAAGGGCAAGCGCGGCGACGTGGCGCAGATCGTGGATGCCCGGCACGTGATCGTGAATGGCGTCAACACGGTGAAGAAGCACGCGAAGCCCAACCCGATGAAGAACCAGCCGGGCGGCATCGTCACCAAGGAAATGCCGATCGATGTCTCGAACGTCGCGATCTGGAATCCGGTGACGCAAAAGGCCGACCGCATCGGCCGCCGTGTCCTCGAGGACGGCCGCAAGGTCCGCTTCTTCAAGGGCAACGGCGAGCAGCTGGTCTGACGGATACGGATACGCACATGGCCCGCCTCAAAGAGATTTACGCCAAGGAAGTCGCACCCGCGCTGATGAAGCAGTTCGGGTACAAATCGCCGATGGAAGTGCCGCGGATCACCAAGATCGTCCTCAACATGGGCGTGGGTGAGGCGATCGGCGACAAGAAGATCCTCGACAACGCCGTCGGCGACATGCAGAAGATCGCCGGGCAAAAGCCGGTCGTCACCAAGGCGCGCAAGGCCATCGCGGGATTCAAGATCCGCGAAGGCTATCCGATCGGCTGCATGGTCACGCTGCGCCAGCACCGGATGTGGGAGTTCCTGGACCGCTTCGTCACGATCGCGCTGCCGCGCGTGCGCGACTTCCGCGGCATCTCGGGGCGCGCGTTCGACGGCCGCGGCAACTACAACATCGGCATCAAGGAACAGATCATCTTCCCGGAGATCGAGTACGACAAGATCGACGCCGTGCGGGGGATGAACATCTCGATCGCGACCACGGCGAAGACGGACGCCGAAGCCCGCGCGCTGCTGACCGCGTTCCGTTTCCCGTTCAGGAACTAGAAAAGGCCACCATGTCCAAACTGGCTCTCATCAACCGCAACGAGAAGCGCAAGAAGCTCGTCAAGAAGTTCGCGAAGAAGCACGCGGCACTGCAGTCGATCGTCGACGACGCCAAGGCTTCCGAGGAGGTCCGCTTCCAGGCGCGCCTCAAGATCCAGGCGCTGCCCCGCAACGCCAATCCGACGCGCGTCCGCAATCGCTGCGCACTGACCGGTCGCCCCCGCGGCGTGTTCAGCAAATTCGGGCTGGGCCGCAACAAGCTGCGCGAATACGCAATGCGCGGCGAAATCCCCGGCATCGTCAAGGCCAGCTGGTAGCAGACAGGCAACGGACAGCAAACTTAGGGCTCACCCTTATGAACATGACAGATCCCATCGCCGACATGCTGACCCGCATCCGCAATGCGCAGATGACGGAAAAAGCCACGGTTGTGATGCCTTCGTCGAAGGTCAAGATCGCGATCGCCAAGGTCCTGAAGGACGAAGGCTACATCGACGGCTTCATCGTCACCGGCGAGGAAGTAAAGCCGATGCTCGAAATCGCCCTGCGCTACTACGCCGGGCGCGCCGTCATCGAGAAGCTCGAGCGCGTGTCCACGCCGGGCCTTCGCATCTACAAGAGCAAGGACGACATTCCGAAGGTGATGAACGGGCTGGGCATCGCGATCGTTTCGACGTCCCGCGGCGTCATGACCGACCGCAAGGCGCGCGCCACCGGTGTCGGCGGCGAAGTGCTCTGCATCGTCGCCTAACTTTAGGAACACGCGCTATGTCACGCATCGGCAACAATCCGGTCAAGCTGCCGCCCAAGGTCGAAGTGGCGCTGGCCGCGGGCGAGATCACGGTCAAGGGTCCGCTGGGCTCGCTCACCCGCAAGTTCGGCCCGACAGTAACAATCGAGAGCGTGACCGACGATAAGGACGGCAAGCAGCTCGTGTTCAAGGCGATGTCGCCGGAAGCCAGCGCGATGCAGGGAACGCTGCGTGCGCTCGTGGCCAACATGGTCAAGGGTGTCACCGACGGCTACCAGCGCAAGCTGACATTGGTCGGCGTCGGCTTCCGTGCGCAGGCCGCGGGCGACAAGATCAACCTGTCGCTCGGCTTCTCGCACCCGGTCGTCCACACGATGCCCAAGGGCGTCAAGGTCGAGACGCCGGCGCAGACGGAAATCATCGTCAAGGGCATCGACAAGCAGGCCGTCGGCCAGGTCGCCGCGGAAATCCGCGCCTACCGTCCGCCCGAGCCGTACAAGGGCAAGGGCGTGCGCTATTTCGACGAGCGCGTCGTGATCAAAGAAACCAAGAAGAAGTAAGGGTATTGACCATGGATAAGAAGCAAGCTCGTAGCCGCCGCTCCCGCAAAACCCGGGTGCGCATTGCCGAGCAGCGTGCGACGCGGCTGGTGGTCAGCCGCTCGAACTGCCACATCTACGCGCAGATCATCGCGCCCGAAGGCAACCGTGTGCTCGCCAGCGCCTCGACGGTCGAGGCGGACGTGCGCAAGGGCGGCAAGACCGGCGGCAACAAGGCGGCCGCAGAGATAGTGGGCAAGCGCATCGCCGAAAAGGCGAAGACGCTCGGCATCGAGGCGGTCGCGTTCGACCGTTCCGGATTCAGGTTCCATGGCCGCGTCAAGGCGCTGGCCGAAGCCGCCCGCGCGGGCGGCTTGAAGTTCTAGAGGCGAGACGGAAAACCATGGCCCAACAACGTTCGAATTCGAGAAATCAGCAGCAGGACGACCGCGGCGACGGCTTGAAGGAAAAGATGATCGGGATCAACCGCGTCACCAAGGTGGTGAAGGGCGGACGGATCCTGGGCTTTGCCGCGCTCACCGTCGTCGGCGACGGCGACGGTCGCGTGGGCATCGGCAAGGGCAAGGCGAAGGAAGTGCCGGTGGCCGTGCAAAAGGCCATGGAAGAAGCCCGCCGCAAGATGGTGAAGGTCAGCCTCAAGAAGGGCACGCTGCATCACGCCGTCGAAGGCCGCCATGGCGCGACCAAGGTGTTCATGCAGCCCGCCGCGGACGGCACGGGAGTGATCGCCGGCGGCCCGATGCGCGCGGTGTTCGAAGTCGTGGGCGTCACTAACGTGCTTGCGAAATGCCATGGCTCGACCAACCCGTACAACCTGGTCCGCGCCACGCTGAACGCATTGCAGAACTGCAGCGCGCCGTCGGATATCGCGGCCAAGCGCGGCAAGACGATCGAAGAAATCCTGGGAGCCTGACGATGGCCGGCAAGAACAAGATCAAGGTCACGCTCGCGAAGGGCATCGCGCGCACGCGCCAGGACCACCGCGACACGGTGCGCGGCCTGGGGCTCAAGTGGACGAACCACACGGTCGAGGTCATCGACACGCCATGCACGCGCGGCATGATCAACAAGGTCGGCTACCTGCTCAAGGTCGTCGAGCAGTAAGAGGCAACTGAGAGGCAAAAGGGATATCGCGATGCGACTCAATACGATGAAGCCGGCCGACGGCAGCAAGAAGAACCGCCGCCGCGTCGGACGCGGCATCGGTTCGGGCCTGGGCAAGACCGCGGGCCGCGGCCACAAGGGCCAGAAGTCCCGCTCGGGCGGCTTCCACAAGGTCGGCTTCGAAGGCGGCCAGATGCCGCTGCAGCGGCGTTTGCCGAAGCGCGGCTTCGTCTCGTTGGCGAAGAACGAGAACGCCGAAGTGCGCCTGTCGGACCTGGCCCGCTTGCCGCTCGTCGAAATCGACGTGCTCGCGTTAAGGGCAGCGGGGATGGTTCCTGTCGGCGCCAAGACGGTGAAGGTCATCAGGACGGGAACGCTGGACAAGCCGGTGAAGTTATTGACGGGCGTGCTCGCGACCAAGGGCGCCAAGGCGGCGATCGAAGCGGCCGGCGGAAGCGTCGCCGATGCGCCTCCGCGCAAGGTTAAGGCAATCGAGCAGAAAGCCTGGCAGAAGGCGGCGGAGCAAAAGGCCGAACCAAAGGCCGAGCAGAAGGCCGAGAAGGCCGCGAAGAAGACCGAGCAGAAAGCCGAGAAGGCTGCGAAGACCGAGAAGACCGAGAAGAAGGCCGAGAAGACCGAGCCGAAGGCCAAGCAGAAGAAGTAACAGGCAACTCACGGAAAGAGCGAAGTGGCTACTGGCAATCCCGCACAGAAGAGCGGTGACAGGTACGGCGACCTCAAGCGGCGCTTGTGGTTCCTCCTGCTCGCCCTCGTTGTCTACCGGATCGGGACGCACATCCCGGTGCCGGGCATCAACGCGTCGGTGCTGGACGACCTCTTCAAGTCGCAGAAGGACGGCATCCTCGGGCTGTTCAACGTCTTCTCGGGCGGCGCGCTGTCGCGCTTCTCGATCTTCGCGCTGGGCATCATGCCGTACATCTCGGCGTCGATCATCATGCAGCTGTGCACGGTGGTCGTTCCCACGCTCGAGGCGCTGAAGAAGGAAGGCGAGTCCGGCCGCCGCAAGATCACGCAGTACACGCGCTACGCGACACTCGGCCTCGCGTTCTTCCAGGCGCTCGCCATTTCGTCGGCGCTGGAATCGCAGGCAGGCCTGGTCGTCGAGCCCGGCATGACGTTCCGGCTGATGTCGGCCATCACGCTCGTCACCGGGACGATGTTCCTTATGTGGCTGGGCGAGCAGATCACCGAACGCGGCCTGGGCAACGGCATTTCCCTCATCATCTTCGCGGGCATTGCCGCCGGGCTGCCGAACGCCATCGGGCTCACGCTCGAGCAGGCGCGTACCGGCGCGTACTCGATTCCGCTGGTGCTGGGCATTGGCGTGCTGATCATCGCGGTCACCGCGTTCGTCGTGTTCGTCGAGCGCGCCGTGCGCAAGATCCTGGTCAACTACGCCAAGCGGCAGGTGGGCAACAAGGTCTACCAGGGCCAGAGCTCGTTCCTGCCGCTCAAGCTCAACATGGCCGGCGTGATCCCGCCGATCTTCGCGTCGTCGATCATCCTGTTCCCGGCGACGATCGCGCAGTGGTTCGGGTCGGGCGAGAACACGATCTGGCTGCGCGACATCGCGGCGACGCTTGCGCCGGGCCAGCCGGTCCACGAGCTCCTCTACGCCGGCGCCATCATCTTCTTCTGCTTCTTCTACACGGCGCTGCAGTACAACCCGAAGGAGACGGCCGAGAACCTGAAGAAGGGCGGTGCATTCATTCCGGGCTATCGTCCGGGCGACCAGACCGCCAAGTACCTTGAAAAAATCACTTTGCGCCTCACATTGCTGGGCTCGCTGTACCTGGTGATCGTGTGCTTCATCCCGAATTTCCTGATCGCGTGGAAGAACGTGCCGTTCTATTTCGGCGGCACGTCGCTGCTGATCATCGTGGTCGTGACGATGGACTTCATGACGCAGGTGCAGGCGTATCTCATGTCCCAGCAGTACGAGAGCCTGTTGCGCAAGGCCAATTTCAAGGGCGGGCTGCCGACGCGCTGATGTCGAAAGAAGAAACGATCCAGATGCAGGGGGAGGTCGTCGAAATGCTCCCCAACGCCACGTTCCGCGTCAAGCTGGAAAACGGGCATGTGGTCCTGGGGCATATCTCCGGGAAGATGCGGATGCATTACATCAAGATATTGCCGGGCGACAAGGTGACGGTGGAGGTTTCCCCGTATGACCTCTCCCGGGCGCGGATCACCTTCCGCGCCAAATAGGCGGACGGAGAAAAGGAACGACGATGAAAGTATTGGCTTCGGTAAAGAAGATTTGCCGCAACTGCAAGATCATCCGGCGCAACGGCGTCGTGCGGGTGATCTGTACCGATCCGCGCCACAAGCAGCGCCAGGGTTAACTCAGTTTATTTGTCAGGCGCGCGACTACAACATTGGACAGGCTTAAGACATGGCACGGATAGCAGGCGTCAACATCCCGAATCACCAGCACACCGTCATCGCGCTGACCGCGATATACGGAATCGGCCCCGCTCGCGCGAAGGCGATCTGCAAGGCCACGGGCATCGCGCCGTCGGCCAAGATCAAGGACCTTTCCGACGGCGAGATGGACCGCTTGCGCGAACAGGTCGCCAAGTTCAGCGTCGAAGGTGACCTGCGCCGCGAAGTAACGATGAGCATCAAGCGGCTGATGGACCTGAACTGCTACCGCGGCTCGCGCCACCGCAAGGGCCTGCCGGTCCGCGGCCAGCGCACGCGCACGAATGCCCGCACGCGCAAGGGTCCGAAGAAGGGCCGCACCGTCGCGCTCGCCAAGGGCGTAACGAAGTAACGCGCAGGTAACGAGCGGACGTATACGAGGACATATAGAAGATGGCACAGCAACCGTCGCAAAAGGCAACCGTCGCGAGAGCGCGCAAGAAGGTCAAGAAGAACGTGACCGAGGGCATCGCGCACATCCACGCGTCCTTCAACAACACGATCATCACGATCACCGACCGGCAGGGCAATGCGCTGTCGTGGGCCACGTCCGGCGGCGCCGGCTTCAAGGGCTCGCGTAAGTCGACGCCGTTCGCGGCTCAGGTCGCGGCCGAAGCGGCAGGACGCGCGGCGCAGGAATGCGGCGTGAAGAACCTCGAAGTGCGGATCAAGGGCCCGGGGCCCGGCCGCGAATCGGCCGTGCGCGCGCTGAACGCGCTCGGCATGAAGATCTCCAGCATCACCGACGTGACGCCGGTTCCGCACAACGGCTGCCGTCCGCCGAAGCGTCGCCGTATCTAAGTACGATTTTCCGCTGTGAATTGACCGGCTCTGCCGGCGATTCACAGGTAACAAACCGGCCGAAAGTAGGTTTTCACTTTCGGACGAAAGGACATACATGGCTCGATATACCGGACCTAAATGCAAGCTGGCGCGGCGGGAAGGCACCGATCTCTTCCTGAAGAGCGCGCGGCGTTCGCTCGACTCCAAGTGCAAGCTGGAAGCCAAGCCCGGCCAGCACGGCGTGAAATCGGGCATGCGGATGTCGGACTACGGCAATCAGCTGCGCGAAAAGCAGAAGCTGCGCCGGATGTACGGCATGATGGAACGCCAGTTCCGCCGCTACTTCGCCGAAGCGGCGCGCCGCAAGGGCTCGACCGGCACCAACCTCCTGCAGCTGCTCGAGTCACGGCTCGACAACGTTGTCTACCGGATGGGCTTCGGCTCCACGCGGGCGGAAGCGCGCCAGCTGGTGACGCACTGCGCGATCATGGTCAACGGCAAGCACCTCAACGTCCCGTCGGCGGTGCTCAAGGCAGGCGACGTCGTCACGGTGACGGAGAAGTCGAAGTCGCAACTGCGCATCACGGATTCGCTGCAACTTGCCGAGAAGGTCGGCTTCCCGTCGTGGGTCGAAGTCGACCCGAAGAAGATGTCGGGCACGTACAAGGGTGCGCCGGACCGTTCGGAATTCGCCCAGGACATCAACGAAAGCCTGGTCGTCGAGTTGTACTCCAAGTAAAACGTCGGCCGCGGATAAAGCCGCGGCCGACACTTTGTGTTCCGGGTTCAACAACCCATAAAGGTTCCGCATGCAGAGCAATGTCCTGTTGAAGCCGCGCATCATCGACGTGCAATCGACGTCGCCTTTCCATGCCAAAGTGGTCATGGAGCCGTTCGAGCGCGGGTACGGTCACACGCTGGGCAACGCGCTTCGCCGCGTGCTGCTCTCGTCGATGCCCGGCTATGCGCCCACCGAAGTCAAGATTTCGGGCGTGCTGCACGAATACTCCGCGCTGGACGGTGTGCAGGAAGACGTCGTCGACGTCCTGCTCAACCTGAAGGGCGTGGTGCTGAAGCTGCACAACCGCGACCACGTCATGCTCAAGCTCCAGAAATCGGGCGAAGGTGTGGTGACCGCCGCGGACATCGAGCCCAACCACGATGTCGAGATCATCAATCCCGAGCATGTGATCGCCCACCTCACGGCCGGCGGCAAGCTCGAAATGGAGATCCGCGTCGAAAAGGGCCGCGGCTACCAGCCGGCCACCGCCCGCGTGAAGCCGGAAGGCGGCCGCACGATCGGCAGCATCCTGCTCGACGCGTCGTTCTCGCCGGTCCGCCGCGTGAGCTACGCCGTCGAATCCGCGCGCGTCGAACAGCGGACGGACCTGGACAAACTGGTGCTCGACATCGAGACCAATGGCGTCGTCGAGCCGGAGCAGGCCGTGCGTTTTGCGGCGTCCGTGCTGGTCGAGCAGCTGTCGGTGTTCGCCGACCTGAAGGGCACCGATGTCCCCGCGACCGAGCGCAGCTCGCCGCAGGTCGACCCGATCCTGCTGCGTCCGGTGGACGACCTGGAGTTGACGGTGCGCTCGGCCAATTGCCTCAAGGCCGAGAACATCTATTACATCGGCGATCTCATCCAGCGCACGGAGACGGAACTGCTGAAGACCCCGAATCTGGGCCGCAAGTCGCTGAACGAGATCAAGGAAGTGCTGGCTTCGCGCGGGCTTTCGCTCGGCATGAAGCTGGAAAACTGGCCGCCCGCGGGATTGGACCGGCCGTAACATTCGAGAACAAGCAAAGAACAAGAACGAGCGCTGTGCAAACCGGCGCCAACTGACAAAGGGTATTCGTCATGCGACACAGACACGGGCTGCGCAAGCTCAACCGAACCAGCAGCCATCGCCTGGCGATGCTGCGCAACATGACCAACTCGCTCTTCCTGCACGAGGCCATCAAGACCACGCTGCCGAAGGCCAAGGAACTGCGCCGCGTCGCGGAGCCGCTGCTCACGCTGGCCAAGACGCCGACGGTGGCCAATCGCCGGCTCGCATTCGACCGCTTGCGCGATCGCGACATCGTGACCAAGCTCTTCAATGAGCTCGGCCCGCGCTATCAGGCGCGCCCGGGCGGCTACCTGCGCATCCTGAAGTTCGGATTCCGCCAGGGCGACGCCGCGCCGATGGCGCTGGTGGAACTCATGGACCGGCCCAATGCGGAACCGGTGCCGGAAGGCGCGACCGTGGAGAAGTAAGGCTCCGACCACGGGAGTCGCACGAACAGGCCGGGCTCGTCGCCCGGCTTTTTCTTTCCCGCGTCGCGGCGCGTCGTGTAGCATCGCACCGTTATGCCGGAGACCATTCTCGTCACGGGGGGCGCGGGCTACGTGGGTTCGCACGTCGTCGTGGAACTTGCGCGCGGCGGTTACGCGCCCGTGGTGCTCGACAACTTCAGCAACAGCACGCCGGCGGTGCTGCCGCGACTGCAGGCGCTCGCCGGCAGGCCGGTTCCCTGTGTGACTGCGGACATCCGCGACGTCGCTGCGCTCCGCGCGGCCTTCCACGACCATCCGATTTCCGCCGTCGTCCACTGCGCTGGACTCAAGGCGGTCGGCGAATCGCAGGCGCGGCCACTCGCCTATTACGATGTCAACGTTGGCGGCGCGCTGGCATTGGCCGAGGTGATGGGCGAGGCGGGCGTCGCCACACTGGTGTTCAGCTCGTCCGCCACGGTCTATGGTCAGCCGGACGATTTGCCCGTTGCCGAAGATGCTCCGTTGCGGCCGCAGAACGTCTATGGGCGCACCAAGCGAGTCGTCGAGGATTTCCTGCGCGACCTGGCAAAGGCCAACGCCAACTGGCGCATCGCGATCCTGCGCTATTTCAATCCGGCGGGCGCGCATTCGTCGGGCATGCTGGGCGAGGCGTCGCGCGGCCGCCCGAACAATCTCGTCCCTCTGCTGTGCCGCATCGCCGCCGGCGAATTTCCCGAACTCTCGATCTACGGCAACGACTGGCCCACGCCCGACGGTACCGGCATCCGCGATTACCTGCACGTGCAGGACCTGGCCGAAGGCCACGTGATGGCGCTCGCGCACCTCGCGCGCACGCACGGTTCCGTCACGTTCAACTTGGGCGCAGGACGCGGCCACTCGGTGATGGAAGTCGTCGCAGCATTCGAGCGCACGTGCGGCCGCCGGATCGGCAAGGCGTTCGCCCCGCGCCGGCCGGGCGACGTGGCCAGCTACTATGCCGATCCGACGCGCGCCCAGAAGCTGCTGGAATGGCGGGCGACGCGCGACCTCGATGCCATCTGCGCCGACGCGTGGCGATGGCAGAAGAACGGTGGGCGCTACTGATCTTTGGCCGAATCCAGGCACCTTTCGACGGAAGCGAGAAGAAGCGTGTTGCACCCCCTGGACGAGACGCTGGCCCATCTCATCGCTCCGATGACCGTCGAGCGATTCAGGCGCGAGTTCTGGGGAAAGAAGGCGCTGATCGTCCCCGGAAAGCCGGGCAAGTTCGCGCGGTATTACGACGAGGAGCGCTGGTATGCGGACCCGCCGCGCGAAGCGACGGCTGCGTATCCGATGGACGAGGATGGCGTGCGCGTGTCGAAGGAAGTGCACGTCGACGCGGCGCAGCTCCCCGACATGTACGAGGCCGGCCTGGCCACGATGGGGCACGTCGAGCACGTGCCCGAGCTCGCGGACCTGCTCGACAACCTGCGCGCGAGCTTCCAGGTGCCCACGCGCGGCGCGGACTTTGTCGACACCGTGCTGTGCTTTCGCTCGAAGGACAATGCCGGCTGGGCGGGCCACTGGGACGTCTATCACGTCTTCGTGCTCCAGATCGCCGGAAAGAAGCGCTGGCGCTATTCCGCCGTTCCGCTCGTGGCGTCGCCGGACCTTCCGCCGGACGCGGGCGCCACCGTCGGCGTGTTCGATGGTGAACCGGTGGCGCCGCCGCGCGACGATCAGCTGCAGGAGGTCGTGCTGAGCGAGGGAGACTTTCTCTACATGCCTCCCGGCACGTGGCACGCGCCGCTCGCGCAAGGACACTCATGCCATCTGGCGGTGGCGATCGGGCAGCAGTCGGTTCTCGACGTCATCGTGACCGCGCTTCGCGATCACCTGATCGGGAAGTCCGAGTGGCGCGCCGGCGTTCCCGCCGTGCCCATCGACAGCCGCGCATGCGGAGCGATCCCTCCCGACCTCGCCGCCTTTTTTGCCGAGCGGACGGCGGCGCTCGGCCGCGAGCTCGCCACACTGGACCCGAGGCTGATCCATCAGCGCTGGGCAGCGTCCACCGCCGTTCATGCCCAGCCCGCGCAGGAATCGCAGCAGGACGGCGCCGTGCAACCGGACGAGCGTCTCGGCGCCATGACGCGCGCGCCGGTTCGCTACGTGGTCGGCCCGTCGCATCGTGTGCCCGGCCAGTCGGAGGTGTTCCTGTACAGCGGGCAGTCCGCGGCCTCGCTTCCGGAGAGCGCATTGGCATTTGTGCAGGCGCTTTCGAAACAGCGGGAATTCACCGCCGGGTCGGCTGTCGGCTGGGATCCGGATTTCGGGTGGGAGGAAGTGCAGCAGGCGCTGACCGATCTTGTCAACGAAGGCATCCTCCGCCGCATTTGATCGCGCTGGATTGGCGAAAAGTACTTGCATCGCGCGCCATCCGCCGCTAGCCTAGCGGGGCATTTGTACCTCACAACCTGTCCAGGAGGTAACCCAGTGGCAAAGACCAAACTCAAGGAACTCAAGGTATCGGGCGCCGGCGCGGGCAAGGGCGCGGCAATCCGGGGTAAGGCGGCGATCCGCGGTGCGTCAGCGATTCGCGGCAAGGCGGCGATTCGTGGCGTCTCCGCAATTCGCGGCAAGGCGGCGATCCGGGGCGTGTCCGCGATCCGCGGCAAGGCCGCCATCCGTGGCGTATCGGCAATTCGCGGCAAAGCGGCGATTCGTGGCGTGTCCGCGATCCGCGGCAAGGCGGCGATTCGTGGCGTGTCCGCGATCCGCGGCAAGGCGGCGATTCGTGGTGTCTCCGCAATTCGCGGCAAGGCGGCGATCCGAGGCGTGTCCGCAATTCGCGGTAAGGCCGCAATTCGTGGCGTCACGGCCATTCGCGGAAAGGCCAAGGCGTAGCGAACGCGGGTCCGTCTGACCCCTCGGGCGCGATCCGCAAGATGGGATGAGTCCTTTGGCGGAACACGCCGCATCGGAGAGTCCGTGCTTTACGAGGTTCCTTCGCGCCTGACGGCGGCGACGCTGTTCCCGCGCAACTCGTCCCTGTTGCTCGACCGCTGGAGGACCGGCGCCTGGCTCGTCGAACATGGTGACGTCGGGCGCCTGCGCTCCATCACCGGCATTTCCGAACTGCAAGACGTTGCGCAGGTGCTGGCGCTGGAGCCCGCCAAGATCAGCGCTTACGGACTCTCCGCCACGGCGCCCCCATTGCGCCGAGGCAAGCAGGCCGTGCGCACGCTGCAGTCGATCGATCACCTGACGCCCGCGCAGGCGTTGTGCGCGTACGACGTCGGCCTCTCGATCCTGTGCGGCGATCTCAAACCTCTGGTCCCCGAGCTCGAAGAGCAGATCGATGGGCTGCTGGGCGAATTCGGACTCCCCGCCAGCGGCTCGGGCGCAAACCGGCTGCTCGACTTCACGGGCGTGGAGGCGATCGAGGCGGTGATGAGCTTCTCGCCCGCCGGCGCGGATGCGGCGCTCGGACTGCATTACGACGCGTTCGACGTGATCAGCATCCAGCTGCAAGGAACCAAGGTCTGGTTGCTGGGTGCCAACGAGGACATCGCGTTTCCGCTAGCGTCGTTCGAGACCGCGACGCCGCGCGCGTTCGGGATCGCGACCACGGACGGCGACCGCACGCGGGAGCAGCCGCCAGCGGCGCCGGCGCTCGAGCGCATCGAGATGCGGCCCGGCTCCGTGCTGTTCGTGCCGCGCGGCGTATGGCATTGCACGCAGGAGGTGGGGAAGCACGAACCGTCCGTGACGCTGCTGCTCAAGTTGAGTCCGCCGTCGTTCGTGGAGGTCCTCATCACGGCACTCTTCAGCCAGCTGGGCGAGCGGCCGGAATGGCGCGCTCCCTGCGTCGGGCTCTTTCGTCCGGGCGAATTGCGCACGGAAGCCGTGGATGCTTTCAAGAAACTCGCGACCCGTCTGCAACTCGATCCGGAAGAGCTCCTGCTGAACCACTTCATGCGTGACCGAGCGCCGCCCGACTTGCTTGTGTTCCAACGCGCCCATGGCGCGACGCTCAGCATCGAACGCGCCGCGCCGGTGGCTACGCAAACCCTGCTGCGGATCAAGACGCCGGCGGGTACCGGCGAACTCGATATCGACGTGGCTCTCGTGCCGCTGTGCCGCTGGATCGCGGCCACGCCGCACCGGGTCACTTATGCCGACGCCTGTGCGCACGCGGGCGGCGCCTCCGAGGCAGATGTGCGAAGCCTCATGGCCGCGCTCGAGGCGGCCGGATTCCTCGTGGCAGCGATAGCATCGCCGCCGGCCGCTCCCCGCATCGTTCGACGGTTGGCCAAGCGATGACGTCGCGTGCTGCCGCGAAGGGCCGCGTGGCGTGGAAACCCAACGTGCTGGCGATCGTCCCGCCGTACACGGTGATCGGCCCGCCAGCGGGTGCTGCGGCGCTGCTGGGCTACCTGCGCTCGAAAGGCTGCCAGGACTTCGACTTTCTCGACTTGCGCCTGGCTGTGCCTTCCGTCTTCGCGCCGACGTTTCGTTCCATCGGCGCGTTCGGCGAAACCTATGTGATGGATGTGCCCGACCTGCCGCTCGCGCTCAAGCTGCTCAACGCTTACAAAAACGGAACGGCTTTGTTCGGTGGCGCGGACGACGATTTCGAGCGTTATTGCGCCGAGCGGCTGATCGACGTGAGCGCGCTCGCGCAATACTTAGGCGGGATGGAGCGCTACCTGCGCGCCGCACTCGCGCAAATACCCGACGTGCGGTTCATCGGGTTCAGCGTCTGGTCGTCCAACTACCTGACCACGCTCATGGCCGCCGCGATCCTCAAGCGGCGTGCGCATCCGCCGACGATCGTCGCCGGCGGCCCGCAGGTGACGGAGAGTGTCGCGTCGGCACGCTTGGGGCTCGAAGCGGGACTGTTCGACGCCGTCGTGCAAGGGGAGGGCGAGGAGACCTTTGCCTCGCTCTACGAAGGCTACGGCCGCGGCGGTGCGATCGTCCCGGTGCCGGGTGCCATGACGTCGGGCAATCCGTCGGCCCCGATCGAGGAACCGCCGGACCTGCTGAAAATCAGGGAGCTGCCGGCGCCGGATTACGATGCGATGGATCTGCCGGCCTATGCGCTGTCGCCGGACAGCACCACGGTGCTCTACCAGCTTTCGCGCGGATGTACGGATCGCTGCACATTCTGCAGCGAATGGGTGTTCTGGCGGCGCATCCGCATCCTCGAACCGCTGCAGGCCGTCGAGCAGTTGGCCGACATGCAGCGGCGTTACGGCTTTTCCGAGGTGCTGTTCACGGACTCGCTGCTGAACGGCAGCGTCAAGCGGCTGCGCGCCTTTGCCGAGGGCGTCCTGGAACGCAACCTCAAGTTCGAATGGGGCGGGTTCATGCGCGCGCAGACCGACGCGGACACGCTGGCGCTGCTCAAGCGCGCGGGACTGCGGTGGGTGAATGTCGGCATCGAGTCGATGTCCGACACGACGCTCACGCTGATGAACAAGCGCCGCACGGAGGCCGACAACCTGGACGCGCTGCGCCTGTTCCTCGAAAACGGCATCATCGTCCAGTCGGGGCTCATTCCCGGGTTTCCCGGCGACACACGCGCGCGCTTCCTCTACACGATCAAGAAGCTTCGCGCGCTGAAGCGGGCGTTTCCGGAGCTCCTGAGCTTCACCAATGAGCCCTTCACGGTCTCGCCGTCACAGGCCATCTACAAGGCGCTCGGCGCATTCGGGCTGGAGCCGGTTCCATGGGCCGATCACTATCTCGACATCGCGCCGGAGTATCGTCCGATCACCGAGCCGATGCTGTGTTCGGTGCAGGGCAGCAACCAGGGCATCGACCGCCTCGGGGAATCTCAGCTCATCCCTTACTTCGACGGCGGCATGAGTCCGGTCACGCCGTTCTCGTACTCGTTAATCGAAAAGTTCTCGATGCGCGAACTCGATTTCGACACGATCGAGGGCGGCTGGGTGCTCGCCCGCTGCAAGACGCCGTCGTCATTGCTCTACGGCTGCATCCTGACCGCTGACGAGCGGCTGCGCTATCTCGAATCCGTCGAACAATCGCCGCAGGAAATCCTGGACGAGGCGCCGTGCATCCTCGAGGTACCGGGCGTCGCCGCGCTGATGCGCAGCGTCGAGCGCGACCACGTCTTTGTCGCCGACAGGGAGCAGCCGTCGCTGCTGCCTCTCGCCCACCAGGGAACGTTCTCGAAGGACACGGTGCTGGCGCTTTCTCCGCATGTCATCGGCCGCATCCTGCCGAACGGCGCGGAGGACGAGCTCGTGCTATCCAACATCGTCGCAACCCGCGCGGTGATTCTGTCGGCGGAAGTTGCGCCGTTGCTCAAGTACGTGAACAAGGCGCCCAGGACCGTCGACGAGGTGGGCCGCTACGCGCAGCGAACGGGGGTGCCCATCACCACGGACGAATGGTTCACGATTGCCGAGCATCTTTGGTCGAACGGCTATTTCGTCTCCGTTGCGGCGGCTTCGAACCGTTCGATCGAGGTAGCGCGTCCGGCAGGCGAGCGCGCGCTGCACGCTGCATGAAGGCGGCGCTTCAGGCACGGGAGCGGGCGCCGCGCGAGCGCCCGGGCGAACCGCGGAGCGCGGCCCGAAGCGGAGACCGCGTCGTTCGTCACCTCAAGCTGAACGGAGCGTGGGAAGACGCGGAGGCGCAACTCGAACTCGATGATGCTGTCCGCCTTGTCGCGCGGGCACAGGGCGTTACTGTCGACCGCGATGCATTGCAGCATGGTGTGGACGCGTTTCGCGAGGAATTGGGGCTCGCGAGCGTCGACGCCACGCTCAAATGGCTCGCGCAGACGGAGCTGACGCTCGAAGATATCGAGGCCGAGGTCGAGGTGCGCCTCCTCGAGGATGCGCTTTGCGATTCATTGGAGCGACGTGAAGTGGAGGACGAGTTTCGGAGGGTCCGGGTCAGGTTCGACCTGGTCCTGCTTCGCGTCTTCGTCGTCGCCGACCTGGCGGCGGGCATGGCGCTGGCGATGCAGCTGCGCGACGCGCGCGATGCCGCCACGCGCCCCGGTGTGCTCGAACACTGCGCCGGACAACGGATGGAGTGGGGCTGGTTCTTCCGCGAGGAGCTGCCCGAGCGGGCCGCCGCGCAGGTCTTCAAGTCGCTTCCGGGCGCGGTGGTCGGACCGCTGGAGATCGGCGAGGCATGTCACGCGGTGTACTGCGTCGACGCATTTCGCCAGGCCGTGCTCGACCCCGACGTCGAACGGCAGATCCGCAAGGAGCTGGTGGCGGAGCGCGCCCGGAACCTCATGAATCCGAACGACCCCGGCCGCTTCGTCCTGAAGTGACGACCGTCGAACGAACGCCGCCGCTCGGCGCGAGCAAATTCTTCGAGCGCTACGTGCGCCCATCTCGGCCGGTCATCATCGAAGGCCTATGCAACTCACGGGATGCCGGTGCGCCATGGAGCGTCGACTACCTGCGACGGCGCGTGGGTGAGCGGCGGATTCCCGTAGAGATTCCCCGCGGCGACAATATCTTTGGCGATCCCGCGGGCGATGGCGTCCAGCACGAGTGGACGAGCGTCACGGCGTTTCTCGACCGGACGATCAAGAAGCCTGCAGGCGCTTCGCGCTATCTTGCCCAGCTCGATCTCGCCGTGACGTTTCCCGAGCTGCTCGCAGATCTGCCGCGGCCTGCTTGTCTCGACTGGGTGTACTGCGACAAGACGGCGCTGTGGATCGGTCCCGGCGACCAGGTCACACCGCTGCACTACGACGCCTACGACAACCTGGTCTTCATGATGGAGGGACGCAAGACCTGGACGCTCGTGTCGCCCGACGATACCGAAAAGGTCTATCCGCGCGCATTTCCCGAGTACTACTACAGCCAGGTCGACGTCGAGCACCCCGATCTCGACACATTTCCTGCCTTCGCCGATGCCGACGTCGTCGTCGTCGAACTCATCCGGGGCGACGCGCTCTTCGTCCCGGGAGGATGGTGGCACCACGTCCGCGGCCACGGCTTGAACATCGCCGTGAATACGATGTGGTCGCCGCCGGTGGTGGCGGACATGGTCGTCGCGGCAGCCGCCTAAAGATGCGCGACGGGGCCGCTGAACTGCGGCGACGAAGTTAGCGGGCGGCCGGCGGGGCTGCTGCCGCGCTCCGGGCCATATCGGCGTCCTTGCGCAACTGCGCGTCGTTGGGGGACTTCTTCAGAGCTTCGTCAAAGGCGTGTACGGCCTGCGGATACTGCCGCAATTCGACAAAGCTGCGCGCCAGCAGTGCCCAGTCATCGGCACTTCCTCCCTCCGTCATCAGACGCAGCGACAACCGGTCCGCCGCTTCCTGCATTGTCAGCGACGCCTTTCCGTTCATTGTGGCCGCCGGCCGGGATGGCGGAAGCACGGCAGTAGCCGGCGCCGTGGCGTCGCCGCCGTAGCAACGTCGGGGCCCGTTGGCGCACGATTCAGGTAGGAAGTCGCCGTGCTTCCGATGAGCACGCCGGCGGCGACGGCGACGCCGATGGCAATGATGAAAGTTGTCCTGGTGAGCGGCATGTCTTGCACCTTCGTGCGGTCAGAAATCCCAGCGCCAGCCGACATAGTAGAAATAGCGCTGGACGGTGTCGTTGATCAGGTCGCCGGTGGTCGTCGTGCGCTCCAGCGCGAATTGGCCTTCGATCGCGAACCGCTGGGCAATCCGGTAGGACAGGCGCAGCCCCGGCGACAACCGGGTCAGGCTCGGTCCCTGATTGGCGGTCTGATGGTACCAGGCAAACATCGGCTCCAGCGTCAGGCCGCCCAGCGGAACGAATCGATAATCGACACCGGCGTTTTGCGCGCGCAACTGGGTGCCGTTCAGCACGCCGGCATTGAAGATCAGGATGTCCTGCAGCTTCGCGAGCCCGCTTGCGATTGCCTGACCCGTGTACGTCCACACGCTTCCGGTGGCGGGCGCTGCGGCGAGCCCCTGGAACGGCGGCGTGCCGGTGAGCGATGACCAGCGCACATCGAGGCCCAGTTGCCACTGCGCCGATATCTGTTGCGTGACGCCGAATAGGGCCTGCTTGGTGATGGGTGTCAATTCCTTGGCCTGGCTGCGAACGGCGTCGACACCTTGCTGCTGGATCAGCGTGGAGAGCGACATGTTTGGATACGCAATGAGCGCATTGGTCAGCTGCAGCGTCGGTGCGCGCCGATAGTCGAGCAACGCGTTGACGGTCGTCAGCGTCGGGAATTGCCAGGTTCCCTGCACCATGCCGATGTTGACGGCGTGGAACAGCGGATCGTAGTCGAGGAGCGAGTAGACATTTCGCGCGCTGTCGAAATAGCGCAGCTCGCCGCCGAGCCCCAGGCGGTCGGTCGCACCCGCGGCGACCTGGCGGATGCCGAATGCGCTTCCGCTGAAGCGGTCGCCGACCTTGTCGACGTCGAGACTCGCGCCATAGAACGTCGATGTCGTGTTGAACGGATTGTCGACCGGCTGGCCCACGACCGCGTTGACGCGATAATTCGGCGAGAACCCCCAACTGCCCACGGCGCCGTCGAACAGCCCGAGCACGCCGCCGCTCGTCGACGACTGCCGGCCGATTCGCGCCATCAGCTGGCTGGGCAGATAGCGCGTCTCGGCGTAGAGCGCATTCAACCAGTTCTTGTTGTTGCCGTTGCTCAGGAAATTCGCAACGTACTGATCGCGCACGACCATTCGGCTATCCCAGTTTCCATCGCGATAGCGCGCCGTGAGATCGATGTTGTTGACCAGTTGCGACTGGTCTGTCGCGGAAATCTTCGCCGTGTCGAGTGTCGTGGCGCCCGTGGCGGGCGTCGTGATGGTGCGCGTGTTGGTCGTTTCCGATTGTCCGCCGTAGTAGTACTGCGAGAAGCTGCCCCAGTAGCTGAAGGCGGGCTGCGCGACCGACGATTCCGGTGGCATCAGGCCGCCCATCGGCATCGCAGGAACCGCAAGCGCATCGAGATGTTCGCGGATGCGCGCGGCCCCCGGCCCTTCCGGGTAGAGCTTGAGATAGAGCTGGTATTCGGCGAGCGCCTTCGCGATCTCGCCATTGCGCTCGCGGGCGATGCCGATCAGTTCCTGCGCTTCCTGCGAGTAGGCATTCGGCGGCAGATTGAGCGCCTTGTTGAGCGCAAGGACAGCCCGCTCGTTGTCGCCTGCCGCGAGGGCGGTTCGTCCCTCGGCGAGATCCGCTGCCGCTTCCTTGTCGATATCCGTGGCGGGAGCGGTCGCAACCGTAGCCGGCGGCAGCGCGATGGGGCGCATCGCGGCTGCCGGCGCGCTCGCGCGAGTCGCGAGACCGCTGATGCGATCGCGCACGCGCACAGCGCCGGGTCCATCAGGGTAGAGCTTGAGATACTGCTGATAGTCGGCGAGGGCCTTTGCGAGTTCGCCATTGCGTTCCCGGGCCACGCCGATCAGCTCCTGCGCTTCTTGCGAATAAGCGTTCGACGGCAGCGTGAGCGCGCGGCCGAACGCGACAATGGCCCTCGCGTTGTCGCCGATCGCGAGCGCTCCGCGTCCATCAGCGATGTCCGTCGCCGCCTGCTTGTCGACGTCGGTGGCGGGAGCGGTCAACACGGTGGGAGGCGGCAACGCGACGGGGGGCGCCGTAGTCGCCGGCGCCGGAGGCATTGCGGTCGGTGCGGTCACGGCGGGTGGCGTTGTGATCGGTGCGGCCGCGGCGGGTGGCGTTGTAGTCGCTGGGGCCACGGCAGGTGGCGTTGTGATCGGTGCGGCCACGGCGGGCGGCGTTGTGGTCGCTGGGGCCACGGCAGGTGGCGCTGTGATCGGTGCGGCCACGGCGGGTGGCGTTGTGGTCGGTGCGCCCGAAACAGGTGGCGCTGGCGGAGGAGCCGCCGCGGGAGGAGCAGTCACGGGCGGCTGCACGGCCGACGGTGCGACTGTCGCCGCTGCCGTCGGCGGAGGCGCGGGCGGCGGCGTCGCGGCCGGTGGGGTCACTTGCGGCGCTGTCGCAGGCGGAGCCGCGGTGGGCGTGGTCGCCGCGGGCGCGGCGCGGCCAGCGGACCTCGCGGCGCGAAGCTTTTCCAGTTGTTCCGGCGACAGCCGAACGTAGACGAGGAAACGGTTGTTGCCCTCGGGCTGGACCCGGAAATCGACCGCGGCGTCGAACACGACGTCGATGTAGCGCTGGATGCCGGGCAGCTGCGCAGGATAAGTGACGCGAAACTGGGGCAGCAGCTTGTCGGGCTGCGCGCGCCGTTCTTCCTCGACGATGCCCGCGCCCTGGTCGTTTGCGCCGGTGATCTGGAAGTAGATGCGCACCGCGGCGCCATGGCTGGCCGGCACATTGCGCAGGTACTGGACCAGCACATTGAACTCGATCCGCAACACTGCGTCGTTGCCGACGACATTAACGTCAACCCTGTCGAGGATCTGTGCCGATGCGGCGATGGCGGCGAGCCACAGGCTCGCCGCGACCGCAAGCCGCCAGAACCAGGAGGTCCGCTTCGATGTCGTGCTGGTCATCTACTGTCCGCGCGGGACCGGCGCCGTCCGCGCGGGCGGTGTTGCATTCCGCGGTATGCCGCCGCGGAAATCCGGACCATGGCAGCCTGCGCAACCTGGCTTGAGATTCGGGTAGCGCCATGTCACCAGCTCGCTGTTGCCCGCGTGGCAGACCGTGCAGGAGCCGACGCTTGGATGGTTCGCGGGGTAGAGCGGCGACAGGTGCCGATAGGGAACGAGTGGACGCCAGGATGTGGTCCGGTGGCAGGTGTCGCAGGTTCGCATCGTCACGAAGTGATTCCCCGGCTTTCCGGTCGCGCCCGTGCCGTTGTGGCACGACGCGCAACTTCCGGGGGCCGCGCCGGTGTGCGTGTAGTTCGCGGGGACCCATGCCGTCGTCCGGTGACACGAGTCGCACGCAAGGAGCGTCGCCACGTGCCGGGCCGGACGCGCGGGCGCGCTCTTTCCGTTGTGGCAGCTCGTGCAGCTCCCCGGCATCACACCGACATGGACCGCGCCGCGTGCGCGCGACGGCGATCCCGGCGCGCCGGAGGGTTGGGCGGAATTCGGCAGGGTCTGCGGAGCCGTTGGATTTGTCGACTCTGCGCCCAGTGGCGAAAGTCGCGGCGGTCTTGAGCAGGAGTCGCTTGTCGAACGACTGGGTGCTGTGGCATTGCGAGCAATCGGCGGTCGTCGGGGGGTGATCCTTCGGCTTGCTGCGCACGTCGGGGAATTGGCCGCCGTGGCAGCTCGTACAGTTGCTCGAGATTCCCGAGTGGTTCATCGAGTGCGTCTTGAACGATGTCGTCGACGAGTGGCATCCCTTGCAGTCGAGGCTGGACGGATTGGGTATATGGAGGGTGGCCGGCAGCGTGACGATCGTAACGCCATAGAACGCCTTGCCGGCCGCGTGGCATGTCGCGCAGGTCGTGCTTGCAACCGGTGCGTGGTTCATCGCGGTGCCGGCGAAGTTCGTGAACTTGGCGGGCGCGTGACAAGTCTCGCAGGCGGCCGTGCCGACCGGAATGTGCGTGGCGGGCGGCGTCACGATGGTGACCCCATAGAAGCTCTTGCCGCTGGCGTGGCAATTCGCGCATCCGGACGTGATGCCTGCGTGGTTCATCGTGCCGCCGCTGAAATTGGTGAATTTGGTCGGCGCGTGGCAGAGCTCGCAGGCTTGCGATGTCGGCACGTGGGTCGGTGGCGGCGAGACGGGTTTGATGTTGGCGAAGCTGAGGCCCGTCGCATGGCAGGTCGCGCATCCGCTCGTGATGCCCGCGTGGTTCATCGTGGCAATGGCAAAGTTGCCCGGCGTCGTGTGACACAGCGCGCAGGGCTGCGTGGTCGGGATGTGATTGGCCGGCATCGTCGTGATGCCGGTCGTGAACGACGTGGTGGACGTGTGGCAATTCCCGCATTCGCCGGATTGCGGGTGGCTGGGATCCTGCGCGAGCGTGGGACGCGTGACGATGGCGACGCCGAAATAGCTCTTGCCGGCCTCATGGCAAGTGGCGCAGGCCGTGCCGGCGACCGGCGCGTGGTTCATCGTCGTACCGCCGAAATTCGTGAATTTCGCCGGCGCGTGGCAGCCCTCGCAGGCCGCGGTGCCGACCGGAATGTGCGTGCCCGGCGGCGTGACGATCGTCACGCCATAGAAGCTCTTGCCGGCGCCGTGGCAATTGGCGCATCCGGAAGAAATGCCGGCGTGGTTCATCGTCCCACCGCCGAAATTATTGAACTTCGACGGCGAGTGGCAGAGCTCGCACGGCTGGGCGGTGGGCACGTGCGTTGGCGGCGGCGCGACGGGGACGACGTTGGCAAAGCTCGATCCGCTCGAATGGCAAAGAGCGCAGCCATTGGTGATGCCGGCGTGGTTCATCGTCGCCACGGTAAAGTTGCCCGGCGTTGTATGACACAGCGCGCAGGTCTGTGTCGTCGGGATGTGGTTCGCCGGCATCGACGTGATGCCGGACGAGAACGACGTCGTCGAACTGTGGCAATTGGCGCATTCCCCGCTTTGCGGATGGTTCGCGTCCTGCGCCAGCGTGGGTCGCGTGACGATGGTGACCCCGTAAAAGCTCTTGCCGGCCTCGTGGCAGGCGGCGCAGGTCATGCCGGCGACCGGCGCGTGGTTCATCGCCGTGCCGGAGAAGTTCGTGAACTTGGCCGGCGAGTGACAGCTTTCGCACGCGGCAGTGCCGATCGGAATGTGCGTCGCCGGCTGCGTGACGATCGTCACCCCATAGAAACTCTTGCCGGCCGCATGACAATTCGTGCATCCCGACGTGATCCCCGCGTGGTTCATCGCGCCGCCGCTGAAATTGGTGAACTTGGCGGGGGAGTGGCAGAGCTCGCAGGCCTGCGATGTCGGAATGTGCGTCGGCGGCGGCGACACGGGCACCACGTTGGCGAAGCTCAGGCCAGGCGAGTGGCACGTCGCGCATCCGCCGGTGATGCCCGTGTGGTTCATCACCGCGACGGCGAAATTGCCGGGCGTCGTGTGACACAGCGCGCAGAGCTGCGTGGTCGGGATGTGATTCGCCGGTTGCGTTACAACGCCTGTCGAGAACGACGTCGTCGAGCTGTGGCAGCTGCCGCATTCACCGGATTGCGGATGATTCGGGTCCTGCGCCAGCGTGGGCCGCGTGACGATGGTGACGCCGTAGAAGCTCTTGCCGGCCTCGTGGCACGTGGCGCACAGGATGCCGGAGACGCCGGCATGGTTCATCGCGGTGCCGCCGAAGTTCGTGAATTTCGACGCGGCGTGGCAACTTTCGCAGGCGGACCCGCCGAACGGGATGTGCGTGGCGGGCGGCGTGACGATCGTCACGCCGAAGAAACTCTTGCCCGCGGCGTGGCAACCTGCACACGCCGAGGCGATTCCGCTGTGATTCATCGCGCCGCCGGCGAAATTGTTGAACTTGGCGGGCGAGTGACACAGCTCGCAGGGCTGCGACGTCGGCACGTGCGTTCCCGGCGGCGATACGGGGACCACATTGGCGAAGCTCAATCCGCTGGCATGGCAGGTCGAGCATCCACTGCTGATGCCCGTGTGATTCATCGTTGCGATGGCATAGTTGCCCGGCGTCGTGTGGCACAGCGCACAAGCCTGGCTGGTCGGGATGTGGTTGGCCGGCATACCCGTGACGCCGCCAGCGAACGACGTGGTCGACGAATGGCAGGTCCCGCAATCCCCGGTTTGCGGGTGGTTCTTGTCCTGCGCCAGCGTGGGCCGCGTGACGATGGTGACGCCGTAGAAGCTCTTGCCGGCCTCGTGGCAAGTAGCGCACGCAACGCCGGCGACGGCGGCGTGGTTCATCGCCGTGCCGCCGAAATTCGTGAATGCCGACGGGGCATGGCAGGTCTCGCATGCCGAGCTGCCGAACGGGAGATGCGTGGCCGGCGGCGTAACGATGGTCACGCCAAAGAAGCTCTTGCCGCTGGCATGGCAAGTTGCGCAGGGGACTCCGGCCACCGGCGCGTGATTCATCTTCGTGCCACCGAAGCTCGTGAACGCGGTCGTCAAGTGGCAGCTTTCGCAGGCGGCGGTGCCCATGGGAATGTGCGTCGCGGGCTGCGTCACGATCGTGACGCCGAAGAAACTCTTGCCGCTGGCATGGCAATTGGTGCATCCGGACGTGATGCCGGCGTGATTCATTGCTCCGCCGCTGAAATTGGTGAACTTGGCGGGCGAGTGGCAGAGCTCGCAGGCTTGCGACGTCGGTATGTGCGTCGCCGGTGGCGAGACGGGCGTGACGTTGGCGAAGCTCAGGCCTGACGAGTGGCAGGCGGCGCATCCGGTCGTTATGCCGGTGTGGTTCATCGCGGCGACGGCAAAATTGCCGGGTGTCGTGTGACACAGCGCGCAGAGCTGCGTCGTCGGGATGTGGTTCGCCGGCTGGGTGATGACGCCTGACGAGAACGACGTGGTGGAGCTGTGGCAGCTGCCGCATTCGCCGGATTGCGGGTGATTCTTGTCCTGCGCCAGCGTGGGCCGGGTAACGATCTTGACGCCGTAGAAGCTCTTACCGGCTTCGTGACACGTGGCGCACGCAACGCCGGAGACGGCGTCGTGATTCATGGCCGTGCCGCCGAAGTTCGTGAATTTGGCCGGCGCGTGACAGTTCTCGCAGGACGACCCACCGAACGGTATGTGCGTGGCGGGCGGTGTGACGATCGTCACGCCGAAGAAGCTCTTGCCGCTGGCGTGGCAACTGTCGCAACCGGAAGAGATGCCCGCATGGTTCATCGTGCCGCCGGTAAAGTTGGTGAACTTGGCGGGCGAGTGACAGAGCTCGCACGGCTGCGAAATCGGCAAGTGCGTGGGCGGCGGCGCGACCGGAACGATGTTGGCAAAACTCTGCCCGGTCGAGTGGCACGTGGCGCAGCCGGCGGTGATGCCGGCGTGATTCATCGTGGCGACCGCATAATTCCCCGGCGCCGTGTGGCACGACGCGCAGGGCTGGCTCGTGGGGATGTGATTGGAAGGCTGGGCGGTGACGCCGGCGGAGAATGACGTCGTGGAGTTGTGGCAGCTGCCGCACTCGCCCGATTGGGGGTGATTGGCGTCCTGTGTCAGCGTGGGCCGCGTGACGATGGCGACGCCGACAAAGGACTTGCCGGCTTCGTGGCAGGTCGCGCAGGCAACGCCTGCAACCGGCGCGTGGTTCATCTGCGTGCCGCCGAAACTCGTGAATATCGCTGCGGCGTGGCAGCTCTCGCAGGCCGCGGTGCCGACCGGAACGTGCGTTGGAGGCGGCGTGACGATCGAGACGCCGAAGAAGCTCTTGCCGACGGCATGGCAACTGGCACATCCGGAACTGACGCCCGCATGGTTCATGGCGCCGCCGGCAAAGTTGGTGAACTTGCCGGGTGAATGGCAGAGCTCGCAGGGTTGCGATGTCGGGATGTGCGACGGCGGGGGCGACACGGGAACGACGTTGGCGAAGTTCAAGCCGCTCGAATGGCATGTCGCGCACCCACTCGCGATGCCGGCGTGGTTCATCGTTCCGATGGCGTAGTTGCCCGGCGCGGTGTGGCACAAAGCGCACGGCTGGCTGGATGGAATGTGGCCGGCCGCCTGCGTTGCTACACCGGCGCCGAACGACGTCGTTGACGTGTGGCAGCTGCCGCAATCGCCCGAAACCGGGTGGTTGGCGTCCTGCGCCGGCGTCGGCCGCGTGACGATGTTGACGCCGATGAAGCTCCGGCCGGCTTCGTGACAAATTGCGCAGGGCACGCCGGCGACGGGTGCGTGGTTCATCGGCGTGCCGGCGAAACTCGAGAATGCCGATGCGGAATGGCAGCTCTCGCAGGCGGAGGTACCGGTCGGAATGTGCGTGCCCGGCGGAGACACGGGCTTCACGCCCGCAAACGCGAGTCCCGTCGCGTGACAGTTCGAGCAGCCGTTGACGATGCCGACATGGTTCATCGGCGCCGGGTCCCAGGCCCGTGTCGAGTGGCAGGTGTCGCAGGCGAGGCTGGTCGGTATGTGGGATCCCGGCTGGGCGGTGGCGCGCGCACCGTTGTGGCAGCTCGCGCAACTCCCGGGCGTCACGCCCGCGTGGTCGAATCGCACCGTGACCCACGTGAACGTGCTGTGGCAGGAATCGCACGAGGCGGACGTGACGAGGTGGCCGGAAGGTTTCCCCGTCGCGCTCGTGCCGTTGTGGCAAGTCGCGCACGTCCCCGGAACGACGCCCGCATGGTCGAATTGCGCGCCGGCGAATGACAGCGTGTTGTGGCACACCGAGCACTCCTGCGTGACCGGCGGATGCGACGACGTGATGACGACCGCGCTGATGCGGGCCGCGGCGGTATGGCAGCCGGTGCAGGTCTTCGGCGTGTTCTTGAATTCGCCCCGCACGTGGCAGCTCTCGCAGCGGGTTCGCTCGTGCGCACCGGTGAGGGGGAACCCGGTCGTCCAGTGCTCGGCGACCGCATCAGGTCCGGGAAGCGTCGAGACGCGGTTCGACGGCGCAGGGCTCGGCGCCACGACGGCTGGCGCCGGCGGGGTCTGACCCCACGCCAGCACGTTGGTCAGCGCCGCGCCGATGGCGATCGCTGCACCCATGACGGTGAGGCGAAGCCACGGTATCCGGCGCGTGCGCGTCATGAACGCCGTCATTGGCGCGTTCCCGTCCCGGGCAATACGGCATCGGGCGCTGATCGCGACGATGTGCGCGGGCCGAAGGCTTTCATGTCCTTGAACGAACGCACCGTGTGGCAGCGCTCGCACTGGGCGCCAAAGTTGCCGCCGTGCACGTCGTCGGTGGAATGACAGGAGATGCAATTGGTCGGGAGCGCCGCGATCTTTTCGCCTTGCATCGTGTGGCAGGCGACGCACGCTACCTTGGCGTGGGCGCCCTCGAGCGGATAGCGGGTGCGTCGGGTGTGGTCGAAGTCCCAGATCTTCCACGCACGGGCGTTGTGACACGTGCTGCATTCCGCGCCGAGTCGTCCTTTGTGCTGGTCGTCTTTCACGTGACAGGCGATGCATTCGCGGCGCGCATCCTTGAAGGCAGGCGTCACGTGGCAGGATTTGCACTCAGTGCGCAAATGAATCCCCAGCAGCGGAAAGCGCGATTTCGCGTGGTCGAAGCGAACCGTCTTCTTCCAGTCCTGGGCGTCGTGGCATTGCTCGCATTGCCGGCCGAGTTGGTCACGATGCTTGTCGTCCCTGCTGTGGCAGGCGTAACAGTCGCTCGACAGCTTGTCCTTGTAAACGTTGCCGACGTGGCAGGCCTCGCACTTGGTCGTCGCATGGCGCCCGACCAGCAGGTACTTGGTGTCGCGGTTGTGCTGAAACACGATGTCGCGCCAGCTCACGGCGGAATGGCACGCGCCGCAAGCCTCCCCGTAGCGTCCCTTGTGCGTGTCGTCCTTGCGGTGGCACGCGACGCATTCGAGCGGCGCGCTCCGGTAGCTCGCCGGGTCGCGATGGCACTGCTTGCAGTCGATGTCGCGGTGCTTGCCAAGCAGTTTGAATCTGGACAGATCGTGGTTGAACTTCGCCTCGCGCCAGTTCTGCTCGGTATGACAGTCGCCGCACGCGGTGCCCAGCGTACCGTTGTGCTTGTCGTCGGCCTGGTGACATCCGATGCAGGTACTCGGGAGCTTGACCAAGCCCGTGGTCGACTTGTGACAGCTTTCGCACTTCGCCGTGTGGTGCTTTCCGCGCAGCGGGAAGTGCGTGTCCCGGTCATGCGCGAATGCCGCAACGTCCCGCCAGCCGCTGGCCACGTGACAGGTCTCGCATTTCTCGCCGAGCCGCCCCCGATGCTGCCGGTCGTCCTTGCGATGGCAGCCCGAGCACGTCAGCGGCGTGTCCCTGTACTTTTCGTTCGCGTGGCAGCTCGCGCACTTCGTGTCGACGTGCTTGCCCGACAAGGCGAATTTCGTGCGGGCGTGATCGAAGCGGGTGTCCTTCCACGTGGCCTCCGAGTGACAGTCCTGGCATTGCGGACCCAGATTTCCCTTGTGCCGGTCGTCCTTGCGGTGACAGCCGTTGCAGGTGTCGGGCGCAGCGCGATATTTCTTGCCGGCGAGGTGGCAGCCGCGGCAGGCTTCCTTCGCGTGCGCACCGGCAAGCGCGAATCCGGTCTTCGTGTGATCGAAGCCCTTCTCCGCGACCGGCGCGATGTTCATCTCGCGTCCCTTGTGGTCGGTGTGGCAGGTTCGACAAGCCTGCGGCGCGAGGCGGCCGTGAAAGCCGTGCTGGTTGCGGAGATCACCGGCAATCTCCTTGTGACAGTCGTTGCACAGCCCGTCCTGGGCTTCCTTGCTGAACTTGACGTGGCATTTCGCGCACTGTTCTTCGAATTTCGCGTGCCCGGAAATGACCTTGCCTGGCATCAAGACGCCCTCCAGCGATTGCGCTCCTGCCGTCATCGCGAGCCATCCCATTGCCAAGCCAAGGAGAAGTCGCCATGGTCCGAGTCCCATTTCGCTCCATCGTCAGTACATATGGACGGCTACAACATGGGCAACGGCCGACAGCACCATCATGTAGACCAACGGCACGTGGAGAACATGCCAGATGGAGAAAAGCCTTTCGAAGGCCGCGAACTGGGCGACGCGCTGAACGGCCGACAGGTGCCTTGCGATCAGCTTCTGGCGCCGCTCGATCCGTCGCGCCAATTGCTCGGGACGCCAATGCTCGCGGGCCGCAACACGCTGCAGCGCGGCGATCGTTTCCTTGGTGCAGCGCCTGCGCGCGGCGGCGGCGTGCAGGCCGAGCGCCAGGAATCGCAGCGGATGAATGAGTCCGGTATGGCGGGTCTCCTCGGCGCGGCGCGCGAATTCGTTGAGCTCGCGCTCGACCTCGGGCACGAAGGCGAGCTTGGAGCGCAGCTTCGCAGAGTCGAGCCCGGCGCGTTCGCGCAAGTCTGCGAGCGATGCGCGCCGACCGTAGAGGCCGTGGTGGATCTGCGCGTAGAGGAATCGGCCGATGACGCCGCTGCCGGCGACCAGAGCCATCGAAACAAAGGCAACCGTGGCGTTCACCGAGCCGAAGCGCAACGTGGAATGCACTATGATCAGCAGAGGCCCGGCGATGCCCAGCGTCATGTGGAACGAGAACCAGAATCGCGTCGAGCCCAGCTCGCGCACTGCGCGCCAGCGCTTGCGCAGCGGGTACGTAAAGAGGAGCAGCATCGCCGAACCGCCGGCCACGCCGATCCAGTATCCGGTGTCCGAATCCGCGGTAAACCAGCCCGACCGCGCGGCCACGCATGCGAGCACGACCAGCACGGCCAGGAGGCCCAGTCCCAGCAGCCTCACGGCGCGTTTCGCGCTCGTGGCGAGACAGCGCGGGTCGCGGAATCGCGGGCGCGCGCTCCGCGCGGACTTCACCGTCCCGTCGCCGTCAGCCACCGTGCCGATGGGTGCGATCATCGTCGTCATGACATCCGATAGTCCGCGAGGCGTCACGGCAACACCGCGCGCGACATCGTGGCTGCCGCATCGTGAAACGCCGCGCATGCCGCCGAGTGTTGCTGCATCGTCGGTGCATTACGGCTAAACTCCATCCGCCGATCGGCCCGCATGCCGGCGATCGATGCGGAATCAGTCCCATGCCCGAGATAAACATCTTCGCCATCGCGCTTTACGGACTTCCGGTAGCCGTGTTCGTCGTGATCCATGTCGTGCGGCGCGTGCGTCGCAACGCGGCCAACGCAAAGGAACTCGAGGCGGCGATAAAGGCCGGGCTCAGCGAGCCCGTCTCGCTGCATCCGGTCGTCGATCCCTCGCGCTGCGTGGGATCGGGCGCGTGCGTCAATGTCTGCCCCGAAAGCGCACTGGGGATCATCGACGGCAAGGCGCAACTCACGAACCCCGCGGTTTGCATCGGCCACGGCGCCTGTGCGGCCGCATGCCCGGTGTCCGCGATCACGCTGGTGTTCGGCAGCGAACGGCGCGGCGTCGATATACCGCGGGTCAATCCGAACTTCGAGACCAATGTTCCCGGCGTCTTCATCGCCGGTGAACTGGGCGGCATGGGTCTCATCCGCAAAGCGGCGGAGCAGGGGAAGCAAGCCCTCGAGACCATTGCTTCCCGGAAGGCGGCAATGCCGCTCGACGTCGTCATCATCGGTGCCGGCCCCGCCGGTATCGCGGCCGGGCTCAGCGCGATCGAACGCAAGCTTCGCTACCGACTGCATCGAGCAGGAGCGCGATCTCGGCGGCGCGATCCTGCACTACCCCCGCAACAAGATCGCGATGACTTCGCCGGTCGACCTGCCGATCGTCGGTCGCCTGCCGATCGGAGAAATCAGCAAGGAGGAGCTGCTGCGAATCTGGCAGGACGTCGTCGACCGGTCCGGGATGAAGATCGATTTCGACACGCGCATGGAGGGCACTGACGCGGATGGAGAACGGATACCGGATCGAAACCACGAGCGGAACGTTCGAGGCCGCCAACATCCTTCTCGCCATCGGCCGCCGTGGAACGCCGCGCAAGCTGGATGTGCCCGGCGAAGAGCTGTCCAAGGTCGTGTATCGGCTGATCGAGCCGGAGCAGTACCGCGGGAAGCGCGTGCTCGTGGTCGGCGGAGGCGACAGCGCCGTCGAATGCGCGCTTGCCTGCAGCACGCAGCCCGGAACGGAGGTGCTGCTCGCTTACCGCGGTGAGGTGTTCAATCGCATCAAGCCGGCCAACCGGCAGCGCCTCGAGGACGCGAGGGCCGCGGGGCGCATCGACGTTCGGATGAAGACCGAAGTAAAAAGTGTGGCTTCCGACTGCGTCGAACTGGTCGGCGAGGACGGTGCGGCGACGGTCGCGAACGACGTCGTCGTCGTACAGGCCGGCGGCGTTCTGCCGACGGCATTGCTGAAGCAGCTCGGCGTAACCATCGAAACCAAGTACGGCACCGCCTAGGTTGCGCAACGCCGCGCCGTTCGCGGCGCATGGCTCCAACACTGCGCGGTCTGATTTTGGCGCGGTCATGCCCATTTCCTGTCATCGCCCTTAGGGCCGGCGCACGGGCTTGCCGCAACGGTGGCAAGCCATTGGTGAACCGGGATGAAGTTCCGTGTGTCCGCCCGTATACGTGGGAAAGTTGCCCACAATATGCCATTGGAATGGACAGGCGGTCAACCCGGGCATCGGTCAACCGACAGACGGTTGAGGCGTCGGCAACTGGCCCGAAATCGGGCTTTTCATTCGGGGAAGCCCTTCGGAGGCGCCCGTATGACAATGGGGTCAAATGGGGTAAACCGCCGGCTGACGCCTTGACATGGGCGCAAGGCCACGGATTAATCCATATCCGCGGTCCTTTTCCTTGACACTCGCCTAGATTGTGGAAAAATCTCCCACGTGCCCAGCCGCCGTCCCACGCCGTCCACGCCCGACGCCGCTTTCATCACCGCTGTCGAGTTGTTGCTGCGTCCGCTCGCGCGGCTTTTCCTCGAGGAGGGCCTGGTGTTCGGGACCGCGGAAGAACTGCTGAAAACCGCCTATGTCCGGGTCGCCGACGCGGAATATCGGCTCCGCGCCGAACCGCCGACCGACAGCCGCGTCAGCGTCCTGTCCGGCGTTCATCGCAAGGACGTGCACCGGATTCGCTACACGCCGGAGGACAAGCCCAAGGCGATTGCGGTGCCGCTCGCTTCGGAAGTGGTGACTCGCTGGATCAGCGACCCCCGTTACCTCGATGCGCGCGGTTCGCCCCGCGTGCTGCCGCGTGCCGCGGACCCGCCCGCGGCATCGTTCGACGGGCTCGTCCGCTCCATCAGCAAGGATGTGCGCCCCCGCGTCTTGCTGGACGAGCTCGTGCGTCTGGGTGTTGCGGGCAAGACAGGGGACGGCGGCGTCGAAATGCTCATCTCCGCATTCGTCTCGCGGAAGGACCGCAGCCAGAAGCTCTTCTTTTTCGGCCGCAACATGCATGACCATCTCGCGGCATGCGTGCAAAACCTCCTGGGGCGCGAGCCATCGATGATGGAGCAGAACGTCTTCTCGTTCGAACTCTCCGGCGCGTCGGTCGAGCATGTTGCCGAAATTACCCGGCGCGAATGGAAAGAAGTCGCCGCGCGGCCTGATCCGCGCGCTCGGCGAGTGCGAGGAGCGCGACCGCGTAACTGGCGAAACGTCGCGACGAATGAACATCGGGATGTATTTCTTTCACGAATCGGCAGACAGCCCCGCGTCGCACGGTCCGTCGCGACAGCGGAGGAAAGCCGCGCCCGTGCGTGCCGCTGCCGGAGCATCAGGATCGACTAGGAGACGCAAATGACCCGCATGCGACCCATCTGGCAGGCTTCGCTCGCCGCGTTTCTGGCGCTGGGGGCTGCGTCTGCGGCTTTTGGCGTAGGCAGCGGCGGGACCGGGTTGCGAGTGTATTCGCAAGCGGCTCTCCATCTGGCGGGCGGCGTCGTCGTCAACGGCATCACCTTCGATCCGTCGCAGGCCGGAATCACGATCAACGGTCACGATGGACGCACCGCCAGCGATTTGAAGCCTGGAATGGTTGCGGGCGTCTACGGGTACGTCATCCCCGGGCTGAACGTCGGCGTCGCGCGATCCATCCGGGCCACACGTGTCGCGTACGGTCCGGTCACGCAGGTCGGCAGCGGCGGTACCGGTCTCAGGCTTGCCGGAATCTATGTCACCCCGCGTACCGATGTCGTGGTCGCGGGCTGCGCTACGTTGACCGATATCACGCTCGGCACCACGGTCGATGTCTATGGCTACAGCGACGGCATATCAGGCGACGTGAACGCGACTCGGATCGAGTGCGTCGCGCCGGCGCCGGCGGGTTCCGTGGAGCTCCATGGCCTCGCCTTCGCGATCACCCCGACGTCCATCGTGGTGAACGGCGTTCAGGTCGACGTTTCCAACGCGCAGTTTGTCGGCTTCGACACGCCGATCGCGGCGGGAGATCGTGTTGGCGTGGATGGAACGGCGTCCGGTACCGGCATCATCGCAGCCACGGTAACGCTCGATCCGGACGCCACCACGGAAAATGGCGAGGACACTGAGGTCGAGGACTCGATCAGCGCAATCATTTCGCCGTCGGTGTTCGTCATCGGCGCCTTTGACGTCGACGCGACCAACGCGAAATTCTCCGGCGGTAGCGCGGCCGACCTGGCCGTCGGGCGTGTCGCCCACGTTCAAGGAACGGTTGTCAACGGCGTCCTGAAGGCGAAATCGGTCGAGTTCGACGACGACGAGTCCGACGATGGTGGCTACGCCGGAAACAAGTCGGTCGACGATGCCGAGATGGACGACGTCGAAGGGACCGTTGGGTCCGTCGTGTCGCCGACGAGCTTTGTCGTCAGGAACGTCACAGTGGACGCGGGTGCGGCGAACTTCGTCAACGGCTCCTCGACCGGTATAGCGGTCGGAAAGGCGGTGAAAGTCGTTGGAAGGCGCACCGGTGCGAACATGAAGGCCGTGCGCGTGACATTCGTTGCGGATCGTTCGAGCGGAGGCGGCGGCAAAGGTCATGGCGGGACGCCCGGGGGTGGCGCGCATGTGGAGGGTGTCGTCGGCACGGTGACCGCGCCAGGAATGTTCGTCGTTGGCGGCGTACAAGTCGACGCGCGCTCGGCAAAGGTCGACGGCGGCAGTCTCGCAAGCATTGGCAAGGGAACGCGCATTCACGCTTCGGGAGCGTTCGTGGCCGGCGTGCTTGTGGCGACTCGCGTCGAGATCGACGATTGATGAGACGCGGCGCGGCGCAAGCGGGATTGGCGGCATGGCTCGGGCTGCTTGCGCTGGCAACGTTGTTGCTGCCCGCGCCTGCGCTCGCGCAGGCGGGCGCTGCGCCCAAAGGCAATCCGCGCCTCGCAAGCCTCAAGATCGAGATCTGGCCCGAGTTCGACCGGCCGGCCGCGCTCGTGATCCTGAAGGCTGCGTTGGCGGAAGGCGTAAGGCTGCCTGCCGCGGTCACGCTGCGCCTTCCCGCGGCCTCCGGCGGCCCGGCCGCGGTGGCATATTCCGCCACAGCGGATGGCAACCTCCTCAACCTCAAGAACGAGCGCGCGACGACGGGCGAATTCGTCACACTGAAATTCGACGTGCCGGAGCGCTTCTTCCACGTCGAGTTCTATGAGCCGATCCCGACCGCAGTCCCGGCGCGCACGTACAGCTACGTTTGGCCCGGTGATTTGGCGGTCGAACATTTGACGGTAATGGTTCAGGAACCGGCTTCGGCGACGGACATTTCCGTGGAACCCAATCTCGAAGGCGTTTCCACGGGCGACGATGGACTGCGTTATCGCGGAGCCGAACTGGGCGCACTCGAAGCCGGCAAGCGGCTTCCCATTGCCGTTCGCTACACCAAGGCCGATGCGCGCCCTTCCGCCGAAGTCCTGAAGCCGAAGGCGGCTCCCGTCGCTCCTCCTTTGGCTGCACCGCCACCGCCGGCGACTGGCGGATTGCCCGAATGGGCGCTTCCCGTCGCGGGCGCTGCGATTCTCGGCCTGCTGGGTGCCGTGTTCATCCTGTGGTGGTGGCGGCGCGAGTCGCGGTCTGCGAGTTCCACCGTTTCCGTATGCGCCAAATGTGGCGCCGCCAGGACACGGGGCGGCCACTTCTGCGCCAACTGCGGAGCGAAATTCGCCTGACGCGCCGCGCGAGCATCACCGCGGCCTGCTTACCAAGAACGGGCGATGCAATCGTTGGACCGCCGGACCTCGCTAGATCGTTGCAACAGCCTTCAGCGCCTCGCCACGGATCTCCTCGGTGAGGCGCGCCTTGAGGTCGGAAAACGCGGGCGTCGTCTTCACCGTGTAATGCCGCGGGTGGGGGAGCGTGACCGCGACGTCGGCCTTGATGCGGCCGGGTCGCGCGCTCATGACGATGACTCGGCTCGCCATGAAGATCGCCTCCTCGATGTCGTGCGTGACGAAGAGCACCGTCTTCCGGTGCGATTCCCACAGCGACAGCAGCAGTTCCTGCATCAGCGAACGCGTCTGGTTGTCGAGCGCACCGAACGGCTCGTCGAGCAGCAGGATCTTCGGGTCGTTGGCGAGAGCGCGGGCAATGGCCGTGCGCTGCTGCATGCCGCCGGAAAGCTGCTTGGGATGGTGATGCTCGAAGCCCTTGAGGCCGACACGGTCGAGCCAGCGGTCGGCGATGCGGTCTTGTTCCACCACCGGCATGCCTTTTTCGCGCAGCCCGAAGCAGACGTTCTCGCGGACGGGGAGCCACGGGAACAGCGTGTAGCTCTGGAACACCATCCCGCGGTCCGCGCCCGGACCCGATACTGGAACGCCGTCCAGCAGGACGCGGCCGGTCGTCGGCTTGTCGAGGCCGGCGACGATACGCAGCAGCGTCGATTTGCCGCAGCCCGAAGGCCCGAGGATCGTGATGAAGTCGTTGTCGGCAACGGCGAGCGCCGTCGGCTGCAGTGCCTCGGTCGGCGCGCCGCCGCGCACGCCGGGGAAGATGCGCCCCACACCTTCGATCGCCAGTTTGCTCATGCCAGTCGGGAAGGGCCGCCCGGACCGACTGGTGCGCCCCCCTCGGGGCCAGCGAGCGCAGCGAGCGTGGGGGTCGTCAAGCCAGGCTCCACGCGAACAGGCGCTGGTTGACCCACTTGAACAGGAAATCGGAGACGAGTCCGATCACGCCGATGACGATGATGCCGAAGATGATCTGCCCGGTGTTGAGCAGCGCCTGGCTGTCGGTGATCATGTGCCCGATGCCGCTGGACGCGCCGATCAGCTCGGCCACGATCACGTAGGTCCACGCCCAGCCGAGGACGAGGCGCAGTGTCTCCGCGATGGCGGGCGCGGAATTGGGCAGCAGCACGCGGCGGACGATGCCGTCGGCCGACGCGCCGAGCGTGTACGCGGCCTCGACCAAGTCCCGCCGCGTCGAACCGACGATGACCGCCACCATCAGCACGATCTGGAAAAAGACGCCGATGAAGATCACCAGCAGCTTCTGCGTTTCGCCGATGCCCGCCCACAGGATGAGCAACGGGATGAACGCGGACGCCGGCAGGTAGCGCGCGAAGGAGACAAACGGCTCGAAGAACGCCTCGATCGGCTTGTACGCGCCCATCGCGATGCCGAGCGGCACGGCGAGCACTGCGGCCAGGACGAAGCCGCCGACGACGCGCCAGACGGTCATGCCGACGTCCGTCGCGAAGCCATGCACGGCGAACAGCGCATAGCCTTCCCTCAGCATCGTCACCGGGTCGGCCAGGAAGGTCTTCGACACGAAGCCGCCGAACGTCGCCACGCTCCAGACGGCGGTGAATACGACGAAAAACGCGATGCCGTAGGCGACCTTGCGCGACGGGCTGACGGGGACGAGCGGCGTCATGCCGGGACGGCGCGCTCTAGCGTCCTGCCGTCACTTGATGAACTGGGTGTCGACGAGCGCGTTCACGTCCGGGATGGACTTGATGATGCCGATCTCCAACAACAAGTCGGCGGACTCCTTCGAGAACGTCTGGATAGGACCGTTGAAGAACTGCTGGTTGGCGGCCTTGTCCTGCCAGCGCAGATAGGCCGCCGACTTCGCGAACTGCTCGCCGGTCTGCTTGACGTCCGCACCCATGATCTCGTAGCTCTTCGCCGGATCCTTCTTGATCATCTCCAGTGCCTCGAAGTAGCTGTCCACCATCGCCTTGACCGCCCTGGGGTTCTCCTTGATGAACTTGGGCGTGCAGCCGAACGTGTCCATGACCATCGGGTAGTCCAGCGTGGTGGCGATGATCTTGCCGGAATCGGGCTTGTCCCGAACCGCCGACAGGTACGGCTCGTAGGTCATCGCGGCGTCGTTCTGCCCGGCGACGAACGCTTGCGCCGCGGCCTGCGGGCTCATCGTCGCGACGGTCACGTCCTTCATCGACAGGCCGTTCTTCTTGAGGATCCAGGCGAGCCCGAAGTATGGCGACGTGCCGGGCGCGTCGACGCCCACCGTCTTGCCCTTGAGATCGGCAACCTTGGCGACGCCGTTGCGCACGGCCAGGCCGTCGGCGCCGTACGACTTGTCCAACTGCACGACCTGCGTGATGGGCACACCATTGGCGTTCCACACGACGTACGTCTCGACGGTCGTGGCCGCGCACTGGACATCGCCCGACGCGATGGCAAGGTGGCGGTCCTTCTGCGGGATCTTCTTGATCGTCACTTCGACGCCGTTCTTCTTGAAGATGCCGGCCTCCTTGGCGAGCGTCAGCGGCGCGAAGCCGGTCCACCCGGAAATGCCGATGGCGACCTTGGTGTCCTGGGCGGTGGCGGCGACGGCATAGCCTAGGACGACCGATGCCAGTGAGAGGGCGAGGGCAGCGCGCATGGGTTGCTCCGGAATGGATTGCGGAAGCGACCCAATCTAGGGGGCAACACCAGGCCTGTCAATGGCCTGCGGCGGCGCCGGCGCGCGGGGCCGTTAACGACGCTTGCCCCTCGTGTGTACGTGTAGCGCATTGACACACGTCAACGAGCGCTGCACGGGGACGCGCTACTCTGACCAACGGGCGGATCCGGATGGGGCAATTCCACGTTCGCCGGCAGGATTGCAGGAGCATGCCATTGGACAAGATCTGGTTGGCGCAATATCCAAAGGGAATTCCGGCCGAAGTCAGTGTCGACGAGTACGCATCGCTCAAGGAGATTCTCGAGCGAAGTTGCCGCGAATTTGCCGGGCTTCCCGCCTACGGCAACATGGGGGCGTCGATAACCTACGGCGACCTCGAGAAGGCCAGCCGCCAGTTCGGCGCCTATCTGCAAAAGACGATCGGACTCCGCAAGGGCGATCGTGTCGCGATCATGCTGCCCAATCTGCTCCAATATCCGGTGGCGCTGTTCGGCACGCTGCGCGCAGGCATGACGGTGGTCAACGTCAATCCGCTGTACACGCCGCGGGAGTTGGAGCACCAGTTGAACGATTCGGGCGCGACGGCCATCATCGTGCTGGAGAACTTTGCGCACACGCTGCAATCCGTGCTGGCCAAGACGCCGATCAAGACCGTCATCACGACGCAAGTGGGCGACCTGCTCCCCCGTGTCAAGGGACTTCTCACCAACTTTGTCGTGAAACACGTGAAAAAGATGGTCCCCCAATGGAGCATTCCGGAGGCGGTGACGTTGCAGTCGGTGTTGCGGGCCGGGCAGGCGCATGCGCTGGACGACGTGCCGCTCACGCACGACGACATCGCGTTCCTGCAATACACGGGCGGCACGACCGGTGTAGCCAAGGGCGCCGTCCTGACTCACGGCAACATGGTTGCAAACTTGCAGCAGGTGCACGCATGGATTGCCCGCGACCTGCACGATGGAGTGGAGAGGGCAATCCTGCCGTTGCCGCTGTATCACGTCTACGCGCTGACATCGAACCTCGTGTTCATGAAGATCGGCGCCCACGTCATCCTGATCACCAATCCGAGGGACGTGCCCGGCTTCGTCAAGGAACTGAGTAAACACCCGTTTACCGTGATCATCGGGGTCAACACGCTCTACAACGCGCTCCTCAACGCGCCGGGGTTCAAGGACGTGGCGACGCGCCAGATCAAGATGGCCAATGCCGGCGGCATGGCGGTGCAGCGCGCGGTGGCGGAACGATGGAAGCAGGTGACCGGGGTCCCGCTGGTCGAGAGTTACGGGCTTACGGAGACCTCGCCGGCCGCAATCTCCAACACGCTCGACATCGAGGACTGGACTGGCAACATAGGCGTGCCCATTCCCTCGACCGAAGCCGCGATCCTGGATGACGACGGCCGCGAAGTTGCCATTGGTGAAGTAGACGAGATCTGCATTCGCGGCCCGCAAGTCATGAAAGCCTACTGGAACCGGCCCGAGGAGACGGCAAAGGTGTTCACGACCGGCGGATGGTTCCGTACCGGTGACATGGGCTTCATGGACGCGAAAGGCTCCTTCAAGATCACGGACCGCAAGAAGGACATGATCGTTGTTTCCGGATTCAAGGTGTTCCCCAACGAGATCGAGGATGTCGTGATGTTGCATGAGGGCGTCCTCGAGGCAGCGGCGGTCGGCGTGACCGATGCCAAGTCCGGCGAAGCGGTGAAGCTCTTTGTCGTCCGGAAGGATCCGGGGCTGACTGAACAGGCGTTGCTCGAGCACTGCAGGAAGAATCTCACCTCATACAAGATTCCCAGGATCATCGAGTTCCGCGAGGAACCGTTGCCGAAGACCAACATAGGAAAGATCCTGCGCCGCCAGCTGCGCGAAGCCGCGCCGGCCTAATTCGTCGCCGGTGGCGGCCTGCCCAGCGCAATGAGCCTGCGGACGAGCTCCGCGCGCACGCGGTCGTGGGCGGGATCGGCGTTGTCGGACGAAAGCGCAAAGATGACCTGTTGGTAGTAGTCCGCGATGGATGGGGCCGGCCAATCGTTCGCCGATGGGAAGGCCACACCCAACGTGTGGATCAGACGCCGTGTTTGTTGCTCGTCGCTTGGCCTTTGCGGACCGTATTGCAGTGGCGGTCCGGGCGCGTCCTTGCTTCGGATGCACTGGGAACGCAATCCCAACTGTTCGGCGATCTCGGGCCGCACGCCGGCCGCCTTGGCCTCCACGACGGTCGCATCCCGGTCCGCGGGCGTCATCCTGTCGCAGATACGCGGATCCCGTGCGTTGACGGCCACGGTGAAGAAGCACCAGTCTCGAAACGGCGCGGTCGTCAGCCCACCGACGAATTGGCCGTCCGGAATGTAGCCGCACCAATCAGGATTGCCCGTACCGACCGCCGCGAGCTGTGCGAGAAAGCTTCTGTCGTCCGACTGCAGTGCTGGATCACCACGCGCCACCAACTGCTGCGCGGCCGCGAGGGCGGCGGCATTCTTCTGGAGGCCCCAATAGACACTGTCCGTCCGGATGGGCGGCGGGACCACGCCTTCGATCGGCATGTGGTCGATGTCGTCGTAGTGCATCTCCCTGAAGGTTCGGATCAGCAGTTCGTATGGCAGTCCGATGCCGCTGGCGTAACCGCTCCCGCTGAGGCGCCAGCAGGAAAGTGCGGAATGGCCGCTTGAAAACGGGTCCAGGTCGAGCAGGGGCCGCACTCTCCAGCAAACGGAGCGATCGCGCCGCGCCTGCGCGACATGCTCATAGCAATCGGAGCGCCACAGCGATGCGCCGCCGCCACCGAAGAGGATACTGTAGCGGTTGTAGCCAGCCCAGGATATCTGGTCGCAAAGCGCTGTCTCGCCCAGGTGCTGGGCAAAATAATAGAGGATGGTTTCGTATTCGTTCGGCGCGCGGCGGCTCGTGTACCAACCGGGCATGTACGTCACGACGACGAGCACGCCAAGTGCCGCGGTCGCCCCGCGCAGCCAGGTCTTGCGGTTTCCGCCGAATTGCATCGACCGTCGCGTCCTTCGAAAACGCCCTCAGTTCAGCATTTCCGCCTTGAAATGCTTCCGGTATCGGGTCGTGTTCGTCCCCGAGATCATGAACACGCCATCTCCCCGATAGTGAATCGTTCGCGCTTCATGAGCTCACCCGAGAGCTTGCTGCCGGGCGTCACCCGGTCGGCGACTATCCTACGCTGGAGCGCGTGTGCTCGCGGATACCGGCCAGCGTGAGCACACCCAGCGCGGCGCCATCCTGCCCCATCACCGCCAGCGTGTCGGTGTCCGTGGAGAACATCAGCGCGAGTGCGTCACGCAGGCTCGACTGGGCGGCGATGGCGTGTTCCGGCGCAGGCACACCCAACGGCTCGACGGCGGTTTCCGCCCGGATCAGCGCCAGACGCTTCAATGCGCGGTCGGTGCCTACGAAGGACTCGACGAATGCGTTGGCGGGCCGCGCCAGAATGGCCTCGGGCGTGGCGTACTGGACCAGCGCGCCATCGCGCAGGATGGCGATGCGATCGCCCATCTTGATCGCCTCGTCGATGTCGTGCGTGACGAATACGATGGTCTTTTTGAGCCCGCGCAGGATCCGCAGGAATTCGTCCTGGAGGCGCGCGCGGGTGATGGGGTCGATGGCGCCGAACGGCTCGTCCATCAGCATCACCGGCGGGTCGGCCGCGAGCGCGCGCGCCACGCCGACGCGCTGCTTCTGGCCGCCCGACAGTTCGCGCGGATAACGGCCGCGATACGTCGCCGGCTCCATGCCGACGAGCGCCAGCAGTTCGTCGACGCGCGCGGCGATGCGCGCGTCGTCCCAGCCCTAGGAGCTGTGGCACCGTGGCAATGTTGTCGGCGATCGACCAGTGCGGAAAGAGGCCGACCTGCTGGATCACGTAGCCGATGCTGCGGCGAAGGCTCACTGGGTCCGTCTGCATCACGTCGCGGCCGGCCACGTGCACGCTGCCCGCGTCGGGCTCGATCATGCGATTGATGATGCGCATCGTCGTGGTCTTGCCGCAACCCGACGGCCCGATCAGCACGCATACTTCGCCTTCGGGAATCGTCAGCGTGAGGTGGTCGACGGCCGGATGTGCCGCGCCGGCGAACTTCTTGACGAGGCCACGGATCTCGATCATTGCGCGCGCATCCCGACAGGCGTCAGCACCTTTTGGAGATGACCGAACAGCCGATCCGTGCCGATCGCGAGCAGCGTCGCCGGGACGGCGCCGACCAGTAGTTGCGGCAGCGCCATCATCGCGATGCCCGCCGTGATGAAATCGCCCAGGCCGCCGCCACCGATGTAGGCGGCCAGCACCGCGCCCGACACCACCTGCACCGCGGCCGTGCGGATGCCGGCAAAGATCACCGGCATCGCGATCGGCAGCTCGACGTCGCGCACGATCTGCGCGCGGGTGAGGCCCATGCCGCGCGCCGCGTCGACGATGTCCGGATCGACCTGGCGCATCGCCGTGCACGTGTTGATGAGGATCGGCGGCAGCGCGAGCAGCGTCAGCGCGAACAGCGACGGCACGAATCCGGTGCCGAGGATCGGCATCGCGATGGCCAGGACGGCCAGCGATGGCAGCGTGCGGCCGATGTTCGCGGCGGAAATGGCCGCGCAGCGCAGCGCGGCGCTTGTCCGCGACGATTATGCCGAGCGGTAATGCAATCGCAATGGCCAGTCCGAGCGCGGATGCCGACAGCGCGACGTGCGTGTACAGCGCGCCGAAAAACCGGTCGGGGTGCGCGACGATGAATTGCCAGGCTTCGATGAGCAGCATGCGCGTCGGCCTAGTCGGCCCGATGCCGCAGCCAGCCTTCGACGGCGGCCAGGCTCAGGTCCGCCGCGACCGCGAGCACGCACGACGTCAGCGCGCCGACCCAGATCTTGGGCGCGAAGTCGTTGCTGATGCCGTTGAAGATCAGCGTGCCCAGGCCGCCCGCGTTGACGTACGCCGCGACCACGGCGACGCTGATCACGGTGACCGTCGCGATCCGCAGTCCGGCCACGATCACGGGCAATGCGAGCGGAAGCTCGATCTTGGCCAGGATCTTCCAGCTCGCGCATGCCCATGCCGCGGGCCGCGTCGACGACGTCGGCCGGGACTTCGCGGATACCCGTGGCGACATTGCGGATCATGATCATCAGCGAAAACGCGACCATGCAGATGATCGCGTTGGCCTTGCCCAGGCCCACGATCGGAATCAGCAGCGCGAGGAACGCCAGCGTGGGAATGGTGTACAGGAAGCCGCTGACGGCGATGGACCAGCGGAACGCGCGCTCGTTGCGCGCCGCCCAGATGCCGATCGCCAGCGACAGCGCGAACGCGATGGCGAGCGACGTGAACGAGATGACGATGTGCTCGCCCAGCGCCACCAGCACCTGGTCCCAGTTGTTGCGCAGCCACTTCATCGCGCGAGCAGGTCGGCGAGCGGCAGCTCGCCCGCCTCGATTGCGGCGCCACGACCTCGATGTCGGGTCCCTGCGACCGATCGACATCGAGCATTGCCACGCGCGCGCGAACGGCAGCGTGAGCGCGCCGTGTGCCTTCGCCCAGCGCTTCGGGCGCGACGGGCCGCAGATCGACGGCCTGCGCGGCCGCGAGCAATTCGGCGGCGGCGAGCATGCGCAAGTGCGGGACCATCGCGCCGGCCTTGGCTACCGTTTGCGGCGCCATTGACGCGTGGTCCTCGACCATCTCCGAAACCGGCGCGCCGTCGAGCGACGCCGGGTTGGCCAGATGCCGGATCGCGCCGTACAGCGCGACGAGCGTCTTCTGGACCGTCGCGAAGCCGGAATGCTCGGGTCCGCGTTCGGTCAACTGCAGCGGCAATCCCGATAGCGCCGGCGATAACAACTTCTGGCAGCGCTGGACGCAGAGCATGCCCGTGTGGGCCAACGCGATGCCGAGCGTATCGAAGGCGATGGCCAGTCCCGCGACATGGAAGTTGCCGTTGGACAACATCGCGTCCACATCCGCGATCGCGAGCGGGCTCTCGGCCGCGCTGTTCAACTCGAGTTCGACGTGGTCGCGGGCGGTCCGCAGCGCCGCGAGTGCGGCGCCATGCACCTGCGAGACGCAGCGCAGCGACAGCGGGTCCTGCACGCGACGAGCGGCCCCGGCTTGCCACAGCGCGCTGCCGCCGAGCAACTCGGTGAGGCGTAAAGCGATCTCGCGCTGGCCCGGTGCCGGGTGTGCGGCCTGCACGCGCGGGTCGAGCGGACTCAAGTTCGCGCGAAAGCCTTCGAACGAGAGTGCCGCTGCCACGTTCAACGCGTCCAGTGCGTCCGCGCAATCGCGCAGCACCAATGCCGCATGACCGACGGTCGCCGCGTTCGCGCTGATCAGCGCGACGCCGTCCTTGGCCGCGAGAAGTACCGGCGACAGGCCGGCTCGCGACAGCGCCTCGGCGCCGGTAAGGATTTCGCCGCGATATTCGGCGAAGCCCTGGCCCAACAAGGGGAGAAACAAATGGGACAATGGCGCCAGGTCCGCGGCGCCGATCGAGCCCAGTGACGGCACCACGGGATGTACGCGCGCATTCAACAGCGCGACGATCGCATCGAGGACGGCGGGCGAAACACCGGATCCGCCGACCGCCATGCCGGAAGCGCGGGCGAACAGCATCGCGCGCACGGCATCGGTCGCGAACCGCGGTCCGACGCCGACGGCGCGCGCCTGCACGGCGCGCTCCTGGTAGCCGCCAAGGTCTTCCTGGGAGATCGGCGATCCGGTATTGGCGCCCAGTGCGGAGTTGACGCCGTAGACGGGCGTGGCCGATTGGGCGATGCGGTCCACGATCGTGCGGGCGGCCGCCACGCGCGTACGCGCCGCGGTGCCCAACTCGACCGTCACCGCGGCCCGCGCCGCAGTGACGACGTCGCCGACCGTGACGCCCGTGCCGTTGAGGATGATGGTGGGCGTCATCGCGGGTCGCGCAGGATCTACTTGACGATGCCCTTCGCCTTCAGGAATGCGCGCGCGACGTCCTTCGGTTCTTCCTTTTCGCCATCGACCTTGTAGTTCATTTCCGCCATCGTCGGCTCGTCGAGCAGCGCATCGACGCGATTCAGGACCCCCGCGATCTGCGGATTGGCGTCCAGCGCATCCTTGCGCACGACAGGCACCAGGTAATACGGCGGCCACAGGTTCTTGTCGTCCTTCAAACGCTTCAGCTTGAGCGCACTGATCATGCCGTCGGTCGCATAGCCGTTCACCACGTCGATCTGCTTGCCGGCCAGTGCCTGGTAGCGCAAGCCGATCGCCATCTGCAGGTCTTCCTTGAATTCGATCCCGTACTTGGCCTTGAGGCCGGGCAGCCCGTCGGCGCGGTCGCGGAATTCCGGACCGGCGCCGAGTTTGAGTTCCTTGGCCACCTTCGCCAGGTCGGACAGTGTCTCAAGCTTGTATTGCGCCGCCGTCTCGGGCCGCACGACCATGTTGTACGTGTTGTTCATCGGCGCCTGGTTGAGGACCACGAGGCCCTTCGCCGCGTACTCGGACCTGACCTTGTCGTAGACCGCCGTCGGGTCCGTCATCACCGGCGCCTTAAGCACCACCAGCAGCATCGTCCCGGTGTACTCGGGGTAGAGGTCGATCTGCTTTTCCTCGAGCGCCTTTTGCGCGATCAGCGTGCCGCCCAGGTTGATCTTGCGCTCGACCTTGATTCCCGCGGCTTCGAGCGCCTGCGCGTAGATTTCGGCGACGATGAACTGCTCGGTGAAGTTCTTCGAGCCGACACGAACCTGGCCCGCGGCCGGCATTGCGGCGAGGAGGAGGGCGGCGCCGGCGGCAACGGCGATCCGGGCAAGCGATGGCAGGGACATGGAAGGCTCCGGTGGGGACTTTGGGTGGCGGGTGGTGCGACGAACCGTCCATTCTTCCTGCCGCAGGAAGCGGTGTCAATTCGTGCCTTCAGGCAATTCGAGCGTAGCCTGCGGCGTCGATGGCGAGCGCGTTCGCGCGGAGCTTCGCATAGTCCGCCGCCTCGACGGCGGCAAATCTGCGCAACAGCAGCGTGGTCCGGACGGGTGACAACTCGTCGGCGTCGGCCACCGCCAGCAGCGCCGCGCCAAACCTGCGCGCGATCGCCCCCGGCAGTGCCGCTGCCGCGACCAGCGCCGGGATCGGCGTCGGCGGTGTCGACGTCAGCACGCGCAATTGCGCGGCGAGAGCGGGCTCATGCTGCCGCAGCAGGTCGTGGAAGTAGCTGTCCAGCGGGCCCGCATCGGCTTCGCCCGACAGGACCGCCTCGACGACGCGGCGCGGTGTTTGCAACGGGCCGGCGACGGACTGGAACAGCCTGCCGCCGCGGTTGCGCGCGAAGGGCGCCAGCAAACGGCGCGGCGCCTGGTACCCCGATTGCGAATCCTCGGACGTGAATGCGAAGCGCCGGCCGAAAGCGTCGGTCAGTTGCCGCAGCGGCGAATCGGCGCGCACGATGATGTCGGTGAAATAGACGGGCACATCGCCGTACCTCGCGGGCATCGGAACCGGCGCGGCGAGAATTTGCGGCGCCGGTTGCGCCGTCGCGATCGGGTAGCCGCACATGAAGACGCAGGCGGCGTCTGCATTCGCCCACAGCGCCGGCAGCGGCTTCGGCGCCGGGTAATCGACGACTTCAGCCGCAACGCCGGCGTGCGCGATGACCCATTCGAGCAGCGTCCGCCACGCCGCCGCGACGGTCGCGTTCACCGCATACATTCGCGCATTCGCGATCAACATCGCGAAGTCATTTTCGCTTCTGCGATCAACATCGCGAAATCACTTTCGTCTTCGTAAACAGCGACACGGCCGGGGCTCACGCATAGCGAAGGCGCTGACCCACGCCCATCCGCTTTGCCTTTTGCAGCATCGCGTGACCCAGCGCGATGTCGGACAACGACAAGCCGCGGTGCCAGAGCAGCGTCGTTTCGTCGTCGCGTTCGCGGCCCTTCTTGCGGCCCGCGACGATCTCGCCCAATTCGGCATCCAGCGTCTCCGCACTGAGCTTCCCGGCGTCGACGTGCGCGCGCAGGCTGCCGAACTGCCCGGCCTTGCACTGCCCCCAGTCGTCGACGACCAGCTTGTCCATGATGTCGGTCAGCGACAATTCCACGGCGCTCATCGTTCCATAGGGCACGACGAACGCGCCGCGCTTGATCCACTCGGTCTTGAGGAGCGGCGCAGGCTGCGACAGCCGCGACGCCTCGACGACGATGTCGGCGCCCCGGACGCAGGATTCCCAGTCGTCCGTTGCCACGACGGACTTCTTGAGATCGCGCGACAGGCGTTCGGCGAAGCTGGTGCGGCTTTCCGGCCTTCGCGAATGCACGCGGATTTCGTCGAAATGAAACAGTGAGTCGAGCAGCCGGATGTTCCAGTACGCCGTGCCGCGCGCGCCGATGTGTCCGAGGATCCGGCTCGACTTCCGCGCCAGGTGCTTGGCGCCGATCGCGGTGACGGCACCGGTGCGCATGTCGGTGAGCCCGGCGGCGTCGATGATTGCGACAGGCTGGCCGGTTGTCGGGTCGAACAGATTGAGGAGACCCATTTCCGACGGCAAGCCGCGCCGATAGTTGTCCACGTAATCGCCGACGACTTTGACGCCGGCGAGGGCAAGCGGCGCGACATATCCGCGCAGCACGTTGAAATGTCCGTGGAACTTGGGATCGGGGACCAAGTGCATCCGCGGCTCGATCACCGCCTGACCGTGCCCCTGCGCGGAAAGTCCCGCCTCGACCGCGTCGATGATTTCCCGGTCGGTGAGGGCGAGCACGGCGACATCGGGGCCGTTCAGATAGTCGAGGAATAACTCGCTGCCCGCCATGGAAGTGCTCTCCGTTGTCTCGCTGCCACCTCAAGTCTATCCGGTCGCCGCCGCGCCGTGGGCGCACTCGCGCGGGGACCGAAATTGCTTGGGTGGCGTCCACGATCGCTCTACAATCCCATGCGCCCGATGCGCTGCGACGACATGGCTACCCACAGCATCCTTTCGCCGACCGATTACCGCCGCATGCCGTGGAAGAACGGTGGCGGCCTGACGACGGAGATCGCCACACATCCGGCGGGGGCGGGATTCGAATCGTTCGCGTGGCGCGTCAGCGTGGCGGACATCGAGCAGAGCGGCGCGTTTTCGTCATTTGCCGGTGTCGACCGCACGCTGGTCCTGCTGGCCGGCGCGGGCATGCGGCTGACAGGGGATGGCGAGCCGCTGGAATTGCGCATGCCGTTCGAACCGGTCGTCTTTTCCGGCGACCGGAACTTGGCGTGCAGCCTCGTGGCGGGCCCGGTGCGCGATTTCAACCTCATGATCCGGCGCGGGAGCGTTCGCGGCGAAGTCGTGGTCCGGCGCGAAGGCGGGGAGGCGATTGCGCCCGCCGCCACCTACATCTGCTATGCGGCGGCGGGAGCCTCCGAATGCCTGCTGGCCGGACATCCGCCTATTTCGCTGTCCGAGGCGCACACGCTTGTCGTGACGTCGGACGATGGCGCCGTGCCATCCGGCTTGAGCGTCAATCCGCTGGCGGCAGGGGCAGTTGCTCTCGTCGCCGTGATCCGGGCCGCATGATCGCCTCGACCGCCATTGGCAAGGGGGAAGTGTGCTGAGACTTGCGGCTCCCGCCGCGTTGTTGCCGGACGGGTGGGCGTCGAACGTCGTGCTCGACATCGGCGACGACGGCATGCTCGCTGCCGTCACACGCGATGCCGCGACGGAGGGATTGGAGCAACTCGCGGGGCCGGTCGTTCCCGCGATGCCCAACCTGCACTCGCACGCGTTCCAGCGCGCGCTGGCCGGCCGCACGGGCCGCACGACCTCGTCGCGCGATGACAGCTTCTGGACGTGGCGGCAGGCGATGTACGCGTTCCTGGATCGCGTCGACGCCGACGCCTTCGAGGCGATCGCGGCGCAGGCGTACGTCGAAATGGCCAAGGCCGGATACGCGTCGGTCGCGGAATTTCACTACGTCCATCACGACCCCGCGGGCAAACCCTATGGCGATCCCGCGGAACTCGCATGGCGCGTCGTTGCCGCGGCACGCACCACCGGACTGGGCCTCACGCTGCTCCCGGTGTTCTATGCGCATGCGGGATTCGGCGGCACGCCGACGACCGCCGGCCAGCGCCGCTTCGCGCACACGACGTACACATTCTCCCAATTGTTCGACCGACTGCGCGAGGGCATCGGCGAACATGGCTACGTGCTCGGCATTGCGCCCCACAGCCTGCGCGCGGTCACGCCCGAAGAGCTGGGTCAGGTGACCCGGCTCGCGGACTCCGGCGCGCCGATACACATCCACGTGGCCGAGCAGACGAAGGAAGTCGACGACTGCTTCGCCTGGAGCCGGCTGCGGCCGGTCGAATGGCTGCTCACGCAAGCGAGCGTGGATGCGAGCTGGTGCATCGTGCACGCGACGCACATGACGGAGAAGGAAGTCACCGGGCTCGCGAAGAGCGGCGCGGTGGTCGGCCTCGCGCCGACGACCGAGGCCGACCTGGGCGACGGCACGTTTCCGGGCGCGACCTATTTGGCCGCCGGCGGCAGGTTTGGCGTGGGCAGCGATTCCAACACGATCATCGACCCCTTCGCGGAGGTGCGGCAATTCGAGTGGTCGCAGCGGATGCGCGCGCGAAGGCGGAATGTGCTGCGGGATGTGGGCGACGTGCCGATCGGCACCACGCTGTGGGCCCACGCGGCGGCCGGCGGTGCGCAGGCGCTGGCGCAGCCGGTCGGCGCCATCGAGGCCGGCCGTCGCGCTGACTTCCTGGTCCTCGATCCCGGCGATCCGGCGCTGACCGGGCAAGCGAGGGACGACGTCCTCGATGCGGCGATCTTCGGCCCATCGCGCGCGCCGGTGCGCGACGTCATGTCCGGCGGCAAGTGGATCGTCCGCGACGGCCGTCACGCGGCAGAGGAGCAGGTGCTGGCGCGGTATCGCGCGGCGCTTGCGCGGCTGGATGCAAAGCCATGACGGCGGCGGCGTTCGACCTGCTGCTGGTCGACGCGCACGTGGCGACGATGCGCTCCGGTGGCGAGCCCTATGGCGCGATCCGCGACGGTGCCGTAGGCGTGCGCGGCGACACGATCGCGTGGGTGGGCCACGCCCGCGACGTCCCGCGCGACGTCACGGCACGGCGAACGCGCTCGTGCGGCGGCCGCTGGCTGACGCCCGGCCTCATCGACTGCCACACGCACCTGGTCTACGCCGGGAATCGTTCCGGCGAATTCGAACAGCGGCTGCTGGGGGCCACGTACGCCGACATCGCGCGCACCGGCGGCGGCATCACCGCGACGGTGCGCGCGACGCGTGCCGCGAGTGCTGCGGAGCTCGCCGCGCAAAGCCGTCCCCGGCTGGCCGCGCTGGCGGCCGAAGGCGTCACGACGGTCGAGATAAAATCCGGTTACGGACAGGACACGGCGACCGAATTGAAGCAGCTGGCCGTCGCCCGCGCGCTGGGCGACGAGCTGGGCGTCGATGTGCGCACGACGCTGCTCGCCGCGCATGCGCTTCCGCCGGAGTTTACGGGGCGCGCGGACGACTTCGTCGACTACGTCTGCCGCGACATGATCCCCGCGGCCGCCGCGGCCGGTGCCGCCGACGCGGTGGATGCATACTGCGAAACGATCGGCTTCACCATCGCGCAAACGCAGCGTGTGTTCGTCGCGGCCGCCGCGCAGCGCTTGCGTGTCAAGCTGCACGCCGACCAGCTGTCCGACATGGGAGGCGCGGCGCTCGCCGCCGCGGCAGGTGCGCTCTCCGCCGACCATCTCGAGTACACGAACGCCGCGGGTGTGGCGGCCATGGCGCGCGCCGCGACGGTGGCCGTGCTGTTGCCGGGAGCCTATTACGCACTGCGCGAAACGCAACTGCCTCCGCTGGCGGAAATGCGCGCGCGCGGTGTACCGATGGCGGTGGCGACCGACTGCAATCCGGGAACCTCGCCGACAACGTCGCTGCTGCTGATGCTCAACATGGCCTGCACGCTGTTCCGTTTGACGCCGGAGGAGGCGCTGGCCGGGGCGACGGTCCATGCGGCGCGCGCGCTGGGCCTTGCCGATCGCGGTATGCTGCACGACGGGCAGCGCGCGGACATCGCTGCTGTGGGACATCGCGGAGCCGGCCGAGTTGAGTTACCGGATCGGCGGCAACGCTTGCGCGGGCGTGGTTCGCGCCGGCAATATCGTGCGCTGGGACGCATGATGGAACTGTGGGATCTGGTTCGCGGCGACAGCCCGCTGGTCATCGACGTGCCCCATTCGGGAACGCACATCCCGGACGCGCTGCGCGCACGGTTGACCGCGGTTGCGCAAACGGTCCCCGATACCGACTGGCATGTCGACCGGCTGTACGCGTTTGCGCAGAACGAAGGCGCGACGCTCTTCCAGGCGACGCATTCGCGCTATGTCATCGACCTCAATCGCGATCCCGCGGGCGCCGCATTGTATGCCGGCGCGGACAACACGGAACTCTGTCCGACGCGCACGTTCGGCGACGAGCTCATCTACGCGGAAGGCGACGTTCCCACGGACGAGGAAATCGCAAGCCGGCGCGAGGCTTTCTTCGTTCCCTATCACGCGGCGCTTGCCGCGGAACTCGCGCGCGTGCGCGAGCGCCACGGCTTCGCGGTGCTGCTCGACGGCCATTCGATCCTTAGCCACGTGCCGCGCTTCTTCGCCGGCCGGCTGCCCGATCTCAATCTCGGCACGGCGAGCGGTGCGAGCTGCGTTCCCGCATTGCAGGATTGCGCGCAGCGCGTGCTGGCGGACGCGGACGGATTCACTTACGTCGTCAACGGGCGCTTCAAGGGTGGATGGATCACGCGCCACTACGGGCAGCCGCAGCACGGCGTGCACGCGCTGCAGCTCGAGATGGCGCAAGCGTGCTACATGGACGAGGCGCCGCCTTACCGGTGGGATCCGGACAGGGCGAGCCGGCTGGCCGGCGTGCTGTACCGGCTGGTGCGCGCGCTTGTCACCTTTCGGCCGACGCCATGATCCGCGTCTACACGGCACAGCAGCGCTACGACGCCTATCTGGTCGCCGACCGGCTGAACCAGGCCGGCATCAAGGCGCACGTGTTCAACCAGTACGCGTCGAGCATCGTCGGCGATGTCCCACCGGATGTCGCGCAACCACAGGTCTGGATCGAGCGTGAATGCGACCGCGAGCGCGCGCAGATCGTGCTGCGCGACATCGAGTCGGCGGGGTCGCGCAAGCCGGACGTGCTGTGCAGCGGATGCGGCGAGCCGTCGCCCGCGAACTTCGACCTGTGCTGGAACTGCGGCGCGACGCTGTAGCGCGGGCTACTTTTCCGGCGATTCGTCGAGCAACGCTCGGGCGCGGTCGACGCCCGCGATATCTTCGGGCCCCTGCGACGGCGGCTCGTCGCCGCCGCCTTTGCGCGCGCGCCGGCGCAGCACCATGTACCACACGACGCCCCCGCCCAGCAGGAACGCGAACGGTCCGAACCACAAGAGCAGCGTCGTCGACTTGACCGGCGGCTTGTACAACACGAAGTCGCCGTAGCGCGCGACCAGGTATTGCTTGATCTCGTTGTCGCTCTTGCCCTGTTGCGCCAGCTCGCGCACCTCCTTGCGCAGGTCCTCGGCCAGCGGCGCCGTCGAATCGGCCAGCGTCTGGTTCTGGCAGACGAGGCAGCGCAATTCCTCCTCGAGGTTCTTGAGGCGCGCGTCGAGCGCGGCGTCGGCGTACGCGGTGGAACACGCGGCGGCGAACAGCAGCGCGGTCACCAGCCTTGTCGCTGGGCTCAAGTGGCTCACGACTTCTGCAATTCGCGCACCAGCGGCAGGATCTTCTGCTGCAGGCTGTCCGGCGTGATCGGACCGATCTGCTTGTAGCGGATCACTCCGTTCTTGTCGACGACGAACGTTTCGGGCACGCCGTAGACGCCCCAGTCGATGCCGACGCGGCCGTCCGCGTCCACGACGGAGACACGATACGGATCGCCGTTATCCACGAGCCACGCGCGGCCCAGCGCCGTCGTGTCCTTGTAATTGAGGCCGATGACCGGAACGATGTTCGCCTTCCCCAGCGCGACGAGCAGCGGATGCTCGACGCGGCACGAGACGCACCACGATGCCCACACGTTGAGCAGCCAGACCTGGCCCTTCATGTCGGCGGGCCCCAGCTTCTTGGCCGGGTCGTCCAACTGCGCCAGCGAAAAAGCCGGCGCCGGCTTGTCGACGAGCGGCGACGGGACCTCGTGCGGGTCGCGCGACAGCCCAACCCAGAGGAAGCCGACCAGCACGATGAAGACCGCGAGCGGAATGAGGTAGCGCAGCGCCTTCATGGATTTACGCGGCCCGCGCCGCGCCGGCCAGCGCGGACAGCTTCTGCCTGGCCTCAAGGCGATAGCGGCGGTCCGACATCGCGACGAAGCCGCCCAGCGCCATGAAGAAACAGCCGAACCAGATCCAGTCGACGAACGGCTTCACATAGACGCGCACGCTCCATGCGCCGGCGTCGCCCTTGTCCGTGATCGGCTCGCCGAGCGACACATAACGGTCGCCCAGGAAGCCCGTGTTGATCGCGGCCTCCGTCATCGTCGTGCCCGATGCATTGAACACGCGCTTTTCCGGCTTCAGCGTCTTCAGGAGCTTGCCGTCCCGGCGAACTTCGATCGTTCCGGCCACGCCCCGGTAATTGGGGCCGATCACCGGCGCGACGCCCTGGAATATGTATTGCTCGCCGCCCACGGTGACCGCTTGCCCGACATCGAGCGGCACGTTTTCCTCGATGCCGTAGCCCTTGACCATCGTCACGCCGACGATGAATATCGCGATGCCCAGGTGCGCCAGCAGCATGCCGTACCACGCGGCGGGATTCGCGGCGAGCTTCGCGCGCAAGCCCCGTTGCGGTGCGTGGCGCAACCGCTGCACGACGGCCGCCACCGTCGTGGCGACGATCCACAGCGCGAGGAACAATCCCAGAGCGACGAGCGGCGACCATTCGCCCTGCGTGAACGGGAGCAGCGTCGCGGTGACGGCGGCCACGACGAATGCCCACTTGAGGCGCCTCGCGAGGTGCGGAAGCTCGGCGTGACGCCAACTCGCGATCGGGCCGATACCCATCAGGAACACCGCGGGCGCCATCAGGATCGGGAAGACAAGGTTGAAGTAGGGCGGGCCGACCGAGGCCTTGGGCAGGTTCAGCGCGTCGAGGAACATCGGGTACAGCGTTCCCAGGAACACCGCGCCGAGCGCGACGACGAGCAGGATGTTGTTCGCCAGCAGCGCGGATTCGCGCGACACCATCGCAAAGCCTGCGCCGCCGCCGACGGCGCCGGCGCGCATCGCATAGAGGGTGAGCGAGCCGCCGATCACGACGGCCAGGAAGGCCAGGATGAACACGCCGCGCGTCGGGTCGGTCGCAAAGGCGTGCACGGAGGTGAGCACGCCGGAGCGCACGAGGAACGTGCCGAGCAGCGACAGCGAAAACGCGACGATCGCAAGCAGTACGGTCCAGTTCTTGAACGTGCCGCGCTTTTCGGTCACCGCCAGCGAATGCAGGAGCGCGGTGCCGACCAGCCACGGCATGAACGACGCGTTCTCGACCGGATCCCAGAACCACCAACCGCCCCAGCCCAATTCGTAGTAGGCCCACCAGCTGCCGAGCGCGATGCCTATCGTCAGGAACGACCACGCGGCCGTCGTCCACGGCCGCGACCAGCGCGCCCACGTCGCGTCGAGGCGCCCGCCCAGCAATGCGGCGATGGCGAACGCGAAGGCGACCGAGAAGCCGACGTAGCCCATGTAGAGCATCGGCGGATGGATCACCATGCCCGGGTCCTGCAGCAGCGGATTGAGGTCGGCGCCTTCGGCAGCCGCCGGCACCAGCCGCAGGAACGGATTGGACGTCAACAGCAGGAACAGCAGGAAGCCGACGGCGACGAGTCCCATCACGGCGAGCACGCGTGCCAGCAGCACCGCCGGCAGGTTGCGCGAGCGCAGCGTGACCGCCGTGGCCCAACCGGTGAGCATCAGCACCCACAGCAGCAGCGAACCCTCGTGCGAACCCCAGGTCGCGGCGATCCGGTAGCGCAGCGGCAGCTGCGTGTTCGAATGCTCGGCGACATTGACCACCGAGAAGTCGCTGGTCGCAAAACTGCAAGCCAGGCAACCGAAGGCCAGCGCCACGAGGACGAACTGCGCGCGCGCCGCGGGCTTGGCGAGGTCCATCAGCACGGCGTCGCGCCGCTGCGCGCCGATCAGCGGCAGCACGCCCTGCACGAGCGCCACGAGAAGTGCCAGGATGAGGGCGAAGTGGCCGAGTTCGGGAATCATTGGGTGCTCATTTTCCGCTCATTTGCCTCTCATTTGCCGGTATGCATCGAGGGTAGCGACATGGCCTTGTCCTTCTGCGCTTGCGCGATGGCGCCGGCGGCCGCCGGCGGCATGTAGTTCTCGTCGTGCTTGGCCAGCACTTCGGTGGCGTGGAACACGCCGTCGGGTCCGACGGTTCCCTGTGCGACCACACCCTTGCCCTCGCGAAACAGGTCGGGAAGCATTCCGTTGTACACGACGGGCAGCCGCTGCACGGTGTCCGTGACGACGAATTTCACGTCGAGCGAGTTGGGGACGCGCACCAGCGTTCCCGTCTCGACCATGCCGCCGATGCGAAACGGCCGGCCCTGCGGCGCTTCGCGCGCGACGACCTGCGACGGCGTGAAGAAGAACACGAGATTCGACTGGAACGCATTCAGCACCAGTGCCACGGCGACGCCCAGGACGACGACGCCGGCGGCGATCCAGGCAAAGCGGCGATGGCGTGGCTTCATGGCGCAGGTCCCTCGCTGTGCGCGGCCGCAGCGGCGCGGCGTCGCGCCCGCAGCGCGAGCAGTTCGGCGACGATGGCCAGCGCCGTGACGCCGTACGCGCTCCACACGTAGAAGCCGTAGCCGCCCATGGCAAGAAATTCGCTCATGCTTTCACCGCTTCCGGAGATCGGTTCATCCAAGGGGCGCCGCGCTCGCGTTCGACGATGATGCAGCGGACGCGAATGAGCGCGACGGCGATCGTGTAGAACCACGCGGCGAGCGCCATGACCAGCATGCCGACCAGCATGATCGCCGCCATCTTCGGCGCGGCAACCATGCTGATCGACGATCCCTGGTGCAGCGTGTTCCACCACTGCACGGAGAAATAGATGATCGGCACGTTGACCGCGCCGACCAGCGCCAGCACCGCGCACGCGCGGTCGGCGCGGCGGTCGTCGGCGATGGCGTTGCGCAGCGCGATGACCCCGAAGTAGAGGAACAGCAGGATCAGTTCCGACGTCATCCGCGCGTCCCACGCCCAGTACGTTCCCCACGTCGGCCGGCCCCAGAACGCGCCGGTCCACAGCGCGATGAACGTCATCAGCGCGCCGGTGGGCGCCAGCGCCTGCGCCATCATCGCCGACAGCCGCGTGTTGAAGCCCAGCGACAGCGCGCTCCAGAACGCCATGACGAGGTAGATGAACATCGACATCCACGCCGTCGGCACGTGGATGAAGATGATCCGATACGCCTCGCCCTGCTGGAAGTCGGTGGGGGCGAGACCAAAGCCGATCCACAGTCCGGCGATCGCGAGCAGCGCGCGCTCCACCCGAACCAGGGCGCGAGCTTCCCGGCGAGCGGATAGAACGCGGCAGGGGAGGAGTAGCGAAAGAGGTTCATCAGTCGAGTGCGATGCGAATGGCGGCCGATGCGGCGAGCGGCGCGCCGACGATCGCGAACAACAAGCCGGCGCCCAGCAGCGACAGGTTCGCGGCGGCGCCGAGTCCGGCGTTCACCGCGTCCACCGCGCCGGCGCCGAAGATCAGCACCGGCACGCACAGCGGCAGCACCAGCAACGCGAGCAGGCTGCCGCCGCCGCGCAGGCCCAGCGTCAGCGCCGCGCCGATCGCGCCCAGCAGCGACAGGATCGGCGTGCCCAGCAGCAGCGCCGACCGCCAGCACCGCCAGCGCTTCGCCGTCCAGCGCGTATTGCAGCCCGAGCAGCGGCGCCAGGACCACGACCGGCAGCCCGGTGGTCAGCCAATGCGCCGCTATTTTACCGGACACCAGCGCCGGCAGCGGATAAGGCGACAGCGCGATCTGCTCGAGCGTGCCATCGGCGTAGTCGGACGCGAACAGCCGCGGCAGCGACAAGCAGCGACGCCAGCAACGCGGCGACCCACAGCACGCCGGGTCCCATCGCCATCGAGCAGGTTTTTCTCCGGTGACTCGTCGCGAGCGGAAACAGCGACACGACGATCACGTAGAACAGCACCTGCACGCCCAATTCCGAGCGCGAGCGCATCGCGAGCCTCAGGTCGCGCGAGAGCGCCCAGCGCATGCCGGACCACGCGCCGGCATCGGACGAGGGCGCGGCGTGTAGCAAGCGCGGCTGCCATGGCGGTCGGCCATCACGACAAGGCGAGCGCGCGCACCTGCGCGGCGGGGAGGTCGAGTGCCTGGTGCGTCGCCACCACGGCGCACCCGCCGCGCTGCAGATGGCCCGGTGAGCAGGCGCTTGCAGCAAGGCGATGCCGTCCGCGTCGAGCGCGGTCGCCGGCTCGTCGAGCAGCCACAGCGGACGGCGCGTGAACGACAGACGCGCCAGCCCCACGCGCCGGCGCTGTCCCTGCGACAGCGCGCGCGCCGGCAAGCGTCGCCTGCCTGCTCGAGCGCGACGTTGGCCAGCGCATCGCGCAGACGTCCGCAGGTTCCGCCGGGTCGTCCGGCCAGCGCGACCAGCGACGCGAGATTCTCTTCCGCCGTCAGTTCGTCCTTCAGCGCCGTCATGGTGGCCGCAGAACACGGCGTCCTGCCGCACGCGCTCGGCAAACGGTGCGACGTCGTCGCCGCGCCAGCGCACGCGGCCCGCGGCGGGCAGCGCTCAGGCCGGCGAGGATCCGCAAGAGCGTCGTCTTGCCCGTGCCGTTGGCGCCGGTCACCAGCAGCGCGTATTCGGGCTCGACGCGGAGGCTCGAGCGAGCGAGAAAAGGCGCGTGAATCCGCGTTGCGCGGCCAGGTCAATCGCTTCGAGCATGGAGCGTGTCGGACGCGCAGGGAAGATCATCGGCGTCCGCGTTGCCGTGGGGCCGGCAGCGGCCGGAGGAGCGTTGAATTGCACGGGTTATTATAGCGGAGGGCGTATCGACCCCAATTAGGGGCCCCCGGACGACGGAGGCTGGGATTGATCCAGCGCAAGATGTGCCCGATTCCGGCGTGAATCCCGGCACGCCGGGCCTGCTGCAACGATGGGCAGGCGGCGCCGCGCTGGCTGACCGGGCTCGCGATCGTCGCGCTGTTCCTGTTGGTGCCGCAGGCTTCGGCGCAAGACCGCTTGCCGTTCTTCGCCAAGCTCGAGGCCATCGCCTACGACGCGCGGCTCGCTCGCCACGCAGCCGAAGCACCGGCGACCCGCAGGTCGTCATCGTCGACATCGACGAGGCGAGCCTGCTGCGCGAGGGCCGCTTCCCGTGGTCGCGCGACCGGCTGGCGCTGCTGGTCGAGCAGCTGCTTGGACCGGCACCAGGCGCGCGCGGTCGGATTCGACGTGCTCTTCTCCGAGCGCGACACATCGGGCGGCTTCGCCGTGCTGCAGGAACTCGCGCAAACCGACCTCGCGAACGTTCCGGGTTATCTGTCCGCCATCTCCGGCCTGCGCCGCAAGCTCGACTACGACGCGCGCTTCGCGGAGGCGATGCGCGGCCGACCCGCGGTGCTGGCGTTCACGTTCTACGACAAGAAGCAGACGGCCGGCGTGTTGCCGCCGCCGGCATTCACGCAGGCGGACCTTGGCGCGGCACGTGATTCCCATCGCGCCGGAGAGTCGGCTACACGGCCAACCAGGCCGAACTGCAGCGCGCCGCGGCGTCGGCCGGGCACATCGACCCGGTCTACGATTCCGACGGCGTGGTGCGCCGCGTGCCGCTGGTGAAGCGCTACGAGAACGGCTTCTATCCGGCGCTGGCACTGGCGGTCGCGCAGGTCGTGCGTCGAGGCGAAGTCGATCAAGCCGCACTTCGATTCGAACGGCGATCTCGATCTCGCTCGACCTGGGCGGGCTCAAGCGTGCCGGTCGCCAAGGACGGCACGGCGCTCGTGCCGTATCGCGGCAAGGCAGAAGACCTTCCGTATGTACTCCGCGGCCGTCGGTCATGGCGGGCGAAATTCCGGCCGACAAATTCCCGGGCGCGATCGTGCTCGTCGGCACGACGGCGAAGGGCCTGCAGGATGCGCGCTCGACGCCGGAGGCGCCGGACTTTCCCGGCGTGGAGATCCACGCGAACCTGCTCGACCGGCATCCTGAACGGCGACATGCAGTCGGTGCCCGCCGGTGCATCAGCAGGTCGAGATGCTGCTGATGCTCGTGGCCGGGCTGATCGTCGTCTTCGCCGTGCCGTGGCGGCGGCCGGTGCTGAGCGTGCTGTGCATCGTCGCCGTCGCGCTGGTGGTCGTCGCGATCAACATGGGCTTCTGGTATCCGCGCGCAATCGGTCGTGCCGCTGGCCGCGACGCTGCTCATGCTGCTCGCGCTGCTGATGTGGAACCTGGCCGAGCGGCTTCCTGCGCGAATCGCGCGCGATCCGCAGCCTGTCCGACATGTTCGGCGAGTACGTCCCGCGCGAACGTGTCGCGCAGATGCGCGAGACCGGCGAGCGCTTCTCGATGGAAGGGCGAGAGCCGCGAGCTGACGGTCCTGTTCTCCGACGTCCGCAATTTCACGTCGGTGTCCGAGCGGCTGCCGCCGCGCGAGCTGTCGGCGCTGATGAACGCCTATCTGACGCCGATGACCGCCGTCATCCACGACCACCACGGCACGATCGACAAGTACATCGGCGACGCGATCATGGCGTTCTGGGGCGCGCCGCTGCCGAATCCGCGCCATCCGCGCGATGCGGTGGCGGCGGCGCTCGGCATGCAGAAGGCGATGCGCGAACTGGGCAAGGGCCTTCGCGAAGCGCGGCTGGCCGCCGCTCGCCATCGGCATCGGCGTCAACACCGGCCCCATGAACGTCGGCGACATGGGCTCGGCGTTTCGCAAGGCGTACACGGTGCTGGGCGACGCGGTGAACCTGGCGGCCCGGCTCGAAGGCCTGACCAAGGTGTACGGCGTGGGCATCCTGTGCGGCGAGGCGACGACGCGCGGCGGCACCGGACTTCCGCTGGCGCGAAGTCGACTGGGTGCGCGTCAAGGGCCGCGACCAGGCTGTCGCGATCTTCGAGCCGCTGCCCGCCGACGCCTCACCCGAGGCGACGGCGGAACTGGCGCGATGGCATGCGGCGCTGGCGCTCTACCGCGCGCGGCGTTCGTCGACGCGCAGCGCGAATGCTGCGATGCACTGGCCGCCGCGCATCCGGATCGCGGACTTGTATGCGGTCTTTCGCGAGCGCTGCGCGAGTTACGCGATCGCGCCGCCGCCGCCGGATTGGGACGGCGCGAAGACGTTCGTGACGAAATGATCGGCTAAACGCAACGCAAAAAGCTGAGCAGCCCCGAGTGCAGGGCCCCGCATTGTCAGCAGCCGCCGCGCGACGCAGCGGCGATATCCGGCTGACGCCCTCGATGACGCCGCCGCCGCGGTAATTGAAGAAGTAGTCGAGCCCGATGCCCGCGCCGCCCGGTCCGGCGAAGAAGCCGACGAAGTTGCCGGCGATCAAGCGGCTGGCAGCCGCCGCCCGCACACGCGACGTGCCGCCGATGCCCGACGTCGAGAACAGGCCGTTCTGGATGCTGGTCGTTCCGCTCATCGTGTAGGTCGCGTTGCCGAAGCCGACGGTCAAGCCCGGTCAGCGCGAGGCTGGCGGTCGTGAAGTCCACGTTGATCTTGCCGCCGGAAATCAGCGTGCCGACCGCGCCGGTGACTCGAGTCGGTCGGACGCGTTCCGCCGACGGGCGCATAGGACACCTGGCCGGAGGTGGGCAGGTTGGTCGCCGTCGCCGCCATAGATGTAATGGAGGTTGCCGCCGTTGTTGGTCACCGTCTGCGCCGTCGGGCAACTGCTGCGACGATCGTCGAGCCGGGACCTTGCCCAGCGCCCCCAGTTGATGGAGCCGGCCGCGGCGTTGGAGCCGGTATCGACGATGGCCGCGCTGCCGACGTTGGCATTGAGGCTGCCGTTGACGAACGACGTCATCTGGCCCGGCGGGATCGAGGCCGATCGCGGCGCTGCCGTTGCCCGTCGAACCGAGTTCGATCGTGTAGCGGTCGGAGCCGACCGCCGCCGTGAGGTTCTGTCGGCGACGATCAGCTGGACCCGTTCGTCAGGTCCTCGGTGCGCACTGGTACACGTAGGCGGCAACGGCAACGATGGATCGATCGCGAACGGCGGCACCGCTCGTGAAGATCAGGTCGGTCGGCGGCGCGCGCTCGCCGAGCTGACGGCCCGGAAAGCCGGTCCGCGAGGAACACCGGCGGCGCCAGCAGGCGCTGCGGCGCCTCGTCGTCGGGCACGAAGAAATATTCGCGCTCGCCGAACTCGTCGGTGATGCCGCGCGGCGGTGACGGCCGACGCGGCCCTCGAACACGCCACCGTACAGTCCGGGCGCGGCGGGCTCGCTCGACGGCGCTGTCGCGGCACTGGCCGCGCCCGCAGATCTGCAGCTGATAGTGCGTGCCGCGGATGCCGATCGTCGCCTGCGTCGTCAGCACCTGGTACGTGTCGCGATTGACCTGGCCGATCTGCCCGGTGACCGTGCGGAAGCCGCCGCGTACGAGGCGGAACACGGCGCGCTCGGTGCCGTCGGTGGTGCCGGTGAACGCGTACGCCTCGATGCGGAATTCGGAGTCGGGCTTGAGCGCCACCAGCGCGTTGTCCGAGAAGCGCAGCTGCGCGTTGCTCTGCGCGCCCGTGACCACCGTGTCGCCGGTGTTGACGGTCGCGCCGGCGGCGAGACGCGAGCGGTCGGCGCCGCGCACCAGCGTGACGTCACCGACGGCCAGCACGACGCGCGCGGCCTGCGCCAGCGCGTCGGTTGCGAGCGCCGCCAGCAGCGCGAACGCGATGGCGAACGCGGCGACGCGGCAGGGCAGCGAAGGAGACGGTGTCGGGCGCATGGTGTCGGTGGCTCTAGCGATAGTCGTAGCGGAGCTTTGAGCGCAACGACGTTGCGCGAGTACTCATAGAGCGAAATGTTCGAATTGTTGCGCATGTACTGGTACTCGAGCTTCGCGCTCCAGTTGCGCGTGAAGAAATACGCGACGCCGGCGTCGACGACGAAGATTGTTGTCGTGCCGCGTGACGTCGATGCAGCGGAATGGCGCCGTCGTAGTTGCTGTGCACATACGAGACGGCGGCCGGTCAGCGACCATTGCGGCGACGGCGAGACGTTGATGGCGGCCGTCACGCCCACCAGATCGCGCGCGAGATCGGGGCGGTCCTGCCGGCTGCGCTCGTCGCCGCCGAACGACCAGCACGTCGAGCACCGGCTGCCATCCGGTGAGCCACCAGCTGGCGATAGCCGACGGCAAGCGAGGCCAGGCCGACGTCGCGCGCCTCGTTGGCGCCGCTGTAGCTGATCCACGCGTATTGCGGCGCGACCCACAATTGCGACTGCTCGTTCAATTGCCGGCGCCACTCGACACCCAGGCCATTGGCGCTGCGATAGCTGTCGCCGTCGAGCAGGATGTCGCCGTACGCGTAGTTGGCGGAGAACGTGTTGGCGCCCGCAGAGATAGCTGCGCGCCGATCGCCGCGCCGAAATTCGCCAGGTCGAATTCCGATTCGCTGCGAGTAGAAGTTGCCGTCTGCCCCAGCGCGCTGCCATGCAGGATGACGCCCGGCGCGACCGGACGATCGTAGGTCGCGCCGCCGGCGACGATCGGCGAAGCCGGCGCCCTTCTTGACGCCGAAATCCGCGACGGTGACGGGTCCGAGCACGGGAAGCGTCAGGTCGGCCTGCGCGACGCCCGCGTTCACATTGCTGTCGTAGCCGCCGCCGAATTCGACGAACGCGCGCAGGCGCGGCGTGTATTGGGCCTCGCGGCGCAGCAGCGCATCGAGATAGCGCTCGACGCTGGCGCGCACGGCAGGCGGCAGGTCGAGCTTCGCGATCGCGTCGAACTCGCGCCGCGAGTTGAGGTCGTCCTGCGCATAGAAGTAGGCGCGTGCCAGTTCGAGCCGGCCGCGGACGTCGTCGGGATTGCGCAAGTTGTAGCGTTCGAGCGCGAGCACGCCGACGCCCGCGCGGCCGACGTCGACGGCCGCCACGCCGCACCACAGGTCGGCCCGGGGTCGGCAGCGACGTCGACGGTCGCGCATTGCGCATACGCGTCCGCGGACTGGCCGGTTTCGACCAGCTTGCGCACGTCGTCGGATGTCGCGGCCTGTGCCGCGCCGATCGCCGCCCAGAATGCTCGCCAGCGAACAGAGCGGCGTGGCGCGCAACGCGCATCGGGCTGAAGAATTCGCGGCATTGTGCTGGGGCGCTTCGGGTGCGGGCCATCATAGCACCCGCTTTGCCGCCGATCCAATTCACGGGACCGTTGCCGCGCGCGCTCCGGTCGATGCCGCAACGCACACCGGCGTTCACTGTGCAAATCCGCGTCCCGCCTATACACTCGGCAATTCGTACGACCAATCCCGAAGGCGGCGTGCACGACCGCCAGGCGACTTCACGGCCAGGAGTCCAGCGTGCGGCACCAGTCGTTGCTTGCCTATGCCGGGTACCGTTACCTCAAGGTGACGCGTGGTCGTCGTCGCGCTGGTCATCGGCGCCTACGTCTGGCACCGGCCGCCCAATGGGCCGTACGGCGGCACGTGGCTGGGCTACACGCTGGGCACGATCAGCGCGCTGCTGGTGCTGTGGCTGCTGTATTTCGGCGTGCGCAAGCGCCGCTACCGGTCGACGCTCGGCACGCTGCAGGGCTGGCTGTCGGCGCACGTCTATCTTGGCGCGTCGCTGCTCGTCCTCGCGCACGCTGCACGCGGCGTTCCAGTTCGGCTGGAACGTGCACACGCTGGCGCTACGTGCTGATGATCGCCGTGATCCTCTCCGGTTTCTATGGCGTGTTCGCGTATCTGCGCTTTCCGCCGCGCATCACCGACACGCTCGGCGACGACACGCTCGAACGCTGCTGCTCGGCATCGCCGACCTGGACCGCGCCGTGCGGCCGCTGGCGCTCGGCCTGCCCGACACGCGTGAACCGGCTGGTCCTGGCGTCGGCGCAGGAAACGCGCATCGGCGGCAGCTGGCGCCAGCAGTTTCGCGGGCGCGACAGCGACTGCCCGACGACCGCCGCCGTCGCCGGCCTCCAGCGATCGGCAAGTCGCTGCGCGGCGAAGAGGCGCGCGTCAACGAGCAGGTCTACGCGCTGATGGCGCGCAAGCAGGAACTGGTCAACCGCGCGCGCCGGGCGGTGGCGCTGAAGGCGCGCCTCGACCTGTGGCTGTTCATCCACGTCCCGCTGTCGCTCGCGCTGCTCGCGGCGCTCGACCGCCCACGTCGTGTCGGTGTTCTTCTACTGGTAGGCGACGCCGATGCGTCTCGCGCTCACCACCGTCACGCGCAACCGCAAGGGACAGGCCGTGCGCGTGACGCGCATGTTCGAGGGCGAGTCGTTCGCGATCGGACGCGGCGCGCAATGCACGATCCACCTGCCGGATCCGCGCGTCGCGCTCGAGCACGCGACGATCTACCATGTCCGACGGCGCCATCCGCTTGGGCGTGGTCGGCACGGCGACGATGCTCGTCAACGGCCGGCCCGATCCCGAAGTCGTGTTGACACCGGGCGTGTCGGCCGAGATCGGTCCCTACGGCGTCGACGTCGAAGCGCCGCCGGCCGGCGCCGATCTGGCGCTCGGCCATCGAACTGATGCGGCCGCTGCCCGACGACCTGGCCGAGATCAGGACGCGCTCGCGGATGTCGCTCGACGGCGACCGGCCTGTCGAAGCGGCGGCCGGCGTGGGTGCTGGCGGTCATCGTGCTGCTGCTGTTCCTCGCCATTCCGGTCGTCAATGCGCTGCTGCCGGCGATGCGTGCGGCGACGGCGAAGCATGCGGCGTCACACCCGACTCGTCGTGGAATCCGGGACCGCTCGCGTCGGGACACGCCGGGCTTCGGCGGCAACTGCGCCGCATGCCACGAGACGCCGTTCCTGCGCGTGCGCGACCGCACCTGCCTCAAGTGCCACGACAAGATTCCCGGCCACGTGATGCCGGTGTCGCTGCAAGTCGAACTCTTCGGCGGCACGCGCTGCGCGAGCTGCCATGCCGACCACAAAGGCCCCGATGGCCTGGTGCGGCGCGACGCCGGCATGTGCGCGGCATTGCCACCAGGACCTGAAGCGCCGCCTTCCCGGCACCGACCTGGCCGATGTCGGCGACTTCGCCACCGCGCATCCGGAATTCCGCGTTCCGCTCGTGGGCCGGTCCCGGCAGCGACGGACATGGCGCGCGTCGCGCAAAGCGACAAGGCGCGGCTCGTCGAGCAGTCGCACCTCAAGTATCCGCACGACGTGCACCTGAAGCCGAACATCCGCGGACGCCAAGGGTCGCGTCACGCTCGAATGCAGCAACTGCCACGTGCCCGACGCCTCCGGACGCTCGTTCGTCCCGATCAACATGAACCAGCATTGCCTCGAATGCCATACGCTGCGAATTCGAGCCGGCCGTCACCAAGCGGCAGGTGCCGCACGGCATCGGTGGACGACGTGATGGCGACGATGCAGGAGTTCTACGCCAACCTGGCGTTGAAGGACGTCGCCGTCGATGTCGTCGACACCGGCGACATCCGCCGCAGCATTCCGCAGCGCGTCGAGCGGCGCATCGTCAGCGACGACCAGCGCAGGCGCGCGCTGGCGTGGGCCGACCGCAAGGGCGCCGTCGTCGCGCAGGACCTCTTCGAAAAGCGCGTGTGCATCGTCTGCCACGAAGTCGTCAAGACCACCGGGCCCGGCAAGGCGCCCGGAGAACATTCCTGTGGGGCATCGTGCCGCTGCACGTCCCCGACCACGTATCATGCCCAAGGCGCGCTTCGACCACGACAAGCACACGACCGTTCAAGTGCGCCGACTGCCACGAGGGCATCGCGAAGTCGAAGTCGAGCGGCGACGTCGCGCTGCCCGACATCGCCTCGTGCCGCATCTGCCACGCCGGCAGCGCGCCGGCCACGAACAAGGTCGTGTCGACGTGCGTGTCATGCCACGGCTTCCACGAGCCCGGCCATCCGCCGTGGAACCAGCGCACGGCACTGGCGATCGGCGGCGCCGTGCAGGCGGCAGCGAACGTGACTCCCTCGATCTCGGGCGCGCGCCATGAGGCGAGTTCAACGCGCATGGCGCGTGGCGACGTGGCTGGCGTTCGCGCTGCTCGCCGGTTGCGGTGGCGGGGGCGGCGGCTCGGGCGGTTCGGGCGGATGCAGCGGCGATTGCCAGGCGGCCTCGCCCAATGCGTTGACGGTGGCCGACGTGCAGCAGGTCGTCGCGCAGGCCGTGTTCGAGGCGCAGGCGCGCGGCGCCAAGGCGACCATTGCGGTCGTCGACCGTGTCGGCAACGTGCTCGGCGTGTTCAGGATGAACGGCGCGGCGCCGACGTTCACGATCACGTCCGGCACCGGCGCGACGGGCGGGCTCGAAGGCATCAGCGGCCTGCCGTCGGAACTGGCGGCGATCGCGAAGGCCGTCACCGGCGCCTACCTGTCGTCGGAAGGCAATGCGTTCTCGACGCGCACGGCGAGCCAGATCATCCAGCAGAACTTCGATCCGGGCGAGAACAACCAGCCGTCGGGCCGCTCTTCGGCGTGCAGTTCAGCCAGCTGTCCTGCTCCGACCTCAATCAGCAGGCGACGGCGGGCACCATCGGTCCCAAGCGCTCGCCGCTCGGGCTGTCCGCCGATCCGGGCGGCCTGCCGCTCTACAAGAACGGCACGCTCGTCGGCGGCGTCGGCGTGATCGCCGATGCGCATCTATTCGCTCGACACCGACATCCACGGCCAGGATACCGACGTCGACGAGCTGATCGCGGTCGCCGGCGGCAGCGCGTTCGCCGCGCCCGCGATCGCCGCGCGAACCAGATCACCGTCGACGGCCGCACGCTGCGCTATGTCGATTCCGAAGCGCTGGCGAGCAATCCCGCGATGGCGCCGCCGTTCGCGTCGATCAACGGCGTCGTCGGCGCGCTGGTCAACGTGACCGGCTACGGCGGCAGCCCGATGGTCGCCGGCGTCGCGTTCGGCACGCCGGCGTCGGGCTATCGCGCCGATACGTCGGCCGCATTCGCCGGCCTCAACGCGTACGTGCTCGTCGACGCGGCCAACGTCAACCGCTATCCGCCGCAAAGCGAGTGCCGACGGGCTGCTGCAGGCGGGCGAAGTGACGCAGATGCTCAAGAGCGCGCTCGACGTCGCCAATCGCGCGCGTGCGCAGATCCGCCGGCCGCTGGGATCGGCGGCGCAGGTGACGGTGACCGTCGTCGACACCCAAGGCAACGTGCTGGGCCTCGTGCGCACGCCCGACGCGCCGGTGTTCGGCACCGACGTCGCGCTGCAGAAGGCGCGCACCGCCGCATTCTTCTCGAGCCTGACGGCGGGCGCGCAACTCAATGCGCTGCCGCCCGCCAACTATCCGACGCCGCCGTCGTCGTACGTGACTCGGCGCTGCGCACGTTCCTGGGCGATCCGACGGCGCTCGCCAACGGCATCGCCTACAGCGACCGCGCGATCGGCAACATCGCGCGGCCGTTCTTCCCCGACGGCATCGGCGGCACGGCGAACGGCCCGTTCTCGAAGCCGTTCCCGCAATGGAGCATCTTCAACGACGGCCTGCAACTCGACCTCGTGCAGAACAAGCTCGTCGCGTCGCTCGTCGCCGGCGACGATGTCGACCGGCTGCACCGGCGTGGGCGCGCTCGACCAACGGCATCCAGATCTTCGCCGGCAGCGTGCCGATCTATCGCGGCAACGTGCTGGTCGGCGCCATCGGCGTATCCGGCGACGGCATCGACCAGGACGACATGGTGGCGTTCCTCGGCCTCGCCAACGCGGCGAGCCGCGCTCGGCGCGCGGCATCGCCAACGCGCCGACGGCCATTCGCGCCGACACGCTGGTGCCGCAAGGCGAGGGCACGCGGCTGCGCTACGTGAACTGTCCGCAGGCGCCGTTCAACGGCAGCAGCCAGCAGAATGTCTGCGCGGGCATCTGATCATTCGCTCGCGGCGCCGGCGGCGCTCGGCCGTGATGTGCGCCCTGATGTTCGCAGGTCAGGCCGCAGCGGCAGGCGCGCGTCGCGCGCAGCAGACGCGCCCGTGCCCGCGCCGCCGCCGCAATCGCGCGGACGGCCGCTACGGCCTGCAGGTGCTGGTCGGCGACGCTCGACGTCTACGCCGAGCCCAATCGCGCCCGGCGATCATCGCGCAATTGCAGGAGGGCGCACTGGTCGAGGCGCTGGAGCGGCGCGACGCGTGGTACCGGATCGCGCTGTCCGACGGTCGCGCGGGCTGGGTCGACTATGTGTTCGGCAAGACCGGGCCCAACTTCTCCGTCGATGCCACGCCCGCGGATTGCGCGCGGCGCCGAGATCGCCATGCGAGCGCGCCCGCGCTGCCGCCGCCGGCGACGCCGAGGCTCCGCCGACGATCGCATCGTGCAGCGGCAGCCGATGGGGAAGCCGCTCGAAGCGCTGATTCCGACGATCGACCCGACGCAGGTGCCGCCGCCCGAAGCGCTGCTGCCGCGCGAGTCGATTCCGGTGCCCGATCGCTGGCGGCTGATGGATCAGCTGGGCTTCATCCACCAGCGCTGGTACGACCCGTACAACCCGAACACGCTGAAGGGCGACCGCCCGGTGTTCGGCGACGACTGGTTCGTCAACGTCGGCGCGGTGTCCGACACGCTGTTCGAATTGCGGCAGATTCCCACGCCGATCGGCGCGCAGTCCACGCAGAATCCGCAGTCCAACGACCAGTTCGGCGGCAACCGGCAGTCGCTGTTCAACCAGAACTTGATCCTGAGCCTGTCGCTGATCAAGGGCGACACGACGTTCCGGCCGCCCGACTACGAATTTCGCTTCGTGCCGGTGATCAACTTCAACCGCGCGCAGGTCGACGAGGTGCGCGTGCTGCGCGTCGATCCGCGCGAGGGCACGACGCGCAACGACAGCATCGTCGCCGTGCAGGAGCTCTTCGTCGACAAGCACCTGCGCAACGTGTCCGACCACTACGACTTCGACGCCATCCGCGTCGGCATCCAGCCGTTCACCGCCGATTTCCGCGGCCTGCTGTTCATCGACCAGCCGCTCGGGCATCCGCCTGTTCGGCACGCGCGACAACAACCAGTGGCAATACAACCTGGGGTGGTTCCGGCGGCTGGAGAAGGACACGAACAGCGGCCTGAACGACATCACGAAGCCGCTGCGCAACGAGAACATCGTCGTCGCCAATCTGTATCGGCAGGACTTTCCGGTGCCCGGCTTCACGCTGCAGGGGACGGTGATCTACGACGACGACCGCGAGAATCCGGCGTCTACTACGACAACAACGGCTTCCTGACGCGGCCCGCGGCGATTGGGCGACGAGCAGTCGCACACGTACCAGGTCACCTACCTCGGCCTCAACGGCGACGGGCATTTCGGACGCTGGAACGTCTCGGGCTCGCTCTACTACGCGCTGGGCACGGTCAACCACGATCCGCTGGCGCAGCAGAAGGTGGACGTGAGCGCGCTCTACGCGGTGGCCGAAGTGTCGCGCGACTTCGACTGGATCCGCGTGCGCGGCACCGGGATCTTTCAGAGCGGCGACAAGAATCCGTTCGACGGCCAGGCCAACGGGTTCGACGCGATCCAGGAGAACCCGCAGATCGCCGGCGCAGACACGAGCTACTGGATCCGGCAGGCGGTGCCGCTGATCGGCGGCGGCGGCGTGGCGCTGTCGGGCGCAACGGCGTGCTCGCGTCGCTGCGCTCGTCGAAGGACGAAGGCCAGGCTAACTTCGTCAATCCGGGTCTGGCGCTGATCGGCATCGGCGCCGACGCCGACGTGACGCCCGAGGTTCGCGTCATCGGCAACCTGAACCAGCTGTGGTTCGCCAACACGTCGTCGCTGTCGGTGCTGCGCAACCAGGGCACCGATCAGCACGTCGCTCGGCACCGATCTGTCGGTGGCCGTGCAGTATCGGCCGTTGTTTTCGCAGAATATCGTGCTGAACGCGTCCGCCGCCGTGCTGTTCCCCGGCGCGGGCTTGAAGCAGCTCTACGCGTTCGACGGCGACAAGACGCAATACTCGATCCTCTTCAATGTCGCTCTTGACGTACTGACCGTGGCGACGACGACACTTCGCGGACGCGTGACCAGGCTCGCAACGCTGCCGGCGATCGCCTGCACGCTCGTCGCGATCGGTTGGGGCGCGGTGACGGCCACGGCGATGGCAAATGAGGGCGAGAAGCCCGTGCCCGCGCACGTACGCCGCGGCAGCCGCCCGCGCCCGAGAAGCAGACGGCCGACGCTGCGCTGGCCAAGTCGCGTGGCTGCGTCGACTGCCACACGGCCACCGACCACGCGACGATGCACGTCAATCCGGCCGTGGTGCTGGGCTGCACCGATTGCCACGGCGGCAATGCGACGGTCACCAAGCCCGCCGGTGCTGAAGCGAAGGACGCCGCGTATCAGTCGGCACTGGCGGACGCGCACGTGCTGCCGCGTTATCCGCTGGCGTGGAAGTATCCGTCGAGCGCCAATCCGCCGGACAGCTACACGCTGCTCAATCGCGAATCCGCCGAGTTCATCCGCTTCGTGAACCCCGGCGACTACCGCGTCGCGCGCGATGCGTGCGGCGCCTGCCACCTGCCGATCGATCCAGGCGGCCGAGCGCAGCCTGATGTCGACCAGCGCGATGCTCTGGGGCGGCGCGTCGTACAACAACGGCATCCTGCCGTTCAAGCGCTACGTGCTGGGCGAGGCGTACACGCCGAAAGGCGAGGGCGCGACGATCGTCAATCCGGTGGCCGTCAATCCGTTCATGACGGAGAAGGGCATCCTGCCCCGGCTGTATCCGCTGCCGGCGTGGGAGACGACGATTCCCGGCGACATCTTCCGCGTGTTCGAGCGCGGCGGCCGCGTGATCTCGAGCCAGTTCCCCGAGATCGGCATGCCCAACAGCAGCGGCTCGCTGCAGAAACTCGACGAGCCGGGACGTCCCGACATGAAGCAGTCGAATCGCGGTCCGGGCACCGGCAGCCGCATTTCCGTTCCGGTGATCAACATCACGAAGACGCGGTTGAACGACCCGCACATGTGGTTCCTGGGCACCAACGAGCAGCCGGGCGACTATCGCTCGTCCGGCTGCACCGGGTGCCACGCCATCTACGCCAACGACCGCGACCCGAAGCACAGCGGCCCGTACGCGGCGTTCGGCAACACCGGCACGTCGCAGACGGCCGATCCGACCATTCCGCAAGGACGAATCCGGCCATCCGCTGAAGCACGCGTTCACGCGCGCCATTCCGTCGTCGCAATGCATGGTGTGCCACATGCACCAGCCGAACGTCTTCGTGAACACGTTCTACGGCTACATCATGTGGGACTACGAGTCCGACGCGCCGTTCATGTGGCCGGAGAAGCAGCGCTACCCGACGATCGCCGAGGCGCGCGAGATCCTCGACCGCAATCCCGAGGAGGCGGCGATCCGCGGCAAGTGGAGCGATCCGGAATTCCTGCGCAACGTGTCGTCGCTCAATCCGCAAGCTCAAGGACACGCAGTTCGCCGACTACCACGGCCACGGCTGGAATTTCCGCGCGGTGTTCAAGCGCGACCGCAAGGGCACGCTGCTCGACGCCAAGGGCAACGCGGTCGCCGACGACGATCCCGCAGAAGTTCCAGAAGGCCGTGCACCTGTCGTCGATCCACATGGATATCGGCATGCAGTGCGTCGACTGCCACTTCTCGCAGGACAGCCACGGCAACGGCCACATCTACGGCGAGGTGGCGGCCGCGATCGAGATCGACTGCGCCGATTGCCACGGCACCGTCAGCAAGTATCCGACGCTCTTCACCAGCGGCCCCGCGGCGCAGCCCGGCGGGCGCGACCTCTCCTTGCTGCGCACGCAGGACGGCCGCAAGCGCTTCGAATGGCGCGACGGCAAGCTCTACCAGCGCGCGGCGCTCGATCCGGACAAGGAATGGGAGATGACGCTGGTCCGCGACACCGTCAATCCGCTGCATCCGAAATACAACGCGAAGGCCGCGCGCGCCAAGCTGCTTGTCGGCGGGCGATTCGATGCAGTGGGGCCCCGGCGTGGACACCACCAAGCTCGCGCACGACAACGACAAGGTGGCGTGCCAGACGTGCCACCTGTCGTGGACGACGAGTTGCGCCGGCTGCCACCTGCCGATCCAGGCCAACGCCAAGACCGAGCGTCACCACTACGAAGGGGGCGAGACGCCGCAACTTCGCGACGTACAACCCGCAGGTCGCGCGCGACGACATGTTCCAGCTGGGCCACAACGGGCCGGTGAAGGGCAGCAAGATCGTGCCGGTGCGCTCGAGTTCGGCGCTGGTGCTGTCGTCGACCAACATCAATCGCGAGCACATCTACATCCAGCAGCCGCCGATCGCCGCGAGCGGCTTTTCGTCGCAGGCGTTCGCGCCGCACTATCCGCACACCGAGCGCAAGACCGAGACCAAGACCTGCACCGACTGCCACGTGTCGGCCGCCAACGACAACAACGCGATCATGGCGCAGCTCTTGCTGCAGGGAACCAACTTCGTCAACTTCGTCGGCTACAACGCCTGGGTCGGCGAGGAAAAGCGCGTCAGCGCCGTGCAGGTGACCGAATGGGACGAGCCGCAGGCGGTCATCGGCAGCTACCTGCACCGCTACGCCTATCCGGACTGGTACGCGGCGCACCAGAAGCGCGACAGGCGGCTGCCGACGATCGCCACGCACGACACGAAGGGCGCGGCGCGCTGCCTGCAGTTGCGCGGCGAGTACCTATACGTGGCCGAAGGCGCGGGCGGCATGCGCGTCTACGACGCCGCCAGCGTCGCGAACAAGGGCGTGTCGCAGAAGATCATCACCGCGCCGTTCTCGCCGCTCGGCCACGACACGCACATCGCGTCGCCCAACGCGACGTGCGTGGCGCTGCCGACCAACCAGCCGATCAATCCGCTGCGCAACGACGGCGAATTGATGCGCGTCACCAACCAGGAGCAGCCGTTCCATCCGATCTACAGCTATGCGGCGATCACCGATGCCGTCGAGGGCCTGATCCTCACCGACGTCACGACGCTGGCCGATGGCGAGCCGCGGAACAATTTCCTGACGCGCGCCGTCACGTGGAACGAGGGCAGGTGTGCTGAACGGCGCGCGGCACATCGTGCTGGGCGGACACTTCGCGTACATCGCCGCCGACCGGGGCTGGTGATCGTCGACCTCGACAATCCGCTGCAGCCCGAAGCTCGACGCCGTCGTGCCGCTCACGGGCGTGCGCGCATCGGCGCTGCAGTTCCGCTACCTGTTCGTCACCGACGACACGGGCTTGCGCGTCGTCGACGTGACCGATCCGGCGCAACCGCGCATCGTGCCCGGCGCCGGCGTGGCGCTGGCCGATGCGCAGCGCGTCTACGTTGCACGCACCTTCGCCTACGTTGCGGCGGGCAAGGAGGGTCTGGCGATCATCGACGTCGAGCGACCGGAGGCGCCGAAGCTCTACAGCCTGTTCACCGCCGACGGCAAGCTGAACGACGCGCGCGACGTCGTCGTCGGCTCGACCAACGCGTCGCTGTTCGCGTACGTGGCCGACGGCGTCAACGGCCTGAAGGTCGTGCAGCTCACCGCGCCCGACACCCAGCCCAAGTTCTACGGCTTCTCGCCCGATCCGAAGCCGCAGCTGATCGCGTGGCGCAACACCGCCACGCCGGCGCGTGGCGCTGGGCAAGGGTCTCGACCGCGACCGCGCCGTCGACGAGACCGGCGGCCAGATCGCCGTGTTCGGCCGCATCGGTGCGCGGCCGTTCAACGCCGAGCGAGATGCGCAGGTTCTACCGGCGACCTGACGGCACCGTGTGGACCGTGACCGACGACGTCCGGATGCAGGACTTCGTGCCCGCGCCTACAGTCGCGGGAAGCAATGCGCCGGCAACGCCGGCGCGGAAGCCATGAGGACTCCCATGAACGCAATCCGGCTGGCCTTACTCGCGGTGTTCGCCGTATCGGCATCGCTCGTCACAGGGCAAGCGACGAAGCCCGCCCCCGTCCCGCTGCCGTATCACAGCACCGACACGAGCATGGGTGTCGTCAATTGCGCGAACAGCCTTTGCCACGGCTCGGTCGAGCCGATCAAGGAATCGAACGTCCTGCAAACCGAATACGTGACGTGGTCGCGCGTCGACAAGCATGCGCGCGCGTACAAGATCCTGTTCAACGAGCAGTCGCAGCGAATCGCGAGGAACCTAGGGCTCGGCAAGCCGTCCGAGACCAAGCTCTGCCTCGACTGCCACACGCACAACGTGCCCAAGGAGCGCCGCGGCGAGCGCTTCGTGCTGGACGACGGCGTGGCGTGCGAGGCATGCCACGGACCGTCCGGCCGCTGGCTGGAATCGCACGTGCAGGACAACGCGACGCACGAGGGCAACCTGAAGGCGGGGCTCTATCCGACGGCCGAACCGGTGCCGCGCGCCAGGCTGTGCCTCTCGTGCCACTTCGGCAACGGCGACCGCTTCGTCACGCACCGGCTGATGGGCGCGGGCCATCCGCGCATGGCGTTCGAGCTCGACACGTTCACCGCCGTCGAACCGGCGCACTTCAAGGCCGACGCCGACTGGGAAAAGCGCAAGCGGATGTGGGACGGCGTGCAGGTGTGGGCGATCGGCCAGGCGCTGGCGGTGTCGGAAATGATGGATACGCTGACGGATCCCAAGCGCGGCCGCGACGGCCTCTTCCCCGAACTCGTGCTGTTCGACTGCCACGCCTGCCACCATCCGATGAGCGACAAGCGCTGGACGCCGCGCATGCCGGGCCTGGGGCCGGGCGTGGTGCGTCTCAACGATTCGAACATGCTGATGGTGCGGCAGATCGCCCGCGTCGTCGACGCGCCGCTCGGCGCGCGCATCGCGGCGACGATGACACAAGCTGCAGCAATCCGTTTCCAGCGGCAACGACGCGCTGGCGCAGGCGCATGCGCTGCAAGGCGGACATGAAGACGCTGATTCCCGTGCTGGAAGCGCACGCGTTCACCGACGCCGACATGCGCGGGATCCTGAGCGGCCTCGTCAACGACGGCTTGAACGGGCCAGTACCACGACTACGCCGGCGCGGAGCAGGCGACGATGGCCATCGGCAGCGTCGCCAACTTCATGTACCAGCGCGGGCATCACTCAAGAGCGCGCGCAACGTCAACAGCGGCCTCGACGCGCTGCAGAAGACGGTGGCCAACGACGAGCGCTACAGTCCCGCGCAATTCCAGGCGGCGCTGCGCAATTTCCGTGGGGCAGTTGGATTATGATCGGCTACCCATGACCGATACCGTCAAGATCGCCATCGTAGGCTCCGGACCGAGCGGCCTGTCGGCCGCGGCGCACGCGGCCGAGCTGGGCATCTCGCACGTGCTGCTCGAGTCCGAGCAGCACGCCGCCGACACGATCTACAAATACCAGAAGGGCAAGCACGTGATGGCCGAGCCGTCGGTGCTGCCGCTGCGCAGCCCGATGTCGTTCGCCGCCGGGACGCGCGAGAAGGTCATCGGCGCGTGGGACGAGGAACTTGCGAAGTACAAGGTCAACATCCGCTACGGCGCCGGCGTCACCGCCATCACCGGGCAGAAGGGCGCGTTCACGCTGAAGCTCGCCAAGGGCGACACCGTCGTCGCGGAACATGTCGTGCTCGCCATCGGACTGCAGGGCAACCTGCGCAAGCTGGGCGCGCCGGGCGAGGACTTGGGCATCGTGCAATATCAGCTGGACGACCCCAAGGAATACGAGGACGAGACGATCCTGGTCGTCGGCGCGGGCGATGCCGCCATCGAGAACGCGCTGGCGCTCTCCGAGCAAAATCGCGTCATCCTCATCAACCGCAACGAGGAGTTCGCGCGCTGCAAGGAAGGTAACCTGACCCTCGTGCTGGCGGCGATCAAGGACGGCAAGCTCGAATGCCGCTACTCGACGTCGGCGATCAGCGTCGAAATGAAGGAGACCGAAGGCTGTCCGGCGCGTCTTCAACGCCAAGACGCTCGAGGGCACGGAAGCCATTCCCTGCCATCGCGTCATCGCGCGGCTGGGCGCAACGCCGCCGCGCAAGCTCGTCGAATCGTTCGGCGTGACGTTTCCCAATGCCGACCCGGCGTCAGTGCCGCAGTTGTCCGACATCTACGAGTCGAACGTGCCCGGCCTTTTCATCGTCGGCGCGCTGGGCGGCTACCCGCTGATCAAGCAGGCGATGAACCAGGGTTACGAGGTCGTCGAGTACATCCGCGGCAATCGTGTCGAACCGGCCGACGAGCCGCTGCTGCAGGCCAAGTTCAGCAACTACCGGCGCGCCACGTCGGTCAGCGAGGGCATCGCGCTGATCCAGAAGAACGTGCCGATGCTGGCCAAGATCACGACGCTGCAGCTGCGCGAGTTCCTGATCGACAGCGACATCCTGGCGCCGGAGCCCGGCGCCGTCATCTTCAACCGCAACGACTACACGAACACGTTCTTCTCGATCGTCGAGGGCAGCGTCGACATCGAGATCAACGCCGGAACACCCGAAGCGCGAACCGCGCGAGCTGGGCGCCGGGACAATTCTTCGGCGAACTGGGCCTCATCTCCGGCCGCCGACGTGCCGCCACCGTGCGCGCGGGCAACGACACGGTGCTGATCGAGACGCCGCGCCGGTCGATGCTGAAGCTGATCGCGTCGGTCGAACGCCGTGCGCCACGTGATCGACCACGTCTACCTGCAGCGCGCCGTGCGCGCGTACCTGTCGCAGGACCTGCCGCAGGCCGACCTCGCGGAACTGATCGAGGGCGCGCAGCTTCGCACCTTCGCCAGTGGCGACACGCTGTTCAAGGAAGGCGATCGCGCCCGACGGCCTGTACCTGCTCCGGCGAGGCTCGGTCACGGTGTCGCGGCGCATCGGCGGACGCGACGTCGTGCTGTCCTATGTCGCCGCCGGCAACTACGTCGGCGAGATGGGCGCTGTTATCGGACAGCCCGCGCATGGGCACCGTGCAGGCGGCGGTGGTCACCGAGGCGATCGTGCTCGACGGCGCGCGCTTCAAGAAGGTGGCCACCCGCCATCCGGAGTTGATGGACGTGCTCGAGGGCGCAGTTCCTCGAGCGCATCCGCGGCAACGTGCAGATGGAGTCGCAGACACAGTCGGGCAACATCATCAGCTATCTGCTGCAGCAGGGCATCGGCGAGGCGACCGACGTGCTGCTGATCGACGAGAGCCTGTGCATCCGCTGCGACAACTGCGAGAAGGCGTGCGCCGACACGCACGAGGGAACGTCGCGCCTGAACCGCGAGGCGGGTCCGACGTACGCGCAGCTGCACGTGCCGACGTCATGCCGCCACTGCGAGCATCCGCACTGCATGAAGGATTGCCCGCCGGACGCGATCCATCGCGCGCCCAACGGCGAGGTCTTCATCAGCGACAGCTGCATCGGCTGCGGCAACTGCGAGCGCAACTGCCCGTACGGCGTCATCCAGCTGGCTCCGCGTCGACCCGGAGCGCAAGGCGCCCAGCCTCCTGCAGTGGCTGTTGTTCGGCGCGGGCGAGGAGCCGGGCATGGAGGCCAAGTCGCACGACAAGACGCTGTCCAAGAAGGCGGTCAAGTGCGACATGTGCAAGGGACAGGCCGGCGGTGCCGCGTGCGTGCGCGCGTGCCCGACCGGCGCGGCGATTCGGGTGTCGCCGGAGAAATTCCTGGTCTACGCGAGCGGCGCCGAAGTCGAAGTTTGACCACGGGCCGCTACGGGATCGCGAGGAAGTGCTTCGCCGCGCGGCGTGACAAGACGCTGGCGGTCAGGTCGTTGCCCACCTCGGTCGCCACCGGCGTGAACAGCTCGTTCATCTCGTTGAGACCCATTTCCCTGTCGCGCCCGAGTCTTGTGAAGAGTTCGGTGCGCTCCTCGTCGTCGAGCGCGCGGACCTGCGTCGCGACCTTGTCGGTCAGGATGGCCATCGCCGCCTTGATGGACTCGGGTCGCGGAATGGGCTGCGCGAACTGGAGGCGCCCGAACGTGTCGGCGTAGACGCTGTCCTGCAGCCGCCATACCAGCCGCTCGCCGTTCGCGAGTGTCGCCTGCTGTGGCTCGCTGGCGATAAGACGGTCGGTCCGGTTGACGTCGCCGACCATGTCCACGAGCACGCTGCCCATGTCGCGGCTGAAATGCGCCATCGCCTGCGGAAACACGTCGAGCCACCACGGCAGCGTGAGCAGCGGCAGCGCGGAGATGATCCAGCGTCCCCACGCGTTGAGGTTCTGGATCAGCGGTATCAGGCGCATGCCCTTGAACCAGATCAGGAGCCCGATGCCGAATCCCACGAGCATCGCGACCGGATTGGGCGACTGTTCCATGCGCCGCTTGACGATGCCCTCGGGCAGTGCCTCGGCCGGCTTGGATGGGTCGAACATCAGCGGGATGACCGCGGGCGGCGCGGTCCAGCCGTAGAGCGCGTCGTCGGCGGGCAGGTCGAGCTCGAGGCGCAGCCAGTCGAGCGCCGTCTTCGCCGGCCACTTGTCGTGCATGAAACGGTTCGGAAGGTTCGCGACAAGCCACTGCTTGGTCACGGGCTCCATCCGCATTTCCGGCACGACGAAGCCGTGCTCGTCCTTCGCCCACGCGAAAGGCACGCCGGGCGAGATGTCGCGCATGCCGGCCAGCGTCCAGGAATCGTTGAACGGCACGCGCGTGCCGCAGAACGCGCGGCGCATCGGGCCGCCCCAGTCGTCGTCGTATTCGGCGACAATGCACGCAGACGCTTCCGTGCGAGCGCGCCAGAATTCGGGATTGCGCACGCCCTTGGCATCGAACTCGAGCGCCAGCCAGCTTTCGACAATGCGCGCCTCGACACGCTTGGTGAGCTTCGCGTAGTCGGCATGCTCGAGGATCACGAGCGGGCCGAACTGCCACCCGATCAGCAGGAACATGCCGGCGAACGCCAGCAGGAACCCGGCGAGCAGCCAGTAGATCTTGCCCGCGACGCCGCCGGCGACCTCGGCTACCGCGCCGCGAGCGACTTCTCGACGACGTCGCCGGACTCGGTGTCCGACGCCGGTTTCCGCTTCTCGGACATGCCGAGCACCCTCCGCGCTTGCTACGGCACTCTCAATTGACTCTCAATCGACTCTCAGTTGACTATCGTGTCGATGACGATTCGAACTTTGTTCGTGCCGGGCTTCACGGGCGCGGACGCGCCGCGCAGGTCGCCGGGTTGCGGAGTCGCGTTGCCCGACTTGGAAAGGCGCGCCTCGACGACGACCGTCTTGGCGCGCGAAATCGTGTTGGCCGGTGTCATCGCCATCGCGTCGGTCAAGGCGAACGACTTGGGGAGATCCGCCGCCGTGCCGCGCATCACCGCCAGCGGCATCCGCGTGCCTTCCGGATCGCGCGCGTAGATGAACAGCGCGTCGCCCGGCGCGATCTTGGACGCGAGTTTGGGATCGACTTCGACGCGGCCTTCGATGCCGAGACCCGCGGCGCTTGCGGGCGCGCTGGGCGCCGCTGCGGTCGGGGGCGCCGTCGCGACGGTTGGAGCCGCCACGGCGCTCGGCGGTGCGGCCGCGAGGCCCGGTACCGTGGCGCCTTTGCGCGCCGCTTCGAGTTCGGCGAGCACCTGGTCGACCTCCCGCGACTCATCGCTGTTGGGCGGCACCATTCCCTTGAGCCGCTTGTAGAGCGCGATCGCGCCGTCGAAGTCGTTGCGCTCGGCCGCGGCCGCGGCGGACATCGCGATGGCCTTCGGATAGTCGGGCTCGAGCGCCAATGCGCGCTTCAGCAATTCGGCGGGACGACCTGCCAGCCGCTGACCCTGCGCCATCGCGATGGCTTCGGCCTGGTCGGTGAGCAGGCCGCGCTTTCCGGCATGTGCTTGCCGGCTTCCATGAATGCTGCCACCGAATCGTCGTAGCGGCCGAGCTTCAAATACGAGCGCCCCAGCAGGATCCAGCCGTTGCCGTCGTCCGGATTGGCCTTCATCTTTGCCGCAAGGCGGTCGACCATCGCGACGATCTGCGCATCGTTGATCGGGCCGTCTCCGTGGCCGGCGGCGGCGGCCGCCGCCGCGGGGGGCGGGTTCACCGCTCCGGGATTGCCCAGGAATGCGTAGAGCAGCGCCGCCGACGCGGGCACGATGCCGACCAGCACGATGGCGGCGATCCAGCGCGAGCGCTCGGAAGGCGACCGCTTGATGTCCTCGGGAACAACGGCCAACTCGGTGCCGAAGCGCGCGACCAGCTCCGCCTCCGCCGCATCGCGATCGGCCGCGCTCAGCGTCCCTGCCGCGAACTCCGCGTCGATCTGCCGCTTGTGGTCGCGAAAGACAGCGGTGGCCGCGGCCTCGTCGCCGGGCGCCTCCAGCTTGCGCTGCCGCACCAGCGGCCAGACGAGCGCCGTCAGCACGCCCAGGGCCAGGACAAACGCGAACAACCAGAAAAGTGGCAGGGAGTTCATTCGTCGGGGTTTGGCGCGCGGCAACGCCATACGCGCCGGAGCAGGGAGGCCGCGATTATAACGTCCGCCTCAGGGCGCGGGCGGCCCTCATGCGCAGTGCGTCAATTGATCGTCGTCAAGTAGACCGGCCAATCGTCTATGATTGTCGGTCTCGCGTCCCAAGACGGCGCACACATCACGCGGCGATCCCATGTCGGACAAGAACATCCGTGAGGCTTCCCTCGAGTATCACCGGCAGTACCCGCCGGGGAAGATCGCGCTGCAGGCGACCAAGCAGCTCACCAACCAGCACGACCTGGGCCTGGCCTACACGCCGGGCGTGGCGGCCGCGTGCGACGAGATCGTTCGCGATCCGCGCGAAGTGTCCAACCTCACCGCGCGCGGCAATCTGGTCGGCGTCGTCACCAACGGCACCGCCGTGCTCGGCCTGGGGGCGATCGGCCCGCTCGCCGCCAAGCCGGTGATGGAAGGCAAGGCGGTGCTGTTCAAGAAGTTCGCGGGCATCGACTGCTTCGACATCGAGATCAACGAACTCGACCCGGACAAGCTGGTCGACATGATCGTCGCGCTCGAACCGACGTTCGGCGGCATCAACCTCGAGGACATCAAGGCGCCCGAGTGCTTCCACATCGAAAAGGCGTGCCGCGAGCGGATGAAGATCCCGGTGTTCCACGACGACCAGCACGGCACGGCGATCATCGTCGGCGCGGCCATCCTCAACGGCTTGCGCGTCGTCGGCAAGGAACTGGGCAGCGTCAAGCTCGTGTGCTCGGGCGCGGGCGCCGCGGCGCTGGCGTGCCTCGACCTGCTCGTCGGCTTGGGCATCAAGCGCGAGAACATCTTCGTCGCCGACATCAAGGGCGTCGTGTACGAGGGCCGCAAGGAGGAGATGGACGAGCACAAGGCCATCTACGCGCAGCCCACCAAGGCGCGCACGCTGGCCGAGATCCTGCCCGGCGCGGACATCTTCCTGGGGCTATCGGCCGGCGCGCGTGCTGAAGCCCGAATGGCTGCCCTCGATGGCGGACAAGCCGCTGATCATGGCGCTGGCCAATCCGGAGCCGGAAATCATGCCGGACGTGGCCAAGGCCGCGCGGCCCGACGCGGTGATCGCCACCGGCCGCTCGGACTTTCCGAACCAGGTCAACAACGTGCTGTGCTTTCCGTTCATCTTCCGCGGCGCGCTCGACGTCGGCGCCACGACGATCAACGAGGCGATGAAGCTCGGCGTGCGTGCGCGCGATCGCGGATCTCGCGATGGCCGAGCAGTCGGACATCGTCGCGCAGTGCGTACAACATCGAGAACCTGCGCTTCGGCCCCGAATACCTGATCCCCAAGCCCTTCGATCCGCGCCTCATCGTGATGATCGCGCCGGCGGTGGCCAAGGCGGCGATGGACTCCGGCGTGGCCACGCGTCCGATCGCCGACTTCGACGCGTACAAGGAACGGCTGACGCAATTCGTGTACACGTCGGGGCTCCTGATGAAGCCGATCTTCACCGCGGCGAAGAAGGATCCCAAGCGCATCGTGTACGCCGAAGGCGAAGACGAGCGCGTGCTGCGCGCCGTGCAGGTGGTGGTGGACGAGGGCCTCGCGCGGCCCATCCTCGTCGGCCGGCCGGCGGTGCTGGAGCGGCGCATCGAGCGCTACGGCCTGCGCATCGAGCCGGGCAAGGACTTCGAGATCATCAACCCGGAACAGGACGAGCGCTTCCGTGAGTACTGGACCGAGTACTACCGGCTGACCGAGCGCCGTGGCGTGTCGCAGGCGTACGCGCAGATCGAGATGCGCCGCCGCCACACGCTGATCGGCGCGATGATGATGCACCGCGGCGAGGCCGACGGCATGCTGTGCGGCACGTTCGGCACGCACGACCTGCATCGGCACTACATCGACCAGGTGATCGGGCTGCGCAAGGGCGTGCGCACGTACGCCGCGATGAATGCGCTGATGATGCCGTCGCGCACGATCTTCATCGCCGACACCTACGTCAATGCGGATCCGACGGCCGAACAGTTGGCCGAGATCACGCTGCTGGCGGCCGAGGAGATGCGCCGCTTCGGCATCACGCCCAAGGCCGCGTTCCTGTCGCATTCGAGCTTCGGCTCGTCGACGCTATCCGACAGCGAAGAAGATGCAGGCGGCGCTGGCGCTGGTGAAGCTCATGGACCCGGACCTCGAATGCGAAGGCGAGATGCACGGCGACGCCGCGCTGTCGGAGGAAGTGCGCATATCGGCGTTCCCGCACTCGCGGCTGAAGGGCGAGGCGAACCTGCTGATCATGCCCACGCTCGACGCCGCGAACATCTCGTTCAACCTGCTCAAGGTGTCGTCGGGATCGGGCGTGACGCTGGGGCCGATCCTGCTCGGCGTGGCCAAGCCCGTGCACATCCTCACGCAGTCGGCGACCGTGCGCCGCATCGTCAACATGACGGCGCTGACCGTCGTGGACTGCACGACGCAGCGGCAGGCGCAGCTGATCTAGATCGGCCGCGCCCGCCGGACTGGCGTCTCGCTAGGAGATCGACCTCCCATTTGCCGTTCTTCACTTCGAAGATCGTCAGCAGTCCGTGCGTGAGGTCGCCGTGGCTGTCGAATTCGATGTTGGCGGTGACTCCCGGATATTTGATCTTCGCCAGCGCCGGCATGTACTTCGCGGGATCGGTCGAATTGGCTGACTTCATCGCCGCCGCGATCAGCATCACGCCGTCATAGAAGTAGGGCGCGTATAGCCCGATATCCTGGTTGTACTTCGCCTTGTACTTGGCGGCGAACGCCTTGCCGCCCGGCCGCGAGTCCAGCGCGGCGCCCGGCGTCGACGCGATCTGTCCTTCGGCCGCCGGACCCGCGAGTTCGATGAACTTGGCCGAGTTCATCGTTTCGCCTCCCATGAGCTTCATGTTCATCCCCAGCGATTTCATCTGGCGCACCATCGGCGCGGCCTGCTGGTCGTAGCCGCCGAAGAAGATGCCATCGGGATTCTGTGCCTTGATCAGCGTCAGCACCGCCGCAAAGTCGACCGCCTTGTCGTTCGTATGCTCGTGCCTGACCACTTGGCCGCCCGCGGCTTTCACCGCGGCTTCGAATTCATCGGCGAGCCCCTGCCCGTAGGCGGTGGCATCGTCGATCACCGCGAGGCGCTTCAGCTTCAGCGTCTTCACCGCGTACTCGCCCAGCGCCTTCCCCTGCTTGCCGTCGTCGGCCATCAGCCGGAACGCGGTCTTGTAGCCTTGCTGCGTGTACTTGACGTTGGTGGACACCGAAAGCTGCGGGATGCCGGCGTCACTGTAGACCTTCGACGCGGGAATGGTCACGCCGGAATTGAAATGCCCGACCACGCCGGCAACCTTGGCGTCGGCCAGCTTTTGCGCGATCAGCGGTCCCATTTTCGGGTCGGCCTGGTCGTCCTCGGCCATCAACTCGAACTTCACCTTCTTGCCGCCGATGGTTGGCGCCTGCGCGTTCAACTCGTCGATGGCCATCTGCGCGCCGTTTTGATTGTCCTTGCCATAACTTGCCTGGCCGCCGGTCAGCGGCGACGCGAAGCCGATCTTGACGACGTCCTGCGCGTGAACTGGCACGGCGGCCAATGCCATCGCGAAGGCGAGTGCGCTCGTGAAACCAAGAACGCGGGTGGCGAATTTCATGGGGATCTCCTCGTGAAGCCGGGACGGCCGTACGTTGCGGCCGCCTGCGGTGAACTGAAATTCTACACCGCTCAGCGCGCCCTACCTCATGTAGAGAGCAAGGAAGGATACGATCAACGCGACGGCGGATATTCCGATGGCGATCCAGCTGCGAATCGTGATCCCCAAATCCCGCCTGCGCTGGAGTTCCAAGTCCCCGAGGATGCGATTCGCAGAGCCTTCCTTGAACGACTCATTCCACGCCGCAACGTCCTCCGTCGACATCTTGCGCAGCGTCCGCGGAATATCCCGGGGGCGGATGGTAGTCAATGCCGATCCTTCGCCATCAGTTCTCGAAGTCGACGCTCTTCGGCAGCTCGGAGAGCACGACGCGCGGGTTCTTCTTGAACGTGGTCTCGTCGAAGTACATCGAGATGATGCCCTTGGCGTTGGCAGTTTGGCGCTTGGCCGACTCGCCTTCGCCGATCGTCACTGTTTGCCCGCGCGCCGGGTCGTACTGCAGAACCAGCCTCTTGAAGACCGGCGCGAAGAGACTCTGCGCGCCCGCTACCTTCTTCAGCAGCGCGTTGGCCTGCGGGACCGGGCCCATCAGCGTGACGTAGTCCGTCTGCAGATTGGTCGGCGCGATCGGCCGCAGGTCCAGCGCGAACGAGACTTGCTCGCCGGCCGGAATGGTGACCAGCAGCTTCGGGTCTTCGATGAGCAGCTCCGGCGTCACCGGAATGTCGAGGAGGCCGGTGTCGGTCGAAACCACACGGATCGGCTGCGCAACTGCCTGGATCTCCATGACGATCGTCTCGCCCTTGTGGCCTTCGCGCGTGACCTTGACGGCGGCACGCAACTTGTCGCGCTCGGATTCCCTCACCGCGTAGAAGGTGTCGAGCGACATCTTCTCGACGAATTCGCGATAGTGCGGGAACGGGCTGTCCGCGGCCGCGGCGGGTCCGGCGCAGAGCAGGCCGAACAGCGCTAACGCAAGCAACGGAGTTTGCACGATCAATGGTTTCCCTTTTCCCGCGCCGGAACCGTTTGCAGATAGGCCCACACGGCCTTGAGTTCGGTGTCGGTCATCTGCCCGTAAGCCTTCCACGGCATCATCTTGTTGATGGCCGTGCCGTCCTTGCGCTTGCCTTCACGCAGCGCGCGGATGAAGTCGCTCTCGCTCCACCCCTTGAGGCCGGTTTCGTGCGGCGTGAGATTGCGCGACGATCGGCATGTCGGGATCGCCGTCGAGCTTGCCGCCGGACAAATTGGGGCCGTGGCAGCCGCGGCAGACCTGCACGATGTGCTGGCCGAGTTCTACATTGGGCGCCTCGGCCGGGCGGCTCCACGACGTGCGGCTTGTCGTGATCCATGTCGAACGCCAGGAACGCCTTGGGATCGGTGGCGATCAGGAATTCGAACACCGGCCCGAACTTCACGGGGCCGATGTCGCGGTTCACCGGCGGCACCGAGCGAAGGTAGGCCACGATGTCCGACAGTTCGTGGTCAGTGAGGTTAGCGAAGTCCTGCGACGGCATCGACGACGTCTGCCCGTTGTGGCGCACGCCGTGCCGGACCGCGCGGTCCCAATCGTTGGCGGTGAAGCCCTTGGTCACGCTCCCCTCGCCCGAGGTCAGGTTCGGGCGCCACCCAATGAGCGACCAGCGGGATGTCGACGACGGCGCTCGCCGCCGAAGTCGTTCCCGTGGCAGCCGTTGCAGCCGACGCGAGCTTTCACCAGGTGCGTGCCCGCGCTTGACCGCGCGCTCAAGCGCCACGGCTTGAGGATCCGCGCCCGCCGGGACCTCGTCGGCTTTCAGCGGGAACGGAATCGGGAATTCGGCCTTGTGCACGGTCCACTGTTTCTCGTAGCGGCCCATCGTCACCTGGTGCGCCCAGAACCACGCTGCGAGCGCCAGGAGCAAGATCGCTGCCAGCGCCCACGCGCCGTACTTCAGCACTTTCTTCAAGGACCCCTCCCGCGACGAATCAAGTTAGCGCCTTGGCTAACCGGCAAGCCGATCAATACCGGTATCGGCGGCGGACAGAATAACTGAATTCAGGGGAGTATTGCTCCCGGGTCCGGCCGGTCCGAAAATGGCGAGAGGAGGCTCCCGTGAAGGATAAGGTGTTCGTTGCCGAAACCCACAGCGTCGAGAACGTCGCGCGCGAGCTCGTCGACTACAACCTGTACCTGCAGGACGCCGCGCTGCAGGAGGCGGTGCGGCGCGAAGGCGCGGCCTGGGCGCACGACGATCTTGACCGCGTTCGGCGAGCTCACCGGCTCGGCCGACTACCTGGCGCTCGGCGCGCTCGCCAATCGCTTCGGCCCGGAGCTCGAAACCCACGACCGCTTCGGCAACCGCATCGACCTGGTGACGTTTCATCCCGCCTATCACGCGCTGATGAAGACCGCGATCGAGCACGGCCTGCACTCGTCGCCCTGGACCGACCCCGGTCCCGGCGCGCACGTCGCCCGCGCCGCGCGATCCTACATGCACGCGCAGGTCGAGGCCGGACACGGCTGCCCGATCACGATGACCTTCGCGGCGGTGCCGTCGCTGCGCACGACGCCCGAACTCGCGAAGCTCTGGGAGCCGAAGATCACCGCGCGCGTCTACGACCCGCGCAACGTGCCCGACGCCGCACAAGCAGGGCCTGACGATCGGCATGGCGATGACCGAAAAGCAGGGCGGCTCGGACGTGCGCGCCAACACGACGCGGGCGTACCCGATCGGCGCAGACGGACCCGGCGAAGCGTACGAGCTGGTCGGCCACAAGTACTTCGTCTCGGCGCCGATGTGCGACGCCTTCCTGGTGCTGGCGCAGGCGCCGGGCGGCCTGTCGTGCTTCCTGCTGCCGCGCTGGCGTCCCGACGGCACCAAGAACCCGCTGCAGGTGCTGCGCCTGAAGCGCAAGATGGGCAACGTCTCGAACGCGTCGAGCGAAACCGAGCTGCGCGGCGCGCTCGCGTGGATGGTCGGCGAGGAAGGCCGCGGCGTGCGCACGATCATCGAGATGGTCGCGATGACGCGCTTCGACTGCATGATCGGCTCCGTCGGCGGGCCAGCGCGCGGCCGTGTCGCAGGCGCTGCACCACTGCTCGATCCGCACGGCCTTCGGCAAGGTGCTCAACCAGCAGCCGCTGATGCGCAACGTGCTTGCCGACCTGGTGCTCGAGAACGAAGGCGCGCTCGCGCTGACGATGCGCATCGCACGCGCGATGGACAACCGCGCCGACGCGCACGAGGATCTGCTGGTTCGCCTGTGCACCGCGGTCGGCAAATACTGGATCTGCAAGCGCACGCCGGACCACGCCTACGAGGCGATGGAGTGCATCGGCGGCAGCGGCGTGATGGAGGACAGCCCGTTCCCGCGCCTGTTCCGCGAGTCGCCGGTCAACGCGATCTGGGAAGGCAGCGGCAACGTGCAGTGCCTCGACGTGCTGCGCGCGATGCAGAAGACGCCGGAGGTCGTCGACGCGTTTTTCGGCGAGGTGGCGAAGGCAAAGGGTGCCAACGCGGCGCTCGACACTGGGTCGCGCGCATTGCGGAAGGAGTTCGACGACCTGCGCCGACATCGAGTATCGCGCCCGCGACCTGGTCGACCGGATGGCGCTGGCGATCCAGGCGGCGCTGCTGCTGCAGCATGCACCGGCGTACGTCGCGGATGCCTTCTGTGCGTCGCGCTTGGCGCTGTCGGCGCACCGCAACTACGGCACGCTGCCGCGCGGCGTGGACTGTGCGGCGATCATCGAGCGCGCGACGCCTCGGACCGACGCCACGCCGCCCGCCCTGGGTTAGCTAGGCAGCTTCTGTGCTTCCAGCTCAGTGCTTCCAAAATTCGCGCGAGGCGATCCGGGCGCCCTCGGCCATCGCGGCCATCTTCGCCCACACGACGTCCGGGTCCACCGCGGCCTGTCCGACCCACGTGCCGAAGCCGCAGTCGCTGCCGGCCATCACGTTCTCGCGCCCGACCAGGTTGGCGTAGCGCCCGATACGCTGCGCGACGAGCTCGGGGTGCTCGATGAAGTTCGACTTCGATTCGATCACGCCCGGGATCAGGATTTTGCCGTCGGGCAGCTTCACCGTCTCCCAGACCTTCCACTCGTGCGCGTGCCGCGGATTGGCGGCCTCGAGCGCGATGGCCGTGGGCCGTGCGCGCAGCACGATGTCGATCACGTCGGTGAGCGCGACGTCGCAATGGTGCGGCCCTTCGTAATTGCCCCAGCACAGATGCATGCGCAACTGCTCGGGCGGAATGTTGGCGACGGCGTGATCGAGCGCCTCGACGTGCAGCTGCGCCTTCTTGCGCCATTCGGGAACGGAGAGGTCGGCGTGCTGGATGTGGCGGCCCATGCCTAGGTCCGGGCAGTCGATCTGCAGCACGAGTCCGGCCTTCGTGATCGTCTCGTATTCCTGCCGCATCGCGTCGGCGATCGCGAAGATATAGGCTTCCTCGGTCGGGTAGTGCTCGTTGCGGAAGAAGAGCGACACCACACCTGGCGACGCGGCCGTGAGGAACGCGTATTCGACCTTGACGCCCGCCAGCGCCGCCTTCAGATGGTCGACGTCGGCCTGCGCCGCCTGCGGGTCGCGCACGGTGATCGCCGCGTTGCACGCCGGCGTCTTGCGGCGCGAACGCCCGGGATCGCCGAACACGCGCTTGGCGAGGTTGGGGAAGCCGACCAGATCCTGGTAGACGAACGTGTTGCCGGTGCCGCCGAAGCCTTCCAGGCGATCCTTGATGTAGGTCGCGTAGCTCGGCTTGCTCATCTCGCCGTCGTTGACGATGTCCACGCCGGACTCGGCCTGCTTGCGAACGACCTCCTCGACGGCGGACGCGACGCGCCGCGACAGCGCGGCCGCATCGACCGGCACGCCTTCCTCCTTCGCGTACATCATCCGGATCAAGTCGTCGGGCCGCGGCAGGCTGCCCGTGTGGGTCGTGAGGAAACGGTCAGTGCTTCGCTTCATCGTGTTTTCATTCGCGCAGATTGCATTCGCTCATTGTCCGGCCGAAATTCCGATGATGGTCTGAAACCCACCCCAGAACATCCGCTTGCCGTCGAAGGGCATCTTCGAGGGGTCCATCGACTCCTTGAGTTGCGGATCGTCCATGACGGCCTTGCCGATCCGGTCACGGTCCTCCTTGCTTCGATACACCACCCACGCGAGTGCAATGACTTCATCGTCCTTGAGCTGCACGGCCTGCGGAAACGACGTGACCTTGCCGGGCTGGACGTCGTCGCCGATTGAGTCGGAGTAATACAGAGCGCCGTGCCGTAGGTGGGCCTTGCCCCATTCCTCGGACATGCGCTTGTACGTGTCGAGGTTGCCGCGTGGAACGGGAATGAGGATAGCGTCGATGTAGTGCGACATGAAACCTCCGCTGAAGTAAGGTTGGAACGCTGTGATATTAACTCCGTCAGGCGCTGGCGAATTCCCACGAGGCGGCGGCCAAGACATTCGAAGGCCACCCCCGCTTGCAGATCCCGCAATCCTCCATCGCAGTCATGGAAATCAATCCGCTGCCGATGCAGCGCAGGGGCGAGAGCGAGCTTCCGGCTACGGCGTGCCTTTCGCCCGTGTTGCCGAGCGCAGGTCCCTGAGTTCCGATCGCAGCCACTGGCCGCTCGGCACCGGGTCGTTTTTTCCGCACCGGACCATATAAGCCTGGCCCGACATGCTGCTGCCCGACGCGGCCATCTCGATGAACTGCTCGGCGGTCTGCACCATGCCCCGGTCCTCGAGGTACTTGAGCTTCTGCGCCAGATGCGATTTCGCCTCTGCGGCGGTGTACCAACGGCCGTTGCGGTTGAACTCGCATCCCGAAGCCACCAGCCGCACCATCAAGCCGTCGATCTCCGTCCTGGCCGCAGGAGGCAAGGGCGCTGCGGTCGCCGCCATCGCAATGCAACAGGTCAGCAGCGACAGCAGCAATCGGCTCACGATGGCGTTCCCTATAGCAGCCATTCGATGGGAAGGATCTCCAGAACCTCGACGCCCATGCGCGTGGACCAAGCCGTCTCGGGTTCGGTGTCGTAGCGCTTCTCGCCCGACGCGGTTCGCTCGATCCATTCCAGGCTGTTGCCATCCGGAGCCAACCGTACCTCATACGCCAGCATCGGCACTTCGACATCGAAGAATCGGGTCAGACCCTGCGCGAGCACCGGATTGCTGAGCACCAGGCCCATTTCGGTGTTGAGCCTCGCCGAGCGCTGGTCGAAATTGAACGAGCCGACGAAGATCCGGCGGCTGTCGACGGCGAGTGTCTTGGCATGCAGGCCGGAGGATGCGCCGGATCCGAACCGGTCGTGGAATTGGTTCCCTTCGTTGGTCGCGCCCGGCTTGATCTCGTAGAGTTGCACGCCGGCTTGGAGCAGGTCGCGGCGGCGCTTCCCGTAGCCCGAGTGCACGGACTTCTCGTCGGACGCCGCGAGCGAGTTGGTGAGGATGCGCACGGTCACGCCGCGTTTAGCCAGCGACGCCAGCAGCTCGGTGCCGCCGTCACCGGGCACGAAGTAGGGCGAGACGATGTCGAGCATCTTCTCCGGCCGGCCCATCTTGCGCACGAGCTCCGGGAAAAGCAACACGTCCGTTCGCTCCGTGGTGTCGAGCGTCTTCGCCGGATCGTCGTACACGACCTCGGCCGCCGCCCACTCGAGCGCGAGCTTCCGGTCCAGCAGATCGCGTAAGAGCGGTGTTTCATGGACCGCCTCGAGATACGCGATCGATTCGGGGTCGGCGCGATTCGCCGCGAACTTGGCCTCGAGAGCAGCGGCGCCGTCCGGGGCTGGCGGACCGACGAAACCCGACGCCGGATAGGCGGAAGCGCTGTTCCAGTAGACATCGAACTCCCTGGACACCTCGGGCACCGCTGCTCCCTCGGCAAGCACGTCCAGGTCGGCGAACGTGAGGCCGGCCCCGGCGCCGAAGTACTCGTCAGCGATGTTGCGTCCGCCTACGACCGTCGCCTGATTGTCGGCGGTGAACGATTTGTTGTGCATGCGCCGGTTCACGCGGGTGAAATCGGTCGCGAAGTTGAACACGCGGTTGTCGCGAATGACCACCGGGTTGTAGAGGCGCACCTCGATGTTCGGATGCGCGTCGAGCGTGGCGATGGTGGGATCGAGCCCCTTCGTGTTCAGGTCGTCGAGCAGCAGGCGCACGCGCACCCCACGCTCGGCCGCCTGCCAGAGCGCCTGGAACAGCAGGTAGCCGACGTGGTCGCCATTCCAGATGAAGTATTGTGCGTCGAGCGATTTTTCCGCGGCGTCTGCGAGCAGGACGCGCGCGGCGAACGCATCGCGGGGGTCGGGCAGTGCATAGATGCCCGTCTTGCCGGGATTCGCGGCGACGCCGGCCACGACCGCGCGGCCGAGGCGAGTCCCGGCCGTGTCGGTGAGGGCGGCGGTCTCGACGCGATCCTTCGGAGGGGGCAGCGTGGCGCAGCCCGCGACGATCACCGCGACCAGCAGGGAGGACAGGATGCGGTTCATTGGATGGCTCATATACTGACGAAGCCTCGCAAATGCTGCACGCGAAACGGATCAGCTGACGCCCGCCGGGCCGCGAGTTTCACGACTGCCTTCGGCCTCTTGTCGATGTCCGTACGAATGCCTTGCGGTCGCGCGCGGTTTGCTCGAATTGGCGGGCGATACTGCCGCATACCAGGTCGCAGAGCGCATAGATCTGGTCGTCGGCGATGCGATAGTAAACGCTGGTGCCGCGGCTTTCGCGCGTGACCATGCCGTGCTTGGTCAGCATGGCCAAGTGCCGGGAAATGTTAGCCGCCGAGTAGTCGCAAAGCTGTGCCAGCTCCCCGACGTTGCGCTCGCCTTCACGCAAGTAGTTGAGGATCTGCAGGCGCGTCGGTTCCGACAGCGTCTGGAAGTACGCCGCGACCTCCTGCAGCGCCTCGGGGGGAAGACCCTTCATCTCGGGACAAATCGGTAGTTGGCTGGCGCTCATGATGCCTCAATAGGATCTTGCGTTGGCGAATCTTGGCTAAACTAGTTATTGACTATTTGCGTAATTAGGTAAATAATACACGAATGGATGGCGGAAGTCCAGCCAGGAACAGGAGAAACGCGATGTTGAGGCATTGGCTGTTGGGCGCCGCGGTGATCGCGGGTTGGCTCGGCCTGGCCGCGGGCTCGGCAACCGCGGGCGAACTGGCGACCGCCGTCGTACAGTCGCCGCGCACGGGCGAGTCCGCCACCTTTGACGGCGTGGTGGAAGCCATCCGGCAAACCGTCGTGTCCGCGCAGGTTCAAGGCGCCGTCGTCGCCATCGAAGTGAAGGCCGGCGACGTCGTCAAAGCCGGCCAGGTGCTGGCACGGATCGACGCGCGAGCGGCGGAACAGAACGTGGCCGCGAGCGACGCGCAGGTCCAGTCGGCGCGCGCCACGCTCGAAGTGGCGACCAAGGAATTCGACCGCCAAAAGCAGCTGTTCGAGAAGAATTACACCAGCAAGGCCGCGCTGGAGCGCGCCGAGGCCCAATTCAAGGAGACGCAGGCGCAGGTTGCGGCGCAGCTGGCTCAAGCCGGCGCGGCGCGCGCCCAATCAGGTTTCTTCGTCGTCAAGGCACCCTACGGCGGAATTGTCGCCGAGGTCCCCGTGATGCCCGGCGACATGGCGATGCCGGGCCGCGCACTGGTGACCATTTACGATCCCGCGGTATTGCGCGTTACCGCGGCGGTTCCCCAGACGGACATTGCAAGGATTGCCCCGGGCAAGCAGGCGAAGATCCAGTTTCCCGGCCTGCCGGCAGATCGCCAATGGGTGGCGCCCACCCAGGTGACCGTGCTGCCGACGGCCGACCCAGGCACCCACACGGGCCAGATTCGGCTGGACCTTCCCGCGACCGCCGGCAACCTGACTCCGGGAACTTTTGCCCGGGTCTGGCTCCCGATGCAGGGCGCTGCCACGCCACGCCTTTATGTACCCGCAAGTGCCATTGTCCGCCGCGCGGAAATGACCGGCGTGTACGTCCTCGACGCCAAGGGACACCCCGTTCTCCGCCAGGTGCGTCTGGGTCGCGCCGTCGACGACACCGTGGAGATATTGAGCGGCGTCAACGATGGTGAGCGCGTCGCATTGGACCCGCAGGCCGCTGCCCGTGAGCGCTGAACGGCATGACATGCGCGAAGCGCTCGGCATATCCGGTCGCATCGCCGCCTTTTTCCAGACGGCGCAGATCACGCCGCTGCTGGCCATCGGCGCGCTCCTTCTCGGCGTGTTTGCCGTGCTGGTCACGCCGCGCGAGGAGGAGCCGCAGATCAACGTGACGATGGCCAATGTGCTGATCCCGTTCCCCGGCGCATCGGCGCGGGACGTGGAACAGATGGTCGCCGCGCCCGCCGAGCAGGTGTTGTCGCAGATCGCCGGTATCGAGCACGTCATGACGGTCTCGCGGCCCGGACTCGCGATATTGACCGTTCAATACAAGGTGGGGGTCCCTCGCACCGAGGCGCTGGTGCGGCTCTACGACACGGTCAATTCCAATGCCGATTGGCTGCCCAAGGGATTGGGCGTGCTGAATCCGCTGATCAAGCCCAAGGGCATCGATGACGTGCCCATCGTCACGCTCACCCTGTACAGCAGGAATCCCGCGATCGGCGCCTTCGACCTGGAGCGGGTGGCCCACAGCATCGAGAGCGATCTCAAACGGGTCGCCGGCACGCGCGAGGTGAATACGATAGGCGGACCCGGTCGCGCTGTCGTCGTCGAGATAGACCCGGCGCGAATGGCCGGTAGCGGTGTGACCGTCCCCGACCTGCGCACGGCATTGCAATCCGCCAATCTTGGCCTGCCGGTGGGCGAGTTGCTCGTGGCCAATCGCGCGGTCGCCGTCGAATCCGGTCCGTTCCTCAAGGATGCTCACGACGTCGCGGAACTGGTGGTCGGCGTGCGCGACGGCAAGCCGATTTTCCTGCAGGACGTGGCCGTCGTCCGTGATGGACCCCTTCCGGCGAGTCGCTATGTCTGGCAGGGCGTGGCCGGGAAGGACGGCGGCGAATATCCGGCGGTGACCATCGCGATCACCAAGAAACCGGGCGAGAACGCCATCGATGTCGCCAGCGCCGTGATGCGCCGCGTGGAGATGTTGCGCAACACCGTCATACCGCACGACATCGAGGTGGCGGAAACGCGCAACTACGGCGCCACCGCCAACGACAAGGCGCAGAAACTCATCCAGAAGTTGCTGTTCGCTACCGCGTCCGTAGTCGCACTGGTGTTCCTGGCATTGGGCCGGCGCGAAGCCGCCATCGTCGGCAGTGCGGTGATCCTGACCCTGGCCGCGACGCTGTTCGCGTCCTGGGCGTGGGGCTTCACATTGAACCGGGTATCGCTCTTCGCGCTGATCTTCTCGATCGGCATCCTGGTGGACGACGCCATCGTGGTCGTCGAGAACATTCACCGGCACCAGCAGCTGGCTCCGGGCAAGCGGCTGACAGAGATCATTCCGGGGGCGGTCGATGAAGTCGGCGGCCCCACGATCCTGGCGACGCTCACGGTCATTGCGGCACTGCTGCCAATGGCCTTCGTTTCCGGCTTGATGGGGCCGTACATGAGTCCCATTCCGATCAACGCGAGCATGGGCATGCTGCTGTCGCTGGCGATTGCGTTCGTCGTGACGCCGTGGCTGTCGAGGCTGTGGCTCAAGGCGCCGCACGCGGTCGCCGACCCCGCCAAGCCGACGGGCCTCGCGGGCAAACTCGCCCCTGTCTTCGACCGTGTCTTTCGGCCGTTGCTTGACGATAGCCGCGGCAAGCGCAACCGCAGGCTGCTGGGATTGGGCATCGCGGGCCTGATCGTCGTGTCGCTGCTGCTGCCGGCGATTGGCCTCGTGCAACTGAAGATGCTTCCGTTCGACAACAAGTCCGAATTCCAGGTGGTCGTCGACATGCCCGCGGGCACGCCCGTGGAGCAGACCGCGGCGGTTCTCCACGAACTTGGCAATTACCTGGCCACGGTGCCCGAGGTGACCGACTACCAGGCCTATGCAGGCACCGCCGCCCCGATCAATTTCAACGGGCTGGTCCGGCAATACTATCTTCGTACCGGCGGCGACGTGGGCGACATCCAGGTCAACCTCGTCGACAAGCATCATCGCAGCGAGCAGAGCCACGCCATAGCCATGCGCGTTCGGCCGGCCTTGCAGCAAATCGGTCGCCGGTTCAATGCGAATATCAAGGTGGTCGAAGTTCCGCCGGGCCCGCCGGTCCAGGCGCCGATCGTTGCCGAGATCTACGGCCCGGAGGCGCAAGGCCGCCGCGACGTTGCCAAGGCTGTGCGCGCGGTATTCGACAAGACCGCGGGCGTCGTCGATGTCGACGACAGCAGTATTGCCACCGCGCCGAAGACGCTGCTGCTGGTCGACCGTCGCAAGGCCGCGATGCTCGGCGTGCCGCAGGACGTCATCGTCAGCACGTTGCGGACCGGTTTGGCCGGCGAGGGGTCGAGCTACCTGCACGACGAGACCAAATATCCGGCCGCGGCGACGCTGCAGTTGCCCGCCGAGCAACAAGGCAATCTCGATACGTTGTTGCAGCTCGCGGTACGTTCGGGTTCGGGCAAGCTCGTCCCGATTCGCGAGCTGGTCACCGTGACCGACTCGTCGCGCGAACAGCCGATCTACCACAAGGACCTGCTGCCGGTGAACTACGTGGTCGCCGACATGGCCGGCCGCGTCGACAGCCCGCTCTACGGAATGTTCGCGATGCGCAGCGCCGTCAATGCCATTGCGACGCCGGGCGGCGGCTCGCTGGTCGAATACTTCATTCGCCCACCCGACGATCCGTATCGCGACTACGCCATCAAGTGGGATGGAGAATCGCAGATCACGTACGAGACCTTTCGCGACATGGGCGCCGCCTACGCGGTCGGCCTGGTGCTGATCTACCTGCTCGTGGTGGCCCAGTTCGGTTCCTACCTCACGCCTCTCATCATCATGGCGCCCATTCCGCTGACCATCATTGGCGTGATGCCCGGTCACGCTCTCCTTGTCGCGCAATACACGGCGACCAGCATGATCGGAATGATCGCCCTGGCCGGGATCATCGTGCGCAATTCGATCCTGCTCGTGGATTTCATCAACATCCAGGTACGCGAAGGCGTCGCCTTCAAGGATGCGATCGTCCATTCGGCGATCACCCGCGCGCAGCCGATCATGCTCACCGGCCTGGCCGCGATGCTCGGCGCGTTCTTCATTCTCGACGATCCGATCTTCAACGGTCTCGCCATTTCCCTGATCTTCGGGATATTCGTCTCCACCGTCCTGACCCTTGTCGTCATTCCCATCCTTTACTACATGGCCTATCGCAAGCGCTTCGACCCCGTCCCTCAAGGAGAACCCGCATGACCTCTTGGCAAATCACCCGTCTCGTCGCCGGTACGTTTATCCTGTTGTCGCTCGCACTCGGCATCCCGGGCAGCCCGATATTCGTCAGTCAGTGGTGGCTCGCGTTCACCGCGTTCGTCGGCGTCAATCTGCTGCAAAGCGCGCTTACCCGCTGGTGTCTGATGGAGACCCTCATGCGCAAGCTCGGCGCGCGCGAGGGTTGCTGAGCATTTGGCTAGGCGAAACACGGGCGCCTTGGAGGTGTAGCATCGGTGCCAACCTGGTGTTTTGACGGCCGTACCTCAGGAGGCAACGATGGCAATCAAGCTGTATTCCTGGCCGCGTAGCTCCGGCACGCGCGTTGCGTGGGCGCTCGAAGAACTTGGCGTTCCCTATGAATACGTCGAACTGGATGCCAAGAAACTCGAGCATCGAACGCCCCAATACCTTGCGATCAACCCGCACGGGAAGATACCCGGGCTGGTTGACGGTGAGCTTGCCTTCTTCGAATCGGGTGCGATGCTGCTGTATCTCGGCGACAAGTATGGCGTAGAGAAGGGGCTGTGGCCGGCGGGCGCAGGCCAAGCCCGAGCGGATGCCCTTTGTTGGACCGTATGGGCGATGGCCGAATTGGGCAATTACATGATGCAGTACCTGTACCACGGGCTCGACACGCCGTTCTCGTACAAGCCTGAGGACCGCAGCAAGGTGTGCGCCGAGTACAACCAATCGCAGTTCATCCACGGGCTCGATGCGCTGCAAGCGCGGCTCCAGAATCGCGAGCACCTGCTCGGCGACTTCTCGCTCGTCGATATTGCGGCCGCAAGCTGGCTGATGCTGGGCACCATGTTCGGCATCAAGCTCGATAGCCATCCGCGTGTGGCGGACTGGTTGACGCGGTGTGCAGAGCGCCCGGCCTTCAAGCGGGCGCGATAGGGGCACACTGCACGATTGGCAGACCGATCCGCAGGCGGCATCATTGACTCAGCACAAACGCGAGATGCGGTGCGAGGGTAGGCTACTAAGGGGAAGTTCAATGGAGCTGGTTGGAATCTATGGAGAGGCAAATGAAGATAGTGTTGATGATGGCGCTCATATCTTTTGCGTCAGTGGCATCGGCGGCTGATTGCGTGACCAACGCTCGTGGCAAGACCGTTTGCAGCAATGGCGAGAAGGCAGTGGTGGTCAACTCCAACACGGGCACCGTCACGACCGCCCAAAAAAATTCAGGCGGGGCGACGACCGTGCAAGGCAACTCAGGCACGAAGGCCGCCGTGAATTCCAGGACGGGCAATGCTGCCGTGGCGCAGACGAATCAGAACGGCGTGACCACCACCAAGACCGCTCGGGGTGGAGAAGCCAAGACCAAGAATGGCATGGGCGTGGCCGAAGGTCCCAACGGCACCGTTTGCGCCAAGGGCAAGAATAATCAAGGCTGCACGAAGAAATAGGCGAAACGACGGCAGGACTCTCAATTCCAGAGGCGCATCACTTTCGTGACGGTGTCGCAATGAAACCGTGCTGGGTTTGACCGTCACTCCAGATGCCGGCGATTTCTCCCGTGTTCGTAATGCCTTCAGGCCAGATAAACGATGCGCCCGGATATCCGAGCAACTCGGCATCCGGGATGCTAACCGGCTCGACGCCGGGTGCTCCTGCGAGAGTGGTGACAAAAAGCCTGCTTTGCCCCGCCATGGGAATCACCCAGCCGGTTATCTGCCCCGAGTCATTGATCCCGCGGGCCAGGGTCTGTAAGCCATTGACCTGGAATAACGTGATGTCTCCGTTGGGCTGGCGCAACCAACCGATCCTGCGGCCGTCAGGCATGAGGACATGGCCGACGACTTGGCCAGCCGCGTTGATGCCTTGGGCAACGACATCAACGCCCACGCCTGGAAGGATTGGCGTGAACGTGCTTTGCTCCGCGTCGTAGATGAATCCAACAGACGAAAGATGGTTGCCTGCTGCATCGTCAACGGTAGATCGTCCGATAACGAGTCTCCCCGTGCTGCTGATGCCTCTCGCTTCGGTATTCGGCCAACTGGGGTTCGAGAAAACGGTGAAGTTACCGCTCTTGTCAAGAATGAATGCGCTTTCTTCCCCGGCCGCGTCAAATGCGCCGCCGACGATCGTGCCGGCCGCGTTGATCCCGACCGCCTGGGTCGAGGCAAAGCCGGGTAGCGGAGGCAGGGACGTAAAGATAGAGGCCCCCCCTGTGAGACCAAGACGGAATGGACAAGAAAGGGGACAAGCATTGTCGTCGAAAATACCGACGAGCCCGATGCCGCCGTTGCCTTCAACGATTCCATTGATGTTGGTGTCCGTCGCCCCGGGGAAATCAATCGTTGCAAATTCGTACGCAACCGGCAGCCCGGGAGGCGAGCAAAGAGCTACGCCAATGCCCTGGCCTTCGGGGATCCATCCCGCTGCAAGCATCTGCGCGCGCACATTGATGTCCGTCGTAAATCGGTGGTTCGGCGCGCCCCCCATGCCATTGTTGTACATGCGATAGATCGGATTGTTTCCGGGAGGACACGTCCCGTCGCTTGCGGGCATCAGCGTACTGAACACCGGCCCTTCAAGCTGCCAGCTATATCCATTCTCGGCCACCAGCGCGTTGTATTCATCCGCATACGCAGTATAGAAATGCGAACTCTTTGGAGCGAACATCGTGCTAAAGAATCGCCACACGGTCGAACTTAGTACCGGCGCACCGGCGAGCGGATAGACGTTGAATTGCTGGCCAGTGCGTTGCCACACTCCGCCGAAGGCACCGCCATCCAACACGGCTATTTCAACGGGGTCGGCCGTCACAAAGTAGGAATTCCATGCGGCGTAGTAATACTCAACAGCCGCGATGGGGACGGCTTGATTGCTCTGCGCGGCGGGTTCACTTGGAATGAAGAGTTCTGCGAACAGTGCGAGAAACGCTAACACCGTCAGTCGGCGCACACGCTGAAACCAAGAACACCGAGACATTGGCCCCTCCGACTGCTGGTAGGACCCCACAGCGAGGTTTGTTGGCGCGACGACAGTAACCTAGCACGGCAACCCGTCGCATTCCTGTCAATTTCCTGACAGAACGAGGAAGGCTGTCTAAGCGAAGGGCAAAGCGGGCACTTACCGACGCTAGCCCCCGCAACAGCGCATCACATTGCCGTCGGCCGTCAAGTGCGCCAGAATCGGCCGCTTGCGAGTGAATCCTCAATGGTTCCCAACGCTGCCCTGCTCTTCACCGACATCGTCGACAGCACGTCGACCACGCAGCGGCTGGGTGACGATGGTGCCGCTGCCCTCTGGACCGAGCACAACCGCCGCGCTCGCAATCTTCTTCGTCAGTACAACGGCCGCGAGATCGGCCGCTCGGACGGCTTTCTCATGCTGTTCGAGGCAGCCGCTGATGCTGCGCGCTATGCGCTGCAGTATCACGCACAAATGGAGGAAATGGGGCTTGCGGCGCGTGCCGGAATGCACGTGGGCCCGGTCCTGACTCGTGAAAGCTCCGACGACGACGTCGCGCTCGGTGCGAAGCAGACCGAAGTCGAAGGCCTTGCGCTTCCCTTTGCGTCGCGGGTCATGGCGATGGCGCGCGGCGGGCAAACACTTCTGACGGCCGGCGCGAAAGAGGCGCTTGATCCTGCCATGCTCGGCACCGCGGTAGAGGTCCGCAGCCATGGGCACTACCGTCTCAAAGGTATCGACGAGCCGGTTGCCATCTTCGAGCTCGGTGTGGCGGCGCAGTGTGGCTTCAGACCGCCGTCCGACGGCGACAAGTCATACCGGGTTGCGCGGCGCGGCGACATGTGGCTGCCAGTGCGCGACATCCCGCACTACTTGCCGGCCGAACTCGACTCGTTCGTTGGCCGCGCAGCGGATTTGGCGATGATCGGACGGCATTTCGGCCAAGGAACGCGGCTGCTGACCCTGCTTGGGCCTGGTGGCACGGGCAAGACTCGCTTGGCTACCCGGTATGGTCATGGATGGCTGGGCGAATGGCCAGGTGGTATCTGGTTCTGTGATCTCTCGGATACGTCATCGCTCGACGGCATTCATTACGCGATCGCCAGCACACTCGGCGTACGTCTCGGCGCCAACGATCCCGCAACACAGGTGACTGAGGCGATAGGCGACCGCGGTCGCTGCCTGGTGGTGCTGGACAATTTCGAGCAGGTCGTACAGCACGCGCCTGCCACCGTCGGCCGCTGGCTCCACGCACGCGATGCTGTGTTCATGGTCACGAGCCGTGAACGCTTACACTTGGCGGGTGAGGTCGTGCAGCTCGTCGAGCCCTTGCCGCTCGATGGGCCGGCCATCGATTTGTTCGTGGCGCGTGCGCGCGCAGTCAGGCACGACTTCGCGCCCGACGCGGCCCAACGAAACGCGATTGCGGATGTCGTGACGCTGCTCGACGGCTTGCCTCTCGCCATCGAGCTGGCGGCCGCTCGCATCGCTGTGCTGTCACCGTCCCAGTTGCTGGTGCGATTGCGCGATCGGTTCAAGCTGCTGGCGGGCCGCCGGGGCGTGACCCGACAGTCAACGTTGCGGGCGGCGATCGACTGGTCCTGGGATCTGTTGAGTGCATGGGAACAGGCGGCGCTGGAACAGTGCTCCGTGTTCGACGGTGGTTTCGCGCTCGCCGCAGCGGAAACGGTGATCGACCTCTCCGCGTGGCCCGAGGCGCCGCCGGTCATCGACGCCATGCAGGCGCTGGTCGACAAGAGCCTGCTGCACCGCTGGACGCCCGACGCAGCACCCACGCGCCATGACATCGATGAGCCTTTCTTCGGGATGTACATGAGCATCCACGAATACGCGGTGGAGAAGTGCCGTGCGCGCGGCGGAGACTACACGGACGCCTTGCGGGGTCGCCATGGCCGATACTTCGCTGCCTTCGGCACGGATGAGGCGCTCGAAGCGCTCGCCATGCATGGCGGCATGCAGCGCCTGCACGCGCTGCGACGCGAGCTCGAGAACCTTCTCTCGGCGTGCCGGCGCGCCATCCCGCGCCACGATGGTGAGATCGCCGTTGCCTGCTACCGCGCGGCGTGGGAAGTGCTCGCGCTGCAGGGGCCGTTCGGCGTTGCGGTGGCGCTCGGCGACGAGATACTCGCCATCGCGGGACTCGATCTCCGCCTCGCGGAACAGGCGCGGCTTACGCAGGCCGAAGCGCTGACACGTGTTGGTGCCACGGAAGGGCTCGAGGCGAAGTTGGAACAGGCGCTCAAGCGCGTGCGCAACATCGGCGATCAGAAGCTGGAGACGCGCATTCTGGGGCGGCTCGGCAATATCTGCCTGTGGTCCGGCCGCCTCGACGAGGCGCATTCGCATTACGCCAGCGCGCTCGAAGGCGCACGCGCGATCGGCCATCGGCTGTTCGAAGCGCGGATGCATGGCAACCTCGCAATCGCCTGCCATGAGCGAGGCCGCCCCGATGAGGCCGTAGTGCAATACGAGGCGGCCCTCGCGATCGAACGCGAGATCGGAAGTCAGCGTGATGAAGCGATTACGTTGTGCAACCTCGCCGACCTGCTTGGCGAGCAGGGTCACACAGACCGCGCGAGGGCGACATTCGCAGCGGCGTTGACATTGCTGCGCGAGCTCGGTGACCGTGACACGGAAGCCATCACGCTTCAGCAGCTGGGTGAGTTCGAGCTGAGACAGGGTCTGGTCGATGAGGCGCTGCAATCAGTGCGCGCGGCGCTCGAGCTCACGCGCGTCATCGGCAACCGACGAGTACAGGGACACGCGCTGCGCACCCTTGGCGGGGTACTGCTCGCGCGAAGCGAGTACGACGACGCACGGTCGGCATTCGAACAGGCGCTCGCAATCGCGCGCGCGGCGTCCAATCGACGTATCGAGGCGAATTGCCTGGCCGGACTGGGCGATCTGGCCTTCCATCAAGGCCGGCACGGCGAGGCTGCGGCGCTGCTGGGGGAAGCCGAAGCCATTTTGCGTGAGCTAGACGATCGCCCGCTTCTTGCCGATCTGCTATGCACGCGAGGGCTTGTCGACCTTCTTCGTGCAGACCGGGCCGCGGCTCAGGCGGCGCTATCCGAAGCGGAACAAGTAGCCGGCACCATGAACGCGGGCGCGGCACCGACGCTCAACCGCGCGATGGGACGCCTGCGCGCGGCGATCGCCGGTTAGGACCGCAACGTCGCCCGTCGTGCAGGCTTGCGCATCGATCGGGGTCGTCGCTAGCGGCAGCCCAGCTACATTCGCTTGCTCATATGGCTACCGCGGGCCGGCGTGCCCACAGCGGTATCAGGCTGGCGGCTACATTAAGCAACGGCGAGCGTGCATACAGCATTTCACTGATTCCGAGACGGGGATTGCACCGTTCTACGCTTTTGGGCGGGACGCCAAATTCTGGTGAACAAAGTGCAATGCGCGACTCTGTTTGCGCGGCGACAATCGCGCGACCGGGTCGATCGATCGTGTACTGCTGCCCAGCACACAGAATGTGGTCAATAAAGCTACCTTCCTCGGTGATCCAGACCTCTCCGATGTCGATTCGTATGGTGGTCGCAACGCCATCGCTGATTGCAAGCAGCTCCTCGGCTGCGAGCAACTGAGCAGGCAGCAATGTAGCGGGGGTTGGAGATTCTCTGACTGTGTGGGTGCTGATTGCGGGCCGGCCGAATAGACGCATGCCATCCATTCCCTCAAGACGGTCGAGCACTACTCTCGGCTTGACTTCTTCGTAGTTCATGATGTGCACTCTCCAATAGTCAAGGTCATGACATCGCCTCTTCGCCACGGCGCGAACCGAAGCGATCGAGGCGTGGTGCGGTCGCAGACAAGTGGGCTTGCCGGAGCGTGGCTTGCGAGTCCGCGATATGCCGCTCGATCGCCGCGTTGACCTCCGACGCATGCGTCAGCGGGCCCATATGGCCGGCGCCTGGGATCACTACGAGACGGGCGGCGGGCATGAGCGTCGGCAGGGTCTCTGCGATCAGGCGCGTCGGCGCCGGCGCACGCTCGCCCCGCATAATCAGCGCAGGAAAGCGCAAATCAGCGTATGCGCTTGCGGATGTCGGCTCATCGATCAGCGCCCGAAAATCGAGCGGTGCTTTGGGAGTCCAGCGTGTCAGTGCGGCCTGCACAGACGGCCGCAGTGCTGCCCACGCGCCCGGCCCGCCCCAGTAGTCGACAAACGAACTCACCCCTCCGCGGTAGTCGCCGGTGATCACCGCTTCGCCGATTTGGGTAGCAATCGCCTGGATTTCCGCGAGCGCGACAGCCCCGCGAGCGCCCATTGCCTTGAGCAGGTGGAACGCGGATGGTTCGTAGAGCGTGAGGCTGGCAATACGGTTCGGCCTCTCGACAGCCGCGCGCAGCGCGACGCCCCCGCCGTAGGAGTGGCCGACAAGGTGCACTTTGCAATCGGAGCGATCGATGATTCCGATGGTCCTGACTGCCTCATCGGCCAGAGTAAAGGCGCGCTCACCGCTCCATGGACCCACGCTGTCGCAGCCGTAGTGCTCCGGCGCAACCAGCTCATAACGCGAGTCGAGAGCGTCGCCGAGCTGGCGCCACTGCGCGGCGCCGGCGCCCGAGCAATGAAGCGCGATCACCGGTGCGGGGTCTGCCGTGGTGGGGCTACGCTGTTGCATAAGTATGGCGTCCTCTGATGCGATGCCGGATTGCAGTTCAGTCTAGCGGGCAGGTACGGCAGGGAAACTTCACCGCGATGCCATTTATGTTTCGTTTGTTTCATGCGGGTTAGCGCGAGTGCGGCGCTCGATCCAACACGTCCGGTTGACCTCGTTGCCCGGGATGTGAAGCCACACGCAGCAGCCCGTTGCCGCCAAGAATCGACGCTTGACCCGTACCACCGACCTCACCACAATCAGCTATGCGTACGAATGCCAGCGCTGTCGACGGCTTCGAGTCCGCGGTCGCGACCGTCGCGTTCGTCGATCTGGCGGGCTTCAGCGCGATTGCGGATGTCTATGGAGATGCGTCCGCAATACAGATACTTGGGCACTTCGAGGAGTTGGTGAGCCAGGCGCTCGGAGAGCTTGGGCCGCCGATCAAGTGGATCGGTGACGAAGCGATGTTCGGATTTCCTGACCCGGCGACCGCCCTCCAGGTGCTCGGACGCCTGATTCCAGCCTGCCAATCCGAGCAGCGGATTCCGCTGACAAGGACCGGGCTCAACCACGGCCCCGTACTCCGCAGATCGAACGACCTCTTCGGTTCGACGGTCAACATCGCGGCGCGCATCGCCGCCGTTGCATCTCCGGGACAATTGTTGGCAACCCAGTCCGTCGCCGACATCGCGGCAGAATCGGAATTGTTGCGCGGGAACTGGGGAAGGTAGCGTTGCGATCGATCGCCGAACCAGTGTCGCTTTATTCCATCGAGTTCGCGCCGGCCTTCGATCAGGCTTGGATAGATCCCGTGTGCAAGATGCTCGCGCCTTATGCGGCATACCGCAAAACTACGCCGACTGAACCCTGGTTTTGTTCTGAACGTTGCGCCGAGGCATACCGGCGGTCACCGGAAATCTACCGTCGCGGAACGAAGCCTCCGGACCCCGCATAGGTTCGTCGCGGCCTACAATCTTGGGTCCCTCAGCGCAGCGCGAGGTCGACGCGCGCGGGCGCACCCGGCGTCTCGCCGTCCGCGACTTTCACGCCGCCGGCCTCGTTGCCCAGACGGGGCGCGATCAGGAACAGACGCTCGTCCTGAACGCCGGTCGCGACGATCGCGTCCTTGACCGCCTGCGCGCGCCGGTTCGCGAGCTGACGCAGCGCGTCGTCGTCGATCTTCGCGTCCGCGAGCAGCATCGCCTCCATCTCGGCGGGCGGGACGTCCTTCAGCATGCCGAGCGCGTTGCGGGGACGATCGGGCAGCGGCGCCGAACGATACGCCTCGGTGAGCCAGCGATTGCGCTCCTCCGCGTCGATCGTGACCTGGTCGACCGACGCCGGCGCGTTGCCGGCCGCCGCGAGCGATTTCATCTTCTCGCGACGGACGGCGGTTTCCACGCTGGCGTGCCGAAGCGCCTCGCGATCGGTCGCGGGATCGGCGCGTCCGCCGATGTCGAGCTTGAGCGCGGGGCGGTCGGCGAGCGCCTTGCCGAGCGTGTCGATGCGCTTCTTCGCGTCGGCCGCGATCGACGCGCTGCCCGGCGCGAACGCGAGCGTCGACAGCTCCTCGCCGCTTCCGAACGCGGACGCCAGCAGCGCGAACGGCGCCGTCACCGCCTTCGTGATCAGGTTGACGATCACGCGGCCGATGAGGTCGCCGACGGAGAACTGCGGATCGTCGAGCGATCCCGAGATCGGCAGCTGGATGTCGATCACGCCGTGCCGGTCCTTGAGCAAAGCCACCGCGCGCAGTACCGGCAGCTTCGTGGCGGTGGGACTCTCGACGCGCTCGCCGAACGTAAGCTGGTCGAGCACGAGTCGATTCTCCGCGGTGAGCTTGCGGTTCTCGACGCGGTAGTGCACGTCGAACGTGAGCTTGCCCTTCTCGATGCCGTACCCTGCGTATTTCACCGAGTAGGGCGTCAGCGGCGGCAGCTCGATGTCGCGCGCCTTGCCGGCGAGATCGAGCGAGAGCTCGCTGGCGAACGGATGGATGCGTCCCTGCACCTCGACGGGCGCGATGCCGTCGACGCTCGCGGTGAGCGCGACGTCACCGGCCTGTTTGGCCGACATCGCCGAGACGCTGCCCGCGACGTCGGTGAGGTTGGCCGAGTAGTTCGGCTTCACGAACAGATCGGAGAAGACCACGTTGCCGCGCGCCAGCTCGATGCGGCCGATCGACACCGGCAGCGCTTCGCTCGGCGCGCCGCGCTCGGCAGGCGGCGCCGGCTTCGCATCGGGCGCGGGTTCCGGGCTCGCCCCCGGCGTTACCAGCCTGGCGATATTGATCGTGGCGTCCGGATAGACGATGACGCGCGCGTAGAAGTCCTCGAGGGCGATGCGACCGGTGGCGGCGTGGAACGGTTCGCTCGCGATGTCCATGCCCTCGACCACCAGCGATTTCCAGCGTGCAAGATCGGACGACGTCGGCTTGTCGAACGAGGCGAAGTCGGTGACCTTCATCTCGCCTTTCCACGAGGCGCGCACCGCAGCGCCGTCGGGAACGTCCAGCCCGACCTGTCCTTTCGCAGCAAATACGCCGTCGGTGACGACGACGTTGACTTCGTGCTCGAAATAGGGCTTCAACGCGACCAGCGCGAGTCCCGACGCCTCCAGCGTGCCGGACAGCGACAGCGGCCGGGTCGCGACCGGTCCCGCGAAGGCGATCCGCCCGCGCTCGCCGATGCGCCCGCTGAGCTTGAACTGCGATTTCGCGCCGCGCGCGTTCGACAGGTCGCTGGCGAGAAGATCGACGTCGCGGATCGCGAGCTTCACCGCGGGGGTCGGCACGCGGTCCTCGAAGTCGATGGCGCCGTGCTCGGTCGAGGCCTTGGTCGTCGCGATCGTCCACTCCGCGCCGGAGGTCGTCACGTCCTTGGCCCGCCCCGGCTTCAGGACCCGGGCGAACTCGAGCGAGCCGTCGCGCTCGCGGACGATACGAAGCGAGGGACTGCGGCTCTTCAGTTCGCCGAACGTCACCTTGCGCGCGCGGACGTCGACGTCGACGCCGGTCGCCGTGAGTGTCGGCACGCGCCACAGCGGGCTGCGGTTGCCGGGCAACGCGAGCGACAGCTCGGAGATCGTGCCCACGCCGTCGCTCAGCGTGAGGTTGCCGCCGGCATCGACGCTGAAGCGGGCGGCGAGGTCGAGCGAGCCCTTCTGCACGTCGACGTCGAGCACCTCGCTGTAGTACGGAAACAGCAGTCCCAGCGAGAACTTGGCGAGCTCGAAGCGGCCGGTTGCCGCGGGCGCCGTCGGGTCGACGTCCGCTTCGCCGGAGAACGATGCGATACGGTCCTCCGACACGAAAGCGAGCTTGACGTGCGCCTTCTCGCCCGGCGCGGTCGACAGGCTCGTCGCGTCGAGCTTCACGTCCGCGAGCGTCGAGCGGAATCCGGAAGACTCGTCGGCGAGCGCGATCGGTTCCGTGATCGATCGAGAGCTTCCCGATCGGAAACGGCCCACGGCCGTTCCTCGGCGCCGTGGGCGTCGCGCGTCGCCGATGACGGAGCAGGTCGTCGCGGCGTCGCGCGGCGTATCCAAGATCGGGCGCGCCAGCTCGAGCGTACCGTCGGCCAGCCGCCTGATGTCGGCGCGCGGTGCATCGATCGCGACCGACGCGATGCGTGCCTGCCGGTCGAACACCCCGACGCGATCCAGCGCGACGGCGATGCGATCCGCCGCCACGAGCGGCGTGCCGTCGCGCCGCTTGATCGCCAGCCCGTCCACGCTGCGCATTGCCGCGCAGCTCGAGCCGGCGGTCGGTCGGCCCCTGCTCGACGAACGCGATCGTCAGGCGCGTGGTCAGCGCGCCGCCGGCGAGATCGAGCGTCGGCCGCGACGGCAGGTAAGCGACGTAGGGTGGAAGCTTGAGCGCGTCGAGGTCGATGTCGAGCGTCGTTTCACGGCGCTCCGCGAACGGCGTCGCCGAGCCCTTCAACGCGAAATGGGAGCCGTTGAACGTGCCTTCCATGCGCGGCGTGACGCGGATATCCGTTGCGTACGGAAGCGACGACACGAACGGCACGGCGATGGTCAGAGCGGCTATCTCGTGCTGGCGGTCGGCGAGGCGATCGTCCAGCGTGATCGCGCCGTCCTCGATCTCGATGTTGTTGAACGAGAATTGCGGCGGCGGCCCGGGTGGCCTCGGGGCCAGCGCGCGGTCGACCAGGTCCTGCACGTTGTAGCGGCCGTCGCGCGCGCGCGCGAGCAGCATGCGCGGTCGCGTCAGCTTGACGGCGTCGAACACCGGCGCGCGGTACCAGAGCGACGCGGCCGAGACGTCCGCGACGAGCTCGTCGAGCGCGAACAGCGGACGTTGCGCCGTCTTGTCGGCGATCACGAGATTGCGCACGACGAGGCGCAGCGCGTAGAGATCGAACGCGACCGATTCCACGGTGGTCGTGCGACCGAGCGCCTCGGTCAGCCGCGTCTCGAGCTGCGCGCGCGCAATCGGCGGAACCGCGACCCAGACGGCCAGCACGAGAAGCGCGATCGCACCAGCGGCGTAGAACAGCCGACGCACCCAGCGGCTGCGCGTTGCGGGGACGATCGAATCCGAAGCGGAGGACATCATCGCGGGCCGCCGCTCGTCTTCGAACAGCGACGACTCGATTCTATGCCGTTGTGACCGGGATCACGACTGAGGGAGGTCGAGCGTGGAGGCTCAAGCGTGGGTGGCACGCGGGGCCGGCGGCCGTTGACCACGGGAAGGACTGGTACGTTCGTTGCTTAGAAACGTACCCATGAGCCTCCGCAACCCCAATCGCGTTCAAGAAATGCCCCGCGGCCCGAACATGTTGGCCCGGTTCGCCATCGGACTGGGGTTGGCCCTGGCGCTGCTTGCGCCGGCACCAGCGCATTCCGAGGTGACCCTCAAGATCAACAACAAGAGCGGGGGCCCGGTGTGCGTCATGTGGACCGGCGCGACTACTCTCTCCGGCTTGACGAGCAAAGGGACCAACATTCTCCCTTCGGATTCGGGCTCCAACCCGCCGGCAGGCTATTCGCTGTCCGCGTTCACACCGGTGACAGCCGGCAACCTGAACTTCGTGCAGATCCCCAACTTCACGATGGGCGGCGGCCGGATGTGGTTCACCTACGGCAACAGTTGCTGGACGATTGAGAGCACCGGCTACACGCCCAGCCTCGCGGACTTCAACGACCCCAACTTCCCGCTGCGCTACGACAAGATCGAAGCGTTCATCACGGGCAGCAAGGACGACAACCTCGACATCACGGCGGTCGACGGGTTCAGCATTCCTTTCAGCGTCAAGGCCTATGCCTCCGCTTCGCCTGCAACCACGACGCAGACGCTGCGGGGCAGTGCAGGCAACAACGTGATCGCCGCCCTCGGCGCCATTGCCGCCAACGCCGATGCCGCGGCGCCCGCCGGTCCGGCGGGTGGCCCATCGCTGCCGAAGATCACCGGAAACAGTCCCTATCTCGTCATCAACGCCAACTCCCAGGGCAAGACCACCGCTGCTCCGTATACCGACTCACCCATCGGCAGTACGGGCACCTTCGTGCGCATCATCGCCAACGACAACCAGATCGCCACGTACGCGGGCGACCTCGTTTCGGCCGCCGCCAACTACGGGGTCCCGGCCAACTACAACTGGGGGACCTACGACAACTATGTGAAGCGCATGGACGGCCGGGCCGCGTCCCCCTACACGGGCACCACCAACATCGTCGGGAACTTCGCGGGGGTGCTGCCGACCGGGCAGGTAACTTACAGCAGCGCCGCGACTTCTCCGCAGACGTACAGCCTGACCGCGACGTTCGATGCGAAGGAGCAACACACGGTTACGTATGTGAAGCCCTTTGGCGGGACGGGGCCGTTACCCCCCGGAACCGGACCGTACACCGTCACGTTCACGGGCTTTGTGACCCTCAAGGGCACGACGACGATCGCGTCGGGCAGCCCTTATGCGGGGACCTACGTCGTCGAAATCAAGATTCCCTATGGCTCGCTGCCGGAGTACATGGCAGTGGAGAAGGGGTTCACGAATTACCCCGCATTCCTGCTCGACCCGACCGGCGTTGTCGGCGCGAATGCCAACTACCTCTACAAGTACTACCTCAAGACCAGTGGCGACCCGGGCAGCTACAGCCAGACGGATCCGTCCGGCAGCGGCCCGCAGGACAACGTGCTGACCTGGGTCGAGGGCGATCTGCTCGCCGGGATGAACGTCGGGACGGTCGGCAGCAAGAAGACCCTGGCGCAGCCGATCACGTTGAACGGCAACACATACGACGCGGGCACCATGATCGGCACCTTCAATTCGCAGGATTGGTGGGACCTGGGGAGCACGCTGCGCACGACCGGTTCGGTCTACGACTACTACTTCGGCTTCCTGCAGGACGACCCGGATTTCTACAACCGCTACGCGGAAACCATCTATCCGTTTACCGATGCCTATGGATTTGCGTACTCGGACCGGATCACCGGCGGACGCGCCGCGATCTCCTGGAATGCACAGGCGGCCAACGCCGTCGACACCGTCGAGATCACGATTCTTCCCGATGCGCCTGCGTCCAGCAGCCCCGGCGCCGTCAAGGTCGTCGAGTACTACAACGCCTCGCTCGACCATTACTTCATCACCTGGGTCGCCGACGAGATAGCCAAGCTCGACGCAGGAACAGCGATCCAGGGCTGGACGCGCACCGGCAGGTCGTTCAAGGCCTTCGCGACTGCGCAGGCCGACACCTCGCCCGTGTGCAGGTTCTATCTTCCGCCCACGTCGGGCAACACGCATTACTTCGGGCGCGACGCCACCGAATGCAACGCCACTGCCGCGAACAACCCGGATTTCATTCTGGAAGCCCCTTCCTTCATGCACATGTACCTGCCGACACAGGGCATATGCGCAGTCAATACCGTCCCGATCTACCGCCTGTACAGCAACCGTGCGAACGTCAATCACCGCTACGTTGCCGACAGCGCGACACGCGACCAGATGATGGTGCGCGGATGGCTGGCCGAAGGCGATGGCCCCAATCACGCGACCCTGTGCGCCCCGCAATGAGGCGTTCAGTCAGGACTCGCTGAGCGCGTACGCAGGATCCAGCGTGAACAGTTCCTGCGGTCGCGCGACGCCCTTCATCGCATAGCGACCGACGCTGACCAGCCGACGCCGCGCTTGGCCCGAAGCATCCGCGAACGCCGTCGACACGATGACGGCCTGCTCGAGCGAAGCGCAAAACGACTCGATGCGCGCCGCTTCGTTGACCGCAGGACCAAGGACGGTGAAATCGAGCCGGCGCGGACTGCCCAGGTTCCCGTACAGCAGTTCGCCCACGTGCAGCGCAATGTGCGTGCTTGTAACGGGCATGCCATGCGCTGTGCGTCGCGCGTTCAACGTGGCAATCCGGCTGGTCAGATTCGCCGCCGCGTCGAGCGCACAGCCGCACGCCTGCGCCATGTCGTGTTGCGGGAAGATGGCCAGGATGCCGTCGCCGATGAACTTCAGCACGTGTCCGCCGCGCGCCTCGATCTCCTCGACCTGTGCCTCGGCATAGTCGTTCAGGAGTTCCAGCACCGTGCCCGGGCTCGCGGTGTCGGAGATGCGTGTGAAGCCGACGAGGTCGCTGAACCAGATCACCGCACGTATCGGCTCGGCGCGTCCGCGAACGATGTTGCCTGCGAGCACCCGTTCCGCGGCATCGCTTCCGAGATACGTCTGGATCAGCGTGCGCGCCGTCCGATTCATCGTCCGCACCATGAAGACAAAGTGAGCGGCCGCATGACAGCGTCGAGCAATTGGATTTGCGCGTCACTGAAGCCTTGCGCCACGTCCGTGGTCCACGACCCGCGATGCCTTCACCTTCGCCCAATCGCACGCTTTCCCCGATACGCGCGGCAAACGCCACGTAGTCGGTCGCTCCCTCATCCTGGAAGCGGTCGAGCATCGGGAACTCCCCTCGCGAATAGGAGGAATCCAAACGCCGCCGAAGCGTCGGCTGCTTGCTTTCGAACAGGCTGAAGAAGGGACTGCGCGTCCACTCTTCCTCCGTCAACGGGTCATCGGATCGCGGAATTTCCTCCTCGACTGCCCCTTGGGTACGGAGCCATCGCACGCCGCGGGCGTCGAGCGTTGGGTCGAGCAGGTTGTGGGCGACCGATGCTCGCAATATCCGAAGGCCCGCGTGGTTCATCTGCTCGCAGACCCCGGTGAGGATTTCGCTCTCGTTCGCACCCGCCAGCGCCTGGGCAACGATCCAGTCGCCGATCTCGACTCTGACGTTTCCTTCGACGCTGCTTTGCCCGGAATTTGCCATCTCGACCTCTCGCGTCGAAATTATGCCGTATTCCGGCGAAAGGTCTCGCCCGGGCTAATGGATACTGCCGATAAATTCGCTTGAGCGTTTGCTAGATGATGCCTGTGACGGCCAGCCAAAGGAACGCGAGCGAGACCATCGTGACTTGCATGTCCGCAATCACAATCTTGCGGCCATGCCGCTTATAGAAGCGCGCGAGCCCCGGGTATCGCGACGAGAGCGCTGTCAAGGCTGCAAGCGCGAATCCGATGCCGTTGACATAGAAGATGACAATCGTGACATACAGCGTCGAGTCTGCGGTGCTTGCGTAGGGCGCTGCGAGTCGAACAATGCCGGCATAGACCAACGCGAGGCCGGTACCGACCGCTGCCGAGATGTATGTCTCCTTGAGGCGCATCAGCCCGAGGCCATCGGCAGCCATCGCAAGTATCACCGAGCCGAGCGCGAGCGATAGCGGAAGCAGGACATCGAGTATTTCAGCGGAGCGGTGGAAACCGTACGTTTCGAGCAGTGGCCGCAGCGCGAACCAGGATACGAAGAGTGTCCGGTACTCGATTGTCGAGGCGAGGCCGAAATGAACACGTTGAACCAGATCACCGCTCGTTTCCGGATTGGGCAAATACGAAATCAGGAACGCGTTGCCGATGTAGTAGAAATACGCGACGATGAACATCACGACGACAGTGTCGAAGGATGCCGCCGCGACACCGGATCGGTCGTGCGCGAGGCTGACAAGGAGAACGATCCCGGTCACCGCGAACCCGGCAAGACCTCCCATGATCCCCACGTGCAGCTTCGCCGTTTCGGCCAACAACCACGGATGGCCATCCAGCCGAACCGTACCGTGTCGGGTGATGCGCTGCATTATCGCCAGCCCAATCGCGGCTGCGAGAAGGAATCCGAGAACAACGGCGATCATTTCCGGTCTCCGCGCAGTCAATGCGATCGAGAACCGAACGGCCAACCGGAACTTTCATCGCGAAGGCGAACGAGCGGTCGCCATCCTCATCGTCAACCGTGATCGTTCCGAGCTTGCGTTCGCCGAGCGACACGTCCGCCGCTTCGGCGGAGCGCGAGCTCGGGGCGACCTGAAGCGTCGGCGCGCCGAACGAACGGCGCAGGAACTCCCTCAGTTTGGCGATCTCGGTCTTGTCCATGATCCCTCCCCGGCTCGAAAGCCGCGCGCCGAGGCTCTGCCACCAAGGGGCGCCGCGTTGCAAGACGGGGAGCGGGCCGCGAGCGCCGATTTCAACGTGTTCTTCTCCCCGTTTCGGGGAGGAGAAACGATTGCGCGCAGCGACCCTAGGCCTCGAGCGTCTTCTCGGCGAGGATCTGGTTCATGTCGCGAGCAGGCTCGGCGCAGCCCGCCTCGCCCACAATGCGCGCGGGAACGCCGGCGACCGTCTTGTTGTGCGGCACCGGATGGAGCACCACCGAGCCCGCCGCCACCCGCGCGCAATAGCCGATCTCGATGTTGCCGAGGATTTTCGCGCCCGCGCCGATCAGCACGCCGTGGCGGATCTTGGGATGCCGGTCGCCGGTCTCCTTGCCCGTGCCGCCGAGGGTCACTCCCTGAAGGATCGAGACATTGTCCTCGATCACCGTCGTCTCGCCGACCACGAGGTCGGTTGCGTGATCGATGAAGATGCCCTTGCCGATCCGGGCGTGCGGATTGATGTCGACGCCGAACGCGGCGGAGACGATGCTCTGTAAGCTCAAGGCGAAATCCCGCCTGCCCGCCTTCAGAAGCCAGTGGGACAGCCGATAGGCCTGAAGCGCATGGAAGCCTTTGAAATAGAGCAAAGGCTCCATCATCCTCACGCATGCGGGATCGCGGTCGGCGACCGCCATGAGGTCGGCGCGGAACGCCTCGCCGATCGTGGGGTCGCGTTCGATCGCCTCCTCAAAGGTCTGGCGGATCAGCGCGGCGGGAAGGTCGCGATGGTCGAGCCGCGAGGCGACGCGGTGCGACACTGCGCCCTCAAGGCTGTCGTGGTTGAGGATGTTGACGGCAAGAAATAGCGCCAGCTCCGGCTCGCGCCGCGCCGCTTCTTCGGCTTCCTGGCGAATTCGCGCGAATAGCGGATCGGCGCCGGAGAGGCCGACGATCCGGGCGCTCACACCTTGGCCCATGACGAAACTCCCAAACTCGGCCCAACGGGGACGGCTGACCTCCAATCTAGCACAAAAGCTCGGCCGGCGCGAAGGCCGGCCGAGTTCGGGCGTAACCGGGCTTGTCAACCAGAGCCGGGGCTAATTTGGGCAATCCGTCGTCTGACGGGTGACGCTGGCGCCCGTATTGTTATCCTGTTCGGTGGTGGTTCGCGTGGCGCACGGGGCGGGCCCAGGCGCGACCACGACCGGCCCGGGTCCGGAAGTGGCGCCGCCAATTACGCCGCCTGCCACGCCGCCGACGGCCGCGCCTACCGGGCCGCCCACCACGGCGCCGGCGACCGCGCCACCGGCCGCGCCGGTTACGGCGCCGTTGCCGTCGGCGAAGGCGACGGTCGGAAGAGCGATTGCCATAGCTGAAAATCCGATGATCAAGGCACGCATGAAATCCTCCTCATTGAGAGGATGCCGAACGCGATGCTCGATCGAATGGTTCCATGGCGAAGGGCGCTTCCGTCGAGAGCCGCCCCCTGGCCAGATCATGAAACGCGACCAGGAATGGAACTTTCAAACGGCTCAGGTGTTATGTCCCGAAGTCGTTGGTTCGGACGACGCTCGGACATGCAAAGATGCGCCTCGTGCTCGCCCTGATCATTATCGTCTATCTGGTCGGAGTCGGCGTCGTTCTATCGCCGGTCGTTCGCTCGACATGGAATGCGGAGCCCGCCTCAGAGCTCGCCCAGAGCGTTGCGCAAGCCCTGCCCGACGCGCTCGCCTGGCCGGTCAGGGCGGCGCATTCCGTGACAGGTTCCTGAAGGCTATCGGGGCCGGGTCTTGGCGGACGGCCTGTATCTCGGCCACATGCGCGTCGAAAATCGTGTCGCGCCTTATCGCCGCGTGCCAGACGACTGCGGCGAGATGCGCGGCGAGCACAAACGCGATCGTCCAGGCGAAAATATAGTGCGCCCAGGCCGTCGCCTCGGCGAGAGGCTTGTCCTTGTCCACGAGCCTGGGCAGTTGGAATAAGCCGAACCATGGTAGCGGGGCGCCGCTGGCGGTCGAGGTTAGATAGCCGCTAACCGGCATCGCGATCATCAATGCGTAGAGCGCGAGATGGCCCGCGCGAGACCCCACATGGACCAACCTCCCGAGCGGTTCGGCATAGTCGGGCGCGCCGACGACCATGCGCCAAATGATGCGCAGCAGGACCAGGCCAAACACCGTGACGCCGATGGACTTGTGGAAGAACAGGACTTCCGAACGAAAGGCGCCGCGTGGAAGAAGCGCAGCCCATACGCCGAGCGCCAGCGCCGCGAATATGAGCGCGGCCATCAGCCGATGAATCGTTCGCAATCCGGGATGGTAGACCCCAATCTCGCGCGGCGGCGGAAGCACCCTCATGAACTCGAGCTCAGCGAGAAGATCAAGTCCATTTGGCTCGCGAAAACGACCATCTCAAGGCCGCAGGCTGGCCAATCGTTCACAGTTCGACAATCGCGACCGCCCGCGTCCAGCCGGCGGAGGCGGGTCGGCGGGGACGTCGTTCTGCAACGGCGCCGAAATATCGATGAAGCGTCGAGCCATTCGTTTCTCCTTGCGTCCCGCTAGGGTCGGCTGCGTCTTTCCCCGCGCGCAAGTCTTGCGCCGAGCACGACGCTGGCGGCGAGGGCCGCCGGCAAATCAGTGCCAGCACGAGGCCAACGGCCCAGGCCGGAGCGTCGGCGAGCATGAGCGCACTCGCGACAGCGATCCCCGCGAGGATCGCGGCCGCCAGAAACCCGTCATCGACAAAGAGCCCGACCAGCTGCGCGACGATCACGCCGATCATGCGGGTTCAGCCAATCGCGGCTTCAAGAGCGCGACCAGCGCCGCGGCCACACAGAGAAAGAGCACGACGAAGCCGAGGATCGCCAAGTCGCCGCCCGGCCATTCGACGCCGAGGCTCTCGCCGGTCCAGAACAGCCCGAAGGCCGAAAGCATCACCCCGACCGCGAACTTGAGCGCATTCTCGGGCACGCGCGAAAGCGGCCGATGGATCGCTGCGCCGATGACCGCCACCGCCAGGCACGCCGCCAGCGCGCCCGCGCTCGCCAACCCGAGAAGGCCATGCGCCGCGCCGACCGCGATCACGATGAATACGACCTCGATCCCCTCGAGCAGCACCGCCTTGAAGGCGGTCAGGCCGGCGATCCAGTCAAGTCCCTGCGCCCGCTGGCGTTCGACCGCGGTCAGTTCGCGCGTCTCGCGCTGAAAGGCAGCGTCCTCGTCGTGCAGAGCGATGACGCCGATCGCGCGCAGGATCGCCTTGCGCAGCCAGCGCAGGCCGAAAAGCAGGAGCAGGACGCCAACGACGAACTGCAAAGCGCGAATCGGAACGGCGCCGATGAGCGGCCCGAGAACGACGACGATCAGCGCGAGCGCCGCCAGGGCCGCCGCGGCGCCGGTCAGCGCCGGCCGCCAGCCGCGCCCGAGCCCTACGGCGAGAACGATCGTCAGCGCCTCGACCGCTTCGACGAACGAGGCGACGAACGAAGCCCGGCGACCGACACGATCGTGGTAAGGTTCGTCATTCAGAACTCTTTCAGCGCCGCGCGCGCGCGTGTCAGCTCGAGCGCCTGGCCAGGGAAAGACATAAACCCCCGCCGATGAGGACGGTTCCGGATAGCCGTCCGAGCAGCTTCGCGCGCTTGGGCTTCATGAACCATGCGCGGCCCATTCCCGCCGCGAACGCCCAGGCGCAGTCGGAGAGGCCTGCGAGGACGACCGTCGCGACGCACATCGCGGCCAATTGCGGCCCGGCCGGCAGCCGCGGATCGATGAACTGCGGCAAGAAGGCGGTGAAGAAGACGATCGTCTTCGGATTGCTGAGCGCAACCAGGATCCCGCGCAGGAACCGCTTGCGGCCTGTCTCCATCAGCCTCGCGTCGCCTTCGCCCGCATGCCGCCACGCCTGAACGCCGAGCCAAATGAGATAGGCCGCGCCGGTCCAGCGCAAGGCTTCGAACAGGAGGTCGGCGTGGGCGTGCACAAAGCCGAGCGCCGAGGCGATCGCAGCCAAAAGCACGGCATTGCCGAGGGTCGTTCCGGCGACCGTGATCAGGGCGGCGCGCCGACCCTGTAGCACGCCGGTCGAGATGATGAGGGTCACGATCGGGCCGGGCGCGATGATGAGAACGATCGTGATCAGAAGAAAGGCGGTGAAAAGTTCGATGTTCATGTCCGGTCGCTCCGCGCTCGAACACGCTTTACCGCTAAGCAGCCCTCCAGAACAGCCCGATCGTCAGCGCGACGCCGATGGCGACGACGCCCAGTTTCAACAGCCTCTCGTTGACGCTTTTGAGCATCAGCGCGCCGGCCCAGCCGCCGAACGAAGCGCCGGCAGCGGTGACGAGGGCCTGCTGCCAATACACGTCCTTGGAAAAAACGAAGATCAGGACCGCAGACGCGTTGGCCATTCCGGCGAGGATATTCTTGAGCGCTCCGGCGTTGCGCACCGCAATGCCGGTCATCGCGAGCGCGG
>CAVVEH010000004.1:0-485562 GCA_963747265.1 uncultured beta proteobacterium | reverse complement strand
TCGCCGCCGCAGTGCTGTTCGGCTACATGCTCACCTCACTCTACCTCACTCAGACGCTCGCGCACGCAATCGCCGAGATGCACGTGAACCGCTGGGTACTGATGGGGATGATCAACGTATTCCTGCTGGTCTGCGGATTCTTCATTCCGCCGGCCGCCATCATTCTCATGACGGCGCCTATTCTCTATCCGATCATCAAGGCGGCCGGCTTCTATCTGGTGTGGTTTGGCGTGATCCTCACCATCAACATGGAGATCGGCCTCATCCACCCGCCGGTGGGCCTCAATATCTACATCGTGAGTTCGATCGCGCCGGACGTGCCGGTCACGCGGATCATGTGGGGCACCATTCCCTATGTGCTATGCATGATGCTGCAGATCGTGGTGCTATGCATCTTTCCCGAGATCGCCACCTGGCTTCCCGATCAGCATGATGGGCATATCGCACTGACGATCGGGACCGCCGGAAGCCAGGCTTATTCGAGGAGCTTCAGGACCTTCGCGTGCAACATCGGGTCGCCGCACGCGAAGACGTCGCCTCCCTGGTCGCACGGGCCGCCCGACCAGTCGGTGATGACACCGCCGGCCGCCTCGACCAGCGGGATGAGCGCCTGCACGTCGTAGGGCTGCAGCCCCTGTTCTCGACGACCATGTCGACGAAGCCCTATCGCGAGCTGCGTGTAGCAATAGCAATCGCCGCCGAAGCGCGTCAAGCGCGACGTTCGCTGATGGCGTTGTAGACGGCGAGTTGACGCGGCGACTGGAAATCGGCCGGTCGGTCGTCGCGACGATGCGTCCTCGACCGACGCGCACCGGCGCGTGCAGCGTGCGCGATTGATTGCCGCGACGCCATTGCGACATCCGCCTTGATCTCAGGAACGATTCGCCGACGAACGGCTGGTGCACGACGCCGACCACCGGACGCTGGCCGTCGTGCAGCGCGATGAGCGTCGCCCAGTGCAGCTGACCCAGGATGAAGCTCCGCGCGCCGTCGATCGGGGGCGTCGATCACCCACGTGAGCGAGGATGTGCCCGGCTGCTTGCCGTGTTCCTCTCCATGGATGCCGTGGTCCGGTGCGCGCGCCGGATTTCCGCGCGGATGACCTCCTCGGCGGCGCGGTCAGCGATCGTCACGGGGTCGTATCCCAGCGCGTTGCGCTTGTCCTCCACGTCGATGATTTCGCGGGAGTGTGCAGGATGGATTCGCCCGCGCGCAACGCCATTCCATAGGCAAATTCGAGGTAGCGGTCGGCGTCGCGGGGATCCATGGATGGGGGGTGGCGTTACGGACAGGCGATCATCGCATGGGCGGCGCGCCGGCCTCGGCGGCCGCAACGATTTCCCGCTCGCGCTCCGCCGTCAGCACGACTTTCCATGCCTCGCTGTTGTCGCGCGCGGCAAGCCATGCGGCCGTCGCGTCGATTGTCTCGGCGAGCGGACGCACGCGCAATCCTGCGCCCTCGGCACGGCGGCAGTCGAATTCCATGAAGCCCGCCTCCTCGACGAACGACGAAGGAAGCCACAGCGGCAGCCCGGTCCACCAACTTCACTTTGTGCTCGGTCAAAAGCGCTTTGCTGCATCCACTTCGCGCGGGATTTCCCGAGGCGTTCGCAACGTGTCGACGAGCGATTGCCACGTCCAGTGTCCGGCGGGACTGCACGCATTGAAGGTCCCGCTGCACTTCGCGAGCAGGTCCACCATGAATGCGCCGAGGTCGCGGACGTCAATGAATTGCACCGGACCGTTTGGCTCGGGAACGATGGCGAAGGTGGCGCGGTCGCCGAGCAGCGCCGGGTTGCGGAACCGCGCCACCCAGTAGCCGAAGCGGTCGCTCTAATTGTGCGGCCCGACGATGAGCCCCGGGCGCACGTTGATTGCGGCGTCGCCAAAGTGGCGCGGACTTCCGCTTCGCACGCGGCGTCGAGCGGCCCGTAGTGCTTCATGATTTCCTCGGTCGCGGGATCGTCGAAGTCCGCCGTCGCCGCGGACTCGTCGCGCCCGGCGCCGCCGCCATCGGCGTACACGGAAATCGACGACACGAACAGGTACCGCTGCGCGCGGCCCTTGAGCAATTCCGCCGACGCGCCGACCACGCGCGGCACGTACCCGCTGGTGTCGATGACCGCGTCCCAGTCCCCGTCGCGCAACGCGTCGAGGCCCGGGGGTTTCGCGAAGTCGCGGTCGCCGATAAGCGATGTCACCCGCGTTGCCCCAGGGATTGGCCTTGCCGCGCGTGAAGATCGTCACGGCGTGACCGCGCGCCAGCCGCCGCCTCCACCGCGTACCGCCCGAGGAACCTCGTGCCGCCAGAAAGAAAAAGTATCCGCATGATCGACTCGCACTGCTGTCCTATGCGCGGCACGATCTTGACGCCGTTCAGCTTTCCGCCTTGAGCAGCGACGCGATGTACTTGTCGCCGAAGCCCAGCAGGTTGGCATTGACGCAGGCTCTGGTGCACGGCCTCGCCCATGATCGCCGACACCGGCAGCGATTCCGCCATGTGCGTGTAGTAGCGCAAGTCCTTCATCGCGTTCCACCAGCGGCCTCCAGCCGGTGAGATCGCCGTCGAGCATCTTGCCGACGATCATCTGGAAGATGCCGGAATTGACAGCGCCCGCCGACACGACGTCGTGCAGCTTGCGGATCGACAGTCCCGACTTGGCCGCGGCGGCGCACGCCTCGGCGGAAGCATTGGCGATCGCCATCGCGAGGAAGTTGTTGATGAGCTTCAGCACGATGCCATGGCCGGCGGGACCGGCGTGGATGATGTTCTCGCAGAAGGCGGCGAGCACCGGCTTCAATTCCGCGAACGTCGCGTCATCGGCGCCCACCATGATGTTGAGCTTGCCCAGCTCCGCCTCGACCGGCGTGCGCGCCAGCGGCGCGTCGACGAAGCGCACACCCTTTTCGGCGAGCGCTTCGCGCATCTTCGTGGTGGTCGCGGGCTCACTCGTCGACGTGTCGATGACCACCAGGCCCCTGCGCGCCACGCTCGCGATGTCTTTGCCGTTGACGTACTCCTCGACCTGCGGCGCGCCGGTGACGCACAGGAACACGATGTCGGCGTTGCGCGCGACGTCCGCGTTCGTCTTCACTTCCGTGGCGCCCGCGGCCGCAGGTCTTCGAGCGGCTTGCGGTTGCGGTTGACGCGTACGGTCAGCGGAAAGCCCTTGGTGACGAGGTTCTTGGCAATGCCGTGGCCCATGAGGCCGATGCCGATGAATCCGATGCGTGGCTTGTCCATGCGTTCTCTCCTGAATGAATGGTTCAATCGACGGCCGTCGGCTCGGGCGCGGCAATCAGCGCGCGCCGGCGTTCGTGCCACGTGAGAGCAGCTCGCTGCCGGCAATCAGCGCCATGCTGCCGAAGGTGAGCGCGTCCGGAAAGTCACCGAATGCCAACCAGCCGATCAGTGTAGCGAATACGACTTGCAGGTAAGTGAACGGCGCGAGCGCGGACGCCGGCGCCTGCCGAAACGCAAGTATCAGCAGGAAGTGGCCGATCGCGCCCAGGATGCCGAGGGTCACCAGCAGCGTCAGGTCAACCCATGTCGTCTGGATGTGCGAGCCGAACCACGGCCACACGCATGTCATGATAAGAGTTCCGATCAGCGCGGGGTAGAACAGCGTCACACGTGGATCTTCGCCCGCCAGCATTCGCGTGGTGATCTGGTACACGGCGTACAGGTGGCGCAAGCCAATGCCAGTAGCGCATGCGCGCCGTTGAAGAATTCGGCGCCCGGCTGCACGATCAGCAGCATGCCGGCGAGTCCGGGCGTGCAGACGACGAACGCGATCCGCGGCAACGTCAGACGCTCACCCAGGAACACGACGGCGAGGATGACGACGATGGCCGGTGTCGTGTAGTTGAGCGCCGTCGCGTCCGCGAGCGGCAAGTATTTCAGCGCAGTCATGAACAGCATCGACGAGCTGACCAGCAGGCATCCCTGACCAAGCTGCAGCCTGGGTCGCGCGCGCAGCATCCCCCTTCCCATCTTCGGCGCGAGCCAGAGGACCATCGCCAGCACCTGGAAGCCCCATCGTGCCCAGACCCACGAGCGGCACCGGGTAAGCGCACCGCCAGCGACTTGACGATTCCGTCCGTAACCGAGAAGCACGCGACGGCGCCCGCGATCATCAGCACGGCGGAGGGAGGGATGTGGATGTGCGCGCGGGTCATCGTTCGAGGTCCCGGCCTCCTGGAGACAGCGCACGGGCGCGGCACGAAGCAGGGGCGGGTGAAATGAAACGCCGGACCCTGAGCGCACGTGCTCAGTGCCCGGCAATTGGTCTGACCATTTTACCGGTCAGGAGCCTGAGTGACCAGCACCTGAATGGAGCCAAGCGGACATTGCCGGTGCGGGTAACCCCCTCGCGGGACGCGTACACTGGCGGACTACCGTTGTCTATGGTAGTGATAAATGATGGGGCGCTGGACGTTCCGGGGCCGGGTGGCGGCTGCAGCCGCTTTGTCCGCGGTCGTATGCCTCGGAATGATCGCGGTCTCGCTGGGCAGACCCGCCCTCAAATTCGGCCGGAATGTCTTGAATTCCGCTCCCTCGCGTACTGGACATCAACCACCTCACCCTGCGGGGTGCGCCCTTCCACCCTTTCGTGCTTCATGGCAGGCCATGCACCATCTCGGCTACGTCGAGGGGGAAAGAATGTTGCGTTCGAATTGCGCTTTCCCGAGGGGGATTACCAGGAGCTCCCCGCCCTTGCTACATACAGCTTGTAGGGCTACGGCCGTCGGCTCATGGACCGCAGGACCCGGCCGGGAGCGGCCGCGGCGACCGCGACAACCACCATTCCGATCATCGTGGGTCCGGGAGACTACAGGAAACGTGAGGGCGAAGCGGCGGACTTCTTCGGCGCATCCGAACGGAAATGTGACGGGCTTCACGCTGGCCGCGTCGAACAGGAACTGGAAACGCCCGTCCGCTTCTCAAGGAACTGGCGCCCGCGCAATCCCCGGGTGGCGCCGCTCAATCCAGAGCCCTCGCTATCGCGACTATCCGGGCGTCCTGGCACCGACGGCGGCCCAACTGGGGATGACCCTGATCGAGATCGAGGCCCCGAGCCTGGCGTTCACCTGCCGCGCGCGTTGGCGGCTATCGCGGCATCGGGCGCGAACGCGATCTACTTCGCGGCAGACCCGGTGCTCGCAGGCACGAGCCAGGGGCGCAAGCTGGTCAGCGAATGGGCCCTGAAGCAACGGTTGCCTGTCGTATCTCCGAGCCCGCAGGTCGCCGCCGATGGCGGCCTACTGTCTTTTGGAACCGACATTAACGTTCTCCAACAGGCGCGCCGCCATCTATGTCGTAAGGCTCTCAAGGGCGTCAAGCTGGTCGATTTGCCGGTCGATAGGTGTTCATCGGTATTCAAGCTGTCCGTGCCGAACGCCCCGACACGCCAAGGCGCTCGGCGTTGTCATCCCGCAGCTACTGCTGCTGCGCGCGGACGAAGTGATTCAGTGATCGCCGCTGCATTTCCGCATTGATCAGAATCTGTAGTTCAACGTGAGCGCGAGGTAATACTCGTCCGCCTTCGTCGCGTAGTTCTTCGCGGCGGTTCCGGGAACGAACACAGCCGTTTGAATTGCGATATGGAGTCGATCGGTGATGGCCCAGGCGCCTTTGATCGCAGGCTGCTGGCCGATGTAGCGGCCGAGACGCGCGCCGATCCGGCATAGGTCGACGCCACTCGGCTGATACATCGCATCGCTGGTGCTGTAGCGAAGTACGCACGAGGTCATACGCGATCATACGACAGATGGCCACGGATTGAACTCGAAGTTGATCCCCCCACTCGTACAAATTGGTCGGCGCTAGAAAGGGTTCTCGCTGAAGTGCATGTTTGCATACAACATCGGATAATAGTCGCGACGCGGCCGCCGCTTTGGCCACCGGAAGTCGCGTCGAAACGCACTCAATGCGCGGCTGCATGGCGAGGTCGATGTATAACCGGTTGACGTGAAGAGGGCGAACGCGAAATCGACGCGGCGCCCAGATGGCCCGTCTGGTCAGACGCCGGTCCAATCGAAATCGTATGCGCCCCCGCGGTGAGCGCTCCCCACAGCCGCGCGCCAACGCAGCTGCGTGCTCGTCGTAACCTTTGTAGACGCCGTACGTGACATCGGACTTGCCCGAGCCGACGATCGAGGGATCGACATTGACGAAAGTGCGCGCGTCATCAACCTTGAATCCTCCAACAATCCACTCCCGTAAGCGCCGACGAAGAACTGCGTGCCGACTGGTCGAATCGTCGAAGATGTAGAACTTGTCGGTAACGGGTAGACGCAAAAACGTCCACGCGCGTCGAGCCATCGTCGAAATAGCCCTACGCCATCGCCGCTCGCGGCACGTTTGCCTGCTCGCGGTTGAGAACAGGTGTCCGTTGCCGACGAGATCGACGCCGGCCCACCCGCACGCCTGCGTCGCCGTCCCCAACGCGCGCCATCGGCTCGACGAATCCTTCGAGTAAGTCGAGCTCGTCGCGAAAGGTCGGCATCGCCGGCCCGTAGCTCGCCCCGCCTGCTGGGCGCTCACCAGATTGACGAAGACACGCAAAATTCGGCCGACGTGCAAATCGGCCCGTAAATGCTGCGCCAATCGTTTTCGTCGACGTCGAAGGGCGCGACATAGCGCAAGCCCGACTTGGTCGTGTAGTAGTTGTACTTGTTGCGCTCCTGCCCACTCAGCGTCAGGTAGATGCTGCCGTCGTCGTCGAGGCGATCGAACTTGACCGGTTCAAGAAATCCGCGAACCGCGTCGGTCCATCACGCAAGAAAGACCAATCCTCGTTCCAGCGCTGGAGGAAATAGCATCCAGAATCACGCCCTCGCCCACCTCGAAACGCGGTGACTCGTCAACGCGCTGATCCGAGGGGGAGGCGATCCTGGCGCTACATAGCGTGTTGGGCAGCCGACGAAGCCCGGCAACCGGCGATTTGGGCCTCTGCCACGTGGTTACCGGCGCTCGCGCCGATCCTGAGCCGTTAGCGCAGGCGCAAACGACAACGCCGAGGCGAGATCAGCGTTGCGCCGCGAAATGGCGCCATGAGCAGCGCCGCGCCGTGCGTACCGGCTGTTTGCCGTTCCCCGGTTGGAGCACTGCTTCTCCCCAGATTTCCTGCACGGGCCCGTCTCGATCGTGCCGACCCACCAGTAAACTCCTGTATCGGGCCGATGCATGCGCCCTTGGCGGTAACCTGAGGGATAGTAAAGGGAAAGCCATTGCAGATGTTGCGCCAGGGAATCCGACCCAATTGGCCCGAGTGCCCCTAGCGTGGCGGCACGGAAACCAGCACTGCGGCGATCACGACCGACAAGTGTCGCCGCCGCCAGCCCGGCGTCAAGGCGCGTCCAGTCACGATGACCAGCAGCGCCGTCGACAGGAGCGGCGTCGCATACGCGAGGACGCCGATCACGCGCGGATCGCCGCGCTTCATCGCGATGTCCCAACAGCACAGAATGTGCTCCCCATGGGCCCCAGGCCGAGCAGCGCGAGCTCAACGCGTCGCCGTCGGCGCATCGACGCCGGCGCTTCGAACAACAGGTGGCAGACGAGCGCGAGAGCGCCGGGGACCAGCGCGAAGCCGCCGATCGCCCACGACGAAAAGGGGCGACGCGCCGCGTGAGCAACGAATAGCACGCCCAGACAAGCCCGATCCGGCGGAAGGCGCATCCCAGCGCGATCGCCGGGGTGATGGTCATCGGTGCGGCGCCGATCGCCAGCGCAGCGCCAGCGAGCCGATCGCGGCGGCCGCGACGTGGACGGGCCGCAGCCGCCATCGGGCAACAGCAGCGGCGTCAGCAGGACGATCAGCAGCGGCCACAGGAAATCGACGTAGATCGGCTCCACCGGCGGCGCAAATCGCAGCGCAAGGAACAGCAGGAAGTGAAAGCCGAAGAGGGCGGAGACGCCGAGCAGAAGTGTGGCCGCCGGGACCCGCCATTGCCGGACATGCAAAAGGCCCGGGACGGCGCCGATGTCGCGCACCCGGTGGGGAACACGGCGGCAAACGCGCGAGGCCAGAGCGCGAAGCGTGGCCAGCGTCCCCCAAAGCATGATGGCGCCGAGCGCGGCGGGGATGGCGACGCCGGGCACGACCCGCGACGTCACGTCAGACTCGGATATAGGCCCATCCCTGCTGCTGCTTTTGCATGATCTCGACGACGCCCGCTGCCACGTAATCGATGCCGCGCCACATGTCCTGCGCCGAGCTCTTGCCCGCGTATCTGTCTCGGACGCGATGACCCTCACGCCGGACGCCATCCCCTCGTCGACGCGCGTGCCGACCACCGGTCGGCCTTCGCATGCCGATGCCCGGACCGTAGGCAACGATCTCGATGTCGACGTTAGCCGCGCCCAAGTCGGTTTGCGGCGTTCTTCGGGTTGTCGAGCGCGCGGTTCCACTGGCGACTTCGCCGTCGCTCATCTGCATCACGACCTTCGACCGCGCGGGCGCGGCTTGCTGCGCATTCGCCGGCGCGATGCCGAGGCCGACGGCGAGCACCACCGCGCTCAGACTGGCCGCGAGACTCCGTTCCGGTCTGGTTTCCGATTTCACGAATCTCCCGCGTCGTGGATCGATCGGCAACTGGAGCCGGTGTAGGGAATCAAACCCATCACCGGCGTTTGATTTTACGGAGCTTTCCGGCTTTCGTGTGAATCTCGGGTGAATTGCGTGCGCGATTTGCCGCATGAATCAGGTGCAGGAGATTCCCCGAGAAGTCGAGGGCGGTGTCGGGTCGTACGTGCGCATGTGACGGTAGAGAAAAGGTGCATGGTTGCACACCGGCCACCTCAGGGCGTATGTTGCGGCGCATCAATGGTTGAGGCAGACCTCGTCGGACATACCGAGTAGGCGCCGCTCGTTGAGTCCCGAGACCGCCGCAACACAGTCGTCCCAGACTGCCTGCGACTTCCGGAGCTGGAGCACATCGTCGGAAGGGCCGCGCAGGACCCCGCAGATTCGCCGCGGACCTCGTTTCCCTCCCTCGCATCAACGGCTCAAGCAAAAGCGTCGCGAGCGCGAGGAAAAGCGCATGGAACTAAGACTGAATTCGTCGGCATCCAGCTTATCGGCAAAGCCCAATCAGGCAAGACGGGCGCTGTGCCGAATCTGGCAACGGGCAACGAATTGCTCGAACTGTCGAGCAGACACCAGACGGAGCGATGGCGCAACTCGGGAACGTCTTTGGCCGGCCTCGATGAAAACCGCCGAGACGTGGCTCGAGGAGTACGGCCAGAACGAGGTCGCCCACGAGCACCACAAGCGCCGTGCGGCGCCTGCTGGAACTCTTCCTCACGCCGCTGTCCCGCGTGCCGCTGGCGCTGGCCACCGTCAACTACTTACCGCGAAATCAAGGGTGCCATCGTGGCCATGTCGCGGTGATGGTAGTGCTTTCGTCACTCCTTTCGTTCATGCAGGAATTCCGGTCGAGCAAGGCCGCGGAGCGCATGCGGTGCCATGCGGGAGCCGACCGCTACCGTATTCCGCAAGGAAGTTCCTGCCGAATGGCTTGACCGGAGTGCGGAGGCCCTCGGATAGGCAACGCGCGCCAGTCCGACGAGCCGGGTGGAAATTCCACTGACAGGCGTGTCCCGGGCCCACCATCCACCTCTCGGCTGGGGACATTGGCCGGGGGACGTACGCATGCTGTCTGCCAAGGACATGTTCGCTAACGAGACCTCACTAACCGGCGAATCGTTGCCGGTGGAGAAATTCGCGGCTCCGTCGTCCGGGGCGAGCTCGGCGCTCGAACTCAACAACATGGCGTTCATGGGTACCAACGTCATCAACGGCACAGCGGTCGCGATGGTCGTTGCCACTGGAGGTCGAACCTATTTCGCAGCATCGCCACCAACTTCCAGGCCAACAGGTTCAGACGAAGCTTCGACCGCGGCATTCATAGATTCATCTGGCTCATCATCCGTTTCATGCTAGTGATGGTGCCGCTTGTGTTCCTGGTCAACGGCTTCACCAAAGGTGACTGGCTCGAAGCGTTCCTGTTGCTGTTGCAGTGGGCGTTTGCACAGCACCTGAAACGCGTGCCAATCATTGTGACCATCAGGCAAGGTGCCATGGCCATGGCAAGCAAAAAGGTCATCGTCAAGCGCCTCAACTCCATCCAGAACCTCGGCGCGATGGAATGTCCTGTGCACGGACAAGACCGGCACGCTGACCCAGGACAAAAGTGCTCCTCGAGAGCACGTCGATGTCCACGGTGACGAGTCGGAACGGGTGCTGGAATACGCCTACCTCAACAGTTACTACCAGACCGGACTCAAGAACCTGCTCGACACCCTCGAGCACGTTGAAGTGCACGAGCACCTGCGACCTGACGTCAAGTGCGAAAGACTGACGAATCCCGTTCGACTTCCAGCGCCGGCGGATGTCGGTAGTCGTATCCTCGAGCGGGACGGTCCGCATTTCCTCATCTGCAAGGGCGCCGTCGAGGAAGTTTTCAACGTCTGCGACCGCGCCGAACAGCATGGCGAGCTCGTGCAAATCGAGGCCGAGCACTATGACGAGCTGCGCACGGTGACGCGCGATTTCAATGACGACGGGTTCCGCGTCATTGCGGTCGCGTACAAGGAACTGCCGCCTGGGCAGACCACCTACACCGTGGCCGACGAGGATGGACTCGTGCTTGCGGCTTCGCCTTCCTTGACCCGCCGAAGGAGAGCGCAGCCGAGGCCATCCGGGGGATGCATGGCGTCGCCGTCAAAGTACTCATGGAGACAACGAAGCGGTGACCCGCAACATCTGCCGCCAGGTCGGCCTGCCCGGAACGGGTCGTCCTTGGAGCGGAAGTGGACGCGATGTCCGACGCCGAAGGGCCGGCCAGAGCAGCCGAGGATGTCTCAGTCCTGGCCAAGCTCTCTCCCGCGCAGAAGGCGCGCGTCATCAAGGCGCTGCACCTGCGCGGTCGTGGTGGGCTTTCTCGGCGACGGCATCAATGGCCCGGCGCTCATGCGGATGTTCGGCATCGGCTTGATACCGCCGTCGACATCGCAAAGGAATCGGCGGACATCATCCTGCTGGAGAAGAACCTGCTGGTGCTCGAGCAAGGCGTCGTCGAGGGACGCCGCGTGTTCGGCAACATCACCCTGCAAGTACATCAAGACGGCGTGGAAGCGGCCTCGAAATTCCAACATGTTCAGTGTGCTGGGAGCGAGCGCTTTTCTCCCGTTCCTGCGCATGGCGCCCGTGCAGATTCTGGTCAACAATCTGCTTTATGACTTCTCGCACGGACGGTCGCGAAACATGGACACGGTGGATGAGGGACTATCTTAAACAGCCGCGGCAATGCAATATCGCAACATCGGCCGCTTCATGTTGTTTATCGGCTAATTAGTTCGCTGTTTGATCTACGTCACGTTCGGTGTCCTGCTTTACTTCGACGCGCGAACAACGAGGCGCTATTCCAGACCGGCTGGTTCGTTGAGTCGCTTCTGTCGCAAACGCTCATCGTTCACGTCATCCGGACGGGAAAGATTCCCTTCATCCAGAGCAAGCCCAGTTCCGCTGCTCGTGCACAACGATTGGAATCCGTCTTGTTGACTGTGGCTGCTGAATGCGCGTTTGCCCATGCACGGCGATGCTGCTGCCCGGCACGCCTACTTGTTGGCGCTGCTTGGAATTCTCGTCGGCTACATGCTGCGACGCAACTGGTGAAAGCCTGGCTGATCCGGCGGTTTGGCCTGACATAGCCGAACTGCCGTCAAGGGCCTTTTTCACCTGCACCGAGGAAATGTCAGGCCGAACCGCCGGATCAGCCAGGCTTTCACCAGTTGCGTCAGCAGCATGTACCGCCGACGAGAATTCCAAGCAGCGCCAACAGTAGGCGTGCGGCAGCGGCGTCAGTCCCAGTGCATGGGCAAACGGCGAGTTCGGCAGCCACAGTCCAGGCAAGCAGATTCGCAATCGTTGTCACGAGCAGCGGGAAACTGGCCTTGCTCTGGATGAAGGGAATCTTTCCCGTCCGGATGACGTGAACGATGAAGCATTGCGACAGAAGCGACTCAACGAACCCGCCGGTCTGGATAGCGCCTCGTTGTTCCACGCGGTTCGAAGAGTAAAGCAGGACACCGAACGTGACGTCAGTCAACAGCGAACTGATCCGCCCGATAAACAACATGAAGCGGCCGATGTTGCCGATGTCCCATTGCCGCGGCTGTTTGAGATAGTCCTCATCCACCGTGTCCGTCGCGACCGTCGGTCTGCGAAGAAGTCATAAAGCAGATCGCTGACCAGAATCTGCACGGCGCATCGGCAGGAACGGAGAAAGCGCTCGCTCCCAGCACACTGAACATGTTGCCGAAATTCAGCTCGGCGCCCATCTTGATGTACTCTGGTGATGCTGCCGAACACGCGGCGTCCCTCGACGACGCCTTGCTCGAGCACCAGCAGGTTCTGCTCCAGCAGGATGATGTCCGCCGATTCCTTTGCGATGTCGACGGCGGTATCGACCGAGATGCCGACGTCCGCGGCCTTGAGCGCCGGCCCGTCATTGATGCCGTCGCCGAGAAAGCCCACCACGTGTCCGCGCAGGTGCAGCGCCTTGATGACGCGCGCCTTCTGCGCGGAGAGAGCTTGCGCCAGGACTGAGACATCCTCGGCTTCTCTGGCCAGTTCGGCGTCGACATCGCGTCCACTTCGCTGCCAAGGACGACCCGTTCCACGGGCAGGCCGACCTCGCGGCAGATGTTGCGGGTCACCGCTGGTCTGCTCCAGTGAGTACTTTGACGGCGACGCCATGCTCCTGCAACACCCGGATGGCCTCGGCTGCGCTCTCTTCGGCGGGTCAAGGAAGGCGATGTAGCCCGCAAGCACGAGTCCATCCTCGTCGGCCACGGTGTAGGTGGTCTGCCCAGGCGACGTTCCTTTACGCGACCGCAATGACGCGGACCCCGTCGTCATTGAAATCGCGCGTCACCGTGCGCAACTCGTCATAGTGCTCGGCCTCGATTTGCACTGAGCTCGCCATGCTGTTCGGCGCGGTCGCAGACGTTGAAAACTTCCTCGACGGCGCCCTTGCAGATGAGGAAATGCGGACCGTCCCGCTCGATACGATTACCGACATCCGCCGCGCTGGAAGTCGAACGGAATCTCGTCAATCTTGGCGAACCGGCGTCAGGTCGCAGGTGCTCGTGCACTGGACGTGCTCGAGTACGGCGACATCGAGAGTTTCTTGCGTCCGGTCTCGTAGTAGCTGTTGAGGTAGGCGTATTCCAGCACCCGTTCCGACTCGTCACCGTCGACATCGACGATGCTTCTCGAGGAGCTTTGTCCTGGGTGAGCATGCCGGTCTTTTCCGTGCACAGACATTCATCGCGCCGAGGTTCTGGATGGAGTTGAGGCGCTTGACGATGACTTTTTTGCTTGCCATGGCCATGGCACCCTTGGCGAGATTGATGGTCACAATCATCGGCAGCATTTCCGGGGTGAGTCCGACCGCCACTGCGACGGCAAACAGGAACGCTTCGAGCCAGTCACCTTTGGTGAAGCCGTTGACCAGGAACGCCAAGCGGACCATGACGAGCCATGAACGGATCAATGAGCCAGATGAATCTATGAATGCCGCGGTCGAAGCTCGTCTGAACCTGTTGGCCTGCAACACTGGTGGCGATGCTGCCGAAATAGGTCGACCTCCAGTGGCAACGACCATCGCGACCGCTGTGCCGCTGATGACGTTGGTACCCATGAACGCCATGTTGTTGAGTTCGAGCGCCGAGCTCGCCCCGGACAACGGAGCCACGAATTTCTCCACCGGCAACGATTCGCCGGTTAGTGAGGCCTGGTTCACGAACATGTCCTTGGCAGACAGCATGCGTACGTCCGCCGGAACAATGTCCCCAGCCGAGAGGTGGATGATGTCGCCCGGGACCACGCCTGTCAGTGGAATTTCCACCCGGCTCGTCGGACTGGCGCGCGTTGCCAATCCGAGGGCCTCCGCACTCCGGTCAAGCCATTCGGCAGGAACTTCCTTGCGGAATACGGTAGCGGTCGTGCTCACCATGGCACGCAGTCGCTCCGCGGCCTTGCTCGACCGGAATTCCTGCATGAACGAAAGGAGTGACGAAAGCACTACCATCACCGCGATGACGATGGCACCCTTGATTTCGCCGGTGAAGTAGTTGACGGTGGCCAGCGCCAGCAGCAGCACGGAGAGCGGCGTGAGGAAGAGTTCCAGCAGGCGCCGCACGGCGCTCTTGTGGTGCTCGTGGGCGACCTCGTTCTGGCCGTACTCCTCGAGCCGCGTCTCGGCGGTAGCCTCATCAAGGCCGGCCAAAGACGTTCCGAGTTGCGCCATCGCTGCGTCGGGTGTCTGGCTCGACAGTTCGAGCAATTCGTTGCCCGTTGCCAGATTCGGCACAGCGCCCGTCTTGCCTGATTGGGCTTTGCCGATAAGCTGGATGCCGAACAAATTCAGTCTTAGTTCCATGCGCTTTTCCTCGCGCTCGCGACGCGATGCCGTGGCGGCTTTCTTGAGCCGTTGATGCGAGGGAGGGAAACGAGGTCCGCGGCGAATCTGCGGGGTCCTGCGCGGCCCTTCCGGACGATGTGCTCCAGTCCGGAAGTCGCAGGCAGTCTGGGACGACTGTGTTGCGGCGGTATTACGGGACTAGAACGAGCGGCGCCTACTCGGTATGTCCAACGAGGTCTCCCTCAACCATTGATGCGCCGCAACATACGCCCTGAGGTGGCCGGTGTCAACCCATGCCGGCCTTATGCGCACCACCAATTCTCTACCGTCACATGCGCACGTACGACCCAACACCGCCCTCGACTTCTCGGGGAACTTCCTGCACCTGATTCATGCGGCAAATAGCGCACGCAATTCACCCACGATTCACACGAAAGCCGGAAAGCTCCGTAAAATCAAACGCCGGTGATGGGTTTGATTCCCTACACCGGCTCCAGTTGCCGAATCGATCCGCGACGCGGGAGAATCATGAAATCGGAAACCAGACCGGAACGGAGTCTCGCGGCCATTCTGAGCGCGGTGGTGCTGGCGGCCGGCCTCGGCATCGCGCCGGCGAATGCGCAGCAAGCCGCGCCCGCGCGGTCGAAGGTCGTGATGCAGATGAGCGACGGCGAAGTCGCCAAGTGGAACCTCGCGCTCAACAACGCGAAGAACCTGCAAACCGACTTGGGCGCGGCTAACGTCGACATCGAGATCGTTGCCTACGGTCCGGGCATCGGCATGCTGAAGGCCGACTCGGTGGTCGGCACGCGCGTCGACGAGGCGATGGCGTCCGGCGTGAGGGTCATCGCGTGCGAAAACACGATGCGCGGGCAAAAGCTCGGCAAGCAGGACATGTGGCGCGGCATCGATTACGTGGCAGCGGGCGTCGTCGAGATCATGCAAAAGCAGCAGCAGGGATGGGCCTATATCCGCCCATGACGTGACGTCGCGGGTCGTGCCCGGCGTCGCCATCCCCGCCGCGCTCGGCGCCATCATGCTTTGGGGGACGCTGGCCACGCTTGGCGTCTCGCTCGCGCATCTGCCGCCGTTGTTCCTCACCGGTTGCGCGCTGACGATCGGCGCCGTCCCGGGCCTTTTGCATGTCCGGCAATGGCGGGTCCCGGCGGCCACACTTCTGCTCGGCGTCTGCGGCCTCTTCGGCTTTCACTTCCTGCTGTTCCTTGCGCTGCGATTTGCGCCGCCGGTGGAAGCCAATCTCGTCAATTACCTGTGGCCGCTGCTGATCGTCCTGCTGACGCCGCTGCTGTTGCCCGGATGGCGGCTGCGGCCCGTCCACGTCGCGGCCGCCGCGATCGGCTTCGCTGGCGCTGCGCTGGCGATCGGCGCCGCACCGATGACCATCACCCCAGCGATCGCGCTGGGATTCACCTTTGCCGCCGGATCGGCGCTTGTCTGGGCGTGCTATTCGTTGCTCACGCGGCGCGTCGCCCCTTTTTCGTCGTGGGCGATCGGCGGCTTCGCGCTGGCGTCCGGCGTTCTCGCGCTCGTCTGCCACCTGTTGTTCGAAGCGCCGGCGTCGATGCGCGACGGCGACGCGTGGCTGCTCGCGCTGCTCGGCCTGGGGCCCATGGGGAGCGCGTTCTATCTGTGGGACATCGCGATGAAGCGCGGCGATCCGCGCGTGATCGGCGTCCTCGCGTATGCGACGCCGCTCCTGTCGACGGCGCTGCTGGTCATCGTGACCGGACGCGCCTTGACGCCGGCGCTGGCGGCGGCGACGCTGCTGGTCGTGATCGCCGCAGTGCTGGTTTCCCGCGCTCCGCCACGCTAGGGGCACTCGGGCCCGTTGGGTCGGATTCCCTGGCGCAACATCTGCAACGGCTTTCCCCTTACTATCCCTCAGTTCACCGCCAAGGGCGCATGCATCGGCCCGATACAGGAGTTTACTGGTGGGTCGGGCACGATCGAGAACGGGCCCGTGCAGGAAGTCTGGGGAGAAGCAGTGCTCCAACCGGGGAACGGCAAACAGCCAGTACGCACGGCGCGGCGCCTGTCATGGCGCCATTTCGCCGGCGCAACGCTGATTCTCGCCTCGGCGTTGTCGTTTGCGCCTGCGCTAACGGCTCAGGGATCGGCGCCAGCGGCCGGTAACCGCGTCGCAGATGCCGAATCGCCGGTTTTGCCGGGCTTCGTCGGCTGCCCGACACGCTATGTAGAGCCAGGATCGCCTCCCCCTCGGATCAGCGCGTTGACGGAGTCACCGCGTTTCGAGGTCGGCAAAGGCGTGATTCTCGGATGCTATTTCCAGCAGCGCTGGAACGAGGATTGGTCTTTCTTGCGTGATGACCCGACGCGGTTCGCGGATTTCTTGAACCCGGTCAAGTTCATTCGCCTCGACGACGACGGCAGCATCTACCTGACGCTGAGTGGGCAGGAGCGCTACAAGTACAACTACTACACGACCAAGTCGGGCTTGCGCTATGTCGCGCCCTTCGACGTCGACGAAAACGATTTGCGCAGCATTTACGGGGCCGATTTGCACGTCGGGCCGAATTTTCGTGTCTTCGTCAATCTGGTGAGCGCCCAGCAGGGCGGGGCGCGCTACGGGCCGGCGATGCCGACCTTTCGCGACCAGCTCGACTTACTCGAAGGATTCGTCGAGCCGATGGCGCGCGTTGGGGACGGCGACGCAGGCGTGCGGGTGGGCCGGCAGTCGATCTGGCTCGGCAACGGACTCCTGTTCTCGACCCGCGAGCAGGCAAACGTGCCGCAAGCCGGCGATGGCGTAAGGGCTTATTTCGACAATGGCTCGACGCGCGTGGACGTTTTTGCGTTCTACCCCGTTACCGACAAGTTCTACATCTTCGACGATTCGACCAGTCGCACGCAGTTCTTCGTCGGCGCCTACGGGAGTCAATTGTTGGAGGATCGCAAGGTCGACGGCGCGCGCACCTTCGTCAATGTCGATCCCTTGATCGTCGGCTCGGGCAAGTCCGATGTCACGTACGGCGTCTACAAAGGTTACGACGGCAGGACTAGCGTTGGCGCGCGGCTGTGGGGAGCGCTCACCCGCGGGGGCGCATACGATTTCGATTGGACCGGCGTCTACCAGACGGGCCATCTGGGCGCCGCGTCGATTTCCGCGTTCGCCCTCTTCACGTCGACCGGTTATACATTCGACCACGCCATGCAGCCGCGCATTGGCGTGCGTTTCGACGCGACTTCCGGTGGCCAAAGCGGCGGCCGCGTGCGCGACTACTACCCGATGTTGTATGCAAACATGCACTTCAGCGAAAACCCTTTTCTAGCGCCGACCAATTTGTACGACGCGGGGATCAACTTCGAGTTCAATCCGTGGCCTACTGTCCGTATCATCGCGTATGACCTCGTGTATTTTCGCTACAGCACCAGCGATGCGATGTATCAGCCGAGTGGCGTCGCCTATGCCGGATCGGCGCGCGTCTCCGGCCGCTACATCGGCCAGCAGCCTGCAATCAAAGGCGCCTGGGCCATCACCGATCACTTCAATATCGCAATTCAAACGGCTGTGTTCGTTCCCGGAACCGCCGCGAAGAACTACGCGACGAAGGCGAACGAGTATTACCTCGCGCTCACGTTGAACTACAGATTCTGATCAATGCGGAAATGCAGCGGCGATCACTGAATCACTTCGTCCGCGCGCAGCAGCAGTGACTGCGGGATGACAACGCCGAGCGCCTTGGCGCTCCTGGCGTTGACGGACAGCTTGAATACCGATGGACGCTCGACCGGCAAATCGACCAGCTTGACGCCCTTGAGAACCTTGTCGACATAGATGGCGGCGCGCCTGTGGAGAACGTTAATGTCGGTTCCAAAAGACAGTAGGCCGCCATCGGCGGCGACCTGCGGGCTCGGAGATACGACAGGCAACCGTTGCTTCAGGGCCCATTCGCTGACCAGCTTGCGCCCCTGGCTCGTGCCTGCGAGCACCGGGTCTGCCGCGAAGTAGATCGCGTTCGCGCCCGATGCCGCGATAGCCGCCAACGCGCGCGGCAGGTCGGCCAGGCTCGGGGCCTCGATTCTGATCAGGGTCATCCCCAGTTGGGCCGCCGTCGGTGCCAGGACGCCCGGATAGTCGCGATAGCGAGGGTTGTCTGGATTGAGCAGCACCGCCACCCGAGATGCGCGGGGCGCCAGTTCCTTGAGAAGCGACAGGCATTTCAGTTCCTGTTCGACGCTGGCCAGCGTGAAGCCCGTCACATTTCCGTTCGGATGCGCGAAATTGCCGGCAAGCTTGGCCAGCGTTTCCTCGTCTCCCGGACCCACGATGATCGGAATGGTGGTTGTCGCGGTCGCCGCGGCCACTCCGCCGGGTCCTACGGTGTAGATGACCGACGGCCGTAGCCCTACAAGCTGTGTCGCAAGGGCGGGGAGCTCCTGGTAATCCCCCTCGGGAAAGCGCAATTCGAACGCAACATTCTTCCCCTCGACGTAGCCGAGATCGTGCATGGCCTCCATGAAGCACGAAAGGGTGGAAGGGCGCGCCCCACAGGTCGTGGTCGTCGGTGCGCGAGGGAGCAGAATCGCAACTTTCGGCAACTTGGCGGGCAGCTGTGCCCAGGCGGACGCGATCATTCCGAGGCATACGACCGCGGACAAAGCGGCTGCAGCCGCCACCCGGCCCCGGAACGTCCAGCGCCCCATCATTTATCACTCCATCGACGAACGGTAGTCCGACCATATTACGCGTCCCGCGAGGGGGTTACCCGCACCGGCAATGTCCGCTTGGCTCCATTCAGGTGCTGGTCACTCAGGCTCCTGACCGGTAAAATGGTCAGACCAATTGCCGGGCACTGAGCACGTGCGCTCAGGGTCCGGCGTTTCATTTCACCCGCCCCTGCTTCGTGCCGCGCCCGTGCGCTGTCTCCAGGGCCGGGACCTCGAACGATGACCCGCGCGCACATCCACATCCCTCCCTCCGCCGTGCTGATGATCGCGGGCGCCGTCGCGTGCTTCTCGGTTACGGACGGAATCGTCAAGTCGCTGGCGGTGCGCTACCCGGTGCCGCTCGTGGTCTGGGCACGATGGGGCTTCCAGGTGCTGGCGATGGTCCTCTGGCTCGCGCCGAAGATGGGAAGGGGGATGCTGCGCACGCGGCAACTCCGGCTGCAGCTGATTCGCGGATGCCTGCTGGTCAGCTCGTCGATGCTGTTCATGACTGCGCTGAAATACTTGCCGCTCGCGGACGCGACGGCGCTCAACTACACGACACCGGCCATCGTCGTCATCCTCGCCGTCGTGTTCCTGGGTGAGCGTCTGACGTTGCCGCGGATCGCGTTCGTCGTCGCCGGACTCGCCGGCATGCTGCTGATCGTGCAGCCGGGCGCCGAATTCTTCAACGGCGCGTCGCTGCTGGCATTGGCTTGCGCCGCCTGTTACGCCGTGTACCAGATCACCACGCGAATGCTGGCGGGCGAAGATCCACGTGTGACGCTGTTCTACCCCGCGCTGATCGGAACTCTTATCATGACATGCGTGTGGCCGTGGTTCGGCTCGCACATCCAGACGACATGGGTTGACCTGACGCTGCTGGTGACCCTCGGCATCCTGGGCACGATCGGCCACTTCCTGCTGATACTTGCGTTTCGGCAGGCGCCGGCGTCCGCGCTCACGCCGTTCACTTACCTGCAAGTCGTATTCGCTACACTGATCGGCTGGTTGGCATTCGGTGACTTTCCGGACGCGCTCACCTTGGGCGGCATGGCGCTGATTGCCGGCAGCGGACTGCTTCTCACGTGGCACGAACGCCGGCGCGCGCTGATTGCCGCGCCCGAGCCGACGGCCGTCGATTGAACCATTCATTCAGGAGAGAACGCATGGACAAGCCACGCATCGGATTCATCGGCATCGGCCTCATGGGCCACGGCATTGCCAAGAACCTCGTCACCAAGGGCTTTCCGCTGACCGTACGCGTCAACCGCAACCGCAAGCCGCTCGAAGACCTGCTGGCCGCGGGCGCCACGGAAGTGAAGACGAACGCGGACGTCGCGCGCAACGCCGACATCGTGTTCCTGTGCGTCACCGGCGCGCCGCAGGTCGAGGAGATCATCAACGGCAAGGACGGCATCGCGAGCGTGGCGCGCAGGGGCCTGGTGGTCATCGACACGTCGACGAGTGAGCCCGCGACCACCGCGAAGATGCGCGAAGCGCTCGCCGAAAAGGGTGTGCGCTTCGTCGACGCGCCGCTGGCGCGCACGCCGGTCGAGGCGGAGCTGGGCAAGCTCAACATCATGGTGGGCGCCGATGACGCGACGTTCGCGGAATTGAAGCCGGTGCTCGCCGCCTTCTGCGAGAACATCATCCACGCCGGTCCCGCCGGCCATGGCATCGTGCTGAAGCTCATCAACAACTTCCTCGCGATGGCGATCGCCAATGCTTCCGCCGAGGCGTGCGCCGCCGCGGCCAAGTCGGGACTGTCGATCCGCAAGCTGCACGACGTCGTGTCGGCGGGCGCTGTCAATTCCGGCATCTTCCAGATGATCGTCGGCAAGATGCTCGACGGCGATCTCACCGGGCTCAAGTTCACGCTGGTGAACGCGATGAAGGACTTGCGCTACTACACGCACATGGCGGAATCGCTGCCGGTGTCGGCGATCATGGGCGAGGCCGTGCACCAGAGCCTCGTCAATGCCAACCTGCTGGGCTTCGGCGACAAGTACATCGCGTCGCTGCTCGAGGCGCAGGAAAAGCTGAACGGCGTCAAGATCGTGCCGCGCGCATAGGACGCGGCGGAATCGCGAGTCGATCATGCGGATACTCTTTCTCGGCGGCACGAGGTTCCTCGGGCGGTACGCGGTGGAGGCGGCGCTGGCGCGCGGTCACGCCGTGACGATCTTCACGCGCGGCAAGGCCAATCCCTGGGGCAACGCGGTGACATCGCTTATCGGCGACCGCGACTTCGCGAAACCCCCGGGCCTCGACGCGTTGCGCGACGGGGACTGGGACGCGGTCATCGACACCAGCGGCTACGTGCCGCGCGTGGTTCGCGCGTCGGCGGAACTGCTCAAGGGCCGCGCGCAGCGGTACCTGTTCGTGTCGTCGATTTCCGTGTACGCCGATGGCGGCGGCGCCGGGCGCGACGAGTCCGCGGCGACGGCGACACTCGACGATCCCGCGACCGAGGAAATCATGAAGCACTACGGGCCGCTCAAGGCCGCGTGCGAAGCGGAAGTCCGCGCCGCTTTTGGCGACGCCGCAATCAACGTGCGCCCGGGGCTCATCGTCGGGCCGCACGATTCGAGCGACCGCTTCGGCTACTGGGTGGCGCGGTTCCGCAACCCGGCGCTGCTCGGCGACCGCGCCGCCTTCGCCATCGTTCCCGAGCCGCGAAACGGTCCGGTGCAATTCATTGACGTCCGCGACCTCGGCGCATTCATGGTGGACCTGGTTGAGGCAAATGCCAGCGGGACCTTCAATGCGTGCAGTCCCGCCGGACACTGGACGTGGCAATCGCTCGTCGACACGTTGCGGGCCACGGGAAGTGCGCCCGCCGCAAAGTGGATCGACGAAGCGCTCTTGACCGAGCACAAAGTGGAACCGTGGACCGGGCTGCCGCTGTGGCTTCCTTCGTCGTTCGTCGAGGAGGCGGGCTTCATGGAATTCGACTGCCGCCGTGCCGAGGGCGCAGGATTGCGCGTGCGTCCGCTCGCCGAGACAATCGACGCGACGGCCGCATGGCTTGCCGCGCGCGACAACAGCGAGGCATGGAAGGTCGTGCTGACGGCGGAGCGCGAGCGGGAAATCCTTGCGGCCGCCGAGGCCGGCGCGCCGCCCATGCGATGATCGCCTGTCCGTAACGCCACCCCCCATCCATGAATCCCCGCGACGCCGACCGCTACCTCGAATTTGCCTATGGAATGGCGTTGCGCGCGGGCGAATCCATCCTGCCGCACTTCCGCGAAATCATCGACGTGGAGGACAAGCGCAACGCGCTCGGATACGACCCCGTGACGATCGCCGACCGCGCCGCCGAGGAGGTCATCCGCGCGGAAATCCGGCGCGCGCACCCGGACCACGGCATCCACGGAGAGGAACACGGCAAGCAGCCGGGCACATCCCGCTCACGTGGGTCATCGACCCGATCGACGGCACGCGGAGCTTCATCCTGGGTCAGCTGCACTGGGCGACGCTCATCGCGCTGCACGACGGCCAGCGTCCGGTGGTCGGCGTCGTGCACCAGCCGTTCGTCGGCGAATCGTTCCTGGGAACGCAAGGCGGAATCGCGCAATGGCGTCGCGGCAATCAATCGCGCACGCTGCGCACGCGCCGGTGCGCGTCGGTCGAGGACGCGGTCGTCGCGACGACCGACCCGCGACATTTCCAGTCGCCGCGTCAACTCGCCGTCTACAACGCCATCAGCGGGCCTGCGCGCTTGACGCGCTTCGGCGGCGATTGCTACTGCTACACGCAGCTCGCGATGGGCTTCGTCGACATGGTCGTCGAGACGGGGCTGCAGCCCTACGACGTGCAGGCGCTCATCCCGCTGGTCGAGGCGGCCGGCGGTGTCATCACCGACTGGTCGGGTGGCCCGTGCGACCAGGGAGGCGACGTCTTCGCGTGCGGCGACCCGATGTTGCACGCGAAGGTCCTGAAGCTCCTCGAATAAGCCTGGCTTCCGGCGGTCCCGATCGTCAGTGCGATATGCCCATCATGTGATCGGGAAGCCAGGTGGCGATCTCGGGAAAGATGCATAGCACCACGATCTGCAGCATCATGCATAGCACATAGGGAATGGTGCCCCACATGATCCGCGTGACCGGCACGTCCGGCGCGATCGAACTCACGATGTAGATATTGAGGCCCACCGGCGGGTGGATGAGGCCGATCTCCATGTTGATGGTGAGGATCACGCCAAACCACACCGGATCGAAGCCGGCCGCCTTGATGATCGGATAGAGAATAGGCGCCGTCATGAGAATGATGGCGGCCGGCGGAATGAAGAAGCCGCAGACCAGCAGGAATACGTTGATCAGCCCCATGAGTACCCAGCGATTGACGTGCATCTCGGCAATTGCGTGCGCGAGCGTCTGCGTGAGGTACAACGAGGTGAGCATGTAGCCGAACAACACGGCGGCGGCGATGATCATCAGTATCATCACCGACTCCCTGGTCGTGTCGCGCAGAATCGCCCACCACTTTTCGGGCGCCCACATGCGGTAGATCAGGACCGCGAGCAGCACGCACATCGCGGCTCCCACCCCGGCGGCCTCGGACGGCGTAGCCACGCCGCCGTAGAGCGCGTACATCACGCCGGCGATGATGGCCAGGAACGGCGCGATTTTCGGGATCGACTGGAACTTCTCTTTCCAGCTGTAGCGAAAATCGATCGCATGCGAGCGGAAGCCCCTTCTCCAGATGATGAACAGCGTCCAGAGCATGAACAGAAGGGTGAGCATGATGCCGGGAAGCACGCCGGCCAGGAACAGGCGGCCGATCGACGTCTCGGTTGCGATGCCGTACAGGATGAACGTGATCGACGGCGGGATCAGGATGCCGAGCGTGCCGCCGGCGCAGATCGAACCGGTCGCGATGTCGTCGGGATAGCCGCGCTTGCGCATCTCCGGAATGCCCATCTTGCCGATCGCGGCGCAACACGCGGGCGAGGATCCGGTAAGCGCGGCGAACAGCGCGCACGCGCCCAGGTTCGAGATCACCAGTCCGCCGGGCAGCCGGTACAGCCAGCGGTCGAGCGCTTCGTAGAGATCCTTGCCGGCGGGCGAGGACCCGATCGCGGCGCCCATCATCACGAACATCGGAATCGAGACCAGCGTGAATTCGTTCAGGCCAGCAAAGAAGGTCTCCGCGACGACATGCAACGCGCCGAGGCCTTGAAAGATGACGATGAAGGCGATCGACAGCGCGCCAAGTCCAAAGGCAACCGGCGTGCCCGAAAGCAGGACGATGAGCGTGACGACGAGAACGAGCGCCCCCTGCGTCGCCGGGTTCATGCTGAGCGTTCCCTGGCGATGCCGAACGGCGGCTCGCGGCCGGAGACCAGGCAGTACAGCTCGGCCACGTACTGCAGCGTGAGAATCCCGAGGCCGATCGGCATCGACGCGTAAGGAATCCACAGCCGCACCCGCCACATCGTGTTCGAGAGCCAGCGCTGGTTCCAGGCTTCCAGCCAGTACTGCGAGGTGAGCACGGCCATCGTCACGCAGAACGCCATGGCGAGCAGCGTCGAGAACAGCGCCAGCCACCAGCGCTTGCGGCGGCCGAGGTAGTGCGGCAGCACGTCGACGTTCACGTGACCGCGCAGGATGAGCACATAGGGGCTGCCGATGAACGTGGCAGCGACGAGGCTGTAGGTGACGAAGTCGGTCTGCCAGATCGTGTTCTCGCCGAGCACGAAGCGCACGAACACCATCTCGCAGACGATCACGACGCTGACCGCGATGAGCGCCGCGGCGAAATAGCCGCACAGCCGCGAGGTCAGCCTGATGGCGCGGACGAAATAATCCACGCCGCCGCTACGTCAGCCGGTTGTCAGTCAAGCAGGGAAATCGGCGGACGGCGCTTGCAGCCCGCCGGCAACGAGCGCCCAAGGGTGCCTACTTGACGCTCAACGCTTCGTCGATGAGCTTCTGCCCGTCGGGCACATCCTTGGCAAATTCGACGTACGAGCTTTTCTTCGCGATCTCGATCCACTGGTTGTACTGTGCATCGGTGAGGCTCTTGACCTCGACGCCGTGATCCTTGTAGGCCTGGATCGTCGCCGCGTCGACCGACTCAGCCTTGTCTTCGTAGTACTTCTGCGCCTTCTTTCCCGCCTGGATGAGCACGTCCTGCTGCCTCTTGTCCAGCTTGTCGAAGCTTTTCTTCGACATCAGCAGTGGCTCGTACATGAACCACAGAGCGTTAGTGCCGGGTGCGGTCATGCATTTCGCCTGCTCGTACAGTCGGAACGACAGGAAGCTGCCCATGCTGGTGTCCGTTCCCTCGGCCACGCCGGTCTGGAACGCGTTGTAGATTTCGTTCGACGGGATCGAAACGATCGATGCGCCGGCCGATTGCCACATTTGTGCGAACGTGGGTCCCGCAGAGCGGAACTTGAGGCCCTTGACGTCATTGGGCTCCAGGATGCAGCCGCGCTTGGACACCATGCCGCCGCCGAACCAGGCATCCGAAAGGACGATGGCGCCGGCCTTCTCGATGGACGCGTGGATGTCCTTCATGAATTGCGAGTCGTTGAGGCGCTTGGCGCGGTCGTAGCTGCGCACCAGGCCGGGCATCAGCGTCGCGCTGAAGACGCGCACCTGGCCGCTCGCGTAGTCGAGCGGAAACAGCGTGATGTCGAGTTGTCCATTGACGAGCGCGTTCCACTGCTGCTCCGCCTTGAACAGCGACGCCCCGGGATAGACCTGGATGTCGAGATCGACGTTGGCCGCCTTGGCGTCGCGGGCGACCATCTGCACCATGTCGTCGCGGACGTCGCCTTTGCCGCCGGGAAATTGATGCGACGCGCGCATGACGACCGGCGCGGCCACGACCGAACCCGTCAGCAGCGCGGCCACCAGCGCGGCAAGCGCGCTGGGATGCCTGAACTTGCCCATTGCTTCCTCCTCCAATACCGTCGATCGGACGCCGTTCATTCCGGCGCGGTCCGCCAGCATATTTTTGTTGCCGCGATTGGCGGCGGGCTATTCTACCGCCGCCCTGCCCAATAAATCGACTCGCGGCGGCGGCGGAATCCTCAAGCGTTTCGGACCGCCTTGCTAAACTCACCTCCCTTTCACGCCTTCGGGAGACGACCATGGCCGCGCCGGTCCTTCGCTTTGGGAGAACCCGCTCGGAACCGACGGCTTCGAGTTCATCGAGTACGCGGCGCCGGACCCGGCCGCGCTCGGCCACCTGTTCGAGCAGATGGGATTTGCCGCGATCGCGCGGCACCGGTCGAAGAACGTCCTGCTGTACCGGCAGGGAGACATCAACTTCATCGTCAACGCCGAGCCCGATTCGTTCGCGCAATCGTTCGCGCGCGTGCACGGCCCGTCGATCTGCGCGATCGCCTTCCGCGTCGGCGACGCGGCGGCCGCGTACAAGCAGGCGGTCGCACAGGGCGCGTGGGGCGTGCCCAACCGCCCGGGGCCGATGGAGCTCAACATCCCGGCGATCAAGGGCATCGGCGATTCGCTGATCTACCTGGTCGACCGGTATCCCGGCTCGCCGGCGAACGCCGGCGGCAACGTGTCGATCTACGACATCGACTTCGTTCCGCTGCCCGGAATGGACCAGCACCCGCTGGGCGCGGGCCTCACGTACATCGACCACCTGACGCACAACGTGCACCGCGGGAGGATGGGCGAGTGGGCCGATTTCTACTGCGCGCATCTTCAATTTCCGCGAGATCCGGTACTTCGACATCGAAGGCAAGCTCACCGGGCTCGAAGTCGAAGGCGATGACGAGTCCCTGCGGCAAGATCCGCATCCCCATCAACGAGAGCTCGGACGACAAGAGCCAGATCCAGGAATACCTCGTCGCCTACCACGGCGAGGGCATCCAGCACGTGGCGCTCGGCACGAGGGACATCTTCGCGACGGTGGAGACGCTGCGCTCGCAGTCGGTCGTGTTCCAGGAGACGCCCGGACACCTACTACGAGATGCTCGACGAGCGGCTTCCCGGCCACCGCGAGGACACCCAGCGGCTGCGCAAGAACCACATCCTCCTGGACGGCGCGCCGGTCAAGGACGAGATGCTGCTGCAGATCTTCACGGCGACGGTCATCGGCCCGATCTTCTTCGAGATCATCCAGCGCAAGGGCAACGAGGGCTTCGGCGAAGGCAACTTCCAGGCGCTGTTCGAGTCCATCGAGCAGGACCAGATCCGGCGCGGCGTGCTGAAGGAGTGACCGCGCGAACGGTCCCGGTCGCCCAAGGGGCGGCGGGCGCGGAGATCGCCGGCCTTGCAAACGGCGCCGGCGGCCGCACATCATTGATTCCCGGCCCGAAAATGGTGCATTGGAGCCTCGCCCATGTTACATTGGGCGGTGCAACATGAATGGAATATGTAAGTGCTTACCTCTCTCGGATTCATCCTCCTGCGCCAGCTTGCGGACGGCGCCTTCCACTCCGGTGAAGACCTCGCCGAGACGGTGGGGCTGACGCGCGCCCGCGTTTCGCAACTCCTCAAGGAAGCCGAAACCGCCGGCTTGGCGCTGGAACGAATCCGCGGCCGCGGCTACCGGCTGCTCGCCACACCCGACTTCCTGTCCGCCGACCTGATCCGCGCGGCGCTCTCCGAGAACGTCCGCAAGAATCCCGCGATTCCGCTGCTTTCCATCGAAGTCGTCGACGAAATCGCGTCGACGTCCACGGAACTGCTGCGCCGTGGTCAACGCAAGGACATCCACGCGTCCGTCCTGGCCGCGGAGTGGCAGACCGCCGGACGGGGCCGCCGCGGCCGCAAGTGGACTGCGGTTGCCGGCGGCAGCCTCACGTTTTCGATGGGCTGGCGGTTCGAACAGGGCGCCGGCTACCTGGCCGGCTTGTCGCTGGCCGTGGGCGTCGCCGTCATTCGCGCGCTCGAGGCCGAAGGCTTGCCCGGCGTCGAACTGAAGTGGCCGAACGATCTCATCTATCGCCACCTCAAGGTCGGCGGAATCCTGGTCGAATTGAACGGCGATGCGCTGGGCCCGTCGACCGTCGTCGTCGGCGTCGGTCTCAACGTGCGCATGCCGGCCGCCGCGAAGCGCGACATCGAACAGCCGGTCAGCGACCTCACGGCGGTCGCCGGCCGCGGCGCGTTGCCCATCGACCGCAACCGGCTGCTCGCGCGGCTGGTGGCCGAGCTGGCGCTCGGCCTTTACCGCCTATGCCGAAACGGGTTTTCCGCCATTTGCCGCGGAATGGCAGCGCCGTCACGCGTACCAGGGCAAGCCGGTCAAGCTGCTGCTGCCGGATGGCGCCAGCGTCAAGGGCACGGTCGCGGGCGTCGACAGCACCGGCGCGCTCGTGCTGGCCGACGGCCCGCGGCGCGCACGCTTCCTCTCCGGCGAAATCTCGCTGCGCCGCGCCTGATCCGCGGCGCTGACCGCGCACCTTACCGGGCCGCCTAAGGTCGTGGATAATCGCCACCATGCGCATCGTCGTCATCCTGCTGCTGCTCGCCAACCTCACGCTGCTCATCTACACGCTGCTCCCCAGCGGCGGCGGCGAAGGCGTGCGGCTCCAGCAGCAGGTGCAGCCGGAAAAGATCAAGCTGCTGACGCCGCAGGAAGTCGCGGCGCTCGGCCCGGCCAAGGTCGCCGCGCTCGCCGACGTCTGCGTCGAGTTCGGACCGCTGTCGGATGCCGAGCGCGCCAAGGTGATCGCGGACCTCGAGCCGCTGGCGCTGGGCCGGCTGCTGACGCAACGGCGCGTCGATGTCGACAACGCCTTCTCCGTCACCATTTCGCCGTTTCCCACCAAGACCGCCGCCGACAATCGCGCCGCCGAATTGCGCCGGCAGGGCGTGAAGGACGTGACGGTCGTCGACGCCGGCCGCGGCCAGTTCGCCGTCTCGTTCGGCTCGTTTCGCACCGAGCAGGCGGCGCTGGCGTATCTGGACGAACTGTCGCGAAGCAGGGCGTCAAGCTGCTTCGCGTGCAGCCGCGGCAGCAGCCGCTTTCGCAGACGCTCCTCGTCGTGCGCGACCCGCAGCAGCCGGTCGTCGCGCGGCTGAAGGATCTGCAGGCGCCAATACGCCGGCACCGACATCAAAGTCGGCACCTGCGTCGCGACGAGTTGACTCCGCGCGCGCTGCCGCCCATTCGGCAGGCGGCGACCCAGGACGATTTCGCGCAGGCGCGCGCGTTGTTCGAGGAATACGCGGCGTGGCTCGACGTCGACCTGTGCTTCCAGGGCTTCGCCGAGGAATTGGCGACGCTGCCGGGCGCCTATGCGCCGCCGCGCGGGATGCTGCTGCTGGCGGGCACCCCCGAAGCGGCGGCCGGATGCGTCGCGTTGCGGCCGCTGCCGGGCAACGGCGAGCGAGCCTTCGACGCGGCCGAGATCAAGCGCCTCTATGTGCGGCCCGCCGCGCGCGGGACGGGGCTCGGCATGCGCCTGGTGCAGACGGTGATCGACGGTGCGCGCGCGATCGGCTATCGCGAACTGAAGCTCGACACGCTGGACCGGATGGCCGAGGCGCACGCGCTGTACGCGAAATTGGGTTTCCGCGAATGCGCGCCGTACTACCACAACCCGATCGCGGGGACGGTGTACATGTCGCGGCGACTCTAGGCGCGTGCGGACACGCAGAACGTTGTTTCCTCGCCGTCATTGCGCGGCGATTCCCCGGTCGTCACGTCGCGAAACCCCGGCCTCGGCGAGGAGCGCGGCGATTTCGTCGGGCGAATACCACGTCAGCGACAGTGTTTCGTGCTCCTCGGCGAGCCGCGTCGCGCCGCGCCGGTGCGCGTAGCGATACTCGATGCGCGACATGCGCGCGTCGGCCCAGACCGTCGACTCCGAGCGCAGCGCGATCTGCGTGCCGTCGGCGAGCTTGGCGGTGCGCACTTCGACCAGCGGTGCGCCCAGTCGCTGCGCCGATTCCGACGGAACGAACATGTCCATCAGCAGCAGCCCGGGATCGACCAGGTGCGCGCGGACGCGCTGCAGCGCCGACGCGGCGGCCGCGGGGTCGGTGATCAACTGGAACGAGCCCGCCGCGACGAACGCCGCCGCGTAGCGGAACGGCAGGTTGAGTTGCGTCAGGTCCTGCCGAAACAGCGGCGCCTCGATCGCGCGCGCGGCGAGCCGCGCCTCGCAGCTCGCGAGCATCGCGGGCGAGAAGTCGACGCCGTGCAGCTTGAAGCCGTCCGCCGCGAGCGGCACCAGCAGGCGGCCGGAGCCGCACATCAACTCGAGCAGCGGCCCGGCGCTCTTCGGCAGCCGTTGTGCGTACCAGGCGACTTCGGCGTCGGGTGCAACCGGCTTATCCGCGTCGTAGAACAGCGTGGACAACTGGCCGTAGGAATGCAAGGGCGGCGGCTCGATGTCGAAACCGCCAAGCATACGCCCGTGCCGCCGTCACCGATGAATGCCGGCTACAGCTGCTCCCACGGCAGGCCTTCGTGGCGCCAGCCCGAGAGGTTGCCACGATGCTTCTTCTCGTCCAGCGGACCTTCGAAGCCATCGGCGACGTTGTAGACCTCGGCGAATCCGGCCTTCTCCAGCGCGAGCCCCGCATCCAGCGACCGGTGGCCGCTGCGGCAGATGAGCACGACGGGACGATGCATGCTGGCGACCTTCTTCACCTGGCCGACGAAGTGCGGGTTGATATCCCAGTCCGGGCCGTCGTTCCACGCCACGTGCTGCGCGCCGATCGGATGGCCGACGAAGAAATATTCCATCTCGCTACGGCAGTCGACGAACACAGCCTCGGGATGGGCGGCGAGGAAGTCGAAAGCCTCTTTCGATTTGAGTCTCTTCATGCGCAAAAGGGTAGCACGCAATGAGGATCCGCCATTATTCCGGCACGTTCGCGTGATATAGCGCGGGGACCGCCGTATTCATGGCCAAAATGTTAAAATTCAACACTTTGCCGGCATCTGCCGGCTCCTCGGAATAGGGCATGCAACCCGACCGCACCGCCTTGCTCACCCGCCTCATGCGCGCGCGCATCCTCGTGATGGACGGCGCGATGGGCACGATGATCCAGCAGCACAAGCTGTCCGAGGCGGACTTCCGCGGCGCGCCGGCGTGCGGCCTCACCGGCCACGCGCACGACCTGCGCGGCGACAACGACGTGCTGGTGCTGACGCGGCCCGAAGTGGTCCGCGAAATCCACGACGCCTACCTCGAAGCGGGCGCCGACATCGTCGAGACCAACACGTTCAGCGCGACGGCTATCGCGCAAGCCGACTACGGCCTCCAATCCCGCGCCAGGGAAATCAATTTTGCAGCGGCGCGCATCGCCCGCGAATGCTGCGACGCGTGGACCGCGCGCACGCCCGACAAGCCGCGCTTCGTCGCGGGCGCGCTCGGTCCCACCAATCGCACCGCGTCGATTTCGCCGGACGTGAACGACCCCGGCGCGCGCAACGTGACGTTCGAAGCGCTGGTCGCGGCATATGCCGAGGCCGTCGAAGGCTTAGCCGAGGGCGGCGCGGACCTGATCCTCGTCGAGACGGTGTTCGACACGCTCAACGCCAAGGCGGCGCTGTTCGCCGTCGAGTCGTACTTCGATCGCATCGGCCGCCGGCTGCCGATCATCGTCTCCGGCACGATCACCGACGCGTCGGGGCGAACGCTTTCGGGCCAGACACCCGAGGCGTTCTGGAATTCGGTGCGCCACGTGCGGCCGCTGGCGGTCGGACTCAATTGCGCGCTTGGCGCGGCGCTGATGCGGCCCTACATCGAGGAGATCGCGCGCGTCGCCGACACGTTCGTGTCGTGCTATCCGAACGCCGGCCTCCCCAACCCGATGTCCGACACCGGTTACGACGAGACGCCCGCACAAACGTCGCGGCTGATCGAGGATTTCGCGCAGAGCGGATTCGTCAACATCGTCGGCGGCTGTTGCGGCACCACGCCCTCGCACATCCGCGCGATCGCCGAGGCGGTGCGTTCATTGCCGCCGCGCACCGTGCCCCTGGAGGCGGCTGCCGAGGCGGCTGCCTGAGGTGGTTGCCTGAGGTCAGCGGCATCACGCGAGGTTTCCGGAATGTCCTTGATGTCCGCGGCGACAGGTCCGCAATCATGTCCCGCGTGATGCGCTTATCCGGCCTGGAGCCCCTGTTGATCGGGGACGACTCGCTGTTCGTCAACGTTGGCGAGCGCGCCAACGTCACCGGCTCGCGCGCGTTCGCCAAGCTCATCCTGAGCGGCGACTATACCGGCGCCGTGGAAATCGCGCGGGCGCAGGTCGCGAGCGGCGCGCAGATCCTCGACGTCAACATGGACGAGGCGATGCTCGATTCGAAGGCGGCGATGGTGAAATTCCTGAACCTCATCGCGTCCGAACCGGACATCGCGCGCGTGCCGGTGATGATCGACTCGTCGAAGTGGGACGTGATCGAGGCGGGGTTGAAGTGCGTGCAGGGCAAGGGAATCGTCAACTCGATCTCGATGAAGGAAGGCGAGGCCGAGTTCCTGCGCCAGGCCCGGCTGGTGCGCCGGTATGGCGCCGCGGTGATCGTAATGGCCTTCGACGAGAAGGGGCAGGCGGATACCTTCGAGCGCAAGACGCAGATCTGCCGTCGCTGCTACGACCTGCTGGTGGACAAGGTCGGCTTCCCGCCGGAGGACCTGGTGTTCGACCCCAACGTGTTCGCGATCGCCACCGGCATCGACGAGCACAACAACTACGCGGTCGACTTCATCAACGCGACGCGCTGGATACGCGAACACCTGCCGCACGCCAAGGTGTCGGGCGGCATCTCCAACGTGAGCTTCAGCTTCCGCGGCAACGACGCCGTGCGCGAAGCCATCCACACGGTGTTCCTGTACCACGCGATCCGCGCCGGCCTGTCGATGGGGATCGTCAACGCGGGCCAGTTGGGCGTGTACGACGAGATCGAGCCGCATTTGCGCGAACTGGTCGAGGACGTCGTATTGAATCGCCGGGCGGCCGACGGCGGCAATCCGACCGAGCGCCTGGTCGCCTTTGCCGAGACGGTGAAGGCGCAGGGAAAGGTCGCTGTCTCCGACCTTTCATGGCGGCGGGGAAGCGTCGAGGAGCGGCTGTCGCACGCGCTCGTCAAGGGCATCACGTCGCACATCATCGAGGACACCGAGGAGGCGCGGCTCCAATACGCGCGCCCCATCCAGGTGATCGAAGGGCCGCTGATGGCCGGGATGAACGTCGTCGGCGACCTTTTCGGGTCCGGCAAGATGTTCCTGCCGCAGGTCGTCAAATCGGCGCGGGTCATGAAACAGGCGGTGGGCCACCTCGTGCCCTTCATCGAGGAGGAGAAGGTGCGCTCGGGCGACGCGGGCAAGCCCAAGGGCACGATCGTCATGGCCACCGTGAAGGGCGACGTCCACGACATCGGCAAGAACATCGTCGGCGTCGTGCTCCAGTGCAACAACTTCGATGTCATCGATCTCGGCGTGATGGTGCCGGCGCAGAAGATCCTCGCCACCGCGCAGGAACGCGGCGCCGATATCATCGGCCTGTCCGGCCTCATCACGCCGTCGCTCGAAGAGATGGCGCACGTCGCGCACGAAATGCAGCGCTTAGGGCTGCGCCAGCCGCTTCTGATCGGCGGCGCGACGACGTCGCGCGTGCACACGGCGGTGAAGATAGCGCCGAACTACGCGGGCATCACCATCTACGTGCCGGACGCGTCGCGGGCCGTCGGCGTCGCGAGCAATCTGCTGTCCGACGACCTGCGCGCCGCGTATGTGGCGGACGTGGCCGCCGATTACGAGAAGGTGCGGGCCCAGCACGCGTCCAAGAAGGGCCCGAAGCTCGTCACGCTGGCCGCGGCGCGCGCCAACGCGTTCGCCACCGATTGGACGGCCTACATGCCGCCGGTCCCGACGTTCGTCGGCCGCCGCGAATTCCGCAATGTCGAACTGGCCGAGATCGCGAAGTTCATCGACTGGGGCCCTTTCTTCCAGGCCTGGGAACTGTCGGGTCCGTTCCCCGCGATTCTCGATGATTCGATCGTCGGCGAAGCCGCGCGCAACGTGCACGAAGAAGGCCTGGCGATGCTTAGGCGGATCATCGACGGCCGGTGGCTCGCCGCCAATGGCGTCGTCGCGCTGCTTCCGGCAAGCGCCGCCGGCGACGACATCGTCGTGTACACGGACGAGTCGCGCGCGGATGTGGCGCTGGCATGGCGCAATCTGCGGCAGCAGAACGAGCGGCCGCCGGGCAAGGCGAACTTCTGCCTGTCCGATTTCGTCGCACCGGGCGCAACCGGCGTGCGCGACTATCTCGGCATGTTCGCCGTCACCACGGGACTCAACATCGAGGCCAGGCTCGCGGAGTTCGACGCGGCGAAGGACGACTACAGCGCCATCATGTTGAAGGCGCTGGCCGACCGGCTTGCGGAAGCCTTTGCCGAGTGGCTGCACGCCAAGGTTCGCCGCGAATTGTGGGGCTACGCGCGCGACGAGGCGCTCGACCGTAACGCGCTAATCCGCGAGGAATACCGGGGCATCCGTCCCGCCCCCGGCTATCCGGCGTGTCCCGACCACGCGGTGAAGGCGCCGCTGTTCGACGTGTTGCGCGCGGAGTCGATTGGCATGACGCTGACGGAAAGCTATGCGATGCTTCCCACCGCGGCGGTGTCCGGTTTCTACTTTTCGCATCCGGATGCGCAATACTTTGCCGTCGGCAGAATCGCGGAGGACCAGTTGGCCGACTTTGCCCGCCGCGCCGGCATCGATCTCGACGCGGCGAGGCGGAGGTTGTTGCCGCTCCTCGGATGAGCATTCCAGCCGAAGCGAACCTTGTATTGACCGGCACGGAAGGCGACCGGCGCGTCGTCGCGCAACGCTGGGCTGAGGGGGCACCGCTCGTCGTGGTCCTGTTCTGCGCAGCATGGTGCGACACCTGCACCGAGTTTCGCGCGAGCTTCGAGCGCCTCGCGGCGGCGCGGCCCGACGCCGTGTTCGTCTGGCTGGACATCGAGGACGACAGCGAAATCTGCGGCGATGTCGACGTGGAGAATTTTCCCACTCTCGCGATCTTTCACGGCGATCGCTTGCTGCACTTCGGCGTGTCGCTGCCGCAGGAAGGGAACGTCTCGCGCCTGATCGAGCAGTTCGCGGAACGCCGGGATGCCGCCGCCGCGCCTCCTGCAGCCGTGATGCAGATGGCGTTGCGGCTGCGCGAGCCGGGCGGGCGCTAATGCAACGGCCACGCGTGGCCGCAGGAGCGTACCAGCATGCGGCTCGCGCCGCGCCAACCTCGGCTACTTGGCGCCGAGGAGCCTCGCGGTCTTCGCTACCGCCTGCTGCTTGACCCAGAAGATCGCGCCGAAGCGTCCCTTGCCGCTGGTGACGGCGTCGCAGGCGATGACGTTGATCTTGGCGGCGGCGAGCGTATCCAGCGTCTTCTGCATGGCACCAACGCGGTCGTCGCCTTGATACAGGAAGCCCGTCTTTTTCGCCGTCAGCTTGATGCCGAGGCTCTTTGCGGCGCGCTTCAAGAGCGCCGAGTCGGCCGGCATCAGGTCGAGCTGCGCGGTGCCGCGGCCGACGGGGAAGCAGGAAAAGGCGAGCAGATCGACGCCCTTGGCCGCGAGGCCTCCCATGACTTTCGCGCCCTGGCCGGGACGGTTCGGAATCATCGTGTAGAAATAATCGACCTTACGCAGCTTGCCGCTCATGGCGAATTCCTCCTGTCAATGGCGGACCGTCGCAAGCGGACCCCATTCGGCCGCACGCCCTTCGCATCCGCACGCTGAAATTATCCGCCCGTTCGGCCACTCGTGCACAATATCGGCGCGAAGGCAAAAAAGGAGAGGGCGGCGACTTTCGCGCCAGCTTGGCCTCGCCGTTGCGTTCGATTGAGAGAGGACCATGGACATGACACGATCGCGTTACGCGCGCTTGGGCCTGGCCGTCGCGTTTTTGGCGTTCGCCTTCGGCGCGCACGCGGCATATCCGGACAAGCCGGTCCAGTACATCATTCCGTTCCCGGCGGGCGGCGAATCGGATATCGCGGCGCGCTTCCAGCAGCAGGTGTTCAAGGCGAAGTACAACCAGGAACTGATCGTGCTGAACAAGCCCGGGGCGGGCGGCGCGCTGGCCTGGTCGCAGCTGAACAACATGCCCGGCGACGGCTACACGATCATGGGCGTCAACCTGCCGCACATCGTGTTGCAACCGCTCGAGCCCGGCACGCAGTTCAAGACCGAGGACATAACCCCGGTCTATTTCTTCCACTACACGCCCGACGCGATCATCGTCTCGGCGGACAGCCCCTACAAGACCTTCGCGGAGCTCATAAAAGCCGCGCGCGAAAAGCCGGACTCGATCAGCCTCGCGGGGTCGGGCACGAACTCCGCGAACCATCTCGCGCACGAGCGGCTCGACCGCGAAATGCGGATCAAGACGCTGTACGTGCCGTTCAAGGGCACCGGCGACCTCATTTCCGCCGTGCTGGGCAACCATGTCACCGGGGCCATGTCGTATTCGACGCTGGCGATTTCGCAAAAGGACAAGATGCGGATGCTGGCGGTCGCCTCCGAGAAGCGGATGCCACAGTTTCCCGACGTGCCGACGTTCAAGGAATTGGGACTCAACTGGGTCGACGGCGCGTACCGCGGCATCGGCGTGCCCAAGTCGACGCCGCCCGAAATCCGGAAAGCGGTCTCCGACATGATGGACGCGGTCAACCGCGACCCGGAGTTGCGCAGGCGGATGACCGAGGGCGGCTTCGAAGTCACCGACATCGGGCTCGACCAGATGCCGGCGTTCGTCAAGGAGCGCTCGGTCGAATACCTGAATGCCGCCAAGGGATTGGGGATGGTGAAGTGACGGCCGCGGCGCGAGGCGCAGGGCGATGAATTCATTGCTGATAGCGTTGATCGTGTTCGTCTGCGTGTTCGGCGGCGCGATGGCCGGGACGCTGCTCCACGTCAAGCTGCCCGAGAATCACCGCGACGGCGATTCGCGCGACGTGATCAAGCTGGTGATGGGCCTGATCGCGACGATCGCCGCGCTGGTCCTGGGGCTGTTGATCGCCTCGGCGCACACGACCTACGACACGCAGGAATCCGAGGTGCGGCAACTCGCGGTTCATGTGGCGCTGCTCGATCGCATTCTGGCGAACTACGGCCCGGAAGCCGCGGAGGCGCGCGCGATGCTGCGCGAGATCGTCGTCGCCGATGTCGACCGCATCTGGCCGAACAGCGGCGAGGGAACGGCAGGGCTTCCGACGAAGGAAGTCCGCTCGCGGGGCGAGGACCTGTTCGGCAAGATTGCCACGCTCAAGCCCGCTTCCGAGCTCCAGAAGTTCACGCAGGCCCGCGCGTTGCAGCTCTTGACGGACATGGCCAACACGCGCCGGCTGATGGCCGAGCAGGCCGGCGGCTCGCTGTCGTGGCCTTTCTTCGTCGTCCTCGTGTTCTGGCTGGTCGTGCTGTTCGTGGGATTCGGGTTGTTCGCGCGGTTCAACGCGACCATCTTCGCGGCCTTTTTCATCGGCGCGCTGTCGGTCGGCGGCGCGATATTCCTCATCCTGGAGATGAATCACCCGTACACGGGGGTGATGCAGATTTCCAGCGCGCCGATGCGCAAAGCGCTCGCCGAAGTCGGCAAGTAGGCGCCTCGCGAGCGTCGTGGCCTCAGTCGAGGCTGCCGATGAAGTCCAGCTTGCCAATCTCCACGCCGTTGTGGCGCAGGATGTCGTACGCCGTCGTCGTGTGGAAATAGAAATTCGGCATCGCGAACTGCAACAGGTAGTTGAGACCGGCGAACGTCCTTTCCTGGCCGCGTATCTTGCGCTTGACCTCGGTCGCTTCCGTGCCGTCGATCTTCGACGACGGGAACGACTTGAGATACTCGATCGTCTTGTCGACGCGCGCGATCAGGTCCCCCATCGTCTTCTCGTCATCGTCCCACACCGGCGGTTCGCTGCCCGTCAGCCGGGCGATCGTTCCGCGCGCCATGTCCGAGGCAATCTGTACCTGGCCCGACAGCGGCAGCATGTCCGGATAAAGGCGCGCGTTGACGAACACCGCATCGTCGATCTTCTTGGCCTGCGCGTGCGCCGTGCCCTTCTCGAGAATGACCCGCAAGTTGGCGAGGCCCTTCACGAAAACGGAAACGGACACCTGATGCATCGAAATCGCCATTGCTTCTCCTTGCCTTGAATTCCGTGGAAGGCTTCGCGTCACATGCGCTCGATGATCGCGGCGATGCCCTGCCCGCCGCCGATGCACATCGTGATGAGCGCGTAGCGGCCGCCCGTGCGATGCAGTTCGTACATCGCCTTGACCGTCAGGATCGAGCCGGTCGCGCCGATCGGGTGGCCCAGTGCGACCGCGCCGCCGTTGGGGTTGACCTTCTTCGCATCCATCCCGGTTTCCTTAGCAACACCCAGCGCCTGCGCGGCGAACGCCTCGTTCGATTCGATGACGTCCATGTCGCCGATCTTGAGGCCCGCTTTCGCCAGCGCGCGCTTAACGGCGCTCACCGGGCCCAGCCCCATGATCTTGGGGTCGATGCCCGCGTGGCCGTACGCGACGAGGCGGGCCATCGGCTTCAGGCCCTTCGCTGCCGCAGCGGATTTCTCCATCAGCACGACGGCGGAGGCGGCATCGTTGATGCCCGATGCGTTGCCGGCGGTGACGGTACCGTTGTCCTTGATGAACACGGCCTTCAGCTTGGCCATCCCCTCCATCGACGAATCGGCGCGGACGTGCTCGTCGGTGTCGAACATGACCGGGCCCTTCTTGCTCTTCAATTCGATCGGCAGGATCTGGCTCTTGAAGTGGCCGGCGGCGATGGCGGCCGCGGCGCGCTTGTGGCTCTCGACGGCGAACGCGTCCTGGTCCGCGCGCGTCAGTCCGCACTTGGCCGCGACGTTCTCGGCGGTGACGCCCATGTGCACGGTGTCGAACGGGTCGGTCAGCGCGCCGACCATCATATCCAGCATCTTCGAGTCGCCCATCCGTGCGCCCCAGCGCTGTGTCAACGACGCATAGATCGCACGGCTCATGCTCTCGGCGCCGCCCGCCACGGCGACGTTGGTCTCGCCCAACAGGATGTACTGCGAGGCCGAGACGATCGCCTGCATGCCGCTGCCGCACAGGCGGTTGACGGTGAATGCCCCAGTGTCGTGCGGCAGTCCGCCGTTCACGCACGCCAGCCGCGAGATGTACATGTCCTTAGGCTCGGTGTGGATCACGTTGCCGATGACGCACTGCCCGACGTCCTTGGAATCGATGCCCGACCGGCTGACGGCCTCCTTCACGACCCGCGCGGCTAACTCGCTGGGGGCTATGTCCTTGAGGCTGCCGCCGTAATCGCCGATGGCCGTGCGCACGCCGCTCAATATGACGACTTCTCTATCGCTCATGGTTGTTCTCCGGAAGGGGATTGCAATGATACTTCTTCCGCAACGTGCGGCCATTGCGGCTGGTCAACAAGTGCCCCCGTTGCGGTCGCGATCGTCCCGGCGCAAGATTGGCCCATGCAGAAAGGACCGATGACGTACGCGATCGCCGCACTGGCGGCAGGGTTGCTCGCCGCGCCGCTGATCGCGACGGCCGCGGGCGACGAAGTCCTGCAGAAAGTGGTGATCGTCAGCCGGCACGGCATCCGCACGCCGCTGGTGACGCCCGCGGAACTGGATGGCTGGTCGACGCGGCCCTGGCCCGCGTGGAACGAGCCGATGGGCAGCCTCACCGCCCGGGGCGCCGAGTTGGCCAAACTGCTCGGCCGGTATCACCGCGACTATTTGATCGCCGAGCAGATGCTGCCCGAGCAGGGCTGCCCGCCGCGCGGCAGCATCTACGTCTATGCCGATCTCGAACAGCGCACGAAGGCGACGGCGCAGGCATTGCTGGACGGCGTAGCGCCGGGCTGCGGCATCGCCTATTGGACCAAGCCGGATGCGAAGATCGACGGGCTCTTCCATCCGGTCGAGGCCGGCGTGTGCAGACTCGATGCGCTGGCCGCGCAGACCGGCATCCTGCAGCGCGTGGTCGGCGACTTGGGCAGCGTGTCGCGGGACTTCAAGACGCCGCTCGAGGCGCTGCAAAGCGGCATGGATTGCTGCAAGCCGGCGCTGTGCGCGGCATGGGGCAAGTCCGAAGGCTGCAAGTTGGCCGACCTGCCGACGACCCTGTCGGTGCGCGCCGATGGCACCGGCGTGGCAATGTTCGGTGCACTGGCCATCGGCTCCGAAGCGAGCGAAATCTTCCTCATGGAATACGCGGACGGAATGGACGCAAGCGCGGTCGCGTGGGGCCGCTTGAGCCCGGACAAGATGTTGCAGACGTTCAGGCTGCACACCGAAGACTTCGACCTCATGGAGCGCACGCCCTATCTCGCGCGCCGTCAGGGCTCCGCGTTGCTGATGCGCGCGGCGGCGGCGGTGACCAGCGGGCGCTCGTCCGGCCTCGGCATGGCCGACGCTGCCGCGCGCGACGCGAAATTCGTCGCCTACGTTGGCCACGACACCAACATCGCCAATCTCGCGGGCATCCTGGACACGACGTGGACGCAGGCCGGCTACCAGCGCAACCAGACGCCACCCGCGGGCGCACTGGTGTTCGAGGTGCGTTTGGGCTCGGACAAGAAGCAGCGCGTCTACACGTCGTATGTCGCGCAGTCGCTCGACCAGATGCGCAAGGTGACGCCACTGACGCTCGACGCGCCGCCCTTGCGGACGCCGCTGCGCCTGCGCGGCTGCAGCGCGACGACGGCAGGCTTTCCCTGCCTCATCGATGAATTCGCGGTGGTCGTTCGCAACGCTCTCGACCGCGACTGCGTGGAATGAAGCCATGACCAATCCCTCGCGCTGGCGGCACCACGGCGTGCGCGTCGTCCACGCCGGCGAATTCGACACCAATACGCCGCAGACGCCAGGCATGAACCGCGCCGCCGCGATCACGCATGCGCGCGCCGGCGCGGAAAAGCTCTGGGCCGGCACCGTCGTCATCCACCCAAAGGCGAAGACGGGCGCGCACCATCACGGGCCCGTCGAGAGCGTCATCTACGTCGTGTCCGGACGTGCGCGGATGAAGTGGGGCGATCGCCTCGAATTCACCGCCGAGGCGGGTCCCGGGGACTTCATCTACATTCCGCCGTTTGTCCCGCACCAGGAAATCAACGCGCGCGACGACGAGCCGCTGTCGTGCGTTCTCGTGCGCAGCGGCCAGGAGCCCGTCGTCGTCAACCTGGACTTGCCGAACGTGGAGGAAAATCCCGAGGAAGTGCGCTGGCAGGACGACCTGCACAAGTAACGCAGCCGCCGGCGGATTCGCCATTCGTCGCCGCGCCGGCGGCGAACGGAATATTAGCCTTGTGCCGATCGGGGTGGCGGGAGTAAAACGACGATACCGGTGCGATGGTCGGAAGGGGGGCCGCCGCGTCGATCCGGATGCCGAAGGAGCGATCCATGCGCGCATTCCGACATTTCGTTATTCTCGTCCTGGCCCTGCTCGCGACGAGCGGGGCGATGGCCGCAACCCGCATCTGGGCGCTTACCGGCGTGATGTTCGACGACGGCGCCGTGGCGACGGGGCAGTTCACCTACGACGACGTGACCGGCGTGCTCGGCGGCCAGAACATCCATGTCACCGACGGCCCGTTCTATTTGTCGTTCACGTACATCGCGGGCAATTCCATTCCGTTCATCGGGATCAGCAATCCGCAGCCCACATTCACGTTCCGGTCGCCCGAGGGCGGCGGCGAAGACGTGTCGCGCGACCTTCGCATCACGCCGGTGTCGGCGCTCGACGGCAGCACGTCGCCGGTGGCGATCAACCTGGCCACGTCGGGCAACCGTTCGGGAAGCATCGAGTGCTACAACTGCAGCTTTGCGCGCTTCATCGTCGCCGGCTCGCTGACACAGGTGTTCCTGCCGCCGCCGGTGGCGATCGTGATCGTGGACGAGTTCTACAACGCTGGACTCGATCATTACTTCATCACGGCCAATCCCGCGGAAAAGATGGACCTCGATACGGGCGTGCACCCAGGCTGGATGCGCACCGGACAGTCGTTCAAGGGTTACGCCGCAGGGAGCAGCGCCAGCGGCAGCATCAACCCGGTATGCCGCTACTACGGCAATCCGTCCGCGGGACTCGACTCGCATTTCTACTCGGCCAGCGCGCGGGAATGCTATGAGGTGCACGCCAAGTTTCCGGCGGCGTGGGGCTACGAGAGCGACAACGTGTTCCAGATCGCGCTGCCCGACGACACGACCGGCGAATGTCCGGGGTCGACGGTGCCCGTCTACCGCGTATGGAACAATCGCGTCGATTCCAATCATCGGTACACGGCGAGTCTCGCGACGCGCGACGCGATGGTCGCGATGGGCTACGTGAAGGAAGGCTACGGGCCCAACTTCGTGATCATGTGCGCGGTGCCCTGATCGGGCCTCGCGCCCTTGCCTCCGTCAGGCGGCGGGCACGTCTTGGCTCACACGATAGAGGCCTTCGAGCACGAGATTCTCGTGCAATTGGAAGGGAATGGACAGGCGCGGGGCGACCGTGCCGGCGGCGCCGCCGGACAGCAGGCACACCACATCGGGCGTGTTGCGCGCCTCGATTGCGAACAGCCGCTCGATCGCGCCGGCTTGAGCATGCTGGCATCCGCTGGCGATCGCATCGACCGTCTGCGTCGGATAGTGCGAGAAATCGCCGTCCTGGTCGGGCAGCGCGGCCGTGCCTTCGTGCAGCGAGCGCAGCATCAGCCCCAGGCCGGGCATGATCATCCCGCCCTTGAAAAGGCCGCCGGCCGAAATGAAGTCGATCGTCGTCGCCGTGCCGCACACGACGACCATCGCCGCGCGCGCGCCCAGCATGAATCGCGCGCCGATCATCGCGGCCCAGCGGTCGCTGCCCAGTTGCGCCGGGTTGCGGTAGCTGTTGGTTACGCCGCATTGCACGTCCTGCGGAACGAGCCAATGCGGCGCCGGCGCGTCCGGCCACACTTCGAGGACGCGAATGATCGCCGAGCGGATGCGGGTGGCGGCGACGTTCGAGATGACGATCTTCGCGGGCGTTGGCAGCTTCGCGAACTGCGCCGGCAGCGCCATGATTTCGTCGTGCAGCGCGTGCCCGGATTCGACGCGGTTCTCGCGCGCGCCGCCGTCCGGGTTGGCGCGGAACAGCCCCCACTTGAGGAACGTGTTGCCGACGTCGATCAGCAGGCTGAATTTACGTTGTGCGGTCTCGGGCATGCGACGGGCTCAATGAGTAAGGGCGGCAGGGCCGCCATCCTACATGGAATCCAGCGGATAAATGGGCCGGGTCAGTTTGCGGTACGGATAGACGGACAGGTCGGCATTGGTCACGCCCGCACCGGCGCATTCGACGATGTGCGATGCGATTCCCTTGAATCCTGCCCGGTAGTGGATGCGGGACTTGAGCATCAGGTAGCGTTTCTTTCGCGGGTCGATGCCCGCGTGCGTGAACACACCGAGATCGAAGGGCTCATGCGGCCGTTCGGTAACGACGATCTGCGCCTTCGCCTTTCCGTGCTGGATCGCGAGCACCGCCGTGCGTCCCAGGTGCATGCGAATGCCCGTATACATGGGGCCGGTGACGACGAACTCGCCGTCCGTGATCGTCTCCACAATGCCTTCCACCTCCAGCGGAACGCCGGCAAGGCCGATCGCCGGCATTTCGGTCCGGCCGCCCAGTTTGAGCCGCACCTTCTGTCCAACGCCGGCGTCGATCATCAATGCGACGGCCTTCGCATCGCGTATCGGTGCGATTGCCACGTCGTCCAGCTGCTGCTCGAGGATTTCCGCGACGACCGCCATCACGTCCTGGGCGCCGCCCGAGCCGCAGTTGTCGCAGTGGTCAATCAGGAGCACCGGCGCGCCTGGGTTGGACAACCCAAATGATTTGGCGGCCGCGACGGACTCGCGCAACGGCGGCGCGTGAAACGCATATTCGGCACGGCGCTCCCATGCCATCGTGAGCATGTGGTCGCACACCATGCGCGCATGCTCGCGGCCGCCGTGCAGCGCATCTCCCACGACGATCGCGGACAGGCCCGTGAACGGCGTGTCCGCGTGCGGAAACGACGGCAGCAGCGTGGCGGCGAGCACGGTGCCGTCGGCCTCCATATGCCGCGCAAACGCGAGGATGTCGCCGGACGGGCCATCCTCCGGCGCGTGCCGCATGATCGAAGCGAGCAGCGGTCGCCAGCCCCATGCCATCACCGGCTCGATGGCGCCGTCGAGCGCGCCGACGAGGATGCCGCCGGATTGCATGCCCGCCTCGTACATGTCGACGTGCGGATAGGTCTTGTAGCCGGTGATGACCGTCGCGTTGTCGACCAGGTCGCGCGACAGGTTCGTGTGATAGTCGAGCGTCACGGCGATGGGCATTCGCGGCGCGATGCGCCGAATCCGCTTGACGATCTCGCCTTCGGCGTCGTCGCAATCGTCGATCACCATCGCGCCGTGCAGATCGAGCAACACCGCGTCGCACCCGGCCCGCACTGCGTCTTCGAGCGGCGCGAGCAGCGTCTCGAACGTCGCGCGCGACGCCTTGTTCGACGGCCACGCTTCGGCGGCGACCGGCGTCACGGCCTCGGCGCCCTCGCGCCGCGCGATGTCGAGATAGGCGGCCATCGGCGTGTTCGTATGTTCGAAACGCGCGCGCGCCGCCGCGCCGAACGCCGGGCCGTTGCCGTGGCCGAAAGACATGAGCGGTGTGGGCACCGGCGAGAACGTGTTCGTCTCGTGCTTGATCAACGCGATGACGTAACGGCGCGGCATGGATTCAGCCTTGGAAAGCGGGTCCGCCGGGCTTCAAACGCAGTCCCGGCCGCAGTCGCGTCCAGTGGAACATCGTCGGGTCGGCTTTCGCGGGGCCCGGTGCGACGACGACGAGCACTTCCTTCGCGATCGGCTGGAAGTCGGCGCGGAAATGAACCGAGCTCTTGAGCGCCAGCATCCGCTGGTGCTTGGGTTCGATGCCGACGTGCCGGAACATTTCCTGGTCGGCCGCCTGGCACTTCTTGGACGCCAGCACGACGCGGACGTTCCCGCGGCGCAGGACGGCCATTGGCCCCAAGTCCATCCGGAAGCCCTTGAACATCGGCCCCGTGCACGTGAACTTGCCGTCGCCCAGCGCTTCCACGCTGAATTCGCCGGCAAGCGGCACGTGTCCCGGGACGCCGGAAATTTCGCCCAGGCGGAATTCCGCCGCATGCCCGATGCCGACGACGTGCGCCTGCCTGGCCGACGCGCCGTCGATCAGCAGTCCCAGCACGGCGTCGCGCGGATCGCGCTTGAGCAGCGCGGACAGGAGGCCCGTCGTGTCGCCATTGCCGCCGGCACCGGGATTGTCCTGCGTGTCGGCCATCACCACCGGCGCGCCGGGCTCCCCGCGCTGCATCGCGCGCGCGACGGCGGCGTCCGGTTCGAAGAGTTCCATCGCGAAGTCGCGGTTCCGCATCGTGCACGGCGTGCGCGAGCGCATCGACGGCCGCATGCACGCGCCGCGCGTCGGGGCCGTAGCCGAACACCGCCATCCCGCATTCGGGAAAATCCGCCATCGGGAAGCCCGGCGTGAACGACAGCGAGACATCGTGCTCGCGCTCGAGGCGCGCCAACAGTTCGTAAAGGCTCTTGCCGGGTTCGATGAACGTGCACTGCGACGGAAGTCCCGTCAGGAAGTCGAGCGGACGCATCGCCTTGGCCATCGGTGCGCCGGCGGCCAACGTGCGATCCAGCAGCCGGGCGGCGCGCGCGCCGGTCGCCGCCATGTCGATGTGCGGGTACGTGCAATAGGCGTTGAGCCCGTCGCGAATGCTCGATCATCGCCCGCGTCATGTTGGCGTGCAGGTCGAGGCTCGCGACCACCGGCACGCGGGGTCCGACCACCTTCCGCACGCGCGCCAGCAGTTCGCCTTCGCCATCGTCGAAGTGCTCGGTGACCATCGCGCCGTGGAGGTCGAGATAGACGCCATCGACGGGACCCGCGTCGTGCAGCCGGGCGAGCAGGTCCGCGACGATGCGCTCATACGCATCGCGGGTGACGTGCGCCGATGGCGACGCCGCGCCCCAGACCAAGCCGACGGTGCGATGGCCGGCCGCATGCAGCGCGTCGATCGCGCCGGTCGCCGGAATGTTGGCGCCCGCGAGCCTGGGCGCGATCGCGTCGCCGAACGTGAGCTCCGGCCAGCCTCCGCCGTCCTCGAACGCGGCATAATCGGCCTTCGACGGTGCGAAGGTGTTGGTCTCGTGCTGGAATCCACCTACGGCGATGACGGCCATGTTCGCCCAAGTTGTCCGATCGAGCGGACGAGGTTAGCCGGAATCCCGCGAACTGTCCAAACAGTCTCAGGATCCGTCCCATGCAAAGGAAGAAGCGTGACCGATGAATTGTGGAAATGGGACGCCGCCGCGCTCGCGGAAGGAATCCGCGCGCGCACGATATCGTCGCGCGAAGCCGTTCACGCGTGCATCGGCCGGATGCTCGCCGTCAACCCGCAGTTGAATGCGGTCACCTGTGACTTGTCCGCGCGATGCGCGCGCCGCGGCGGACCGCGCCGACGCGGCCGTCGCGCGCGCGGTGAAGTCAAATGAGACATTGGGCCCGCTTCACGGCGTGCCGGTCACGATCAAGGAGAACGTCGACCAGGCGGGGTGCGCGACCGTCAACGGCGTCGCGGCCTTCAAGGATGTCGTCGCCGACGCCGACAGCCCGGTGGTCGCCAACTGGAAGAAAGCGGGCGCGGTCATCATCGGCCGCACCAACACGCCGGCATTCAGCTTCCGACTCGATACGGTCAACGATTTCCGCGGCCGCACGTACAGCCCGTGGTCGCGCACGCACACGCCGGGTGGCTCGAGCGGCGGTGCGGCGTCGTCGGTGGCGGCGGGCATCACGCCGCTGGCGCATGGCAACGACATCGCGGGCTCGGTGCGCTATCCGGCTTATTGCTGCGGGCTCGTCGGCCTGCGGCCATCGTTCGGGCGCGTCCCGGCCTACAACCCCACGGGCAAGACCGAGCGCGTCATCTCGGCGCAATTGATGTCCGTGCAAGGGCCGCTGGCGCGAACGGTGCGCGACGCGCGGCTGGGCTTCCTTGCGATGGCGGCAGGCGACCCGCGCGATCCGTGGTGGGTGCCCGTTCCGCTGGACGGCGCGCCCTTGAGGCCGCCGATCCGTGTTGCCATCGTGACCGATGCAGCAGATCTCGGTGGCGCGGCGCCGTCGGCACCGGTCGCCGCCGCGCTGGCGCAGGCGGCGCGGGCACTGGCCGACGCCGGCTATGAGATCGTCGCCGACAGGACGCCGGGATTCACGGCGGCATTCGAATTGTGGTTCGAGATGCTGGTCCCGGAATTTCGCCGCTTCATGCAGGCGGACTTCGACCGCGACGGCGACGACGGCATTCGCACGGCGATGCGACTCATGCTGGACAACGTGCCGGACCGCGGCGTCGACGCGCACTTGAAGTCGCTCGCCAACCGCACGCGGCTGATCCGCGACTGGTATGCGTTCCTCGAGCGCACGCCGCTGGTGCTGGCGCCGGTTTGCGCCGAGTTGCCTTACGCGCACGGCTTCGACATCGAAAGCGCCGCGCGCACGATGGAGGTCTGGCGGCAATCGGCAACGCTGATGGCGGTGCCGGTGCTGGGCTTGCCGGGGATCGCGGTGCCCACGGGCATCGCCGACGGCTTGCCGGTTGGCGTGCAGATCATCGGTCCGCGCTTCCGCGAAGACTTGTGCCTTGCCGCCGCCTCCGCCATCGAGGCGCGCGCGCCGCGCTTGACACCCGTCGACCCGCGAAGCTGAACCACGAAACTGAGCCTATTGCCGCCGCGCGGCCGTGCGACTATCGTGCGGGTTGCCGGGCGGCGCTTTCCGCCGCCCATCGTCTTCCGCTTGAAGATCACCAGGAGAACTTGATGTCCCTTCGCTCCCCTTTGCGTCTCGTTGCGTACGCGGCGTGCGCGCTATTGGCCGCCATCGCGGTTGCCTCTCCCGCGCTCGCGCAGACGACGTTGCGCGTCGTCAAGCACTCCGATTTGAAGATCGTCGACCCGATCTGGACGACGGCGTACATCACGCGCGACCACGGCTACATGATCTACGACACGCTGTTCGCCACCGACGCCAACGGCCAGATCAAGCCGCAGATGATCGACAAGTACGACCTGTCCGCCGACAAGCTCACGTGGACGATGACGCTGCGCGACGGCCTGCTGTGGCACGACGGCACGCCCGTCACCGCCGAGGATTGCGTCGCTTCGATCAAGCGCTGGGGGGCCAAGGACGCGATGGGCCAGAAGATGATGACGTTCGTCAAGGACATGCCCGTCGTCGACGCCAAGACGTTCAAGATCGTTCTGAATGCGCCGACGGGCCTCGTGCTGGCCGGGCTGGGCAAGCCGTCGTCCAACGTTCCGTTCATGATGCCGAAGCGCGTCGCCGCGACGAGTCCCAACGAGCAGATCTCCGACTACACGGGATCGGGACCGTTCGTGTTCAAGAAGGACGAGTGGAAGCCCGGCGACAAGTCCGTCTACGTGAAATGGGACAAGTACAAGCCGCGCTGGGAGCCCGTGTCGGGCCTGGCCGGCGGCAAGGTGGCGAAGGTCGACCGCGTCGAGTGGAAGCAGGTCGCGGACCAGCAGACGGCCGTCAATGCGCTGATCGCCGGCGAGATCGACTTCATCGAGCAGCCGTCGCACGACCTGCTGCCGATCCTCCGGAAGGATCCCAACATCAAGCTCGTGGACTGGAACCCGCTGGGCAACCAGTATGCGTTCCGCTTCAACACGACCGCAAAACCCTTCGACAACGTCAAGGTGCGCCAGGCGGTGGTACTGGCCCTGAATCAGGAAGATTTCCTGCAGGCGGTCATTGGCGACAAGCAGTACTACAAGACCTGCAAGGCGCTGTTCGTGTGCGGCACGCCCCTCGCATCGGACAAGGGCATGGACGGACTCATCGAGTCCAATTTCGCGAAGTCGCAAGCGCTGCTCAAGGAGGCCGGCTACGACGGCACGCCGATCGTGCTGCTGCATTCGACGGACCTGGCCGTGCTGACCAACCTGGCGCCGGTGGCGAAGCAGCTGCTGGAAAAAGGCGGCTTCAAGGTCGACATGCAGGACATGGACTGGCAGAGCGTCGTCGCGCGACGCACGAAGAAGGAACCGCCGTCGCAAGGCGGCTGGCACGCGATGCTGACGTCGTGGGTGTCCGCGGACATCCTCAATCCCGTGTCGACGGCATTCCTCAATGCGAGTTGCGACAAGGCGCCATTCGGCTGGCCATGCGACGCGGACATGGAAAAACTGCGCGACGACTTCGCGCGCGAGACCGACCCGGCGAAGCAGAAGGCCATCGCCGAGGCGGTGCAGGTGCGCTGGACGCAATATCCGACGCACGTCCACCTGGGCCAGTGGTACCAGCCGGGGGCGTCGCGCAAGAATGTCGACGGCTACGTGGTCGCGCCCGCGTCGGTGTTCTGGAACATCAGCAAGACCGGCAAGTAATCGCCGGCCTCCCAGGGAGCGGCCGCTGATGCTCGCATACATCGGCAAGCGGCTGCTCGCGACGATCCCCGTCATGGCGGTCGTCGCCATTTTCGTGTTCGCGCTGCTGCGGCTGACACCGGGCGATCCGGCGGCGATCATCGCGGGCGCGTCGGCAACAACGCAGGACGTCGTCGAAATTCGCGCGAAACTGGGCCTCGATCGGCCCATCCTGTCGCAGTTCTTCGTCTGGATCGGCCGCATGTTCACCGGCGACTTCGGCGAGTCATTTTTCTTCAAGAAGCAGGTTGCCGACCTCATCGGCAGCCGCATCGAGCCCACGGTGATGCTCGCGACGACGACGATGATCCTGTCCATACTCGTCGCTGTTCCGCTGGGCGTGCTGGCCGCCTGGAAGCAGGGGACGTGGATCGACCGCATCGTCATGGGCTTTTCGGTGCTGGGCTTTTCGGTGCCGGTGTTCGTCATCGGCTACGCGCTGATCTTCGTCTTCGCGATCGAGCTCGCGTGGCTGCCCGTGCAGGGCTACCAGCCGCTCGCCGAGGGCCTTTGGGGGTGCCTCGTGCGGCTCATCCTGCCGAGCGTGACGCTGTCGGTGATCTACATCGCGCTGATCGCGCGCATTTCGCGCACCAGCGTGCTCGAAGTTCTGGGCGAGGACTACATCCGCACGGCGCACGCGAAGGGCCTGACGAACGTCGCTGTCCTCATGCGCCACGCACTTCGCAACGCGGCTGTGCCGATCGTCACCGTGATCGGCATTGGCATTGCGCTCTTGATCGGAGGCGTGGTCGTCACCGAAAGCGTGTTCAGCATTCCCGGGCTGGGCCGACTCACCGTCGACGCGGTGCTCGCGCGCGACTACCCGACGGTGCAGGCGGTGATATTGCTGTTCGCGTTCGTCTACGTGCTCGTCAACCTGGTGGTCGACGTGCTCTACACGGTCCTCGATCCGAGGATACGGTATTGAGCGCCACCGCCGACGCCCTCGGCCTCGAAGCGCCGCCCGGACCGCCGCCGGCGCCGCGTGCGGGCGCGTGGCGCCGCCTGTGGAGGAATCCGACCGCCGCGATCGGCGCGACGATCCTCGTGCTGATCCTCGCCATGGGCATCGCCGCGCCGCTGCTCACGTCGATCGACCCCGGCGAGATCAATCCGGTCTACCGCAACAAAAAGCCCGGCACCGAGGAGACCGTGCGCCGCGACGACGGCACGAAGGCGACGATCACACATTGGATGGGGACCGACTCGCTGGGCCGCGATGTCTACAGCCGCGTCGTCTACGGCGCCCGCGCGTCGATGCTCGTCGGCGCCGCCGTCGCGGTGATCAGCGTCGCCATCGGCCTCGTCATCGGCCTCATCTCCGGGTACCTCCGCTGGCTCGACGCGATCGTCATGCGGATCATGGACGGGCTGATGGCGATTCCCGCCATCCTGCTGGCGATCGCCGTCGTGTCGTTGTCGAAGGCCGGGCTCGTTGCCGTCATCATCGCGATCGTCGTTCCGGAAATTCCCCGCGTCGTGCGGCTGGTGCGTTCGGTGGTGCTGTCGATCCGCGAGGAACCGTACGTCGAAGCGGCGATCGCCGTCGGCACGCCGACGCCACTGCTACTAGTCCGCCATGTGCTGCCCAACACCATCGCGCCGCTGATCGTCCAGGCGACATACATCGCGGCGTCGGCGATCCTGATCGAGGCGATCCTGTCGTTCCTGGGCGTGGGCATTCCGCCGGAAACTCCCACGTGGGGCAACATCATGGCGGAAGGCCGCACGTTGTTCCGCGTGTTTCCGCACAACATCCTGTATCCGGGCATCTTCTTAGCGCTCACCGTGCTGGCGGTGAACATGCTCGGTGACGGGCTGCGCGACACGCTCGACCCGCGGATGAGCAAACGGCTATGAACCATGTGAGCGCCGCCGGGCCGCCCCAAGGACGCCCGCACGAGCGGGGCGCAGCCCAGGCTCGAAGAGCGCGTCCGCGAGTGCTGGCGGCGGCCGACGCGCATCCGCCTCGTGGTGCATGCCATAACAAGGAGGCCGCTGCGTACTCCGCTTCGGCGACAGCCGCAAGCGTGGGGGTCGTTTGAGCACCCCTGTTCTCGATGTTCGCGGCCTGACGGTTGCGCTTCCCGAGGGCGCCGATCGCGAGCGCGCTGTCGAGGATGTCAGCCTGACCGTGGACCGTGGCGAAATCGTGTGCTTGGTCGGCGAATCGGGATCGGGCAAGAGCGTCATCGCGCACACGATCATGGGACTGCTGCCGAAGGGGCTTGCCGCGACCGCCGGCGAGGTCCGTCTCACCGGCGAGAACCTGCTCGCCGTCGACGAGGCCCGATTGCGCGCGTTGCGCTGCACGCGGATGTCGATGATCTTCCAGGAGCCCATGACAGCGCTGAACCCGGTCATGCGTTGCGGCGACCAGATCGATGAAGTGCTCGCGACCCACACGGCGCTGTACGCCGGCGCCCGTCGCGAAAAGGTGCTGGACATCGTGCGCGCCGTGCAGCTTCCAGACCCCGAGCGCATGCTGGCGTCGTTCCCACATCAACTCTCCGGCGGGCAGCGGCAGCGAATCATGATCGCGATGGCGCTGGTGCTGGAGCCCGCGCTGCTGATCGCGGACGAGCCGACGACGGCGCTCGATGTCACGACGCAGTCGCAGATCCTGGCGTTGATCCGCGAACTCCAGCGCGGCCACGGCACCGGCGTGCTGTTCATCACGCACGATTTCGGCGTCGTCGCCGAGATTGCCGACCGCGTCGCCGTATTGCGCGCGGGGGAGCTCGTGGAGATCGGCCCCACCGGCGAACTCCTCACCACGCCTTCCCACGAGTACACGCGAATGCTGATCGCCGCCGTTCCGTCTCTCGTGCCGAAACACCGAAGTGTCGTGACCGCGCCCGTGGTGCTGGCGACGGACGACCTGTCCAAGACCTACGCGGCGCGCGGCTGGTTCAAGCGGAGGCACGCGGTGGCGGCGGCAGAGGACGTGACGCTGGAAATAAGGCAGGGCGAAACGCTGGGGATCGTCGGCGAATCGGGTTCGGGAAAATCGACGGTCGCGCGCTGCATCGCGCGCCTGATCGAGCCGTCGCGCGGGCGCATCGTGATCGGCAACACCGATTTCGCGTCGATCTCGCGAGGGGAGTTGCGCGCTTTGCGGCGCCGCGTGCAGATCGTGTTCCAGGATCCGTATCGCTCGCTCAATCCGCGCCGGACGGTGGGCGAGGCCATCGTCGAGGGTCCGATGAATTACGGTGCGTCAGCCGACGAGGCGATGGACCGTGCGCGCAAATTGATGGAGCTGGTCAGGCTCGACCCCAAGTCCCTCGACCGGTATCCGCACCAGTTTTCGGGAGGACAGCGGCAGCGCATCTGCATCGCGCGCTCGCTGGCGATGGAGCCGGACCTGCTGGTCGCCGATGAGGCGGTATCGGCCCTCGACGTATCGGTCCAGGCGCAGGTGCTCTCGCTGCTGGACGAGATCCGGCAGCGGCTGAATCTCGCGATGCTCTTCATCACGCACGACCTGCGCGTCGCCGCCCAGGTATGCGACCGTGTGGCCGTGATGTCGCGGGGACGCATCGTCGAAAGCGGGACGGCGGTGGACGTGTTCACCCACCCGCGCAACGACTACACGAAGGCGCTGCTGGCCGCGGCGCCGGGCAGGCGCTGGGATTTCTCGGGGGGCGTGGCGCGTCCGCTGCCCGGCCTAGCAGACTAGGACCGCGGCCCGACGTCGAGATAGCGCCACTGGTGTTCGACGAACGTGTTCAACTTGTAGCCCTTGAGCCACGGCTGCGCCAGCACGTTCTGGTACGGATAGTCGGTCAGGATCCATGGCGCGTAGTTGAAGATGAGGTCGTTCATTTCGTCGAAGATCGCCGTCCGCGCCGGCCCATCGGGCAACCGGCGGGATTTTTCATACAGCGCGTCGAAAGCCGGCAGGCGCATCCGCGCGTCGTTCGACGTGCCGATGTTCTTGCTATAGAAATAGCTGTAGAAGTCGCTGCCCTCGGGGACGCCGCTCGTCCATCCTAAGCCCCACATCATCAGCTGGCCCGCCTCGGACATCTTGTTCAACTCGGGCCACTTGTTCTTGAGGAACGTGATGCGAACGCCCAGCGCGTCCATGTTGCGCTTCCACAGCTCGTCGCGGGTCCGCGACGCGGCGTCCGTCGTCGACGCAAGCACGACGGTGAGCGGCTTGCCGTCCGGTAACTCGCGAAAGCCGTCGCCGTCGCGGTCCTTGTAGCCGAACTTGTCGAGCAGCGCGCGCGCCGCCGCGGGATCGTAGCCGTAGCGCGCGACATACTTCGGGTCGTGGCCGTACAACGGCGGCGGCACCAGTTGCGTCGCCGGGATGCCCTGGCCGTTCAACAGTTGCGCGATGGCGGTCGCGCGGTCGTAGCCCATGCTGATCGCTCGCCGCAGTGCGAGCTTCTCCGGCGTATAACCACCGACCAGCGGATGGTCGAGGTTGAAGAAGAAGAACGATATCGCCGGCGCGATTTCGCGATGCAGGATCATGCCGCGCTTGGCGTACTCGGGCTTCAGTGAGCCCGCCAGCAGGACATTGGAGGCGAGCGACGTCGGGACGACGATGTAATCGAGCTTGCCGGAATCGAAGGAGAGCAGCCGCGGCTGCGCCTCCTCGATGACGCTGATGTCGATGTTGCCCACCAGCGGGAGCTTGCGGCCAACGAGTCCCTTGGCGATCGCCGCATCGGCCGGTGTGCTGCCGGGGCCGGGCGCCGGAAACGTGTCGTCGCGGTAATCCGGATTGGCTTCGAGGACGATGCGCTGCCCGCGCGTCCACTCCTTGAGACGGTACGCGCCGGTGCCGACCGGATTCTCCATCACACGGTTGGAGCCGTCCTTGTAGGCTTCCACCACTTCACGCGCCACGGCGGCCAACTGCGGATTGGCGAGCCACCATTCGAATCCGTAGTTCGGCCGCTTGAAGCGGATGCGCAGCGTGTACCTGTCGACGGCCTGCAGCCCCTCGATCTTCGCGTCGTAGTCGAGGACGCCGCTCTTGCGAATGCCGGGAAGCGCCTCGTCCAGGCCGATGAGGTTGCCCTCGAAGAAATAGAGCCAGTACGAGCGGACCTTCGGGTCGAAGATGCGTTTTATGGTGTAGACGTAATCGTCGGCGGTCAGTTCGCGCCGCTTGCCCTTGAACGCGGGATCGGGAGTGAAATAGATGCCCGGCTTGACCTTGATCGTGTAGGTGCGGCCTTCGTCGGTGACCTCCGGCAGCGCCGCGGCCGTGTTGGGCACCATGCGCACGGGCCGCGCGAAGTAGTCGTAGACGTACAGCGAATCGAAGATCGCGCCGATGACCGCGTACGAATAGAGGTCGCTCACCGCCTGCGGATCGAATCCGGTTTCGGCAACGGGGAAGGCGACGTGGAGCGTCTTGCTCATGTCCGCGGATTGTGCGGCGGGTGCGCCGCCCAGCAGGCAGGCAAGCGCGATTGCGGAGGCAAGCGTGGGGCGCGAAGACATGCGGCAACCCGTGGAGTACTCGAAGCCTCGTCTTATACTGCCCGGCGGATCGGTTGCGCAAGCGCGATTCCGTCAAGCGGTTGCATAGGGTGCCAAGCCAATGCGCGTACACTAAGGCATCTGGCGGCGGACCGCACTTCCCGGAGCCAGGGTCGAAAGGCGTCCATCTTCCGCGCCAAGAGGCAGCCCGAACAGCTGCCCGTTCACTCGAGGAAATCCATTGATGCGAATGTACGGCATCACCAATTGCGACACGATCAAGACGGCACGCGCCTGGCTCTCGGAGCATGGCATTGCCTATCGTTTCGTCGATTTGAAGAAGACACCGCCGCTGCGCGAGCAGCTCACCGGATGGTGCGCGGAAGCTGGATGGCAGACGCTGCTCAACCGGCGCGGGACGACGTGGAAGAAGCTGCCGCCGGAAAAGCAGGCCGCGGTGACGGACGCCCCGGCCGCGATTGCGATGATGCTCGAGAATCCGACGGCGATCAGGCGGCCCGTGATGGAAACCGATCAAGGCCTCCTCGTCGGCTTCGACCGCGAGACGTGGGAACGCGCGTTTCCTGACCGCTAGCGCAGGAACTGCGTGAGTCTGGCGACGCCGTCGACGAGGCGCGCGCGGCTCGACGCGAAGCACCAGCGGACGAAGCCCTCGCCTTCCGGACCGAACGCACTGCCTGGAGCGAGGCCCAGCCGCGCCTCGTGGACGAGTTGCTTGCAGAACGCCAGGCTGTCGGTGACGCCGTCGACGCGAAAGAACGCGTACATGGCGCCCTTGGGCGGCGCGACTTCGATTCGCGGCAGCCGCGCCAGCGCAGGGACGAGATAGTCGCGCGCCGCGCGGTAGCGCTCCAGCGTGTGGGCGATCGTCGGTTCGCCATCCGTGATTGCGACAACGCCCGCTCGCTGGACGAAGACCGGCGAGCACGACGTGTTGTATTCGATCAGCTTGCCCAAGTCCGGCATCAGCGCTGCCGGCGCGACGATCCAGCCCAACCGCCAGCCCGTCATCAGCCACGACTTCGAGAAGCTGTTGGTGCTGATCACGCGGTCGTCGGGCGCGGCCAGGTCGAGGAACGACGGCGCGCAGGCTCCGCCGTCGTAGACCAACCGCTCGTACACGTCGTCGGCGACGATCCATATGCCCTGGCGGCGGCAGTGCGCGAAGATCGCCTGCTGGCTCGCGCGGTCGATGGTCCACCCGGTCGGATTGTTGGGCGAGTTGATCATCAGCACGCGAGTATCGGGCGTGAGCGCCGCGAGCAGGCGGTCGACGTCGAGCGTCCAGCCGGCCGGGGTGAAGTCGAGCGGCACGCAGACGACGTTCGCGGACAGGATCTTCGGAATCTCGACCAAGTTCGGCCACAGCGGCGTGACGACGACGACGCGATCACCCGGTGCGACCAGCGCCTCCACCGTCAGCATCAGCGCCGACATGCCTGAAGCGGTGACCGCGATGTGCTCGGCCGATGTCGGCCGATGCAGCCTCGAAACATAGGCGGCGATGGCGTCGCGCAATTCGGGGATGCCGAAATTCTGCGAGTAGAACGTCTCGCCGCGCGCGAGCGAAAGCGCGGCGGCATCGCGAATGAACGAAGGCGTCACCTCGTCGGGTTCACCGAACCAGAACGGAAGGACGCCCGCTTCGCTCAAGCCCGCATTGGCCACTTCGCGGATCTGCGATGGACTGAGCGCCCGCACGGCCGGGCGGGCGGTGGACGTCGGAAAGTCGGTGGAATCGTTCATGAGGCCGGGGTCTCCAAGGTTCCCGCGCACTTATACTACAAGGATCGTCGGGGGGCTTCGCATCATGGCCATCGTCTGGAGCGTCATCGGCATACTCATCTGCGGCGGCCTGGGCGGATTCGCCGCGTGGGCGTTCGTGTGGAGCGTGGGCTGGGTCGGGACTGCGGGTGCCATTGCCGCGTCGATCATAGGCATGGTGGTCGCCGTCGCGCTGTGGGCCGGCCTCACGTCATTGTTGCGCGCGATGGGTCGGATTCGGTGAGTGCCGCAAGGCGCGATCACCGATTCGTCGTCCCGATTGCAGCGCCTGCACCCGATTTTCACCGGTTCGTCAGCCAACCCTTGAGGCATCCACGTTGTCACCCTAACCTGCCGGAATCGGCTTCGCTAAGGCGAGCGAAGTCGATGAAATAATTGCGCATTTCGATAGCTCGGGCGATGGTCACTGGCGCGCGGTAGCGCACCCCGGTATGATTTTGCCTCCTTCAACCATGTTCGTTGCGCGGGAAATCCGCAGAGGGAACTGATTCCAATGAAGACGCTGATCCTGATTGTGGCTTCGCTTCTTGTCGCCGGATGTGCGATGGCGCCGGAGGCGGGCGAACCGCGTGAACAGAAGGTTTACCGCACCGGCAGCAACATTCCAGTGAGGGATGACAGCCCATCGGCGGCCAAGTCGGGAACGATTCAGCCGGGTCAATTGCCGCCCAACACGCAGGTTCCGCGCAGCGGCGGCGGCGGCTAGCGGAAGCCCGCGGTCACGACGCCTCGGCGACCACCACGTAACGTAGCGGGCCGCCCGGATTGATGGCGTCGAACGGATAGCATGTGACAAGCGTCAGCGTCGGCACGGCTGTGTCACGCGGAAGCTTCAACTCGCGAAAATCCGCGACGTAGGTTCGCCGCACCGCGAAGTGCCGCTGCGAGCCGTCGGCGCGCTCGACGATCAGCGACTCGCCACGCGCCACACGCTCGAGGAAGCGAAAATGCGTGTCGCGGTGCGCGGTGATCACCGCGTTGCCCGGATCTCCCGGCGAGGCGGAGCCGTCCAGATGCCCGGGCCCGAACGCCAGCGTGCGCCCCGAGGCCCCGCCAGCACGAGAAGGTCGGCATCCTGGGCCGGTGCCCTGAGGCGCGCGACCGGATGCGTATCCGCCCACGGCCACGGCTTGACCGCCGTGCCCGACGCCTGCGTCTTCGCCCACGCGGAATGCAGGAGCACCTGCGCGACGCGCGCCTTCGCGTAGATGTACAGTCCATTGCCGACGCTTGCGGCGCCCAGGCACGCGATGACGACGCACGCAATCAGGAGGCCGCGCTTGCGCGCCGTTCCGCGCGGGCGAAGGCGTTGCGCATCGCTGCCGATCGGGGAAGACTCGGCCGGGCGGCACCGGAACGCGATGCCCGGCGCCGACGCGCGCATCCAGTTGCGCGCCTCGTAGTTGCGTGCTTCCGCACCGTTGCGGCCGAAAGGTCCTCCCCGATCGGCAGCGATGGTTTCCATGCTCAGATCCTGCTGAAGCCTGCGGCGGCGGCGCGGCGCCGCCATCGCCGTCGGCCGCGAGCATCAGGAACAAGCCGATGGCGATCAACAGCGCCGCGGGTGTCGCCGTGCGCGGCAATTGATCGAAGCCGGTCAGCCCTTCCGGAACGTTGCCGGGCAGTTGCGGTCTTGGTGACGTCGGCGCCCGCGGGCCTCGTCGGCGTCACGTCGACCGCGACCAGGCTCGTGTACTTGCTGACCAGGTGATGCGTGAGCGCGACGTCGAGCACCGCGTTGCGAATGTCCGGCTTCGGGCGCGCCCTGGCGGCCGGCGTCCATCAGCGCGTCGATCTTCGCGCGCGCCCACAGCACCGCCACGCCGGGCTCGGGCGCGCCAGCGTTGACCGGCAGCAGCGCCTGCCATCCGGTGCCGGCGCGCTTGCCCGGATCGCGACGTTGCCCTGCAAGCGTGCCGGCCGGAAACTGCGCGGTCACGACGACCGGCTCGCCCGCGTACAGGTCCGGCACGAGCCGCGGCCAGGCGTCGGTGCCGCCGGGCCAGTCGACCGCGATGTCCGTCAGCGCCGGGCTCTCGAGCTTGCGAAAGAGCGCCGTCATCTTCTCCTTCACTTCGCGCACGTCGCCGATGAACGTGAACGTGCCGCGGCCGAATTGCGCCGCCTTGGTGAGGAAGAACGTGTTGGGCGCCGGGCCGATGCCGATCGTGAAGAGACGCCGGTCGCCCAGCTGGTCGTGCACGAGGCGCAGGATCTCGTCCTCGTTGCCGACCGCGCCGTCGGTGAGGAACACGACCTGGCGCATCGATCGACGACTCGCGCTCGCCGGCGAAGCGCGACCTGCAGCGCCGGCAGCATCTCGGTGCCGCCGCGCGCGCGCAGGCCGCCGACGAACGCCGTCGCCTTGCGCAGCGTCGCCGGCGTCGACCGGCATCGGCGCGCGCGAACAGCGGCGTGGTGTACGAATTGAATTCGATGACGTTGAAGCGATCGCCGGGCAGCAGGCGGTCGAGCGCCAGCAGCAGCGCGTCGCGCGCCTGCGCGATCGACACGCCTTCCATCGAGCCCGACGTGTCGATGATGTAGGTGATCTCGCGCGGCGCGCGGGTCGCCGCGGCGTCCGGCGCCGACGGCGGCAGCGCCATCAGCAGCGCGTAGGTCTTGTCGCCCTTGGTTTCGGTGAAGAGCGCGGCGCCGGGCGCGCTGCCGACGTCGGGCGTCCACGCGAGTTCGAAGTCGCGCGCTGCGGGCACCGGCGCCGTCGCCGAGCGTCAGGCGATAGCGGTTGCCCGGGCGCTCCTCGACGTCCATCGCGTGGTACGTGCTCGCGAGCTTGCGACGAGCGGAAATCCGGCGTTCAGGTCGATGGCGATCGTCACCGGATTCACGTAGCCCGTCGCGCGGGTCCGCGACGGGTGGCGTGATGCGGTCGGCGTCCAGCACCTGCTGCGTCGGCGGCGACCAGCCCGTGCCGCCGCCGCTGCTTCGACGGGCGCGCCGGGGATGTAGCGCGGCGTGATGGCCAGCGGAAAGCGCAGGCGGAACGAGCCGTCGTCGTAGCGCAGCGTCTCCTCGTATTCGAGCGCGACGACGATCTCCTCGTTCGGCCCGATGTTGGCGACACTCGTCGTGAACATGTTCGGCCGCTCCTGCTCGACCAGCGTCGCCTTGCGTCCTTCGGCCTTCGCGTTGTCGTACGTGCGGCGCGCTTCGCGCGCGCTCCTTGATCTGGCCCTCGATGACGCGCTCGCCGACGTGCATCGTCAGGTGGTCGACCGCGGCCTTCTCCGGCAGCGGGAACACGTAGACGCCTTCGCGCCATTGCGCGGTCGGATTGACGAAGCGCTGCGTGACCTGCACGCGCGCGACCATGCCGCTCACGTCCATGTGCACGTCGGTGAACAGGAGCGGCGCCGCGACCTTCTCGCCGTCGCCTCGTCGCGCAGCAGCAGCGTGCCCTGGCCCGATGTCGCCGCCGCTGCCTGCCGCCTGCGCCTCGAAGCTGACGATGAACACGGCGAGCGCCAGCACGAGGCTCACGAAGAGGCCGGTGGCGAGGCTTTCGAGCGCCAGCCGCCCGAGTTCGCGCCACTCGCGGCGCAGGACGCCGTTGCCGGCGATCCTGTCGACGTGTGGCCATGTGGCGCTTCCGGTGAGGTTCGATGCGCGCGGCGGATGGGTTGTCGACTTCCGCAGGTCGGCGCCCGCCGGCGATAGCGCCGTCCATGGAGCCCATTGCGCGCGCGCAATGCGGCGCGACGCGGCGCGCAAAGGGGCAATCCGGCGAAGAAATATGGCAAACCGGTGGCAGTTGCGGCCGGGCCCGGCACGTGCCGGCACGGCGCTGCGGTATAGTCGGCGCTCGAGCACGCCGTGCGCATCCATCGAGGATCGCCGCCATGAGCCGCCGCATCGCCATCGTCGAGGACGAACCCGCGATCCGCGCCAACTACGCGGAGGCGCTGCGCCGGCACGGCTACGAGGTCGCGACGTACGCCAGCCGCGCCGAGGCGCTGGCCGCGTTTCGCACGCGGCTGCCGGACCTCGCGCTGGTCGACATCGGCCTGGGCGACGACGTCGACGGCGGCTTCGCGCTGACCCGCGAATTGCGCGCGCTGTCGGCGACGCTGCCGATCATCTTCCTGTCGGCGCGCGACAGCGATTTCGACGTCGTCGCCGGACTGCGCCTGGGCGCCGACGACTACCTGACCAAGGACGCGAGCCTGCCGCATCTCGCCGCGCGCATCGCCGCGCTGTTCCGCCGCAGCGAGCTGCTGTCCGCGCCGCCGGCCGCGCGAGGACATCCTCGAGCGCGGGCCGCTCACGCTCGACGTGAAGCGCCTCACCGTCGACTGGAACGGCCAGCGCGTCGACCTCACGCTGACCGAGTTCTGGATGGTGCACGCGCTCGCGCGCTTTCCCGGCCACGTCAAGGACCGCGACGCGCTGATGCGCGACGCCAACATCGTCGTCGACGACAGCACGATCACCTCGCACGTGAAGCGCATCCGCCGCAAGTTCCAGGCGGTCGACCCGGCCTTCGACCGCATCGCAACCGTCTACGGCATGGGCTATCGCTGGAACGCGGAATGAAGACTGCCGCGCATCGCGCTGTCGATCCGCGCGCAACTGCTGCTGGTCCTGACCGTGTTCCTCGCGCTGCCGTGGCTGGGCGTCGAGTACGTGCGCGAGCTGGAGCGCGTGCTGCGCGACGCGCAGGAGCGCACGCTCGCGGGCACGGCGCAGGCGGTGGCCACCGCGCTGCACGACCGGCCGCGCCTCTTTGCCGTCGCCGCCCGACCCGATCGCGTCGTTCGCGCGCGAGCGCGCCGGCGACGGCACGAAGGGCGGCGCGATCGCTGCCGCCGTCGGCATCGCCGGAAATCGCGCAGATCATCGAGGGCCTGTCGCGCACGACGGCGCGCATCTGGGTGATCGACCGCGGCGGCACCGTGCTCGCGCGTGCCGGCACGCTCAAGACGCCGCCGGCGGACGCGCCGCGCCGAGTCGCTGTGGGCGCGGCTCGCGCGCGCGACGATCGGCCGGCTCTACGCGCTGGTGCTGGAACAGCCGACGAGGACTTCAGCGACGACGCGGCGACGCAGCGGCGCGCCGCACGGCCGCGACGTCGAAGGCGCGCTCGCCGGCATCCTCACCACCGACCGCCGGCCGACGTCCGACGGCAAGGCGGTGATCGTCAGCGCCGCGCACCCGATCTGGGTCGGCGACCAGGTGCAAGGGCGCGGTGGTCGTCGAGGAGACGGGCAACGCGGTGCTGGCCGAGCGCAACCGCGCGTTCGAGCGCCTGTTCAACATCGTGCTCGCGGTGCTGCTGGTCGGCTCGCTCGCGCTGACGCTGTACGCGACGTGGCTGTCGGCGCGCATCCGGCGGCTGCGCGACGACGCGGAGCGCGCGATCGACGAGCAGGGCCGCGTGCGGGCGCCGCTGGCGAGCTCGCCGCGCCGGCGACGAGATCGGCGACCTGTCGCGCAGCTTTCGGCAGCGTGCTGGCGCGGCTGTCCGACTACGCGAGCTACCAGGAGAAGATGGCGAGCCGGCTGTCGCACGAATTGCGCACGCCGATCGCCGTCGTGCGCTCGTCGCTCGACAACCTCAAGGCCGACGCCGCTGCCCGACGACGCGCGCGTCTACATGGCGCGCGCGCAGGAGGGACTCGCGCGGCTGACGCAGATCCTGACGCGGATGACCGAGGCCGCGCGGCTCGAGCAGAGCCTGGCCGATGCCGAGCGCGAGCGCTTCGATCTCGCCGCCGGTCGTCGCCGGCTGCGTCGACGGCTACCGGCTCGCGTATCCGGCGGCCGCGACATCGCTTACCAGCGCCGCGCAGCGACGAAATCCGCGTCGACGGCGCGCCCGATCTCATCGCGCAGATGCTGGACAAGCTGGTCGCCAACGCCGTCGAATTCGCGCAAGGGCGCGCCGGTCGAAGTCCGCCTCGAGCGCGAGGGCGGCGACGCGGTGCTGTCCGTGAGCAACGAGGGACCGCCGCTGCCGGACGCTCGCCGAGCGCCTGTTCGATTCGATGGTGTCGGTGCGCGCGGGCGGCGATGCGGCCGAGCCGCACCTGGGGCTGGGGCTCTACATCGTGCGGCTGATCGCCGAGTTCCACGGCGGCCGCGCCGATGCGCGCAACCGCGCGGACGGCGCGGGCGTGGTCGTGACGGTGACGCTGCCGCTGGGGTGACGTCGGCGCGCGGTGGCGTATCGGCGATAATGGCCATCACCGTTCACCATCCGCTCCCGCTCCGATCCGCCTATTTCATTTTCAGAAACTAGCGCCTGGTGTCCTTCCTTCGCATCTACTTCGCGTTCGCGGCCGGCGTACCTGCTGTCGTACCTGTTCCGCACGGTCAATGCCGTCATCTCGCCGGAACTCGTCGCGCGACCTGTCGCTCAACCCGTCGTCGCTGGGCCTGCTGACGAGCGCGTACTTCCTGGCGTTCGGCGCCGCGCAGCTTCCCGTCGGCATGCTGCTCGATCGCTATGGTCCGCGGCGCGTCGAACCCGTTCTGCTGTCCATCGCGGCGCTCGGCGCGATGCTCTTCGCGTACGCCGAGTCCCTGGCCGGGTTGGCCTTCGCGCGCGCCGTGATCGGCCTGGGTGTCTGCGCGTGCCTGATGGCGCCGCTCAAGGCGATCGCGACGTGGTATCCGCGCGGAGCGGCAGGCATCGCTGTCGGGCTGGATCATGGTTGCCGGCGGACTGGGCGCGCTTGCCGCGACGACGCCGCTGGAATTGGCGTTGCGGGTAGCGCACTGGCGAACGATATTCGTGATCCTGGCGGCAGCGACGTTCGTTGTCGCGCTCGTGATCGCGTGGCGCGTGCCCGACATCGACAAGCCCGCGCACGCAACGGGCTTTCGCGCGCAGTGGGCAGGCGTGCGCACCGTCATCCGTCATCCGCGTTTCTGGTGGATTGCGCCGCTGGCGGCCTTCTGCATGGGATCGTTCATGGCGATCCAGGGCCTGTGGGCGGTGCCATGGATGATGGAAGTGGACGGGCAGACGCGCGCGGGCGCGGCGCGCCATCTGCTGTGGATGGGCGTCGTCGTCCTGCTGGGCTTACGTCGGCCCTCGGCTTCTTCGGCACCGAACTCGCGCGGCGCGGCGTCCACGCGCGCCACTTGTTTGCGGCGGGCTTCGCCATCGCGACCTTCGCGCTGGCCGGCATCTTCCTACGGTTGCCCGGCAGCTATTTCTGGTGGTCGCTGTACGGGCTGGGATCCGCGGTCAACGTGCTCGCGTTCACCGTGTTGAACGAAGGCTTCGGCCGCGATCTCGTCGGCCGCACGAACACGACGCTCAACCTGCTTGATGTTCGCCGGCAGTTTTGTCCTGCAATGGGGCATCGGCGTGGTCGCCGAGCTTGCGCGCGTGCGAACTCGAGCTACGACGATGCGGCGGGCCTCCGCCTGGCGTTCGGCCTCGTGCTCGTCGGCAACGTTCTCGCGTACGCGTGGTTCCTGCGCGGCTGGCGCCGGCACGCGTCGCTCGCCGTCCTTGCACAGGGGGCCTGATGCACCTGCACATCCTGGGCATCTGCGGCACGTTCATGGGCGGCATCGCCGCGATCGCGAAGCGGGCCGGGCACACGGTCACCGGATGCGACGCCAATGTCTACCCGCCGATGTCCACGCAACTGAAGGAGCTCGGCATCGGTCTCACGGAAGGCTGGGATCCGGCGCAGTTGGGCGGGAGCCGCGAAGGGCGCCGACATATTCGTCGTCGGCAATGTCGTCTCGCGCGGCAATCCGCTGATCGAAGCGATCCTGAACGCCGGCCTGCCCTACGTTTCCGGGCCGCAATGGTTGTACGAGAACGTCCTGCACGACAAGTGGGTGCTGGCGGTTGCCGGCACGCACGGCAAGACGTCGACGTCGGCGATGCTCGCGTGGATCCTTGAGCACGCGGGACTGGAACCGGGATTCCTGATCGGTGGCGTGCCCGTCGACTTCGCGGTTTCCGCACGACTGACGGACAGCGCGTTCTTCGTGATCGAGGCCGACGAGTACGACACGGCGTTCTTCGACAAGCGCTCGAAATTCGTCCACTACCGGCCGCGCACGGCGGTCCTCAACAACCTCGAATTCGACCACGCCGACATCTTTCCGGACGTGGCCGCGATCGAGACGCAGTTCCACCACCTCGTCCGCACGATTCCGGGCAGCGGCCGCGTCATCGTCAACGGCGGCGAGGCGAGCCTCGTTCGCGTGCTCGCGCGCGGCTGCTGGAGCGAAGTCGAGCGCTTCGGCCTCGCGGAGGTCGCCGGTACCGGACCCGATTGGACCATCGCCGTCGACGGCTCGATCCTCCTGGGTGGCGCGCCGCAGGGAACGCTCGCATTTGGCCAATTGGGGCGCCACAGCCAGTTGAACGCGCTGGCGGCGCTGGCCGCGGCGCGGCACGTGGGCGTTCCGGTGGCGCACGGACTCGCCGCGCTCGCGAAATTCCGCGGCGTGAAGCGGCGGCTGGAACTGCGCGGTACCGTGCGCGGGATCACCGTCCACGACGACTTCGCCCACCATCCAACGGCCATCGCGACGACGATCGATGGATTGCGTCGAAGCGCGGGGCGGCGCGCGGATCCTTGCGGTTCTCGAGCCGCGCTCGAACACGATGAAGATGGGCGCGGTCAAGGACGCGCTGCCGGGCAGCCTCGCCGCGGCCGATCGCGTGTTCTGCTATGCGGCCAACCTCGGATGGGATGTCGCCGGAACGCTGGCGCCGCTCGGAAGCAAGTCAACGGTCTGCAAGGAATTGCCGGAACTGGTGCAGGCAGTCGTCGCTGAGGCGCGACCGGGCGATCACATTCTTGTCATGAGCAACGGCGGATTCGGCGGTGTGCACGAAATGCTGCTGGAGAAGCTCGCGTCGGGATGATGCGCGCCACGCTCGTCTACCTGCACGGCTTCAACTCGTCGCCGCAATCCATCAAGGGACGCAAGCTCGCTGCGGTGGCGGCGGCGCTGGCCGGCCCTCCACGCGTCCACCTGCCACGGCTCCACCACCATCCCGCGACCGCGATGCGCGATGTGTGTGCGTGGGTAGACGCGAACGTCGGCGACATCACGACGTTGACGTTCGTCGGCAGTTCGCTGGGTGGTTACTACGCGACATGGCTCGCCCAGAAATATGACACGCGCGCGGTGGTCATCAATCCCGCGGTGCGGCCGGCGACGTCGCTGACGACGTATCTCGGGCCGCAGCGCAACCTGCATACCGGCGAAGCATGGGAACTCACGGCCGAACACTTCGCCGAACTCGAGGCTTTGTCGGTTGCTCGCCTCACGCGCATGGAGCGTTACTTCCTGCTGATGCGCTCGGGCGACGAACTGCTGGATTGGAGCGAGGCGGTAAGACGCTATGCCGGCGCGTGGCAGTACATTGCCGGCGGCGGTGACCATGGATGGGAGGACATCGACGGCGAGATTCCTTCTATCCTGCGCTTCGCCCGTGCTGCGTGATCTTGCGGGCGCGTCACCGCCCTGCACCGGCGCTGGCAGGCCGCGAGGCGTCAGGCGTAGCATTGCGCCTATGACTTCACCAATGCATGTCGAGCGGCCCGCATTGCGCACGGTCTCCAAGGCGACCGCCGCATACATCCAGCGTGAAAACGCCTTCGGTGCGCGTAACTACGACCCGCTTCCAGTCGTCCTGGGACAAGGTGCCGGCGCATGGTTGACGGATGTCGACGGCAAGCGCTTTCTGGACCTCATGAGCGCGTACTCCGCAGTGAGCTTCGGGCACGCGCACCCGAAAATCGTGGCGGCGCTCGTCGCGCAGGCGCAGCAGCTCGCGATCACGTCGCGCGCGTTCCACAACGACCGGCTGCCTTTGCTACTCGAGCGTCTGGCGAAATTGACCCACTTGGACCGTGCGCTGCCGTCCAACGGAGGCGCCGAAGCGGTGGAGACAGCATTAAAGGCCGCGCGCAAGTGGGGCTATCGCGTCAAGGGCATTGCCGCCGAGCGCGCCGAGATCATCGTTTGCGAAAGCAACTTCCACGGGCGGTCGATCGCGATCGTCGGATTCTCGTCGGAGCCGCAATACCGCGAGGGGTTCGGGCCGTTTCCGCCGGGATTCGTGACGATTCCGTTTGGCGACGCGGCGGCGCTCGCCGCCGCCATCACGCCGAACACCGCGGCGTTTTTGGTCGAGCCGATCCAGGGAGAGGGCGGAATCATCGTGCCGCCCGCGGGCTATCTCGCCGAATGCGCGCGCATCTGCCGCGAACGCAACGTGCTGCTGATCTGCGACGAGATCCAGACGGGGCTCGGCCGCACCGGCTACCTGCTGGCGTGCCAGCACGACAACGTCAAGCCCGACGGCGTGATCCTCGGCAAGGCGCTGGGCGGCGGCCTGCTGCCGGTGTCGGCGTTCGTGGCGACGCACGACGTGATGCGCGTATTCACGCCCGGCGACCACGGCAGCACGTTCGGCGGCAATCCGCTGGCGGCTGCCGTGGCGATGGCGGCGCTCGACGTGCTGGAAGAGGAGAAGCTTTGCGAACGCTCGCGGGAGCTCGGCGCGTGGTTGATGGGCGAGCTTGCAACGCTCGCAAGTCCGCTGGTCCGCGACGTGCGCGGGCGCGGTCTCTACATCGGCATCGAAATCGATCCGCGCCGGCTGCCGGCGCGGCAAGTGGTGGACCGGCTGCTGGCGCGCGGCATCCTGTCGAAGGACACGCACGGCACCGTCGTGCGCATTGCGCCGCCGCTCAACATCGCGCAGGCGGACCTCGAGTGGGCAGTCGGCCAGTTGCGCGAAGTGCTGCGCGAGTTGGAGCACGACGCTTAAGGCGGGTCGAGTAAGGGGTCGCCGATCGCGCGTCGCGGCGGGCGTATACTTTTCCGATGAGTGACCCCTCTCCCGCAGAGCAACTGGTCGTCGCGATCAGCTCGCGCGCGCTGTTCGACTTCGAGGAGGAGAACCGGGTCTTCGAGACGGCCGACGACCGCGAGTACATGCGGCTGCAGCTGGAGCGCCTCGAGTCGCCCGCCAAACCGGGTGTCGCGTATCCGCTGGTGCGCAAGCTGCTGGCGTTCAACGCCGACGGCGTGCGGCGCGTCGAGGTCGTGATCCTGTCGCGCAACGACCCGGTGTCGGGCCTGCGCGTCTTCCGCTCGGTGAAGGGCGCGGCGCTCGGCATCGAGCGTGGCGTATTCACGCGCGGGCGCGCGCCGTTTTCGTATCTTGGACCGCTGAAGGCCAACCTGTTCCTGTCCGCCAACGCCGACGACGTCCGCGGCGCGCTCAACGCCGGCTTTCCGGCGGCGATGGTCTACACGCAGTCGCTGGTGACCGACTCGCATCCGGACGAAGTGCGGATCGCCTTCGACGGCGACGCCGTGCTGTTCGCCGACGAGGCGGAGCGCGTATACCAGGCGAAGGGATTGGACGCCTTCCAGACGCACGAGGCAGACCATGCACAGCGGCCGCTGCCGCCGGGGCCGTTCAAGCCGCTGCTGGAGGCGCTGCACCGGCTGCAGCGCGTGGACCGCGGGTCCGTCCAGATGCGTCTGCGCACCGCGCTCGTCACGGCGCGCAGCACGCCGGCGCACGAGCGCGCCATCCGCACGCTGATGGACTGGAACGTGAACGTCGACGAAGCGATGTTCCTGGGCGGCCGCGAGAAAGGCCCATTCCTGCGCGAATTCGAGCCCGATTTCTTCTTCGACGACCAGACGCGGCATGTCGAGTCGGCGTCGCACCACGTTCCGTCGGGTCACGTTCCGCACGGCGTGGCCAACGAGGTCAAGCCAAAGGTCACATGAGAACAGATCGATGACAGCGCCGTCGAATCCCTTCACACTGGCCGGATGGCGGCGCAGCATCGCGGTCGAATACGCGGCCGTGCGCGCGAGCAACGCCGATCCGGCCGGCACGGCGCAGCGCTTTCGCGCCGCGCGCGATCGCCTCTTCATGGAGCATCCGGAAAGCCCGATCGCCCCCGAGCGCCGGCGCGATTGGCGTGGCGTTGCCTGGTACGCCTATGCGCCGGCGTGGCGACTCATCGGCGTCATCGAGACCGCCGTCAAGCACCACACGTTCGAAATCTCGCTCGCCACCGACGGCATACTGCGCTGCACGCGAATTGCCCAAGTGCGCTTCAATGTCGGCGGCCGCCAGGCGCGCCTTGCCGTGTATTGGCTCGAGGGCTACGGCGGAGGCATCTGGCTTCCGTTTGCCGATGCCACGAGCGGCGCGGACACCTACGGCGGCGGCCGCTACCTCTACGACACGATCAAGGGCGCGGACTTGGGCGCCGGCGAGCGCGAATTGGTACTCGACTTCAACTACGCGTACAACCCGTCCTGCGCGTACGACGAGCGCTGGTCGTGCCCGCTGCCGCCGGCGGAAAATCGCCTGCCCTTTGCCGTACCGGCCGGGGAGCGGTTGCCGCCGAACTCGCCGAAGCCGCCGCGTTGAGACTGCAACTTCAGTCGAGCACGCGTCCGTAGAACGGATACTGCGGATCGTTGTAGCCGGGTGTGGACGGATGACCCGGCCGCACGAGCGAGTCCACCAGCGCTTCATCCTCGGCGGTCCATGGGGTGCCGATCGCCTTGACGTAGTCTTTCCACTGTTCCAGCGTGCGCGGGCCGGCGATGACGCTGGTCACGATCTGGTTGGCCCACGTCCAGGCCATGGCGAATTGCGTCGGCGTGCGGCCCGTCTTCTGCGCGTGCTGCGTCAACTTGGCTGCGATGACGAACGACTCCTCGCGAAATTCCGTTTCCAGCATCCGCTGGTCGCCGCGCGCGCCGCGAGAGTCTTCGGGACCCTTGCCGCCCGGCGCGTACTTGCCCGTGAGCACGCCCCGCGCCAGCGGTGAATAGGTGGCGACGCCGATGCCGTAGTGATCGCAGGCCGGCAGGATCTCCACCTCGGGCATCCGGTTCAACAGGTTGTAATAGGGCTGGCACACCACCGGAAGTTGCACGCCCTGCGCTTCGCATTCGCTGACCACTTCGGAAATGCGCCAACCGCGATAATTCGAGATGCCGAAGTAACGGATCTTGCCGGAGCGAATCAGGTCCGCTACGGTGCCGACGGTTTCGGCGATCGGCGTGTCGGGATCGTCCCTGTGCAGGTAATAGATGTCGATGTAGTCGGTGGCGAGGCGCGCCAGGCTCTCGTCGCACGCGCGCAGGACCCAGCGCCGCGACAGTCCGCCGTCGTGCGGCTTCGCGGTCAATACGTTGCCGACCTTGGTGGCGAGGATCCAGCGCGAGCGATCCGCCTTGATCGCCTGCCCGACGATCTTCTCGGATGCGCCCTTCGCGTAGGCGTCCGCGGTGTCGATGAAATTGACGCCGGCGCCGCGCGCCGCGTCGACGATCTGCTGCGCGGCCGCGGCGTCCGTGCGGTCGCCGAACATCATCGTGCCGAGGCAGATGGGTGACACTTCCAGACCGCTCAAGCCCAACCGCCGGTATTCCATTGCCGCCTCCCTTAACGACGAGCCGCCGACTATGCAGGAACGACGCGTTTCCCGCAATCGGCCGACTCTCGCCCGGTATAATTTGCAAGCCGCGGTCCAACCCATATATCGGCGGCGCGCCTTGCGTGCCCGTTCCCCCAATGAATGTCCTGTTCGAGGACGACGGTCAGCTGAAGGCCGGGTCCGTTCTCGCCGACAACGACGCGTCGCTGCAGGTCGAGGCGGCGTCGGGCAAGCGGCTCAAGATCAAGTCGGGCGCCGTGCTGCTGCGCTTCGCTTCCCCCGCCGCAGGCGCGATCCTGGCCGACGGCCAGAAGCTGGCCGCCGAACTCGACCCGCGTTCCTGTGGGAGGCGATCGGCGACGGCGAATTCGGCTTCGAGGAGCTGGCGCGCGAATATTACGGCGCGCACCCCACACCCGCGCAGGCGGCTGCGGTCGCGATGCTTCTGCATGCGTCGCCGATGTATTTCTACAAGAAGGGCAAGGGACGCTACCGCAAGGCGCCGCCGGAATCGCTGCAGGCGGCGCTTGCATCGGTCGAGCGCAAGCAGCGCGAGGCAGCGCAGATCGCCGGATGGGTCGCGGACCTCGGCGCGCACCGGCTGCCCGCGGAATTCGCGCCGAAGCTGTCGATGCTGCTGTACAAGCCGGACAAGAACGCGCTCGAGTGGAAGGCGCTCGCGGCGGCGTGCGATGCCGCCAAGACGAATCCGTTGGATCTGCTCGCCGCGTGCGGCGCGATTCCGTCGACGCACGACTATCACTTCAACCGCTTTCTGGCCGAGGCCTTTCCGCGGGGCGTCGCGTTTCCGGACTGGGGCGCGCTGCCGCACGTGCCGGATCTGCCACGCGCCGACGTGCGCGCGTTCTCCATCGACGACGCGACGACGACGGAGATCGACGACGCGTTTTCGGTGCGCGAGCTCACGAACGGAAACATCGAGATCGGCATCCACATCGCTTGCCCGGCGCTGGCCATTCCGCGGGGCAGCGCGCTCGATGCGATCGCGCGCGAGCGGCTGTCGACCGTCTACATGCCCGGCCGCAAGCTGACGATGCTCCCCGAAGCGGCGGTCGCCGCGTTCACGCTGCGGCAGGGCACGTCGGCGCCCGCGCTGTCGCTCTACATCGAGACGGATGCCGGACGGCGTGCCGCTGTCGCACGCAACGCGGCGTGGATCGCGTGCCGATCGCCGCCAACCTGCGCCTTTCCACGCTGTCCGACGCGTTCGCCAACGCGCTGCCGTCGCCGTCCGATCCGCCGTGGACGCACGAATTGCGCGCGCTGTGGAAGACTCGCGCAGCATCTGTCCGCGCGCCGCGGCAAGACCGACGTCAATCGCATCGACTACAGCTTCGACGTCGACTGGGATGCGGACGCGCGAGGGCCGCGTGGCCATCGTCGCCGCGCGAGCGCGGCAGCCCGCTCGACAAGCTGGTCGCCGAGCTGATGATCCACGTCAACAACACGTGGGGACAGCTCGCTCGCCGCAGCGCGGCGCCGCGGGCCTGTATCGCGTGCAGGCGGGCGGCAAGGTGAAGATGAGCACGCGTCCCGGCGAGCACCAGGGCCTGGGCCTCACGCACTACCTGTGGGCGAGCTCGCCGCTGCGCCGCTACAGCGACCTCGTCAACCAGCGGCAGTTGCTGGCCGTGGTCGCGGGAGACGCGCCGCCGTACGCGGAAAACGATGCCGAGCTCTTCGCGGCGCTGGCGGACTTCGAGGCGACGTACAGCCACTACGCGGAATTCCAGGACCGGATGGAGCACTACTGGTGCCTGCGCTGGCTGGTGCAGGAAAACGTGTGCCGAGACGACGGCCTCGGTGATCCGCGAGAACCTCGTCCGGTTCGACCGCCTGCCGCTGGATCCTGCGCCTGGCCGACCTGCCGCCGCTGCCGCCGGAGACGCCGGTGCGCGTGGCGATCGGCCGCGTCGATCTCCTGCACGCGACGCTCGAATGTCGCTACGCCGGTCCAGCCTGGCCGATTTCGTGTGAGCGCGCCGCGGCCGCAATCGGCCATGACAACGGCATGACCCTTGCTACAATAGGGCGTCCCGTTTCCCCGTGTGGCCGGACTTGCCGCGACGCGCTTCTCCGCCGAAAACGCCTGCCTTGGTGCCGGTTCCGGACGAACCGCCTGCGCTGGTGCCTGTCCCTGCGCGCCGCGCCCCGGCCGCGGGCGCCGCAAGCAAGAAACCTGCCGCACCCCGCGCGGCGAAACCCGTCGCCGTCCCTCCGCCGATGACGGTCGTCGCGAAGGCGCCGCCGCCGGCGCCTCTGCCAAGCCGCCTCCGCGGCGCACCGCGCACATCGCGCCGGCCGGCGCGCTGCCGCCGGCGCACATTCCGCCCGAAGCTCTCGTCTCGCCGCGCCACGACAAGCTGCTCACCTACGCGCTGCTGGCTCGCTGCTCGTGCACGCGATCGTGCTGACGATCCATTTCTCGCCGTTCGACCTGACCAAGCTGACCGACAAGGGGCCGCCGCTCGAAGTCGCGCTGGTCAACGCCAAGACGACGGCGAAGCCGACCAAGGCCGACATCCTCGCGCAGGCGAACCTCGACGGTGGCGGCAACACCGATGCCGACCGGCGCGCGAAGACGCCGCTGCCGGTGCTGCCGAGGAACAATCCCGACCAGCAGGTGGCCGTCGCCACGCAAAGGGTCGAAACGCTCGGAGCAGCAGACCCGGGAGCTGATGACGCAGTTGCGCTCGGCGCCGGTCGCCGCGGTCCAGCAGAAGCCGGTCGACGCCCCCGAACAGACGGCATTGCCCACCGCGGACGAGCTGATGCAGCGCACGCTCGAGGCGATGAAGCTCGAGGCGCAGATCGCCAAGGACATGGAGGCGTACCAGAAGCGGCCGAAGCGGCGCTTCGTCGGCGCGCGGGCCGAGGAATACCGGTTCGCCCGCTACGTCGAGGACTGGCGCCTCAAGATCGAGCGCATCGGCAACCTCAACTATCCGGAGGCCGCGCGCCAGCAGAAGCTGTACGGCAGCCTGCTGCTGACCGTGTCGATCAAGAGCGACGGCAGCGTCGAGAACATCGAGGTCAATCGCGGTTCCGGCAGCCGCATCCTCGACGCTGCCGCCGTGAAGATCGTCGAGATGTCGGCGCCGTTCGCGCCGTTCCCGCCGGACATCAAGCGCGACACCGACATCCTGCACATCACGCGCACGTGGTCGTTCACCAAGGGCGACGCGCTCGTATCGCAGTAGTTCCAGAGCAACCGGCGAAGTCGCAGCGCGGCGAGGCGGTAAACTCTAGGGTTTCGCGCCGCGCAATTGCCCGGCGCAAGCCGCCTCTTCACCCGCCCGCGTTCATCGCCTTGGACAAGTACGCCGTCATCGGCAATCCCGTCGCGCACTCGAAATCGCCGCAGATCCACGAGGCGTTCGCGCGTGCGACCGGGCAGGCGCTGACCTACGAGCGGCTGCTCGCGCCGCGGGACGGCTTTCTCGCGACCGTCGAGGCGTTTGCCCGAAGTGGCGGCCGGGGACTCAACGTCACGGTGCCGTTCAAGCTCGAGGCGTTCGCGCTCGCCGATCGCGCACAGCCCCCGCGCGAAGCTGTCGGGCGCCGTGAACACGCTGAAGCGCGAAGGCACCGGCTGGTACGGCGACAACACCGACGGCGCCGGGCATCGTGCGCGACCTCACGCACAATCTCGGTGTCGCGCTGGCCGGGCGCGACGTGCTCGTGCTGGGAGCGGGCGGCGCGGCGCGCGGCATCATGAGTTCCTTGCTCGCCGAACATCCGCGTTCGGTGACCCTATGCAACCGGACGCTCGCGAAGGCCGATGCCATCGCGCAATCGTTCGCGCCGCACGCGCCGGTTGCCGCCAAGTCGACGGACGCACTCGCCGGGTGCGCCTTCGATGTCGTGATCAACGCGACCAGCGCCGGCCTCGGCGACGCGCGCCGCCGTTGTGGCCGTCCCCGAGCGTGGTTTCCGGCGCGTTCGCCTACGACATGATCTACGCGGACGTCCCCACGCCGTTCCTGCCGTGGGCGCAGGCGCACGGCGCGACGCGCACGGCCGACGGCCTCGGCATGCTGATCGAGCAGGCGGCCGAGAGTTTCTTCCTCTGGCGCGGCGTGCGGCCCGACACGGCCGCCGGTTTTCCGCGCTGCTGCGCCCGCCCGGCTGAGCTGATGGCCATCCGCGGGCCGGCGTCGCGGCGTCGCTGCGCTGGCTCGCCTGGATCGGTCGCGGCGCTGGCCGTCGCGGCGTTGCTGTCGCGCAAGCTGTGGTTCGCCGCGCACATCCTGTGGTGGCGCGATCATCCGGTCGGCGAGACGTCGTTCATGGCGTACCGGATGGACGAGCTGCGCGCGAAAGAATCCCGAAGGCGCAGCTCAAGTACCGTGGGTGCCGTACGAGCGCATCTCGGGCAACCTGAAGCGCGCGATGGTCGCCGCCGAGGACGCCAAGTTCGTCGACCACGAGGGCTTCGACTGGGACGGCATCGAACTGGCGCTCGAGAAGAACCAGAAGAAGGGGCGCGTCGTCGCCGGCGGCTCGACGATCACGCAGCAGCTCGCGAAGAACCTGTTCCTGTCGCCGTCGCGCAGCTACTGGCGCAAGGCGGAGGAGGCGGTGATCACCGTCATGCTCGAGGCGATGCTGCCGAAGCGGCGCATCCTCGAGATCTACCTCAACGTCATCGAATGGGGCAGCGGCGTCTTCGGCGCGGAAGCCGCGGCGCGCGCAGTATTTCGGCGTGTCCGCCGCGCAGCTGTCGGCCGAGCAGGCGGCGCGCCTGGCGGCGATGGCGCCCAATCCGCGCTTCTACGAGCGCAACCAGGGAGCGCCCGGGCCTCAACCGGAAGATCGGCATCATCCTGGCGCGCATGCCCGGCGCGGACATTCCCTGAAGGCGACGCGGCGCGGCGAGCGCTACGGTTTCGCTCCGTCCAGCGGTTAGAATGCGCCGCCTCGGGCGTCCTGCGCCGCGTGCCCGTTGTCTGCATCCATACTCATGTCCGAGACCGTCGAAGCGACGGCGAAGATCGCCCCGAAGCACGCGAACGCGTGCAGGACGCGCTGGCCGAGATCACGGCGCTGCTGCGCCGGCATCGGCTGGTCGAGGGCCTCGTCCACGAGCAGCTCGAACATGCGCCGGTAAGCGAACGAGCGGCCGCGGCGAGTCGTCGAGAGCCTCGTCACCCGGCAGAACAAGGCGCAGCTCCAGCGCAAGCTCGACCGGCTGCATCCGGCCGACATCGCGTACATCCTCGAGGCGCTGCCGCTCGACGAGCGGCTCTACATCTGGGACCTCGTCCGCGCGTCGCGCGACGGCGAGATCCTGCTCGAGGTCTCCGAGCGGTCCGCGAGTCGCTCATCTCGTCGATGGACACCGAGGAGCTCGTCGCCGCGGCGGAGACGCTCGACGCCGAGGAGATCGCCGAGCTCGCGCCCGACCTCCCGCAGGAGGTGATGGACGACGTGTTCTCGAGCCTGCCGGTGGAGGAGCGCGAGCAGCTGCGCGCGGCGATGTCCTTCGACGACGACATGGTCGGCGCGCTGATGGACTTCGAGGACCTGCAGGTGCGCCCCGACGTGACGCTCGAGGTCGTGCTGCGCTACCTGCGCCGCTTCGACGAGCTGCCGTCGCAGACCGACCAGCTCTTCGTCGTCGACCGCGACGAGAAGCTGCTCGGCGTGCTGCCGATCAACCGGCTGATCGTCAGCGAGCCCGAGACGCTGGTGTCGGCGCGTGATGCAGCCGCCGGTGGTCAAGCTGCTGCAGCACGAGAAGGCCGACGAAGCCGCGTCGGCGTTCGAGCGCTACGACCTCGTGTCGGCGCCGGTCGTCGACACCAACGACAAGCTGGTCGGACGCGTCACCGTCGACGAGATCCTCGACTTCGTGCGCGAGCGCGGCGAGGAGGAAGTGCTGGCGCAGGCCGGCCTGCGCGAAGAGGAGGACGTCTTCGCGTCGGTGTGGAAGTCGTTCCAGAACCGCTGGGCGTGGCTCGCGATCAACCTCGTCACCGCGTTCATCGCGTCGCGCGTCATCGGCGTGTTCGAGGGATCGATCGAGAAGCTGGTCGCGCTCGCCGCGCTGATGCCGATCGTCGCCGGCATCGGCGGCAACTCGGGCAACCAGACGATCACGATGATCGTGCGCGCGGTCGCGCTGGGGCAGGTGACGCGCGAGCATGCGCGCAAGCTCTTCCGCAAGGAGATCATCGTCGCGCTGATCAACGGCCTCGTGTGGGGCGGCGTGATGGGCCTCGTCGCGATGCTGCTGTACAAGGACGTCGCGCTCGGCCTCGTGATGGTGCTCGCGATGACGCTGAATCTCGTGCTCGCGGCGCTCGATGGGCGTGCTGATCCCGATGACGATGCTGAAGTTCGGCCGCGATCCGGCTGTCGGCTCGTCGGTGCTGATCACCGCCGTCACCGATTCCGGCGGATTCTTCATCTTCCTGGGGCTCGCGACGCTGATTCCTCATCCGGTAGAACTGCCCGATCGGCGCTACAGCTGCCCTCCGGGCCGCACGCGGCCGGGAATAACGATCCGCGACGTCTGTTGGCCGCGGGTAGCACGCACCTTCGATCCAAGGAGATCCCGATGATCCGCACCGCTCTTTCGCTGCTCGCCGCCGTCCTGCTCGGCCGCATCGGCTTACCGCTGGCGCGCAGACCGGCGCCGGCGATGAAGGCGGCCGATGGCACGCTGACCAACGCCGAGGGCATGACGCTCTACGTGTTCGACCGCGACGCCGGCGGCAAGAGCGCCTGCAACGGCCCCTGCGCCGCCAACTGGCCGCCGCTGCTGGTCGTCGGCGACGGCAAGGCGTCCGGCGACTGGACGATCATCGTGCGCGACGACGGCGGCAAGCAGTGGGCGTACAAGGGCAAGCCGCTGTACGCGTGGTCGAAGGACGCGAAGCCGGGCGACAAGACCGGCGACGGCGTCAACGGCGTCTGGCACGTGGCCGAAGGGCCTGGGCGGCGGCCGCCGGCGATCCGACCATGGCGCGCCCGCGTCCGCCGACCCGCCACTGCCGCAGCCGGATCTGCTGGCCGCCATCCCGCGCCTGCGCCGCTATGCGCGGGTGCTGACCGGCGACGTCAACCGCGCGCCGACGACCTGGTGCAGGAAACGCTGGCGCGCGCCTGGGAAAAGCGCCGGCTGTGGGCGGCGGGAAGCGACCTGCGCGCGTGGCTGTTCACGATCATGCACAACGTCTTCGTCAACCAGCGCGCGCTGGCGCGGCACGAGAAGCTCCACGTGTCGCTCGACGATGACGGCGAGGGCGACGAGGCGTGGCAGATTCCGGTGCGCGCGATGCAGTACACGCGCGTCGAGCTGATCGAGCTCATGCAGCATGTCGGCCGCCTGCCGGTCGACCAGCGCGAAGTGCTGCTGCTGGCCGTGGTCGAGGAGCTGCGCTACGAGGAAATCGCGGCCGTGCTCGGAATCCCGGTCGGCACCGTGATGTCGCGGCTGTCGCGCGCGCGCGAGAAGCTGCGCGACGCGTTCGCCGATGCGCCGTCGGGCTCCGCGTCGCTGAAGATCGTCAAGTGAGGAGCGCGCAATGAATCCGCTGCCCGTCACCGACGCCGACGTCAACGCCTATGTCGACGGCCAGCTCGCGCCGTCGCGCGTACGCGGCTGTCGAGGAGGCCTTCGCGCGCGACCCCGCGCTTGCCGCGCGCGTGGCCGACTGCGCAAGCGCCAGAACGCGCGATCTGCGCGACGCGTTCGATCCGTGGCTCGCCGAGCCCATTCCCGAGCGCTTGCTGGCGGCGGCCGCACGTCGGCCCGTCCGCGCGACCGGTGCGCCGCTGGCTCGCTCCGTGGCGGCCGTGGCGGCGGCGCTTGTCGTCGGCATCGGCACGTGGCTGGTTCGCGCGCGACTTCGAGCTCGAGCGCGAGGGCACGCCGACGACGTTCACGCGGCAGGCCGCGCTCACGCATGCGCTGTACGCGGCCGACGCGAATCGGCCGGTCGAAATCTGGGCGCCGGAAGAGAAGCGCCTCGTCGCCTGGCTGTCCAAGCGGCTGGGCTTCGCCGTCGCGCGCGCCCGATCTCAACAGCGCCGGCTTCGCGCTGGTCGGCGGGCGGCTCGTCGCCGGCAACGAGAATCCCACGGCGATGTTCATGTACGAGAACGCCGACAAGCAGCGGCTGTCGCTGCAGGTGCGCAAGCAGCCGGTGGAAGGCGGCGAGGTCGCGTTCCGGTACGCCGTCGAAGACGGCGTCGGCGTCTACTACTGGATCGAGGACAACTGCAGCTATGCGCTGTCGGGCAACCTCGATCGCGCGCAGCTCCTGGCGATCGGCCGCGTGGTCTACGGCCAGCTGGCGGCGCTCGAGGCTTCCAGCAAGCCGTAGCGCGCGACCCGCTACTCCGCGCGGCGGAAGCGGAGCTCGAACGTGATGTTCACGCGATCCTGTACGGCGACCGCGCCATTCAGGATCGAGAACGGTGTGATGCCGAACGCGGTTTGGTCGATCGCGAGTGTCCCCGTAACGGCCACTTCGTCCGCGGTCTTCTCCATGCGGGCGATGGCTCCGACGGAGCGGGTGTTTCCATGCAGCGTCATCGCAGCCCGGATTTGCCGGTCGCCGGCGCCGGCGCCGAAACCGTTCACGCTGATCAACGCGAACGGGTACTGTTGGGTGTCGAGCACCTTGGTCAGCATGTTGTGGCGGGTCCCCGCGATGTCGTCGGCGTCCGGCTGCGTGTCGAAGCCGGCACGTGTCCGCAGCGCGGGCTCGTCGACGACGAGATTGTCGAGCGGCACGTAGAAGTCGGCACGGCCCTCGTCCGGCGCGATGGCTCCCGCCACATCGTGGCTCGCGACGACGTGATCGTGGCCCAGTTGCGCGAACGATCCGCCGCGCCGGACTTCGATGACCACGAGCGAGCGGGACGGGTCGACGCGGAATACCGGTTTTCCCTCTGTCCGCAACTGCCGGTAGTACGCCTCGGGAAAGCCTGCAGCCGCGCCCCTTTCCGGTTCAGGTGGCGTGACGATGCGCGGCGCGCACGCGGCCAGCAGCGCGACAAGGGCCGCGATGGCGGCCTTTCCGAAGGGCCGGATGTTCATTTCCTCGAGGTGGCCGATTGGCGTTCGATTTCGTCGGCGAGTGCCTGGAACTGGCGCGTGACGTTCAACTCGACGGTTCTCTGTTCGATTTCGGCGAAGAACGGGTAGCCAGGCGCCACGTGCCCGACGTAGTCGAGCCGGACGCCGGCAGCGGACGGCGTGAGCATATAGCTGCTCGTCAGTGCGCGCAGCGTGCCTGCCACCGCGCGCGAGCGCAGGTTGCCCGGCGGGCTCTCGTGGACCTCGAACGTGATGTTGATCGGCCACTTGAAAAGCCAGAGCAGCGCGTCCCCGGATTGCTCGACCGTGACCGTTGCGTCGTGTCGTGCGACGACGTGGCTTGCGTGGAGGTCCGGGATGAACTCGGGATAACGATTGTAATCGGTCAGCACGCGCCAGGCCGTGGCCGGGTCGGCATTCAGCATGGCGCTGGCGCGGATGTCGATCGTATCGCCGTGGCGCTCGGCGTCGACGGAGACGGCTGCGGCGGCCGCAGGCTGCGCTGCCACCACAAGCGCCAATGCATATGCTGCGAGCGAAGCAATCACAAGGATGTGAACACCGGCGTCCCGGCGGATATTCCTGCTCGGCTGCAGCGTACGCGAACTCCGATCGGAATGGAAAGCCGTCTTACAATGGCGATAACCAGGACCATTGCCCATCCGGACGGAATCCTGATGCAACGCATGCCCGCACGCCCCGGCGACGCGGTGTCCGCCATCGAGACACCCGCGCTCGTCGTTGATCTCGACCCGTTCGAGCGCAACCTCGAGCTCATGGCCAACGCGGTCCGCGGTTCGGGCGTCGCGTTGCGGCCGCACGCCAAGTCGCACAAGTGTCCGGACATCGCGAAACAGCAGGTTGCCCATGGCGCGATCGGCATCTGCTGCCAGAAGGTGGATGAGGCGGCGGCATTCGTCGAAGCGGGCATTCGCGACGTGCTCGTGACCAACGAGGTCGTCACCGCCGCCAAGCTCGCGCGCCTTGCCGGTCTCGCACGGACGGCGAACGTCGGCGTGCTCGCCGACGACATCGGCGTCGTTGGCCTGATTTCCGCGGCGGCGACAAGCGCGGGTGTCACCGTGAACGTGCTGGTGGAAATCGACGTCGGCGCGCACCGTTGCGGCGTCGCGCCCGGCCCTGCCGCCGTGGTGCTCGCACGCGCGGTCGCCGCCGCGCCCGGACTGCGTTTTCGCGGTCTTCATGCCTATCACGGCGCCGCGCAGCATCTGCGCACCCCGGACGAGCGTCGTGCCGCGATCGCGGCGGCGGTCGGCTGGGCGCGCGAGACGCGTGACGCCGTCGTGGCCGCGGGCATCCCGTGCGCCACGATCACGGGTGCGGGGACCGGCACCTGGCAACTCGAACGCGACAGCGGCGTCTACACCGAGCTGCAACCGGGCTCGTACATCTTCATGGACGCCGACTACGGCCGCAACGCGCTGGCGCCGGACGATCACGCGTTCGAGCAGAGTCTCTATGTCGCGGCCACGGTGATGAGCGCGCCGGAGCCTTCGCGCGCGATCGTCGACGCCGGGCTCAAGGCGTTCGCGTTCGATTCCGGGCCGCCGGTGGTTCACGCAGCCGACGGACTCGAGTACGTCGGCGCATCGGACGAACACGGCGTGCTGCGCGTCGCCGCCGGCGCTGCCCGGCCGGCCATCGGCGAGCGTGTCTGGCTCATTCCGGGCCACTGCGACCCGACCGTCAACCTGTACGACTGGATCGTCGGCGTCCGCGGCGACCGCGTCGAGTGCGTGTGGCCGATCGCGGCGCGTGGCGCGCTGGGATAGCGTTCGGGACTGGGGTTTCGCGTCCCGTTGCGATTTCCGACAAAGCATTGGACTAAGGCGGACAGCATGACGGCCTTCGATGACTTCAGCTTCGGCGGAACGCCGCCTCGGTGATTTCCGCGGACATCCGCCGGTTGTTGTGGGCGCGGGGCTTGCGCGCTTTTGGCGACGGGTTCGTCAGCCTGCTGCTGCCGCTTTACCTGATCACGCTCGGCCTCACGCCGTTCGAGGTCGGCGTGATCGCCACTAGCACACTGCTGGGCTCGGGCATCCTGACGCTGCTGGTGGGTTTGCACGCGTGGCGGCTTCGCTTTCGTACACTGCTGTTGCTCGCGACGGCGTTGATGGCGGCTACCGGCGTTGGGTTTGCCGTGTTTACACAATTCTGGCCGCTGTTCGTCATTGCGGTGGTCGGCACGCTCAACCCCTCGAGCGGCGATGTCAGCGTTTTCCTGCCGCTGGAACAGGCGATCCTTTCGCGCCTCGCGCCGGACCGGCAGCGGACGGCCATCTTTGCGCGCTACAGCCTTGTGGGCGCACTGATCGGCGCGGTCGGTGCGCTGTTTGCCGGGCTCACCGAGTGGCTGGCGGACGTGATCAGCGTCAGTCCGGCGGCCGTGATGCAGGCGATGTTTCTGCTGTACGGTTTTCTGGGACTTCTCTCCGGCCTCATTTATCGCAGGCTGCCGGCCGAACTCGAGACCGAGACCGGGGCGCCCTCCGCGCCGCTGCGCCAATCGAAGCGCATCGTGTACACGCTGGCTGCGCTGTTCAGCCTGGATGCGTTCGGCGGCGGATTCATCGTCCAGTCGATGCTGGCGTTGTGGCTCTTCGAGAAGTTCGAGCTGTCGATCGCCGTCGCCGGAACGATCTTCTTCTGGACCGGCGTGCTGTCGGCGTTCTCCTACCTGGTGGCGGTGCGGATCGCACACAGGATCGGACTCGTGAACACGATGGTCTTCACACATTTGCCGTCGAGCCTGCTGCTGATAGTGGTGCCCTTCGTGCCGGACCTGGGCTGGGTCATCGTGCTGCTGCTCGTGCGCAGCGCCCTGTCGCAAATGGATGTTCCCACGCGCAGTTCGTACGTGATGGCGATCGTCTCTCCGGGCGAGCGGGCCGCCGCCGCAAGCATGACGTCGGTTCCGCGAAGCCTCGCATCGTCGGTGAGCCCGCTCATCGCCGGGTACTTGCTCGGCGTTTCCACGTTCGGCTGGCCCCTGGTCATCGCGGGCGGCGTGAAGATCGCCTACGACCTGATGCTGCTCGCGACTTTCCGCAGGGTCCGCCCGCCGGAGGAGGCGATGATTCGCAAGTGACCGGCGAAGGTTCGGCTTAGAATGTGGCTCGCCGAACACCACCTTTGAACCGAGGCAAGTTGAAGTCGCCAACCACTCGCAGGCTGGTCGCGATTCTCGTCGCCGATGTGGTCGGCTACAGCCGGCACATGGAGCAGGACGATGCGGGAACGCTCGCCCGGCTGCGCGAAATTCGCGAAAGCGTGGTCGACCCGGGGATTGCCGCTCATGGCGGACGCATCGTCAACGTCGCCGGCGACGGCATGCTGGTCGAATTCGGCAGCGCCGACGCATCGCTGCGCTACGCCGTTGAAGTTCAGCGCACGATGGCGGAGCGGAACCGCATGCAGAGCGCAGGCGCGCGGATCGAATTTCGGATCGGCATCAACCTGGCTGACATCATCGCCGATGGTAACGACATCGCCGGCGACGGCGTCAACGTCGCGGCGCGCCTGGAAGCACTGGCTGCGCCGGGCGGAATATGCGTCTCCAGTGCCGTGCGCGACCAGGTGCACGGAAGCATCGACGTCGCCTTCGTCGATATCGGCGAGCGGCAGGTGAAGAACATCGGTCGGCCGATCCGCGCATTCGCGGTCGCGTTGGATGCCGCGGACACTTCCGGTACGGCCGTGGAGGCTTCCGGAACCGCTCCGCGCCAAGCTTCGCTATCGCCGCTGTCGCCGGAACCGCCCGCCATGTCCATTGGCGTTATGCCGCTGGTCGCACTCTCTGGCGACGCCGCGGCCGCGCAGCAGGCTGAATCGATGACGCGGGACCTGACGGCCATGCTTGCCCGGACGGCGACGATCATGCGGGTGATTCCGGTTCCACTGGCCCAGGCCAAGGCAGCGCGCGATGACGTTCTGGCCGCGGCGCGAGCGCTCAACGTCCGGTATCTTGGAGAAGGGGAGGTTCGGCAGAGCCGGGAGGCAACGCTTGTCGGACTTCGCGTGGTCGATGGCGCGACGGGAGAGCAGTTCTGGAGCGAGTCGGTTTCGCTCGACGAGTCGGCGGGCCCCGCCGAGCGATGGCGCGTGCTGCACGCGATCGTATGGCATCTTTCGAGGGCCCTCATCTCGGCGGAGCTTCGCCGCGTGGCGGCGCAGCCTGCGCCCGACGATTCGGCCATGGGGTATGTGATGCGCGCCCTTGCGCTGGAGAGGACCGAAGGCGACGCGCTGAAGATGGCGACGGGCATGGGAGAGCTGCTCGAGGAGGCATTGCAGCGCGACCCCAACTTCGTTCCGGCCCTCGTGCTCTTGACGCGCGTCCTGACCCAGCAGATCGACTACGATGTCCGTGTCGACCGCGATCGGCTCGTTGGGCAGATGAACGATCTCACCAGCAAGGCGATGCGCCTCAACGATTCGCAGCCGGCGATTTGGGTCTTCCGATCGATCGTGCTGATGTTCATGGGGCAGTGGAACGCGTCGCTCCAGGCTAGCGCCAGGGGTCTTGCCCTCGAACCCTACAGCAGCGGGCTCACGCTGCATCATGCCGCGTTGATGACTTTGAGCGGCCGGCCGGCCGAGTCCATCGTGCTCGCCAACAAGGCGTTGGTGCTCGACTTGCGGGTCGACACGCTATCCACGGTTGGCGAAGCACAGCTGATGCTCGGAGAATACCGGCCGGCGATCGAATCGCTGGAAAAAGCCAGAGGAGTGGGATTGGACGAACTGATGATCTATCTATTTCTGGCTGCAGCGTATGGACAAGTCGGCGATTCCGGAAACGCCGCAGCGGCGAGGGCCGACCTGCTGCGATTGGTTCCCGGATACACGATCGCCAGCCACAAGTCCAAAGGCTACTCGATGAACCCGGATTACTTGCGCCTTGCCGAAACGCATCTGTACGCAGGCATGCGCAAGGCCGGTTTCGCCGAACAGTGAGATAGGCGCGAGTTCGGTGCCAACGACGGTATCGCGCCTGACGTTCGACGCGGCGCTACAGTGTCGCCACGCCGCGCGTGGTGCGGATCATCGCTGCGATGCGCGGTGACTTTCCATACGTGACCTTCATGGTTTCCGAAAGCCCCAGCGTCGCGAGTTCGGCGCGCACGAGGGCGGGCTCCGGATGCTCGCCGGCGACCGCGACAAGACGGCAGCCCGAATCGGCCATGCGGTCCGTCGGGTGTTGCGGGCCGGGCCACTGGATGAGCGTGGGAACGAGTCCGCGTCCGGGACGATGCCCGTCATCCGGAATGGTGATGCGCCATGTCATGTCGCCGCGCGCCATGACCGTCGGAACGCCAAGGTCGGGAAGGCGCGCCGCTGCCGCATCGATGTCGGCGGTGCGGGCCACCCAGTGCGCGAGATGCGGACCTTCGGCCATCGCAGCGCGCATGCGCGGCTCGTCCATGTCGAACCAGCGGGGCCGGGGCGGCTTGGCCGCCTCCGGATCCACGGCAATCACTTCGAGATAGAAACGCAAGCCCAGCGACAGCAGCGCATTGTGCGTTCCCATCGCGACATGCTTGCCGCCGGGCTGCGGGCGAACTCCCAGGCGCTCCTCGACCCAATCGCAGCCTTGGCGCAGGTCCGGCGCGACGACAACCAGGTGGTCGGGTTCGACGCTGAGCGGTCGCATCCGCGCCTCATTTGCGCGTTTGCACTTCGTCGGCGGCGAAGTCGAGTTCGACGCGCGCGCCGTTGGGATCGAACAGGAACACCTGCCACAGGTTGGTTCCGGTCTGCCGCCGGCACGTGTGCTCGATGTTGTACGTGACGAGCATCGCCAGCGTCTCGGAAAGTCCGGTGGCCGAGAACGCCATGTGGTCGATGACACCCGGCTTCAGCTTTTCGCGCAGCTGGCCGCCGACGATGTGCAGGATCGCGGCATCCCCGGCGTAAAGCCACGCCCCGGCAAAGCCCAGGTTCGGACGTGCGCCCTCGGTGAGCCCCAGCAGGTTGCAGTAGAAGTCGACGGTGCGCGGCACGTCGTCGGTCAGCACGGTGAAGTGGTTCATTGCCGATATGGCCATTGCCTGTCCTCGTCACGAATTTCCGTCAGGATAATGCATCGGCGAAAAACGCGCCGACGAGCTCCGTTGCATCGGGCGGCTCGGCATCGTTGTACGCCAGCGAGGGATCGCCGCCGCTCCATGCGTGCCCCAGCCCTGCGACCTCGACCAGGCGCGCGACCAGCCGGCCATCCGTGCGCCATTCGCGGACGACTTCGGTACGTCCGTTGGCCAGTGTGGTCCGCGTCTCGGCATCGGCGGCGGGCAGCGCCGACGACTGCGCGGTGGGATCGCTTGCCGACGCATGACCGTTGAGATGCAGGTATTGTCGAACGAGCGCGGCGGCATTGCGCGGCGCGACGACATTGTCGGCGTCGCCGTGGAGGGCGAGCAGAGGGATGCGGACCGGCTGCTTCGATGCGGAGGCTCGTGCGATGTCGGCAAGGGCGGCAACGTCCTGTTCGGGGCCGCTCTGCATGACCGCGATGGCGGTCACCGGAGATTTCGCGGCGCCGCAAGCCAGGCCCGAGTGCACAGCCACCGCCGCGACGAGGTCGGGATGGCGAACACCCATGATGGCCGCCAGCGCGCCACCCGCGGATATGCCCGCCACCAGCACGCGTTTGCGATGACAGCGGTAGCGGCGGCGCACGGAGCGAATCTGCGCGGCGACGATCGCCGCTTCACCGGAGCCGCCCGCCGTGTGCGATTCGAACCAGTTCCAGCAGCGCCACGGGTTGGCGCTCTCCTTCTGCCGCGGGAGAAGGACGACGAACTGATGCCGGTCGGCCAAGTCCGTAATGCGTGTCCCTTGCGCGAACTCCTCGGGCGTCTGCTTGCAGCCGTGACACAGGACGACGAGCGGCGCGCGCCGCCAGATGGAGCGACCCTTGGGGACGTAGACCAGGTATTCGCGGCTGGGTGCGATGAACGGCGCGGTGGCGATGAAACCGCGCAGGCTCCATTTGGATCCCGATTCGAACCGGCCGGGCTCCGGCTCGCGCGCGAAGATCTTCGCGAAGAGCGCCTTGGCGCGGACCCACAGCCTGGTCAACATGGATCAGTCGTCGCGCTGAAATTGGGCGGGCCGCGTGGGTCAATCGCAACTAGATCAGGACGATGTCGTATTGCTCCTGCGTATACACGGTCTCGACCTGCAGCGAAATCGGCTTGGCGATGAAGTCTCCCAACTGCGCGAGACTCTGGGACTCCTCGTCCAGAAACATGTCGATCACCGACTGCGACGCGAGGATGCGGAATTCGCGCGCGTTGAACTGCTTGGCCTCGCGGACGATCTCGCGCAGGATCTCGTAGCAGATCGTCTGCGCCGTCTTGAGCTCGCCGCGCCCGTGGCACGTCGGACACGTCTCGCACAGCACGTGCGCGAGCGATTCGCGAGTGCGCTTGCGCGTCATCTCGACCAGCCCCAATTGCGTGAAGCCATTCACCGTGAGGCGCGTCCGGTCCTTTTCGAGCGCCTTGTTCAACTCGGCCAGCACGGCGGCGCGATGGTCCGCGTTCTCCATGTCGATGAAGTCGATGATGATGATGCCGCCCAGATTGCGCATCCGGAGCTGCCGGGCGATCACCTGCGACGCTTCGAGGTTGGTCTTGAAGATCGTGTCGTCGAAGCTGCGCCCGCCGACGAAGCCGCCGGTATTGACGTCGATCGTCGTCATCGCCTCGGTCTGGTCGATGATGAGATAGCCGCCCGATTTCAGGTCGACGCGCCGTGACAGCGCCTTCTCGATCTCGTCCTCGACGCCATGCAGGTCGAAGAGCGGACGGTCGCCGACGTAATGCGTGACGCGCTCGGCGAGGGCGGGGGTGTACGCGCGCGCGAATTCCTGCATCTTGATGAAGGTTTCGCGCGAGTCCACGATGACGCGCGACGTTTCCTCGCTGGCCATGTCCCTCAGCACGCGCTGCGCGAGATTGAGGTCCTGGTACAGGAGCGACGCGGGAGGCACCTCGCGCGAGCGCACGTTCAAGTCGCCCCACAACTTGGTCAGGTACTCGATGTCGGTCTGCATCTCGCGCTCGGATGCCGTCTCCGCCATCGTGCGGATGATGAAGCCGCCGGCCAGCCCTTCCGGCAGCAGCAGCTGGAGCCGCTCGCGCAGGCTCTCGCGCTCGGCCTCGTCGCCGATGCGCTGCGAGATGCCGATGTGCGAGTCCTGCGGCAGGAACACGAGCAGGCGGCCCGCGAGGCTGACCTGCGTCGAAAGGCGCGCGCCTTTCGTGCCGATCGGGTCCTTGATCACCTGCACGAGCAGCGCCTGGCCTTCGTGCAGGATCTTCTCTATGGGCTTTTGTTCACCGCCATGGCCATTCTGCCGATGTTCCCAGATGTCGGCGATGTGCAGGAACGCGGCGCGCTCGAGTCCGATTTCGACGAAGGCGCTCTGCATCCCCGGCAACACGCGCGCGACGCGTCCGAGGTAGATGTTGCCGACCAGGCCCCGCGCACTCACGCGCTCGACGTGCAGCTCCTGCACGACGCCTTGCTCGAGCATCGCGACGCGCGTCTCCTGCGGGGTTACATTGATGAGGATTTCATGCATGCCGTTGATTTTACAGCACGGGCTGGCCGATCTTCGCGAGCGCCGCCGCGGTCTCGGCCAGTGGCAGACCCATCACCCCGGAGTAACTTCCGTCGATGCGCGTGATGAATGCCGCCGCGCGGCCCTGGATCGCATATCCGCCCGCCTTGTCGAAGGGTTCGCCGCTTGCGACATAGCCGGCGATCTCGGCCACCGTGAGACGGCGCATCGTCACGTGCGTGACGGACAGGGCCATCTCGACGCCATCCTGCCAGCGCAGCGCAACCGCGCTGATGACATCGTGCCGGCGGCCCGAAAGGCGTTCGAGCATCCTCCGTGCCGCGTCGGCGTCTGCCGGCTTGCCGAAGACCATGTCTTCGAAGACCACCTCGGTGTCGGCGCCCAGAACCGGGAGCGGCGGCAGTCCGCGCTCCTCCATTCGATGCCATCCGACGCCGGCCTTGGTGCGCGCAATGCGCTCGACATAATGTAGCGGCGGCTCGCCGTCGCGCGTCTCTTCGACCACGTCGCGGTGCCTCCCTGGCGCGCTGCGCAGCCTGAGGATTTCGAAGTCGACGCCGATCTGGCGCAACAATTCCTGACGGCGCGGGCTGCGGGAAGCCAAGTAGATGCGCGGGTTGCTCATGACAATGCGTCTCGGTGATAGGGATGGCCTTCCAGAATACTCACTGCGCGATAGAGCTGCTCGGCCAGGACGACTCGCACCAGACCGTGGGGCAGCGTCAGAGCGGACAACGCAAAAACGGCGGCGGCGTCGCGCTTCACGCCGTCGTCCAGACCGTCGGCGCTGCCGATGACGAACGCCACGTCCTGCGCCTTGTCACGGAAGCGCTGCAGCTTCAACGCGAGCTGGCGCGTGGTCCACGGTTCTCCACGCTCATCCAACGCGACGACCGTGTATCCGGCGCAGGCGGCGCGAATGCGCAGCGCCTCGGCTGCAAGTATTTGGGCGGGCGGCTTGGTCGCCGTGCGCGGCGCGGGCTTGAGTTCGACGAGTTCGACTGCGTATCCGCGCGGCAGGCGCTTCACATATTCGGCATATCCGGCGCTCACCCACGCGGGCATCCGGTGGCCGAGCGCGACGAGGCGAAGATTCACTTGAGGTCTGCTGCGCGATGCCGTTCGGGGCGGCGCCTTCCATCCCGCGCAAATCTGCGCGGGGGCTTTAGGCGGCGGCCTTCACGCGGCGTTTCGAGGCTGTGTCCTGCCAAAGTTCCTCGAGGTTGTAGTAGGCACGAACGGCGGGCTGCATGATATGGACGACGATATCTCCGCAATCGACGAGCACCCATTCGCCCGTCTCCTCGCCCTCGACACCGATGATCGTCGCGCCGGCCTCCGAAAGCTTGTCACGGACATGGTGCGCGAGCGCCTTCACCTGCCGGTTCGACTCGGCGCTGGCGATGATCAGAGAATCATAGAAACTCGTGATCTTGCGAACATCGAGCACCGTGATGTCGCGGGCCTTGATGTCCTCGAGGGCGGAAACGGCGGTTTGCTGCAGTTTGTTAAGGCGCATCCGTTCGCTGGCGGTAAAGGTGATGGAGGTCAATATAGGCCAAAACCGCCGGCGGGAGCAAACCGCGCCATGAGCCGTCGGCAGCATTGCCATGCGCCAGTGCCTCCCGGATCGTCGTGGCGGAGACATCGATCGGCGCGATCGACTGCACGTAGATGGCACCGGCGGGTCGCGAAAGCAGGGACTTCGGGTCGTCGACCCGCCTTTCTTCCCAGATCGGACGCAGCGACGTCGGGAGGCTCGCAGCGAGGTCGACGCCCGGCCGTTCCACGACTACGACGTGCGCAAGGTCGAAGATCTCCCGCCACCGGTGCCACGACGGCAAGCCGCGAAAGGCGTCCGCACCAAGAAGCAACAGCAGCGGACTCTGCGGAAATTCGTGGCGCAGCTCGGTGAGTGTGGCCACTGTGTAGCTTTTCCCGGCGCGTCGCAATTCGCGGTCGTCGGCGACGAGGCCGGGAAACTCGGCAATCGCAAGCCGCAGCATGGCGAGCCGCGCCGCGGCCGGCGCCGCGGGGGCGTCGCGGTGCGGCGGGTCGCCCGCGGGAATCAAACGGACCTGGGACAGCCCCAGCGCGCGCCGCACGTCGTCGGCGAAGCGCAGATGTCCGTAATGCACGGGATCGAACGTCCCGCCGAGCAGCGCGATGGGGGCGGGCGCGGCGGTCGTCATTCGTGACCGCCGTAATGATCAGTGCCCACCGCGCGCGCTCGGTGCTGCCAGCGATTCCGCGTGGTCGAGGTCTTCCTGAATCGTCCGCAGCGTCTCGTCGTTGATGACATCGGTATCGCGCAACGAGAAGAGCTCCAGACGTTCCGCTTCGAGTGCGGCCAGTGCCAGGCGCCGCTCGCCGGACAGCACGGACTCCAGCTCGACGCGCCGATCCGAATTGGACGAATGAAAATGCAGCCGGCGCTCGTACAGTTCCATGAGCCTCTGCGCCTGCGCGATTTCCTTCGGGTGCCTGAGCTTCGGCAATTCCCGCTGAAGGACATCGATGGCCGCCTGCGCCGTCGCGATGCGCGCGGCACGCTCCTCACGCTCGGCGTTGCCGTCGCCGCGGATGCCGAACCAGCGAATGAAGAGCGGCAGCGTGATCGCGTTGAGCACCAGCGTGAGCACGATCGTCGTGGCGGCCAGGAAGATGACCAGGTCGCGGCCGGGGAAAGGCGCGCCGTTGTCCAGCATGAAGGGAATCGACAGGGCCGCGGCCATCGTCACCGAGCCGCGAATTCCCGCCCAGCCGACGAGGAACACGGCCCACGGATTGAGCGGGGGCTCGCGCGTGCGGATCTTTTCCGAGAAATACCTCGGCAGGTAGGCGGCCGGATAAACCCACACGACGCGGACGATGATCAGCGCGGCCACCAGCGCGATTGCATACCAGGCGAGCTGGAGCCACGTCTCGCCTTCGAGGCGGATCAGCACGGCGCGCAGCTGCACGCCCAGCAGCAGGAACACGAGGCCGTTGAATGCGAAGAGCAGCATCGTCCACACCTCCATCGCATGCCGCCGCGTCGGCGTGTCGAGGTGCCGCGAATCGTGGACGCCTGCATACAGTCCCGCGGCCACGACCGACAGGATGCCGGAGACCGCGAGCGCTTCTGCCGCGAGGTACGCGGCGAACGGCGTAAGGATCGAAAACGTCGTCTGGATCGTCGGGTCGTTGACGCAGTAGCGCGCGAGGCGCACGCGCACCTCGCCGATGGCCCAGCCCACCGCGAGCCCGGTCAGCAGGCCGCCGCCTGACAGCAGCACGGCCTGCTCGACGGCATCCATCCAGGAAAACATACCGGTGGCCACGGCGGCGACGGCGAACTTGAAAGCCACCAGGCCCGACGCATCGTTGATCAGGCTTTCTCCGTTGAGGATGTGGGTGATGCGCGAAGGCATCTTCAATCGCTCGGTGATCGCCGAAACGGCGACGGCGTCGGTGGGCGACACGATCGCGCCGAGCGCGAACGCGACGGCGAGCGGCATGCCCGGGACCAGCCAGTGGATGAGGTAGCCCACGGCGACCACGGTGAGCGTCACGAGTCCGAACGCCAACAGCAGCACCGGACGCAGCACGCCCAACAGGTCTCGCTTGGGGATGATCCATCCGTCGGCAAACAGGAGCGGCGGAATGAACAGCAGGAAGAAGATCGACGGCTCGATGTGCACGCGCTTGAATGGCGGCAGGAAGGACAGCGCGACGCCGCCCGCCACGAGCAACAATGGCAGCGGGATGGGCAACCAACGCGCCAGCGCGGCAACGAGCGCGACGGTCAGCAGCATGGCGAGGACGAGTTCGATGAATTCCATCGCGTAATTCTACTCAGAAGCGCGATCCGGGCTGCGTCAGGAAAGCGACCTCCTCCGGCGTCGACGTGCGCATGAGAATGGCGTTGCGGTGCGGATACCGGCCGAAACGCGCAATGACATCGGCGTGCTTGTGCGCCCACTCGAGCGGTCCCGCGAGTCCGGTCTCCTCCGCGAGCGCTCCGAAGAGCTCGAGCGATCGCCGCTGCATGTCGCGGTCCTCGGCGTGCACGAACGGCATGTACAGGAACCACCGGCCGTAAGGATCGAGTGCCCGGTCGAGGCCCCGGGCGACGGCATCGCGCGCCGTCGCCAATGCGCGCGTGTCGCCGGCGAATGCCGCCGGCGTGTCGCGATGGACGTTGCGCGTGAATTGGTCAAGCAGCAGAACACGGGCCAGCGAGCCTTCCGCCGTGGCACACCAGTCGCCATAGCCGCCCGCCAGCGCAATGTCAACGGCGTTGCCGAAGCGCGAGCGAATCTCGGCGTCGAAGGCTTCGTCTTTGCGGAACCACACGTCGCGTTCGCCGCTGCGCTCGAGTGAACCAGCGGGCCCGAACCAGAACGCGAGGATCGAGGCGGCGAGCGGATCGAGAGTAGTGGAACCCATGCCCTATGATAAGTCAATCGGCTCGGCTCTCATGGTCGTGCTTCCGTCGTTACGGCCGATGTTCGTCGTCGACGACAGCGCCGGCGCCCTGCGAAACATCTGTCCTGGCCATGCGCCGCTAAATCAGCGATGCCACGGCATGATTCGGCTTGTCGGAAACGATCCGCCCATCCACGAGCTCGATAATGCGGTCGCATCGTCGCGCCAGCCGTGGATCGTGGGTCACGATCAGGAAGGTGGTGCCGATGGTTCGATTGACATCGCGCATCAGGTCGAACACAGCATCGGCGTTTTCCGTGTCGAGGTTGCCGCTGGGCTCGTCGGCAAGGACGAGCACGGGATTCATCGCCAGGGCACGCGCGATTGCGACCCGTTGCTGCTGTCCGCCCGAAATGTCGGACGCCTTGTGGTCTTGCCACGCCTCCAGTCCGACCCGAGCCAGCAATGTCGCCGCCGCTTCGCGCATCTGGTCGTCCAGCTTTCCGCGCGCGGCCAGTATCGGCATCATCACATTCTCCAGCGCGGTGAATGCTGGCAGCAGGCAGTGATATTGGAAGATGAAGCCAATCGCGCGGCCGCGCAACCTGGTGGACTCCGACTCGCTCAACGAACTCGCCTCCTGGCCGGCGATCACTAGCTTTCCACCGCTCGGCTTGTCGAGCAGGCCAACCAGGTTGAGAAGCGTCGTCTTCCCCGAGCCGGATGGGCCTATCAGGGCAGCGAACTCGCCCTGCTGCAGCGTCAGGTCGATGGCATGGAGAACCTCGATTTCAACGGGCGTGCCGATGGCGTAAGACTTGCGGACGGCCGCAAGGCGCAGCGTTTCCGGGCGGGCACCATCAGCCACGAATCGCCACCGCGGGGTCGAGTCGCGCCGCGCGGCGCGCCGGGACCATCGCCGCCAGCGTGCCGACGAGCGTCGAGCCGGCGCAGGCTATGGCAAACAGCGACGGCTCGATCACGACGATGAACATCGGTGTGCCGTCCGGGTTCTTCGCCACACCCCGCCACAGGAGAAGGAATCCCCATGCCAACAGCGACCCGAATAGCGATCCGGCGAACCCCATGCACGCGCCCTGGATGAGGAATACGCGAAGCACCTGTTCGCGTGCGGTGCCCATCGCGCGCAGGATGCCGATCTCCTTGGATTTCTGGACGACCGACACGATCAGCACGCTCGCGATTCCCAGCGCAACCGTAAGGCCAACGAAGACACGGATGAGCGTATTCGCCAGGATCTGCGCGGCCATGGCGGAGAAGAACTGGGCGTTCGTCGTGATCCAGCTCTCCACCGCGATGTCGTTCCCGGCGCGGATTTGCCGCGCGATTGTCTCGGCCTGGAAAGGGTCGCGCACCTTGACTTCGATGCTGGATACCCCGCCTGCGAGGTCGAGCAGGCTTTGCGCGGTGCGAAGCGCCACGTAGACGTTGCGTTCGTTCGCGCCCTTGTTTCCGAAATCGAACACTCCGATGACCGTGAGCGTGGCCGCAGCGCCCGTTGCCGTGGTGAGGCTCAATTTGTCGCCGATGGATACGCCGAGATCCTTGGCGAGCTCCGTGCCGATGACGATATCGATCGGTCCGACATCGTCGCGCCCCGCGATCATTTTTTCCGGGAGCGCGATCACGTTGAAGTAAGTCTCGGTCTCGATACCGATGACCGTCACGGCCTTGGTCGCATCGCCGCGTTGCGCGAATCCCGGACCCGAGGCGACGGGAGTGACGCCGATGACATCGGGCAGGCGCTCGACTTCCGTGCGCACCTTCTGCCACTGGTCTATCGAGCGCAGCTGCTGAGAGCGTGGCTGGATCTGCGCCGCAATGTTCTCCGACTGGTTGTCGCGCAGGCGGCGCGCCACCTGGTCCGGAGACAGGATCTCGATGGGAGCCTGGAAATTGAGCGTGCGCCGGACGATGTTCGCCTGCATGCCGGCAAGCAACGCGGACATGAAAATGATAACGCCGGCCCCCAGCGCAACGCCGAAGATGATGAGCAGCGTCTGCGTCGTGCCCTCCCGCATGAAGCGGAAAGCGACGATCGCCTCGAACCGCCGGAGCGGGTTCATGTCCGATTACTGGTGGATGGCGCTGCCCGCACGCGCTGGCCCGGAGCCACGCCGCCGGCTGAGGCCGCGACGACCCGGTCGCCGGCAGAGACACCTTCCGTTATCTCGATGCGCCCTTCGCCCTTCAACCCCAGCGTCACAGGCTTGCGCACGGCTCTGCCGCCTTCGACCGCGAGAACCCAGGGCTTGGGACCTGCGGCGTCCAGCACGGCGCCGGACGGGACCGTCAGCACGTTCTGGCGCCGCCCGACTTCGATGTCGACGGACGCCGTCATGTCCTGGCGCAGATAATCCGGCGGCGTCGGGACCCGCAGTTTGACTTCGACGGATCCGCGCAGCGCATCGATGCCGGGATTGATGTAGAAGAGCTCGGCGGCGAATCGCTCGTGCGGATATGCGTCGGCCGACGCCAGCGCTTTCTGGCCGAGCTTCAGCTGCGACAGATTTTTTTCGTCGATCGCGACGACGACCTGCGTTTCGCCGGCCGGCGCCAATACCATGAGTTCCTTGCCGGGCTGCACGACATCACCCGGCTCGACATTGCGGCCGATCAGCGTGCCGTCGACAGGCGCGAGGACGACCATCTGATCCAGCCGCGCCTGTGCAGCACCGAGCGTTGCGCGCGCCTGGGACAGCGCGGTCTGTGCGACGAGGGAATCGCTGCCCGTCGGACGATTGGTCTCGACCTGCAACCGTGCTGCCTCGAGCTGGCTTTTGGCAACGTCGAGATTGCGCTTGGCGTCGTCCAGCGCGGACTGGCTGACGAAACCCTTCGCCTTCAGGTCCAGCGACCTGTCGTATTGCTGCTGCGACAGGACCAGGTTGGCTTGCGCCTGCGCCAGCGCCTGCAAGGCGGCGGGCAGCGCGACTTCGCGGATTTGCCGGATCCTGGCGTCGGCCTGGGCGACTGCAGCATCGGCCTGCATGATTGCCGCACGCTCGTCGCGATCGTCCAGCATGAGCAGGACGTCACCGCGTTTGACGCTTTGGCCTTCCTCGACAGGTATGCGCGCGACTCGTTCGGTCACGACCGCGCTGATGGAGACGCGTTGAGGCGTCATCACGCGGCCGCTCGCAACGACGGTCTGCACGAGATCGCCTCGCTCGGCGGTGGCAATCTCAACGGGCTGCCCGAATATCGCGTCGCGATACAGGTAGCCGCCGAGCACAATTGCCGTCGCCATCACGAAGGCACGCAGCAGCCAGTGGCCGCGAACCTTCTGCAGGCGGTCGCCGAGATTTCGGTACCAGCGGACTTGCGGCATGGAAGCTGTAGGACACGCAGAAACAGGCAATTATCGCAGCCGGCGTACCGCCCCGCTTGATCCGGGACAATAATTGCGGACGCAGCGTCGTCTAAGCTGCTGATTGATGAAGAATCTGCCGCTCTCGAAGGTCTACCAATTGCTCGAACCCGGGCCCGTGGTCCTGCTGACGACCGCCAACAAGGGCCACGCAAACATCATGACGATGTCGTGGCACATGATGGTCGAGTTTGAGCCGCCGCTCGTCGCATGCGTCGTCAGTGGCGCGAATTACAGTTTCGCCGCATTGCGGGCGACGAAGGAATGCGTGATCGCTTTGCCGGCGCTCGAATTGGCGCCGAAGGTCGTCCAAGTCGGCAACTGTTCGGGCCGCGACGTGAACAAGTTCATGAAGTTCGGGCTGACGCCTTTGCCGGCAGCGCGCGTAACGCCGCCGCTGATCGCCGAATGTTTTGCCAATCTCGAATGCAGGGTCGCCGATACGCGCCTCGTAAACACGTACAATCTATTTATCCTGGAAGTGCTCAAGGCTTGGTGCGATCCGGCGCAAAGGAGCCCCAGGACACTTCATCACCACGGCTACGGAAGATTCGCTGTGGACGGGAAGATGATCAAGCTCAAATCGAGGATGCGATAGGCTGCTCGGGTCACGCTCGCCGGGGATTGCGTTTCGACGCAAGTTCGAGATCGATCCGCGACCCGTGATAGGGTTTGTCGACGCCGCATGCGCGGCAGCCGTTCTTCCCCGCGATGGCGACTTCGTACCGCAACATCTTCCTGCTTGCGCTGTGCCAGGCGCTGCTGCTTACCAACGCAGCGGCGCTGATCTCGATGAACGCCCTGGTCGGGTACTCGCTGGTCGACTTCAAGACCATCGCCACGCTTGGCGCCACCACGTACGTGCTGGGATCGGCGCTGTCGACGATGCCGATGTCGCTGTGGATGGCCAAAGTGGGTCGCCGCCGCGGCTTCATGGCCGGCGCACTAATCAACATCGGCGGCTGTGCGCTCGCGGCCGTCGCGCTCTTCCTTCGGAGTTTCCCGCTCTATTGTGTCGCGACGGCCGTCATCGGTATCTATAACGCCGTCGGACTGCAGTACCGGTTTGCGGCGGCGGAAGTGGCGGCGCCCGCGGACAAGGCGCGCGCCATTTCGCTCGTGCTGGCGGGGGGCATCGTCGGCGGCTTTCTGGGGCCCGCGATCAGCGGCTTGGGAAGCGAGCTCTTCGCAACACCATTCCTGGGCTCATTCGTGTTGCTGGCCGTGGTCGCGCTCTTGGCGCTCGGCGTGCAGTCGCTGGTCCGCGTCCCGAAACCTGCCGCGGTGGAGTCCGGAGGCGGCGGACGGCCTCTGCGCGCCATCGTCCGGCAGCCGGTGTTCCTCGTTGCCGTTCTCTCCGCCGGATTGGGCTACGGCCTCATGAACCTGCTCATGACGGCTACGCCGCTGGCGATGAGTTTCTGCAGCCACCCCTATGCGCAGGCGGCGTTCGTCATCGAATGGCACGTCGTGGGCATGTATGCGCCGGGCTTCGTCACCGGAAGCCTCATCAGGCGCTTCGGCATACTCAACGTCATCCTGGCCGGCATCGCCGTGATGGCCTGCGGCGCAGCCGTCGCACTGAACGGCAATTCGGTTGCCCACTTCGTCGTGGCGCTGACGCTGATCGGCGCCGGTTGGAACTTCATGTACACGGGCGGCACCGCGCTGCTGACCGACGCCTATCGTCCCGGCGAGAAGGCGCGAACGCAGGGCGCCAACGACTTCATCGTGTTCTCGATCATGGGATTGTCGTCGTTTTCCTCCGGCGCGCTGGTCTCCGCCGCTGGCTGGGAAAGGATGAACGCGGGCGTCCTGCCGTTCCTCGCGCTCATCGCAGTCGTCGTCGTGCTGTACGGGCGCCGGCGCCGCCGCGCGCACGCGGCGGCCCGAAGCACATGAATTCTTACAAAAAAACGCCAACACGCGACGGATGCCGTAAGCGATGCGCAAGCTTGTCCTGCGACAATAAGCAATTTGAATTCGGCATCCTTGCGCGATGGATATTGCCGGAATCGAGGTCGGGATCCGCTTTCGTTCAGGGAGCCAGCGGCGCCGTCGACGGGTCGGTCGTCGCCTCGAATTGCTTCTGGCAATCGGCTGCGTCTTTCTCGCTGCGCTGACGCAAACGCGCGTAATGGCCGCGCCGACGGTCGATGTCGTCGAGTTCTATGACGCGGGCCAGGATCATTACTTCATCAGCTCGCTGCAAGCCGACATCGATGCGCTGGACTCGCACCGATTCGCAGGATGGGCGAGGACCGGGCTGACGTTCAAGGCCTATCCGCAACCGGTGGCGAACGCCAACCCGGTCTGCCGCTTCTACATCCCACCCACCTACGGCGATTCGCACTTCTTCTCAGCCTCGCCGGCGGAGTGTTCGGACACCGCGGCGAAATTTCCGTTCCTCATCCTCGAGTCCCCGAACGCCATGTACATGGATCTGCCGAGCGCAATCAGTGGCGCGTGTCCGTCGGGGGATGTTCCGGTCTATCGGATGTGGGACAACCGGGCCGATTCCAATCATCGTTATACGACGAGCCCGTCGCTGCGCGCGCAGATGGTCGCGAGAGGGTGGATCGCCGAAGGCTATGGCCCCGATCAGGTCATCATGTGCGCGCCGCCTCCCGCGCAGAGCCCGACTCTGGTCCTGAGCCTCGATGGCACGACGGTGTACGACGTTGCCAATGGCGTCAGCTGGCTCGCGAACGCCAACTTGCCGGCCACCAACCGGTTTGGTCTGCCCGTGTGCGACGGCGCCGGTCCACAACCGTGTGTCAATGCAGGCGGCTCGATGAGATACGAGGCGGCCGTGGCCTGGGTCAATGCGATGAACGCCGCCAATTACCTGGGCCACAGCAACTGGCAGCTCCCGACCACGCCGCCCAACGACAGCGGGTGCGGGAGAAAAGGGCCCACGGGCAATTCGTTCGGGTTCGGCTGCACAGCGAGTGCGTTCGGCTCGCTGTTCAACGCATTGGGCCTCAAGGCACCGCACACCGCCGTTCCCATCCCGAACAATGCCGTCGGTCCTTTCAGCAACTTCCAACCTTATCTCTATTGGTCAGGGACAAGCGCGCCGCCGCCCGCCGGCAATGCCACTTTTTCCTTCAATACCGGTTGGCAGGGCGCCAATACGCTGCCCAACTTCCTCTATCTGCTGCCGATGATCCAGGGCAAGCTCCAGGGAACCCCGCCCGCGATCGGCAACGGCCTGCAGGTCAATCCCGGCGGGCAGACCGTCTACGACCCCGAGACGAACATCACCTGGCTGGCAGACGCTGATCTGGCGGCGAGCAACACGTTCGGCCTGCCATCCTGCGTGGACCCGCTTACTCCGGCGCTATGCGTCGACGCCGACGGCTCGATGACGCTGGCTTCAGCGGATCAATTCATTGCGAACATGAATGCCTACAATGGTGTTGGCTATCTCGGCCAGGCAAATTGGGAATTGCCCGGCGTTGACGGAACCTGTCCCAATTACAACTGCGACGGAGGCCGGAATCCGATGGGAAATTTGTTCTACGACCAGCTGGGCTTTCGGCAAGGCACGTCCGTTGTCGCAGCGCCCAACATCAACGTGGGCTCGTTCAACAACGTGCAGCCCTATCTGTATTGGGCCTGCATGGCGGCGATCATTCAGGATGCATGTGAAGCGGCCGGTCCCGCACCCAACTTCGAATGGAGTTTCTCGTTTGGCAGTGGCTTCGAGGGCACCGATCTGCTGGCCAACGATTTGTACGTGACCGCCTATTTCGTCGGATCCCCCTAGCGTTCCTGCTGGGGAGGCCCGCCGAGCTTCCTTGGCTAGGGTCCGGTCGCGAACTTCCAGTAGACGGCGTCGACTGTCTTGCCGATCGCGGCGAGCTGCGCCTTCAGCGCGTCTCCGACCGCGAAGGAGTCACGCACTTCGTGCTCCGCGCGGACGAACACGATGGCGCGGTCGTCGTCCAGCACGAGCGAACTCACCGTCCCGCGAATGTCTCGCGCCGTGAGCCACGCCTGCGCCGCCCGGTCGATCGTGGGATCCGACGCGTCGATCAGCAGTCGGCGATTCACAGCGGCCAGGAACAGCGCCATGACGCCGAGCAGCAAGCCGACGACGATGGCCACCGCGGCATCGAACACCGGGCGCGGTCCCCAGACGAAGGAAACGCTGGCAACCACCAGCGTCAGCAGGATGCCGAGCAGTGCGACCGCATCCTCGAGCAGAACGGCGAGCACGGTCGTCTTGCTGCGATTTTCGCGCAGACCGGCCCAGCCGCCGATTTCCTTGAGCGCAACGGTGAACGTCCAGAGTTCCAGCGCGAAGGAAAAGAGCAGCAGGCCGATGATGAGCGGCGTGAACGGCTCCACTGCCTGGCGCTGCAACAGCGCATGGATTCCGTGATAGAGGTTGATGCCGCAGCCGACGAAGAAAACGCTGACGGCCGAGACAAGCGCCCAGAAGAATTTTTCCTGGCCGCGCCCGAACGGATGCGCCTGGTCCGGCGCGCCCCGGCCGCGAATTTCGCCGACCTTGAGTAGCACCTGGTTACCCACGTCGGCGAATGAGTGGACCATTTCCGCGAACAGCGTCGGCGAACCTGTCACGAACCAGCCGAAGCCCTTCGCCGCGGCGATGGCGCTGTTGGTCGCGATCGATATCGATACGGACGAGGACATTGCCGCCGCTACGTGCGGATCTGACCCGTTCCCAGGACCACCCACTTCTGGCTGGTCAGTCCTTCGAGCCCGACCGGCCCGCGCGCATGAAGCTTGTTCGTGGAGATGCCGATCTCGGCGCCCAGCCCGTACTCGAAACCGTCGGCGAAGCGCGTCGACGCGTTGACGATCACCGAACTCGAATCGACTTCGCGCAGGAAGCGCATCGCGTTGGCGTGGTCCGACGTGACGATCGCGTCGGTGTGTTGCGAGCCGTATTTCGCGATATGGGCCATCGCGTCGTCGGCCGAATCGACGACGCGCACGGCCAGGATCGGCGCCAGGTACTCGGTATACCAATCCTTCTCGGTCGCGATCTTCATCGTCGGCACGATGGCCCGCGAGCGCTCGCAGCCGCGCAACTCGACCGACTTGCCGCCGTAGATTTCGGCGAGGGGCGGCAGCACGCGCGCGGCGATGTCCTTGTGCACGAGCAGCGTCTCCATCGTGTTGCAGGGGGAAAAGCGCTGCGTCTTCGCGTTGTCGGCGATGCGGACCGCCATTGCGAGCTCGGCTGATGCGTCTATGAAGACGTGGCAAACGCCGTCCAGGTGCTTGATGACCGGAACCTTTGCCTCTTCGGTAATGCGCTCGATGAGTCCCTTACCGCCGCGCGGAACGATGACGTCCACGTGGTCCGTGTCGCTGATCAGGTAGCCGACGGCGGCACGATCCGTCGTGACGACGATCTGCACGGCGCGCTCGGTGAGGCCGGCGGCGCGCAATCCCTGATGCACGCAATCGGCAATCGCATGGTTGCTGCGCAGCGATTCCGATCCGCCACGCAGGATCGTCGCGTTGCCGGACTTGAGGCACAGCGCCGCCGCGTCCGCCGTGACGTTGGGCCTCGACTCGTAGATGATGCCGACGACACCCAGCGGAACGCGCATCTTGCCGACCTGGATGCCGCTCGGGCGGTAGCGGAGGTCGGTGATTTCGCCTACGGGGTCGGGGAGCGCGGCGATCTCGAGCAAGCCGTCGGCCATCGCGGCAACGGCCTTCGAATTCAGCGAGAGGCGATCGATGAACGGGGCATCCTGGCCATCTGCCTTGGCAGCGGCGACGTCCTGCGCGTTCGCCGCGAGGAGCTTCCCCTCGTCGCGCCGCACTGCGTCGGCCATCGCGCACAGCGCCTTGTTCTTGGCGTTGGTGTCCGCGCGCGCGAGTTCCCGCGCCGCGATGCGCGCCGCCGCGCCCACCGCGCGCATGTACGCCGCGACATCCACGACGGGCGTGACGCCGGGAACGTTGAGGTTCGTCATGCAGGCATTCTACCGCGGTCGACGTTGGTCCCGGCGGAGGCCGGAGTGCACTCGCTCAGCGCGGCGTGATCGACTTCACGCCGTCCGGCGTCCCCATGAGGATCACGTCGGCACCGCGCCGCGCGAATAGGCCGACGGTGACCACGCCGACGATCTGGTTGATCTTCGCTTCCAGCGCGACGGGGTCGAGGATCGAAAGCCCCGACACGTCCAGGATCACATTGCCGTTGTCGGTGGTGAAGCCCATGCGCAGCGCGGGCTGCCCGCCCAGCGCCACGAGCTGGCGCGCGACGTAGCTGCGCGCCATCGGGATTACCTCGACCGGCAATGGAAACTTGCCGAGCACACCAACCAGCTTCGACTGGTCGACGATGCAGACGAACTTGCGTGCGACGGCCGCGACGATCTTCTCGCGTGTCAACGCGCCGCCGCCTCCCTTGATCATCGCGCCGTGTTCCGTCACTTCATCCGCGCCGTCGATGTAGACCGGCACGTCGTCGACGTTGTTCAGCTCCTCGACGTCGATGCCGTGGGCCTTCAGCCGGTCCGCGGTCTTGACCGAACTTGCGACGGCGCCTTTGAAGCGGTACTTGATCTTCGCCAGCTCGTCGATGAAGAAGTTCGCGGTCGACCCCGAGCCCACGCCGATCCACGCGTCGTCGACAACGTGCTTGATCGCCTCGCGGGCGACGGCTTGCTTCAGTTCGTCCTGGGTCATGTCGTGGCGTACGGCGCAGTGAGGTGACGATCGTATCAGCAATCCGGCTTGACGACTTTCATCGCTTGGACGCCGGCATCGGAACCGTTGCGCGCGTACTCCAGTTCACCCAGCGGCTGCTCATCGGCGCAAAGGAGAGTTCACGAGTCATGGCATTCCAGTCGAATGGATTGCCGGTGTAGGGATTTCGGGTATCAGGCGCCGCAGCGGCCAGGAATGCCGGGGCCCCATCCGGCGCGATTGCGGCCAATCGGAGGTCGAGTTGCGCCCGCGCGAGTTGGATGAACGCGGCGAGATCGAAGACCCGGGCAACGAAATTCGGATAGGCGGGTATCGCGATTGCCGTAAGCAGCTTTCCGACCGGATCGTAGATCCACGTGATCCCCGGCTCGGACAAGGCGTCTGCTTCGGCTTGCACATTCTCCGGCAGTCCCGCGAAGTCGGGCGGCGAACGACTGGCCAGTTCCCGCAGGCCAACATAGATCGGGGTCACGCGGTTGAGCGACGCGTTCGGCTTGAACAACAACCTAGTGAGCTGGCGATCCAGCCAATCCAATGGCCCGGATCTATCTTGCGATCGGGGAAGTGTAGAGACAAGCCGCGCATGCAACTCGAATTCGTGCTTGAACATGAGCGCCCCATCGAGTTCCTTTGGGCGAAGAGGGGTCAACATCCCGCGAAGTTCCGATTGGTACTTGCGGACATCGAATGCTTCAGAAGCAATGGCGTTGCAGAGCATCCTGTAGTTCGAGGCCAGCGCGCGTACCGCTATCGCTTCGTCGATCAGGTTGCCCGCACCGAGGATGTGGCGCCAGAGTCCGATGTCGCGGGAAAGGAATGCAAGTGCGCGTTCTTCGTGACCCGATTGCAGGTCCAATGCAGCTCGCGCGAAAAGAAGCATTCGCGCTCCTCTCCAACCGCCGGCCGATGCGGGTTGCCTGAGGTCCGGAATGGACGTATTTTCGAAAGCTGGAAAATCCTGCAGCGCGATATAGCGCGAGACCAATTCGGCGTTCGCGTCGGCCATTGCCTGAATTCTTGGCAAATCGCCGGGCGTGACCGGCGTGCAATCCTTGTCGAGCAGGTCGCAAAACGCCGCGAGGTCTCCAACGAACTTCAACTGTCCATCGACAGGATTGGCGGCGACCTGGTTTGCCGATTTGGTTAGGCGCTCGCGCCTCCAGGGGGCGACCTTAGTAGAAGCGTTATGCTCGTCCACGATTCGCGCGCCCGCGACGACCGGATTGGTGCCTACCGGCGCATTCGAGCCCAACATCGCAAGGTAGGCGTTCTGGGCATCGGGGACGTGCGGACCGCGGAATTCCGCGAGCGCCCGCGCTTCGGGCGTCAGTTCCTCATCGCGGAGATTGATCAGGACGACGAGCAGCAGGCCGCCGCATCCAACGATGACGACCCACTTCGATATCGCCAGCGAAATTCCGAGCACCCGGCGTGAGGCATTGGGTGGTCCGGGGCTGGTCCCCATGTCGCCCCATGCGGGAGCTATTTCTTCCGCGGTGGCGGGAGGTCCGTGCAGACGCCCTCGTAAGCCTCGGCGGCCAGACCGATCGATTCGCCCAATGTCGGATGCGGGTGGATTGTCTTGCCGATGTCGACGGCGTCGGCGCCCATTTCGATCGCGAGCGCGATTTCGCTGATGAGGTCGCCGGCATGCGTGCCGACGATCCCGCCGCCGACGATGCGGTGCGTCGTCTCGTCGAACAGCAACTTCGTGAAGCCCTCGTCGCGGCCATTGGCGATCGCGCGGCCCGATGCGGCCCACGGCAGCAGGCCCTTGCCGACCTTCATCCCCTTGGCCTTGGCCTCGTCCTCGGTGACGCCGACCCACGCCACTTCCGGATCCGTGTACGCCACCGACGGAATCACGCGCGCGTCGAAATACGACTTCTCGCCCGCCGCCGCTTCCGCCGCCACATGCCCTTCGTGCGTCGCCTTGTGGGCCAGCATCGGCTGGCCGACGATATCGCCGATCGCGAAGATGTGCGGCACGTTGGTGCGCATCTGGCTGTCGACCGGAATGAAGCCGCGGTCGGTGACCGCCATGCCGGCCTTGTCCGCACCGATCTTCTTGCCGTTCGGGCTGCGGCCCACGGCGAGCAGCACGAGATCGTAAGGTTGTGGCTCCTTGGGCGCCTGCTCGCCCTCGAACGTCACGTACAACGCGTCCTTCCTGGCTTCGACGCCGACGGTCTTCGTCTTGAGCATGATGCGGTCGAAGCGCGGCTTGTTCATCTTCTCCCACACGCGAAAGAGGTCGCGGTCGACGCCCTGCATCAGGCCGTCCAGCATTTCGACGACATCGAGGCGCGCGCCGAGCGTCGAGTACACGGTGCCCATTTCGAGTCCGATGATGCCGCCGCCGACAACGAGCATTCGCTTCGGGACCGAGCGCAGCAACAGCGCGCTGGTCGAGTCGACGACGCGCGGGTCGTCGGGCACGAAGGGCAGCTTGATCGACTGCGATCCCGCCGCGACGATGGCCTTCTCAAACTTGACGACCTTCTTGACGCCCGTCCGGTTCTGGCCGGCGCCGTCGGTGACATCGACTTCCATGTGATGCGGATCGAGGAACACGCCATAGCCGCGCACGACATCGACCTTGCGTCCCTTCGCCATGCCGGCGATGCCGCCAGTGAGCTTGCCGACGACTTTGTCCTTCCAGGCGACGAGTTTCGCGAGGTCGATCTGCGGCACGCCGAACGTGATCCCGTGCTCGGCGAAGGCCTTGGTCTCGTCCATCACCGCCGCGATGTGCAAGTACGCCTTCGACGGGATGCAGCCGACGTTGAGGCATACGCCGCCCAGCGACGCATAGCGCTCGACGAGCACGGTCTTCATGCCGAGGTCGGCCGCGCGGAATGCAGCGCTGTACCCCCCGGGCCCCGAGCCCAGCACGAGCATGTCGCACGCGATGTCGGCCTTGCCGGTGTAGGTCGCTGCGCCGGGAATCGCAACGGGCGCGGCCGCGGGTTTCGTGGGCGCTGCCGGTGCGGGCGAACCCGCCGGCTTGGCCGGCGCGGACGCGGCGGGCGCCGCGGAAGGTTTGGCGTCGCCTGCGGTGGCCCCTTCGAGGACGACGATGACGCTGCCTTCGCTGACCTTGTCGCCCAGCTTGACTTTCAGTTCCTTGACGACCCCCGCGGCGGGCGACGGCACGTCCATCGTCGCCTTGTCGGATTCGAGCGTGACCAGCGAATCCTCGGGCTTCACCGAGTCGCCCGGCTTCACGAAGATCTCGATGACCGGGATGTCCTTGAAGTCGCCGATGTCGGGGACCTTGACCTCTATGCTCATGAATGTGCCCCACGCTTGCGGCCGTAAAGACTGAGGCCGCTGCGCTGCCCCCCGAGGGGGCGGAATTCGCGCCTTGGGACGGCCCGGCGGCGCTCATAGCATCACCCGCCGCATGTCGGCGAGGAGACCGGCGAGATAGGCCGTGAAGCGCGCGGCCGACGCGCCGTCGATCACGCGATGGTCGTAGGAGAGCGACAGCGGCACCATGAGGCGCGGCGCGAAATCCTTCCCGTTCCAAATGGGCTTGCGTCGCGCTTTTCGACACGCCGAGGATCGCGACTTCCGGCGCGTTGATGATGGGCGTGAACGCGGTGCCGCCGATGCCGCCGAGCGAGCTGATCGAGAAGCAGCCGCCCTGCATGTCGGCCGGGCCCAGCTTGCCTTCGCGCGCCTTCGCGGACAGTTCTCCCATCTCCTTCGCGATCTGCAGCACGCCCTTCTGGTCGGCGTTCTTGATGACGGGCACGACCAGTCCGTTCGGCGTGTCCGCGGCGAAGCCGATGTGGAAATATTTCTTGAGGACCAGGTTGTCCCCGTCCAGCGACGCGTTGAAATCCGGGAACTTGCGCAGCGCCGCGACCGACGCGCGGATCAGGAACGCGAGCATCGTGATCTTGATGCCGGCTTTTTCGTTCTCCTTGTTCATCTGCACGCGGAACGCCTCGAGGTCGGTGATGTCGGCCTCGTCGAATTGCGTGACGTGCGGGATCATCACCCAGTTGCGCGCGAGATTGGCCCCGGAGATCTTCTTGATCCGCGACAGCGGCTTTGCCTCGACCGCGCCGAATTTCGCGAAGTCGACGGCGGGCCACGGCAGCAAGTTGAGCGACCGCCGCCGCTATCCCCCCCACGCTGCCCGCTACGCCCGGCGCGCCGCCGGCCATCGCCTGCTTGACGAAATTCTGCACATCCTCCTGCTGGATGCGACCATTGGGTCCGCTCCCCTTTACTTTGGCGAGGTCGACGCCCAGTTCGCGCGCGAACTTGCGCACCGACGGCGATGCGTGTGCGCCCTTGAACGCTTCGTCGTCGATCGGCGCTGCCGGTGTTGGCGACGTAGCGGTCGCGGCGGCGGGTGCGGCGGGTGCAGGCGCGGCGGCGCGGGGGCGGCGCCGCGGCTGCTGCGGGTGCCGGCGCAGCGGCTGCTGCGGGCGCCGGGGCGGCCGGCTTGGCGCCGTCGGTTGCGGCCGTTTCCAGCGTGAGAATCGACGTTCCTTCGCTCACCTTGTCGCCCAGCTTGAGCTTCAATTCCTTCACAACGCCCGCGGCGGGCGCCGGAACATCCATCGTCGCCTTGTCCGATTCGAGCGAGATCAGCGAGTCCTCGGCCTTGACCGTGTCTCCGGGCTTCACGAAGACCTCGATGACCGGGATATCCTTGAAGTCGCCGATGTCGGGGACCTTGACTTCGATCGTGCTCATCAGTGCCTCGGATTAAGAGCCATTCGTAGGATCGGATCGGCGCAAAGCCCGCGAGCTCGCTCACACAGTCCACGGCGCGGGCTTCTCGGGATCGAGTCCGTATTTCTTGATAGCCTCGGCGACGCGGGCGGCGGGAATCGTGCCGTCGTCGGCCAGCGCCTTCAGCGCCGCAACCGTCGTGTAATAGCAGTTGACCTCGAAGAAGTGGCGCAACTTCTCGCGTGTGTCGGAGCGCCCGAATCCGTCGGTGCCCAGCACCACGTAGCGGCGCGGAACCAATGGCCGGATCTGCTCGGCGAACAAGCGCATGTAGTCGGTCGTGACGATCACCGGCCCCTGCGGTGCCCTTGAGGCATGCCTCGACGTGCGATGCGCGCGGCTTTTCGGTCGGGTGCAGCGTATTCCAGCGCATCACGGCGTTGCCGTCGCGCGCCAGCTCCGTGAACGACGGGCAGCTCCAGATGTCGGCATCCACGCCCCAGTCCTTCTTCAGGAGGTCGGCCGCGGCGATCGCCTCGCGCAGGATGACGCCTGAGCCCATCAGTTGCACGCGCGGCGCCTTGCCCTTGGACTTCTCGCCGTCGCGCAGCTTGTACATGCCCTTGAGGATTCCCGGCACCGCGCCTTCGGGCATCGCCGGCTGCTGGTAGTTCTCGTTCATCACCGTCAGGTAGTAATAGACGTCCTCCTGCTCGGAATACATCCGGCGCAGGCCGTCCTGGATGATGACCGCGACCTCGTAGCCGAACGTCGGGTCGTACGAGATGCAGTTCGGCACGGTGGCGGAAATCATGTGTGAATGACCGTCCTCGTGCTGCAGCCCCTCGCCGTTCAGCGTCGTGCGGCCCGCGGTGCCGCCCAGCAGGAACCCGCGCGAACGCATGTCGCCGGCGGCCCAGGCGAGATCGCCGATGCGCTGGAAGCCGAACATCGAGTAGAAAATGTAGAAGGGGATCATCTGCACGCCGTGCGTCGAGTACGACGTCGCTGCGGCGATCCAGTCGCACATCCCGCCGGCCTCGTTGATCCCTTCCTGCAGGATCTGGCCGTGCTTGTCCTCCTTGTAGAACATCAGCTGGTCCGCGTCCTGCGGTGTGTAGAGCTGACCTTGCTGGTTCCAGATGCCGAGCTGCCGGAACATGCCTTCCATGCCGAACGTGCGCGATTCGTCCGGGACGATTGGCACGATGTGCTTGCCGATGTTCTTGTCGCGGATAAGCATTTGCAGGATCTGCACGAAGGACATCGTCGTCGAGACTTCGCGGTCGTCCGTGCTCTTGAGGAACCGCTCGAACGCCGAGAGCTCCGGCACGATCAGCGGCGCAGCCTTGCGGCGGCGCTGCGGCAGGTAGCCGCCCAACTCCATCCGGCGGGCGCGCATGTATTGCAGTTCGGCCGACCCCTCGGGGAAAACGACATACGGCATTTCTTCCAACTTGTCGTCGGCAACCGGAATCTGGAAGCGGTCGCGGAAATGGCGAATCGAATCGAACGACATCTTCTTTTGCTGGTGCGTGATGTTCTGCGCTTCGCCCGATTCGCCCATGCCGTAGCCTTTGATCGTCTTCGGCAATATGACCGTCGGCTGACCCTTGTGATTCACCGCCGCGTGAAACGCGGCGTAGACCTTGTGCGGATCATGACCGCCGCGGTTCAAATGCCAGATATCGCTATCGGACCAGTCGGCAACAAGTTCCTTCAGTTCCGGCGTATTGAAGAAGTATTCGCGGACATACGCGCCGTCCTTGCTCTTGAACGTCTGGTATTCGCCGTCGACGCACTCCATCATCCGGCGCATCAGGATGCCCTTCTTGTCGCGCGCGAGCAGCGCGTCCCAGTGCGTCCCCCAGATGACCTTGATGACGTTCCAGCCCGCGCCGCGGAAATCGGCTTCGAGTTCCTGGATGATCTTGCCGTTGCCGCGCACCGGGCCGTCCAGGCGCTGCAGGTTGCAGTTGACGACGAAGATCAGGTTGTCGAGATTCTCGCGCGACGCCATGCCGATCGCGCCCATCGACTCCGGCTCGTCCATTTCGCCGTCGCCCATGAACGCCCAGACCTTCCTGCCCTCGGTTTGCGCCAGCCCGCGATCCTGCATGTATTTCATGAAGCGCGCCTGGTAGATCGCCATCAACGGACCCAGGCCCATCGACACGGTCGGGAACTGCCAGAAATCAGGCATCAGCCACGGATGCGGGTACGACGAAATGCCTTTGCCGTCCACTTCCTGGCGGTAATTGTCCATCTGTTCGGCGGTCAGGCGGCCCAGCATGAATGCGCGCGCATAGACGCCCGGCGACGAGTGGCCCTGCACGAAGACGAGATCGCCACCGTGCGTGTCGGAGACCGCGTGCCAGAAATGGTTGAAACCGATGTCGTACAACATCGAGGCAGACGCGAAGCTCGCGATGTGGCCGCCCACATTCGTATGCTTGTTCGCGCGGAGAACCATCGCCATCGCATTCCAGCGCACGTATGACTGGATGCGATGCTCGATTTCCTGGTTGCCAGGATTGTGGACCTGCCTGTCCACCGGGATCGTGTTGATGTAGGCCGTGTTCGCGGAGAACGGCATGTACGCGCCCGAACGGCGCGCGGCTTCGATCAGGTTCTCGATGAGGAAGTGCGCGCGGTCGGGGCCTTCCGCGGCGAGCACGCCGGCGAGCGCGTCCAGCCATTCGCGGGTTTCCTGGGGATCGGCATCGCTTTTCATCATGTCCATGTGAATCCTCCGGCGACGTTCGGAACGATATCGCGAAACGTCGACAATGCTTTCGTGCGCCGCCTCGCGAAAGTCCGCCTTAGGGAGTGCGCATCGAACGAGAGCCAGCGCCAGACCGGGTAGAAGCGACGCCGCTCGCCCGACCGCTTGCGCTTCGACGACGAATGACACAAGGCGCTATCTTCGCCCCGATCCGGGGCCGTTGGCCATCAGTGTACCAAAATGGAAATGATTTCCAAATTTAGCGAGCGGCCCTTCGGCCGGTCGCCGCAGTGCGGTAATGGAGGGTCGTCGCGGCCACGAGACTCGCCGCCGCGAGGACTACGAATCCCGTGCGATAGCTCGGTCATCGCGGCCAGCGCGGCGAACAGCGGAGGTCCCGACCACGCCCGCAAACGTGATGAATCCGGAGGCGCCCGTCACGGCGCCGGCACTCCCCGGCGGCGCGTACCGCGCCAGTTCGGACAGCTGGACGCCGTTCCAGCCGATCGCCGTGCCGCCGAACAGCGCCGCCAGCGGCAGCACGACCGACGCCGGCCACGCCGGGGTCGCGCAGGCCATCGTGAGGCAGCAGATGCCGCTAGGACTCCGATCAGCGAGAGCACCCGGCGCGGCGCCAGCGTGCGATCGGCCATCGCGCCCCAGGCAATCCGCCCAATGACGCCGCCTACCGTGGCGACAGTGAGCGCTAACCCTGCGGCCACGAGCGACCAATGCAGCGTGTCGTGCAGATATACGACGAGAAAGCTCGTCAGGCAGACCTGCACCGATGCATAGGCGAAGCTCAAGGCAGCCAGTTCGACCAGCGCCGGCGAGCGCGCCACCAGCCGCATCCGGTCGATGACGAGCGCTGCCGAAAAGGCGCGGCCCGGCCGCAGGTCGGTGTCCAGCGCGCGTCGCGTCGGCTGTGCGGCGCATGCGATCAACACGCCGAGGAACCCGACATCGAGCGCGGCGGCTCGCCAGCCGATCGTCAGCGCCGCGGCCGGCAGCAACGCGCCCGCCAGCGCGGCGCCCGCCGGCACGCCCGTCTGCTTGAGCGAAAACATCAGCGCCATTTGGGAGGGCGGCGTCGTGCGGGCAAGAACCTGCGAGGACGCGGGCGTGATCGGGCCGTAGCCCAGTCCGATCAGGATCGCCGCCGCGACCAGCATGCCGACGGCGGTCGCCGGCAGCAGACCGACCAGCGCGATGCCGCCCGCGCACAGGATGACGCAGACCTGCGACACGCGGATTGCGCCGAAGCGCTCGATGAATCCGATCGATGCGATGCTGGCGAGCATCGCGCCGGCGTAGACGAGGCCCACGAACACGCCGATCCAGCCGGGCGCGATGCCCATTTCGTCCGCCAGCGCCGGGGCGAGCACTGCCGGCGTGGTGGCGGCGAGCGACGTGAAGATCTGGATCGCCAGCGTTGCCGCAAGCGCGATGAGCGCGGTCCGCACGCTGCGCGCCGCGGACACCGTCATATCTCGCGCCGCCGGAGCGAGGATGCGGGTTTCGGAGACGATCAGGTCGACGGTGAGGTCGTGCGTCGTGGCCGGGACGCGATCCACCACCTGGACGTCGAACGCGCCAGCGACGCGCGGTGCGCTCGAAGCGCAGCAGCGGCAGGAGGCGATCGTAGAAGCCGCCGCCATAGCCCAGGCGCCGGCCGGTCAGGTCGAACGCGACGCCGGGCACGAGCACCCACTCGATCGCCTCCGTGGCGACCCGCGGCAGCGTCGCCGCAGGCTCGGGAATGCCCCGATAGCCCGGGGAGGTGTCGCGTGCGACGTCGGCGATCACGTGGAGGTCGAGCATCCGCGACGCGTGATCCGCGCGGCACCGCGACGGTCTTGCCGGCGGCGAGCGCGGCATCGAACAGCGGCCGCGTATTCCATTCGCTGCGAAAGGGCAGCGTCAACAGCACGACGCGGGCCGCGGCGAACGACGGATGTCCCGCCAGGCGCCCGGCGATCGCGCGCGACGCGGCCGCGTGCAGCTCCGGCGAGCGCATCGCGGGCGGCGATCCGCTCGGCCCGCAGCGCGCGCTTCGCGGCGTGGAGTGCGGCGCCGGTCAAGGCGGTGCCGGGCGGCGCGGATCCGGATCATGCGGCGATGTTAGCGCAGGCGCTTCGCGACGGGACCCGACGCGACGCGGCACGCGGAATGCGCGGTACTATGCGGATCCCCATGCCGTCCCCATGAAGAACGCCCATCAGCTGTACCGTGCGCGCCGTACCGCCGTGCTGAAGTCGATGCGCGAGCATTCCGGCGGCGGCCTGGCGCTCGTGCCCACCGCACCGGAAGTGGCGCGCAACCGCGATTCGCATTTCCCGTACCGTTTCGACAGCTATTTCTATTACCTGTCGGGCTTTCCCGAGCCCGAGGCGGTCGTCGCGCTAATCGCGGGTGCCGATGGCGACAAGCACGTGCTGTTCTGCCGGGACAAGAACGAGGAACGCGAGATCTGGGACGGATTCCGCTACGGCCCCGACGCGGCACGGGAGATCTTCGGCTTCGACGAGGCCTATCCGATCGCGGCGCTGTCCGAAAAGCTACCGGAGCTGGCCTCGGACCGCCAGGCGCTGTTCACGCCGCTGGGATTGTTCGACCCCTGGGACAGGCAGGTCACGCAACTCCTGAACGAAGTGCGTGGCCGCGCACGGACGGGAGTCGCGGCGCCCGAGGAAATCGTGGACGTCCGCGCGGCGCTCGACGCGATGCGGCTGGTCAAGGACGGGCACGAGCTGAAGCTCATGCGCCGCGCCGCCGAGATTTCCTGCGCCGCGCACGCGTTGGCGATGGAGCGTACGCGCGCCGGACTGGCACGAGTATCAGACGGAGGCGGAGCTGCTGCACGAATTCCTGCGCCATGGCGCGCAGGCGGTCGCGTATCCGTCCATCGTCGCGTCCGGGCCGAACGCGTGCGTGCTGCACTACCGCGACAACAACCGGCTGATGGCCGACGGCGACCTGCTGCTGATCGATGCGGGCTGCGAATACCAAGGCTATGCATCGGACATCACGCGCACATTTCCGGTCAACGGGAGGTTCACGGGACCGCAGAAGGACGTCTACGAACTGGTGCTGGCGTCGCAGCATGCCTGCCTCGACGCGGTGAAGCCGGGCGCGGACTTCCACGACTACCACAAGGCCGCGGAACGGGTGCTGGCGCAGGGCTACATCGACCTCGGCCTGTGCCAGGGCACGCTGGACGAGGTGCTGGAGAACGGTGCGTTCAAGCAGTTCTACATGCATCGCGCAGGACACTGGCTCGGCATGGACGTGCACGATGCCGGCCTCTACCAGGTCAAGGGCGCGTCGCAGAAGCTCGTGCCGGGCATGGTGCTGACGGTCGAACCCGGCACCTACATCCGGCCCGCGGACAATGTCCCCGAGCAGTTCTGGAACATCGGCGTGCGCATCGAGGACGATGTGCTGGTCACCGCCAACGGCCACGAAAATCTGACGCTGGCGGCGCCGAAAACCGTCGGAGACGTCGAGGCGGCATGCAGGCGCTAGAGGGAAACAACGCAGGGATGAAGGTGCGCCGGAAATCGCGATGACGCACTTGCGGGCGCGGCGCACGGAACGTCCTCGCGTCCTCGCTGTTGGACCTGCGCACCTTCACATCAACCGGACCTCGACAGATGCATGATGTAGTCATCGTCGGCGCGGGCCCGGTCGGCGGTGCGCTCGCGCTCGCGCTCGCGGAAGCCGGACCTCGACATCGTCGCGCTGGACGCCCGCGCATCCGGCGACACGATGCGCGGCGACCGGTCGCTTGCGCTGTCGCACGGTGCGCGCCTGATCTTCGAGCGCCTCGGCGTGTGGCCGCAGATCGTGGCGGTCGGCGGCGCCGTCACGCCGATCTCGACGATCGACATCTCGCAGGCGGGCGGGTTCGGCGTCGCTCGCCTGACGGCCGACGAACAGGACATTCCCGCGCTCGGCTACGTCGTGTCCTATCGCGCGCTCCAGGCGGCGATCGACGAGGCCTTGGCACGGACCGGCATCGACGTCCGGTTCGCGACCACGGCGACGGTCGTCGGGAACACCGGCCTACGCGGCGATGACGCTATCCGGCGACCCGGGCGAGCCGTTGCTGGCGCGGCTGGCCGTGGTGGCGGACGGCACCGGCACCGCGGTTGCCGGCATCGTGCGCGAACGGCGCGACTACGGACAGGTCGCGCTGATCGCCAAGGTCTGGCATGGACCGGCCGCACGAGGCTGGCGCCTTCGAACGCTTCACGGCCAAGGGACCGATCGCGCTCCTCCCGGACGGCGGATCACTACGGACTGGTGTGGACGATGTCGCCCGAGAGGGCCGAGGTGGTCATGGCGCTTGCGACGAGGCTGCTTTCCTGGCGGCGCTGGCGGAGCACTTCGGCGCGCGCGCGACGGGCTTCATCCGCGTGGCGGAGCGGCGGACGTTTCCGCTCGCGCTCGAATTCGCGCGCGCGACCGTCGCGTCGCGCACGGTCGTGATCGGCAATGCGGCGCAGGCATTGCATCCGATTGCGGGGCAGGGTTTCAATCTCGGCGTGCGCGACGCGTTCGAACTCGCGCAGACAATCATTCGCGCGCCGCGGGACCCGCTGGGCGAGCGAACCGATGCTCGCGGCCTTCGCGGCGCAACGGCGGACCGACCGCTACGCCGGCATCGCGTTCACGCACGGCCTCACGCAGCTCTTCGCGACGGACCCGCCGCGTGCGCTGGCCGCGCGGAATCGCGCTTACGCTGCTCGATGTGATGCCGCCGGCGAAGAAGGCGTTCACGCGCGCGATGCTGTTCGGCTTTTCCTGAACGTGCGTTCGCTCGCACTTCGCGGCATTGCCGCTCCCGGTTGAACAAATTTTGGTCAATGATGCAAACGGGCGCGCCGCAAAGCCGGTATAATTTGCACCCGTTCTTCGCCGCCTGACGCTTCCTTAGTTCCGTCTCTCCCGATCATGCGCATCGGACCCCACACATTGCCGAACAATCTCGCCGTCGCCCCGATGGCGGGTGTCACCGATCGTCCGTTCCGACAGTTGTGCAAGCGGCTGGGCGCGGGCTACGCGGTGTCGGAAATGGTGGCGGCGAATCCGCAGTTGCGAGGCACCGCCAAGTCGCGCAGGCGCATCGACCACACCGGTGAAGTCGCGCCGATCGCCGTGCAGATCGCCGGCGCCGATCCGCGGCAGATGGCGGACGCCGCGCGCTACAACGTGGACCAGGGCGCGCAGATCATCGACATCAACATGGGCTGCCCGGCCAAGAAAGTGTGCAACGCCGCGGCCGGATCCGCGTTGCTGGCCGACGAGAAACTCGTCGAGCGAATCCTCGCGGCGGTGGTCGCGGCGGTCGCCGTACCCGTCACGCTCAAAATCCGGACGGGACCCAACCCCGGATGGCGCAATGCGGTGGCCATCGCGCGCATCGCCGAAGCCAATGGCATTGCCGCGCTGACCGTGCACGGGCGCACTCGCGCGTGCGCGTTCGTGGGCGCCGTCGAATACGACACGATCGCGGCGGTGAAGCGCGCGGTCGGCCTTCCCGTCATTGCCAACGGCGACATCGCCACGCCCGAGCAGGCCGGCGCCGTGCTGCTGCACACCGGCGCCGACGCCGTGATGATCGGCCGCGCGGCGCAGGGCCGGCCGTGGATCTTCCGCGAAATCGCGCACTACCTCGCCACCGGCGCCCACCTTCCGCCGCCGACGGTGGCTGAAGCCCGCGCGGTGATCGTCGCCCACTTAGCTGACCACTACGACTTCTACGGCGAAGAGGCGGGCGTGCGCATCGCGCGCAAGCACCTTGGCTGGTACACCGAGGCGCTTGCCGGCGGCGCCGCGTTCCGCCGCGAGTCCAATGCGGCGATCACGGTTGCCGAACAACTGGGCGCCGTCCAACGTTTCTTCGACCGCCTCGGCAGCTTGGGCGAGCGGCTCGACTATGCATACAGCGCTAACGGCGAACGCGGCGAAGCCCGCGAACTGCCGCTGCTGGCATCAATGGCAATAAAGAGCAATGCGAACCGGGCAGGGGAGGCCCTCGCAGCGTGACCCGAAAACTGAAACTCAACGGCAGCAACGACATCGGCCGCAGCGTCGAGCGTTCGCTGGACGAATATTTCCGGCGCTTGGACGGCGAATCGCCGACGGGCATCTACGACATGGTGATCGGCCATGTGGAGCGCGCGCTGCTCGTCTCCATCATGGATCGCGCGAACGGCAACCAGACGCAGGCCGCGGACATGCTAGGCATGAACCGCAACACGCTGCGCTCCAAGCTCACCCGCTACAAGATCATCTGATGGCAGCGAAGGTCGCGCAGGCGCTCCTGTCGGTGTCTGACAAGGCCGGCCTCGTCGATTTCGCGCGCGGGCTGGCGGCACTCGGCGTCAAGCTGCTCTCCACCGGCGGCACCGCCAAGGCGCTGGCCGACGCGGGCCTGGCCGTCACCGATGTCGGCAGCTATACGGGCTTTCCGGAGATGCTCGACGGACGCGTGAAGACGCTGCATCCCAAGGTGCATGGCGGCATCCTGGCACGCCGCGACCTTCCGGAGCACGTCGCCGCGCTTGCCGCCCATGGCATTCCGACGATCGACCTCGTCGTCGTCAATCTCTATCCTTTCCGGCAGACCGTCGCCAAGCCCGGGTGCACGATGGAGGACGCCGTCGAGAACATCGACATCGGCGGCCCGTCGATGGTGCGCGCCGCCGCGAAGAACTGGGCGCACGTCGGCGTCCTCATCGACCCGGCCGACTACGGAAGCGTGCTGGCCGAACTGAAGGCGAACGGCGGCGCACTCGACGATGCGACACGCTTTCGGCTGATGCGAAAGGCATTCGCGCACACGGCTTCGTACGACGGCGCCATCGCCAATTGGCTGACCGCGCGCGGCCCCGATGGCGCAGTCCAGGGTTTCCCCGACTCGTTTCACATCGCCGGCGACAAGGTCCAGCAGATGCGCTACGGCGAAAATCCTCATCAGCACGCCGCGTTCTATCGCGATGAGACGCCCGTGCCCGGTTCTATCGCCACTTACCGGCAGCTGCAGGGCAAGGAACTGTCGTACAACAACGTGGCGGACAGCGACGCTGCATGGGAGTGCGTCAAGACGTTCGCGGAGCCGGCCTGCGTCATCGTCAAGCACGCCAATCCCTGCGGCGTCGCCCTCGCGACAACGCCCCTTGCCGCCTACAGGAGCGCACTCGCCACCGATCCGACGTCGGCCTTCGGCGGCATCATCGCGTTCAACCGGCCGGTCGACGCCGCCACGCTCGACGCGGTCTCCGCGCAATTCGTCGAGGTGGTGATCGCGCCCGGCTACGTCGCCGACGCGCTGGGCGCCATCGCGAAGAAGACCAACGTGCGCGTCCTCGACGTCGCGCTGCCGGCGGCCGGTGGCGGCGCGGCCAACGCGTGGGACATGAAGCGCGTCGGCGGCGGCTTCCTCGTGCAGTCGCCCGATATCCGCAACGTCGCCGCGGAAGAGCTCAAGGTCGTGACGAAAAAAGCGCCGACTGCAGAACAGCTGGCGGACCTCCTGTTCGCGTGGCGCGTGGCCAAGTTCGTGAAGTCCAACGCGATCGTCTACTGCGCCGGCGGACGCACGCTGGGCATCGGCGCCGGCCAGATGAGCCGCGTGGATTCGACGCGCATCGCGGCGATCAAGGCGCAGCACGCCGGACTCATCCTCGCGGGATCGGTGGTGGCGTCCGACGCCTTCTTCCCGTTCCGCGACGGTCTCGACGTCGTCGCCGACAACGGCGCCGTGGCGGTGATCCAGCCCGGCGGCAGCATGCGCGACGAGGAAGTCATCAACGCCGCGAACGAGCGCGGCATCGCGATGGTCTTCACCGGCGTACGCCACTTCCGGCATTAGCGGATCCTTGAACATCCTCGTCATCGGTTCTGGCGGCAGGGAGCACGCGTTGGCGTGGAAGATCGCGCAGAGCACGCGCGTCGCCAAGGTGTTCGTCGCGCCCGGCAACGCCGGCACGGCGCGCGATGCCGCGCTGACGAACGTGGCGATCACCGCCATTCCCGATCTCGTCGCATTTGCGCAAGCCGAGCGGGTCGCGCTGACGGTCGTCGGTCCCGAGGGCCCGCTGGCGGCCGGCATCGTCGACGCTTTCCGCGCCGCGGGATTGAAGATCTTCGGCCCGACGCAAGCCGCCGCGCAGCTCGAAAGCTCAAAGGATTTCGCGAAGGCGTTCATGGCGCGCCACGGCATTCCGACGGCGCAATACCGGACGTTTGCCGACGCGCCCGCCGCGCACGCGTACGTCGATGAGCGCGGTGCGCCCATCGTGATCAAGGCCGACGGCTTGGCCGCGGGCAAGGGCGTGGTCGTCGCCATGACGCTGCCTGAAGCGCATTCCGCCGTCGACGCGATGCTCGTCGACAACGCGATGGGTGATGCGGGTGCGCGCGTTGTCGCCGAGGAATTCTTGGCCGGCGAGGAGGCGAGCTTCATCGTCATGGTCGACGGCAAGAACGTGCTGCCGCTGGCGTCGTCGCAGGACCACAAGCGGCTGAAGGATGGCGACGCGGGTCCCAACACCGGCGGCATGGGTGCGTATTCGCCCGCACCCGTCGTCACCCCCGCGCTGCACGCGCGGATCATGCGCGAGATCATCGTGCCGACGGTAAACGGCATGGCCGCCGACGGCATTCCGTTCACCGGGTTCCTCTACGCCGGCGTGATGATCGACGGCGACGGCCGCCCCAGGACGCTCGAATTCAATTGCCGGATGGGCGACCCGGAGACGCAGCCGATCATGGCGCGCCTCAAATCCGACTTTGTCGACCTGGCCGAGCACGCTGTCAACGGCACGCTCGATGTGGCTGACGCGCAGTGGGACCGCCGCACGGCGCTCGGTGTCGTGCTGGCGGCGGCCGGCTACCCGGAAGGTCCGCGCAAGGGCGATGCCATCGAAGGCCTGGAGAAGATCACGCCCGAAGCGCATCCGGACGTCATCGTGTTCCACGCGGGCACCGCGCTCGAAAATGGCGTGGTCGTGGTCAACGGCGGCCGCGTGCTATGCGTGACCGCGCTCGCCGATTCGGTGCGGCAGGCGCAGCGCGCCGCGTACGCGGCCGTCGCCGACTTGCGCTTCGCGGGCATGCAGTTCCGCAAGGACATCGGCCACCGCGCGCTGGCCGCGCGCAAGTAAGCCATGGATACGGCCGCGACGCGCGCGTATTTTATCGATTTGCAGGCACGGATCGTCGCCGGCCTCGAGGCGGTCTCGGGCGAACCCTTTCGGCGCGACGAGTGGTCGCGGCCGGAGGGTGGCGGCGGGATTTCATTGCTGATCGAAGACGGCAGCGCCCTCGAGCGCGGCGGCGTCCTCTTCTCGCACGTCACCGGAGCGTCGATGCCCGCGTCCGCGACCGCGCATCGGCCGGATCTCGCCGGACGTTCATGGGAGGCGATGGGAGTGTCGCTCGTCCTGCATCCGCGCAATCCTTTCGCGCCGACCGTGCATCTCAACGTGCGTTGTTTTACCGCGCAAAAAGCCGAAGCGTCGCCCGTGTGGTGGTTCGGCGGCGGCATGGATCTGACGCCGTACTACGGCTTTGCCGAGGATGCCGTTCACTTCCACCGCACGTGCCGCGACGCGCTCGCCCCGTTTGGCGAAGGCGTCCACGCGCGCTACAAGAAGTGGTGCGACGACTATTTCTTCCTGAAGCACCGGCAGGAGCCGCGCGGCGTCGGCGGCGTGTTCTACGACGACCTGAACGAAGGCGGCTTCGAGCGCTGCTTTGCGCTGACGCGAAGCGTCGGCGACCATTTCCTCGACGCCTACGCGCCGATCCTCGAGCGCCGCAAGGCGACGCGCTTTGGTGAGCGCGAGCGCGACTTCCAGTTGTATCGGCGCGGGCGTTACGCGGAATTCAACCTGGTGTGGGACCGCGGCACGCTCTTCGGCCTTTCGTCGAACGGTCGAACAGAGGCCATCCTGATGTCGATGCCGCCGTTGGCGCTGTGGCGCTACGACTGGAAGCCCGCGCCCGGGACGCCGGAGGCCGCGCTCTACACCGACTTCCTGATCGCGAAGGACTGGCTCTCTGGGCACGCATGACGACAGCCACCTGATCGAGACGCTGCTCGACTCCGAGTGCGTGTTCGATGGCGACCTGCTTCTGGTTCGGCGCGATCGCGTGCGCCTGCCGAGCGGCCGGGAAGCCACGCGCGAATACATCGTGCATCCCGGGGCGGTGCTGATCGTGCCGGTCCTGCCCGACGGGAGGCTCGTGCTGGAGCGCCAGTTCCGCTATCCGATAGGCAAGGTGATGCTCGAGTTTCCTGCGGGCAAGATCGATCCGCACGAGACGCCGCTCGCCACCGCAAAGCGCGAGTTGATCGAGGAGGCCGGATATTCCGCCGGCACATGGCAGCGCATCGGCACCATCCATCCGGAGATCGGCTATTCGACGGAGGTCATCGAACTCTATCTCGCCACCGACCTCACGCACGTCGGGGCGCGGCTGGACGAAGGCGAACTCCTCGATGTCGTGCCGATGACCGAGGACGAACTGCTCGCGGCATTCGACCGCGGCGACGTGACCGACGGCAAGACGGTCGCCGCGTTGTTCATGCTGCAGCGGCAACGCGCGAGATGAGCGCCGCCGGGCCGTCCCAAGGCGCGAATTGCGCCCCCCCAGGGGGCAGCGCAGCGGCCGCGTTTTTGCCGGCCGCAAGCGTGGGGGTCCCGTGAAAGCGGTTGCGCAACGGCTGTTGATCCGCGGGCGTGTGCAAGGGGTGGGTTACCGTGATGCCGCCGTGCAGGCCGCCTGCGCGCTCGGCGTGTGCGGATGGGTTCGCAATCGGCGCGGCGGCAGCGTCGAAGTGCTGGCGCAGGGCGCGCCCGACGCGGTGGAGCGCTTCGCCGCCTGGTGCCGGCGCGGACCGCCGCTCGCCCGCGTCGACGACATCGCGACCACCGACGCGGACATCGACGCCGGGCTGGATGCGTTCGAGATGCGCGCGACCCTCTAGTCGAACCGGGGCGCGCTAGAGCCCGAAGATGTCCTTCCATCCTGCGTAGGATGCCGCCGCGATCCACGGCAGCACCAGCACCAGTCCCACGCCCAGCGTGGCCAACCCCACCAGCAGCAGCAGGAGCGAGATCGCTGCGTAGAGCGAAAGCGCCGGCACGTTGCGCGTGAACGCGCGCGCCGACGTCGCAAATGCGGCGCGAAAGCCCTCGCCGTCGAAAAGCGCCGCGAACGGAACGAACGTCAGCGGCAGCGAAGCGATGATCCCGGCCGTGTAGATCGCCAGGACCGCGCGCATCGGCAGGTTGGCGGCGTCGCGCGCGGGAACGAAGAGATTGGCGTCGGCAATCTGCCACGCCGTATACGCCTCCGCGGCAAATGCTACCAATCCGGCGACGACGACCGCCGCTTGCGCGAAGAGCGGCGATGCAAAGGGTGCGATCAGGTGGCGAATGCGCGGTCCCTCGCCCCGGTCGGCGGCGAGGCTCGCGTAAAGCATGCTGGTCGCGAGCAGCGGCGCAATGACGTTCGACGCGACGAATCCCAATATCGGCACGGGTTCGAAGACGATGCTGACCAATAGAGTGACGAACGCCAGTGCGGTGAACGTGAGGGGACCGCGCTTCCACAACCGCATGCCTTCCGCGAACCACGCGAGCGCCTGCGATGCGGGCACGCTCCTCGACTCACGTACCGGGGATGCATCGGAGGGCAATGGACGGAGGCGCCGGAATCCGGACTCTTGGCTTGCGGCGATTGGGAGATCTACGCGGCTTCGCCCAGGTACGCGGCGCGCACCTTGGGATCGTGCAGCAGCGACGACGCGTCTCCCGACAACGTCACCTCGCCCGATTCCATCACGTAGCCGCGCTTGCTCACTTCCAGCGCCAGCTTCGCGTTCTGCTCGATCAGCAGGATCGTCACGCCTTCGCCGGAGATGGTGACGATGGTCTCGAAGACCTTTTGCACCATCAGCGGCGCCAGCCCCATCGACGGCTCGTCCAGCAGCAAAAGCTTCGGGCGGGACATCATCGCGCGGCCCATCGCGAGCATCTGCTGCTCGCCGCCGGACAGCGTGCCGGCGGTCTGCCGGCGCCGTTCCTTGAGCCGCGGGAACAGCGTGTAGACGCGTTCGATGTCGGACAGGATGCCGTTGGCATCGCTGCGGATGTACGCGCCCATCGCGAGGTTCTCCTCGATGGTGAGCGCGCCGAACACCCCGCGACCCTCCGGCACCATCGCCAAACCGCGGCGAACGAGTTGGAACGCGGGCTTGCCGGTGATGTTGGCTCCACCGTAGAAAATTTTTCCCGCCTTGACGGGGAGGAGGCCGCAGATCCCCTTGAGCGTGGTCGTCTTGCCCGCGCCGTTGGCGCCGATCAGGCAGACCAGCTCGCCTTCTCCGACTTCGAGGTCGATGCCCTTGACCGCGTGGATGCCGCCATAGGCGACCTCGAGCTTCTTCAACTCGAGCAGCGGATGGCGCGTCTCGGTGTTGCCGTTCACGCCGCGCCTTTCAAATTCAGCGAGACTTCGCCGCCCAGGTACGCGGCAACGACCTTGGGATCGTTTTGCACGACGGCTGCCGTGTCTTCGGCGATCTTCTTCCCGTAGTCCAGCACCAGCACGCGGTCGCAGACGCTCATCACCAGCTTCATGTCGTGCTCGATCAGGAGGATGGTCGTGCCGTCGCGCCTGATTTCGGCGAGCAGGCTCTTGAGCGACGCGGTTTCCGTCGCGTTCATGCCCGCGGCGGGCTCGTCCAGCGCGAGGAGCTTGGGCTCGGTCGCGAGCGCACGCGCGATCTCGAGGCGCCGCTGGTCGCCATAGGCCAGGTGCTTGGCCAGGTTGTGCGCGCGCTTGGCAACGCCCACATACTCCAGCAATTCGTGCGCGCGCTTTTGTATCGCGGCCTCTTCGCTGCGCGTGCTGGCGTTGCGCGAGATGGCACCCCAGACGCCGGCGTGCGTGCGCACGTGGCGGCCGATCATCACGTTCTCCAGCGCTGACAGATTGGCGAAGAGCCGGATGTTCTGGAATGTGCGGGCGATGCCGCGCGCCGCGACGTCGTTGGGCTTCAATCCGTGCAACGGCTCGCCGTCGAACACGAATTCGCCGCTGTCCGGGACGTAGATCCCCGTGAGCACGTTGAAGAGCGACGTCTTGCCCGCGCCATTGGGCCCGATCAAGCCGTAGATCTCGCCGTGATTGATCGTGAAGCCGACATCGGACAGCGCCTGCACGCCGCCGAAGCGCTTGTTGATGCCTTTCGCTGCCAGGAGCGCCAGCAGGCTCATGTCTTGCCGCCCTCGAGTTCGCGCTTGCGCAGCGCGGAGGGGAGGATGCCCGCGGGCCTGAACAGCATCATCAGCACCAGCGCCAGCCCGAACAGCAGCATGCGGATCACCTCCGGCTCGATGAGCGTCCGGCCGAACAGCGCCATCTGCGCGGGGCCGACCCATTCGCGCAGAAGCTCGGGCACGAACGACAGCAGCACGGCGCCCAGCACCACGCCCCAGACGTTGCCCATCCCGCCCAGCACGACCATCGCCAGCACCATCACCGATTCGACCAGGATGAACGATTCCGGGCTGATGAACCCCTGGATCGCCGAGAACATGCCGCCGGCAATGCCTCCGAACGACGCGCCCATCGCGAACGCCAGTAGCTTGATGTTGCGCGTGTTGATGCCCATCGCCCGCGCCGCGACCTCGTCCTCGCGAATGGCCTCCCACGCGCGGCCGATGCGCGAGTCCTGCAGTCGCATGTTGAGGACGATCACCGCGATGAGGGCGGCCAGGAAGAAATAGTAGTACTTGACCGGTCCCGTGAAGTCGAGGCCCGCGATCGTCTCGCGCTGCGCGAAGCTGAAACTGCCGATGCGGAACGGGTCGATCAGGTACAGGCCCTGCGGCCCGTTCGTGATGTTGACCGGCTGCGACAGGTTGTTGAGAAAAATGCGGATGATCTCGCCGAAGCCCAGCGTGACAATTGCCAGGTAGTCGCCGCGCAGCTTGAGTGTTGGCGCGCCGAGCAGCACGCCGAAGAAACACGCTATCGCCGAGCCGATCGGCAGGATCACCCAGAACGGCAGGTGCAGGTTGAAGTGCGGGCTGGCCAGCAGCGCATACGTATACGCGCCGACGGCGTAGAACGCGATGTAGCCCAGGTCGAGCAGGCCGGCGAAGCCGACGACGATGTTGAGTCCCAGCGCCAGGAAGCAATAGAGGATCGCCTGGTTCGTGACCCGCACCCAGAACGTGCCGGCAGAGGCAAGGACGAAGGGCAGCACGAGCAGCGTGGCGCCCACGAGAACGATGCCCGCCCAGGCGACCTTCGGATTGCGGCGGGTGTCGAACAGGTCGCGCATCGCGGCGGGCTTCAGGCGCGATCCGAAACGCGCTCGCCCAGCAGGCCGGACGGCCGGAAGATCAGCACTGCGATCAGCACGAGGAACGCAAACACGTCCTGGTAGTTCGAGCCGAAGAGCGTGAGGTTGGGGTCCGACTGGCAACGCAATGCCAGCGCGTCGGACCAGCCCGAGAGATTGCACAGGTTGGTGAGATCGCCCACGTAGCCGGCGCCGAGCGCCTCGATGATTCCGAGCAGCATGCCGCCCAGCATCGCGCCCGCGAGGTTGCCGATGCCGCCCAACACGGCGGCCGAGAACGCCTTCAGCCCCAGGACGAATCCCATCTGGTAGTGAGCGATGCCGTAGTAGCTTCCCACCATCACGCCCGCTACTGCACCAAGTGCGGCGCCAATCACGAACGTGATCGAAATCACCTTGTTGATGTCGATGCCCATGAGGCCGGCCACCTCCTGGTTCTGCGCCGTTGCCCGCATGGCGATGCCGAGCTTCGTCTTGTAGACCAGCAACAGCAGGCCGCCCATCATCGCCAGCGATCCCAAGATGATCGCGATCTGCACGTTGGTGATTGTCGCGCCATCGGGCGTCGACGTGATGTGATAAGGAATGATACTGATGATCTGCGGGTAGGACAGCGGATTGCGGCTCCAGATGATCATCGCCAGGTGCTGGAGGATGATCGACAGTCCGATGGCGGTGATCAGCGGCGCCAGTCGTGGCGCCTTGCGCAGCGGCCGGTACGCCACCCGCTCGAGCGTGTAGCCGACGCCCATGCAGGCGGGAATCGCGGCCAGCAGGCCAAGCAGCACGATGATTGCGGGCGGCAACCCCGTGTGGGCGTGCACCAGCACCACGATCACCGAGTACGCGACCATCGCGCCGATCATCACGACCTCGCCGTGCGCGAAGTTGATGAGCTGGATGATCCCGTACACCATCGTGTAGCCCAGGGCCACGATCGCATAGACGCTGCCGAGCGTTAGGCCGTTGACCAGCTGCTGCAGGAAGATGTCCAGGCTAAGCTCCGCGGATCGATATGCGTTGCTGACCCGGATTGTGGGTTCAAGGCACCGTGCCGCGCAAGCGAGACCGGGGGATGCTTCGCGCCGGCACGAAAAAAGGCGGCGCCCCGTGAGGGTCGCCGCCTTCCGAACGTGCTGTATGAAGCGCTATTACTTCTTGGGCGCCTCGGCCGGGGCTGCAGCCGGTGCCGGCGCCGGGTTGGCCATGGCGACGTTCGCCTTCATTTCCTTCATGAAGTCTTCGAACGTTGAAGCCTTGCCGCCCTTGACCACGCCGACCGGGACGACCTTGCCGTCCTTCAGCGTGAAGATCGTGATTTCGGCGTTCTTGCGGTCGCCCTTCTCGTCGAACTCGATCAGGCCCGTGGCGCCGTTGTACTTGAGCTTCGAGATCTCGGGCACGAACTTCGCCGGATCGGTCGAGTCGGCCTTCTGCATGGCCGCGATCATCACGCCCACCGCGTCGTAGAAGAACGGCGCGTACTGCTTGACTTCACCGTACTTGGCCTTGAACGCGTCGTTGAACGACTGGCTGGCCGCCGAGGCAGGCAGGCCCGCCTGCGAGCAGATGAGGCCCTCCGCCGCCGCGCCGGCCAGCTTGGCCATCTCGTCGGTGCACGCGCCGTCGCCGAAGCTGAACACGGACTTGATGCCCAACTCACGCGCCTGTTTGATCATCGGGCCGCCCGTGGCGTCCATGCCGCCGTAGAAGACCGCGTCCGGCGCCTTGCCCTTCATCTTGGTCAGGATCGCCTTGAAGTCGGTCGTCTTGTCGGTGGCCTTCTCCCGCGCCACCACCTGCACGCCCGCGGCCTTCAGCGTCTTCTCGACCTCATTGGCGAGGCCTTCGCCATAGGCGGTGGCGTCGTCGGCAATGGCGACCTTCTTGACCTTCATGTTGGCCAGGTACTGGGCGATCGCGGGACCTTGCTGGTCATCGCGACCGACCGTGCGGAAGATGGTCTTGAAGCCCTGCTCGGTGAGCTTGGGATTCGTCGCCGAGCCCGAGATCATGGGGATGCCCGCGTCGTTGTAGACCTTCGAGGCCGGGATCGTGACGCCGGAATTCAGGTGACCGGCGACGCCGGCGACCTTGGCATCGACGAATTTCTGGGCGATCGTCGGGTCCCATCTTCGGGTCCGCCTGGTCGTCTTCGCTCATCATCTCGAACTTGATGGTCTTGCCGCCGATCTTGAGCTTGCGGGCGGTGTGCTCGTCGATGGAGAGGTGCGCGCCGTTCTCGTCGTCCTTGCCGAGGTGCGCGATGCCGCCGGTAAGCGGTCCGGCAACGCCGATCTTGACGGTCACGGCGTCGTCGGCGGGCGCAGCGGCGGCCGCCTTGGGGGCCTCGGACTTCTTGGGTTCTTCCTTGCCACAGCCGTAGGCAGTGACGAGCCCGGCCGCGACGAGTGTCAGGCCGAGCTTTTTGGTTAGGGTCATGGGTGCTTCCTCCAGGGGACGAAAAAATGACTTAAGGTGAACGAGATAACAGAATATTATTCACTTTCGGCGTTGGGGTGTCAACGCGATGCCCCGGTTCGTCGATGGCTTGCGGCGCTCCCGCCGCCCCTTACGGCAGTCCGTCGCGGCAGGCGGCGCTTCGTCGCCGCGGCGTTGCCCCGAGGGGGCCCGCCTTCCACAATGCGGGCCTTGGAATCCAAACGAGTGCCCGGCCGCATCCAAACAGGAGGACGGCCGGGGACGACAGCGCCTGGGCTTTGGGCCGATCGCCTTGAAGAACGGCGTAGATGGGGAGAAGTCATGGGAGTGCGTGTGAAGCGGCGCTGGGTGATCGGGACCCTGGTCGGGCTGCTGGTTGTCGGTGGCGTTGCCGGTGCGGTCGCGATGCGGGCTGCCAAGAAGAACGCGGAAGCCGAAGGCAAGGGGCTGGTCACGACGCTCGAGTTCGCCTCGGGCGAGTTGGCGACCGTCGAGTCGAAACCGCTTCCGCGGTGGCTTCCCGTTTCCGGCACGATGCAGCCGGTCAATCAGGCGACGGTCAAGGCCAAGGTCTCGGGCGACGTGCGCCAGATCACCGTGCGCGAGGGCGACTCCGTCACGGCCGGGCAGCTTCTCGTTCGCGTCGATACGGCGGACCTGGAAGCGCGGGTGCTGGAACGACAGGGGCAGTTGCTATCGGCGCGCGCGCAGTTCGCGCTCGCCGACAAGACCAACGCGATGAACCAGAAGCTCCTGAAACAGAACTTCATCTCGCAGAACGCGTCCGACAACGCCGAGTCGAGCTACGAAGTCGCGAAAGGCAACGTGCAGGCAGCCGAGGCGCAGTTGCGCGTGGCGCAGAATGCGCTGCGCGACGCCATTGCCACGTCGCCGCTTTCGGGAATCGTCGCCAAGCGCCACGTGCAGCCCGGCGAAAAGGTGGCGTTCGATTCGCCGCTGGTCACGGTCGTCGACCTGAAGAACATGGAACTGCAGGCGCTCGTGCCCTCCGGCGACATTCCGGAGTTGAAGCCCGGCATGACGGTGGACCTGGCCGTCGACGGCTTCGCCGACCGGAAATTCACCGGACGCATCGAGCGCATCAACCCCGCGACCGAAGCCGGCACGCGCGCCATCCTGGTCTTCGTCGGCATTCCGAATCCCGCGCAGGCTCTGCGCGGCGGCATGTTCGCCACCGGCAGGATCGCCCTCGCCGCGGGCGCGCCGGTCGCGACACTGCCGGCCACCGCCGTTCGCACGGAGGCCGGGCAGACGTACGTGTGGACGATCCAGGAAGGCAAGCTCGCCAAGCGGACCGTGCTGGTCGGACGGCGCGATGACGACGCCGGGCGCGTCGAGCTGAAGACCGTGCTGCCCGCCAACGTCGCAGGTGCTGGCGGCGCGTTTCGACAACCTGAAGGAAGGCGCGCCGGTGCTGGTGCGCGCCCAGGACTACTCGCCGCCGAAGAAGGCCAGCTGACGGCCCGCGGGGCCGCACCGGAGCTCTCCCATGTGGATCACACGCATCTCGATCAACAACCCCGTGTTCGCGACCATGGTCATGGTCGGCATCGCCGTGCTCGGGCTCTTCGCGTACAACCGGCTGCGCGTCGAGCAGATGCCCGACGTGTCGCTTCCCCTGGTGTGGGTCCAGACGTCGTATCCGGGCGCAAATCCGGAAGTCGTCGAAACCGACGTGACGAAGCCGCTCGAATACGCGATCAACACGGTATCGGGCGTGAGCATCATCCGTTCCAATTCGCGCGAGGGCTTAAGCCAGGTGCTCGTCGAGTTCCGCATGGCGACGGACATGTCCAAGGCGATGCAGGACATGCGCGACAAGATCTCGCAGATCCGGCCAAGCTTCCCGCGCGACGTCAAGGAGCCCTTCCTGGTGCGCGCGGAAGACGAGAACCAGCAGCCGGTCATTTCGCTTGCGGTCATGTCGCCGACGATGGACCTGCGCGACCTCACGTCGCTGACCGACCAGACGATCGTGAAGGGCCTGGAGAACGTGCCGGGCGTCGCAAGCATCGACGTCAATGGCCGCATTACGCGGCAGATCCTGATCCAGATCAAGCCCAGCGCGCTGACTGCGCTGGGGATCGGCGTCGACCAGGTCGCCGCCGCGATCCGCGCGGCGAACCAGGACGTTCCCGCCGGCCGCATCACGCACGGGCAGAACGACTCGATCGTCCGCGTCGAAGGCAAGATCAAGGACCCGGCGCAGTTCGGGCGCATCATCGTCGCCATGCAGGGCGGCGCGCCCGTGTACCTGTCGCAGGTCGCCGACGTCATCGACGGCGAGAAGGAGCCGGACTCGATCGCGCGCATCAACGGCCGCCCGTCGATCACGCTGGACCTCAAGAAATCGCAGGACGCGAACATGGTCGACACCGGCCATGGCGTGGCCGAGGCCGTGGCGCTGCTGAAGGCGCGGCTGCCCGCGGACGTCGAGCTGCGCATCGTCAATTCCGTGGCGGACCAGGTCGAGAGAAGCGTCAACCGCGTCAAGTCGACGATCATCGAGGGCGCGCTGCTGACGGTGCTGATCGTCTTCTTGTTCCTGCACAGCTGGCGCAGCACGATCATCACGGGGCTCACGCTGCCCATCGCCGTGATCGCGACGTTCATCGCGCTCTACGCGTTCGGCTTCACGCTCAACTTCCTGACGCTGATGGCGCTGTCGCTGTGCATCGGCCTCCTGATCGACGACGCCATCGTCGTGCGCGAGAACATCGTGCGCCACCTGGCCATGGGCAAGGACCACGTCACCGCGGCGCGCGAAGGGACCGACGAGATCGGCCTTGCCGTGATGGCGACGACGTTCGCGATCGTCGCGGTGTTCGTCCCCATCGCGTTCATGAGCGGCATCGTCGGCAAGTTCTTCTTCCAGTTCGGGCTGACCGTCGCGGTGGCCGTGCTGGTGTCGCTGTTCGTGAGCTTCACGCTCGACCCGATGCTCTCGTCGGTCTGGCACGATCCGCCGGGCTCGCGCTTTCGCCGTGTGCCCTGGCTGGGCGGCTTCATGGACCGCGTCGAGCACGTCATCGAGCGCGTGCACGCGCTGTATGGAACCATCCTCGAGTGGGCGCTGACGCATCGCAAGAGCGTGATCGCGATCGCCATTCTGTCGTTCTTCAGCAGCTTCGCGGTGCTGCCGCTGGTGGGCACCGAATTCATTCCCGAGGCCGACCAGGGCTTCATTTCGCTGCGCCTCAACACGCCGGTGGGATCGAGCCTCGAATACACGGACGCCAAGGTGCGCCAGGCCGAGGCGACGTTGAAGGACGTTCCCGAAATCGCGCTCGCGATAACGACCATCGGAACCGAGGAGGGCCGCAACTACGCCCGCCTCAACCTGAAGCTCACCGACCGCAGCCAGCGCAGCCGTTCGCAAAAGCAGCTCGAGCAGTCGATTCGCGCCATGCTGAAGCCCATCCCCGGCATCGAACTCGCATTCGGCTACGACCGTCCCGTCTGGGTCAACCTGCTGGGCCCCGATCCGGAGACGCTTACGCAACTGATCAACGAGTTCGCGGTCAAGGTCGCCGAGGTGAAGGGAATCGCGGATCTGGAAACGTCGGAAAAGGCGCTTGCTCCCGCGTTGTCGATCCGGCTCAACAACGATGCAGCCGCCGATCTCGGCATCAACGTCCAGCAGGTCGGCGCGACCGTGCGGCCGCTGCTCGCCGGCGATACGGTGAGCTATTGGCTCGCACCCGACGGCAACAATTACGAGGTCAACGTGCAGTTGCCGAAGGACAGCCGGCGCCTGTCGGCCGACCTGGGCAATCTCTACCTCACGACCGGCAAGAAGGGGCCCGACGGCGAGGCGCGGATGGTGCCGCTGCGGCAGGTCGCGGAGATCGTCGAGTCGACGTCACCGCAGATCATCAAGCGGCAGGAGCTGCAGCGCCGCGTGGCGCTCTACGCCAATGCCGAAGGGCGCCCGTCCGGCGACGTCAATTCCGACGTGCAGAAGATCATCAAGGCAACGGTGCTGCCGCCCGGCTACCGCTTCGACGTCGGCGGCCAGGCGAAGGACATGCAGGAGTCGTTCGTCGCGCTGGTCGCGGCGGCCGGCATGGCGGTGATCTTCATCTATCTCATCCTGGCGTCGCAGTTCGCAAGCTTCACGCAGCCCGTCGCAATCATGATGTCGCTGCCGCTTCACGCTGATCGGCGTCTTTCTCGCGCTGCTCCTGACCGGCACCACGCTCAACATGTTCTCGATGATCGGCTTCGTGATGCTGATGGGCCTCGTCACCAAGAACGCGATCCTGCTGGTCGACTTCGCCAACCGCGCGCGGCGCGCCGGCGCCAGCCTGCACGATTCGCTGCTGCAGGCGGGCCAGGTGCGCCTGCGGCCGATCCTCATGACGACGGCGGCGATGATCGGCGGGATGACGCCGCTGGCGTTGGGAATAGGCGAGGGCGGGGAAACGCAGGCGCCGATGGGCCGCGCGATCATCGGCGGCGTGATCACGTCGACGCTGCTCACGCTGGTCGTCGTACCGGTCTTGTACACGTATCTCGACCGGCTGGCCGAATGGCGCAAGGCGCGCAAGGCGGACCGGGCCGCACGCTTGGCGGCGCTGGCATCGCCGATGCCTCGGCCCGGCCCGGCGGCCGACTGAAAGCTTCGCGATCTTCCGGAAAGCCGCCTCCGCACGACGTGAGATAATGCGCAGCCGCACACTCATTGACCGCGGGTCATCTCGCGGGTCGGCGGCTTAGCGCGATGCGCGATACCCGGACGACATAGAGCGCCATGGACTACGAACAAGCACGCTTCAACATGGTCGAGCAACAGGTCCGGACGTGGGACGTGCTGGACCAGGAAATCCTCGACCTGTTGTTCGTGGTCAAGCGCGAGGAATTCGTGCCGCCGGCCTACCGGTCGCTCGCGTTCGCCGACCTCGAGATCCCGCTCGCCAACGGCCAGCGCATGTGGGCGCCGAAGGTCGAAGCGCGCGTCCTGCAGGCGCTGACGTTGAAGCCGCAGGGAGTCCGTGCTGGAGATCGGCACCGGCAGCGGCTATTTCGCCGCGTTGCTCGGACGCTGCGCGGGCATGGTGACATCGGTGGAGATCGATCCCGGCCTCTCGTCCGACGCGGCGGCCAAGCTGGCCCGCAACGGCATCGCCAACGTCCGCTGCGACGTCGGCGACGGCGCCCGCGGTTGGGGCCGCGACCAATACGACGCGATCGTGCTCACCGGTTCCACGCCGCTGCTTCCCGAATCCTTCTTCCAGCAGCTGAAACCCGGGGGCCGCGTCTTCGCGATCATCGGCGATCTTCCCGTCATGACGGCACGTCTCGTGCACTGGGCGGCACCTTCGGTCGCGCGTCACGACCGACCTCTTCGAGACCGTCGTCGCGCCGCTCGCAAACGCCGCGGCGCCGGCACGGTTCCGGTTTTGAGGACTGAGTTGATTGCGCAGATCGCACCGGCTGACCTGGCTTCGTGGCGCGCGGATTCCGCGCGCACGGCGCCCGTCTTGGTCGACGTGCGCGAGCCATGGGAATTCGAGCGCTGCCACATCGAGGGATCGCTTGCGCTTCCGCTTTCGCAGCTGCCGGCAAGGCGCGCGGAGATCCCCGAGGATCGCGAACTGGTCCTGGTGTGCCATCACGGCAACCGAAGCCAGCATGCGGCGATGTGGCTCGCGCAGAACGGCTACCGCCACCTGCACAACCTGCGCGGAGGTGTCGAGGCGTGGGCGCTCGAGGTCGACCCCGCGATGGCTCGCTACTAGAAATTCCGGATCCCGGTCCGGATTACATACTCATTGCCACATCGATCGCGCGACGCCTTCGCGCCTTGACGGATCTGGATTGCCACATGAAACCACCGCGATTTTCTCCCTGCCGCTTGGCCCTGTTGCCGCTCTTGGTTGCCGCGGCGCTGGCCGCCGGCCCTGCCGCAGCCGAGGACCTGCTGCAGATCTATCGCGAGGCGCAGAAGAGCGACCCGCAGCTGGCCTCGGCGCGTGCGGGCTGGGAAGCCACGCAGGAGAAGGTGCCGCAGGCGCGCGCGGGCCTCTTGCCCAGCGTCTCGGCGAGCGGCGCGGCCAATGTCAACCGGTACACTTTTTCTGCCGGCGGAGGGGAATCCGGTCTCGACGTCAACCGGGATTTCTACCAGTCCAGCCTGACCGTTTCGGCGTCGCAACCGCTGTATCGCTACCAGAACGTCGTCGTGTACGACCAGGCGAAGCAGCTGGTCACGCAGTCCGACTACACGCTCGTGCTCGCGCAGCAGGATCTCATCATCCGCACCGCGGTCGCGTACTTCGACGTGTTGCTGGCGGAGTTCAACGTCGAGTTGGCCGCGCAGCAAAAGCTGGCGGTGGCCGAACAGCTGGCGCAGGCCAAGCGCAATTTCGAGGTCGGCACGGCGACGATCACCGACACCAACGAAGCGCAGGCGAAATACGACCAGATCGTCGCGACTGAAATCCAGGCGCTGAACGACCTCGACCGCCGGCGCACGGCGCTGCGCGCGATCATCGGGCGTTTTCCGCAGAGCCTGAAGCGCGTCGGCCGCGGGTTCGACCCGGACCCGCCAACGCCGAACAACCTCGACTTCTGGGTCGACAAGGCGGTGGCGAGCAACATGAACGTGCGCTTCCAGCAAGCCAATTTCGAGATCGCGAGCCTCGAAGTCGACCGCGCGAAGGCGGGCCACTACCCGACGCTCGACCTGGTCGCCAGCTATGGCGGCCTGATCGGCAATGCCGCGACCAACATCGGCGTCCGGAACAATTCGACATTGGGGCAGATCGGATTGCAGCTCAACGTGCCGATCTACACGGGCGGCTTCGTCAATTCGCGCGTGCGCGAAGCGATCGCGCTGCAGGACAAGGCGCGGCAGGATCTGGAAACCGCCAAGCGCAGCGCCATCTCGAACGCGCAGGACGGCTTCTCCGGCGTCAACAGCGCCGTCGCATCGGTCAAGGCGAACGAGCAGGCCGTGCAATCGGCCGAGGTCGCGTTGCAGTCGAACAAGCTAGGCCAGGAAGTCGGCATCCGCACCAACCTCGACGTGCTCAACGTGCAGCAGAATGTGTTTTCCGCGCGCCGCGATCTGGCGAATGCCTACTTCACGTACCTGCTCGCGGTGCTGCGCCTCAAGGCGGCCGTCGGCACGCTGGACGAGCAGGACTTGGCCGACCTCAATCGCCGGCTCAACGGCTGACGGATTGGCCAACTGAGTGGCCAACCGAGTTGCCAACCTAGCGGCTGAGCGACAACCGCGGCGCGAGCCACGCCCATAGCCGGTCGGCCGCGCCGCGATGCGCCGCATGGAAGGCGAGCGCAGCGTTGCGCATGCGGTCGCGGCGCTCCGTGTCGGCAAGCAGCGCGCGAGTTTCGTTGACGAGCGCATCCGCATCGGCAACGCGCAACGCGGCGCCGGCCGCCACCGCCTTGTCCGTCGCTTCGGCGAAATTGAACGTGTGCGGCCCGACGAGCGTCGGCGTTCCCATCGCGATGGCCTCGATCAGGTTCTGGCCGCCCAGCGGGAGCAGGCTTCCGCCGATGAATGCCACGTCGGCTGACGCGTAATAGCCGGGAAGCTCGCCCAGTGAATCGCCCAGCACGAACGCGACGTCGGCCGGAACGGCCCGGTTGTCGCTGCGTCGCACGAACGGCAGGCCGCGCATCCGCAGCAATTCCGCGACCGCCGGAAAGCGCTGCGGATGGCGCGGCACGATGACGGTCAGCGCGCCCGCCGGCAGCGTCTGCCGCGCCAGCGCATCGAGAAGCATCGCTTCCTCGCCGTCGCGCGTAGACGCCGCGAGGAAGACCGGCCGCTCGCCTGCGCGCACGCGCAACTCGCGCCCCAGTGCCGCGGACTCGGCGGATACGGCCACGTCAAACTTGAGGTTGCCGGTGACGGTGACCTCCTGCACGCCCGCGTGGGTCAGGCGCGCGGCGTCGCCTTCCGTTTGCGCCGCGACGCCTGCCAGCGCCGCGAACATCGGCCGCGTCAGCGCCGCAAATCGCCCGTAGCCTGCCGCCGATCTTTCGGACAGCCGCGCGTTGACGAGGTAGAGCGGGACGCCGCGTGCGTGACAGGCCGCCACGAGGTTCGGCCACACCTCGGTTTCCATCAGCAGTCCCGCACGCGGACGAAAGCGCGCGAGGAACCGTTCAACCGCGAACGGCACGTCGTAGGGCAGCCAGACCTGCTGCACCGAGTCGCCATACAGCGCGTGACCCGCCTCGCGCCCGGTGGCGGTCATGTGCGTGAGCAGGATGGTGGCGGAAGGCAGTGCGCGCGCAATGCGCTCGAGCAACGGAGCGGCCGCGCGCGTTTCGCCCAGCGACACTGCGTGAACCCAGATCACGTCGCCGCGCGGCGCGGGGGCGTCGGAGGCGTAGCGGCCGAAGCGCTCACCGATGCGCGCGCGATAGCCGGGCTCGCGCCGGCCGCGCCACCATAGCCGCAGCGGCAGCAGCGGCAGCGCCAAGTACCACAACAGCGTGTAGAACGCGCGCGCCATCAGCAGCGCGGCGCTTGCCGCAGCAGCTGCGCGCAGGCGTCGACGATGTCGGCCAGCGAAGGAACGACGCCGTTGCCGCCGGCATCGCGCGCGTGGGGGCCGGCACAGGCGACGCCGGCCAGGCGTGCGTCGGTTGCCGTGAAGATCGCGACGGTCGCCGTGCCCAGCGCGGCGGCGAGGTGCGTCAAACCGGTGTCCACGCCCACGACGATTTCGGCGTGCTGTGCAAGCGTGGCCAATTCCGGCAGCGATTGCCGTGGCGGAACCACCGCGCCTTCGGCGCCGTCGGCGATGCGCCGGCTGCGCGCTTCCTCGGCTTTGTTGCCCCACGGCAGCAACGTGACGAATCCGGCGCGCGCGAAGTCCGTCACCAGCGCGCGCCAATGCGCCTCGGGCCACTGCTTGTCGGCGCGGCTCGACGCATGGAACGCGAGCGCATACGGTCCGGCGGGCATGGCCGGAACGCTCGGAGGCGGCTCGAAGCACCATCGCGGCGGGCCGTCGGCCACGTAGCCCAGCGCCGAGGCCGCGACGCCCCGGCAACGGTCGACGATGTGCAGGTCGCGCGATATCGGGTGGTGCACGTGGTCGACCAGCGTGGCAATCGGCTCGCGGATGTTGGCCCGGTCGAGGCCGTGCCGCGTGCCTTGCGCGAACCAGGAGACGAGCGCTCCTTTCACCTGCTCCTGCAGGTTGAGGATGGCGTCGTAGCGCTCTCGGCGCAGCGCCTCTCGGAATGCGGCCATTTCCCGCCAGGTCGCCGCTGCGAGCGGCCTATGTCGCCATTGCCGCAGCGCAAGCGGCACGACGCGGCGGATCCGCGGGTCCAGGCGCACGAGGTCGACGAAGGCGTCTTCGGCGACCCAGTCCACGGGAAGTCCGGGACGGTGGCGGGCGATGTCCGACACGAGGGCCAGCGCATACACGACATCGCCCAGCGATGACGGGCGCACGACGAGCACGCCACTCATCGCACGGCCTTCGGAAAAACGCGGTGCCGCGTCGAATGCGCGGCGCAAACCACGTAAAATCGGCGGGAACCCCTCGCGGCCCTCTTCCGGTGCATGTCCGAACCGCTTCCCCTGTCGCTGGTGATCATTACGCGCGATGCCGCGCACGAACTCGCGGATTGTCTCGCGTCCGCTGCGTTCGCGGCGGAGACGATCGTCGTCGATTCGGGCAGCAGCGATGATACCGCAGCGCTCGCCGGACGCCTGGGCGCCCGCGTGATCGAGCATTCGTGGCAAGGCTTCGGCCCGCAAAAGAACTTCGCGGTCGCGCAGGCGCAAAACGACTGGGTGCTGTGTCTCGACGCCGACGAGCGGGTCACGCCCGAGCTTGCGGCGGCCATTCGCGCGGCATTCGCTTCGGGCCTTCCAGCGGCGCCGGCGTACACATTCGCGCGCCGCAATCGCTTTCTCGGCCGCTGGCTCGCGCACGGCGAGGGCTATCCGGACTGGATCGTGCGGCTCTTCGATCGCCGGCGCGCGCGCTGGTCCGACGACCCTGTCCACGAAAAAGTCGTCGTCGAAGGCCCGGCGGGCAAGTTGCATGGAGACCTCCTGCATGCGTCGGCCGAATCGATCGATGCCTATATCGCGAAGCAGAACCGCTACACGACGGTGCAAGCCAGCGCGATGCACGCGCGCGGCGAGCGCGCCAGCTTTGCGCAGCTGATGTTCTCGCCGGTCGCGCGCTTCCTGCGCTTCTACGTGCTGCGGCTGGGATTCCTGGACGGCTCCGCGGGATTCGCGCACATCGCGATCGGCGCGTTCGCGAGTTTTCTCAAGTACGCGAAGCTGCGCGCGCTGCAGCAGGAAGGGCGGGCGTCGTGACGTCGAAGGTGCTCGTCACCGGAGTGGCGGGCTTCATCGGCATGCCAATGGCGCGCGCGCTGCTGGCACGCGGCGCTGCGGTCGTCGGCGTCGATAATTTCGACCCGTACTACGACGTCGCGCTGAAGGAGGCGCGGCTCGCGACATTGTCGAGCCTGCCGGGCTTCGCGTTCCGGCGGGTGGACCTGGCCGATGCTGCCGCGACGTCGCAATTGTTCCGCGACGAAGCGCCGACGCACGTCGTGCACCTGGCCGCGCAGCCGGGCGTTCGGTACTCGCTCGAGAATCCCGCGGCCTACCTGCGCAACAACGTCGATGCCTTCGGCTGCGTGCTCGAGGGCTGCCGCCATGCCCGCGCCGCGCACCTCGTGTACGCGTCCAGCTCGTCGGTTTACGGCGCCAACCACACGCTGCCTTTTTCCGAGGACCAGCGCGTCGACCACCCGGTCAGCCTCTATGCGGCGACCAAGCGCGCCAACGAATTGATGGCGCACAGCTACGCTCACCTGTTCCGCCTGCCGGCAACGGGACTGCGCTTCTTCACCGTCTACGGTCCGTGGGGCCGGCCGGACATGTCGCCGATGCTGTTCGCCAAGGCCATCCTCGCGGGTGAACCCATCCGGGTTTTCAACCATGGCAAGATGCGCCGCGACTACACGTACGTCGACGACATCGTGGAAGGCGTCGCGCGCACACTGGAGCGGCCGCCGTCGGCTGACAACGGACCCGATGGCGGTGGTGCGCCGCACGCGATCTACAACATCGGCAACCACGAGGCGGTCGAACTCGAAACGTTCATCGCGACGCTCGAGGAACTTCTGGGCCGCAAAGCCATTCGCGACTACCAGCCGATGCAGCCGGGCGACGTCCCGGCGACCTATGCGTCGATCGACCGGCTGCGCGCGGCGACCGGTTTTGCGCCGCGCACGCCCTTGGCGCAGGGACTTGCGAAGTTCGTCGAATGGTATCGCGCGTATTACCTTTGACTCTGCCGCGCGGGGCCGCACTGGTAATATCGGATGCCATGCTCCAGCGAAACGGAACCGGCGGCTTCCCCGGCCGCAACCCGACATGATCCTCGTCACCGGCGGCGCCGGCTTCATCGGCGCCAACTTCGTGCTCGACTGGCTCGCGGCGAACGGCGAGCCGGTCGTCAACCTCGACCTGCTGACCTACGCCGGAAACCTCGGCAACCTGGCGCCGCTCGCGCGCGACCCGCGCCACGAATTCGTGCGCGGCGACATCGGCGATGGCGCGCTCGTCCCGGCGCTGCTCGCCAAGCATCGTCCGCGCGCGATCGTCAATTTCGCGGCCGAGACGCATGTCGACCGGTCGATTCACGGCCCCGCGGCGTTCATCGAGACCAACGTCAGCGGAACGTTCGTGCTTCTCGAGGCGACGCGCGCGTGGTGGACTTCGCTCCCCGCGGCCGAGCGAGAGACTTTCCGCTTCGTGCACATATCGACGGACGAGGTCTACGGCTCGCTGTCGGCGACCGATCCGGCGTTCAGCGAGACGACGCCTTACGCGCCGAACAGCCCCTACTCGGCGTCGAAGGCCGCGGCGGATCATCTGGTGCGCGCGTATCACCACACGTACGGGCTGCCGACGCTCACCACGAATTGCTCGAACAACTACGGCCCCCGCCAATTCCCCGAAAAGTTGATCCCGCTGATGATCGTCAACGCTCTGGAGGGCAAGCCGCTGCCCGTCTACGGCGACGGCAGGAACGTTCGCGACTGGCTGTACGTCGTCGACCATTGTGCCGCGATTCGCGCGGTGATGCAGCGCGGGCGCCCGGGCGAGACGTACAACATCGGCGGCAACGCGGAAATGCAGAACGTCGACGTCGTCCGCACGCTGTGCGCGTTGCTGGCGGAGGCCAGGCCGGGTCGCGACTATGCGTCGCAGATCATGTTCGTCAAGGATCGGCCGGGCCACGACCGCCGCTACGCCATCGACGCCACCAAGGTTGCGCGCGAAACGGGCTGGGCGCCGGTCGAGACGTTCGAGACCGGCCTGCGCCGCACCGTGGCCTGGTATCTCGACAACGCGGCGTGGCTGGCCGGCGTGACCAGCAAGGACTACCAGAAGTGGATCAGTCTCAACTACGCGACGGCTTGACAACAAGATGACACGCAAAGGCATCATCCTGGCCGGCGGCTCCGGCACGCGGCTGTATCCGGTGACGCACGTCGTCTCGAAGCAACTGCTGCCCGTATACGACAAGCCGATGATCTATTACCCGCTGTCGACGCTGATGCTGGCCGGCATCCGCGACATCCTGCTCATCTCGACGCCCGAGGACACGCCGCGCTTCACGAAGTTGCTGGGCGACGGCAGCAGGTGGGGCCTCAACATCCGCTACGCCGTGCAGCCTTCGCCGGACGGCCTGGCGCAGGCGTTCATCATCGGCCGCGAATTCGTCGGCCACGATCATTCCGCGCTCGTGCTCGGCGACAACATCTTCTACGGCCATGACCTGCATTCGCAGCTCGCCAGCGCGCATGCGACGCCACGCCGGCGCGACCATTTTCGCGTATCAGGTCGCGGACCCGGAACGCTACGGCGTCGTCGAGATCGACGCCACCGGGCGCGTGCTGTCGCTCGAGGAAAAGCCTGCCAAGCCGAAGTCCCGCTATGCGGTCACCGGACTCTATTTCTACGACAATCGCGTGCTCGACGTCGCGCGCGAATTGAAGCCTTCCGCGCGCGGCGAGCTCGAGATCACCGACATCAACCGCGCCTACCTCCAATGGAACGACCTCACCTGCGAGGTCATGGGTCGCGGCATGGCATGGCTCGACACGGGCACGCACGAGTCGCTGCTCGAGGCGTCGCAATACATCGCGACAATCGAGCGCAGGCAGGGCCTCAAGATCGCTTGCCCGGAGGAGATTGCTTTCCGGCAGGGCTACATCGACGCCGCGGCGCTCGAGCGATTGGGTGGAGAGCTGGCCAAGAACGGCTATGGGCAATACTTGCTCGGAATCCTTCGCGACCCGGGCGTACGCTGACGAAGGCGGAACCGCGCATGCAGATCACGCCCACCGCGCTGCCTTCGGTGCTGCTCGTCGAGCCGCGCGTATTCGGCGACGATCGCGGATTCTTCTACGAGAGCTGGAACCGGCGCGTTTTCGCGGCAGCCGGCATCGACGCGGACTTCGTGCAGGACAATCACTCGCGTTCGGCGCGCGGCGTCTTGCGCGGTCTCCATTACCAGATCGAGCACGCGCAGGGCAAGCTCGTGCGCGCGACGGCGGGCGAGGTGTACGACGTCGCCGTGGACCTGCGGCGGTCGTCGCCGACTTTCGGACGCTCCGTCGGCATCGTGCTGTCCGCCGCAAACCGCCGGATGCTGTGGATTCCGCCGGGTTTCGCACATGGCTTTGTCGTGTTGTCGGAGGACGCCGAGTTCGTCTACAAGGCCACCGACTATTGGTATCCGGAACACGAACGGATACTCCTGTGGAACGATCCGGCACTTCGCATCGACTGGCCCTTGACCGGCGCGCCGACGCTCGCAGCCAAGGATGCCGCGGGCCGGCTTCTGGCCGACGCGGACGTCTACGACTAGGTCGCCGCGCCGATGTCGCGTCCGACAATCCTGCTTACCGGTTCCGCTGGACAGCTGGGCTTCGAATTGGCGCGAAGTCTCGCGGTGCATGGCGACGTGGTCGCGCGGGATCGCGTGGTGCTCGATCTTGCCGACGCCGATGCCCTCGTCGCGGCCGTGCGTGAGGTCCGCCCCAACCTCATCGTCAATGCCGCCGCATATACGGCGGTGGACGCGGCCGAATCGGAGCGCGCTGCCGCATTTGCAGTAAACGCGCGCGCGCCCGAGATCCTGGCCGAGGAGGCCAAGCGCCACGACGCGGTGCTGATTCACTACTCGACCGACTATGTCTTCGACGGTCTGCGCACGACACCGTACGACGAGGATGCGCCCGCGCATCCGCTCAACGTGTACGGCGCGAGCAAGCACGAAGGCGAGCGCGCCATTGCGCAGTCCGGCGCGCGCGCGCTCGTGTTTCGCACCGGTTGGGTGTATGGCGCGAGAGGCAGGAATTTTCTGCTGACGGTATTGAGGCTCGCGCAGGAGCGCGACGAATTGCGCATCGTCGCCGACCAGGCCGGCACGCCGAACTGGTGCCGCACGCTGTCGGACGCAACGGCGTTCGCCGTGGGTCGCGGGCTTTCGTGGCTCGGCGAGCGATCCGGCCTGTACCACCTCGCTTCCTCCGGCGCGACGACATGGCACGGCTTCGCGCAGGCGATCGTCGGCGATGTGCGTCGACCACGCGTCGTGCCGATCGCTACGTCCGAGTACCCGACGCCGGCGCGACGCCCCCCTTATGGTGTATTGTCGTCGGCCAAGTTCGAGGCGACGTTCGGTTACCGTATGCCGGACTGGCGGGAGGCTTTGGCCGCCTGTCGTCTGGACATGCGGGTAGCGTCCCGTCCTGTCGACTGAACCTTGCCGCGAAGCGTTACTCCAATCATCGTTTCGCGACATCAGGTCGTCGCTTCACACAATCTCGGAGGTTGACGTGCGCTGTCGCCAAATGACGACTGTTCGATGTTGCGCTGTACTGGCCGTCCTGTTCCCGTTGGCCGCCTTTGCGCAAGCTGGCCGGCCGATCACGTCCGCGCCCCCCATGCAGTATCGCCCCGCGGTGGCGGAGAAGGCGACTTCCGCGGCGTTGTTGCTGCCGAGCGGCGCACCCACGCGCCGGGTCGAACTCGCGAAGCCGGCGGCGTCGGAGCTTGCGGCGATGAAGGCGCTCAATTTACGCGGGGGCCAGGCCAAGGCGGTGACCCCCAAGGCGCTTGCCGTGGGATTCGGGCGGGAGATGCCCGCGGCGGCACGCACGATTCCATTGGCGGACCTGACCTGGGTCACGACCAACGACGGCGGGCGCGCGGCGCGCATCGAGATCCACTCGCCGGATGCCACCGCGCTGCGCGTGGCGATGCAGCTGCCGGCGACCAATCCGGACTTGAGCGTGCGCTTCGCGGGCGCGGGCGCCAATGCGAAAGTGTTCGGCCCCATTCCCGCCAACACCATTGCGCAGGACACGGCGAACTTCGGCCAATTCTGGACGCCGGTACTGGAAGGCGACGTCGCGACGATCGAGTTTCACGCCGGCGCCGACGTGGTGCTGGGTGGCGTGACGCTGACGCTTCCCCGGGTTTCGCACCAGGTCGTCGGCTACGCCGAATTGCGTTCGCTGTCACCCAAGACCGTCACCGAAATCGGCCACGCGCAGAGCTGCAACATCGACGTCGCCTGCGTGACGCCGCAGTCGACGGCGCTGACCAACGCCGAGAACGCGGTGGCGCAACTTCTCTTCGTCGGCGACGACGCCGGCAACCACTATCTGTGCACCGGAACGCTGCTCAACGACTCGGCGTCGTCCGGCACGCCGTATCTCTTGACCGCGTCGCATTGCATCGATTCCGCGCGTGCCGCGCAGACGCTCAACACGTTCTGGTTCTTCGATGCGATCGCATGCAGCAACAATGCGGTGCCTCCCTTCGTCCAGAAGACCGGCGGCGCGATGCTGCTCGGCCGCAGCCAGGACCATGACTGGTCGCTGGTGCGGCTCAACCAGTCGCCGCCTGCAGGCGCGTATCTCGCCGGCTGGACAGCGAATCCGGTTCTGCCGAACGCGATCACAGTGACGCTGCATCACCCGGAGGGCGACCTCAAGAAGTGGAGCCAGGGATTCGTCCAGCAGTCGGTCTTCAATTCGGACGACCTCGTGAACGGCACATTCACGCAGGTCCCCTATACGCAGGGAATCACCGAAGGCGGATCGAGCGGATCGGCGTTGTTGACGTATCTCGCCTGCGGCGACTACTACGAGGTCCGCGGCACGCTGTCCGAGGGCAATTTCGTCACCTGCCCGGTGCCGGCGGGCGTCAGCTACGACGACTACTCACGTATGGAGGACACGCTGCCACTGGTGCGGCACTACCTGACGCCGGACTACCCCAACCCGGCGGGCCAGGTCGTCGCCGTCGAGTTCTACAACAAGGCGCTCGACCATTATTTCCTGTCGACGGACCCCGAGGAGATCAACGACCTCGATACCGGCGTCCACGTCGGATGGGAGCGCACCGGCTTGCGCTTCCTCGCGTACAAGACCCAGGTCGGCAACGCGAGCCCGGTGTGCCGCTTCTATCGCGAGCCTTCGTTCGGCGACTCGCACTTCTACTCCGCGAGTCCGTCTGAATGCGCCGCCACCGCGGCTGCGCATCCGGTGGACTGGATCTACGAGAGTCCCAACGTGTTCTACATCCTGCTTCCCGACCAGACGACGGGAGCGTGTCCGGCCGGATCGCAGCCGCTGTGGCGGTTCTTCAACACGCAGACGACCAATCATCGCTACACGATGGAGGTCGTGATTCGCGACCAGATGCGCGCCAAGCCGTCGGTCTGGATTCCGGAGGGCTACGGCCCGGACGCGACGATCATGTGCGCGGCGACACAGTGAGGATTCGCTAGCGCAATCCGGCCGCGTAGTCGGCGACGGCCTTCATCTGGTCGTCGCTCATCTTTTGCGCGACAGCAGACATGATCTTGCCCTGCAGGTCCTTGCCTTCCTTGTCGGCGCCGCGCTCGCCGGCCTTGAAGGCCTTCAGCTGCGCGTAAGTGTAGTCGGCGTATTGGCCGGCGAGGCGAGGATAGTTCTTCGGGATGCCCGCGCCGTTGGGCGAATGACATGCTGCGCACGCCGGGAGGCCGGTGGCCGCCGCGCCGCCGCGGTATAACGTCTGTCCGATCCTGACGAGCGACGGATCCTTGGCACTTCCACCCTTGGGTTTCTGCCGCGAAAAGTAGATTCCCAGCGCAACCATGTCGTCCGCCGCAAGGTTGCCGACCATCGCGCTCATGATCGGATTGGTGCGCGCTCCCGACTTGAATTGCTGCAATTGCCGGGTGATATACTCCGCGCCCTGCCCGGCCAGGTTGGGGTTGGCCGGCACCGCACTGTTTCCATCGGCGCCATGGCAAGCGGCGCAAACGGTCTCGGCAATCTGCTTGGCATGCGCGAGGTCGGGTTTGGCGCCACCTTCGGCCGCGACGACCCCCTGCATCGGGAAGAACGCCAGCGCCGCGATCGAGATCGTGGCCGCGGGCAGCAGCTTGCGCTTCATTGTTTAGTGACTCCCTTTGAGTGCTTGAGGCCGTGAATAAACGCACTATTGTAACGGACTCGAAGCGCGCGTCCAAAGCCAACCGCCCCGGCGAAACCGCGGTTCGGCCGCCGCATCCGCTGGTTGGCGCGGTATTCGTGACAGGTGCTGCCGCGCCCGCGCAATTGCCGGCGGCGAGCGTTCCCGAGATCGCCTTCGCCGGCCGTTCGAATGCCGGCAAGTCCACGGCCATCAATGTCCTCGCGGGCCGCACGCGGCTGGCGTTCGCAAGCCGCACGCCGGGGAGAACCCAGCAGATCAACCTGTTCGCGTTACGCGGAGGCGGCTTGGTCGCCGACCTGCCCGGGTACGGCTACGCGGCCGTGGGCAAGGAACTGAAACGCGCGTGGCAGGAATTTCTCTGGCACTACATCACGACGCGGCCCACGTTGGTCGCGCTGGTCCTGATCGTCGATGCGCGCCATGGATTGAAGGACCTCGACCTCGAGTTGCTCAACGGATTCGTGCCCTCCGGAAGACCGGTCCTGATCCTGGCCACGAAGGCCGACAAGCTCAGCACGACGGCGCAACGCACCGCGGTCGCGACGATTCGCGCGCATCTGACGCAGACCTTTCCGTTGGGCGCGGCGAATGTGACGGTGCAACTGTTCTCGGCCACCGCGCGGATCGGCATCGCGGAGGCGGAAGGTGTGATCGCAAGCTGGTTGTAGGCGTTCGTCCTACACCGCACAAGCTCAGTGGACAAGCTCAGTGGACAAGAAAAGGCCCCGCGATCAAGGGGAGTGACGCGGGGCCGTGAAACACCCGCTGCCGAGAGACCTCGACGCGGGCACCCGCTCAGGGAGGAAAGCGGGAGACGTTCACCGTCTGCACATTCTGACCCCATGGGTTCGCGTGAGTTCCGCCGCCCCGCTGGTAACGAATTGTGTCAACCGGATGTCGCATGGTCCGGCAAAGACCGCGATTGCTGCGAGGGTACTAACACCGTTACGATGCGCGTAGCGAACGAGGAGCGAAACGAAAAATGAGTTTTTCCTTTTCCGGAAAGTTCCCGCAGAAGCGCCCGCGACGGATGAGACGGGACGACTTTTCGCGCCGGATGATGCGCGAGACGCGGTTGGCGGGGGACGACTTCATCTACCCGGTGTTCGTCCTCGACGGCGCGAAGCGCGAAGAGCCGGTGCCGTCGATGCCCGGCGTGTCGCGCAAGAGCGTGGACGGACTGTTTCGTGACGCGGAAAGCTGCCTTGCGCTCGGCATTCCCGCGCTCGCGCTGTTTCCCGTCGTGCCGGGAGAGTTCAAGACCGACGACGCCGCCGCCGCCTGGCACCCGGAGGGGCTCGTGCCGCGCGCCGTGCGTGCGCTCAAGGAGCGCTTTCCCTCCCTGGGGATCATCACGGACATCGCGCTCGACCCGTACACGAGCCACGGCCAGGATGGATTGATCGACGCCACCGGCTACGTGCTGAACGAAGAGACGGTTGTGGCGCTGACCAAGCAGGCGCTTTGCCATGCCGAAGCGGGCGTGGACATGGTGGCGCCTTCGGACATGATGGATGGACGCATCGGTGCGTTGCGCGCGGCGCTCGACGGCGCGCGCTTCGACCGGACGCGGATACTCGCCTATTCCGCGAAATACGCGTCGGCCTTCTATGGCCCCTTTCGCGATGCGGTCGGCTCGGCGGCGAGCCTCGGGAAAGGCGGCAAGCACACGTACCAGATGGATCCGGCGAACAGCGACGAGGCGCTGTGGGAGGTCTACCTCGACATTCGCGAAGGCGCGGACATGGTGATGGTCAAGCCGGCCATGCCGTATCTCGACATCGTCCGCCGCGTGAAGGACGAGTTCGCGATGCCGACGGCCGTCTACCAGGTCAGCGGCGAGTACGCGATGCTCAAGGCCGCGGCGCAGGCGGGATGGCTCGACGAACGCGAATGCGTGCTGGAAGCGCTCACCGGCATGAAGCGCGCGGGGGCGGACGCCATCCTGACCTACTTCGCGCTCGACGCGGCGCGCTGGCTTAAGCAGTAGGCGTAGCAAGCAGCATCGACAGCTCTTCTGTCGTGAGGCGCGCCATTTCCGTGCCATGGCGGTCGCGGCGCGGGCGCTGGCGGGACTCCTCCGGTGTGCGAACCAGCAAACGGATGCCGCCGCGCGGCGTATCGATGTAGAGGCGCTGCGGGCCGCCTTCTGCCGCATTGAGCGTCCGGTAAGCGACTCCCGCGTTGAGCAGTGCCAGCTCGACGGCCTTGGCGTTGTCGGCGATGAGGTCGATGAGGATGTCGCTGTGCGCCGTCGCCCAGCCGGCAGCGACGCCGCCGACCAGGGCCGGTTGGAACCGCGCCAGCCGCTCCATCCAGCGCAACGCTTCCTCGCGCTGCGCACGCAACTGCGCGACATGGGCGTCGCCACCGAACAACGCGTGGTAGTCGACGAGCGCGGCCTCGATTTCGTCGTCGCCCGGCAGCGCCACGCGCTCGGGCAGCATCAACTGCCGGGCGGCCTTGCGCTTGGCAAGCGACCAATCGGCGATGCCGTGTTCGGCGATCAGCCTCGCCGCCACCTGCGCGATGCGGGTGCGATCCTGTGCCTCCCGGCCGAGGGGATCGGGACCGTAAGCACGGCCGCGAAACTCGGAATGCCCGCGATGCCCCATCGTGCCCCCAAGAGCGCCAACCGGCGCTAGAACAGCTGCTCGCGCACTTCCTGTCCGGTGCGTCCGCCAGCGGCCGGCGCCAGCCCGTCGTCGCGGGCACGCGGCGGAAATTCCGCGTAGAACCACTCGCTCAGGCTGCTGCTGTCGTCGCGCAACCCCGTGTCCGCGTTGATGCGGACGGAGATCACGCCCTCCGGCGTTTGCAGCGGCTTTTCGGGCTGGCCCTTGATCGCCTTCTGCATGTACGCGATCCAGATGGGCAGCGCCGCCACGGCGCCCGTTTCGTTCGTGCCGAGCGTCTTCGGCTGGTCGAAGCCGATCCACGCGATGCCTACCTGCGCGGCGTTGAAGCCGCAGAACCACGCATCGATGTTCTCGTTGGTCGTGCCTGTCTTGCCGGCCATGTCCTTGCGGCCGAGAACCTGCGCGCGGGTGCCGGTCCCGAAGGCAATGACGTCGCGCAGGAGCGTCGTCATCAGGAACGCGTTGCGCGGATCGATGGCGCGCTCGGCGTCTTCGCCGGCGACGACCGGCTTGGCCTCCGACAGCACGTTGCCGCGCGCATCGGTCACCTTGGCGATGAGATACGGCAACACGCGGTAGCCGCCGTTGGCGAAGATCGCATACGCCGCCGCCATCTGCAGCGGCGTCGCCGACCCGGCGCCCAATGCCATCGTCAGGTAGGGCGGATGCAGCTTGGGATCGAATCCGAAGCGCGTGATGTAGTCCTGCACGTATTGCGGACCGATGGCCTGCATTACGCGGACCGTCACCAGGTTCTTGGACTTGGCCAGCGCATTGCGCAGCCGCATCGGGCCGTCGAACTTGCCGTCGTAGTTCTTGGGCTCCCAAGCCTCGCCGCCGGCCTGGGCGGGCACGAAGAACGGCGCGTCGTTGATCACCGTGGCCGGCGAGAAGCCCTTTTCCAGCGCCGCAGAATAGATGAACGGCTTGAACGCCGAGCCCGGTTGCCGGAACGCCTGCGTCACGTGGTTGAACTTGTTGCGGTCGTGGTCGAAGGCGCCGACCAGCGCCAGGATGGCGCCGTCGCCGGGCTGCAGCGCGACGAACGCCGCCTCCGCCTGCGGCAGCTGGCCGATCGTCCACCGGCCCTTGTCGTCCTTGGACAACCGGATCACGGCGCCGCGGCGGATGCGCTGGTTGGCCGGGGACTTGTCGGTCAGGTTGCGCGCGACGAACTTGAGGCCGTCGCCGGTGACGGAAACGACATCGCCGCTGGCGAGCGTGGCCTTGACCTCGTTGGCGTTGGCCTCGAGGACGACGGCCGGATCGAGGTTGTCGCTGTCCGGCGCATCGGCAAAGGTGCTCTCCAGTACCTGCTCGACCTCGGCGGGATCGCCCGGAAGGTTGACGTAGGTCTCGGGTCCGCGATAGCCGTGGCGCCGATCGTATTCGACGACCCCGCGCCGGACGGCGTTGTAGGCCGACTCCTGGTCCGCGCGGCGCACGGTTGTCCAGACCGTGATGCCCTTGGTGTACGCGTCCTCTCCGTAGGCTTCGAAGACGACCTGCCTCGCCATTTCCGCGACGTCCTCGGCGTGCGTGGGCAGCGCATCGCGGACTCCCTGTCGAACATTCAATGGCGCGGTTTGTGCTTCCTGGAATTGGGTGTCCGAAATGAACTTGAGGTCATGCATACGTCGCAACACATACAGCTGACGCGTCTTGGCCCGCTTGGGATTGTTGACCGGGTTGTACGCCGACGGTGCCTTGGGCAGTCCGGCCAGCATCGCCGCCTCCGCCACGGTAACGTCCTTGAGCGGCCGGCCGAAGTAGATCTGCGAGGCGGCGGCGAACCCGTACGCTCGCTGGCCGAGGAAGATCTGGTTGACGTAGAGCTCGAGGATCTCGTCCTTCGAGAGGTTGGCCTCGATCTTCCAGGCGAGCAGGACCTCGCGCAGCTTGCGGGTGACCGTCTTCTCCCGGGTCAGGAAGAAGTTGCGGGCAACCTGCATGGTGATCGTGCCCGCGCCCTGCTGGGTACCGGACGAGACGTTGGCGAGGGCGGCGCGCGCGACGCTCAAATAGTCCACACCGCCATGCTGGTAGAAACGTTCGTCTTCTGCGGCCAAAATGGCCTGTTTCATGACATCCGGGACCGCGTTTATCGATACGATTGCGCGTCTTTCCTCGCCGAATTCGCCCAAAAGGTCACCTTCGGCCGAAACGACGCGCAACGGGACTTTCGGCTGATAGTCGGTCAGCGCCTCGAGCGAGGGCAGTGTGGGCCACAGCAGGGCCAGGACAAGCGCTCCCAGCAGGGCGCCGACGAGGCCGAGGCCCAGAATGACCGAGGCCAGATAGAGCAGCCAGCGCTTTAGCACGTGGGAATAAAACTTGCCGGAGAGGGGGGGTGGGAACCTGCATTATATGCAGGCTTGCAACACCCAACCCCGGAATCGGAAAACAAATTGACAAGGTTCATACTTGCTGCCAGAGTTTAATGTAAATTGTCAGCATCTGGGCTGACTTCCCATGGCTTGCCGAAAACCTGTCTGCCATCCTCGACTTCTTCAAAACGAAGTCCCCGTCGCTGATCGGGGTCGATATTGCATCGACTTCGATCAAGATGGTCGAACTGTCCGAAACCGGCAAGGGCACCTATCGGCTCGAACGTTACACCATCGAGCCGTTGCCCAAGGATACGGTCACCGACGGCAATATCGCCAACCTCGACCAGGTCAGCGACACGCTGAAGCGGGCCTGGAAGCGCATGGGCAGTCGCAACCGCATGGTGGCGATGGCCCTCCCGGCCGCCATGGTGATCACCAAGAAGATCATCGTGCCTGCCGGCCAGAAGGAAGAGGAACTCGAACTCGCCGTCGAGGCCGAAGCCAACCAGTACATTCCATTTGCGCTCGACGAGGTCAACCTCGACTTCCAGATTCTCGGGCCGGCGCCGAACAACGCCGACGAAGTCGAAATCCTGATCGCCGCGTCGCGCAAGGAAAAGGTCGAGGACCGCATCGCCATCGCCGAGGCGGCCGGCTTGAAGCCCGTCGTGATGGACGTCGAATCGTACGCCACGCAGGAGGTGTTTCGCCTGATCGCCCCGTCGCTGCCCGCCAACGGCCGCGACCAGAATATCGCGCTGGTCGACCTCGGCGCCCACGTGACGCACTTCTACGTGCTTCGCAACAATCAGTTCCTGTTCTCCCGCGACCAGGTCGTTTGGCGGCAACCAGCTCACCCAGGACATCCAGCGGGCGTTCAACCTGTCCGCCGACGAAGCCGAGTCCGCCAAGCGCAACCAGGGCCTGCCCGAGAACTACGACAACGACGTGCTGCAGCCGTTCATGGAGACGCTCGCGCTGGAAATCACCCGCGCGCTGCAGTTCTTCTTCACGTCGACGTCGCACAGCCAGGTCGACCAGATCGTGCTGTCGGGCGGGTGCGCCGTGCTCCCGGGCCTGGACGAACTCGTGGCCAAGCGGGCGGGCGTGGCCACGGTCCTGGCCAATCCGTTCGCCAGCATGGAGGCCTCCGACCGCATCCGGCCGCGGCAGCTCGCGCAGGACGCGCCGATGCTGCTGATCGCCACCGGCCTGGCGCTGCGGAGCTTCGAGTAATGAGCTCGATCCGCATCAATCTGCTGCCTCACCGGGAGCAGAAGCGGCAGGCCCGCCAGCGCCAGTTCATCACGCTGATGATCTCGCTCGCGGTCCTTGGCCTCGCCGTGATCGCGCTGGTCCACGGCATCCTCGTCGCGCAGATCGAGAGCCAGGAGTCGCGCAACCAGGCCCTCAAGGCGGAGATCGCCAAGCTCGACGAGCAGATCAAGGAAATCGACCGGCTGCGCGACCAGATCCAGGCCGTCCTGTCGCGCAAGCAGGTCGTCGAAACGCTGCAGGCGAACCGCAGCGAGGCCGTGCACCTCCTCGACCAGCTCGTGCGCCAATTGCCGGACGGCATCTACCTGCGAGCATGCGGCAGGCGGGCGCCAAGGTGACGATCGTCGGCTACGCGCAGTCCAACGCGCGCGTGTCGACGCTGATGCGCAACATCGAGGCGTCGCCCTGGCTGACGAAGCCGGAACTGGTGGAAATCAAGCTCGTGCCGATGCCCGGGACGAGGGACCAGAACCAGAAGATCAACGAATTCACGCTGGCGTTCCTGATCAAGCGCTCGACGCCGCGACCGCTGAAGCGATGGCCGTTTCCGGGAAGCCCGGTGCCGCCGCCGCGAAGCCCGCCGCCACCGCGCGCCGGCCGCCGGCGCCCGCGAAAGCCGTGACGCCGGACGCGGCAAGAAGACATGAACCTCGACGACATCCGCCGCCTCAATATCCGCGATGTCGGCAACTGGCCGCTCCCGAAAGATCGTCATCCTGGCCGCGATCTTCGTGGTCATCCTCGTCGCCGGGCTATTCCTCGACTGGCGCGACCAATGGGAGGCGCTCGGCGCCGCCGAGCAGGTCGAAGTGACGCTGAAGACGCAGTACGCGGAAAAGAAGGGCCGCGCGATCAATTTCGACCTCTACGTGCAGCAGTTGAACGAGGTCGAGCAGTCGTTCGGCGCGCTGGTCAAGCAGCTGCCCAACCGCTCCGAAATCGACGCGCTGCTGACCGACGTCAACCAGGCCGGGCTCGGCCGCGGCCTGCAATTCGAATTGTTCAAGCCGGCTGCGCAGGAAAAGATGGCCGACTTCTACGCCGAACTGCCGATCAACATCAAGATCACCGGCAGCTATCACGACATGGGTGCGTTCGCCAGCGACATCGCGCAGCTGCCGCGCATCGTCACGCTGAACGACGTCGCGATCAGCGCCGACAAGGGCACGCTGCCGATGGACGCGGTGGCCAAGACCTTCCGCTACCTGGACGAGGACGAGCTCGCCAAGCAGCGCGCGCTGCGTCGAAGGAGAAGGGCAAGAAATGAGAGCGCGCCGCCGCCATCTGGCATCTGCGTGACGCCTCCTGCTCGGCGCCTGCGGCGGCGAGCACCATGCCGGACCTCAATGCGTGGATGAAGGAGCAGGGCAAGAGCGCCAAGGGCAAGCTCGACCCGCTGCCGCAGATCAAGCCCTACGACCCGTTCACCTACAACGCATTCGACCTTCCGGATCCGTTCAAGCCGCGCAAGATCGAGCCGACCAAGGGCGGCAGCAAGCTCGCTCCCGACTTCACCCGGCGCAAGGAGCCGCTCGAAGCCTATCCGCTCGAGTCGCTGATGATGGTCGGGACGCTGGCGAAGAGCAAGACGACCTACGCGCTGGTGCGCACGCCGGAAAGGGACGTCTACCAGGTGCGCGCGGGCAACTACCTGGGGCAGAACTACGGCGTCATCACCGAAATCGGGGACAGCGAACTGAAGCTGAAGGAGCTGATCCAGGACGGTGCCGGCGACTGGACCGAGCGTTCGAGCTCGCTGCAACTGCAGCAGACCGATCAGAAGAAATAGGGAGCGGAGAAGATGAGCGCGATTCACGGCAACCGACACTTCCGCGTGCGCGCGGCTGCGCGTCGCGGATGGGCGGCCGGGCTCGCCGCCGTCTGCGCGCTCGCGTGGTCGAGCGATGTTGCTGGCGCAGACGACGAACAGCCTCGAGCAGGTCACGGTCACGCGCGCATCGTCCGGCGGACCGTCATCAGGTTCCGTGCTGAAGTCGCCGCCGGTGAATCCGCCCGCCGGCTTCTCCGTGCACAGCCCGCCGCGGATCGCGCTCGATTTCCTGGACACCGCCAATGGCCTGGGCGTCACGCAACGCGAAATCTCCGAGCCCGCGCTGCGCAGCCTCAACGTCATCCAGGCGGGCAACCGGACCCGCGTCGTCTTCAACCTCAACAAGCCGCAGACCTTCGAGACGAACGTCGACGGCAATGCCGTGCTGGTCACGCTGACCGACCAGGTCGGCGCCGACGGCGGAGGCCGTGCAGGTGCAGCGCTTCGCCGAGGCCAAGGTCAGCGACGCGCCGCATGCGCTGCGCGACATCGACTTCCGCCGCGGCAAGAGCGGCGAGGGCCGCATCGTCGTCGACCTGTCCGACAATTCGACCGGGATCGACATCCGCCAGCAGGGCGAGACCTCATCGTCGACTTCCTGAAGACCACGCTGCCGCGCAACCTGGAGCGGCGGCTGGACGTCAACGATTTCGGCACGCCGGTCGTGACGATCGACACGTTCCCGCAGGGCAGCAATGCGCGGATGGTCATCGAGCCCAAGGGCCTGTGGGAGCACTCGGCCTACCAGACCGACAACCGGTTCATCCTCGAGATCAAGCCGGTCCACGAGGATCCCAACAAGCTGACGCAAGGGACCCGCGGCGGATACAAGGGCGAAAAGCTCTCGCTCAACTTCCAGAACGTCGAAGTGCGCGCGGTGCTGCAGGTCATCGCCGATTTCACCGGCCTCAACATCATCACCAGCGACACCGTGTCGGGCAGCCTGACGCTGCGGCTGAAGGACATCCCGTGGGACCAGGCGCTGGACATCATCCTGCAGACCAAGGGCCTCGACATGCGCAAGAACGGCAACGTCGTGCTGATCGCGCCGCGTGAGGAGCTCGCGCTGAAGGAGAAGCAGCAGCTCGAAAACGCGCTGCAGATCTCCGAGCTCGAGCCGCTGATCTCCGAGTCGTTCCAGCTGAACTACATCAAGGCCTCGGACCTCCAGCGCCTGGTCACGACCAACCGGCAGCAGCAGTTCGGCGCCGGGGCCGGGCAGACGGCGACCACCGGCGGGCAGGGATCGATCCTGTCGCAGCGCGGCGTCGCCATGGTCGACCCGCGCTCGAACATCCTGTTCGTGCAGGACACGGCGGCCGTGCTGGAGGAAGTGCGCAAGATCATCCGCCAGATCGACATGTCGATCCGGCAGGTGATGATCGAGGCGCGCATCGTCATCGCCAGCGACATGTTCAGCCAGCAGCTCGGCATACGCTTCGGCCAGCAGACCGGCTTCACGTTCGCCAATCGCAGTTATGCCGGAGGTTCGAGCGGCAGCCTGGCGACGCAGCCGGTGGTGACCTGTTCCGGTAACACGTGCACGCGCGAAACGCGGACGCAGACGCCGTTCGAACTGGCGTCGGGCATCGCGTCGGCGGGCTACTCCGATTCGCCGCAGTTGAACGTCAATCTCCCGGTGCCCAACCCGGCCGGCCAGCTCGCGCTGACGCTGATCAACCTGGGCAGCGGCAACCTCATCAACCTCGAACTCTCGGCGCTCGAGGCCGACGCCAAGGGCAAGGTCGTTTCGAGCCCGCGCGTCGTGACCGCCGACAACGGGAAGGCGGCGATCGAGCAAGGCACGGAAATTCCCTACGTGACGCCGGGCAGCGCCAATTCGCCGGCGACGGTCGCGTTCAAGAAGGCCGTGCTGAGGCTCGAAGTGACGCCGCAGATCACGCCCGACAACCGGATCATCATGACCGTCGAAATCCGCAAGGACTCGGTCGGGCAATTCGTCCAGCTGGGCGGCGGCTTCTCGGTGCCTTCGATCGACACGAAGAACGTCATCACGCAGATCCACGTCAGCAATGGCGACACGGCGGTCATCGGCGGCATCTACGAGGAAGAAATCCGCAACGACGTCACGCAGGTGCCATTCCTCGGCAACCTTCCCATACTGGGATACCTGTTCAAGCAGACGGGCACGTCCTCCAACAAGACCGAACTGCTGATCTTCCTTACGCCGCGCATCGTCAAGGAATCCGTCAACGCGGTGCGGTGAACTCGACGACCGGCGACGCCCGCGTCGTCATTCCTCCCCATGCCCCGGTCCCGCTGCACCGGGGCAATTTGTTTCTGGTCGGCCTGCCCGGTGCGGGAAAGTCCACGCTCGGGCGGCAGATCGCGCGTCGCCTGCGGATGCGCTTCGTCGATGCCGACTTCGAACTCGAGCAGCGGCTGGGAGTGTCGATTCCCACGATATTCGAGATCGAGGGCGAGACCGGATTCCGCGACCGGGAGGAGGCGACGTTGGCGGAGCTCACGGTGCTCACCGGCATCGTGCTGTCCACCGGCGGCGGCGCCGTTCTGCGCCCCGGCAACCGCGCGCGCCTCAAGGAAAACGGCACGGTGATCTACCTGCACGCCGATCCCGCGACGCTTTGGGAGCGCGTGCGGCACAGCAGGAACCGGCCGCTCCTGCAGACTACCGATCCGCAAGCACGGCTGGCCGAACTCTATGCGGAACGCGACGCGCTCTATCGCGAGGTCGCGAATCACGTGATCGAATCCGATCGCGACGATGTGTTGCGATTCGCGCGCGCGTTCGATACGGAGCAAGGCGGCGGCCCGTGATCGATACGCTTCACGTCGCCCTGGCCGGACGGCCATACCCGATCCATATCGGCGCCGGAGCGCTCGAGCGGGTCGGCGGGCTCGTCGCCGCGCTGTCGCGCCGCGCCGTCGTCGTCAGCAACGCCAACGTGGCCGCGCATTGGCTCGCCCCCGTGCGGGCGAGCCTGACGGCCGCGGGCGTTGGCAACGAATCGCTGCTGGTTCCGGACGGCGAGGCGCACAAGGACTGGTCGACGCTGCAGGACGTCCTGACTCGTCTCATCGAAATGCGTGCGGAGCGCTCGACGGTCCTGGTCGCGTTGGGCGGCGGCGTCGTGGGCGACGTCACGGGATTCGCGGCCGCGATCTACCAGCGCGGCATGCCCTATGTGCAGGTGCCGACGACGCTGTTGGCGCAGGTGGACTCGTCCGTTGGCGGCAAGACGGGCATCAACCATCCGCTCGGCAAGAACATGATCGGCGCGTTCAACCAGCCGCACGCCGTCGTGATCGACACGAATTGCCTGGGCACGCTGCCCGACCGCGAACTGTCGGCGGGACTCGCCGAGGTCATCAAGTATGGCGCCATTCGCGACCTGTCGTTCTTCGCGTGGCTCGAGGCGAACATGGACGCGCTGCTCGCGCGCGAACCCGCGGCGCTGGTGCACGCGATCCACGAGAGTTGCCGGATCAAGGCGGACATCGTGGCAGCCGACGAACGTGAATCCGGCGAGCGCGCGTTGCTGAATTTCGGGCACACGTTCGGCCACGCGATCGAGACCGCGGCAGGCTACGGCAGCTGGCTGCACGGCGAAGCGGTCGCCGCGGGCATGATCATGGCGGCAAGGTTGTCGGAACGCACGCAAGGACTCCGCGGCGGCGGACCGCATGCGCCTCGAAGCGCTGACGGCGCGGGCGCGCCTGCCGGTCGCGCCGCCCGCGTTGACGGTGCAGCGCTGGCGCGAACTCATCGCGCGCGACAAGAAGGTAGTGGGCGGCACGGTGCGCTTTATCCTGCTCGCGGCGCTGGGCCGCGCGATCGTCACGTCGGCTGTCAGCGAAGCGGACCTGGTCTCCGTGCTCGGCTGACGGGCGCGCAAAAGAAAACGGCGACCCGCGAGGGGCCGCCGCTTTCCAAAGCTTTTACCGGCGGATCAGTTGCAGGTGATCGTGTCGTTCACCGATGTCGACGGCGTGCTCGAATCGACGACGACGATCGTGGTCTTCGTTCCGGCGGGAACTGCCGCCGGAAACGTGACGGCGAACGTCGGTGAGGTCGCGGGCACTACCTGGGGATTCACCAGCACGCCGGCGAGGTTAGGATTGGTTACCTGCGAGACATTGTACGGAGCCGTTCCGCCCGTGATGATGAACGAGTAGGTCTTGCCGCCGCAGACGTCCGAGAAGGGCCCCGGGGCAACGGCCAATGCCGCCGGCGGAGGCGGAACCCCGGTTCCCGCGACGTTGAGAAGCTGGGCCGTCGTCTGCTTGCCGGCCGAATCCACGATCGTGAACACCAGCGGATTGACGCAGGTCCCGTTCGTGACCGCCTCGAAGAATCCGCCGCTGTGGGTGACGGTGGAATTCACGAGAGTCACGCTGGCCGGAAACGTCGACGACACCGTGTATGGCGGATTGCCGCCATAGATGTAATAGTCGATGCGGAATCCGGTCGAGCAACTCGACGCGAGGGCGCTGGTGATGGTCGCCGTTGGCGGAACGACGGCGAGTGGCGACTGCGAGCCGACGGTACTGTTCACGACGATGAAGTTCGCGATATCGAACTGGCCCGACGTGACGTCGGTCGCCCGGATCTGCGCCGGCTGCGTCGTCGCGTTGGCCGCGGCCTGAATGACCGCCGTAGCCGTGCCTGTGCCGTCGGTAGCGACCGTCAATGTCTGCACCAGCGGCGCTGCGGGATTGCTGGAGGCAATGGCGATCGGTCCGAAGATCACGTCGAACCTGATCTGCCGCGACACCAGCGGTGCCCCGCCCGGTGCTGTTGCGACGACCGTGGCCGTTCCGTTCTGGCCCGAGCAAAGATCGGTGCCGCAGTCGGCGCCGGTCGGCGCGAATGTCAACGAATTGAATATCGGCGCCGGATGGATCGTGACCGCCACCTGCTTCAGCCTGGCCCGCCGAATCCTGCACGGTGACTGCCACGACCGTGTCTTCGCGTGACCTTGTTCGGCAGCACGACGATCGTGTAGCCGGCGACGTTCTGCGCGACGGGCAGCGCCGATGCATTGGACGTGAACGCAAAGAACGGGGCGTCGCCGGACGTGACGGTGATCGTGGTCGGGACGCCCGAATAGGCGGTGAGCGACGGCGGCTCCAGGACGAGGGGCGGGGTTATCGCCGGAGTCGTATACGGATTGTTGGGCGCGCCGCTGCCGCCGCCGCAGGCCCCGAGCGCCAGCAGCCCGGTCAGGCCGAGCAGGGTGAGTACCGGGCGCAGCCATCGCGGTCGAAAGCCGATCTAGCATGGTGAATTCCTGATGATGTTGTCCTAAAGGTTGCATGTCGGGCGGTGCCAATTTGAACGCTGCAACAAGCATCTAGCCCATTTTGTTCAGATTAAAGCCTAAGCATCTGACTGGCGCAAGTCTTTCCCTCTGGAAAATGCCACCGTTCGGCGGACGATGTTGCGCCGGCACCCGTTGCGCGGCGGCGATTGCCGCATTGCAGCATCGCGCGTAGTATGAAAAGGTTTCGTCCTGCAGATTGGGTCGTATGGCCGCAAAATGGGCGACTACGTGCCATGTTACGGCCACATTAAGGCACCGGGTGAGGGCATCGTGGGACAGACGCTTCTCGGGATTGACGCCATGGCCCCCGGCGGGCCAGGGTCTGTACGACCCGGCCAACGAGCACGATGCCTGCGGCCTGGGCTTCATCGCGCACATCAAGGGCCGCAAGAGCCACGCCATCATCCAGCACGGCCTGCGGATCCTCGAAAACCTGACGCATCGCGGCGCCACCGGCGCCGATCCGCTGCAGGGCGACGGCGCCGGCATCCTGATCCAGCTCCCCGACCTTTCTTCCGCCGCGCCTGCGGCAAGCTCGGCATCACGCTGCCGGCGATCGGGCAATACGGCGTCGGCATGGTGTTCCTGCCGCAGGAACCGGCGTCGCGGATGGCCTGCGAACAGGAGATCGAGCGCGCGATCCACGGCCGAAGGCCAGGTGCTGCTCGGCTGGCGCGACGTGCCCACCGACAACAGCGGCCTGTCGAGCGGACCAAGGAAGTCGAGCCGGTGATCCGGCAGGTGTTCGTCGCGCGCGGATCGCGCGACATGGACCAGGACGCGTTCGAGCGCAAGCTCTACATCATCCGGAAGCGCGCCGGCCACGCGATCCAGTCGCTCGCACCTGCGCCACGGCCGCGAATTCTACGTGCCGTCGTTCTCGACGCGCACGATCGTCTACAAGGGCATGCTGCTCGCGCACCAGGTCGGCGAGTACTACCGCGACCTGCACGACGAGTCGATGGTCTCCGCGCTGGCGATGGTGCACCAGCGCTTCTCGACCAACACGTTTCCGACGTGGGACCTGGCGCATCCGTTCCGCTACATCTCCCACAACGGCGAAATCAACACGCTGCGCGGCAACTTCAACTGGATCCGCGCGCGCGAAGGCGCGATCGCCTCGAAGGTGCTGGGCGACGACCTCCCGAAGCTGTGGCCGCTCATCTACGACGGCCAGTCCGACTCGGCGTCGTTCGACAACGCGCTCGAACTGCTGGTGATGGGCGGCTATCCGCTGGCGCACGCGATGATGATGATGATTCCGGAAGCGTGGGCGGGCAATCCGCTGATGGACGAGGACCGCCGCGCGTTCTACGAGTACCACGCCGCGCTGATGGAGCCGTGGGACGGTCCCGCGGCGATGGCGTTCACCGACGGCCGCCAGATCGGCGCGACGCTCGACCGCAACGGCCTGCGGCCGGCGCGCTTCGTCGTCACCGACGACGACTTCATCGTCATGGCCTCCGAAGTCGGCGTGCTCGACATTCCCGAGGCGCGGATCGTCAAGAAGTGGCGCCTGCAGCCGGGCAAGATGCTGCTGGTCGACCTGGAAGAGGGCCGCATCGTCGACGACGACGAGTTGAAGCGCACGCTCGCGACGGAGAAGCCCTACCGCGAATGGATCGCGCAATGCCGGCTGCGCCTCGACGACATGCCCGAGCCCGCGCCGCCCACGCCGACCGACGTGTCCCGCTGCTCGATCGCCAGCAGGCGTTCGGCTACACGCAGGAAGACGTGAAGCTGCTGCTGACGCCGATGGCCGAGAACGGCGAGGAGCCGCTGGGCTCGATGGGCAACGACGCCGCGCTGCCGGTGCTGTCCGACCGCCCGAAGGTCTTCTACAACTACTTCAAGCAGCTGTTCGCGCAGGTCACGAATCCGCCGATCGACCCGATCCGCGAGGAGCTCGTGATGTCGCTGGTGTCGTTCATCGGTCCGCGGCCCGAACCTGCTGCGGCATCGACGTGACGGAAGCCGCCGATGCGGCTCGAGGTGCAGCAGCCGATCCTCACGCCGGAGAACATGGAAAAGATCCGGCACGTCGAGCTCTTTTCCGGCGGCGCCTTCCGCTCCGTCGAACTCGACATCTGCTATCCGGCGGCATGGGGCGCGAACGGCATGGAGGCGGCGCTGGCGAGCCTCGCCGCGCACGCCGAGGACGCGATCCGCCAGGGCTACAACATCCTCATCCTGTCCGACCGCAGCGTGTCGCGCGGACCTGCTGCCGATTCCGGCGCTGCTCGCGACCGCCGCGGTGCACGAGCACCTGGTCAAGAAGGGCCTGCGCACGTCCGCCGGCCTGGTCGTCGAGACCGGCTCGGCGCGCGAAGTGCACCACTTCGCGCTGCTCGCGGGCTACGGCGCCGAGGCGATCCATCCGTACCTCGCGCTGGAGACGCTGGGCGAATCTGCGCGCGCCATTCCGGAGATCGACGCGAAGGAATCGCAGAAGCGCTACATCAAGGCGATCTGCAAGGGGCTGTACAAGGTGATGTCCAAGATGGGCATCTCGACCTACCAGTCGTATTGCGGCGCGCAGATCTTCGAGGCCGTCGGCCTGCAGAAGGCCTTCGTCGACAAGTACTTCACCGGCACGGCGAGCAACGTCGAGGGCATCGGCCTCTTCGAGGTGGCCGAGGAGTCGGTGCGGCTGCACGCGCTGGCGTTCGGCGACGATCCGCTGCTGCGCGACATGCTCGACGCCGGCGGCGAATACCAGTACCGCACGCGCGGCGAAGCGCACATGTGGACGCCGGAGACCATCGCCAAGCTGCAGCACGCGACGCGCGCGAACAGCCACGCGACGTACCGCGACTACGCGCACCTCGTCAACGAGCAGAGCCGGCAGCTGAAGACGTTCCGCGGCCTGTTCGAATTCAGGACGGCCGAGCGCGCGCCGGTGCCGCTCGCGGAAGTCGAGCCGGCCGCGTCGATCGTCAAGCGCTTCGCGACGGGCGCGATGAGCCTGGGCTCGATCTCGACCGAGGCGCACACGACGCTCGCGGTGGCGATGAACCGCATCGGCGGCAAGTCGAACACCGGCGAGGGCGGCGAGGACGCGGCGCGCTATCGCAACGAATTGCGCACCGGCAAGAGCGGCGTCAAGGACGGCGACACGCTGGCGACGCGTCGCTCGGCCGCGACCGCATCGAGAGCGACATCCCGCTCAAGGCCGGCGACAGCCTGCGCTCGAAGATCAAGCAGGTGGCCTCCGCGCGCTTCGGCGTCACCGCGGAATACCTGGCGTCGGCCGACCAGATCCAGATCAAGATGGCGCAGGGTGCCAAGCCCGGCGAAGGCGGCCAGCTGCCCGGGCCACAAGGTGTCCGAGTACATCGCGCAGCTGCGCTATTCGGTGCCGGGCGTCGGCCTCATCTCGCCGCCGCCGCATCACGACATCTATTCGATCGAGGATCTGGCGCAGCTGATCCACGACCTCAAGAACGCCAACTCCGAGGGCGTCGATATCGGTGAAGCTCGTGTCGGAAGTCGGCGTGGGCACGGTCGCCGCGGGCGTGGCCAAGGCGAAGGCCGATCACGTGACGATCGCCGGCCACGACGGCGGCACCGGCGCGTCGCCGCTGTCGTCGCTCATGCACGCCGGCACGCCGTGGGAACTGGGCCTCGCCGAGACGCAGCAGACGCTGGTGCTGAACCGGCTGCGCGGCCGCATCGCCGTGCAGGTCGACGGCCAGATGAAGACCGGCCGCGACGTCGTCATCGGCGCGATGCTCGGCGCCGACGAGTTCGGCTTCGCGACGGCGCCGCTGGTCGTCGAGGGCTGCATCCTGATGCGCAAGTGCCACCTCAACACCTGCCCGGTCGGCATCGCGACGCAGGACCCGGTGCTGCGCCGCAAGTTCACCGGCCAGCCCGAGCACGTCGTCAATTTCTTCTTCTTCGTCGCCGAGGAAGTGCGCGAGATCATGGCGCGCTTGGGCTTCCGCACTTTCGAGGAGATGATCGGCCGCGTCGGACCTGCTCGACATGAGCGCCGGCATCGAGCACTGGAAGGCGAAGGGGCTCGATTTCTCGCGCGTGTTCTACCAGCCGAAGATGCCGGCCGAGGTCGCGCGCCGCCTGACCGAGACGCAGGACCACGGGCTTGGCCGGCGCGCTCGATCACCAGCTGATCGCGGCTGCGCAGCCGGCGCTCGAGAAGAAGCAGCCGGTGCGGCTCACGTTCCGCATCCGCAATGCCAACCGCTCGGTCGGCGCGATGCTGTCCGGGCACGGTCGCGCGCAAGTACGGCCACGAGGGCCTGCCCGACGACACGATCCACGTCGCGTTCGAGGGCATCGCCGGCCAGAGCTTCGGCGCGTTCCTGGCGCGCGGCGTCACGTTCGAGCTGCAGGGCGCGACCAACGACTACGTCGGCAAGGGGCTGTCCGGCGGGCGCATCGTCGTCTATCCGGACCCGGCGTGCCCGGCGAGCCGGAGGACAACATCGTCATCGGCAACACGGTGATGTACGGCGCGATCGACGGCGAGGCGTATTTCCGCGGCGTGGCCGGCGAGCGCTTCTGCGTGCGCAACTCCGGCGGCACTGGCGGTCGTCGAAGGCACCGGCGACCACGGCTGCGAATACATGACCGGCGGCACCGTCGTCGTGCTCGGCCAGACCGGCCGCAACTTCGCGGCGGGCATGAGCGGCGGCATCGCCTACGTCTACGACGCCGACGGCACGTTTGCCGCAGCACTGCAACACGGCGATGGTCGAGCTGGCGCCGGTGCGCAGCGAAGTCGGAGCAGGCGGCCGCCGAGCAGGACGCTGGTCGCGGCGGGCAAGGGCCGCGCTGCGCCACCAGGGCAAGTCCGACGAGGCGCAGCTGCGCGAACTGATCGAGCGGCACCTGCGCTTCACCGGCAGCACGCTGGCGCTGCGCGATCCTCGACGACTGGGACGCGGCGCGCGCGAAATTCGTCAAGGTGTTCCCGCACGAATACCAGCGCGCGCTGGCCGAGATGCACGCGAAGGCAGGACGCGAAGGCGGCGCGCGTCGGCGAAGCCGCGAGAGGCGGCCTGAACGCCATGGGCAAGGTCACCGGCTTTCTCGAATTGCAGCGCATCCAGGAGGCGATGCAGCCCGCGCGCGAGCGCGTCCGCCACTACCGCGAGTTCATCGCTCGGCGCTGGCCGACGACGAAGCGGCGAAGCAGGGCGCGCGCTGCATGGATTGCGGCATCCCGTTCTGCCAGTCCGGCTGTCCGGTCCACAACGTCATTCCCGACTGGAACGACCTCGTCTACCGGCACCAGTGGCGCGCAGGCGCTCGACGTGCTGCATTCGACCAACAATTTCCCGGAGTTCACCGGGCCGCGTGTGCCCGGCGCCGTGCGAGGCGGCGTGCACGCTCAACATCAACAACGATCCGGTCGGCATCAAGTCGATCGAGCACTTCATCATCGACAAGGGCTGGGAAGAGGGCTGGGTCGTGCCGCAGCCGCCGGCGGCGAAGACCGGCAAGCGCGTCGCGGTCGTCGGGCTCGGGTCCGGCGGGCATGGCCTGCGCGCAGCAGCTCGCGCGCGCCGGCCACGACGTCGTGCTGTTCGAGAAGGCGGACCGCATCGGCGGCCTGCTGCGCTACGGCATTCCCGACTTCAAGATGGAAAAGCACCTGATCGACCGGCGCATGGCGCAGATGTCGATCGAGGGCGTCGAATTCCGGCCCAACGCGCACGTCGGCGTCGACATTCCGGCGGCGCAGCTTGCTCGCCGAATTCGACGCGATCGTGCTGACGGGCGGCGCCGAGGCGCCGCGCGACCTGGACGTGCCCGGCCGCGACCTCGCGGCATCCTCTTCGCGATGGATTTCCTGCCGCAGCAGAACAAGGTCGTCGCCGGCGACACGGTGGCGGACCAGATCATGGCGACCGGCAAGCATGTCGTCGTCATCGGCGGCGGCGACACCGGCTCCGACTGCGTGGGCACGTCGAATCGCCACGGCGCGGCGTCGATCACGCAGTTCGAACTGCTGCCGCAGCCGCCGGAGTCCGAGAACAAGCCGCTGGTGTGGCCGAACTGGCCGATCAAGCTGCGCACGTCGTCGTCGCACGAGGAAGGCTGCCAGCGCGACTGGGCGGTGACGACGAAGCGCTTCGAGGGCCGCAACGGCAAGGTCGAGAAGCTGATCGCCGCGCGCGTCGAGTGGCAGAAGGACGTCACGGGCGCCATGAAGATGGTCGAGGTCCCGGGCAGCGAATTCGAGATGAAGGCCGACCTCGTGCTGTTCGCGATGGGCTTCGTCGGGCCCGTGCAGTCCGGCCTGCTCGAGCAATTCGGCGTCGCGCGCGACGCGCGCTCCAACGTGAAGGCCGACACCGACAGCTACCAGACGTCCGTGCCCAAGGTGTTCGCGGCCGGCGACATGCGCCGCGGGCAGTCGCTCGTCGTGTGGGCGATTCGCGAGGGCCGCCAGGCCGCGCGCGCGGTCGACGAATTCCTGATGGGAGCCTCCGCGCTTCCGCGCTGAGGCTCAGACTGTCGGTCGATGTCCGGGAATCGTCACGCTCGACCTGGCCGGCTGGCGCCCGGCGCTCGCGCCCGGCGTGCAGGAGACCGCGGTTCGCGCGATCGAGGACGGCGGCGTGCTGGTGCTGCCGCACGTCAATTTCGCGTTGTCCGAACGCGAGCGCCGCTTCCTGTCGCCCGCGTGGTCCGACGGCCGCGCCAAGAACATCAGCCTCGACGGCGCCAAGCTCGAAGGGCGCGCGCGGCACGGCCGCCGACCTGGCGGAACTGGCGGCGATGATCGCCGCTTCGCCGCGAGCGCGGCCGACCTCGTCGGTCACGCTGTTCCCGCGCTACGCGCCCTACGTGCAGCGCGCGCGCACGAGCTTCCGGCCGCAGCCCGCCGTCGGGCCGCAACGTCTCCTGGCGCAAGGACGATTCGCGGCTGCACGTCGACGCGTTTCCGTCGCGGCCCAACCACGGCGAGCGGATCCTGCGCGTGTTCTCCAACGTCAATCCGGCCGAGGACCGCGTGTGGCGCGTCGGCGAGCCGTTCGAGGCCGTGGCGAAGACGTTCCTGCCGCGCATCCGCGATCCGCTGCCGGGTGCAGCGGCGCGTGCTCGCGGCGCTGCACGTCACCAAGAGCGCGCGCAGCGCCTACGACCACCTGATGCTCAACCTGCACGACCGCGCGAAGGAGGACATGGCCTACCAGCGCGATTGCGCGCAGCAGGTCGTGCGCTTCGCGCCGGGCACGACGTGGCTCTGCTTCTCGGACCAGGTGATGCACGCCGCGGTGTCGGGCCAATACATGCTGGAGCAGACGATCCACCTGCCGGTGTCGGCGCTGTACGATGCGGCGCGCGGCGCCGCTGGCGATCCTCGAGCGGCTCACCGGCCGCACGCTGGTCGGCCCGGTAGAATCGCGGCAGGCCGGCTGCGCGCGTTTCCCGTGCGCGCACCGCGCGCCTCTCGCACCTCATTCCATGCTCGACAACGACACCTTCCTGCGCGCGCTGAGGCGCGAACCGACGCCGTACACGCCGATCTGGCTGATGCGGCAGGCGGGCCGCTACCTTCCCGAATACAACGTGACGCGCGCGAAGGCCGGCAGCTTCATGGCGCTGGCGCAGAATCCCGCGCTGGCGACCGAAGTCACGCTGCAGCCGCTCGAGCGCTTTCCGCTCGACGCGGCGATCCTCTTCTCCGACATCCTGACCATTCCCGATGCGATGGGCCTGGGCTTGTCCTTCGCCGAGGGCGAGGGACCGCGCTTCGCGCGGACGGCGCGCGACGAGGCGGCGATCGCCGCGCTCGCCGTGCCCGACATGGCCAAGTTGCGCTACGTGTTCGACGCCGTCGCGCAGATCAAGCGCGCGCTCAAAGGCACGCGTGCCGCTGATCGGCTTCGCCGGCAGCCCGTTCACGCTGGCCTGCTACATGATCGAAGGCGGCGGCAGTGCCGACTTCGCCAACGTGCGCAGGATGGCCTACGCGCGGCCGGACCTGCTGGCGCGCCTGGTCGACGTCAACACGCGCGCGGTCACTGCCTATCTCAACGAGCAGATCGCCGCCGGTGCCGACGCCGTGATGATCTTCGACACCTGGGGCGGACTTGCTCACCACCGACGCGTACCGCCGGTTCTCGCTGGCGCCGATGCGCGACGTCATTGCCGGCCTGCACGCGGCGCCGCGACGGCGGCGCGATGCCGTCCATCGTGTTCACCAAGGGCGGCGGTGCGTGGCTGGCCGAAATCGCCGGAATCGGCGCGTCGGCGTCGGGCTCGACTGGACCGTCGACATTGCCGCAGCGCGTCGCATGGTTGGACGATCGCGTCGCGCTGCAGGGCAACCTCGATCCGCTCGTGCTGCTGACCGATCCGGCAACCGATCGCGCGCGAGGCGACGAAAATCCTCGCATGCCGCCGGTCCCGCGCCCGGACACATCTTCAACCTCGGCCACGGCATCGTGCCGGGGACGCCGCCGGAGAACGTCGCGGCGCTGGTCGAGACCGTGCACGCAACTCCCGCGAAACCCGCGCCACGCCTTGATCTGCGCGGCTGCCGCAGGGAAAAATGCCGCGAAGCCGCGCCAGTGCTGGCTTTGCGAGGGGTTGACAAAGCTTGCGGAGCCTGATCTCGCCATCGCAGTTATGCACACGACGGACGCGGCATATGCGTCAATGGCGCCCATCGCGGGGCGCACTGGGAGCGCCTCCCTAACTCGTTGAAAATAAAAGCCCATTTTTGGTACGTTCGGCACCGCTCATACAGGGCGGCGACCAGGTGCGCGAATTGGGGACGGCGCAGTGCCACTTACGCACAAAGTTATCCACATGCGCGGTGAATATCTTTTCGGTGTCTTTAAAAAGAATGACTTGGGCTCCTTTCCTGCGATTTGTCTTGAGAGTTTCGAACACTACAACTCACGCGATGATTAGGTCCGCTTGCGCAGGCGAGGAGCCCGGTGCCCATCGCGCGCGTAGCGCTGCCGGTTGCCGCCGACACGCCGTTCGACTACTGGGCGCCGGAGGCGCTGAGCTCGCGCGCGGCAGCGTCGTGCGCGTGCGCCTCGGTCCGCGCAAGTTGATCGGCGTCGTGATCGAAGTTGTCGCGGCCTCGGATATCGCGCCGGAAAAGCTGCAGACGATCGAGGCCGTCGGCGCGGTGCCGCCCGTTCCGGACGACGTTCTCGACATGGTGGGATTCGTCGCCGGCTATTACCAGGAGCCGGTCGGCATGGCGGCGGCGCTTGCGGTGCCGCCGTTGGCCGCGGGCCGCGCGAGGCGAAACCAGGCCGCGCAGCCGTCGGCCGTCGACGAGCCTTCTGTGATGCTCAACGCCGATCAGCGCGCCGCAGTGGAGGCCATCGGGCGCGCACGGGACGTTCGCGCCGTTCCTGCTGTTCGGCGTGACCGGCAGCGGCAAGACCGATGTCTATCTCGACGCGGCGCGGCAAGCGATCGCGGCCGGCGGCCAGGTGCTGCTGCTGGTCCCGGAGATCAACCTGACGCCGCAACTCGATCCGCGCGTGCGCGCAGCGCTGCGCGACGTGCCCATCGCGCTCCTGCACAGCGGATTGGCCGACGGCGAGCGGCGAGCGCACTGGCGGCGGCGGCGACGGGCGAGGCGAAGCTCGTGCTCGGCACCCGGCTCGCGGTCTTCGCGCCGATGCCGTCGCTCGCGCTCATCATCGTCGACGAGGAGCACGACGCGTCGTACAAGCAGCAGGACAACGTGCGCTACCACGCGCGCGACGTTGCGGTGTGGCGCGCGCATCGGCGCCACGTGCCCATCGTGCTCGGCAGCGCGACGCCGTCGCTCGAATCGTGGCTGCACGCGCGGGAAGGCCGCTACCGACGGCTCGACCTGCCGCGGCGTGCCGACCCGCGCGCACAGATGCCGCCGGTGCGCCTGGCCGGCAACCGGCCGGCGCGCGCGCTGGAAGGCATCGGCGACGCGCTGCGCGCCGCGCTGGCGCTCGCCTGTCTCGCGGCGAGCAGTCGCTGGTCTTCGTCAATCGCCGCGGCTTCGCGCCGTCGCTCCTGTGTTCCGCGTGCGGCTGGGAAGCGGATTGTCCGCGCTGCAGCGCGCGGCTCACCGTGCACCGCACGCCGCCCGCGTTGCGCTGCCATCATTGCGGCCACGACGAGCCCCTGCCGCTCGCCTGTCCATCGTGCGGCAACGTGGACCTGCTGCCGCTGGGCTATCGGCACGCAGCGGCTGGAACGCGTGCTGGCGGAGGCGTTTCCCGCGGCGCGGATCGCGCGCATCGACCGCGACAGCACGCGCGCCAAGGGCTCGTTCGCCGCGATGCGCGACCAGATGTCGGCCAACGAACTCGACATCCTGATCGGCACGCAGATGCTGGCGAAGGGTCACGATTTTCCGCGGCTCACGCTGGTCGGCGTGCTGGGCGCCGACAACGCGTTGTACAGCGCCGACTTTCGCGCGACCGAGCGCCTGGCCGCGCTGCTGATGCAGGTGGCCGGACGCGCGGGTCGCGCCGGCCTGGCCGGCGAAGTCATCGTGCAGACGGACTTTCCCGGACATCCGGTGTATGCGGCGATCAGCGCGCACGACTACGAGCGGCTGGCCGCGGAGTTGCTGGCCGAGCGGAAGATGGCGCAACTGCCGCCGTTCACGCACGTCGCGGTGCTGGCGGCCGAGGCCCACCATCGCGCCGACGTCGACGAGTTCCTGCGCGCGGCGCACGCCGCCGGCGCCGCGCTGGCCGGCAGCGTCCACGCGGGCGTCGAGATCTTTCCGCCGGTTCCGGCGCTGCTCGCGCGGCGAGCGGGCTTCGAGCGGGGACAGGTCGTCGTGCAAAGCGCGCGCCGCGCCGCGCTGCAGCAGTTCCTGCCGCCGTGGCGCGCCGCGCTGGCACGGCATCCGGGCCGCCGCGTGCGCTGGGCGCTGGATGTCGATCCTGCGGGCTTCGCGTGAATCCTGAGGAACGCCATCGTGAACGGTTATAATTTACGGCTTTGCGCCGGATACCGCGCAACCTAAGCGATGAATGACTTCAAGCACGACCTCGAACTCGTCATCCCGGACGCGGTGCGCGCCGTCGTGCCGGATCACGCCGACACGCCGGTCGCCCTCGACCGGCCGAAGCAGGCGGCGCACGGCGACTACGCGTCGAACATCGCGCTGACGCTCGCCAAGCGCGCGCAGCGCAATCCGCGCGAACTCGCGCAGGCGCTGGTCGCCGCACTGCCGGCATCGGCGCTCATCGAGCGCGCCGAGATCGCGGGTGCCGGATTCATCAATTTCTTCGTCACGCCTGCTGCGCGGCAGGCGATCGTCGCGCGCGTGCTCGCGGAGCGCGACGACTTCGGCCGTTCGCCGGCGCATGCCGGCGAGCGCGTGATGGTCGAGTTCGTCTCGGCCAATCCGACCGGGCCGCTGCACGTCGGCCACGGTCGGCAGGCGGCGCTGGGCGACGCGATCGCGTCGCTGTTCGAGTCGCAGGGCTATGCGGTGACGCGCGAGTTCTACTACAACGACGCCGGCCAGCAGATCCAGAACCTCGCGCTGCTCCGTGCGCGCGCGCGCGCAGGAATTGCTGGGGCAGCCGACCGCCGTTTCCCGAGGACGGCTACCACGGCGAGTACATCCGCGAACTGGCGCAGCGCTACCTGGCGGAAGTCGGCCACGATCTGTCCGACCTGGAGGCGATCCGCCGCTTCGCCGTCGCGCAATTGCGCGACGAGCAGGACCGCGACCTGCGGGCGCTCGGCGTCACGTTCGACAATTATTACCTCGAGAGCTCGCTCTACACCGACGGTCGCGTCGACGCGACGGTCGCGCGCCTCGAGGCGTCGGGCAAGACCTACGAGCACGACGGCGCGCTGTGGCTCGAAGACGACCGACTACGGCGACGACAAGGACCGCGTGATGCGCAAGTCCGACGGCAGCTACACGTATTTCGTGCCCGACGTCGCGTACCACGTCACCAAGTGGGAGCGCGGCTTCGTGCGCGTCGTCAACGTCCAGGGCTCCGATCATCACAGCACGGTGACGCGCGTGCGCGCCGGCCTGCAGGCGATGGGACTCGGCATTCCGGCCGGCTATCCCGACTACGTGCTGCACAAGATGGTGACGGTGATGCGCGGCGGCGAGGAAGTGAAGATCAGCAAGCGCGCCGGCGACTACGTGACGATCCGCGAACTGATCGACGAGGCCGGCCGCGACGCGGTGCGCTTCTTCCTCGTGTCGCGCAAGGCGGACACCGAGTTCGTGTTCGACATCGACCTGGCGCGCTCGAAATCGGACGAGAATCCCGTCTACTACGTGCAGTACGCGCATGCGCGGGTCTGCTCGGTGCTGCGGCAGGCGGGCATGACGCCGGACGATGCGGTCGAGGCGCTTGGCCAGGCCGATATGGCGCCGCTCACCAGCCCGTACGAGGAGGCGCTGTTGCGCCGGCTGGCCGACTTCCCCGGCGAACTGGCGGCAGCCGCGCGCGACGTGGCCCCGCACCAGGTCACGTCGTATCTGAAGGAATTGGCCCGGGAATTCCACAGTTACTATAATGCGGAGCGATTCCTGGTCGACGACCTGCAACTGAAGCGTGCGCGGCTCGCGTTGGCGCTGGCGACCGGACAGGTGCTGAAGAACGGCCTGGCGGTGCTGGGCATATCGGCGCCGTCGCAAATGTGAGCATAGTTCGAAGACTATCCATGAACCGGCAGCCATGACTCGCGGCAACGCATTGCGTCCCAACGTATCGCGAGGCCGCGCACGCGCGGCGCGAGGCAACGGCCGCGGCGGCACGCTGCTCGGCGTGTTCATCGGGCTGGTGCTGGGGCTGGGACTCGCCGCAGGTGTTGCCTACTACGTCGGCAAGGTGAATTCGCCGTACGCGGCGCAGGCGGCGAAGGACGCGCGCGAACCCGCGCGCGACGCCGGCAAGGCCGGCAAGGACAATGCGTCCGCGGCGGACAAGCCGCGCTTCGACTTCTACAAGATCCTGCCCGGCGGAGAAGAGCCGAAGGTGCAGGTGGAGCGCAAGGTTGCGCCGGATCGCGCGGTCGTCGACCAGGCGAAGGACAAGGATGCCGATCGCGCGCCGGCAAAGGCGGCACGCGGACCGAAGCGCCGCCCAAGGCCGCCAGCGCCGGCGATCGCTTCTGGTTGCAGGCGGGGTCGTTCGCCGCCGAATCCGACGCCGAGAACCTGAAGGCGCAGCTCGCGCTGGCCGGATGGGAGGCCGTCGTGCAGCAGGGGACGCTGCCGGACAAGGGCGTTCGCTATCGCGTGCGCCTCGGGCCCTACGACAACACCGACGAACTCAACCGGATCAAGACCGACCTGGCCAAGAAGGGCTTCGACGTCGCGGTGATCAAGTTCTGATATTCCGGTCCGCCCGTCCGAAGTTCCGGAACTCGACGTCGGCGAAAGGGACCAAGGACCGTTCAATCAGTTTCCACTACCCGCGCGCCCGCATTCATATCGGCGCGCACTCACAGGAGCATGCATGAGCATCGAAGTTGCAAGAATCAGGGGGCGCGTGCTGTCCCTGCTGGCCGGACTGTTGATTGTCGCGTCTGCGACCACCGGCGCATGGGCGCAGGGCGTCGTCGAAGGCACGCCAGTACGCGCGGATGAAGCCCGGCATGCCCGTCGAGACCGGAAAGAAGATCGAGGTCATCGAGTTCTTCTCCTACGGCTGCCCGCACTGCGCCGAATTCGAGCCCTACTTGCAGGACTGGCTGAAGACGCTGCCCGCCGACGTGGCGTTCCGGCGCATTCCCGTCATGTTCCAGCCGCGCTGGGTCGACCTGGCCAAGGTCTACTACACGCTGGAGGCGATGGGCGAGGACGCGAAGCTGTCGCCCGACGTGTTCACCGCGATCCACGGCAAGGGCCTGGCGCTCTGGGAGCCCGCGAAATTCTTCGACTGGGCGGCGACGAAGGGCCTCGACCGCAAGAAGGTCGAGGACCTCTACAACTCGTTCACGATGTCGGGCCGCATCAACCGCGCGAAGCAGCTCGCGCAGGCGTACAACATCCAGGAAGTGCCGACGGTCATCATCGACGGCAAGTTCATCACGAGTCCTGCGCGGGCGGGGTCGCATGCGAACACGCCGGCCGTCATGACCGAACTGGTCGCCAAGGCGCGCGCGGAGCGGCCGAAGTCCTGACGCGAAGATCGGGACCGCGCCCGGAGTGAGGGCCGGCATGAAGGTCTTTCTCACCGGCGCATCGTCCGGCATCGGCGAAGCGCTCGCGCGCCACTACGCCGCGCGGGGCGCCACGCTGGGCCTCTTCGCGCGGCGCGACGGCTGAACTTGCGCGGCTCGCCGCCGCGCTGGCACCGGCGACGGTCGCCACCTACGCGGGCGACGTTCGCGATGCCGCGGCGCTTGCGCGCGCAGGCGCCGATTTCGTCGCGCGCTTCGGCGTGCCCGACATCGTGATCGGCAACGCGGGCATTTCGCGCGGCACGCTGACCGGCGAAGCCGGCGACATGGCGGCGTTCGAGGCGGTGTTCGACACGAACGTGCAGGGCCTCGTGCAGACCTTCCAGCCGTTCCTGGCGGCGATGACGGCCGCGCGCGACGGCGTGCTCGTGGGCGTGGCCAGCGTCGCCGGCTTTCGCGGATTGCCCGGCTCCGGTGCCTATTCGGCGTCGAAGGCCGCGGCCATCGCGTACCTCGAGAGCCTGCGCGTCGAACTGCGCGGCACCGGCGTCGCCGTCGTGACGATCTGTCCCGGCTTCATGCGACACGCCGATGACCGTCGCGCAATCCGTATCGCGATGCCGTTCCTGCTGGCGCCCGACAAGGCGGCGCGGCTCATCGCGCGCGCGATCGCTCGCAGGCGGCGCTTCTACGTGCTGCCGTGGCAGATGGCGTGGGTCGGCCGCGTGCTGCGAACTGCTGCCGCGCCCGCTCTACGACTTCGCGTTCGCGCGCGCGGGGCGCAAGCCACGGCAACCTTGCTTGACGGACGCGGTTCCGCCGGACTGGGCCGGCACCGTGCATCCGCGCGCGGAGGCCAATCCGCGCATCGCCTGCCTCGTTCCGAGCCTCACCGAGCTCCTGTTCTGCGCTGCGGACTGGGCGAATGCGTTGTCGCGCGGACCGGCTTCTGCGTGCATCCGCGCGATGCCGTGAAGGCCGTCGCGAAGGTGGGCGGCACCAAGGATCCCGACCTCGAGCGTCTGCGCGCGCTGGCGCCGACGCATCTCGTCGTCAACGTCGACGAGAATCGGCGCGAGGACGTCGACGCGGCGCGCGCGTTCGTGCCGCACGTGATCGTCACGCATCCGCTGGACCCGCAGACAACCTGCGCCTGTACGCGCTGTTCGGCGCGATTTTCGGCCGCGAACGCGAAGCGCGCGCTCTGGCGGCGCAATTCGGCGAGTCGCTCGCGGTTCTCGATGCGGCGGCGGCGACGCTGCCGCGCGAGCGCGTGCTCTATCTCATCTGGCGCAAGCCGTGGATGACGGTCGGCGCGGGACACCTACGTCGCCGCGACGTTGGCGCGGGCGGGCTGGGACACGCTTCCCGCGGACGTCGGCGCGGCGCTATCCGGAGATCGCCGACGACGACGCGGCGTGGCGCGACGCCGACCGCATCCTCGTGTCGTCGGAGCCCTATGCGTTTCGCGAGCGCGACGCGCAGGAGCTGGCCGCAGCGCTGGCGCAAGCCCGCGCACCTCATCGACGGCGAATGGACGTCGTGGTACGGCGCGCGCGCGATTGCCGGATTGCGCGCGCTGGCGCAGTTCCGCGCGGCGCTGGCCTGAATTTGGGCTACCGCGCCGGCCACCCAATTGGGCTACCCAAAAGGGCCGCCCGAATGATGCGGGCGGCCCTGTGAGCGGCCCTCGTCCCTGCAGCGGACGTGCGACTAGATCGGCGCGCGGAAGCCGACGGTGACCGCCCAGAAGTCGCCGTTGCTCTTGCCGGCCGACGCGTTGCCGGTGATGTAGCCGGTCACGCCGCCGAAGTCGTGGCTGACGCCCAGGTCGAACAGCGCATAGTTCTCGTCCGGCTTGGACACCGGCACCGTGTAGGTGCCGCCAAGCCAACCGGTGTCGCCGTGATCTGCCGCGCGTCGTTCTTGAAGTTGTATTCCCACGTCACGCGCGCGAAGGGCCGCCAGCCGCTCAAGTTGCCGGCGACCTGCCAGCCGATGCTCGAGATGAGCGCCTCGTTTTCCTGCTGGCCGTAGGACAGCGCCGTGCTGTCGGAGCCTTTTTCGCTGAACTGGCGCACGACCGCCTTTTCCCACGTCAGCTTGGCGAACGGGCCGTGGTCCCAGTCGCCGTACTTGAACCAGTAGCCGCCGAGCAGGCGCGCGACGTTGTGATAGCCGTTGGTGTCGCCGCTCTCCGTGCGCGTCGTGGCGCCGAGCGTGATGTTGCGCTGGACGTTGCTGTAGTCGAGGTTGCCGGTGCCGAGCGTGCCGCCGACATACCACGGGCCGTCGCCGTAGCCGCCGTAGAACGTCATCATCGGCTCGTTCAGCTTGAAGCTGCCGCCGCTGTTGTCGAAGTCGCCCTTGTACTCGGAGTAGGTGAACGCGAGGCCCGCCAGCAGCCGGTCGGTCACGCGCATGTCGCCGCCGACGGCGACCGTGTTGATGTTGCCGCTGGTGGACAGGCCGGTGCCCGTGATGTCTTCGTTGGCGTAGTCGTAGGACGCCCACGCCTGGAACTTGCGCGCGGTGGCGGTGGTGGCGGGCCGGTCGATGCCGGACATCATGCGGCCGTCGATGGCGCGCCAGTTGGCGCGTTCCACGCCCATCGGCGCATCGCCCAAGGCGGCCATCTGCTCCGGGCCCGGTGATCATCGAGAGATGGCCTCCGCCAGGATCGAGGGCCGTTCCGGTGGTCGGATGTACGTCGTTCGCGAACAGACCCAGGTCAGATTGCCGTTGGGGTCGCGCAGCGTCGACGGCGTGCATTGCAGCGAGCTGTCTGTCGTGCACACCGGGCTCGTCGTGTTGACGAATCCGTACTTCGCCGGATTGGCGATGATTTCGTCCTGCAGCTTGAACGTGTCGAATCTGGATGACGTGCAGCCCAGCGCGCCCGATCGCGGCATTGAGCGTCGAATTGAACAGTTGGGCCAGCTGCGGTACCGGTCGCCTGCTGGCCAATGCTTGCGGCATACGGCGTCGTGCCGACGTCGTAGAGGTTCTGGACAACGATGTACTGCGCGCCCGCGGCTTGCAGCTTGCCGACCTGCGTTGCGAGGTCGAGGGCCGACTGTCCGAGTTGCGCCTGAACCTGCGCGAGCGTGATCTGGCCGCCCAAGATATCTGGCCGGCGAGCACGAGCAGGTCGTTGCCGCCGCCCTGGATCTGATACAGCGCGTTCCTGTCGAGCGGCCCCTTGGCAATGAACTGGTCGACCTGCTGCGCGATCGAGATGTTCGGCGACGTTGGGCGGGATCGAATGGCGACGGCGAATTCACGCGGCGCCGCCTTGGGCGTAAGTCGTTGCCGCCGGTGAACGGAGGGGTGTCGACGTGCCGAAATGTTCGGCGCCGACGTACATCGGCCGGCGGTGAGGCCCGGTATTGGTCGTGAAGCGCGCGCCGTACTGGCCGGCGTCGCTCAGGCTGTCGCCGAAGATAGATGACGTTGCCGGAAAACTGCGCGGACGCGGTGCCGCTGCAAAGGGCCAGCGCGATGGCGCCGGCGACGAGCGACGGGCGGAATCTACGCATGATGGGAATCTCCTGGGTGATGGACTGGTCGTTGCGGCAGGCTCGAAATGGCCCGCTGGGGAAGTGAAATTTTATCGCAAAATCGCCTGTTCGCGCCCGTGAACGCCGGTCAACGTCGGGGGCCGCGCCGGCGTTGTTGGAAACATGCCTACGCGACCTCGACGATGTTGCACCGCGATATCCCGCGCGCAAAGCTGGGTGCGCTGGTCGCACTCACCGCGCTTTGTGTCGCGCTGGCGGCGCCCGCACGCGCGGATGACGACGTGCCCGGTCGCGTCGGCCGCGTAGCCGACGTCGGCGGCGAACTTTTCCTGGCGCCGCAGGATGCGCCCGACCAATGGGTCGCCATCGGTCTCAACTATCCGGTCGCCACCGGCGACAACCTCTGGGCCGGCAACGAGGGCCGCGCCGAGATCGATTTCGGCGGCGGCCAGTTCCGCCTCGCGGGCGACACGAGCCTGCATCTCTCGCGGCTGGACGAGCGCAACGTCGCGGTATTCGTCGCGCAGGGGCGCGTGATCGTGCGCGTGCGCGTGCTCGAGCCGGGCGACGCCGCGCGCATCGACACGCCGAATGCGCAGGTCGCGCTCACGCGTCCCGGTCTGTATCGCATCGAAGTCTCGGAAGATCGCCAGCACACGCAGCTCGCCGTCCGCGAAGGCGAGGCGATGGTCGACACCGGCGTGTCCGTGCAGCAAGTGCTGCCGGGCCAGAGCGCCGCGGCGGACGGCGCCACGCCGCAATACGTGCAGATCCGCGGCGGCGTGACGACGGACGGCTTCGACACGTGGAGCGCCAATCGCGATCGCTACTATGAACGCGGGCCCGCCGACGCCCCGGTGTCGCGGCAGATGGTCGGGTACGCCGACCTGGACCAGTACGGCGCGTGGGAAAGCGCGCCGGAATACGGTGCGGTGTGGTATCCGGCCAATGTGCCTACGGATTGGGCGCCGTACAGCAACGGCTACTGGACCGATGTCCCGGTATACGGTCCGACGTGGGTCGACTATGCGCCGTGGGGATACGCGCCGTTTCACTACGGCCGCTGGGTGCATTTCCACGGCCGGTGGGGATGGTGCCCGGGCGGCTACGTCGCGCGGCCGGTGTGGGCGCCGGCGTTGGTGGCCTGGGTCGGCGGGCCGGGCTGGCGCGTATGGCGGAAATCGCGGCGGCCCGGTGTACGGCTGGGTTCCGCTGGGATGGGGTGAAGCCTATCGCCCGCCGTGGAGGGGCTGCTCGAACAATTGCTGGGCGCGCTACAACAAGCCGTACGCGGTCAATCTGGCGGAGCGCCGCGACGCACCGCCGACGCATTATGCCAACTGGAACGCGCCCGGCGCAGTCACCGCGGTCCCCGGCGCGGCTTTCATCGGCCGCAAGCCGGTGCAGGCCAACCGGGTGGCGTTGTCGCGCGATGCGATGAACACCGCGCCGGTGCTGTCCGTGCCGCAGGTTCGCCCGCAGATCAGCCAATCGCCCGGCGTCAAGCCGGGCAATGGCGTGCCGATGCCGGCGTCCAGCGTTCTTGCGACGACGAACCGACCCGCCCGGGCTGGGACGCCCGCTGCGGCCGTGTCGGCTCCGGGTGCTACCGTTGGCGCGCCGGCGGCCCCGCGAGCCGCGCCGGGCAATGCGCTGCCAAGCTATGCCGCGCCCGTCGCTAAGCCAGCACCGGCGGCGATCGCTCCGTCAGTGAGTACTGGCACTCCTCCAGTGCCGCGGGCAGCGCCGGTCTCGGTCAATCCTCCCGCGGCCGGCAACGCGATTGTCGTGCCGCCGTCGGCAGTCGAGGCCAAGCCGCGGCAACCGGCGTCGCAGCCGGTCGTCGTCGCGCCGGTCAGCGGCACCGGCCGGAGCGGCGCCGCCGAAGCCGGTTCTGAGCCACGAGCGCACGGCATTTCCCCCCACGCTGGCGCCAGCACCCCAGCCGGCGCCCCAGCCGGTGCCGGCTGCTGCGCATCCGGTCCAGGTGGCGCCGGCGCCCCATGTCGTTCCCGCGCAGCCGGCTGCCGCGCCCGCCGGACGTCCGGGTGAGGCTCCGAAAGCGGAAAAGCCGGCGGCGCCGCACGCCGCCGGCGAAGTGCCCGCCAAGTAGCCGCGCGCTTTCCGGCGCAACGCAAACGACGATGCCGGGCGAGCCCGGCATCATGCGCATGCAACGCCGCGCGGCGAACGTCAGGGCGCGACGAGCGCCAATCGCTTGCCGCCGTCCACCAGCTTGACACGATCGCCTGCTACAACCGCCGGTTGGTTGCTGTAGTGGAAGGTGCGCGACTGGCCGGTGTCCATCCGTATCGTCACGGACCACATCGTCTTCGTGTTGACGTTCTTTTCGACCTGATTGCCGGCCACAGCGCCCGAGCCCGGCGCCGGCGATCGTGGCGACGGTGTTGCCGCGGCCGCTGCCGATCTGGTGGCCGAGGACGCCGCCCAGCACGCCGCCGGCGACCATCCCCACGCCCGACGACTGGCCCTTCTCCTGGTACGAATTGACGGACTGCACGACGCCGCACGTCTGGCAAGTGGCCGCCGGCGCTGGCGCCTGCGACGATCGCGCGACTCGAGAACGCGACGGCAGACGCCCTCGCGCAGAAGGTATCGGGCCAAGTCCTGTTCATCATCTGCTCCGACGAGTTTGAAGAGAGAGGCGTTGCGCCGCTAGCGGCCGTCCGCGCGCACCTGCGCATAGGAGCCGGGTGCGGGCTCGATGACCTTGAGTTTGCCTTTGCCCGGCGCGCGTGCCGGGACTTCGCGACCGAGGCTTCCCTCGACCCATTTCCGCCAATCGACCCACCACGACCCTTCGTGCTGCGCAGCACCCTCGAACCACGCATCGGGCTCCGCGGGCAGCTTCTCGTTCGTCCAGTAGCCGTACTTGTTCGCCGACGGCGGATTGATCATGCCGGCGATGTGCCCGGACCCGGACAGCACGAAGCGCGTCTTGCCCTTCATGAGCTGCTGGCCCGCATAGGTGGTCTTCCACGGCGCGATGTGGTCTTCGATCGCGGACACGAAGTATGCGGGCACCGTCACCTTCGACAGGTCGATCTTGACGCCGGCGAGCGTCACGCCGCCGGGCTCGCGCAGCAGGTTCTTCATGTACAGGTTGCGCAGGTAGAAGCTGTGCATCGCCGCAGGCATCCGGGTCGAATCGCAATTCCAGTGCAGCAGGTCGAACGGGAACGGGTCGCGGCCGAGCAGGTAGTTGTTGATGACGAACGACCAGATGAGATCGTTGGCGCGCAGCATGTTGAACGTGCCCGCCATCTCGCTGCCCTCGAGGTAGCCGCGCTCGTTCATCTTCCTCTCGAGCGCGCTGACCTGCTCTTCGTCGATGAACACCTCGAGCTCGCCGGCGGCCGTGAAGTCGAGCAGCGACGTCATGAACGTGGCCGTCGCGATCGGCTTCTTCTTCTTCGCGGTAAGCCACGCCAGTGTCGCGGCGAGCAGCGTGCCGCCCAGGCAATAGCCGATGGCGTTGACGTCCTTCTCGCCGGTGGCCTTTTCGATCGCGTCGAGCGCGGCCAGCGTGCCCTCGGTAAGGTAATCCTCGAAATTCTTGTGCGCGAGCTTCTCGTCGGGATTCACCCACGAGATGATGAACACGGTGAGGCCCTCGCCGGTAGCCCAGCGCAGGAAGGAATTCTTCTCGCGCAGGTCGAGGATGTAGTACTTGTTGATCCACGGCGGAATGACCAGCAGCGGGCGCTTCCACTGCTTCTTGGTCGCCGGCTCGTACTGGATCAACTGCATGAGATCGTTCTGGAAGACGACCTTGCCGGGCGTGGTCGCGATGTTGACGCCCAGCTCGAACGCCTTGGTGTCCGTCATCGAGATCTTGAGCTTGCCGTCGCCGCGCTCGATGTCGTCCAGCAGGTTGTTGAGTCCTTTGACGAGGTTCTGGCCGCCGGAGGCGATCGTTTCGCGATACACCTCGGGATTGGTCAGCGCGAAATTGGACGGCGCCAGCGCGTCGATGTACTGGCGCGTGAAGAAGTTCACCTTCCTCTTCGTGTGCTCGTCCAGGCCCTCGACGTTCGCTACCTCGTCGTGCAGCCAGCGCGACGTGATGAGGTAGCTCTGCTTGATGTAGTCGAACAGGAAGTGCTCGTGCCAGTCCTCGTGCTTGAAGCGCTTGTCGCCTTGCGCCGGGATGGCGACGGGTTCGGTCGCGCCCCCCATCATCTTCATCATCGAACCCTGCCACAGGTTCATGTAGTCCCACCACAGGTTCATCTGCGATTCGGCGAGGCGCGCCGGGTTCGCGAGCATTTGCGCGGCCACTTCCATGAACGCCTTGCCCAGGCCGAGTTCGTCGGAGGGCAGCGCACGGCCCTTGCCCGCGTTGCGCTTCGCGAATTCGCCGATCAGGTTGGCGCTTTTTTCCGCGGCGGCGGCCAGCGATTCAGCCAGGGCGACGGGATCGTAGGGAGGCTTTGACTCGGTGACGAAGGTAGACATCGTTGTTCTCGTGGTGGGTGCGGCTGAAAGTATTTCAGGTCGTGAAACGGATGGCGCCGTCGGCCGCAACGGTACGCCGGATGCGGCCGCGATGCCACAAGTGATTGAGGTGGGCGATCGCCTCGCCCATGGCAAAGAACCGCTGCTGCAAGTCGAGCTCGCGGCGGAAGAGTACCGCCAGCACGTCGGACGCGCTGACCGGCGATGCCGACGCATGGACCGCGGCCGTGAGTTCCGCCAGGCGGTCCGCGTGATGCGCCGAAAGCTGCGCCACGCGCAGGGCGATTCCCCGGAACGGCAAGCCGTGCGACGGCAGCACCAGTGTTTCGGGCGGCAGCGCCGCGGTGTCGGCGATGGAGTCGAGGAAGCGCGCCAGCGGATCGCCCTCCGGCTCCGACGGCGCGACGCTGACGTTGGTGCTGATGCGTGGCAGCAGCATGTCGCCGGAAATCAGGACGCCGCGCGCGGCCGAATGCAGCGATGCGTGCTCCGGTGAATGCCCGTGCCCGCAGACGACCTGCCACGGCGATCCGCCGGCGATCACGTCATCGCCATCGAGCATCCTGACGAACCGGGACGGCACCTCCGGCACGCCCCGCCGATAGTGATTGCCGCGCGCCGCCAGCGCTGCCACGAATTCGGGCGCCATGCCGTGCGCAGCGAACAGCGCGCACGTGTCGGCGAGCGAATGCGTCGCGCGCTGCTCGAGGACCGCATGCGCCGTCAGGAATTCGGACTGCGTCATGACGACGGGGCACGCGAATCGCTCCGCGAGCCATGCAGCGTTGCCCAGGTGGTCGGGATGGTAATGCGTCGCGATTACACGCGTCACCGGCCGGCCTTCCAGCGTCCTCGCAAAATGCGCCTCCCATAGCGCGCGCGTGACCGTGTCGCCGTAGCCGCAGTCGACGACGGTCCAGCCGTCGCCTTCCGAGAGCAGCCACAGGTTGATGTGGTCGAGCGCAAACGGCAAAGGCATCCGTATCCACAGCAATCCGGGGGCGACCTCGCGCGCCTCCCCCGGCGCGGGCGGGGCGGCGAACGGATACTCGAGCGGCGGAGGGTGGGGCGCGTTCATCGGACACGAAGGTAGGCAAACCTCTATGGTATCGTGACCGCAGGGATTCATCCTTTCCCGTTCGCGATTCCCGCTGCGACATTCGCCGCCGACGCCATGCCCGCCCGACGCAAGCCCAAGCTGCCCGAACGCGAGCCGACGTACTCGATCTCCGAACTTGCCCGCGAATTCGCGCTGACGACGCGCGCGATCCGCTTCTACGAGGACGAAGGGCTGATCGCGCCGGCACGGCACGGGCGCTCGCGGGTGTACGGCGAGCGCGAGCGCGTGCGGCTCAAACTGGTGTTGCGCGGCAAGCGCCTGGGCTTGGCGCTGGCCGAGATCGCGGAACTGCTCGACCTCTACGAGATCGCGCGCAACGAGCGGGCGCAGTTGGCCAAGTTCCTGGACCTGCTGGCCGAGCGCCGCGGGCGCCTGATGCAGCAAAAGGAGGACATCGACGCGGTGCTGGCGGAGATCGACGGCGTCGAGCGCGAATGCCGGCGGCGGCTGAAGGAGGACGGTGCGGCGGCCAAGTCTGGCGGCCGCGCCCCTGCCAAAGGGGAGGGCAGGCCCGTCGCGCCGCGGACGCCGGGCCCCCGGGGTAGTTGACGTTTACGTAAACGTCATAGACAATCGCGCGACCATATTCGATGAGCCTCCACTAATTGCCATGAGCGCCGCACAGCCGCCCCAAGGCGCGGATTGCTGGCCGCCTCTGGGGCCGGCGCAGCCGCTGAATTGCCAGTGAGCCGCAACCGTGGGGGTTCCTTTCGTTGCTCGCGATCCCGGCTATGCGCAGCGCGTGCGGGAGAGCTTTGCGCGGCAGGGGGCGATGGCGCTGATCGGCGCCGAGCTGACGGAACTCGCGCCGGGGTATTGTGCGATTTCGGTGAAGCCCCGGCCGGAGCTCTCGCAGCAGCATGGCTATGTGCACGCGGGCATCGTCGCCGCGCTGGTGGATTCGGCCGGCGGCTATGCGGGATTCACGCTCTTTCCCGAGGACAGCTCGGTGCTGACCGTCGAGTACAAGATCAACCTGCTGGCGCCGGCGGAAGGTGACCGGCTCGTCGCCTTCGGATTCGTCGTCAAGCCGGGCCGGACGCTCGCGATCACGCGCGGCGAAGTCCACGCGGAAAAGGACGGAAAGCGTACGCTTGTGGCGCTGATGCAGCAGACGCTGATCGTGTTGCACGGCAAGCCGGACCGGTAGCCTTAGGAAGGCCAACGACATGCTCAATTTTCCCGCCCTCGACTTCCACCATGGCGAGACGATCGACATGCTGCGCGCGACGGTGCAGCAGTTCGCGGCCGACGAGATCGCGCCGCGCGCCGCGGCCATCGATCACGACAATCTCTTTCCGGCCGACCTGTGGCGGAAGATGGGCGACCTGGGTCTCCTGGGCATCACCGTCGAGGAAGAGTACGGCGGCACGGCCATGGGCTATCTCGCCCACGTCGTCGCGATGGAGGAAATCTCGCGCGCCTCGGCGGCGGTCGGATTGTCGTACGGCGCGCATTCGAACCTGTGCGTCAACCAGATCCGCCGCAACGGCAGCGAAGCGCAGAAGAAGCGCTACCTGCCGAAACTCGTCAGCGGCGAACACGTCGGCGCGCTGGCGATGAGCGAACCGGGGTCGGGCTCGGACGTCGTGTCGATGCGCCTGCGCGCGGACCGGAAAGGCGGCGGGACCTCCGAACGTTACGTGCTGAACGGCAACAAGATGTGGATCACCAACGGCCCCGAGGCGGACACGCTCGTCGTGTACGCCAAGACCGACGTGCAGGCCGGACCGAAAGGCATCACGGCATTCCTGATCGAAAAGAGGCATGAAGGGTTTTTCCACCGCGCAGAAGCTGGACAAGCTCGGCATGCGCGGATCGAACACCTGCGAACTCGTGTTCCAGGACTGCGAGGTGCCGGCCGAGAACATCCTGGGCCAGGAGGGCCGCGGCGTGAACGTGCTGATGAGCGGACTCGACTACGAGCGCGCGGTGCTGGCCGCCGGCCCGCTCGGCATCATGGCCGCGTGCATGGACGCCGTGCTGCCCTACGTGCACGAGCGGCAGCAGTTCGGGCAGCCGATCGGCGAGTTCCAGCTGATGCAGGGCAAGGTCGCCGACATGTATTCGACGATGATGGCGTGCAAGGCGTACGTCTATGCGGTCGCGCAGGCCTGCGATCGCGGCGAGACGACGCGCAAGGACGCGGCCGGCGCGATTCTCTACGCGGCCGAAAAGGCGACGTGGATGGCGGGCGAGGCGATCCAGGCGCTGGGCGGCAACGGCTACATCAACGAATATCCGACCGGGCGGCTGTGGCGCGACGCGAAGCTGTACGAGATCGGCGCCGGCACGTCGGAAATCCGCCGGATGCTGATCGGCCGCGAGCTGTTCAACGAGACCAAGTGACGATGGCGCTGGCGCTCAAACCGGCGTGCGAGAAATGCGCGGCGGCGCTGCCGGCCGGACTCCGCCGACGCGCGCATCTGCAGCTACGAATGCACGTTCTGCTCGCAATGTACTTCCGCGATGAACGGAACGTGCCCGAACTGCGGCGGCGAACTGGTGCCGCGCCCGCGGCGCAAGCCGAAGGCCGGCTGAGCAAGGAAAATGAGCGAGGAAAGTCGAAATGCAGAATGATCCGATCGTGATCGTGGGCGCGGCGCGGACGCCGATGGGCGGCTTCCAGGGCGATTTTTCGTCGCTGTCGGCGAGCGACCTGGGCGCGGTGGCGATCAAGGCGGCGGTCGAGCGTGCGGGCATCGCAGCCGGCCGACGTGCAGGAGCTGCTGTTCGGCAACTGCCTGATGGCGGGACAGGGACAGGCGCCCGCGCGGCAGGCGGCGCTGAAGGCGGGGCTGCCGATATTCGGTCAATTGCACGACGCTGTCCAAGATGTGCGGCTCGGCGATGAAGGCGACGATGCTTGCGCACGACCTCACTCGTCGCCGGATCGAACGACGTGATGGTCGCCGGCGGCATGGAGAGCATGACCAATGCGCCGTACCTGATGCCCAAGGCGCGCGCCGGCTACCGGATGGGCCACCAGCAGGTGTTCGACCACATGTTCCTGGACGGCCTCGAGGACGCGTACGACAAAGGCCGGCTGATGGGCACTTTCGCGGAGGACTGCGCAGCCAAGTACACGTTCACGCGCGAGGCGCAGGACCAGTTCGCGCTCGCGTCGCTTTCCCGCGCGCTCGCCGCCAACAACGACGGCACGTTCGCGTGGGAGATCGCACCGGTGACCGTGTCGGGCCGCAAGGGCGACGTCGTCATCGACAAGGACGAGCAGCCGGCGAAGGCGTCCCCCGACAAGATTCCGGGCCTGAAACCCGCGTTCCGCAAGGACGGCACGGTGACGGCGGCCAATTCGAGTTCGATTTCCGATGGCGCGGCGGCGCTGGTGCTGATGAAGCGTTCCGAAGCCGAGCGCCGCGGGTTGAAGCCGCTGGCCGTGATCGTCGCGCACGCGACGCACGCGCAGGAGCCCGCGTGGTTCTCCACCGCGCCGGTGGGTGCGATCGAAAAGCTCTACGAGAAGACCGGCTGGACGTCGAAGGACGTCGACCTCTTCGAAATCAACGAGGCGTTCGCCGTCGTGACGATGGCGGCGATGAACGAGCACAACCTGCCGCACGACCGCGTCAACGTCCATGGCGGCGCGACGGCGCTCGGGCATCCGATCGGCGCGTCCGGCGCGCGAATCATCGTCACGCTGATCGGCGCGCTGCGCAAGCACGGCAAGAAGCGCGGCGTCGCCGCGCTGTGCATCGGCGGTGGCGAAGCGACGGCCATGGCCATCGAACTCGTCTGACGCCCTCGCAACGCAACGGCACTTCCTCGGGAAAGCGGATGATCCCGCTCGACAGCCTGGCGCTCTATGCGGTCGCGTGCGTGTTGCTGGTCCTCACACCCGGGCCCAACCTCATGTACCTCATTTCGCGCACGCTGTGCCAGGGGCGCAAGGCCGGCATCGTGTCGCTCGCGGGCACGACCACCGGCTTCCTGTTCTACGCGATCACCGCGGCGTTCGGCCTCACCGCCGTGTTCGTGGCGATCCCGGTGCTCTACGATGTCGTGCGCTGGGCGGGCGCGGCGTACCTTCTCTATCTTGCCTGGGACGCCGTGCGTCCGCATGGCAACGGCGGCCTCTTCGCGCGGCGCGACCTGCCGCCGGTGGCGCCCGGCAACGCTGTTCCGGACCGGCGTGCTGACGAGCATCCTGAATCCGAAAGTCGCGCTGTTCTACCTCGCGCTGTTTCCGCAGTTCGTCGACCCGTCGCGCGGCAGCGTGCTCGTGCAGTCGCTGATCCTGGCGGCGGTTCAGATCGTGATCGACGCGACCGGCGACCTGCTGTTCGTGCTGGCGGCGGCGCGCGCCGCGCGCTGGCTGGCCGAGCGTCCGGTGTGGCTCACGGTACAGCGCTGGGTGTTGGGCGGCGTGTTCGGCGCCATCGCCGTCAAGCTCGCGCTCGATAAAGGTAAATGAGCGCGGAAATGACGCCGGAACCGGGCCGCGCGGGCGTCTATGTCAGGCTCGCGCTGGTGGCCGCGATCTGGGGCAGCACGTTCATTGCCGGACGCATCGTGTCGGCGGAGATGTCGGCGCCCGTGGCGGCGTTCGGACGATTCCTGATCGCGACGCTCTCGCTGGTGGTCCTGCTGGTCATCCAGGAGCACGGCTTCCCGCGACTCTCGTTCGCGCAATGGATGAAATTCACGTTGCTGGGCGCCATCGGTGTCGCCGCCTATGCGCTGCTGTTCATGTATGGGCTGCAAACCGTAACGGCGTCGCGTGGATCGCTGATCATGGCGCTGGTTCCGGCGGCGACGCTGCTGGGCGGCGCGCTGTTCCTGCGCGAGCCGTTGACACGCCAGCGCGTGCTGGGCGTCGCGCTGGCGCTCGTCGGCGTGGCGGTGGAGCTGGGTGACGGCAATCCGCTGAAGCTCCTGACGGGTCCGATCGGCTACGGCGAAGCCGCAATGTTCGGCTGCGTGCTCGCATGGTCCGCCTACACGCTGCTCGGCAAGCGGATCATGGGCGAGGGGATGTCGCCGCTCGCCGCGACGACCTGCGCGGCGATCACTGGTACCGCGCTCCTACTGGTCGCCTGCGCTGCCGCGGGCGATCTCACGCTCCCGCACGCGAACTGGAAAGGGTGGCTCGCGCTGGCCTACATGGGCTTGCTGGGCACGGCCATCGCGTACATCTGGTTCTTCGACGGCGTGAAGGTGATCGGCCCCGCGCGCTCGGCGGTGTTCATCAATCTCGTGCCCGTCGTCGCGATCACGCTGGGTGTCGTGCTGCTGGGGGAAAAGCTCGACCTGGCGATGGCGGGCGGCGCCGCGCTGGTCGTCGGCGGCGTCTTCATCATCAACCGCGCACAGGTCGGGGAGCCGGTGCCGGCCGCCGCGCATACCGGGTGACGCCGTGCTGCTGAGCGAAGAACAGCAACTCGTCCGCGACACGATGCGCGCATTTGCGCAAGGCGAACTCGCGCCGAATGCGGCACGCTGGGACCGCGAGTCGCACTTTCCGCGCGAGCAGTTGCGCGCGCTCGGCGAACTGGGTGCGATGGGGATGGTCGTTCCGGACCGGTGGGATGGCGCCGGCATGGACTACGTGTCGCTGGCGGTAGCGCTCGAGGAGATTGCCGCCGGCGACGGCGCGACATCGACGATCGTCAGCGTGCAGAACTCGGTCGTGTGCGGGCCGATCAACGCGTTCGGCACCGACGCGCAAAAGGAGAAATACCTGAAGCCGCTGGCGCGCGGCGAGTGGCTCGGTTGCTTTTGCCTGACCGAGCCGCACGTCGGATCGGATGCCGGCGCGATCGCGATGCGCGCCGAGCGCCGCGGCGACCATTTCGTGCTGAACGGCGTCAAGCAGTTCATCACGACGGGGGCCAACGCCGATGTCGCCGTCGTCTTCGCCGTGACCGACAAGGCGGCTGGAAAGAAGGGAATCTCCGGCTTCATCGTCGACACGAAGACCCCCGGCTACGTCGTCGCGCGCGTCGAGGAAAAGCTGGGCCAGCACGCGTCCGATACCGCGCAGCTCTTGTTCGAGAATTGCGAGGTGCCCGCCGCCAATCTTCTGGGCGCGGAAGGCGCGGGCTACCGGATCGCGCTCGTCGAACCTCGAGGCTGGCCGCATCGGCATCGCTGCGCAGGCCGTGGGCATGGCCCGCGCCGCGCTCGACGCGGCGCTCGCCTACGCGCGCGAGCGGACGAGCTTCGGCAAGCCCATCGCGGAGCATCAGGCGGTGAATTTCAGGCTCGCCGACATGGCCGTGCAGATCGAGGCGGCGCGACAGCTCATCTGGCATGCCGCCGCGCTGCGCGATGCGGGATTGCCGTGCCTCAAGGAGGCGTCGATGGCCAAACTCTTTGCCACTGAGATGGCGGAGCGCGTGTGTTCCGATGCCATCCAGATCCACGGCGGCTATGGCTATGTGGCCGATTTCCCGGTCGAGCGCATCTACCGCGACGTGCGCGTGTGCCAGATCTACGAAGGCACGAGCGACATCCAGCGGCTGGTGATCGGCCGCGCCATCGCCAACGGATAAGGCACCATGAACCCGGCCCTCGATTTCTATTTCGACTTCTCGTCGCCGTACGGCTACCTCGCCGCGAACAAGATCGAGGCGCTGGCGGCGAAACACGGCCGCGCCGTCAACTGGCGGCCGATGCTGCTGGGCGTCGTGTTCCGGCAGACCGGCATGGCGCCATTGACGGAAATCCCGATCAAGGGCGATTACTCGCGGCACGATTTCGAACGCAGCGCGCGTTTCCACGGCATTCCATTCCGCATGCCGCCCGTGTTTCCCATCGCCTCTCAGGCGCCATCGCGCATCGTATTGTGGGCGAGGGCGCAGGATCCGGCACGGGCGGCGAAGGTCGCGCGCGCACTGTACGCAGCCTTCTTCCAGGAGGGGTTGGACATTTCCACTCCCGACGTCGCCGCGGACGCGGCGGCCAAGGCAGGCGTCGACCGGGCCGCGGCGCGCGCCGCCATTGACGATCCGGCGATCAAGGATGCGCTGAAGCGCGAAGTCGAAGGCGCCATCGCAGCGGGTGTCTTCGGTTCACCGTTCGTCGTCGTCGATGGCGAGTCCTTCTGGGGACTCGACCGCTTCGACCAACTCGACCGCTGGCTCGCGACGGGAGGCTTCTGACGATGGCCGAGTACGTCCTCTTCTGCTTCGCGCAATCCGGCAATGCGTACAAGCCGGCGCTCGCGCTGCAACTCGCCGATGCCGACTGGGCGCCGCGCTTCGTCGATTATTTCGGCGGCGAGACGCGCACGCGCGAGTATCGCGAGATCAACGTGATGGGCGAGGTGCCGCTGCTGCAGCACAAAGGTGCCACGCTGTCGCAATCCGGCGTAATCCTGGACTACCTGGCGGAGGCGCTGGGCCAATTCGGGCCGCGCGACGCTGCGGAACGGCGCGAGATCCTGCGCTGGATCCTTTTCGACAACCACAAGCTGACGAGCTACACGGCCACGCTGCGCTTCCTGCGAACGTTCACGGAGGCGCCCGATCCCGTGATCCTCCAGTTCCTGCGCACGCGCGCCGAGACGGCGTGGGGCATCCTCAACGCACACCTGGCCGGATGCACGTTCGTCGTCGGCGATCGCCTGACGATCGCGGACTTGTCGCTGTGCGGCTACCTTTTCTGGCCCGACGAGATCGGCGTAGACTGGAACGCCTATCCCAACGTGCGCGACTGGCTCGCGCGAATCGCGGCGACCCCCCGCTTCAAACCTCCCTATGAGTTGATGCCCGGCCACCCGCGGCCGGCTTAAGTCTGAAATCCCGTCGATGCCCGTCCTTCAATCCCGGCTCAATACCCGCGACGCGGCGTTCGCGCACAATCGCGACGCGATGGCGGCGCTCGTGGCCGACCTGCGGGAAAAAATCGCGGTGATCGAGCAGGGCGGGGGCGCCGCGCCAAGCGCCAAGCACACGGCGCGCGGCAAACTGCTGCCGCGCGAGCGCGTGGCCGCGCTGCTCGATCCTGGCAGCCCCTTCCTCGAATTCTCGCAGCTCGCCGCCTACGGCATGTACAAGGACAACATCGCAGCCGCCGGAATCATCACGGGAATCGGCCGCGTCAACGGCCAGGAATGCGTGATCGTGTGCAACGACGCCACAGTCAAGGGCGGCACCTACTATCCGTTGACGGTGAAGAAGCATCTGCGCGCACAGGACATCGCGCGCGAAAACGGCCTGCCGTGCATCTACCTGGTTGACTCCGGCGGCGCCAACCTGCCCAACCAGTACGACGTGTTCCCGGACCGCGACCACTTCGGCCGCATCTTCTACAACCAGGCGACGATGTCCGCGGCGGGCATTCCGCAGGTCGCGGTCGTCATGGGTTCGTGCACGGCGGGAGGCGCGTACGTGCCGGCGATGTCGGACGAGTCGATCATCGTCAAGGAGCAGGGGACGATCTTCTTAGCCGGGCCGCCGCTGGTGAAGGCGGCGACCGGCGAGATCGTCAGCGCCGAGGAGCTTGGGGGTGCGGACGTCCATACGCGCGTCTCGGGCGTGGCCGACCACTTCGCGCTGAACGATCATCATGCGCTGTCGATCGCGCGCAACATCGTCGGCAACCTGAATCGCATGAAGCACGTCGGGCTCGACGTGCGGCCTCCGCGCGAGCCGCTGCATCCGCCCCAAGAAATCTACGGCGTGATCCAGGCCGACATCAAGAAACAGTACGACGTTCGCGAGGTCATCGCGCGGCTGGTCGATGGCAGCGAATTCGACGAATTCAAGGCGCGCTATGGCGCATCCCTCGTCACCGGCTTTGCGTACCTGTGCGGATACCCGGTCGGCATCGTCGCCAACAACGGCGTCCTCTATTCGGAGTCGGCACAGAAAGGCGCGCATTTCATCGAACTGTGCGCGCAGCGCGGGATACCGCTCCTGTTCCTGCAGAACATCACGGGCTTCATGGTCGGGCAGAAGTACGAGGCGGGCGGCATCGCCAAGGACGGCGCCAAGATGGTGACGGCCGTTTCCTGCGCACAGGTGCCGAAATTCACCGTGATCATCGGCGGCAGTTACGGCGCCGGCAACTACGGCATGTGCGGCCGCGCGTTCAACCCGCGGTTCCTGTGGATGTGGCCCAACGCGCGCATCTGCGTGATGGGTCCCGAGCAGGCAAGCAGCGTCCTGGCCACGGTGAAGCGCGAGCAGATCGAGAAGGCCGGCAAGACGTGGACGGCCGACGACGAGGAGGCGTTCAAGGCGCCGGTGCGCGACAAGCTGGCGGCCGAGGCGCATCCCTATTTCGCCAGCGCGCGGCTGTGGGACGACGGCGTGATCGATCCCGCCGACACGCGCCGTGTGCTCGGGCTCGCGATCTCGGCCGCCCTCAACAAGCCCGTCGAGCCCACGAAGTTCGGCGTGTTCCGCATGTAGATCGCGCACGGAAGCTACGCCCATGCCCCGAAAGAAGACCGCTGCTGCCTTCGCGTGCGAAACGCTCGACGTGGACTTGCGCAATGGCATCGGCCTGGTCGCGCTGAACCGTCCCGAGCTGCACAACGCGTTCAACGAAACGCTGATCGAGGAATTGACCCGCGTACTGCTGGCGCTCGATGCCGACGCATCGGTGCGCGCCGTCGTGCTGACCGGCCACGGCAAGAGCTTCTGCGCCGGCGCCGACCTGAACTGGATGAAGAAGATGGCCGCCTACGGCGCGGCGGAGAACCTGGCCGACGCGCAGGCGCTCGCGTTGATGCTGCGCACGCTCTACGGTCTCAGCAAGCCGACGGTCGCGTGCGTGCGCGGAGCCGCATTCGGTGGCGGCGTCGGGCTCGTCGCGTGCTGCGACATCGCCGTCGCCGCGCACGACGCCGTATTCTCGCTGTCCGAAGCGAAGCTGGGGCTCATCCCAGCGACAATCTCGCCCTACGTCATCGAAGCCATCGGCGCGCGCCAGGCGCGGCGCTACTTTCTCACCGCGGAACGCTTCACCGCCGCGGAAGCATTCCGGATCGGTCTCGTGCACGACATCCTGCCGGAGGAAGAACTCAGCGCGCGGATCAACGAACTGCTGGGCGCACTGCTTGTCGCGGGACCCGCGGCGCAGTTGGAGTGCAAGGCGCTGATCCGCGGCGTCGCCCACCGACCCATCGACGCCGATGTCATCAGCGGAACGGCCGAACACATTGCCGCGGTCCGTGCGTCGCCCGAAGGCAGGGAAGGCGTGGCTGCATTCCTGGGCAAACGACCGGCCAGTTGGGTGCCGGAATCACTGCGGCCCAAGAAGTAGGCAATGGCCATCCTCGACCATTTCGACACGCTGCAATTGGTGGCACTCGCTGCCGCGCTCGGGTGGGCGAGCGGCCTGCGCCTCTACGCGGTGCTGTTCATCGTCGGTGCCGCCGGTTACCTGGGCTGGGTCGATCTGCCAGGCGGCCTTCGCGTGCTCGCGCACCCGTTCGTGCTCGCGGCATCGGGCTTCATGTGCTTCGTCGAATTTTTCGCCGACAAGATTCCCGGCATGGACTCGTTGTGGGACATCGTGCAAACGTTCATCCGCGTTCCCGCGGGCGCCGCGCTCGCGGCAGGCGTGTTCGGTGATTCGTCCTCGGCGGCGATGCTCGCGGCGGGCATCGTGGGCGGCACGCTGGCGGCGGGAAGCCACTTGGCCAAGGCAGGCAGCCGCGCCGTCATCAACACGTCGCCCGAGCCGTTCTCGAACTGGACGGCGTCGTTCGGCGAGGATCTCGCCGTCGGGACGCTGCTGTGGCTTGCGTTCGCGCATCCGGTGGCGGCGCTCGTCGTCCTGGGCGTCCTCGTCGCGCTGACGATCTGGCTTATCCCGAAGGTATGGCGGATGCTGCGCGCGATCCTCGCGCGTGTCGCCGCCTGGTTCGCGCAGCCCCCGGCCGGACACCGGCCCTGATCGAGCGAACGCGCAACGATGTTTACCAAGATCCTCATTGCCAATCGCGGCGAAATAGCCTGCCGCGTCGCGCGCACGGCGCGCCGGATGGGCATCCGCACTGTCGCCGTATACTCGGATGCCGACGCCGATGCGCTGCACGTGGCGAGTTGCGACGAGGCGTACCGGCTGGGCCCGGCAGTGCCGCGCGAAAGTTACCTGAACGGCGACGCGATCCTGGCCATTGCCGCAAAGTCCGGCGCGCAGGCGATCCATCCGGGCTACGGATTCCTGTCGGAGAACGAAGCGTTCGCGGAAAGCTGCGCGCGCTCGCGCGTGGTCTTCATCGGGCCACCACCGCGCGCCATCGCCGCAATGGGCTCGAAGTCGGCCGCCAAGACGATCATGGCCGACGCGCGCGTGCCGCTGGTCCCGGGCTATCACGCTGACGGCCAGGACCCTGTGATGCTGGCCCGCGAGGCGGCGAAGATCGGCTTTCCGGTGCTGATCAAGGCGACGGCGGGCGGCGGCGGTAAAGGCATGAAGATTGTCACGCGCGCCGACGAGTTCGCGGCGGCGCTGGCCTCCGCGCAGCGCGAGGCGAAGGCGTCGTTCGGCGACGATCGCGTGCTGCTCGAGCGCTACCTCACGTCGCCGCGCCACATCGAGATCCAGGTGTTCGCCGACATGCACGGCGACGCCGTCTACCTGTTCGAACGCGACTGTTCAGTGCAGCGCAGGCACCAAAAAGTGCTGGAAGAAGCGCCCGCTCCCGGCATGGACGCCTCCCGCCGGCGTGCGATGGGCGAAGCCGCGGTGGCCGCCGCCAAGGCAATCGGGTACGTGGGCGCGGGCACCGTCGAATTTATCGCGGAGCAGGACGGCACGTTCTACTTCATGGAGATGAACACGCGGCTGCAGGTCGAGCATCCTGTCACCGAAATGATTACGGGGCAGGACCTGGTCGAGTGGCAGCTGCGGGTCGCCTCGGGCGAAGCCTTGCCCAAGCGGCAGGACGAACTCTCGATTCGCGGCCACGCGATCGAAGCGCGCCTTTACGCGGAGGATCCGGAACGCGGCTTCCTGCCGTCGATCGGACGGCTCGCGCACTGGCGGATGCCGGTCGAATCCCCGCGCGTTCGCGTGGATACCGGCGTGCGCGCCGGCGACGAAGTGTCGCCGTTCTACGACCCCATGCTGGCCAAGCTCATCGTGTGGGGCGAGGACCGCGTAATCGCCTGCGCCGAGATGATCTCGGCGCTGCGCCAGTGCGAAGTGGTCGGCGTGGCGACCAACATCGCGTTCCTGGAACGGGTCGTCGCGCACGAGGCGTTTGCCGGCGCGCACCTCGACACCGGGCTCATCGAGAAAAATCGCGGCGCGCTGTTTCCGCCGCCCGGTACCCCACCGGAAACCGCGCTGATCGCCGCCGCCATTGCCGAATGCACGCGGGTGCGGCACGCGGCTGCGGCGGCCGCCAACGCCTCCGGCGATCCACACTCGCCGTGGCACGCGACCGATGCGTGGTGGTTGAACGTGGCGTCGAAGGGATTGCCGTTCACGTATACCGACGGCGAGACGCGGCACGAGGTTCGCGTCCACCTCCGCGGCGATACCGACGCCCGGGTCGTGTTGCCGTTGCGCTCCGTCGACGTTCACTTCGAGTCACGCGACGGCCGCCTGATCCTCCGCTGCGACGGGGCCGTGCTCACCGCCACCGTCGTTGCCGACGGCGACGACCGCTACGTCTTCGCTGCCGGCGCGCGGCGCAAGCTGACGTTCGTCGACCCGCTGGCGCATGCAGGCGAGGAAGAGGCGCACGGCGGGCACCTGACGGCGCCGATGTCAGGCGCGATCGTCGCCGTCATGGTCAAGGCAGGCGACAAGGTCGCGCGCGGCGCGCCGCTGATCGTCCTCGAGGCGATGAAGATGGAGCACACGATCGTCGCGCCGGCCGACGGCGTCGTCGCCGCCGTCAATTTCGGCGTGGGCGACCGCGTCGCCGAGGGTGCGGATTTGGTCGACCTCGAGGACGCGAAGTGATGGCCAGGAGATGAGCGCCGCTGGGCCGCCCCAAGGCGCGAATAGCGCCCCCTTGGGGGCAGCGAACGAAGTGAGCGTGGGGGCCCATATCCGATGCGCGTCGTCTTGAGTCTTCCGGCGGACGCCGAAAGCTTCTGGCCCGACCTGTTCCGCGCGGCGTTGCCCGGCGCGGAATGGCGCGTGCGCGACCCCGCGGAACCCGCGAATCCGGACGCGCTGCCGGCCGATTATGCGATCGCCTATGGCCGTTGCGGCGCGCTCTTCGACGAGCCGCACCGGCTCAAGGCTCTTTTTACACTTAGCGCGGGAGTCGCCCATCTGCTCCGGATGCCCAATCTGCCTCGCGACATGCTGGTGGTCAGGCTCGAGGACGCAGGGATGGCGGAACAGATGGTCCGCTACGTGCTGGCGGCGGCGCTGCGGTTCCTGCAACGCCTCGACGTCTATGCGACGCAGCAGCGAGCAGTCCATTGGGAACAATACGATCCGCGCTCCCCCGCGAACGTCACGGCCGGTGTGATGGGCCTCGGCGTCATCGGATGCCAGGTGGCGCAGGCGCTGGCGGCGCAAGGCTTCGTCGTGCGCGGGCTTTCGCGCGCTGAGAAGAAAGTGGACGGTGTGGCGGTCTTCGCGGGGGAGGCCCGTCTCGACGCATTTCTCGATGGCGTCGATCTTCTCGTGGCCGTGCTGCCGGCGACCGCGGCGACCGAAGGCATCCTGAACCGCAACACCCTGTCACGCCTGGCCGACGGTGCGCACGTCGTCAACATCGGCCGGGGCACGGCGCTGGTCGACGCAGACCTGGTCGCGCTGCTCGATGGCGGCAAGCTCTCCGGCGCAACGCTCGACGTGTTTCGCGAGGAACCGCTGCCGCCAGACCATCCTTTCTGGCACCGGCCGGAGATCCTGGTGACGCCCCACATTTCCGGCCTCACCGTTCCCGCGGCCGCCGTGGCGCAGGTCGCGGGTAAGATTGCGCAATTGGAGCGTGGCGAACCGGTCACCGGCGTCGTCGCGCTTGAGCGAGGATATTGATGGCACTGCCCACCTTCGTCCGCCTTGTCGAAGTCGGCCCCCGCGACGGCCTGCAGAACGAGAAGGCGATGGTTCCGACCGACGTCAAGGTCGCATTGGTCGATCTGCTGACGGACGCGGGCTATTCCGCGATCGAAACCACGTCGTTCGTGTCGCCCAAGTGGGTGCCGCAAATGGCCGATGCCGCGGAAGTGATGGCGCGCATTCGCCGCAAGCCCGGCGTCCGCTATCCGGTGCTCACGCCCAACTTGAAGGGATTCGAGGCGGCCATGGTCGCCAAGGCGGACGAAGTCGCCGTCTTCGTCGCGGCGTCGGAGACGTTCTCACAAAAGAACATCAATTGTTCCATCGCCGAGAGCCTCGACCGTGCGCGCCCGATTTTCGACGCAGCGGCCGCCAGGGCCGTGCGCGTGCGCGGCTACATCTCGTGCGTACTCGGCTGTCCGTACGAAGGCGATGTCGACCCGCGGCGCGTCGCCGACGTCGCCTTCGCGCTGCACCGGATGGGCGCCTATGAAATTTCGCTGGGGGACACGATCGGCACGGGCACCGCGGGCAAGACGCAGGCGTTGCTCCGGCTATGCGCGGAACGGGTGCCGGTGGGAGCGCTTGCCGGACACTTCCACGACACGTACGGGCAGGCGCTGACCAACGTGTACGCGGCGCTCGAAGTGGGCGTGGCCACGTTCGACTGCTCCGTCGCCGGGCTGGGCGGCTGTCCGTATGCGAAGGGCGCGACCGGCAACGTCGCCAGCGAAGACGTCGTCTACCTGATGCAGGGATTGGGGATCGACACCGGCGTGGACATGGTGAAGCTGCGCCGCGCCGGGCAATACATATCCGACTTCCTGGAGCGACCGCCGGTATCGCGCGTCGCGCGCGCGCTGAACGCCAAGTCCCCACTGGCCGCATGACGCCGGACGTGCCTTCTTCCGGCGGCCCGGTCCCGTCGCCGTGCACGAGCGTGTGCACGCTCGATTCGCGCACGGGTTTTTGCGCCGGATGCTTCCGCACGCTCGACGAGATCGCGGCATGGAGCGAATTGGACGACGATGCCAAGCGCGCCGTATGGTCGGCGCTCGACGGAAGGCGTGCCGATGCCGCGCATCCTGTCGCAACGAACGGCAGGCAGCGGACCCACAGCGATGCCCAACGCTGATCGGCAACCGGCGAACACGTATGTCGCCGACTGGTATTTCGATTTCGTCTCGCCGTTCGCGTACCTGCAGAGCGAACAACTGGAAAGCCTGGCGCCCGCCATCACGGTCCGCTTCAAGCCCGTGCTGTTCGCGGGCATCCTCGGCGCGCATGGACAGAAGGGCCCCGCGGAAATTCCGCCAAAGCGCGCGTTTACCTACCGCTTCGTGCTGTGGCAGGCGAAGCGCCTGGGCATCCCGATAAAAATCCCGCACGAGCATCCGTTCAACCCGCTGCCGCTCCTGCGACTGGCCATCGCGTGCGATTGCGAGTCCTCCGCCATCCACCGGATCTTCCGCTTCGTCTGGCGCGACGGCCGCCTGCCCGACCTGCCGATCGAGTGGGCGGAGCTGACGCATGACCTCCGCCTGCCGGACGCCGACGGGCGCATCAATGATCCTGAGGTGAAGGATGCGCTCCGTCGCAACACCGACGAGGCGATCGCGCTGGGCGTGTTCGGCGTGCCCACGCTGTCGCTTCGCGGCGAACTCTTCTGGGGCGCGGACGCGACGGCGATGGCCGCCGATTACGCCGCCGCGGGTTGTCGCTGGATCGATCCCGAATACGCGCGCGCGGCTACGCTGCCGGTCGGCGCGTCGCGCGATGCCGGCAAAGCCACCAAACGCTCGTGAGGTGCGCGCCGCTTTAGGCGCTCAAAATTCGTCGGCGCCGGGAATCGAGAGCGTTCGCTTCACCGTCCGCGCGGCCGCGACGGCGTCTTCGAGCGTTGCGCCAAGGCAGGTCACGTGGCCCATCTTGCGGCCGCGCCGGGGTTCCGCCTTGCCATAGAGATGGAGCTTCGCCCGCGGCTCGGCCAGCACGTCGCGCCACGCGGGTTCGCGCGGCGCTTTCGCGGCCGGCCCGTCGAACCACAGGTCGCCCAGCAGGTTGACCATCACGGCCGGCGTGTGCTGCGCGGTGTCGCCCAGCGGAAGGTCGGCCAGCACGCGCGCCTGCTGCTCGAATTGCGATGTGACGCACGCGTCGATCGTGTAGTGGCCGCTGTTGTGCGGCCGCGGCGCGATCTCGTTGACGAGCAGAGCGCCGTCGCGGCCGACGAACATCTCGACGCACAGCACGCCGCGATAGTCGAGCGCCGCCGCTATCCGCGTGGCGATGTCGCGGGCGCGCGCCGTGAGATCCGCGGACACCCGCGCCGGAACGATCGACACGTCGAGGATGCCGTCGCGATGCACGTTCTCGGCCACCGGCCACGTCGCGCTTTCCTGGCGCTCGTTGCGCGCGACGATGACGGAAACCTCGCACGCCAGCGCGACGCGCTGCTCGAGCACGCAAGGCAGGCCCTTCATGCTTTGCCACGCGGCTTCGACCTCGGCGGGCGTGCGCACACTCGCCTGGCCCTTGCCGTCGTAGCCGAAGCGCGAGCTCTTGACGATACCCGGCAGCAGCTTGGCATCGATGCGGCGCGCGTCGTCCAAGGAGCGCAGGACGGCAAACGGCGCCACGGCGAAGCCGTTGCCCGCGAGAAACATCTTTTCGCTGATCCGATCCTGCGCGATTGCGACGCTCGCGGCGGCCGGTGTCACGCGCGCAGTTCGAGCCAGGAATTCCAGCGCGGTCGCCGGCACGTTCTCGAATTCGGTCGTCGCCGCACTCGCGACCGCGGCTAAGTCCGCGAGCGCGTTCGGATCGAGGTAGTCGGCGCGAATGTGGCGGTCGGCCACGGATCCGGCGGGGCTGTCGCTGCCGGGGTCGAGCACGACGACCTTGTAGCCGAGGCTCTGGGCCGCCATGCAGAACATCCGGCCGAGTTGGCCGCCGCCCAGCAAGCCGAGCCACGCGCCGGGCGGGATGGATTTCATCGTGCGAGGTTCAGGGCCGACGGCTTGCCGCCCGCCGGGTGGAGTCGCGATCAATGGCCGAAGATCATGCTGCCGGCTTCCCGCCATCAACCGGCACGCGCGTCGCCCGCGCCGCATTGGTCTGCTTCAGGCGAAACGCGGCGAGTTTCTTGGCCGCCGCCGGATCGGTACCGGCGAGAATGGCCACGGCGAACAAGCCGGCGTTTGCGGCACCTGCCTCGCCGATCGCGAACGTCGCCACGGGAACACCCTTGGGCATTTGCACGATCGACAGCAGCGAATCCTCGCCGCGCAGGTATTTGGAGGGGATGGGCACGCCGAGCACGGGAACGGTCGTCTTCGCGGCCAGCATGCCGGGCAGATGGGCCGCGCCGCCGGCGCCGGCGATGATCACGCGCAGTCCGCGCGGCGCCGCGTCTTCCGCGTATTCGAACATGTCGTCGGGCATCCGGTGCGCCGACACGACACGCGGCTCGTTGGGAATGCCGAAAGCGTCGAGTTGCGCCACCGCGTGCCGCATCACCTCCCAATCGCTTTCGCTGCCCATCACGACCCCGACGAGCGGGGCAGCCTTGCGCTGTGCCATGCGTCCTCCCCAAGCGATCGTTCGGTTTTTGGCGTCCGATTCTAGCATCGGGGGTATGCGTTGTGCCGCTCCACACCGTCGGCCTTCCGAGGAACGTTCGTCGATGGAGGTTGTCTTGAGAGGCGGGCTCGCCGACAATGGGAATTCCTTGACACAGAGCTTCCTCCTTCGCGGCCTTGGGCTGGCAGTTTTCATGCTGGCTTGCGCCGCTCCGCCTTCCTTCGCGCAATCCGACGCCGATTTCCTCGCGGCGAAGGCGGCGTACGAAAAAGGCGATCGCGGAAAGCTCGCCGGGCTTGCGCCCAAGCTGCGCGGCCACATCCTCGAGCCCTACGTCGAATACTGGCGGCTGCGTTTGGCCATCGACGACACGACGCCCGAGGCGGTTCGTGACTATCTCGACCGCTATCCCGACACGCCGATGGCGGAGAAGCTGCGCGTCGAATGGCTGAAGTCGCTGGCCCGGCGCGGCGACTGGACCCGCTTTGCTGTCGACTATCCGCCGCCGTCGGGCGAGGACCTGGAACTCTCCTGCTACGGCATCCAGTACCGGCGCCAGCGCGACGGCGAAGCAGCGCTCGCCGGCGCCATACCGCTCTGGATGAGCGGCCAGGCGACGCCGGATGCGTGCGAACCGCTGTTCGCGGCGCTGATCAGTCGCGGCGACCTGACGATCGCCGATCGCTTCGCGCGGTTTCGCCTGGCGTCGGAGGCCGGCAACGTGCGGCTGGCGCAGGCCATCGCCACCGACCTGCCCGGCAAGGACCGCATCACCGAGCGCGAATTCACGCATGCCAACCGCGATTTCCAGCGCGCGCTGACGGCGGGCCTCTTCGCGTGGAACACCAATTCGGGGCGCGAACTCGCGCTGTACACGCTCGAACGCGTCGCGCGCGGCGACGCCGCGGCCGCGCGACCCGCGTGGGTCAAATGGCGCGACAAGCTGCCGGAAGCCGAGCGCAAGTACGGCAACGCGCGTCTCGCCTATCACGCGGCGCGGCAGCTCAATCCTTCCGCCAACGAGTGGTATCGCGAAGCCGGCGACATCGCGCTGTCCACCGGAAATGCAGGCGTGGCGCGTTCGCGCCGCGTTGCGCGCTGTCGCGTGGAGCGACGTGCTCGCGGCAATCGACGCGATGGCGGACTCGCAGCGCCAGGAGTCGGCGTGGCGCTACTGGAAGGGACGCGCGCTGGCGGCCAAGGGCCGCATGCCCGAGGCGGACGCGCTCTTCGAAGCGCTTTCCACCGAAGCCAATTTCTACGGCGTGCTCGCCGCCGAAAGATTAGGGCGGCGCTTCGAGCTGCCGAAGAGCGAACCGCTGCAAGCGTCGCCGGCCGCGCTCGCGGCGTTCGGCGCCCGGCCGGAAGTGAAGCGCGTCGTCAAGCTATCCGAACTCGACATGAAGCCGGAATCGCAGCGCGAGTGGATCTTCGTCGTGCGCGGCCAGCCCGACGACGTGCTGCTGCTCGCGGCGGACTACGCGCGCCGCGTCGCGCTGTACGACCGCGCCGTCAATACCGCGGAGCGCACGGTCGCGCGCCACGACTATTCACTACGCTACATGGCGCCGTTCCGGAACGAATTCGACGCCGCATCGCGCAGCCATGACGTCGACCTCGCGATGTTGTACGGCATCGCGCGGCAGGAATCGCGCTTTTCCCCCGATATCGTGTCGTCCGCGGGGGCGGTCGGCCTCATGCAGCTCATGCCGCGCACTGCGCGCTGGGTCGCCAACCAGCTGGGACGTGCCGACTACCGCCCGGCCGCGATCGCCGACGTCGAAATGAACACGTTCTTCGGCGCCTACTATTTCAAGTACTGGTTCGACCGGCTCGATCGCATGCCGGCGCTGGCGGCCGCTGCGTATAATGCGGGACCGGGACGCGCGCAGGCTGGCGTCCGCCGGCGCCACTCGAAGGCGCGGTGTGGGTCGAGACGATTCCGTTCAACGAAACCCGCGACTACGTGAAAAAAGTTCTCGCCAATTCGATGATGTACGCGCAGGCGTTCGGCGGCTCGCAGCAGACGCTGACCGCGCGGCTGGGCACCGTCGCGCCGCGCGGGGCCAGCGTGGCGGATCCGATGGCCGCAAGGTCGGAGTGAGCGTGGCTGCGCAGCGCATCGTGGTGCTGGGCGGCAGCGGATTCGTCGGACGCCATCTGGTAGCCAGGCTGTCAGCGCTCGGCCATGAAGTCGTGGTCCCGACCCGGCGCCGCGAACAGGCGAAGCACCTGATCCTGTTGCCGACGGTGGAAGTCGTCGAGGCGGATATTTTCGACAAAGTGACGCTCACGCGGCTGCTCGCCGGCGCAACCGCGATCGTGAATCTCGTCGGCATCCTGAACGAATCCGGCGGCGAAACGTTCGCCCGCGTGCACGTCGAACTCGCTCGGATCGTGACTGCGGCCTGCGCCGCCGCGGGCGTGACGCGGCTCGTGCAGATGAGCGCGCTCCATGCCGACCGGTCGGGACCGAGCCTGTATCTTCGCAGCAAGGGCGAGGCGGAGGCGATCGTCGAGGCTTCCGGAATGGCTTACACGATCTTCCGGCCCAGCGTGATCTTCGGACCGGAAGATGCCTTCCTCAATATGTTCGCGCGCGTCGCGAAGATGTTTCCCGTCATCGCGCTGGCGTCCCCCGGCACGCGCTTCGCGCCTGTCTACGTAGGCGATGTCGCCGGCTGCATGGCGCGCGCGCTCGACGACGATCAGGCGAATGGCCATAGTTACGACCTGTGCGGTCCTCGCATCTACACGCTGCAAGACCTGGTCAGGTATGTCGGCGAAGTGAGCGGCAAGGTTCGTCCGATCATCCCGCTCGGGCCCCGGCTCTCGCGGCTGCAGGCCACCGTGCTCGAAATGCTGCCCGGAAAGCTGATGAGCCGCGACAACCTCAAGTCGATGGCGAAGGACAGCGTGTGCGACTGCCCGTTTCCAGCCGTGTTCGGCGTGACGCCGGCGGCACTGGAGGCAATCGCGCCCGAATACCTTGCGCCGGCCGCGATGCACAGTCGCTTCGACGGCTATCGCGCCGGCGGCGGACGCTAGATCGCTTGAGGCCCTGAGCCCACCGGCGATGGCTCGTCCGCTGCCCCAGCCGGCGCGCATCTACGAGGTAGGCGGCGCGGTCCGCGACGCCTTGCTCGGCCGGCCGATTGCCGATCGCGATTTCGTCGTCGTCGGCGTGACGCCGGAGACGATGCTGGCGTCCGGATTCCGCCCGGTCGGCCGCGACTTCCCCGTGTTCCTGCATCCGGAAACCAACGACGAATACGCGCTCGCGCGCACGGAGCGCAAGCACGGACGCGGCTATCGCGGCTTCGAATTCTTCGCGTCTCCCGACGTCACGCTGGACGAGGACCTGGCCCGCCGCGACCTCACGATCAATGCGATGGCGCGCGCCGAGGACGGCCGGATCATCGATCCGCATGGCGGCCAGGCCGACTTGCGAATGGGCGTGCTCCGGCACGTGTCGCCGGCGTTCGTCGAAGATCCGCTGCGCGTGCTGCGCGTCGCGCGCTTCGCGGCGCGGCTGGGTTTCGCGGTGGCGCCGGAAACCGAAGCGCTGATGCGCGAGATCACGGCGTCGGGAGAACTCAATACGCTTGCTCCCGAGCGCGTCTGGCAGGAACTGGCGAACGGCCTCATGGAGGCGCAGCCGTCGCGGATGCTCGCCGTGCTGCGCGAATGCGGCGCCCTCGCGCAACTGCTCCCGGAAGTCGACGCGCTGTTCGGCATTCAGGTCCTGCCCGCGCCACCGGGAGTGATCGACGCGGGCGTGCACATCGGCCGGGCTCTCGATTGGTCGGCGCAGCATGGATACGCGCTGCCCGCCCGCTACGGCATTCTCGTGCACGACTTGGGGCTGGGCCAGGCGCGTCGCGGCGCGCAGCCCGTCCACCACTCGGCGCAAAATGTGCGTCTTGCCGAGGCGATTTCGCAGCGGCTCAAAGTGCCGCAGGAGTGCCGCGACGCGGCGCGCATTGCAGCGCGCTGGGAGGGCGCCGTGCGCTGCGCGGCCGAGCTGCCGCCGGCGAAGCTCCTCGACCTCATGCATGCGACGGACGCGTTGCGCCGCCCCGCGCGGCTTGCCACGCTGCTCGACATCTGCGCTGCCGATGCATGCGCGCGGCCGGGTGCTGCGCGGGCCTACGCGCCGGCGTCTTTGCTGCGCGAGGCGCTCGCGGTCGTCAAGACGGTCAATGCAGGTGCGATCGCGCGTGGCGTGACAAAAGGGAAAGGACGCAAGGACGACGACAGGATCGCCAAGGCCGTGCGCGCGGCACGACTTGCGGCGCTGCGCGCATGGCGCAATGCGCGGCCACCCGCAGCCTAGATCCGGTACGCCACTTTCTTCATCACGCTCGCCGTCACGCGCATCAATTCGCGCGCGGGCAACGGCAGGTCGAGCGCGCCGGCCTCCTGCGCCATCGCGCCGTGACGCGCCTCGTCGTCGCGCATGACGGCCACGATGGCGCGGCTCTTGGTGTCGGCGTCGGGCAGTTCGTCCAAGTGGCCGGTCAGGTGTTCCTCGACCTGGCGCTCGGTCTCGACGACGAAGCCCAGGTTCAGCCGGTCGCCGGCCAAGCCTGCCGCGATGCCGATCGCGAACGACCCTGCGTACCAGAGTGGATTGAGCAGCGACACGCGATCATCCAGTTCGGCCAGCCGCGCCTGCGTCCAGGCCAGATGGTCTTCCTCGTCGCGCGCGGCGGCCGCGAAGCGCGTGCGCAGTCCGGGATCGCGCGCCACCAGCGCCTGCGCGGCATAGAGCGCCTGCGCGCATACCTCGCCGGTGTGGTTGACGCGCATCAGCCCGCCCGCGTGCCGCCGCTCCTCCGGTGTCAGTTCGGGCGCCGGCAACGCGGCGCCGGGAACGGGACGGGACGACGTCGCGATTCCGGTGAGCGTGCGCAGCGCGCGGTCGAAGCCCAGGATGAGTTGATCGAGCATCGTGAAATGCTATCAGTTACCGCGGCTACTGCGCTCGCGCAAGGGAAGGCCGCGCAAAAAAAGACGGGCGCCCGAAAGCGCCCGTCCGATTGCTTGCTGCCGTTGCCCGATGTTTTGGGCCGCGTCTGCCGTCCTCTTAGAAGAAGTGGACGAGACCCGCGATCAGACCTTGAGGCTTGGCGGAATCGCCGCAACCGCCGGAGCTGCACCGGCAGTCGGCAGACCGCACAGCCCGTTGATCTGGTTCACGCCGAAGTTGTAGGCACCGTTGCTCTTGTTGTCGATGATGTTGTAGCCAACGTACGTCAGCGTGCGCTTCGACATCGCGTACGTGTAGCTCACTTCGCATTGCTGGGCACCCGTGTTGGAGCCCTTGCGGACCGCGCCGACTTGCGAGCCGTCGAGCGCCGAGCCGGAGCCGTTCTGCGCCCAGCCGTCCATCAGGTACAGCTGTCCCGGGCCGAGGTTCCACGTCAGGCTGGCGCCCCACATGTTGCGCTGGACGGTGCCGCCGGTCGGGACGTCGTATTTCAGGCGCTCGAACACGCCACCGACCTTCGCGATGCCGAAATTCCACGAAGCCGCGACCGAAACGCCCTGGTCCTGCAGCTTCGGATTGGCAGCCGTGCCGGGACGGAAGTTGTTGTGGAACTCGTACGCGACGCCCGCCTGGAACGGCCCCGCGCTGTACAGGCCGTTCACCGACGTCATGTAAGCATGCTTGCGCTGAGCTTCCAGCGTCGTCGGCGTCGCGTTGTTGGAGCCGGTGGCATCACCGCCCGTCTGGCCGGCACCGATCTGCACGCTTCCCGTGAAGCCGGCGATGTTCGGCGAATCGTAGCGAATCGAGTTCGCCGCGCGGTCGTCGAATGCGCCGCCGTACTGCGAATTGCCGGCCCAGCCGGTGTTCGACCAGAGCGCTTGCGTGCCCAGAATCGAGGTGGCCAGCGTCGGGACGTTACCGAAGATCGGGTGGATGTCGTCGTACGGGGTCAGGAAGTAGCCCAGCTTGAACGTGCCCCAGCCGCCTTGCAGGCCGACGAAGGTTTCGCGCGTGCCGAGCGTTGCGCCGCCGCCGCCGCCGTTGGTGGCGCCGACTGCGGATTCGATCTGGAAAACCGCGGAAAGACCGCCTCCCAGCGCTTCCGAGCCGCGCACGCCCAGACGGGACGAGTTCGACTTGACGCTATAGATGTTTTCCTTCGGGTTCGCCAGCAGACACCGATCCTGCTTGACGTTTACGACTTCCATATCCAAATTCAAGCGACCGTACAGCGTGACGTTCGCAGTTTGCGCTTGCGCAGCCAGCGGGACGGCAAGCATGCCCGCGACAGCGACAGCGACGAGCTTCTTATTCATGGAGTCTCTCCTCTAACGGATAAAATTGGCAAGGATCAAGCCTTTTGCGCCTGCCATCGGAACCTTCTCACATCTCTCGAGAAGCTGCGTCCTATTGTGCCAAAGCGCGCAAACCATTGGCAAGCCGAAGGCAGAATGGGGTCATTTGTCTCTCATCCATGTTGTGCCGAAGCAACAAGAAAAGCCTCATGTACGCTGGTATAGGGCATATTGGCGGCGTTAGGCCGGGCCGGTCAGGCGTTTCGTGTGCAGATTGCTAAAGTCATGATCGAAAAGAGAAAAATGCCCCCCTTGCACAACGCCCGCGCGTCTGTTTCGGGGCTGGCGCATTTCCTCACCTTTGTTTGGCCCCGTTTGGGCTCCCGAATCCGGGATCAGTCCCCTCAGGGCCTTGTTTTTGACCGTTTTTCCCTGTTTGGCACGGAGCAGGGCCACCACTGCTCTGCCGCGGGCGCCGCATGACGGACATTTCGATGTCTGGCGGTGCGCTGTTCGCGTTTGCCGTAAGCGCGCTGGCCACGATGGCGCTGCTGCGGTCGCGCGCGAAGCTTCCGCAGGATGTCCCGAACGAGCGCTCGCTGCACGGGGCTCCGCTTCCGCGCGGAGGCGGCATCGCGATCTGGTTGGGGTGGCTGCCGGTCGCCCTGTGGGCGCCGCCGTTCGCCAACGGGGCGGTTGCGCCATGGCTTGTTCCCTGGCTCGTCCTCGCGCTCGTTTCGCTGCGCGACGATGTGCGCGCGCTGGGCGTCGGCGTGCGTCTTCTCGTCCACGCCTTTGCCGCGCTGTGGTTCGCTATCGCACTCGCGTGGCCGCTGCCTTTCGCCGCCTCGTGGCCCCAAACGGTGGCTGTCGTGCTCGGGGCCGCCGCCATCGTTGCGTGGTCGCTCAATCTCTATAACTTCATGGACGGCAACGACGGCCTCGCGGCGGCGATGGCGGTCGCGGGCTTCTCGGCGTATGGCGTCGGTGCCGTCCTGACGGCAACGCCGGCCGCCGCGTATTTCGCGCTGGCCGCGGCAACCGTGCCATTCCTGGTCGTCAACCGTCCGCCGTCGCGAATGATCATGGGGGACGTCGGCGCCGTGCCGCTGGGGTTCCTGGCGGCCGCCTTCGGCCTCGCGCAGATCGCCGCCGGCGTCTGGCCGGCATGGTTTCCCGCGTTGATCTTCCTCCCCTTCATCGCCGACGCAACGCTCACGCTGGCGCGTCGCGCGTTGCGGCGCGAACGCCTGTGGCAGGCGCACCGGAACCATTACTACCAACGGCTGCACCGCATGGGCGCCGGGCATCGCGGAACACTTGCCATCTACGGCTGCTGGATGGCGGGATGCGGCCTCACCGCCCTCGCCTGCCTTGCGTGGAATCGCGCGCTGGGCTGGCCGGCATTTTTCGCCTGGTGCGTCGCGGGCGCGGCGCTTTTCGCGGCGATTGATTATCATTGGGGGGGCAGACCCGGCTCCCTTCGATGAAGAAACACTCCAACTGGCGAGGCTCCCTAGCCTTTGCCCACGACGTATGTGCCGCCGCGCTGGCCTGGGCGGCGCTCTACTGGCTTCGCTTCAACCTGGATTTCAAGGAATCCTACGTCGGGGACATGTGGTGGACGCTGGCGTGGATCCTGCCGCTGCAGGCGGGCATCTTCCTGGCCCTCGGGCTTTACCGCGGCCTGTGGCGCTTCGCGAGCATCGTCGATCTGCAGCGCATCGTCCTGGCGGCCGGCCTGGGCGCGATCCTGGTGCCGGTCGTTCTCGTGATGCTGCAGTTGCAGGCGGTGGTGCCGCGCAGCGTGCTCGTGCTCTACCCGATCGTGCTCATCTTCCTGATGGCGGGCAGCCGCTTCGCCTATCGCATCTGGAAGGAGCACCGGCTGTACAGTCCGCTGGCAGCGCTGGGCGAGCCCGTGCTCATCATCGGCGCCGGCGAGGCCGGCGCGCATCTTGCGAAGGACCTGGCGCGAAGCCGCCAGTGGCGCGTCGTCGGACTGCTGGACGACGACCGTGCCAAGCAGGGCCGGCTGCTGCGCAACGTCAGCGTGCTGGGGCCGATCTCGGAACTCAAAGTCTGGGCCGACCGCTACGGCGTGCGCAAGGTCATCCTCGCGTTGCCCGCTGCGAATCACGTGGTGCGCCGCCGCGTCGCCGAATTGTGTGCGGCGGCCGATGTCGAGGCACTGACGGTGCCGTCCTACGAAGATCTCATCAGCGGGCGCTCGGTGCTGACGACGATCCGGAACGTCGAACTCGACGACCTGCTGGGCCGCGACCCCGTGGTCCTCGACAACGCGGGCCTTGCGGAGTGGCTGGGCAATCGCGTCGTCATGGTCACCGGCGCGGGCGGCTCGATCGGCGCGGAACTCACGCAGCAGATCGCGCGCTTCCGTCCCGCGCGCATCGTCCTGTTCGACATCTCCGAGGCCGCGCTGTACGAAATCCAGACGGTACTGGGGGACGCATTTCCGCAGTTGCCGCTGGTGGCCGTCGTCGGCGACGTCAAGCACGAGGCGCTGGTCGAGGAGGTGCTCGCGCGCGAACGGCCCAGCGTCATCTTCCACGCGGGTGCGTACAAACACGTGCCGCTGATGGAGGAGACCAATGCGTGGGCGGCCGTGCGCAACAACGCGTGGGGCACTTGGGTGCTGGCGCGCGCCGCAGTCGCGGCCAAGGTCGAGAAATTCGTGCTGGTCTCGTCCGACAAGGCAGTGAATCCGACCAACGTCATGGGCGCGACCAAACGACTGGCGGAGATCGTCTGCCAGAGCCTGTCGGGCCGCGGGACGCAGTTCGTGCTCGTGCGCTTCGGCAACGTCTTCGGCAGCGCCGGCAGCGTGATCCCGCGTTTTCGCGAGCAGATCGCCCGCGGCGGGCCGGTGACCGTTACGCATCCGGAGATCACGCGCTACTTCATGTCGCTGTCGGAGGCAACGCAACTGCTGCTGCAGGCCGGGCTGCAGGGCAAGGGCGGGGAGATCCTGGTGCTCGACATGGGCGAGCCTGTGCGCATCGTCGACCTGGCGCGCGACCTGATCAAGCTCTCCGGCGCCGATCCGGACCGGATCGCCGTGGTGTTCACCGGCCTGCGCCCCGGCGAGAAATTGTACGAGGAGCTCCTGGCCTCCGAGGAGGCGACCAAGCCCACGCCGCATCCGAAATTGCGCATCGCGCAGGCGCGCGAGGTCAATCGCGATCTCGTCGGCCAGATGGTCACGTGGTGCGAAAGCGACCGCGCGGCCGACGACGCCGAGGTGCGCGCGCGGCTCAAGGCCTGGATACCGGAATACATGCCGCCCGCCGGCGCGCCGGTCATGCCGATACCTACCGAGGCGCCGGCGGGCCGCGAGGACACGCGCCCGTTGCCGCTGCGCATTCCGCGCAAGCGCTGACCGCAGACCGCGTCCGTCCTAGGTGGAAACCGCCACCGTCGACGCGTTCGCGGCGCGCGCCGTGATGCGCGTTCCGAATCCGGTGATTATCGCGAGCAGCGACCACAGTTCCTTGGCGTTGCTGCGAAAGAGGAAGTCGTCGGTCAGGTTCTTGACGACGAATCCCGCCAGCAGCGCAAGTCCGACGATGCCGGCGAACGCGAGCGCGTCGTCGCGCGAGCGCACGTAGCGGACGAAGTTGACCGCGATCGCGCCCAGCATGGCGACGAAGAGCGCGAGACCGACCGCGCCGGTTTGCAGCCATTGGCTTGCGAAGAGGTTGTGGGCGTGCGTCAACTGCGTATCGGCCAATTCGCTCGCGAGCTCCTCCGCCTGGATGCGGCGCCCGAACCCGTAGCCTTGCCAGACCCTGTCGCCGATCTTGTCGTACAACTCGTGCCACAGCCGGATGCGTGGATCGGCCTTGAGCGTCGCCTCGACCGACGTGTTGGGAGGATAGTCGGACTCCGCCCTTTCCTTGGCCGCCTCGGAAAAGGCGAATCCCAGGATGACGAGGAGCGCCGCCAGGAGCGCCAGCCATCGCCACGGCGAGCGCACAAAGGTCTGCGGCCAGCGTACCGCGGAGGCGATCGCCGCCGTGGCGGCGACCGCGGCCAACGCGATCCAGACCATCCGGTTGTCGGTGAACCGGGCCGTGACCACGAGCAACACCAGCATCAGCGCGCCCAGCAAAAGCGCGCGCGGCCGTGATTTAAGGCCGAGCGGAATCGGCGCGATCAGTATCAGCAGCAGCGGCGCCACCAGCACCACATACGTCGAATAGGGACCGACGCCATTGTGCTTCAGCGCCGGATCCCATCCCGCCGGCGACATCGCATAGCCGACAGCCAGCGTCGCCATGATCGCGAAGCTCACGAGCGCCGTCGCCGCATAACGGCGAAAGGTCACGAGGTCATAGGCGCCGAGGTAGAAAGCGACGATCAGCAGCGCGTTCTCGGCGACCTCGCGCGCGAGCTGTCCCGCGGTGTAATGGGGCTTGACCGACCAGAAATACGAAAGCGCCGACCACGCGAACCACGCGGCCACGGTCAGCGTGACGGACCACGGGGGCAGCGGGATGCGCGCGTCCGGCCGGCGTTGGCGTTCCAGGACGCTCCAGCCCAGCGCGCAGACCGTGAAGAACATCGCGCCGCCGAACGCGACCGAACGCAGGTAGGTTCCGTGGTTGGTCGGCAGCAGGAAGAGATAGATCGCGGTAAAGACCGCAAGCCAGCGAAGATTGAGGGAGGTCATCGGGAGGTAAAAACCGCGTTCACATGAGCCGCGCGGCGCTTGCGGTTGCCGGCGGCCGCGCCTGCGCAAGACCGGGGCTCATCGCCGCCGCGCGGCATTGTACTCCCGCGCGGCGGGCCCTTTGCCGCAAGGATCGTCACGGCGTGCCGACGCCATCGCGTCGCGGGGCGATGCGGACTTGCGCCTCCTGCATCGCCGTGTCGACGCGATCGGCAAACCGCTCGAAGGAGAAGAGCTCGAGATGCGCAGCCGCTTGCGCCATGTCGGGTTTCAACGTGCCGTCGGCGATGCCCGCCAGCACGCGCGCAAAATGCGCGCCGCGGTCGCGGCGGGGATCGGTGTAGAGAAAACCGGTGACGCCGTCGCGCACGGTCTCGGTGAACGGGGGTGCGGCGACCGCCAGGACCGGCGTGCCGCACAGGCCGGCTTCGATGACGTTGAGCCCCAGCGCCTCGCGCTCTGGCAAGCCGGTGAGCAGATAGTCGATGCCGCGGTAGACGGGCGCCACGTCGCGCTGGTGGCCCCACATGCGGACCCGGCCGGCGAGCGGACGCAGCGCGGCGCGCATTTCGCGCAGCGCCTTGTAGCCGACGGCCACGCCGAAGACTTCGAGGTTGATGTCGGGTTGCGCCGCGATGACCGGCGCCAGCATATCGAACAATGCAGGAAACTGCTTGAGTGAGGCGAGCCGCGACACGATGCCGAGCGTGACTCCCGAGCGGCGCGCATACGGCGTCGTTCCTTCGAAAACGCGGCGAATCCATTCCCCGCGGGCCAGCAGCTGATCGCGCACCTTGTGCTCGTCCCATTCGCACAGCGGTCCGCGGCGCGGCGTCGCTTGGCTGTGACGGCGGTCGATCTCGCCCACGCCATAGAGGGGCTTTTCGTAGACGCTCCCGACACCGTGGGCGCGCAGCGTGTCGATCACGTGCTGCGACACGCCGAGCATGAGGTCGGCGCTGTCGAAATACGCCGGTCGCGAATCCTCGTAGATCGCCTGGTGCGCGACGCCGACAATGGACGTGCGCATCTTCAGCGTCGACAGCAACCGTGACGGAAGCGATCCGTGGATCAGCACGATGTCGCTGGCCGTCACCGCCGCGGAAGTTGCCGCAACGTCCGCGACGCGTACCAGCTCCACGCCGCCGAAGTCGAGGTCGCGCCAGAACCTTGCCTTGGCGTCGACCAGCACCCGCGTGGGCCACCCGCGTTGCTCCAGCGCGCGGCTCAAGAACGCCGTGTAGACTTCCGCGCCGCCCAGCGTCGGCGACAGGTTGATCTGGACGATCGTGGGACGCGCTGACATCAGCCTGCCAGGTCCGTTGCGGCAACGACCACCTGGTCGAGCGAGATCGCCTGCATGCAGCGGGGCTCCGGGCACTCCGCCAGCGTGCGCGCGCATCGCCGCACCCAGGAGATTTCGCGGCGGAACAGGATGCGCTGGTCGCGGCACGGGAACGGGTCGATCGTCAGCGCGCGATAGGGAGCATCGCGCCAGAAGTCACCGGCGCCCGTGATCACCGCTGAGCCCGGCCCGAACAGCGCGATCGTCGGCACGCCGACGATGCGCGCCAGGTGGGTGACGCCCGTATCGGGCGCGACGAACAGCTTAGCTTGCCCGAAGAGATGCCACAACTGCACGAGGTCGAGAAGTCCGGCGAATGACGCGAAGCGCCGATCGGGATCGCAGGCGCGAACGATCTCTTCCTGACCACGGCCGGCCGACCACACCGGCGTGATTCCCCGGGCGGCCAGCGATGCCGCGAGAGCCGCCCACCGTTCCGGCGGCCACAGCTTGAGCGGCGAACTGGCGCCGACATGCAGCACGGCATAGGGCTGCGCGGGCATCTTGAAGCCCGCGGCGGAAGGCGGCAGCCAGTCGGTGCTGCGAAACGGCCGGGGTGCGGGACCGTCGACGAGGGTTGCGACCATGTCGCCCCACGCGGCGGGCCGGTCGGCGTAGGGCCGCAGCTCGTCGACGATCCAGTTCCGTCGCTGGTTGGGGTCGTTCGCGAAGGCGACGATCCAGCGCGAACGCATGGCCGCCGCCAGCCACGCATAACGGTTGTCGCCGGGTACGTACGCGACATCGAAATCGGTTTCCGCGAACAGCGCCGGATTGGCGAAGCGCGGATCCCACGGCAGCGCGCGAACGCCGTAGGGATTCGTGGCGTACAGCGGGGCAATCGCACGCGGGACCGTCATGGCGATTTCCGCGTCCGGATGGCGCGCGCGCAACTTGGCTATGAGCGGCGTCAGCATCAGCGTGTCGCCCAGCAGCAGATGGTGCGCGATCAGGATGCGACGAACGGTTGCGGGCCGGCCGCGCGGCCGCATCCCCCGCGCAGCGAGAGCGCGCGCGACGACCTCGGCCTTGTTGTAGAAGCGCGAACGCGCGCGCGGAGCCGCACCGGCATTCATCGCGGCCCCACCTGGCTAAGCGCGCGGCGGAACACCGCCTCCATGCGGTCGAGCATCAGGCCCAGCCCGTAGCGAGGCGCCACGAATGCGCGCGCGTTGGCCGCGAGCCTCTCGCGCATTGAGGCATCCCCAAGCAGCGCGTCCAGGCCAGACGCGAGCGCCGCGGCGTCTTCCTTGCCGACGATGAGCGCGGTTTCGCCGTCGCGCGCGATCTCGGGAATCGCGCCGGCGTCGGTCGTGACGCAGGGCACGCCCGCGAACATCGCCTGCAGCAACGCCTGCGGAACGCCTTCGTTCGCGTACGACGGCAGCGCGAATGCGTCGAGCGCGCGCAGCCACGGCGCGACGTCGTCCTGCTGACCGGCAAAGACGACGCGGCCGCGCAGCCCCAGTGCGTCGACTTGCGCCTCGAGCGCCGGGCGCTGCGGTCCGTCGCCCACGATGACGAGGCGCGCGTCGCGGTTGCGCAGTCGCGCCAGGGCGTCGAGCAGGTAGCGATGTCCCTTCCAGCTGCGCAGCGTGGCGACGATGCCGATCAGCGGGGCGTCGGCGGGCAGGCCGAGCGCCACGCGCGCGGCCCGGCGATCGCCGGGCGCAAAGTGGCCCGCGTCGATGCCGGTCGGGATCGAATCGATGCGTGCGGGATCGATTCCGTTGTCGCGGATCAGCGTCGCGCGCAGCGCCTCGCCCGTCGTGACCAGTCGCGCGGTCGCCTTGCGGTAGAGCCACCGCGTGGCGGGGTCATTGGGAACGGGGACGGACACGTGCCGCGTGCGCACGAGCAGCGGCCGCGCGCTGCGGCCGGTGCGCAATGCCAGCGCCGCGAGCCAGGTGTCGGTCGAGCTGTGCGTGTTCACGATGTCGAAGGGCGCCGCGTGCAGCGCACGCCGCATCGCCACGACGCCCGCCGGGCGCTTCCTGCCGATGGCCAGCGCGACGGCCGGCACGCCGAAGCGCGGCGCCTCGGCGACGATCCTCGAGCCGTGCGCGCCGTGGACGACGACGCGGTGCCCGCGCGATTGCATTCCCGCGGCCTCCGTCAGGATGCGTATTTCCTGGCCGCCCCAACCTCCCGACGACTCGGTATGGGCGATGGTCAGCGGGCTGCCGCCGCCCTCCGTTTCGCGATTCCCGTCCGGCACCGAATCGTGCTCGGGACTGTGCGCACTGTGCACGATCGCGGGAGTCAGGCGGTGACCGCGGACGGGGCGGCCACCACGAACTGCAACTGGTGCAGGCGCGCGTAGACGCCGTCGCGAGCGATCAGGTCCGCGTGCGTGCCCTGTTCGACGATGCGGCCGGCGTCGAGCACGATGATCCTGTCCGCGTGCTCGATCGTCGTCAGCCGGTGCGCGATGACGATCGTCGTGCGGCCCTGCATCAGCGTGTCGAGTGCGGCCTGGACCTGCCGTTCGGATTCGGAATCCAGCGACGACGTCGCCTCGTCGAGAATCAGGATCGGCGCGTCCTTGAGGATGGCCCGCGCGATCGCGAGGCGTTGCCGCTGGCCGCCGGACATCCGCATGCCGTTCTCGCCCACGCGGGTGTCGAAGCCCTGCGGCGCCGCGCGGATGAATTCGAGCGCGTTCGCGGCGGCCGCCGCGCGCTCCACGTCCTCGCGCGCCGCGCCGGCCATCGCGCCGTAGGCGATGTTGGCGGCAATGGTGTCGTCGAACAGCAGGACGTCCTGCGATACGAGCGCGATCTGCGCGCGCAGGCTGGCGAGCGTCAGCGTCGTGATGTCGTGGCCGTCGATGAAGAGGCGCCCGGCGGACGGCTCGTAGAAGCGCGGAATGATGTTGACCAGCGACGTCTTGCCGGCGCCCGAGCTGCCGACGAGCGCCACCGTCTCGCCGGGACGGATGGTTAGCGAGATGTCGGTCAGCGCGTCGCGTTCGCTGCCGGCGTACTTGAGCGACAGGCGGTCGAAGCGCAATTCGCCGCGCGAGCGCTCGAGCCTGACGGCGCCGTTGTCCGGCTCGTCCTCCAGGTCCAGCATGCCGAAGATGGACTCGGCCGCGGCGAGGCCGCGCTGGATCGACGCGTTGATCCCGGACAGCGCCTTCAGCCGCTCGAGCAGCGTGAGCAGCGCCGCCGTGTACGCCAGGAACACGGGCAGGTCGAGTTTGCCGGACTCGCTTTGCTGCATCGCGATCCAGATGATGACCGCCACCGCCAGCACCGCCAGAATCTGCGTGATCGGCGAACTCGCGGCGCTGGCCGACGACTGCTTCGACATCGAATTGCGCAGCGAGTTGGCGGCCCTGACGGCACGCTCGCGCTCGTAGTTCTCGCCGCCGAAGATCCGGACGATTCTGTGGCCACCGATCATTTCGACCAGCACGTGCGTCAACGCCGCCGTGCGCGTCTGCACATCGCGCGCGATGCGCCGCAGGCGCCGGCTGAAATAGCGGATCACCACGGCGACGACCGGCAGGATCACGAATGTCCACAGCGTCAGCCGCCAGTTGAAATACAGGAGGAGGCCAAAGCTCGCCAGGATCGTCATCGTGCTGCGGATCGCCGTCGTGATCGTGTTGGACGCGGCCGACGCCAACTGGTGCGCGTCGAACGTGAGCTTCGACTGGACAACGCCGCCGGGCGTAACGTCGTAATACGGCGTGGGCAGCTTCAAGAGCTTGTCGACCAGCGCGCGGCGAAGGTCGTAGACGACGCGAAAGCCCGTGTAGGCCATGCCGTAATCGGAGACGTAGGACCCGATCCCGCGCAGGACGAAGACGCAGACGATCGCAAGCGGCAGCCACTTGGTCATTTCCGGATCGGGATTCTGGAAGCTCTTGACGATCGGCACGACCATCCAGGTCATGATCGCATCGCCGGCGGCGACGACGACCATGCCGGCGACCGAAAGGCCGAACGCCCACCAGTAAGGGCGGACGTAGCGCATCAGACGCGAATACAGGTGGAGTCCGGAGGTCATCGAGGCCAAGGAAAGCGTTGCGCGTCTGGCGGAGGGCAACGACGGCTTAAGGCGCGTCTGGCGCCAAGCGGCGGAGCTGCTAAGTGGCCGCGAATTATAGCAAAGGGGGTTCGCCGTCTTTGGCGGGGGTGGCTGGCAGCGATTCGTTCGCGAGCCCGTCGTCGCCGTGCAGCGGAGCCGCTTCCTGCGGCGGCTGCGTCGCCATCACCCCTGTCGTGGTCGGCGGCGCCGCATGGGGCGGCCTGGGCGCGGTCCGGTGCTTGATGCTCGCTTCCAGCAGTTCCTTGTACAACAGCACGAGTTTCAGCGTCATGGCCGACGGCGTCAGCTTTTCGATCGCCCGGCGCGCGTTGGCGCCCATGCGGCTCCTCGTTTCGGCATTGAGCAGCGTGCGCATGTGCGCCGCGAGCGCCGAAACGTCGCGCGACTCGCACACGAGACCTGCGTCGTATTCCTCTACCAGCTCCGCGGCGCCGGACTTGGTACTTGTGACCACCGGCAGCGCGCACGCCAGTGCCTCGAGCGCCGCGTTCGGGAACGGATCGTAGAGGGTCGGGAGCACGAAGACGTCGGCGGTGCCGAGATACGGCTTCACGTCCATCTGCGGACCCAGGAACGTGATCCGCTCGCGTACGCCCAGCGCGCGCGCCAGGCGCTTGTAGCGGCCGATGCGCTTTTCGCGGCCGATGACCATCAGGTGGGCGGGCTCGGGCAATTCCGCGAGCGCGGCGATCGCCGTCGCCACTCCCTTGCGCTCGTAGCCCGAGCCGACCAGCAGGAAGACGGTCGCGTCGGCGGCAATCTTGTACCGGGTGCGCAGCCGCTCGCGAAATTCGCGCAATCCGGGATGGAAGGCGACGGAATCGACGGCGTTGTAGATCACCGGCAGCCGCTCGTCCGGGAGGCCGAAGCGCGTCTTGATTTCGTCCCGCACCATCTTTGAATTGCAGATCACCACGCGCAGCCACGGGCTCGCGAAGAGCTTCTTCTCCATGCGGAGCGTGTAGTGGTGCCAGGGGTTCAATTTCACGCCGCAGCCGCGCGAACGCCGACGCGCCCTTCAGCCGCTCCTCGAGCCAGACCGCGTGCACGCCGTCGCCGGCGCGATAGATGTCGCAGCAAAGCACGCGTTCATGCGATTGCACGAGGTTGGCTTTTGTCGTGCCTATCGCGCGGCCGACGGCGCGCGCGAATCCCCAGTCGCGCCACAGGTTGCCCAGATAGAACGGGTCGCAGATGTGCGGCTCCATGAGGTGGAGGTTCGTCTGCGGCCACTCGCGCGTGTAGAGCGTGATCGCCACGTTGCGCTCCAGCAGCGCCTCGAGCGCGCCTTCGATGAAGCGCTCGGCGCCGCCATAGGGTGTATACCGCTGCCGAATCAGCGCGAGGCGCATCAGGCGGTTTCCTGTCCGGTTTCGGCGAGCAGCGCGCGCAATCCGTCGTACACGCGCGCGACGGGAAGCGTCGTCAGGCACTCGGACACCTTGCCGCCGCCGCAACCGTCGATGCCGCACGGGCGGCAGGAAAAGGCGTCGGACGTGATGACGCGCGCCGCCACACCCCATGGCCCCCACTGCAGCTCGCCCGACGGTCCGAACAGCGCCACCGTGGGCGTGCCCATCGCGGCGGCGATGTGCATCGGCGCCGAATCGACGCCGACGAACGCGCGCGCCTGTCCCGCGATCGCCGCCAGCTCGGGGAGCGTGAGCTGCGCCGTCAAGTCGAACGTCCGCGCGCGCGCGGACGGCGTGATTGCGGCGAGGATGGCATCGACCAGCGCGCGTTCGCGCTCGTCGGGCGCGCCGGTGATAACGACGGCGAATCCGCCATCGACGATGCGGTCGATCAATGCCGCCGTGTGCTCGGCGGGCCAGCATTTGAAAAGCCAGCGCGATCCCGGGTGCAGATGGATGAAGCCGCGCGCGGCCAGCCCGTGTTGGGCGAGGAGTGCGCGAGCCTTGGCCCGGGCTTCCGGGCTGGGCTCCAGCACCAGGCGCTTGTCCGACGCCTCGGGGTAGATGCCGATCCGGCGCAGCGCGTCGAGGTTCGCCTCGACCGTGTGCCGCGTCGCGGCCTTGGGCTGGCGGTAGAAGTGAGTGAACTCGCGCCGCCACAAACGCGCGCGCGACGCGCGCTCGCGCGTCACCGCCCAGCGTGGATTGAGGAGGATCGCGAGCGTCATGCCGCGAGTGTGCTCGGTGAGGTGGACCAGCAGGTCGTATCGCCGCGCGCGCAATTGCCGCATCAGCCGCCATTCCTCGCGCGCCTGAATCACGACACCGCGCCTTTTCCAGTTCCGGTCGATCGTGTGCACGCGGGCAATCGACGGGTGCCCGGCCAGCATCGGTGCCGTCTCGAGATAAACGAGGGCGTCGATTTCCGCGGCGGGGATGGCGCGCGCGAGCGTCGTGAACACCGGCGACGTGAGCAGCACGTCTCCGTGGTGGCGCAGCTTGGTCACGAGCACGCGATGAACTTCGTTGCGGGGAACGGGGTCCTGGAGCGGGCTCGCCATGGTGGTCAACGATACCAAAATCCGCGCCGCTGCGCCCGCGCCAGCGCGCCCTGCGACGTCAGCGCTCACTTGTTGCGCGGGCCGCGGTCACGGGGGGTCGGCGCCGATAGGGGTACAATTCGTGCAAGGCTCTGCCCGACGCATCCTTCCGACCGGCCCGCCTCCAGCTTCCGCATCCCCATGTCCTCCGACAGTGTCAACACCGCGCTGAAGGCGCAAATCCTCGCCGAAGCGCTGCCCTACATCCGGCGCTTCCACGACAAGACGATCATCATCAAGTATGGCGGCAATGCGATGACCGAGCCGGCCCTGAAGGCCGGTTTCGCGCGCGACGTCGTGATGCTGAAGCTGGTGGGCATGAATCCGGTGATCGTCCACGGCGGCGGCCCGCAGATCGGCGACCTCCTGAAGAAGATGGGCATCCAGAGCGAATTCCGGCAGGGGATGCGCGTCACCGACGACAAGGTAATGAACGTCGTGGAGATGGTGCTGGGCGAGCTGAACCAGGAGATCGTGGGCCTCATCAACCAGCACGGGGGCAAGGCGGTCGGGCTGACCGGGCAGGACGGCGCGTTCATCCATGCGCGCAAGATGCTGCTCAAGTCGGACACGAACGCCGGCGAACTAGTCGACATCGGCCTGGTCGGTGAGATCGAGCGCATCGACCCGGAGTTGATCCAGCTGCTCGACTCGCGCGACTTCATTCCGGTGATCGCGCCGATCGGCGTCGGGCCGGAAGGCGAGGCTTACAACATCAACGCCGACCTGGTCGCCGGCAAGCTGGCCGAGACGCTGCAGGCCGAAAAACTGGTGCTGATGACCAACACGGTAGGCGTACTGGACAAGAACGGCACGCTGCTGACCGGACTTACGGCGACCGAGATCGACGCGCTGTTCGCCGACGGCACGATTTCCGGGGGCATGCTGCCCAAGATCGGCTCCGCGCTCGATGCAGTGAAGAACGGCGTCAAGAGCTCGCACGTCATCGACGGCCGCGTCGAGCACGCACTGCTGCTCGAGGTGCTCACCAACGAAGGCGTGGGAACGATGATACGCGCCGACAACACGCCGCCGCGGTTCGCGGCGTGACCCTTCCCTAGCGACGAGCGCGAGCCCGCGACATGGCGATGAAACCCGGCGAACGACGGCTGTCGATCCTGCAGATGCTGGCGACGATGCTGGAAAACCCGCGCAGCGAGAAGGTGACGACCGCCGCGCTGGCCGCGAAGCTCGACGTGTCCGAGGCCGCGCTGTACCGGCACTTCGCCAGCAAGGCGCAGATGTACGAGGGGCTGATCGAGTTCATCGAAACCACGCTCTTCTCGTTCATCAACAAGATCCAGACGGAGACGACGGAGGGCGTCGCGCAGGCCGAACAAACCGTCGTGATGCTGCTGTCGTTCGCGGAAAAGAATCCGGGGATGACTCGCGTGCTGATCGGCGAAGCGCTGGTGCACGAGGACGAGCGGCTGCAGACGCGGATCAACCAGCTGACCGACAAGCTCGAAGCCGCGCTGCGCCAGTCGTTGCGCATCGCGCAGGCGGCCAACGGCTGGCACGGCGACGCGCAGGCCGATGCCGCCGTGCTGATCGCCTACGTTCTGGGTCGCTGGCAGCTCTTTGCCAAGAGCGGCTTCAAGCGCATGCCTCAGGACGGCTGGGCGCTGCAGCGCAAGTTCCTGTTCGGCTGAACGCCTTGTCGATCCCGCGCCGCTGCGATCGGTTGGGCCGCCGGCTGCGCGTTCGCACTCGCCATTGCGGCAGGCGCAGCGCCCGCGCAACAACCCGACCCGCTTGCCGCCTCCGTCGCCCCGCCGTCGCGCTGGCAGAAGGAAGTCGACCGTCTCGACACCGCATTCCGGGCGCGCATGCTCACGGCGAGCGATCCGCGTTCGGACTGGATTTCCGGCCAACTCGATGCCGGCGACATCGAGTCGCAGGTTCGCCATTTCGCGGCCGCACGCGTCGCCGCGCCCGACAACAAGCTCTACCTCGCTACGCTTGCCGTCGCTTGCCTCACGCCGGTGCAGCCGCGCCTGCCTGCATGCGACGCCGTCGACCGGCTGGCCGACTGGGCGACGCGCGATGCGGACAATGGCTGGCCATCGCTGCTGCTGGCCGACCGGGCGCGACAGCACGAGAACGCCGAGGCGATGCTCGCGCACCTTGAAAACGCTGCCGCGCAAACGCGCTTCGTCGAATATTGGGAGGCAGGCTCGCTCGAGATCCGGGAGGCGGTGAGCGCCATGCCGATCGACGGCGAAGCGGCGGCGAAACTCGAACTGGCGGTGATGTACGCGATGCCGCGCGTGCTCATCTGGCCGAACGCGGCGCGGGCGACGTGCATGGGGACCGGCGAGCGCACGGAGGCTGTGCGCGCCGTGTGCGCGCGGCTCGGTGCGGTGATGCTGGACCATGGCTCGACGTGGATGACGCGCCTCATCGGCGCACGGCTGGTCGAAAACAACGCGCCGACGCCGGAGGCGCAGGCAGCTGGCGGGCAACGCACTTGCCGCCGTTCGCGCGCAGACCATCGCGTGCTCGCGGGCCACGAGCGCGATTCTGGATGGCCTCGAATCGGACGATGCGGCGACGCGCGCGAAGGCGATCGATGAGTGGGATCGCTGGCTGCGGCGCGAAGCCGCCGTCGGCGAGGCGCGCGCGTGCCAGGAACGGGTGGCCGCGAGTCCGGCGCGTCCTTAGGTCGACTGCACCGTCGACGGCGCGATCACGCATCCGGCGATGCGCCAGCGCCCGTCCTTCTGTTTCTCCATCTGGTACAGCGCGACCAGCACGGTGTTGTCCGGCAGCACGAGCTGCAGCGGCTGGATCGTGACGCCGTCCACCACCGCGCCTTCGAGGAACGTGCTGGCGCGCGCGTCGAGCAGCGCGCGAGTAGCCTTCGCGCACCATGCGCAGGAAGCGCTCGGGCGTGCCGAACTGCTGGCGGATGCCGGGGACGGAGTAGGTCATCGCCTTCGTTCCATCGCCGGCTTTGAGCGCCTTCAGCTGGTCGCCGATCACCTGCTGGATTGCCTTCCATTCCGCCGGCCGCAACGACGCGTTGTCGGACGGCGGCGCGGCAAACGCGGCCAGCGCGAAGACGGCGAATACGATGGTGGCCAGCCGTTTCATGCGGACCTCCTGCCGCACACGGGGCAAGCGGGATCGCGCGGCACGCGCATCTCGCGCCAGTGCATCGCCAGCGCGTCGAGGAGGAGCAGCCGCCCGGCGAGCGATTCGCCGACGCCCGCGATGCAGCTTCAGCGCTTCGGCGGCCTGCGTCGCGCCGACGATGCCGGTCAGCGGCGCGAAAACGCCCATCGTTGCGCAGCGCGTCTCCTCGATCTCCTCGCCTTCGCCGAAGAGGCAGTGATAGCAGGGCGATTGTGGATCGCGCGTGTCGAAGACGGCGATCTGGCCGTCGAAGCGGATGGCGGCGCCGGAGACGAGGGGCGTCGCGCGCGCGACGCAGGCGCGATTCACGGCGTGGCGCGTCGCGAAATTGTCGCAGCAGTCGAGCACGACATCGGCGGCTGCGACCAGCGGCGCCAACGCGTCGCGGCCCGACGCGCGCGGCGACGCGCTCGACGCGTACATCGGGGTTGATGGCCGAGAGACGCTGCGCAGCCGCGTCGACCTTCTTCGTGCCGATATCGGCTGTCGCGTACAGCACCTGGCGCTGCAGGTTGGTGAGGTCGACATGGTCGGCGTCGCAGATCGTGATGGTGCCCACGCCGGCGGCCGCGAGGAATTGCGCCGCCGGCGTACCCAGGCCGCCCATGCCGACGATGAGCGCGTGCGCACGCCGAAAACTTCTGCTGCGCGTCCGGCCCGAGCTCGTCGAGCAGGATGTGCCGGCTGTAGCGTAGAAGTTGGGCGTCGTCCATTGGCTGTTACTTTACCGCTGACGGCGTGAGTCCGCCTCGCGCGGGTCCCGCCAACGACAACGCCCGGCGGACCGGGCGTTGTCGATGATCGGGAACCGTCGGCCCCTTGCGGCGCCTACTGCTTGGTCGTCGTCGCCGGCACCGCCGTGTTGGCCGCGACCGCCTTGGTCGAGGCGATGACCGGCAGCCCCTTCAACTGGTTCAGCGCCTGCTGCAACTGGAAGTCCTCCGGCGCGCCGAACTGGAACCGGGGTGCCAGCGCGGCGGCTTCGAGCTTGCCCGAGTCGGGCTTGGTGGCCGGCAACGCGGCGCGCGTTTCCAGCACCGGATCGACCTTCCCAGCCGTGTTGCCCGTTTCGAGATGATGGTCGAGATTGGCCTCGCGGATGCGGTTAGGCGAATCACGGCCGTCGTCGACGGTGACGTCCGGCTCGATGCCCTTGGCCTGGATGGAGCGGCCGGCGGGCGTGTAATAGCGCGCCGTCGTGAGCTTGAGGCCCGCGTTGTTGCCGAGCGGCAGGATCGTCTGCACGGAGCCCTTGCCGAACGTCTGGTTGCCCAGCACCATCGCACGCTTGTGGTCCTGCAGCGCGCCGGCCACGATTTCGGACGCCGACGCCGTGCCGCCGTCGACCAGCACCACCATCGGCACCTTCTTAACGCCGGCGGGGAGGTCGCGGAAGAAATCATCGCCGCGCCGCGAATAGTTTTCCTTGCTGGCGGTGAGACGCATGCGCGCATCGGGCGTGCGTCCGTCGGTGTAGACGACGAGCACGTCCTTTGGCAGGAACGCCGCCGACACGGCGACCGCCTGGTTGAGCAAGACCGCCCGGGTCGCTGCGCAGGTCGAGCACGAGGCCCTTCAGGTCGCCGTTCTTGTAGAGGTCCTTCAGCGCCTTGGCGAGGTCTTCGCCGGTGCGCTCCTGGAATTGAGTGACGCGCACGAAGCCGTAGCCGGGCTCGACGAGTTTGGCGCGCACGCTCTTGAAATTGATTTCCTCGCGCGTCAGCGTGAACACGAGCGGCGCGTCGACATCCTTGCGCACGACCGTGAGCACGACCTGCGTTCCCGGCTTGCCGCGCATCTTCTCGACCGCCTTGGTCAGCGGCAGTCCGCGCGTGGCGACGTCGTCGATCTTGACGATCAGATCGCCGGACTTGATGCCGGCGCGAAACGCCGGCGTGTCCTCGATGGGCGACGTGACGCGCACGACGCCATCCTCGATGCCGACCTCGATGCCCAGTCCGCCGAACTTGCCGGCCGTCTGGATGTGCAGGTCGTTGAACGCTTCGGCGTCGAGGAAGTCGGAATGCGGGTCGAGCCCGTGGACCATTCCGTTGATGGCTTCCTTGATGAGCTTGTCGTCCGGGACGACTTCGACGTAGTCGCTCTTGATCTTGCCGAACACCGCGGAGAGGAGCTGGAGGTCCTCGTAGGGAATCGGCGTTCTCGCCTCGCGCTGCGCGACGGCGGAGAAATTGAGCGAAAGCAGGATGCCCAGCACCGTGCCGAGCCCGATCAGGCCGGCTTTCTTCCAGACATCGCCCTTGCTCGCCACACGCTTTTGGATACCCGACTGCGCCATTCGCTTAGCTCCCGCCTGTTGGAACACATTACGCACGCCGAACGATGGGGCGAGAGTGCACCGCCCAATCCCTCATTCGATGTAGCAAAGTATACGCCGGAGTCCTTAAGCCCGCCTTTAGGGACTTCGCGGCGTCAAACAACGAACTTGCTTGTCGAACGAGCGTTCCAGGTCGGGCCTGACCCTCGTTGGGCGCAAAAGCCGCCGGCAAGTTCCTTAGCGCGCGCTAATTACCGTCAGGCGGGCGTCACTAATGTGTGACCGGTCATTTCAGGCGGCTGCGGCACGCCCATCAGCGCCAGCATCGTCGGGGCGATGTCCTGCAGGGCGCCGCCCGCGGCGACCGACGCGGGGCGTCCTACAAACACGAAGGGAACGCGATTGAGTGTGTGCGCCGTATGCGCCTGGCCCGTGGCCGTGTCATGCATCATTTCGGCATTGCCGTGGTCGGCGGTGATCAGCACCTCGCCGCCGGCGGCGCGCACGGCGGCAACCACCCGCCCGATGCAGGCGTCGAGCGCCTCGACCGCGCGCCTGGCCGCGTCGAAGTTGCCGGTGTGACCCACCATGTCGCTGTTCGCATAATTGCAGACGATGGCGTCGTATTTTCCCGACGCGATAGCCGCGACCAGCTTGTCGGTGACTTCGGGCGCGCTCATCTCGGGCTTCAAGTCGTAAGTCGCCACCTTGGGCGACGGCACCAGGATACGGTCCTCGCCCGGATAGACGTCCTCGACGCCCCCGTTGAAGAAATAGGTGACGTGCGCGTATTTCTCGGTCTCGGCGATGCGCAGCTGGGACAGGCCCAGCCCGGAGATGTATTCGCCGAAGCTGTTGCGGATCGACTGCGGCGCGAAGGCCACCGGCAGGTGCGCGAATTCCTCGCCGTAGGACGTGAGGCAGACGTACGCGGCGAGCTTCGGCACGCGCCGCCGGGCAAACGCGGCGAACGCCGGATCGGTCAGGGCGCGGGTCATCTGCCGGGCGCGGTCGGCGCGGAAGTTCATGAACACGACGACATCGCCGTCGTTCATCGTCGCCGGCCGGCCGTCGTCGCCGACGATGGCCGTGGCCTTGACGAATTCGTCGTTTTCGCCGCGCGCGTAGGCGGCGTCGAGGCCTTCCTGCGCCGTCGCCGCCGTGTATTTCGCGTGGCCGTCGACCAGAAGATCGTAGGCCTCGCGGATGCGGTCCCAGCGCTGGTCGCGGTCCATCGCGTAATAGCGGCCGACGATCGACGCAATGCGCGCGCCTTTTGCGTGCGCGCAGACGCCTACCATGAAGTCGAGCGATGCAGCCGCGCTGCGCGGCGGCGTGTCGCGGCCATCCAGGAACGCGTGGACGAGCATGCGCTGTACGCCCGCCGCGGCGGCCAACGCGACCAATGCCGCGATCTGCCGCTCGTGGCTGTGCACGCCGCCCGGCGACAGCAGTCCCAGCACGTGCAATGCCCCGCCGCCGCGCGTAGCGCGCGCCAGCGCGCCGACGAGCACCGGGTTGCGCGCGAACTCGCCGGTCTCGATCGCGTGGTCGATGCGCGTGAAGTCCTGGTAGATGACGCGGCCCGCCCCGATGTTGAGATGGCCGACCTCCGAATTGCCCATCTGCCCGCCGGGCAGACCGACGTGCAGCTCCGAGGCGTCGATCGTCGTGTGCGGGGACGTCGCCAGCAGCGCGGTCCAGTGCGGCATGGCGGCGTTGCTGATCGCGTTGTCGGGCGCCGGCTCGCGGCTGCCGAACCCGTCGAGGATCAGCAGCACCACGGGCCGCACATGCGAGCGCGAACGCGCGAGTTGTGCAGCGGGCGCGGGCTCGGCAATCGTCGTGGACATTGTCGCGAAGGAGGGGATGAATGGGTGACGAAGGCGAAGACACCAGGCAATCGGGTATCATTTTACCCTCTCGTATTCAACTTTTTGCTGCGAAGGCGATTCCTTGGAAATGTCGTTCATCATCAACAACTGGATGCTGGAGCTGATCCTCGTCCTGTCAGGTGGAATGCTGATATGGCCGCTGGTGCAGGGCCGCTTTTCGAAGATGAAGGAAATCGGCACGCTCAACGTGACGCAACTCATCAACCGCCAGAACGCCGTGCTGCTCGACGTGCGCGAGGCGAAGGAATTCGAAGGCGGCCACCTGCCCAACGCCGTGCACATCCCGCTGTCGGAACTGGCCGCGCGCGGCAGCGAACTCGCGAAGCTCACGTCGCGACCGGTCGTCGCCTATTGCGAGCGCGGACAGCGCAGCCGGGGCGCGGCCGGCGCACTGGCCAAGTTCGGGTTCACCGACATCTATCACCTGACGGGCGGTTTTCGCGCCTGGAAAGACGCCGGACTGCCCGTGGCGAAATGAGGGTCCGATGGCGCGCGTGCTGATGTATACGACCGGATCGTGCGGTTTCTGCAACCAGGCAGAGCGGCTGCTGGCGCGCAAGGGCGTCACCGACATCGAGAAGGTCCGTGTCGACCTCGAGGCTTCGCGCCGCGCCGAGATGATGCAAAAGACAGGGCGGCGCACCGTGCCGCAGATCTACATCGGCGACGAGCACATTGGCGGCTTCGAGGAGCTGGCGGCGCTGGAGCGGGCCGGCAGGCTCGATCCGCTGCTGGCCGGGGAGCCGGTCGCTTGAGGATCCCTCGTAGAGTAAAATGGGCGGTTTTCCGCCTCTACCCTCCAAGGATTCCCCAGCATGGCTGACAACCCCACCGCCTCGCCCCAGGGCGACGGCGCACCGCAAGGCGCCGCATTTTCGATCGAGCGCATCTACATCAAGGACCTGTCGCTCGAGAACCCGGGCGCGCCGCAGTCCTTCCAGCTCACCGAACCCCCGCAAGTCGAGGTCGGCATGCGCACGCGCGGCGAACAGATCGCCCAGGACGTCTACGAATTCGTCCTGACGCTGACGGTGACTGCGACGATCGGCGGCAAGACGCTGTTCCTGGTGGAGACGTCGCAGGCCGGCGTATTCACCATCCGCGGCGTGTCGCCGGAGCAACTGCAGCCCGTCATGGCGATCAACTGTCCGAACGTGCTGTTCCCTTACGCGCGCGAGACGATTGCCGACGCGACGATGCGCGCCGGATTCCCGCCCGTCCATCTCGCGCCCATCAACTTCGAGGCGCTGTACCAGCAACAGCTGTCGCAGCAGCAAGTGCCCGCGGTCACCAACTGACGTCAGGCTCTCGCTTAAGCCTTCGCCGCCGTGAAGCGCCGTCCGCCGCACTATTCGTCGCTGGCCGTTGCGCTGGCGGCGATGGTCGCTTTGGGAGGCGCGCTCGCCGCCGATTACAAGACGACCGCCGACGCACCGACGATCCTGTACGACGCGCCGTCCGCCAAGGCGCGGCCGCTATTCGTCTACGGCCGCGACGTGCCGCTCGAAGTACTGGTCGCGGTCGAGGGCTGGACCAAGATCCGCGACACCGCCGGGGCGTTCGGCTGGATCGCCAACAAGAGCCTGTCCGACAAGCGCATGCTGCTGGTGCGCGTGCCGGTCGCCGAGATTCGCGCCAACCCGGACGAAGCGGCGCCGCGTCGTGTTCCGCGCCGAACAGAACGTCCTGCTCGACTTGGCCGAAAGCGCCGCGTCGCCGGGGACGACGGCCACGCCGGGCTGGGTGAAGGTCCGCCATCGCGACGGGCAGACCGGTTATGTCCGCGTGAACCAGGTCTTCGGCCTCTGATTCGACGGGTCCGCTATGACCACCGTCGCGATCCTCGGCGCGGGTGCCTGGGGCACCGCTCTCGCCATTCATCTCGCCGAACGCGCGGCCGCGAAACCCGCCGTCACCCTGTGGACGCGTGACGCCGGACAGGCACGCGCCATCGCCGCGGCGCGCGTCAACGAGCGCTACCTGCCGGGCGCGACGCTGCCCGCTTCGGTCGCCGTCTCGTCGGACCTGCGCGACGCGGCGCGCGCGGACATTCTTTTCGCGGCGACGCCCGTCGCTGCGCTGCCCGAACTGGCGCGAGAGCTCTGCGAACGACGCGCGGGGCGCCGCTCATCTGGCTGTCGAAGGGATTCGTCGTCGCGCCCGCGCTGCCGGGCGGTGTGGGCCTCGTCGCATCAGGTTCTTGCGCCGGCGTGGCCGGCCGCCGTCGGCCTCGTGTCGGGTCCGACGTTTGCCGAGGAAGTCGCACGCGGCTTGCCAACGGCGCTCACCGTCGCGGCGACGGACGCGGTCCTGTCGACATCGTTGCGGCGTTGCTGCGCGGCGATACGCTGCGCGCGTACGAAAGCGACGACCTGGCCGGCGTGGAAATCGGCGGCGCGGTGAAGAACGTGCTGGCCATCGCCGCGGGCGCGTCCGACGGACTCGCGTTCGGCCACAACGCGCGCGCGGCGCTGATCACGCGCGGCCTGGCCGAAACCGGGCGGCTGTCTGGCGGCGCTCGGCGGCAAGCGCGAAACGCTGATGGGATTGGCCGGGCTTGGGCGATCTCGTGCTGACCTGCACGGGCGACCTGTCGCGCAACCGGCGCGTCGGCACTGGCGCTCGCGCAGGGCAAGCGCCTGCCCGCGATACTCGCCGATCTGGGTCATGTCGCGGAAGGTGTCACGCGGCCACGCGGCCGTCGCGCGCTCGCCGCGCATCACGGCGTGGAGATGCCGATCTGCGAGGCCGTGTATCGCGTGCTGCACGAGGACCTGCCGGCGCAGCTCGCCGTGGAGGCGCTGCTGTCGCGCGAGCCGCGATCCGAGAGGCCTAGGGCTCGGGAACGTCAGCCCGACCCCGCACATCCCTGCTGGCGCCACGCTTCGTACACGGCGACGGCCACGGCGTTGGAAAGATTGAGGCTGCGCACGCCCGGCCGCATCGGAATGCGCAGGCGTGATTCCGGCGCGAATTCGTCGATGATCGCTTGCGGCAGTCCGGCCGTCTCGCAGCCGAAGACCAGCACGTCGCCGGGCGCGAATCGCGCATCGTAGATCGAGCGCGCTGCTCGCGGTCGTCAGCGCGAAATAGCGACGGTCGGGCGGCGTGCCGAGCGCCGCGCGGCATGCGGCCCAATCGCGGTGGACGGCAACGCGCGCGTACTCGTGGTAATCGAGGCCGGCGCGCTTCAGACTCGCGGTCGTCCATCCTGAATCCGAGCGGCTCGACCAGGTGCAATTCGGTGGCCGTGTTGGCCGTGAGGCGTATCACGTTGCCGGTGTTCGGAGGAATTTCGGGGTGGACGAGAACCACGGCGAACATGATCGACCTTCATCCAGGTTATGCCGGCGGAAGTGTACGCGCGACGGCCCACGCCTCGACGCTGCGGGCGCCCGCGCGCTGCAACGCGCCGGCCGCGGACGCGAGCGTCGCGCCCGTGGTCATCACGTCGTCGACGATGGCGATGCGCATGCCGGCAACGCAGGTTTCGGCGGCGAACGCGCCGCGAACGTTCTTGGCGCGATCCTGCCATGCCAGCGATGCCTGTGCAGGCGTGTCGCGCGTGCGGCGCAGCCCGCCGGTCATTGCCACGCCGGTCATCCGTGCCACCCGCCGGGCGATTTCCGCGGCCTGGTCGAATCCGCGTTCGCGCTGGCGGGTTTGGGCGAGCGGCAACGCGACCAGCGCGTCGGGCCAGGGCGAACTCGCTGGACGCTGCGCGACGGTCTCGCTCAATGCCGCCGCGAAGTAGTCCGCATGCGACAACCGCCCGCCGTACTTGAACGCTTGCAGCAGTCGGTCGACCGGAAACGCGTACGCGAATACGGCGAACGCCGCGTCGAACGGCGGCGGATGGGCAACGCACGCGCCGCAGATGGCGCCGCCCTCCGCCGGCAACGCGCACCGCAGGCAGGCGCAATTGACGCGAGGCAGGCTCGCGTGACAGGCGGCGCAAACCAGCAGGCTGTCGCACGGCGACGCGCAGAGGGCGCATTGCTGGGGCAGGGCGCGCCGGCAGAATCCGGGTCAATACCTGCCGACATGGAGCCGCGCTCGTCGTGGCTGTCAAATTTATTGGCCGCAGAATTTGACAATGTCCAGGGGCTCATCGACACTCCGGCGGAATTGCATTCCTTCAGTGTCACCCAGGGTTCCCGATGCCGATATCAGCCGAAAGCATGCCCGCACGATGAGCGAACCCGCCGCGGTGAGCCTGCCGGCGACCCGGAAGGCGTCGATTCCGGCTCCGCGCTGGAGCGTCGACGCGATCGCCGCGCTGTTCGACCTTCCGTTCAGCGACCTGGTCCTTCGCGCGCAGCAAATGCACCGCACGCACCACACCGCCAACGCCGTGCAATTGTCGACGCTGATTTCGATCAAGACCGGCGGCTGCCCGGAGGATTGCGGCTATTGCCCGCAGGCGGCGCGCTACCACACGGGCGTGGACAACGAGGCGATGCTCGACGTGGGCGTTGTGGTGGCCGCCGCGCGCGCGGCGAAGGCCGCGGGCGCCTCGCGCTTTTGCATGGGCGCCGCGTGGCGCGGACCGAAGGACCGTGACCTGGAGCCAGTGTTGGCGATGGTGGCGGAAGTCAAGGCGATGGGGCTGGAGACGTGCGCGACGCTCGGGATGCTGCGGGACGGCCAGGCGGAGCGGCTGCGTGAGGCGGGCCTCGACTACTACAACCACAATCTCGATACGGCGCCCGAGTTCTACGGCGAAATCATCTCGACCCGCGATTACCAGGACCGTCTCGACACGCTATCGCGCGTGCGCGACGCCGGCATGCACGTCTGTTGTGGCGGCATCGTGGGCATGGGCGAGTCGCGCCGTGAGCGCGCGGGGCTAATCGCGCAACTCGCCAACCTCGATCCCTATCCGGAATCGGTGCCGATCAACCATCTGGTGCAGGTCGAGGGCACGCCGCTGCACGGGAAATTCCACGGAGACGCCGCGCTCGATCCGCTGGAATTCGTGCGCACGATCGCCGTCGCGCGCATCACGATGCCCAAGGCGATGGTGCGCCTGTCGGCCGGCCGCCGCGAGATGGGCGAGGCCGTGCAGGCGCTCTGCTTTCTCTGCGGCGCCAATTCGATCTTCTACGGCGACAAGCTCCTGACCACTGGCAATCCCGACGTCGATGCCGACCGTGCCTTGTTCGCCAAGCTGGGATTGACGCCGCTGGACCTTTCGGCCGACGCGTGACGACCGCGCTGATCGCCGGGCTCGACGCGACGCTCGACGCGCGCCGCGCTTCCGGATTGACCCGCTGCCGCGCGGCTGTCGAGTCAGCGCAAGGCCCGCGCATCACGGTGGAAGGACGCGAGCTCGTCGCGTTCGCCAGCAACGACTACCTGGGCCTCGCTAACGATCCGGCCGTCGTCGCCGCGGTGCGCGACGCGGCATCGCGGTGGGGCGTGGGTGCCGGCGCATCGCACCTCATCTGCGGCCACTTCACGCCGCACGACGAACTGGAGACGGAGCTCGCGGCGTTCGTCGCGCCGTGCGCCGGTGCGCGCGCACTGACGTTCTCGAGCGGGTACCTGGCCAACCTGGCCATTCTTTCGGCGCTTGCGGGACGCAGCGATGCGATCTTCGCCGACAGGATCAACCACGCGTGCCTCAACGACGGCGCGCTCCTCGCACGCGCGGAGTTCATCCGCTATCCGCACGGCGACGTTGCAGCGCTCGAACGGCGCCTCGAAACGTCGAAGGCCGCACGCAAAGTCATCGCCACCGACGCCGTGTTCAGCATGGACGGCGACCTGGCGCCGCTGCCGCGTTTGCTGGAACTGGCCGATGCGCACGATGCGTGGCTCGTCGTCGACGACGCTCACGGTTTCGGCGTGCTGGGGGAGGGCCGCGGCAGCCTCGCGCACTTTTCCCTCAAGTCGGAGCGGATCGTCTACATGGGAACGCTCGGCAAGGCCGCGGGTGTGGCGGGCGCGTTCGTCGTGGCGCATCCGTCGGTGATCGAGACGCTGGTCCAGACGGCGCGTCCCTACATCTATACGACGGCGCAGCCGCCGCTGCTGGCCGCGGCGTTGCGAACGGCCGTTGCGATCATCCGCGACGACGCCCCGCGCCGCGCGCGCCTGATGCACTCGATCGCGCGGTTCCGCGACGGCGCGCGCGACCTGCCCTGGGCGCTGCTGCCATCGATGACGGCGATCCAGCCGCTCATCGTCGGCGACAGCCGCGCGGCGGTGGACATTGGCAATGCGCTGCGCGAACGCGGCTTACTGGTGCCGGCAATTCGTCCACCGACGGTCCCGCAGGGCACGTCCCGGCTGCGCGTGTCGCTGTCCGCCGCGCACACGGAGGCAGACGTCGCCTCGCTCATCGCGGCGCTGCACGACGTCGCGGCGATCCATTGATCTCGATTGAGTCTGCCGGCCATGGGCCGCCTCTCGTCCTGTTGCACGGCTGGGCGATGCATTCCGGAATCTGGGGACCGGTCGTGGCGCAGCTCGCGCGCAATCATCGCGTCCATGCGGTCGACCTCCCCGGGCACGGCCGCAGCGCGCCTGTCACGCCGTGCACGCTCGATGCGATGGTCGCCGCTGTCGATGCGGCACTGGAAGGCGAAGCGCAGCCGCTCGCGGTGCTCGGCTGGTCGCTGGGGGGTCTGGTCGCGATGCAATGGGCGACTGCGCGCCCGACGCGCGTATCGAGGCTGGTACTCGTCTGCACGACGCCCAAGTTCGTCGCCGGGCCCGACTGGCCGCATGCGATGGCCGGGGCCACGCTCGCCCGCTTCGGTGACGAACTGCACGTCGCGTGGAAGCTGACGGTGCAGCGCTTCCTGGCCCTCCAGGTGCACAACAGCGAGCACGGCCGCGCGACGCTCGCCGCGATGCGCGAGCAATTGTGGGCGCGCGGCGAGCCTTCGCGTTCCGCGCTTGCGGCCACGCTCGCCGTGCTGGCGACGGCCGACCTGCGCGCCGATGCGGCACGGCTTGCGCAACCGGCGCTGGTCGTTGCCGGCAGCCGCGATACGTTGTGCTGGCCCGCGGCCGGGCGCTGGCTCGCGTCGGCGATGCCCGATGCGCGATTCGTGGAAATCGCGGGTTCGGCGCACGCGCCGTTCCTGTCGCACCGCGATGAGTTCGTGGCGTCGCTCGAGGAATTCCTTGGTCTCCACTGAGCCACGCTTTCCGCCGCCCGATCCGCGCGACGTCGATCCACGCGCGGTCCGCCGCGCATTCGCGCGCGCGGCGGCGACCTACGATGCCGCGGCGGTGCTGCAGCGCGAGGTCGGATCGCGAATGGCGGCGCGACTCGACTACATCAAGATCACGCCGCGGACCATTCTCGATGCGGGCTGCGGGACGGGCGAGGCGGTCGGCGAACTCGCCGTTCGCTATGCCGGCGCGCGCGTGGTCGCGCTCGATGCCGCGCTGCCGATGGTCGCCGCGGCGCGCGAACGTGCCCGGCGCGCCCGCACGCTGTTTCGCAGGCTGCTTCCTGACGCTCTGCGCGGCGCAGGGAACGCGGCGCCGGTTTTCGTCTGCGGCGACATCAACATGCTGCCGCTGCCCGGTGTCGCCTTCGACTTGGTCTGGAGCAACCTGGCGCTGCAATGGGTGAACGACCTGCCGCGCGCGTTCGCGGAGGTGCGCCGCGTGCTGAAGGTGGGCGGCCTCTACACGTTCACCACGTTCGGCCCGGATACTTTGAAGGAAATCCGTAGCGCGTTCGCGCGCGCCGACGGCCATACGCATACGAACCGGTTCACCGACATGCACGACATCGGCGATATGCTGGTGGCGGCCGGCTTCGCGGATCCGGTGATGGACATGGAACAGTTGACGCTGACCTACGCGGACGCGAATGCGTTGATGCGCGAACTGAAGCACGTCGGCGCCACCAACGCCACGCGCGGCCGGCCGCATGGGTTGATGGGCCGCGGCCGGTGGCAGCGCGCGCTGGCCGCGCTCGAGGCGAAGCGGAGCGACGGCCGGATTCCGGCGACCTTCGAGGTCGTCTACGGCCACGCGTGGAAGGGCGAGCCGCGGCGGACGCCGGAAGGCCACCCGATCGTCAAGCTCACGCGCCCGGCGCGCTAGGTTCCCGATGGCTCGCGGAATCTTCGTCACGGGCACCGATACGGGCGTGGGCAAGACCGTGGTCGCCGTCGCGCTGCTGCGCGCGCTCGCCGCGTCGGGCAAACGCGCGGCCGGTATGAAGCCCGTGTCCGCGGGAATCGATGCCGGCGCATCGGTCAACGCCGACGTCGCCGCGTTGATGCGGGCGGGCAACGTGGACATTTCCGCGGAGGACTGCAATCCGTTTGCTTTTGCGCCAGCCATCGCGCCTCACCTGGCAGCTGCCGAGGCGGGCGTGCCGATCGATCTCGATGCAATCGCGTTGGCCCACGAGCGGCTCGCAGCGCGGTCCGATGTCGTCGTGGTCGAAGGTGCCGGCGGCGCGCGGGTTCCGATCGATGCGCGGCACGACATGCTCGACATCGCGTTGCGCCTGCGCCTGCCCGTCCTGCTGGTCGTGGGGATACGACTGGGCTGCCTCAACCACGCGCTGCTGTCTGCGGACGCGATTCGCCGGCGCGGCCTGCGGCTGTCGGGCTGGGTCGCGAATCGCATCGATCCGCAGATGCGCGCCGCGGACGCCAACGTGGCCGACCTGGCTGCGCGTTTGGGCGCGCCGATCGCGCAATTCGCTTGGGGTGCGCCTTCGATCGCGGCCGACGGGTTGGCGGCGCTCGAGCTTTTGTAGCGAATCGTCATTCCCCGGGCGTACGAGTGGCCGGATCTCGCGGTTCCATGCTAATATTTTCAGCTTTGGCAGCATTCCTGTCGCAAATGCCGCATTGGACCCATGCCAGGTGTCGCTCCCGCGCTTCACCCCGAGCCCGAGTTCTGCGTGGTCGTGCAGAGAAACAACTCGCTGGGCCGCCGGCAGCGATGGATGGTGTTTGCGGCGCTTGCGGGCATGAGCTTGGCGCTCGCGTCGGCATTCGCGATCGCAGGTGCGTGGCCGGTTTTGCCGTATTCGGTTCTCGAGATCACGCTGCTGGCGTGCGCTTTTCGGTATATCGAGCGGCGATCGGAAGATTGGGAGCGCGTGACGATTGCGGGGGATCGCGTCATCGTCGAGCGAGCGGCAGCAGGCAGGCGGGAGCGGCGTGAATTCAACCGCCCGTGGCTGCGCATCGAATGCGGGGAAGGCGGCACGCACGCGCTGACGTTGCGCTACGCCGGACAAGCGTGGGAGGTGGGCGGAGCGCTCCCGGCAGAGGAGCGCATGGCCCTGGGCGCGGAACTGCGCCGGATGCTGTCTTAAGCGTTGACGGGGCTGTTCCGGCGAAGAATCGAGAAACCAGAAGTCGATTGGGGAAAGCATGGTTCGTAAGCACTGGGGACACGGGGCGCTGACCCGGATACTCGCGAGGGGATGGGCCGGGATGGCGGCGCTCGCTGCCCTGGCGCCGGGCGCGGCCAACGCGACGCTCGATTACGACCTGCAACCGCCGGTGACGCCGATCGCGCAGCAGATGTACGACCTCAACGTCTACATCTTCTGGATCTGCGTCGTGATCTTCTGCGCCGTCTTCGGCGTGATGTTCTATTCGATCTTCAAGCACCGCAAATCGATCGGGCACAAGGCACACCAGTTCCACGAGAACACGACCGTGGAAATCGTCTGGACAGTCATTCCGTTCCTGATCCTGCTGGTGATGGCCTATCCGGCGACGAAGACGATCCTCGCGATGAAGGACACGACCGCGCCGGACATGACGGTCAAGGTCACCGGGTACCAGTGGAAGTGGAACTACGATTACCTGCAGGAAGGATTCGCGTTCTACTCGAATCTGGCCACGCCCCTTGCGCAGATCGAGAACCGCGCGCCCAAGGGCGAGCACTACCTGCTGGAAGTGGACAAGCCGATGGTCGTGCCGGTCGGCGCCAAGGTGCGCGTGATCATCACGGCCGGCGACGTGCTGCACTCGTGGTCCGTGCCGGCGTTCGGCGTGAAGCAGGACGCCATTCCGGGATTCGTCCGCGACTCATGGTTCAAGGCGGAGAAGGTCGGCACCTACCGCGGCCAGTGTTCGGAACTGTGCGGCAAGGAACACGGCTTCATGCCGGTCGTCGTCGAGGTGAAGTCGAAGGACGACTACGTTAAGTGGGTCGCCGACCGGAAGAAGGAAACGGCCGCGGCCGCCGAGGACCCCGGCAAGGTGTGGACGGAAGCGGATCTCGCGGCCAAGGGTCACGGAATCTTCGACGCCAATTGCGCGGCGTGCCACCAAGCCAATGGCAAGGGCGTCCCGGGCGCCTTTCCGGCGCTCGACGGCTCCAAGGTCGTCAACGGACCCGCGGACGCGCAGATCGCGCTGGTGCTGAACGGCAAGCCCGGCACCGCCATGCCGCCGTGGAAGCAGCTTTCCGACACCGACATCGCGGCCGTCATCACGTATACGCGCAACGCCTGGGGCAACCATACCGGCGAGGCGGTCCAACCGGCAGCCATTCTCGCGGCAAGGAAGTGATGCATTTTTCGCCGAAGGAGTTTCAATGAGCACGATTCCGCACGACCACGCCGCCGGCCACGCAGATGACCACAGTGAGGCGCACGGCTATCACCCGACGGGGATCATGCGCTGGATCACGACGACCAACCACAAGGACATCGGCACGCTGTACCTGCTGTTCTCGCTGACGATGTTCTTCGTCGGCGGCTGCATGGCGCTCACCATCCGCGCCGAGCTTTTCCAGCCGGGGCTGCAGATCGTGCATCCGGAGTTCTTCAACTCGCTGACGACGCTGCACGGCCTCATCATGATCTTCGGCGCGATCATGCCGGCCGCCGTCGGCTTCGCGAACTGGCAGGTGCCGATGATGATCGGCGCGCCGGACATGGCGTTCGCGCGGATGAACAACTGGAGCTTCTGGCTGCTGCCGCCGGCGGCGCTGATGCTGATCGGCTCGTTCTTCGTTCCCGGCGGCGCCGCCGCGGGCGGCTGGACGCTGTATCCGCCGCTGTCCGTGCAGGCCGGCATGGGCATGGACCTCACGATCTTCGCGGTCCATATCATGGGCGCGTCGTCGATCATGGGCTCGATCAACATCATCACGACGATCCTCAACATGCGCGCGCCCGGCATGACGCTGATGAAGATGCCGCTGTTCTGCTGGACGTGGCTCATCACGGCGTACCTGCTGATCGCCGTCATGCCGGTGCTGGCCGGCTCCGTCACCATGCTGCTGACCGACCGCCACTTCGGCACGTCGTTCTTCAACGCGGCCGGCGGCGGCGACCCGGTCCTGTTCCAGCACGTGTTCTGGTTCTTCGGGCACCCCGAGGTCTACATCATGATCCTGCCGTCGTTCGGGATCATTTCGCAGATCATTCCTACGTTCGCGCGCAAGCCGCTGTTCGGCTACGCGTCGATGGTGTACGCGGTGGCGAGCATCGCCATCCTGTCGTTCATCGTCTGGGCGCACCACATGTTCACCGTCGGCATGCCGGCGGCTGGACTGCTGTTCTTCATGTACGCGACGATGCTGATCGCTGTACCGACCGGCGTAAAGGTGTTCAACTGGCTAGCGACGATGTGGCGGGGCTCGATGACGTTCGAGACGCCGATGCTATTCGCGATCGGCTTCCTGTTCCTGTTCACGATGGGCGGCTTCACCGGCCTGGTGCTTGCGCTTACGCCCATCGACATCCAGCTGCAGGACACCTACTACGTCGTCGCGCATTTCCACTACGTGCTGGTGGCGGGGTCGCTGTTCGCCTTCTTCGGCGGCGCGTACTACTGGCTGCCGAAGTGGACCGGCACGATGTACAACGAGAAGCTCGGCCAGTGGCATTTCTGGCTGTCGATGATCTTCTTCAACATCACGTTCTTCCCGATGCACTTCCTCGGCGTTGCGGGCATGCCGCGCCGGATACCCGATTACGCGCAGCAGTTCGCCGACTGGAACATGGTGGCGTCGATCGGCGCGTTCGGCTTCGGCTTTTCGCAGCTCATCTTCGTCGTCGCGCTGATCAAGTGCATCCGCGGCGACGGCGCCAAGGCCCCGGCCAAGCCGTGGGAAGGCGGCGACACGCTCGAATGGACGCTGCCTTCGCCGGCGCCGCACCACACGTTCGAAACGCCGCCGGTGATCCAGTAGCGCGGACATGGCTGCCGAACTCTCGCCCAAGCCCGCCGCCGACGCGCGTCTGCGCCGCGCCAACCTGCGCACGGCGCTGGCCGTCACGCTGATCGCGGTCCTGTTCTTCGTCGGCGTGATCGCGGCACAGTTCGTCGGCGATGCGGCAACCGGCATGGCCGTCGTCGGTGCCGCAGTACTCCTGTTCCTGTGCTTCGCCATAGGAAGGAACTTGAGAAAATGAGCGACCCGCGCCAGGACGAGCAGCGCCGCTCGAACGTCACGCTGCTGAAGAAGCTCGCCGTGATCGTCGTCGGCATGTTCGGCTTCGGGTATGCGCTGGTGCCGTTCTACGACAAGATCTGCGAGGCTGCGGGCTTGCGCAACATCGCGCAGGCGGACGAGGCGGTCAACACGCAGGTCGATGCCAAGCGCGACGTGCGCATCGAATTCGACTCCAACGTGCACAACCTCGACTGGAAGTTCAGGGCGCTCGAGCCCGTCGTCAGCGTTCACCCGGGCGAAGTGCGGCAGGTTGTATTCGAAGTGGTCAACGGCACGGGTCGCGCCGTCACCGGCCAGGCGATCCCGAGCTACGGTCCCGCGTACGCTGGCCAGTATTTCAAGAAGATCGATTGCTTCTGTTTTGCCCAGCAGACGCTCGCCGCGGGCGAAACGCGCCGGATGCCGGTCGTGTTCGTCGTCGATCCGCACGTACCGGCCGATCTCGCGACGATCACGCTTTCCTATACGTTCTTCCCCGTCGAAGGGGGAAAGAGTTGAAGATTCGAAACCGGAGATTTGCCCAATGAGCGCAGCCGCCAACGGCGCCAAGCCGTATTACTTCATTCCGCAGCCCTCGCACTGGCCCATCACCGGCTCGTGTGCGCTACTGCTCATGGGAACGGGCGCCGCGTTCTGGTTCAACGGCTACGCGCCGGGGCCCTGGATCTGCGCCACGGGTTTCGCGATCCTGGTCTACATGCTGTTCGGCTGGTTCGGCACCGTGATCGGCGAATCCGAACACCGCCTCTACAACCGCCTGGTCGACCACTCGTTCCGCTGGAGCATGAGCTGGTTCATCTTTTCGGAGGTGATGTTCTTCGCCGCGTTCTTCGGCGCACTCTTCTACATCCGCAACCTCTCGGTCCCCGACCTGGGCACCATCGGCACGGTGACGCGCGACATCCTCTGGCCCAACTACGCGGCGCAATGGCCCACCGAGGGCCCGTACCTCAAGTCGCCGTTCACGCCCATGGCGGCGTTCGGCATTCCGGCGCTCAACACGGCGATTCTGCTTTCGTCCGGCGTCACGCTGACGATCGCGCATCACGGCCTCAAGGCGGGACACCGCGGCATACTCAAGCTGTGGCTGTTCCTCACCATCGTGCTCGGCTTCACGTTCCTGGGCTTCCAGGCGTACGAGTACCACCACGCCTACACGGAGATGGGCTTGACGCTCCGCAGCGGCGTGTACGGCTCGACGTTCTTCATGCTGACCGGCTTCCATGGCCTGCACGTGACGATCGGCGCCATCATGCTCACGGTGATGCTGTACCGCGTATTCCGCGGCCACTTCGACGCCGAGCACCATTTCGCCTTCGAGGCGGCGTCGTGGTACTGGCATTTCGTCGACGTGGTCTGGCTGCTGCTGTTCGTGCTCGTCTACTGGATGGCCTGACCCCACGGGGCGGAGAACGAGGAAGAGAGGCCGCACGGTGGAACCGTGCGGCTTTTTCGTTGATCCGGCGCGGGCTCGTTACCGAATGCCCTGCGGCCCGATCCAGCCCATCCAGTACGAAAAGAACAGGAACGCGAAAAGGCCCACCGACAACCCGACGCGAATCGTGAGCGCCCACACGACGCGCTTGCCGCGGCCGGCGTCGCGGTAGAGAAACACGAGGGCCGAGAACAGCGCGACTACGATGGCGATGAGAACGGCGGCGACGACGATTTTCATGGCGGATACCGAACGTAATCAGGCAGTGTAAACAATTCGCCCGCGACCTGCCGCATGAACGCTACCGAACACGCGTCGAACCCGCACCGATTCCGGCCACGGCTGCTGCCGACCGTTGCCGCGGTCGCGGGTATTGCGCTCTTCGTGAGCGCCGGACAATGGCAGCACCGGCGGATGGCCGAGAAGGAAGCGCTGCGGGCGCAATTCGACGCGGCCAGCGCCGCAGCGCCTTCGCCGTTGCCGGCAGACACGGCCGTCGACTGGAATGCATGGCGTTACCGGCCGGTCGTCGCCGACGGCACGTTCGACGCGCCAAGGCAAATCTTCATCGACAACAAGATCGAGAACGGGCGCGCCGGCTATCACGTCGTCACGCCGCTGCGCATGACAGATGGCCGCACGGTCCTGGTGGACCGCGGCTGGGCTGCGGCAGGCGAAACGCGCTCGCAACTGCCGTCGGCTGCGCCGCCCCCCGGAGCCGTGACAGTTCACGCGCGCGTCAATATTCCGACGGCCCACTATGTCGAATTATCCGCCGGCGCGCCGGTGGGCGGCGTATGGGAGAACCTCGACCCGGGCCGCGTGGCAAAGGCTACCGGCGTCGCGCTGCTGCCGATCGTGCTCGAGCAGACGACGCCGCTCCACGCGGGCGACAATCTGGTTCGCGCGTGGCCGGCGCCGGATTTCGGCATCGAGCGCCACCGGATCTACATGGTGCAGTGGTATCTCTTCGCGGCGCTCGCCGCCGGGCTTTGGCTTTGGTTCAACGTGCGCCGCTCCCGCGCGGTGGATCCGCAGTGAGCGCGCCGGCACCGCCGCCGCTCCCGCCCGACGTCCGCGCGAAAGGGCGCCGCACGCTGCTTTTGTTGGCACTCGTGGCGATCGCACCCGTCGTCGCGTCGTACACCGCGTACTACGTTCTCCCGCGGGAGAAGCGCACGAACTACGGCGAATTGCTGCCGACCGCTCCCGCACCGGACGTTTCCGGCGTGGGCCCAGACGGGCAGCCGTTCGCGCTGTCGCAACTGCGCGGCAAATGGGTGCTGGTCGTCAACGCTGCGGGAAGGTGCGGCACGCAATGCACGCAGGCCCTCTATGCGACGCGGCAGGCGCGCACGATCCAGGGCCGGGAAATGGAGCGCGTGCAGCGGCTGTGGCTCGTGACCGACGCCGACGCACCCGATCCGGCGCTCCTGTCGCAGCACCCGGACGTGCAGATCGCGCGCGTTCCGCATGACGCGCTGCGGAGCTTCCCTGAGGGCGTCGAGCGCATCTACCTCATCGACCCGCTCGGCAACTTCGTCCTGGCGTTTCCCGTCGATCCCGACATCAAGAAGACAGCCAAGGACATCGAACGGTTGCTCAAGGCCTCCCGCATCGGCTAAGCCCGGCGGCCCAGTGTAAAATGCGCGGCTGGCCGGAGCGTCCCTTTGGTGGACCCATGGCCGCACCCCCAATGACCACGCTCGCCCTCGCCGAAATCCGCTTCAGGCAATTCCTCGCGCTGACCAAGCCGCGCGTGGTGCAGCTCATCGTCTTTTGCGCGGTGATCGGCATGTTCCTGGCGGTGCCGGGGTTGCCGCCGCCTTCGACGGTGTTCTTCGCCACACTCGGCATCGGCCTCGTCGCGGGCGCCGCCGCAGCCGTGAACTGCCTGGTCGAGCAGAAGATCGACGCGGTGATGCAGCGCACGCGCGGCCGTCCGCTGCCGCGCGGCCAGGTCACGTCGCGATCCACGCTCGTGTTCGCCGGGCTGGTCGGCGGCCTCGGCATGCTGCTGCTTTATCTCTTCGTCAATCCGTTGACGATGTGGCTGACGCTGGCGACTTTCCTGGGTTATGCCGTTGTTTACACGATCGTCCTGAAACCGGCCACGCCGCAGAACATCGTCATCGGCGGCGCCTCCGGCGCCATGCCGCCCGTGCTGGGCTGGGCGGCGGTAACCAACCACGTGGCGCCGGAAGCATTGCTGCTCTTCCTCATCATCTTCGCGTGGACGCCGCCACACTTCTGGGCATTGGCGTTGTACCGGACGCAGGACTACGCGAAGGCGGGCCTGCCGATGCTGCCCGTCACGCACGGCTCGGCGTACACGCGATTGCAGATCGTGCTCTACACGTGCGTGCTGGTCGCCGTGACGATGCTTCCCTACGCGATCCGCATGAGCGGCGTCCCGTACCTGATCGCGGCGCTCGCGCTGGGCGGCGCGTTCCTGGTCTACGCCATTCGCCTCTACCGCAATTACAGCGACAGCCTCGCCCGCGCCACGTTCCGCTACTCGATCGCGTATCTCACCGCGTTGTTCTCGGCGCTGCTGATCGACCACTACCTGCAGTGATGCCCGTCCGCCGTCTCTCTTCAGCGCTGGTGTTCGCGGTCGTTGCCGCCTGTGTCGGTCTTTCGGGTTGTGCGCCCGACGGGCCGAAGTTCCAGGCCTCGGATGTGACCGGCGCTACGTTCGGCCGCGATTTCAGTCTTCTCGACACTAGCGGCAAGCCGCGCACACTCGCCGACTATCGCGGCAAGGCGGTCGTCATCTTCTTCGGTTACACGCAGTGCCCCGATGTCTGCCCGACCACGCTGGCGGAGCTGGCGGAGGTGATGAAGAAGCTGGGTCCCGAAGCGGATCGCGTGCAGGTGCTGTTCGTCACCGTCGATCCCGAGCGCGACACGCCGGAATTGCTGTCGAAATACGTACCGGCGTTCGACCCGCGATTCGCGGGCCTGTACGGCGATGCCGCGGCGACGGAGCGCGTCGCGAAGGAATTCAAGATCATCTACCAGAAGCAGCCGGGGGCGACACCGGGCAGCTACACGGTGGACCATTCGGCGGGAACCTACATATTCGACCCGCAGGGCCGCCTGCGCTTGTACGTGAGCTACGGCCAGGGTCCCGACGTCTTCGCGCACGACTTGCGCGAATTGCTCCACGCGCCGTCCTAGCAGGGCCTCGATGAAGAGGCGTACCGCGGCGCAGGCTCGCGAGAATGTCGAGGCGGGTTGCCTCATGGCGTATGCGGTGAACATGTCGGATTTCGTCGGGCGCGCCGCCGTCTACGTGGACAAGATCCTCAAGGGCGCGAACCCGGCCGATTTGCCCGTCGAGCGGCCGACCAAGTTCGAGCTGGTGATCAACCTCAAGACCGCGAAAGCGCTGGGGATCACGATCCCGCCTTCGGTGCTGGCGCGCGCGGACGAGGTAATCCAGTGATCTGAGGGCCGGTTTGAAACTGCCGGCAACTTGACCGAATACAAGACCGCGGCAAAAGTTGCGCAGTACCATTGAGCACATGGACGCGAAGGGCGCTGCTTGGTGGCTCCAGCCCGCGCGCGTGCCGGACGCGGACTCAGGCATTCGCAATGACGGCCTGACACACGCCGAGGCACGCAGCCGGCTCAAGCAGTACGGCCCCAATCAAATTCCCGACCGGGCCGAGAGTTCGCTGCTGGTCCAGTTCCTGGGCCGTTTCCGCAATCCCCTGATATTGATTCTCATCGTGGCGAGCGGTGTTTCCGCGGTCACTGGCGAGGTCGCGAGCTTCGCCATCATCATCGCCATGGTCCTGCTCAGCGTGACGCTGGATTTCTTGCAGGAGTACCGGGCCGGGCAAGCGGCGCGGCGCTTGCGGCAGTCCGTGCAGGTTCGCGCCACCGTGTACCGGGAGGGCGCCGCAAAGGAAGTGCCGATCACGCAGATCGTGCCGGGTGACGTGGTTCTGCTCGGCGCCGGCAGCCTCGTTCCCGCCGACGGGCTCCTGCTCGAGGCGCGGGACCTGCATGTGAACCAGGCGATCCTGACCGGTGAGCCGTTTCCTGTGGAAAAACATGCGGAAGCGCCCTCCGGTACGCAGGCAGATCTATCGAGTGCGACCAATGCGCTGTTCATGGGTACCTCGGTCGTCAGCGGCGCGGCGCGCCTGCTCGTCGTGCACACCGCCGGCGCGACGGCCATCGGCGAAATCGCCCGCACGTTGAATCTCACGCCGGCGCCGACGGCTTTCGAGCTCGGAACGCGCCGCTTCGGCATGCTCATCATGCGGCTCACGGTGCTCATGGTGCTGTTCGTCCTGCTGGTGAACACCGTTACGCACAAGCCTCTGCTCGAGTCCTTTCTTTTCGCCATTGCGCTGGCGGTCGGGCTGACGCCGGAACTGCTGCCGATGGTGATCTCGGTAACGCTCGCGCGGGGAGCGCTGCGGATGGCCGAGAAGCACGTGATCGTCAAGCGGCTCGCGGCAATCGAGAACCTTGGTTCGATGGACGTGTTGTGCACCGACAAGACTGGCACGCTAACCGAGGCCGCGATCCATCTCGAGCGCCATGTCGACATCGCCGGCAGCGACAGCGCGCGTGTTCTGGAGCTTGCCTACTTGAACAGCAGCTTAGAGACGGGCCTCAAGAGCCCGCTCGACGAAGCGGTCCTCGCGCACCAGCACATCGATGCGAGCCGCTGGAAGAAGATCGACGAGGCGCCGTTCGACTTCGAACGCCGGCGCGTCTCGGTGCTCGTCGACGATGGCGCCATGCGCATGCTGGTGGTGAAAGGTGCGCCGGAGGATCTCCTCCTGCTCTCTTCTCACTGGAAGCCGACCGGTGACATGGCAGCAAGCGCCTGGGATCCGGCTGCGCGCCACGACGCGCAGCGGCAACTGGATGCCATGTGCAACGAGGGGCTCCGGGTGCTGGGCGTCGCCTTCAAGGAAGTCGGAAGGGACCACGACCATGCCGAGCTGAGCGACGAGGCGGGGCTTGTCTTCGCCGGCTTTGTCGCGTTCGTGGATCCGCCGAAGCCCAGTGCGGCAAAAGCGCTTTCGGCACTCGCCGCAAGCGGGATCGCGGTAAAGATCGTCACCGGCGACAACGAACTGGTCACCCAGCACGTCTGCAAGGCGCTGGGCGTGCCGGTTGCCGGCATCCTGTCCGGCGCCGAAATCGCGGACATGAGCGATCATGCGCTCGAGGCCAGCGTCAATCAGGTCAATCTGTTCTGTCGCGTGAACCCTGCGCAGAAGAACCGCATCATCCTGGCTCTCAGGGCGCGCGGCCGCGTCGTCGGCTATCTCGGGGACGGAATCAACGACGCGCCGGCGCTGCACTCGGCGGACGTGAGCCTCTCGGTCAATACGGCCGTCGACGTGGCCAAGGACGCGGCGGACTTGATCCTGCTCAAACGCGACCTGCACGTGCTGCACGACGGCGTGCAGGAGGGCCGAAGGACATTCGCCAATATCCGCAAGTACATCATGATGGGAACGAGCTCCAACTTCGGCAACATGTTCAGCATGGCGGGCGCGTCGCTGTTTCTGCCATTCCTGCCCATGCTGCCCACGCAGATCCTGCTCAACAACGTGCTCTATGACCTCTCCGAGGTTGCGATTCCTCTCGATCGCGTGGATGCAGAGGAAATCCGCGGGCCCCAGGCGTGGGACATGGCGTTCATCCGCCGCTTCATGTGGATCATCGGACCGGTCAGTTCGCTCTTCGACTTCATCACGTTCTACGTCTTGCTTGCCGTATTGAAGGCCGACGAGACGCTGTTCCAGACGGGCTGGTTCATCGAGTCGCTCGCGACGCAGGTCCTGGTGATCTTCGTCATCCGAACGCGGCGTAACCCGTTGCAAAGCCGGCCGCACGCCGCGTTGGTCGCCGCCTCCTTGACCGTTGTCGCTGTCGCCCTGGCTCTGCCGTTCACCGGGCTTGGGGCGTACTTCGGCTTTCGACCCCCGCCACCGATATTCTTCGCGATACTTGCCGGATTGACCGTCGGTTATCTGGTCATCGTCGAGGTGACCAAGCGGGTCTTCTACCGGCGCCTTGCGTCATCCGTGGCACGGGCAGCCCCTGCGTAGACCGCGCCTGGGTCAGTGGCGATACTCATTCAATCACTTCCTCGGCGCGCACGATCATCGACTGTGGCAACGTCAGTCCAAGCGCCCGCGCCGTCTTCAGGTTGATGATCAGCTCGAATTTCGACGGCTGCTCGTTTCGGGGACAACTAGCCGCCGACCGCACGCAGGTCAAGCTCATGGGATCGACCCAGCCAGAGTGCGCAGTCGCGATGGTCGCGCAGTTCGTCGTCCGTGTTGGGATGCACCAGCACATCGAGTGCTCCGTGGTTGAGCGCGAGCCAGCCCACGACGTCGGAAAACTCCGTCGGCGCAAACGCGATCTGATAGCTCCAACATGGATGGGGTCCGACCTCCCGCTCGTGAAAGCGCCCCATTGCGACTCTGGCGCCGAATTGCGTGGTCACGACTTCGCGAAACGCGTTGGCCGAATCGCGGCTGGCGGCGTCGAAATAGACGTGCGCATGCCAACTCGTGATTTGCGACACATCAAGATACGTCATGGCGATTCCCCGAATGGAAGTGCGGCCATACTACGCCGTCCGTGGCGACCGACTTTCGGCATGCACGCCGGCGGCCCGGCGCTTGCCGATCCGATGACGCGGCCGCTTTGTCGTTTGCGAATTCGCGCCTATGATGAACGTCCGGGGCGCCGGGAAGGTTCCTGCGCCTCTCAAAACGAAGGAGGAGCATCATGGCCAAGAAAAAGAACGACGCCGGCGTCTACCGCGTCACCGAGATCATCGGCACCAGCGCGGTTTCGTGGGAGGCGGCGGCGAAAAGTGCCGTCGAGACCGCGGCGAAGTCGCTGCGCGACCTGCGCATCGCCGAAGTCAGCAAGCTCGACATGAAGATCGAAGGCGGCAAGGTCGTTGCCTACCGCGCGCGCGTTTCCCTGTCGTTCAAGTACGACGCATAATCGCTGGTGATGTTGCAACGCGTCAGCGATTGATCGCCGACGCGATCCACGTCGAGCCATTCAGGCGCACGCGACCATCGGGCGCGGCCAGCGGAATCAGCGCGCGCTCGATGGCGTCGACAATGGCCGGCGCATGCTCGGACCCGATCTCGCGCAGGAGACGCGAAACCGGCCCTATCTGCACGGCACCCTCGGCCGCGGCGCGCGGTGTTGCACCGATCGTGAGCATGCAATCGAAGCGCTGCAGGTCGATGGCGCCGAAGCCTGCGCCCGACAGGATGCCCCGCACCCTTGCCTCGTCGGCGAAAGCGAATGGCCCTGGGGCGTCCGGGTCGGGGGCTGCGGGCGTGATGCTCATCGCCGCGCGCGCGGCGATGAGCGGCGTCATCGTCCACGGATTGTCGCGGGGCGCTCGCCAGCACACGAACGTGCAGCGGCCACCGGGGCGCAGCGACTTGCGCATGTGACCGAAGGCCCTCGTCGGGTCGCTGAAGAACATGACGCCGAAGCGTGAGAACAGCAGGTCGTTGTCCGCCGGAAGCGCAGCTTCGGACGCATCGGCGTCGCGGAAGGCAAGGTGCGGCAGATTTTCCTGCCCGCTGCGTTCCCGGGCGACCCCGAGCATCGGCAGCGACACGTCGACGCCCAGCACCGCGCCTTTCGGGCCCACCTTCCGCGCCAACTCGATCGACGTGCTGCCGCATCCGCAGCCGACGTCGATGACGCGCTCGCCGGGTTGCGGCGCCGCGGCCTGGAGCGCGGCTTCGCCGAAGGGCGAGACGATGCGGTCGATGTCCTGCTGCATCGCGACCCAGCGCTGACCCATCGCGCCGTTCCACTCGGCGATTTGTCCGGAATTGTCAGCGGGCATCGATCGCTCCTCGTCGGGACGCGGATTTGGCCCGCGCGCACCCGGAATTGCGGTTACCCGCGGCTGCCAGTTTCGATCAGCTCGATCTTGTAGCCGTCGGGGTCCTCGACGAAGGCGATCACGGTCTTGCCGCCCTTCACCGGTCCCGCCTCGCGCGTGATCCTGCCGCCGAAGCGGCTGGTCAGCGCGCGCACCGCGTCGCACGTCGCGGCGGCATTCTCGACGGCGATGGCGACGTGTCCGAACGCGTTGCCCAAGTCGTATTTTCCGACGCCGTAGTTGTACGTGAGTTCGAGCACCGCACCCGCCGACTCGTCGCCGAAGCCGACGAAGGCCAGCGTGTACTTGTATTCGGGGTTGTCGGATTTGCGCAGGAGGCGCATGCCGAACACGCCGGTATAGAAGTCGATCGAGCGTTGCAGGTCGCCGACGCGCAGCATGGTGTGGAGTATTCGCATCGCGCTGCCCTCGCTAGATCTCGATCATTTCGAAGTCTTCCTTGCGCGCGCCGCACTCCGGACAGGTCCAGTTTGGCGGCACGTCCTCCCAGCGCGTGCCGGGGGCGATGCCTTCGTCGGGCGCGCCGTCGGCCTCGTCGTAGATCCAGCCGCAAATGAGGCACATGTATTTCTTCAATTCGGATTCCGTTCCGCCGACGCGTCCGTCCGCCTTGACGTGGGGACCGGAGGCGGGGATGCGACCGCGATTATAATTGGGATTCGTGCGCGAGGACGCGCAAGCAGGCGTGGGGCACCGGGCAAACATGACCAAGATCAATTTCGGTTCCGGACCCTATCCATTGGCAGGCTGGATCAACGTCGACATCGATCCCGCGGGCCGGCCCGACGTGGTGGCCGACCTGGGCCGCCCGCTGCCCTTCGCAACCGGCGTGGCCGACTTCATCCACTCCGAGGAATTCGTGATGCAGCTCGATCCGGTTCCGTTGCTGGGCTTCCTGCGCGAGTGCCAGCGCATTTTGAAGCCTGCGGGCGCCATGCGGATGCTCACACTCGACCTCGCGCGCTTCGCCCGCATGTATCTTGAGGACCCCGAACATCTCGTGCGGATATGGAACGCGTTCGTCGGCGTGCCGCTCGAAACAGGCACGGCCTGCGAAGTGGTCAATCTCGGCATGCGCCTCGCGGGCCGCTTTCAGTACGATTACGCGACCCTTTCCAATCTTGCGGCGGAAGCCGGCTTCGACACGGCCAGCGTCGCCTACAACGAAAGCCGCTTCGAAGCGCTGCGCGGGCTCGACCTTCGCCGCACCGACGAAGCGGTGAGCATGTATCTCGAATGCACGCCCCGCATATGAGGTGTCGAGTGGCTCGTTGGAGCGTCGTCGCGATGAAACACTCGACGACGCTCAACTTGCGCGGGTACGGAGTGCCTTCTTGGGGCGTCGTCTCGACAAAGCACTCGACGCCGCTCAGCTTTCGCGCAATGGACCTCCCGATTCGCGCATCGGGTAAAATGCGCAATGAATAGCGCGCCTTTTCGCCCACGCGCCCGGGCGCCCGCATGATGCCGCCCGATCCCGAACCCGGCTTCCCTCCCATCGTCCTCACGTTCGCGGCCTCCGATCCTTCGGGCGGCGCGGGCATGCAGGCGGACCTGCTCACGCTTGCCAGCATGGGTTGCCATCCGGTGTCGGTGATCACGGCGCTGACCGTGCAGGACACGGCGGGCGTCGAAGGCGTGATGCCGGTGGACGCCGACTGGGTCGCCGACCAGGCGCGCTGCCTGCTCGAGGACATGCCGGTGGACGCGTTCAAGATCGGCGTGCTGGGCAGCGTGGAGAATATCGCCGCGATCGCCGAGATCGTGTCCGACTATCCCGATGTGCCGCTGATCCTCGACCCGGTGCTCGCTTCCGGGCGCGGCGACGAACTCGCGACCGACGAGATGACGCATGCGCTGCGCGAGCTCTTGCTGCCGCAGACGACGATCGTCACGCCGAACAGCCTCGAAGTGCGGCGGTTGGCCGAGGCCGAAGACGAAGAAGAGCTCTCGCTCGAGGCCTGCGCTATGCGCCTCATCGAAGCCGGTTGCGAATACGTGCTGGTCACCGGCACGCACGAGAACACGCCGCAGGTCGTCAACACGCTGTACGCGAAAAGCGGCGTCGTGCGCACCGACAGCTGGCCGCGACTGCCGGGCACATACCACGGCTCCGGCTGCACGCTCGCATCCGCCATCGCCGCCATGCTCGCCAACGGCCTCGACCTTACCGATGCGGTGCGCGAGGCGCAGGACTATACCTGGCACACGCTGCAGAAGGCTTATCGCCCCGGCATGGGCCAGTATCTGCCGGATCGGCTCTTCTGGGCGCGCGAGGAAGCCGAGACGCGAGGCGCGGACTCCGATGCCGCGCCGGCCGCTGACGCGCGCGGCAGCCACTAGAGCTTCGCGCGCGGAAGCGATGGCGCAAGCCCCAAGGACATCGCGCTGGACCCGCCAACTGCGAGGGCTCTACGCAGTCACGCCCGACATCGTCGATATCGGCGTGCTGGTGGCGAAGGTCGAAGCCGCGATTGCCGGCGGCGCGCAGGCCATCCAGTATCGGAACAAGACGGCTTCCGACGCCTTGCGGCGCAAGCAGGCGGCGATGCTTGCCCGTGTGTGCGGCGGCGGCGGGGCGCTCTTCATCGTCAACGACGACATCGCGCTGGCACGGCATGTCGGCGCGGCCGGCGTGCACCTGGGCGAGGACGATGGCGACATCGCGCGCGCGCGGGAAAGCGTGGGGGATTCGATGCTGATCGGCGTGTCCTGCTACAACGACCTCTCGCGCGCAAAGCGCCTCGTCGCGGAAGGCGCCGACTATGTCGCGTTCGGCAGTTTCTTCCCGTCGACGACCAAGCCGGGCGCGCGGCGCGCCGAACCGCCGCTGCTGCGTCGCGCGAAGTCGTTGCGCGTGCCGGTCGTTGCGATCGGCGGCATCACCGCGGCCAACGGCCGCTCGCTGGTGCAGGCCGGGGCGGACGCGCTCGCCGTGGTCTCCGCCGTGTTCGATCACGATGACTTGGCAGAGATCACCCGCGCGGCCGCCGCCATCGTGGCCTGCTTCGATTCCGACCCAAAGACACGATCATGAGCCGCAACGACGAACTCTTCGCGCGCGCACAGCGCACGATCCCCGCGGGCGTCAATTCGCCGGTCCGCGCGTTCCGCTCGGTCGGCGGCACGCCGCGGTTCCTGACGCGCGGTCAGGGCCCGTACGTATGGGATGCCGATGGCAAGCGCTACATCGACTACGTCGGCTCGTGGGGTCCGGCCATCCTCGGCCACGCGCATCCCGACGTCGTGCGCGCGGTCCAGGAGAGCGCCGCGCACGGGCTTTCGTTCGGTGCGCCGACGGAAGCCGAGATCGTGATGGCGGAGACGCTGTGCCGCCGGCTGCCGTCGCTGGAACTGGTGCGCCTCGTGTCGTCGGGCACCGAGGCGACGATGTCCGCGCTGCGGCTCGCGCGCGGTTACACGGGACGCGCGAAGATCATCAAGTTCGAAGGCTGCTACCACGGCCATGGCGACAGCCTGCTGGTGAAGGCGGGGTCTGGTGCGCTGACGTTCGGCCAGCCATCGTCGGCGGGGGTGCCGCCCGAGATCGCGCAACTGACGATCGTCGTTCCCTTCAACGACCTCACCGCCGTGGCGGCGGTGTTCGCGGAGGAAGCGGACGCGATTGCCGCGATCATCGTCGAGCCCATCGCCGGCAACATGAACCTCATCATGCCGAAGCAGGGATTTCTCGAAGGCTTGCGCGCGCTGTGCGACCGGCACGGCGCCGTGCTTATCTTCGACGAAGTGATGACGGGCTTTCGCGTGCACAGCCAAGGCGTGCAGGGGCTGTACGGCATTACGCCGGATCTCACGACGCTGGGCAAGGTGATCGGCGGCGGCATGCCCGTAGGTGCGTTCGGCGGCAAGCGCGCGATCATGGAAAAGATCGCGCCGCTGGGCCCGGTGTACCAGGCGGGAACGCTGTCGGGCAATCCCGTCGCGGTCGCGGCGGGACTCGCCACCCTTGCGGCCACCGAAGCGCCGGGCTTCTACGAAGGCCTCTCCCGCGTTACGCGCGCGTTCACCGACGGACTTGCGGACGCGGCAAAGCGCGCGGGCGTCGCGTTTTCTGCGCAATCGATCGGCGGCATGTTCGGCATCTATTTCGCGGCGCAAGTCCCCGACTCGTACGACTCGGTGATGGCCGGCGACAAGGAACGCTTCAATCGCTTCTTCCACGCGATGCTCGACGCCGGAATCTACCTGGCGCCGTCGGCGTTCGAAGCGGGCTTCGTGTCGGCCGCGCACAAGCCCGACGACATCGCGGCGACGATCGCCGCGGCGCAGGCCGCTTTCGCGAAGATCGGGTAGGGCGAATTCGTTTTATTCCTGGACCGGCCTCACGCCGGTCGTCCGGTAACGGCCTCCCGTCCGGAACTTCGCGGCATCGCGAAGGGTCTTTAGTCCGCTCGCTGAACGGGTGAGGCGAGGCATCCGCCCTTCCGTCGGGGTACGGCGACAGTTTTCGGTTGCACTGTCGCAGGTCCACAACGCTGCACGTGGCAAATGCGCGGAAAGCCTTTGTGCTCAAGGGTTTCCGTCGCGAGCCCCCCTTCGCGCGTGCTATGATCGACCGGGCTTTTCTTCAACAATTTCAAACTCATACAACGTGGACGCCCCCGCCAGGAAACGCATTGGTGAACTGCTGATCGAGCGCGGCAAGCTCGATGCGGCAACACTCGAACGCGCGCTCCGCTTGCAGCAGGAGTCCGGCGAGAAGCTGGGCGCCTTGCTGGTCACCTTGGGCGTCGTCGCCCAGCGGGACGTCGCCGAGGCGCTGGCGGCCCAACTCGACCTGCCGCTGGTCGACGTCGCAGGCTACCCGGAGTTCCCGATCCTCGAGGAGCGCGTTTCACCGCGGTTCCTGCGCGAGACGCGGACGCTGCCGCTGCGCGAAGACGAGACCGAGGTCGCGCTGGCGATGGTCGACCCCACCGACGCGTACACGATCGGCGCCTTCGAAATGGTCACCGGCCGCGCGGTGCGGCCGATGATCGCGATGCCCACCGAGCTCGAAGCCGCGCTCGAGCGGCTCTACGGCAGCGGCAAGTCCGCGCAAAGCCAGCTGATCGGCGACGTCGAGACGCGCGGCGACGAACTCGCGTTCGACGCCGACGTGCAGCAGCTGAAGGACCTGGCGTCCGAGGCACCGGTCATCCGCCTCGTGAGCCTCCTCATCACCAACGCGCTGGACATGCGCGCCTCCGACATCCACGTCGAGCCCTTCGAGAACAAGTTGAACGTCCGCTACCGCGTCGACGGCGTGCTGCACGACGTCGAATCGCCGCCGAAGCGCCTGTCGGCCGCCGTGATTTCGCGGATCAAGATCATGGCCAACCTCGACATCGCCGAACGCCGGCTGCCGCAGGACGGCCGCATCCGGCTGCGCGTGCAAGGCAAGGAGATCGACCTGCGCGTGTCGACGGTGCCGACGATGCACGGCGAATCGGTGGTGATGCGGATCCTGGACAAGGGCGGCGTCGCGCTCGACTTCCACAAACTGGGTTTCGAGGAAGACACGCTCAAGATCTTCCTCGACGTGCTGATGGAGCCGCACGGCATCCTGCTCGTCACGGGTCCCGACGGGCTCCGGCAAGACGACCACGCTGTACACGGCGCTCGACCGCCTGAACCAGCCCGACGTGAAGATACTCACCGTCGAGGACCCGGTCGAATACCAGATGGTGGGCATCAACCAGATCCAGGTGAAGCCGCAAATCGACCTGACGTTCGCCAACGCGCTGCGCTCGATCGTGCGGCAGGACCCGGACGTCATCATGATCGGCGAAATCCGCGACCTGGAAACCGCGCAGATCGCCGTGCAGTCGGCGCTGACCGGCCACCTCGTGCTGTCGACGGTGCACACCAACGACGCGTCGTCGACGGTCAATCGGCTGCTCGACATGGGCGTCGAGGACTACCTGCTGACATCGACAGTCATCGGCATCCTCGCGCAGCGGCTGGTGCGCAGGCTGTGCGACAACTGCAAGGAGTCGTACCACGCGGTGCCGGAAGTCGTGGAGCAGCTGGGCCTCGAGAAATTCGCGCACACCAAGGACATCACGCTGTATCACGCCAAGGGCTGCGCGCAATGCGGCCAGACGGGGTACCTCGGCCGCCTCTGCATCCTCGAGATGCTGCCGATGACCGATCCGCTGCGCAGCCTCGTCATGAAGCACGCCAACTCGAACGAGTTGAAGGCCGAGGCGCAGCGCGGCGGCATGCTGACGATGTACGAGGACGGGATGCGCAAGGCGCTTCGCGGCGACACCACGTTCGAGGAAGTCCTCCGCGTCACGCGGGAAGCCTAGATATGTGCCCCCACGCTCGGCTCACTTGCGTTCGCCATCGCTGCCCCCCGAGGGGGCGGAGTCAGTCCCTCGGGGCGGCCCTTCGGGAAGATATGTGCCCCCACGCTCGGCTCACTTGCGTTCGCCATCGCTGCCCCCCGAGGGGGCGGAGTCAGTCCCTCGGGGCGGCCCTTCGGGACTGACGCCATGGCGATGTACCGTTACCGTGCCGTCAATCCGGCGGGCGAAGTCGCCATCGGCGAGCTCGACGCCGCCAACGAGGCGGAAATCGTCGATCGCCTGCGCGACCAGGGCCTGATGCCGATGCACATCGCGTACGCCACCGGCGGCGGCGCGCAGGCCGCCGGCACCGCGGCGGCGCGGGAACCCGGCGCGACGCGGCGCACGTGGTTCCAGGCGAAGAAGGTGACGCGCGACCAGTTGCTCGCGTTCACGCGCGAACTGGCGACGCTCCTGCATGCCGGGCTGCCGCTCGACCGCGCGCTCGAGGTTCTGATCGGACTCGCGTCGACGCCGGCCGTCGCGGCGCTGCTGCAGGGAATCCGCGACGACGTCCGCGGCGGCAAGGCGCTGTCGCAGGCGCTCGACGCACGCCGCGAGGTCTTCTCGCGCTTCTACATCAGTATCGTCCGCGCTGGCGAAGCGGGCGGCGCGCTCGGCATCGTGCTGCAGCGGCTCGCCGACACGATGGAGCGCAACAAGGAATTGCGCGACACGGTCAAGTCCGCGCTCATCTATCCGACGATCCTCATCTGCGTCGCCGTCGCGTCGGTGATCCTGCTTCTGTCGTGGGTCGTGCCGCAGTTCGAGTCGACGTTCGCGCAGGCGGGCAAGGCGCTGCCGCTGCCCACGCAGGTCGTCATCTTCGTCGGCAAGTTCCTGAAGGAATGGTGGTGGGCCATGCTGATCGTCGTCGCGCTCGCGATCGCGTGGTTCCGCCGCCGCGGCAACAACCCGGTAATACGGTTCAAGCGCGACACGCGGATGTTGCACGCGCCGCTGCTGGGCGACCTCATCGCGAAAATCGAAGTGGCGCGCTTCGCGCGCACGCTCGCAACGCTTCTCGGCAACGGCGTGACGCTGCTCGGCGGATTGTCGATCGTCAAGGAAACGATGACCAACGTGGTGCTGGGCGGCGCGCTCGAAGGCGTGATCGCCAAGCTGCGCGAAGGCAAGGGCTTCGGCCGTCCGCTCGCCGAGACCAATCTCTATCCGCGGCTCGCCATCCAGATGATCCTGGTCGGCGAGGAATCCGGCCGTCTCGAAGAGATGCTGGCGCGGGTCGCCGACGTCTACGACCGCGAGGTTCAGGTCGCCGTCAAGCGCTTCCTGGCGATTCTCGAGCCCGCGCTGATACTGGGACTTGCCGTGCTGATCGGCGGCATCGTGCTGTCGATTCTGCTGGGCGTCCTGGGCATGACCGAACTTGCGGGCTCATGACGCGTCCAATCAACCCACGCTCCGCGGCTCGACCGCGCGAAGCTCATCTAGGCAGAGCAGAGGAATGACCATGAACCAACTACACAGGCAGCGCCCGCGTGCGCGCGGCATGACGCTGATCGAAATCCTCGTGGTGCTCGTGCTGATCGGCGTCGTGATGGGCATCGTCGGCAGCAAGTTCATCGGCCAGGGCGAAAAGGCGAAGGCCGATGCCACCAAGATCGAGATCAACCAGATCGGCAACTCGCTCGACCTCTTCAAGCTCGAGGTCGGCCGCTATCCGACGACGTCGGAGGGCCTGCAGGCGTTGATCACGGCGCCGTCCGGTGTGGCGAACTGGAACGGCCCGTACTGGAAGAACGCGGCGGTGCCCAAGGATCCGTGGGGCAACGAATACAAGTACGCGTCGCCAGGCACGCACGGAACAGCCTACGACATCGTTTCGCTGGGCGCCGACGGCAGGGAAGGCGGCGAGGGACCCAACAAGGACATCACGAGCTGGTGACCGCGCCGCGGCCCCACCAACTCTCGGACGACACGTGATGCGCACGCGCGGATTCTCGATGATCGAATTGCTGATCGTGCTGGTGATCATCGGCATTGCGTCGGCGATCGTCATCCCGATGTTCGGCAACGGCGTGTCGACGACCGAACTTCGCAGCGCGGCGCGCCAGCTTGCATCGGGCCTGCGGCTCGCGCGCAGCGAAGCGCTGACGCAGCGGCGCGAGACCTTCCTCGTTCTCGACGTTGCGGGCCGGCGCTTCAAGGTGGACCAGGACCCGAAGGAATATCCGCTGCCGCGCAACGTCGAACTGAAACTCTTCACCGCGCAGAAGGACCTGGTCGACGAAAAGGTCGGCTCGATCCGCTTCTTTCCCGACGGCGGCAGCAACGGCGGGCGCATCACCGTCGCGTCCGGCGAGCGCAAGTTCGAGGTCGATGTCGATTGGCTGACCGGCCGCGTGGCGATCCTGGATTAGGATGAACGACCCCCACGCTCGCTTCCTCGCTGCCCCCGTAGGGGCGCAGTCAGTCCCTTGGCGGCCCTGCGGGACTGACATGAATCGCCAACGCAACGCCGGTTTCTCGCTGATCGAGGTGCTCGCGGCCTTCGTCATCCTGGCGCTCGTCGCGACCGCCTTGTTCCGGCTGTTCTCGGGCAGCCTCACCAACGCGTCCGCCGCGGAAGAGTGGAGCCGCGCGTTGCTGATCGCGGAATCGCAACTCGATGCGGCCGCGTCGGCGCAGCCGCTCAAGGAGACTACCGACCGCGGCAGCGACAGCACGGGCGCCATCCAGTGGGAGACGCGCGTCGAGCCGTACGTGCCGCCCGATCCCAATCCCGACCTCGAGCGCCAGGCGGAAATGCTCGGCACGCGCCTCTTCCGCGTTACCACCAACGTGAAGTTCCCCGCCGCGATCAAGGGCGAGCGCACGCTGTCGCTGTCGACGGTCAAGCTCGCGCAGCGGAACCTGCAATGACGCGCCGGCAAACGGTCATCGCGCGGCTTCACGATGATCGAGCTCATGATCGCGCTCGTGCTGCTGGCGCTCATGTCGGCCGTGCTGTTCGGCTCGCTCAACTTGGCGGGCCGGAGCACCGACGCCGGCACGGCCAAGGCCGAGGCGTCGTCGGGCATGCGGCTCGCCAGCGATTACCTGCGCACGCAGCTTTCCGCGCAGCATCCGCAGCGCATGCGCAAGCTGCAGGATTTCCCGCTGCTCTTCGGCGGCGACGCCGAAAGTCTGCGTTATGCCGCACCGTTGCCGGGTCGCGTCGGATTGGGCGGCGTCTGGTACTACCGGCTGAAAGTCGCCACCATCGCCGGCAGGGAGAAGCCGTCGTTGATCCTCGAGAGAATGATTCCTGACGTGAACTCGCAGGATCGACCCGACTTCGCCGACGCCGAGCACTCGGTGCTGGCCGACGACATCAAGGAGCTGAAGATCGCGTATTACGGCGTGGGCAACGACGCGGGCCCGGACGAGGCGCCCACGTGGCGCGACCAGTGGGACGACGCGCAGCTGCTGCCGCAACTCATCCGCGTCGACGTGACGCCGCTCAAAGGCCCTCCCTGGCCGACGCTCATGATCGTGCCGCGCGAGGCGCCGGAAGCCGGCTGCCGCGGCTGGGACGCACAACGCCACCATTGCGGGGCGGCATGACGTCACCGCGCGCCTCCCGTCGCGCGATCCGCGTCCGCGCCGCCAGCGCGGCATCGCGCTCATCCTCGCGCTGTGGCTGACCGTCATGCTCACGGTGATCGCCAGCGGCTTCGCGTTCTCGATGCGCAGCGAGGCGCTCGCGTCGCGCAACATGATTTCGCTGGCGCAAGCGCGCGCCGCCGCCAATGGTGCTGTCGAGCGAACGGTCTTCGAACTCTCGCGCGTCGCCACGCCGGACACCTGGAAGCGCGACGGCGTTGTCCACACGTGGAAGGAAGGCGACATCGCGATTGTCGCGAGTGCCACCGACGAGTCGGCGAAGATCGACCTCAACGTGGCCAACGAAGTGCTGCTGCGCAGTCTTTTCATCAACATCGGCGGCGCCGACCCGGACCTTGCCGCGCACATCGCCGACGCGATCCAGGACTGGCGCGACGCGGACGACCTGACGCGCCCGAATGGCGCCGAAGAGGCCGACTATCGCGCGGCCGGCCTCAAGTACGAGCCCGCCAACGCGCCTTTCGAAACCGTCACCGAGCTGGCGCGCGTCATGGGCGTCACGCCCGCCATCTACGCGCGCGTGGCGGACAGCCTGACCGTGTTTTCGCGCCAGGCGGGCATCAATACCGCGACGGCGTCGCGCACGGTGCTGCTGGCGCTGCCCAATGCCACGCCCGAGGTGGTGGACGCCTTCCTCGCGCAGCGGGCGGACGCGCTGAAGGCCAATCAACCGATGCCGGCCTTTCCGCTTGCGCAAGGATTCCTGGCCGGCGCCGGGCCGGTGTGGCGCGTCCGTGCGGAGGCGACGATGCCCGATGGTGTAACCTTCGCCCGCGAAGCCGTCGTGACTCCCTCCGGCGACATGCGCCGCCCGCTCATTGTGCTGGCGTGGCTCGATCCCGATCACGCAGCCGCCTTCCGGCGACACCGCCGCGGCTGCCGACAAAGACAATGGCAATGGCCGACCGTGAACTGACCCTGTCCGCCTTCGGGCGCAGTCTCTCCGAATTCGCGCGCCGCTCCGGCGCTGCCGGATTCTGGCCATGGTGGACCGCGCAGATCAACGCGCTCGTCCCTCCGCGGCCGCGCGCCGCGCTTGAGCGCCGGCGCATGCGTCCGGTGCTGGTGTTCGACGGCAACCTCGCGACGCTGTGGAAACCGGGCATGGAGGGCGAGCGCGTCGTGATGCTGCAGGCTTCGACGATTCCGCTCACCGGCGACGCGGCGACCGTGGCCGCAGCGGGACGCGCCGCGGTGGCGTCGCTGAACGGCCGGCGGCGTCGTGAATGCCCCACCCAAGATCGTGCTGTCGGTGCCGCCCCGCGACGTGCTGCGCAAGACGCTCGTGCTGCCGGCGGCGATCGAGCCCAACCTGCGCCAGGCTCTTGCCTACGATCTCGACCGCCACACGCCGTTCAAGGCGGACGAACTCTATTTCGACGCCGTCGTCACCGGCCGCGTTCCGGAGAAGAGGGAAATCCGCGTCGACCTCGTCTCGTGCCGCAAGGCGGTCATTGACGCCGCGACGCGGCACGCGACGGCATGGGGCGCGGCCGTCGCCGCGGCCGTGCCCGGAGACTCCGGCCACCGCGTATCGCTCGCGCCTCAACCTGCTGCCGCACGAGGCGCGCGCGTCGGGTGCCGTGTGGAAGCGCTGGCAATTCTGGCTGCCGCTGGCGCTGGTGGTGATCGTTGCGCTGGCGGCGATCGCGATCCCTCTGTGGCAGAAGCGCGACTACGCCATCGCGCTCAATGCGCTGGCGGCCGATGCCCGCACGCGGGCCGCGGTCTCCGAAACTCTGCGCACCGAACTCGACACCAAGGTCGGCGACTACAACTTTGCGCTCGAGCGAAAATACGCGTACCCGAGCGCGTTCCGCGTTCTCGACGAGGTGAGCCGCGTGCTGCCCGACGACACCTGGCTCACGCAATTCGAGATGAAGAGCATCGCCAAGGGCAAGGACACGCAACGCGAGATCCTGGTGCGCGGCGAAACGGCCAACGCGGGCCGGCTCGTGCAGTTGTTCGAGGAGTCGTCGCTGTTCGCGCAGACCGCTCCCCGCTCGCCGACGACCAAGATCCAGCCGGGTCCCGGAGAGATCTTCGACCTGGGCGCGCAGGTGAAGCCGTTGCAGCCGCCCGCGCAAGTGGCGCTGCTCGCCGTCGACAAATCCGCTGAGGCCGCGCCCCCCGCAAAGGCCGCGCCGACGCCGCCTGCCGCTGCGGCGCCCACGCCCGCCGAGGCGACGACCGTCGCGGCAGGGTCGCCAGCCGCACCCGCGCCGGCCGCGACCACCGCACCAGCCGATGGTGTAGCGCCGGCGGCGCCCGTGGCGGCAACCACGCCGCCTGCGCCGAGCGCGGCATCGAATGCGCCGACGGCGCCGCCCACGTCGGGCGCCGCGCCGGCCACATCGGGCGCCGTGCCCACCGCAAACGCACCTCCGGCCGCGACGGTCAGGGCCGCCGTTCCGCCGCCAGGCGCGCCTGATCCCTGGATTTCGGCGAAGCCCAAGCCCGCGCGTCCCGCGGCCCCCATGGCGCCGGCGCCGCCGGGAGGCAAGCCATGACGCCGGCCTTTGCGTCGCGGCTGACGGCTGCGCAGCAGCGCGCGCTGGCGATCGCATTGCTGCTGATCGCCGTCGTGCTGGCGTTGATCGTGCTGCTGGGGCCGATCGTGCTCTTCCACCGGCACTATGACGTGGCGATCGCCGACACGACGGACAGGCTCGACCGGTATCGCCGCGTCGCCGCGCAGGCGCCGGACCTGCGAGCCGCGCTCGACGTGATGAAGCAGCGCGACGGCCGCAGATTCTTTCTCAGGAACACGGCGCCGAATCTCGCAGGCGCCGAGCTGTCTGACCTCGTCCGCGCGACGATCGAGAACAACAGCGGCCGGATCACGACCAGCCAGAGCCCGGCTCCGCGCGACGAGGGCCGCTTTCGCCAGACGTTCGTCACCGTGCAGTTCTTCGCGACGACACCGGCGCTCGCGAAGATCCTCGCCACGCTCGACACGCAAGTCCCCTACGTCGTCGTCGATAACCTGACCGTGCGGCCGCTCAACGCGTTTCGCGGTTTCCGGCCCGCGCCCGGACAGGAGCCCGAATTGAACGTGCAGATGGATGTGTCGGCGTGGGCTTACCCGGAAGCGCCCAAGCCCGCAGCCGCAGCGGCGGCGCCGAAGTGACATGACGGGACGATTCGCATGAACGGACTCAACGCAAGGGTACAAGGCTGGCTCGTGTGGCTGTTGCCATTCGTCGTGCTCGCGCTCGTCATAGCGTGGGAAGCCGACTGGGGCCGCAAATGGCGGCATGTGCCTGCGATCGACGCCGTCGTGGTCCCGCAGCCGGTCGTCGTGGCCGTGCTGCCGGAATATCAGCCGGCGGCTACGCTAGCCACGCAGCATGACCTTGTGGATCGCGCGCTGTTCAACGCGACTCGGCGGCCCGCGCCGGTGGCACCCGCCGAGGGCGGGAAGAAGCGGCTGCAGGCCGGCCAGTTCGTCCTCACCGGCACGCTGATCACCACCGACGGCAAGGCCATCGCGTTCCTGCGCGAAAACGCCGGCGGCAAGTCGCGCCGCGTGGCGCAAGGGGACCAGGCCAACGGCATGCTGGTTGCCGAGGTCCTGCCCGACCGCGTCAAGTTCACGATGGGCGATGAGTCCGAGGACTTGGTACTGACTAGGTTCGCGGGACCGAAGACCACGACGCAGCCGGTCACGACGCCGCCCGCCGTGACCACGGCCGGCGCCCCGGCCGGAACCCCGGGGATGCCAAGCGCCGCCGACATCCTGGCGGAACGCCGCCGTACGCAGCAGCTGGCCGATCAGGCCGCTGCGGCCGCCAAAGGCAGGCCGCCGACGCTCAATGCACCGCCGGCAGGCGCCTTCGCGCAGCCCAACGCAACCACCAATACAGCGCCATTGGACCCGCGCTGGGGCGAGACCGACGCGCGCGTCCGCGCCCGGCAGCAAGCGCAACAGCAGGCGCCGCGGCCCGCTCCATGACGATTTCGATGTTTCTTCTTTTCCGACATTCCACAGGCGACCGTCCACGCATGGCGGCGAAACCATAATGAACCTCCAACAGGTCTCCCGACTTCGCGCAACCGCCGCCGCCGTTGCCTTCGCCCTGGCCGGTTGCCAGAGCGCACCCATGGGCCAGGACCAGGTCCCCGGAAGCGGCACCCGTTCGGCGTCGATGAAGGGAACCGGCGCGCTATCACCGGAGATGGCCGACGCCGCCGCGCGCGCGCAAGCCAGCGCGCCCGACTCGTCGCACATCTACAAGGGCACGGGCGTCGTCGTGAGGGGCATGCAGCCTGGCGGCAAGCTGCCCGCCGGACCGCCGGTCCAGGCCGCCGGCGGCAACGTCACCCTGAATTTCGAGGGCGCGGACCTGCGCGATGTCGTCCGCAACATCCTGGGTGACATCCTCAACGAGAATTACACAATCGACCCGGCGGTCGGCGGCACGGTGACGATCCGCACGTCCGCCGGCATTCCGCGCAACGCGCTGGCCGCCACGCTCGAGACGCTGCTGCGCATGAACGGCGCGACGATGGTGCGCAACGGCGACATGTACCAGGTCGTCCCGCAGGCCGTCGCCGTGCGCGGCAACACGGTGCCCCAGCTCGGCAACTCGATGCGCTCGCTTCCGCAGGGCTTTTCCGTGCAGATCGTTCCGTTGCACTACGTCGGCGTGAAGGAAATGATGCGGCTCCTGGAGCCGTTCGCCAAGGACGCGCAGGCGGTGCGCCCGGACGAACTGCGCAACCTGCTGATCCTTGCCGGCACCGAGCGCGAGCTCCGGAACCTCATGGACACGATCGACATGTTCGACATCGACTGGATGGCCGGCATGTCGGCGGGCGTGTTCACGCTGACCAATACGGACGTGAAGTCGGTGATGGCCGAACTGGACAAGATCATCGGCGACAAGAACTTAAGTCCCCTGGCCGGCATCCTGCGCATCATTCCGATCGAGCGGATGAACGCGCTGCTCGTCGTCACGCCGCAGGCATCGTACCTGGACGAGGTGAAGAAGTGGATCGACCGTCTGGACAAGGGCGGCGGCGGCGGCGGCGAACTCCAGTTCTACGTCTTCAACCTGTCCAACCAGCGCGCGGAAAAGTTAGGGCCGCTCCTGCAGCAGGCATTCACCGGCCGCTCGACGCAGCCGACTGGGCCCTCGACGCCTACCGTTGCGCCAGGCACGCCGGCCGGCCAAATCGTCAATCCGCCGACGTTCATGCCGACCAACCCTGTCACGGGCGCCAACACGCCGACGCCGCCGCCGGTGCCGGCAGCGCCGACGGGCCCCGCGGGCGCGGGCGGCCAAGGCAGCGGCAGCGGGATCGTGCGCAATCTGCAGGTCGTCGCCGACAAGGACAACAACACGCTGCTCATCATCGCCACGCCGGCCGAATTCGCGGTCATCGAATCGGCGCTGCGCAAGCTGGACGTGCCGCAACGCCAGGTGGTGATGGAGGTGACGATCGCGGAGGTCACGCTGACCGACGACATTCAGTTCGGTGTCGACTGGCTGTTCAAGGGCGGCGCGCCATCGGGACGCGGCTCGGGCGGCAACATCAATGGCCCTCTGGGCGGGTCGACCAATCCGGCCACGCCGGGAACGACGGTGTCCACCAACCCCGCCGTAGCGCTCGCGCAGGGCTTCACCTACATCCTCAACAACGCGAATTTCCCCGGCGGCATCCAGGCGGCGCTGAAGCTCCTCGACAGCTACGGCAACACGAAGGTGATCGCCAATCCGCACGTCGCCGCGCTCGACAACCAGAAGGCGACGATCAAGGCGGGCGATCGCATTCCCATCGCGTCGAACACCACGGTCGGCGGCACGTTGAACGGCATCACGACGACGTCGCAATACATCGACACCGGTGTTCTGCTGCAGGTCACGCCGCACATCAACTCCGGCGGCCTCGTCACGCTCGACGTCCAGGCCGAGGTGAGCGTCCCGGGCAATTCGGGATGCACGGCGGAACAGCAGTGCGCGCCGCCCATCTCGACGCGCTCCGTGCAGACGCTCATCTCCGTGCCCACCGGGCGCACGATGGTGATGGGCGGCCTCATCAACGAGACGCGCGGCAACACGTCGCAGGGCATCCCGCTCTTGTCGCGGATTCCGTTCCTGGGCGGACTCTTCGGCGAGCAGGAACTCAAGAACAACCGGACCGAGCTCGTGCTGTTCATCACGCCGCGCGTTGTCGAGGACGAGAAGGACAATGCCGGCATCATCGAGGACCTGCGCAAGCGGATGGAGTATCTGGATCGGATGTTCCCGGCGCCGGGCGCGCCGTCCAAGGTTCCCGCCATCAACATGACGCCCAATCTCCTGCTGTCGCCGGCGCCCTAAAAGTCCGGATGCGGTTCCCCGGCCGCCTGCCGCACAAGGTTGCCGGTCGGGTAACGGACCGGAAAGCGTCGTCAAATTGCGACAATTTGGCCGGAAACGGCAAAATCGTCGCCAATGCCCGACAAGTGCATGTTGTGGAACGACAACATCAGGGAACTTTCTCGTCATTCTCGATTGACGGCGGAAGTTCCTTTCTTTAGGCTTCATTCACACGAACAGGATGCGATTCAGATGACGCGGCAAGGATGCAAGAGAGGCGCCGTACGCGCCTTGGCAAGGATGTGCGAAGAGCGGTACTTGGCAGTGGCGGTTCTGGCGGTGCTGACCGCCGCTTGCGCGACGCTGACCCCGGACTCCCCGACGGAGGAAAAGGTCAAGGTCGTGACGGAGCGGGCAGCGGCGCGGTGGCAGGCGATCATCGGCGGGGATTTCGCGAAGGCGTACGAATACATGTCGCCTGCGACGAAGGCCACGGTGACGCCGGCGGGCTTCAAGACCGTTGCGTCACGGTTGGACTACCGCGCCGTGAGGATCACCGGGGCAACTTGTGAAGGCGCGACGTGCCGGGTGAATCTGATTCTCACCTACAACGCCTCGGCGGCATTGAGTTCGTCGGTGGCCAGGAAAGGCAATGAGGCTGTGCCCATTAAAGGCATCAACACGCCGCTTAGCGAGAACTGGGTCATCGACCAGGGACAGATCTGGTATGTCTTCCCCATTTGAGGGGCTGACAAACGTTGCAAAATTTCCACAGGGGGGCCTCCGGGCTGAAACGAATCATTTGGACAAAACGAGCAGGCTGTAATACCATGATCGGCGCTGTCGGTTATAAAGTGATCACTTTAAATCGCAATCAGAAGGAGCTATATCAAACCATGAACACTTTCACGAAAAAGTCTCTGCACGTTGCCCTGGCGGGCCTCGGCACGCTCGGCCTGGCCGGCGCGGCTGATGCCGTCATGGTCAACCCGAACGGCCTCGGACAGGTACTGATTTATCCGTACTACACCGTCCGCAGCCCGGCCGGTGCGGGCCTCGCGTCATACAACACGCTGCTGTCGATCGTCAACACGACGAACTCGACGAAGGCCGTCAAGGTTCGTTTCCGCGAAGGCAAGGCGTCGGCGGAAGTCCTCGACTTCAACGTGTTCCTGTCGCCGCACGACATGTGGACGGCATCGATCGAGCCTGGCCCGGGCGTTACCGGCTCTGGTGGCAATGGCGCGCAGATCGAAACTATTGACACGAGCTGCACGATCCCCAACTTCACGGCCGGCGTGGCGGTTCCGTTCCGGACGACTGCGTATGAAGGCGACGCCGTCAAGGACAACTCGCAAGACCGTCTGACGGAAGGCTACTTCGAAGTGTTCGAAATGGCCACGTATGCTTCGGACGACCCGGTTGCCATCAACTCGACGCACTCGAAGGGTGTTCCGGCCGACTGCTCCAAGGTCACCAATGCGGCCGCCTCGGCCAACCCGCTGCCCCCGGGCGGTGGACTGTCGGGTGGCGCAACGCTGATCAACGTGCTTACGGGCGATGCCTTCACGGAAGACGCGACCGCGCTGACGCAGTTCACGATCACCGGTTCGTACTCGGATACGGGTGTGGACACGCCGAACTTCTCGAACACCAACCCGTTCATCGGTACGGCAGTCAACGCCTTGGGCCAGATCGTGACCGGCGTTTTTGCCACCGGTACGCTGGATGCGGAAAAGGCCTCCACGATGGCGCTGCAAAAGAGCTCGGTCATCAACGAGTTCGTCGTAGCGGCCGCAACGCTGTCCGGTACGGACTGGGTTATTACGTTCCCGACCAAGCACCACTTCGTCACGCCGCTCCTCGCCATCGCACCGTTCGAAACCAAGCTGTCCTCGGCGGGTTCGTGCGACGACACCACCCTGACCACGTACAACCGCGAAGAAGGCAAGATCACGCCGTCGGGCCCGGACTTCTCGCCGTCGCCCACGCCGCAGGGCTTTGCGCTGTGCTGGGAATCGAACGTCATTTCGTTCCATAACCCGGCAGAGTCCAACATCGCCAACGTTCTCGGTTCCGGCAACTCGTACACGGTCGAAACGGGCTTCCAGTCCGGCTGGGGCGTGCTGACGTTTGGCCCGTCGGCGATCAATGTCTCCTCCGCCACCGGCGTGTACGACCCGCTGACTATAACCATCGCCGCCGGCAGCACGTCGTTCTTCGGTCTGCCGACAGTCGGCTTCGCCGTGCAGACGTTCGTGAACGGCACGTTGACGGACGGAGCTGGCAGGTTCATCCAGTCCTCGTACGGCGGCAATTTCGGCCACCGCTACACGGGACCGCAATAAGGGTTGAGCTTTACGGCATCATCAAGGGGGCGGCCGAAAGGCTGCCCCTTTTTTTTGGAAGCGTTCTTGTGGAAAGTGAGTCAGGAGAATGAGTGCCGTCGCGCGTCACTCTCCAAAGAATGTTGTGGTACACCGAACCTTATGTCGGACAGCGGTGTCCGATAGGGCGCGGTTACGAAGCGGGCGCTGTCGATTCCGTTGGCATGATCGATGCGTCCGGAATGCAGGGAAGCACGTAATCGAGTAATTGCGGGCGGTGTATGCGTGGACGGCGTCTCTTGCGCGCGCATGCACGCGGCACCGTTCATCGGCCATTTGCTGCCGGCCAGCATCAGGGGATCGCTTAACGCGTTGCGTGGCTACCAGAAATCGGTTAAAATTCAATTATCTATTAAATGAGCAATTTCGCCCAATCGTCGCCTTGCCCCGCTGCTTCAGTCAGCAGTCGCGCAGGGCGATTTTGTTGACGGGAATCCACGCCATGACACGAATCGTCCGAACCCTCCTCGCTGCGGCCGCCCTCGCTGCGCTCACCTTCAACACCGCGCACGCGCAAGCGGGCCCGCTGAACGTCCAATTCAGCGATCCGAATTGCGCCTCGTGGGCGCTGACCGGATCGGCACCGAACTTCACGCTGACCTGCCAGGCACTGAGTTGCTCGATCATCGCGACGCCACCGACCCCGCTGCCGACAGACAACGTTGCCCTGACCGCGACATGTGCCGGCGCCACAACGTATGCCTGGAATCTCCTGGCTGGCCCGGGAGGCTGCCCCGCCATTTCCTCGGCGACGGCCACTGCGAATCTGACGGCTCCTGGCGGCACCGGTGTTAACGGATGCGTCTACCGGGTTGCGGCGAGCGATCCCACGAATGGCAGTGGCCAGGCGACTGTCCTGCTCAACTGGACTACGACGCCACCGCAATCGCCGACGGGGTGCTCGGTCAACTTCACGGTCGGCGGCGCAACCATGTCGAGCGCCGGCGGTGCGGTCACGATGGTTGCCAGCTGCTCGCAGAACACGAATGGCAGCACGGTCTGGACGTGGACGAAGGGTGGCGCGGCCTTTGGCGCCGGCGGTACGACGATGAGCGATACGCTGCCAGCAAACACCGGCACCAGCGCCGTCAATACGACGTATGCGGTTACGGCAACCAATGCTGGCGCGCTGCCCACCACGACGCAACAAGTGGTGAGCGTCCAGGGCACGGGCGGTGGCGGCGGCAGCTTCGATCTGACGGGTTGCTCGGCGGCGGGCTATATCGGTCGCGGTCTCGATATCACGTTCCCGACTACCGTGAACTCGAGCATCCCGAACGGCGCCCAAAACGCCAATCCGGGGGGCACATTCGGCAACGCTGACGCGCTCGTCGTCCGCTTCACCACGCCGGCGCTTGGGGTCAATCCCAGCTCGGTGTTCCAGCCCGCGGGCAACGTGCCGTACCAGAACACGAGCCGTCTCTTCACGTTGGCGACCGTGCCCTGCCAGTTCGCGACGTCGAGCACGCCGACCGGTTCGATCGTCTACGCCACGGTTTCCCAATCGCCGGCGATCACGATCAATGTCGGAGCCTGCCCGTACAGTGCGTTCATCTGTCCGCTCTACGGCGCGTGGCTGCAACCGAGCACGACCTACTACATGACGATGACCAACAAGACAGGATTCGGCGGTGGCGGATCCTGCGCGTCCTCCAGTTGCGACATGCGGATCGACTTCAACAAGTAGCGATCGCGCCTTCCTTACGCAATCCCGTCCCCGCCGCCGGCGGGGACGTTTTTTTCCGGCATCGATTATGAGACCAGTCAATCCAATTCCGCATGCGGTCGCTGCCGCGCTGACCGCGCTGTTCGTCCTCGGCGCGCACGCTGCCGCGCCCGAACCTTCCAACGTCATCGCCGAGTCCGCGCGCGCAACGCTCACGCGTCGCGGATTACGAAGCCGAGTTGGCGAAGCTGCCGGCGGCCAACCGCGGGGACTTCGCGGCGAGCGCATTGCGGCTGAAGCAGTACCTGGACAATCTGTACATTGCCCGCGTGCTTGCTGCCGACGCGCGGGCCGCCGGACTGGACAAGGACCCGGTGCTGTCGCGCCAGATCGCGATGCAGGTCGACAAGCTCCTGGCGCAGGCGCAGGTCGAGCGCATCGAGGCCGCGGCCGCCGCGGAGTTCGATAAATCGGCCGACAAGTACGCGGCGCGCGCACGTGAGCTCTACGATGTCAGTCGCGCGAGGTATGCCGCTCCCGAACAGGTGCGCGCGGCGCATATCCTGGTGACCGTCAAGGACGGCAAGAGCGACGCCGCGCTGGCGCGGGCCGAGGAGGCGCGCGCCAAGGCGCTCGCGGGCGCCGATTTTGCCAAGCTGGCGCGCGAGTATTCGGACGACCCGAGCGCGACCCGCAACGGCGGCGAACTCGGCTTCTTCGAGGCCAAGGCGATGGACCCGGCATTCGCGAAGGCCGCGTTCGCGATGACGCGCCAAGGCGAGATCAGCCCCGTCGTGCAGTCGAAGTTCGGCTATCACGTCATCCTCTTCGAAGAGCGCAGACCCGCGCGCGTGCGCACGTTCGACGAGGTCAAGCCGGAAATGATGGCGGAGCAGAAGACCAAGGTCGTGGCGGATGCGAAGGCCGAAGCCACGCGGGGGATCTTTTCCGACCCGACGCTCAAGGTGAACGTCGAACTCATCGAGCGCCTCAACACCGAGGCCGCGGCCAAGTCGGATACGTCGGGACTGCGGACGCCGGCCAAGCCCTGACCGGACGCCTCACGCGAAGCGTCAGCGCAGCGCGATCAGCGCGTGTGCCGCAGGATGCTCGAGGCTGACGATCCGGCAATCGGAGAAGCCGGCCGCGAGCGGCCAGACCCACGCGTCGGCGCCGAACTCCGTGTGCACCAGATAACCGCTGCCATCCGCAGGGTTGCCGTGATAGCTGGGCGCCAATCCCGCGCGACTGCGCGTCAATCGGCCGACGATGATCGGCACGGTGAAAACGCACGCGCCCGCGTCGCGCAGGACGCGCCGGCATTCGGCGAGGCCGCGCACCGGTTCCGGCACGTGCTCCAGCGTGTCGGAATGCACGACCAGGTCGAACGTGCCGCCCGGTTGCGGCAGATGCTGCATGTCTACCTCCGGAAATTTGACGAGCACACGCCCCGGCCACTTCGCCAGAAAAGGTGACACGCCGCCGGCTTCGTTGATCTCGAGCACGCGCAGGCGCTGCGCGATGTCGGACGCCGAGAACGCGGCGAACGGGCCTGCGGCGCCGTAGTGCCGCAGCAGTGCGGTGGCCAGCGCCATGCAGCGCAGCGTGCTGCCGCAGCGCATGCACTGCAGCCCTTGCTGCCGGTTGACGTATGCGGCCTCGTCGGCCGACAACTCCCATTCGCGGATGAGCGCCGCCGAAAGCTCTTCGACGTAATGCAGCTCCTCCGAGCCGCACACCGCGCACCGCGTCACCTTCTCGCGCGCGGACGTGACCGAAGGTTGCGCGGGCTCGCTCATTCCCGCGCCAGACGCTCGAACTCGATCGAACGCATGGGAATGCCCACCAGCGAGTGGCGGATGCTGCTCGTCTCGACACGAAAGATCAGCGCATCGTGGATCCACTCGTGCTGCACATGCTCCTGCTGGTGCCCGTCGGCGACCGCCACCGCGATCGAATAGTTGCCCGGAGGCAGGAGCGGCAGGTCGAATTCGAAGCGCGCCCGCGCGATGTCGCCCGCGGCGAGCTTGAGCGGCTTGTCGTGCGATGTGACAAACGTGTTGTCGCCGAAGATGTTCTGTCCGAGGCGATCGCGGACCAGAAAGCCGACGATGGGGCTCGGGAGCGGCTCGATCGCCTCGACGTCGATGGCCACGACGACGGTCTCGCCTCCCACGGCCCACGCCAGCCGTTCCCCGTTCGGATGCTCGATGCGGACGTCGGCAATGCGCGCGCCGCGGCGGCCGAACGAGGCCGACGCCGGGTCGAATTCGAAGATCTCGACGTCGTTGCGGTGCCCGCCCGATTGAATGATGTCGAGCCGCTGGTCGCGCGGTGGCGCGGCGACCGCGCGATCGCGCGCCACCGCTGCGCGCGGCGCATCGGCGTCGCGCGACGCTCCCTGCGCGGCCTCGAGCAGGTTCTCGAGGTAGAGCTCGCAGACACGCTTGGAAGGGCCGATGGCCTTGACGCGTCCGCCGTCGAGCCACACGACACGGTCGCACAGGCTTGCCACCGCGCTCGTGTCGTGGCTCACGAACAAGAGCGTCCCGCGCTGCTTGAATTCGCGCAGGAAGCGCATGCACTTCTGCACGAAACGCGCGTCGCCGACGGCAAGCGCCTCGTCGATCACCAGGATGTCGGCGTCGACGTGAGCCATGACCGCGAACGCGAGCCGCACGACCATGCCGGTCGAATACGTCTTGATCGGCTGCTCGATGAAGTCGCCGATGTCGGCGAACGCGCAGATCGCATCGAAGCGCGCTTCGACCTCCTTTTGCGTGAGGCCGACGATGTAGCCATTGAGGAAGATGTTTTCGCGCCCGCTGAACTCGGGGCTGAAGCCGGCGCCCAGTTCGAGAATGGCCGCGATGCGCCCGTGGGTCGTCATGCGGCCGGCCGAAGGCTGCAGCGTGCCGCAGACGATTTGCAGCAACGTCGACTTCCCGGAGCCGTTGCGCCCGATGATGCCGACGGTCTCGCCGCGCCGCACATCGAAGCTCACATCGGCGAGCGCCGCGAATTCGCGGTAGTACTTGCGCCGGGCGCCAATGAAGAGCTGCTTAAGCCGGTCGCGCGGCGTCGCGTACAGCCGATAGTTCTTCGCCACACCTTCGGCGTGGACGGCAAGGTCAGAGGACATCGGCGAAGCCGTCGCGTGCGTGTTGGAAGAGTGCCAATCCCAGCCAGGCAATGCCGAGCCCGCCGACGGTCATGAGGGCAAGGCTCGCAAAATCGGGAAGTTGGCCGAAGATCAGCACGGCGCGTGTCTGCTCGACGAAAAACGACAGCGGATTCCAGTCGATCGCCCAGCGGAACGTCTCGGGAACGGCGCTGGCCGGATAGAAGATCGGACTGACGAACATCAGCACCGTGGTGACGATGGAGATCGTCTGCGCCAGGTCGCGCAGGTACACGCCGAGCGCCGCGAGCGCCCACGACAGGCCGAGGACGATAAGGATGAGCGGCAGGAAGACGATCACGATCAGCGGCCACGTCAACGGCAGGGCGCCGAAGCCCGCGAGCATGACGAGCGCCAGGACGCAGAGGCTGATCAATGTGTGGAAGAGGCTCGAGCACAGCACGACCCACGGCATGATTTCCAGCGGAAATACGACGCGCTTCACGAAGCCCGGGTTCTGCAGCATCAGCGACGGCGCGCGATTGACGGACTCGGAGAAGATGCCGAAGGTGAGCAGTCCCGCGAACAGGACGACGGCAAACTCGAGGATGCTGGACGATTGGCTCTGGGTCCAGCGCGTCTTGAACACGACACCGAAGACGTATGTGTAGACCCCCAGCATCAGCAGCGGATTGAAAAAGGACCACATGAGCCCGAGAAAGGAGCCGCTGTAGCGGCCGAGCACATCGCGCCGGGCGAGGTTGTAGATCAGCGTTCGGTGCGTCCAGAAGCTCGTGAACACCGCGAAGGGCTGCTTGGGCAATGACAAGTAGGTTGTCCGGAGGATGGTGTTCACCGGGCGCGACGGCGGCGTCGGGGCGGCGGGAGGTTATAAATTGGCGCTGGCGGGAATGATGCCATCGCGGCCGCAGCATGATACCGCGGCTCTCCACGGGCCGATAGTACGGCCGGGTCGATGCGGCCGCAGGGTAACGCGGGCGTGGCACTTCGGCTAAAATTGCGGGTGGCTGCGCGCGTTCGCGCGGCATTGGCGTGCTACTCGCCGTCCCACTCAACCGATGCCCTCCGACCTCGAATTCACCGGCGAGCGATTCGTCCCCGGTATCGCCGGCGAGATCGCGCACGAGCATTGGCATCGCTACGCCTTCGCACGGCGGTTCGTGGTCGGCAAGCGCGTCGTCGATGTCGCGTGCGGCGAAGGCTACGGCAGCGCACTTCTGGCGGGCGTGGCCGCCGCAGTGACGGGCATCGATATCGACGCCGGCGCGATCGCCCACGCGTGCGCCAGCTATGCGGCGATCGCCAACGTCCGCTTCGAGGAGGGCAGCGCCGCCGCCATTCCGCTGGCGGATGCGAGCGTGGACGTCGTGGTGTCGTTCGAGACGATCGAACATCTGCCGCGCGCGGACCAGTCGCAGATGCTGGCCGAGATCGCGCGGGTGCTCGGCAAGGACGGTTTGCTCATCCTTTCGGCGCCGAACCCTGTCGAATATTCGACGGCGCGGAGTTATCGCAATCCGTTCCATCAGCATGAACCGGACCGCGCGGAGCTAGAGGCTCTGATCGACAGAGTATTTCCCGCCCGGCGCTGGTTCCGGCAGCGGCGATATTTCGGCTCCGCGATCTGGAACGAAGCAGGCGGCGACACCATCGAGGCGTGGGTAGGCGACGCGGCGCGCGTCGATGCCGCCCAACCTCCCGCCGGGATGTACTTCGTCGTAATCGCTGCGCGCTCGCAGGCTGCGTTGCCCGATGCGGGCATGGCCTTGTCGCTGTTCACCGACCGGGCAGAGGGCGAGCTTACGCGGATGGATTCGCAGGCGGGCGAGGTCATGCGGCAGGACGATCTTCTGCGCGAGCGCGATGCGGAACTGGCGCGGCGAGCGGCGCACGTCAAGCACCTGGAAGAAATCGCCACGTATCGCGAGCGCATCGTCGAGGAGCGCGATGCGCAACTCGCCGAATTGAATGCGGCGCGACTCGCCGAGCGCGAGGCCATGACCGACGAGCGTGACGGGCTGGCGAGCGCCTTGTCCTCGGCGCGGCAGGCCGTGGCCGCACAAGGCGCCGAATGCGACCGTCTCGAGCGTGCGATCGGTGCCCAGGAGCGCATCATCGCGTACCGTCAAAGCGCGCGCTGGTGGTTTTCGCTGCCGTGGCTGCGCGTGCGCCTGTGGTGGCAGCGCGTGCGCGGCGCATGAGCCCGCCGGGCAGCCCCAAAGGCGGAGTTGTCCAATGAGTCCGAGCGCGAAGCGCGCGGTTGGTCCAGCCGGAGGGGACAAGCTCTTCAACGCCGCCGATGTCGTGGTGCCGGTGTACAACGCGCCGGAGGACGTCCGTGCCTGTGTCGCCAGCGTGCTCGCGCACTTGCGTCCCGACGTGCGGTTGGTGCTGATCGACGACGCCTCGCCCGACCCGGCGATCGCCGCCTATTTCGCCGAACTCGAACGCCTCGCGCACCCGCAGATCGTGCTGTTGCGCAACGAGCGCAACCAGGGCTTCACCGGGACCGCCAACCGCGGAATGCAGTTGTCGCGCGCGGATGTCGTGCTGCTCAACTCCGACACGATCGTCACCGAGGGCTGGCTCGACGCGCTCTTCCACTGTGCTGCGACCGACCCGACGATTGGGACGATCACGCCGTTCTCGAACAACGCCGAGATCTGCTCGTTCCCGCGTTTCTGCGTGGACAATCCGTGGCCCGCGGGGCAGGACGAGGAACCCGTCCGCGCGGCGATTGCCGCGGCGGCCGTACCCACCTACCCGGACTTGCCGACGGGTGTGGGTTTTTGCATGTTCCTTCGCCGCGGAATGCTCGACGCGATCGGCATTTTCGATCCGGTATTCGGCGCAGGGTACGGCGAAGAGAACGACCTGTGCATGCGCGCGGCGCGCGCAGGCTGGCGCAACGTGCTGGCGGACAACGCGTTCGTCGTGCACACCGGCGGCCGCTCGTTCGCGGGGCAGAAGGCCGAGCTCGGGGCTCGCAATATGGTGCTGCTGCTCGACCGCCACCCGCACTACCTCGACCTGGTTCGCGCCTACATAGCGGCGGACCCGATCCGGCCGCTGCGCGAAGCGGTTGCCACGAGGCTGGCCGTCGACCTGGCGCCCGGCCGCGGCGTGCTGCACATCATCCATCATCATGGAGGCGGCACCGAGACGCACGTGCGCGCGCTGATCAATGGGTCGCGAAGGAGCTGGCGGCATTATCTCGCCATCGCCGTGGACGATCGCTGGCAGGTCGAGGAACATCGCGCGGACGGTGCGGTCGTGACGTTCGAGTTCGCGCGCGGCGCGCACGAGCCGTGGCGCGATTTTCTGGGCGGCATCTGCGCGACATTCGGCGTCACGCTCGTACACCTGCACAACATTTCGGCGTGCCGCGCCGGAATACTTACGGCACTGGACGATTTTCCGCTGCCCTACGGCTACACGGTGCACGATCTCAATTTCGCTTGTCCGACGATCACGTTTCTCGGGACCGACGGAATGTATTGCGGAGGACAAACCGACGTGGCCGTGTGTTCGCGGTGCCTCGGCGCGCAGCCCGCCTTCGCCGGCGTGGACATCGCGAATTGGCGCGAGCGCCATCTCCATCTCCTGCAGCGCGCCGCATTCCGGATCGCGCCGTCGCGCTGGACCGCGGATATGCTGCTGCGCTATTTCCCGGGTTGCGCCGCCGACGTCATTGCGCACGGGTCGTCCGAAGTCGTCCCGCTGCCCGCGGATACCATGCGCGCTGCCTACGCGCTGCCTGACGACGGCGTGCCGACGGTCGCCGTGCTCGGTGCGATCGGTCCCGACAAGGGCGCACGCCGCTTCGAACGGCTCGTCGCGCTGGCCCGTGCGCGAGGCGCCTTTGTGCGTTTCGTGCTGATCGGCTACATGGACGTGATCCACGGACCGTGGCAGTCGGATGACGCGCTGCTGACCGTCCACGGCCGTTACGAGCCGGCCGAGCTCCCCGGCCTGCTCACGCACTACCGCGTCGCGCTCGTCATCTATCCTTCGGCGGGGCCGGAAACGTTCAGCTACACGCTGTCCGAAGCCTGGGCGTCGGGACGGCCCGTGCTGGTGCCTCCGATCGGTGCGCTGGAAGAGCGCGTGCGCGACAGCGGTGCGGGCTGGGTGATGACCGACGAGGAGTGGCGCGACGAGAAGCGGATGCTGGAGCGCGTGCTCGCGGTGCTGGGCACGGCCAACGCCCCAGCCCGCGGCAACGCATCTGCCGCGGCGAGCGCCATGCCGCAAGCGTCGCTGCGCTCGATGATCGACGCGACGTTCGCGTGCTACGACGCGGCGGTTGCGGTTCCGCGAACATCGTCGCCGCGGCCGTCATTGCGGCCCTTCGCGGCCGCGCGCGTGCGCGACGCACTGGGATATCGACCCTGGAGGCCACCACCGCAAGCATCGACGCCCATTGCGCCGCCGCGCGGAATCGGCGCGAGTCTCGCGCACGCGGCGGTCGCCATTCGCCACAAACTGCCCGGCCGCATCCTGTATCGGCTGGCGCCGGCTTCATTGGTCGAGCGGCTCAAGCGTCACCTCCGGTAATGGCCGGTTCCGACTACACCGAGTGGCTGCAGCGCGGCCGCGTCCACATGTCGGGAGGCCGCCCGATCGATGCGGTGCTGTGCTTCCGCCGCGCCGCGCAGGCGGACGCGCGGGGCGCGGATGCGCGCTTCCATCTGGGCGAAATGCTTTGGCAGCTGGGATTACCCGACGATGCGGTCGCGGCGTGGCGCGACGCCGCGCGCGCGGACACGCGGTTTCTCGCGGCGCGGCTCGCGCTGGCGGAGGTTCTGCTGTCGCGCGAAGACTACACGGGTGCGAAAGGCTCGGCGGGCGAGGCGCTGGCGATTGCACCTACGGGTTTCCGCGCGAAGGCATCGCATGCCGCTGCCGCCGCCGCACTGGGCGATCATGCCGCGCTCGAGGCGCTGGCGAAGCTTCTGTCGGAGAAGCCCGACCTCGCGAAGCTTCCTCAGTATGCGCCCGCGCTGGCGCGCGCCGTCGAGCATGCGCCGTGCGACGCCTTGCGCGAAGACCTCGTCGCGGAACTGGTCCCTGGTGTGGCCGACATGCCATCGATTCTGTTGGCGCCGGTCGTGTCGGACGCATTTGCCCGCGATCCGACGCGCATCATCGAAGCGCTGCGAACGCGCACCTGGCAGCGCGGCGAGATCGATGCGCTGCGCCGGATCATCGTCGCTGTCCAGCCGCAGGAGCCCGCGCTGGCGCGCGAACTGGCGGCGACCCACGCCGCGATGTGCGTCGCCGAACCGCTGCTCGTTCCATCGCTCTGGCCAGTGCGCACCGGCGGCGCGGCGCTGCGCCTCGCGTGGCTCATGCCGTTGCCGGACAGCCCGGCATTTGCTTTCGGATGCGAGGTGGTACGGGAGACGCTGCGGAACCTGACGGGCACCGAAGCCGCGCTGACGATAGTGTGCACCGGGAATGCCGATGCGACACGGGCCGGACTTCCGGGATTGCCATCCGATGTTGCGTTTCTTCCGCTGCCACCTGCGCCCGATGCGACGCACGCGCGCGCACTCGCCGCCTCCGGTGATCCCGACGCGCTGGTCGATCTGGCCGGACTGAACGTCGCCACTGGACTTTTCCTTGCCGCGCGGCCGGCGCGAAATGTGTGGTCGCTGGCCCGGGTGGCACCCGGCCATTCGCCGGCGCTCGTCGAGCGCGTATTCGCGACCACCGACGAATTGGCAAAGGGATTGCTTGAATTGCGGCATGGCGTTTCATCTGACGGCCCGGGCGCCAGGGAACTCGCCGGGTTGTGGGACGTCGCGGTGCGCGCGCACCAGCAAAGCGACACGGCAGCCGCCGCAGCCGGATACGCGCGCGTGCTGGCCGTGCAACCAGGCTATGCGCCCGCGCATCGCCTGCTCGCCGTGCTCGCTCGCGATTCCGGCGACAACGAATCGGCCGAAAGCGAATTTGCGCGGGCGGTCGCGCTGGCGCCCGACGATGCCGACACGCGCGTTGCCGCGGCCCAACTCGCGATCGCCGCGCACCACGCGGACGCGGCAGCGACATCCTTGCGCGAAGGCCTGGATCGCACGCCCTACCGGGTCTCGTTGTGGCGCGCGTTGGGGCAGGCGGAGCTTGCGCGCCGCGACGGCGCCGCGGCCGCATGGGCATTCGGCCAGGCACTGCGCTTGGCGCCCGCCGACGGGCAGACCTACTTCAACCTGGGCGTTGCAAAGCAGATGACGGGCGATGTGGACGAGGCGGTGCAGGCCTACCAGCATGCGCTGGTCCTGCAACCCGATTTCGCCTCGGCATGCTTCAATCTCGGGCGTCCTCTTCCAGCAGCAGGAGAGGGTGGACGCGGCCATTGCCGCGTACCGGCAGGCATTGGCGCTGAACCCTCGCGACGCCACCGCGTACAAGAATCTGGGCGAGGTCCTGTACGCCTCGGGTCGAATCGACGCGTGGCTCACGAACTTTCGCGCCTTCGAAGCGAACTGTCCTTCCGCGTTGCCGCTCGCGGTCCAGGCGCTTGAGGTCAGTCAGCTTACCGGCGACTACGCAAGGCTGGATCGCTACCTCGACGGACTGCGCCAGGAGAAGTTTCCGGCGAACGACGAACTGGAACTGGTCGATGCGCTGGAGGAACTTCTGTTCCTGCTGCTCAATTTCGACGTCGAGCCCGAAATGCTGCACCGGTTCGCGTGCACATACGACGCCGCCGCAACGCACGTCTATGGCGCGCCGCGACCGCGGCAGGAGCCGCGTCGGCCGGGCCGGATTCGGCTGGGTTATCTCTCCGGCGACCTGCGCGACCACGTCATGGGCAAGCAGATGTGGCAGGCCATCGAGCATCATGACCGCGAGAGATTCGAGCTCTACTTCTACTCGACGACCGCGGCGCGCGACGCATGGACGGAGAAATTCGAAGGCGTCGCGGAGCGCTTCGAAGTTGTCGCGCGCGTTGGCGACACCGAGGCCGCCGCGCAGATCGCGCGCGACGATTTGGATGTGCTGGTCGACCTGTCGACGCACACGAAAGGCGCGCGTCCCGGAATCCTCGCGCACAAACCTTCGCGCGTGCAGATCACCCACGTCGCCAGCTGCGGCAGCGTAGGATTGCGGGCCATCGACTACAAGCTTACGGACGCATTTGCCGATCTTCCGGAAAACCAGGCATACATGCTCGAGACGCTGCTGCCGATGGAAGGCTGCGTCTATCCGTGGCGCTCCGTTGCGCCCGCCGCCACGCACCCCTTTTCGCGCGAAGCGCTGGGAATCGCGCCGGGCAAGGTGGTCATCGGCGCGTTCGTCAGTCCACTCAAGCTGTCGCGGCGTTGCCTCGCGTTGTGGCGCGACGTGCTCCAGCGCATTCCGTCCGCCGTGCTCGCCTTCTCGCCCAACAACGCGGCGCAGCGCCCGCTTTACGTGCGGATGGCCGCGGCCGCCGGTATCGCCGCGGACCGTCTCCTGTTCTTGCCGCAGGGCAGCGACGAACACGAAAACCAGGCGCGCTACACGCTCGTGGACTTCGTGCTGGACACGCTGCCGTATGGTGGCGTCAACGGTACGATGGAGGCGCTGGCCATGGGCGTTCCGGTCGTGGCGCTGGTCGGCAAGCGGCACGGCGAGCGGTCTTCGTATTCGATCCTCGCCAACCTGGGTGTCGCAGCGACCGTGGCGCAAGGTGGCCGCGAGTTTGCCGACATCGCGGTGCGCTTGGCCACCGATGCCGCATTCATGACGGAGGTCCGCGCGGCGATTCGTGCCGGCTTGCGCGATTCGGTGCTGACGGACGCCAAGGCGCATACGCGCCATCTCGAAGTCGCGTACTCTGCGCGCGCTTGCCGAACGCACGGCAGGCGACGGTGTCGCTTCCGCGCCTTCCTGAATCCGGTCAGGTAACGCGCCGCGAGAGCGTCGCGCACGCTGGCGACGACGCTGGCCCAGTCGCCGGGTCGCGGCTGCCGGAAGAGGCGCGCGGTCGGATACCAGGGACTGTCGGTCCGGTCGAGGCCCCAGCGCCAGTCTGCCGCGAACGGCAGCAATATCCATACTGTCTTGCCGAGCGCTCCCGCGAGGTGGGCATTGCTCGTGTCGACGCTGATGACCAGATCAAGGCCGTCGATCAGCGCGGCTTTCCGGGCGAAGTCGTTGCGCGCGTCGACGATGTGCATGCATGCGGCAGCCGGGACGCGCGCCACCTCATCCTCGCCGTCGCCTTTCTGCAGAGAGAACCAGGCAATGTCCGGAAGTTCGAGGAGCGGCACGAGCGCCGCAAGCGGGCACGAGCGGCGACGGTCGTTGACATGATGCGCACTACCGGCCCACGACAGCCCGATCCGCAACGATCCGGCGGCGGCGGCGATGGCGGGCGCGACTGCGGCCGCGTCCGCGCGTGACGCGGCCAGGTACGGGACAGCGGCGGGAATCGAGTGCTCGTCCGCGTCCAGCGCGCCAGCGACGGAAAGGAGCGGCAACTGATAATCATGCGCTGGCAATGGGTCGGAAGGGCGCAACACGGTGGCGACGCCCGGCGCGCTCGCAAGGATCGCGGTGAGCGCGTCGGAGGCGCGAACGATCACGCGCGCGCCACGTTGCGCGAGCGGCGCCGCAAATCGCACGAATTGCAGCGCGTCTCCCGAGCCCTGTTCGGCGGACAGCAGAATCGCGCGCCCCGCCAGGCCTTCGCGCTGCCAGCGCGGAGCGGACGATGTGACCGCCGCGCCGAACGTCTGCGCGCGATGGCGCCACTCGTATTCGCGCCAGCCTTCGGCGTACTGGCCGGCGGCGAGCAGTGCAAGCGACAGGTTCCAATGTGCCTGCGCGAAGTCGGGCGCCGCGCGCAGCGCTTCGCGGTACGCGCCAATCGCCTCAGGCAGGCGATTGGCCGCCTGCAGCGACAGCCCCAGGTTGTTTGAGGCCGTCGCAAGGTCGGGCTTGGCCGCCAACGCTTGCCGAAACTGCGCGATGGCCTCGTCGGTTCGGTCCGCGGCGGCGAGAGCGAGACCCAGGTTGTTGTGGAACTCAGGCTCCTCCGGCACCAGCGCAACCGCGCGCTCGAGAAGCGGCAGTGCGTCGGCATTGCGGTTGCGCTGATAGTGGATGACGCCAAGGTAATGCAGCGCGGTTGCGTGCGCCGGCGCGGCTGCGAGTGCCGCACGATAGTCGCGCTCCGCGGCATCGAGGTCACCACGCTGGTGGGCTTGCATGCCGCGTGCGACGAGGCCGTCTGGCGGGAGATGCGCGGGCGATAGCGCCGCCGCGCCGTGGCATTGCTTATAGCGCTTGCCGCTGCCGCACGGACAAGGATCGTTGCGGCCGATGCCAACGCCGAGGGCCGCGTTGCCCTCGGCCTGCGCCAGCACCGCGCGCACATCGTCGCGCGCCGGATCGGCGGTCAGCATTCGCCGCGCGATCGCCACCGCCGGTGCCCAGAGGGCCCTCGCTGTGCAGTTGCGCAAGAGCTGCATGAGTTGTGGCGAGCGCGCGATTCCGTCGGAGAAAAGCGGAGGCAGTGCCGCCAGTTCGGCTGTCGGCATGACCTGCCAGAAATTGAAGAGGCCGTGAAAACCGAACGGCTTGCCGATCGGGTACGCCGCCTCGAACGAGAATTTGTCCGCCAGGTCTTCGCTGCCAAAACGTATCGAATGCTCGCGTTCGAGCAGCGGCCGGAATGTACGGCCGATCGTCGTGTCCTCGGCTTCGACCAACTGGATGCGAGGATCGGCAAGCGCGGCGAGCAGGCGGCGCGACCGCAGCGAAAAGCCGCCGTTGCCCACGCGCATGCTGTCGCGGTGCCAGAACCACTTGGCACCCAGGTAGTCGCAGTCGAGGAATGCCGGATCCCACGCGCCGGGGTTGATGACGTAGCCATCCCATTGCACGAGTAGCACGTGTTCCGTGTCGACGAACGGCAGCAGTCGTTTCAGCACGAAATTCGAGTACGCGTCGCGCGATTCGATCGGCGCGATGTCGGCCACGTCCACGCCCGGGGGGACGCGGACGCCATCGGGCACGCGGTCGGTCAGGAACAGCGCTTTCGCGAAGCGGACGCCCATGCACGACTGCGCAAGCGCGCGAACGGCGAGCGCATGATTCGCGGTGTCGATGCAGGCGAGAGTGACGCCGGGCAGGTGCAGCATCAGGGCGCGACCGGCGTTGCCGGCGACGTCGCGCCCGGCGTCGCGTCCGGTACGGCGTCCGTCGCCGTCTCCGTCTCCGGTGCTACGTCCGCCGCCGCCTCCGGCGTCGCTTCAACGGCATTCGGCGCGGCTACGGGAGCGGGCAACGACTGCGCCCACGCGCGGAACACGACGAGCATCCAGATGGCCATCAGTGGAGCGAGGTGCAACGACGCGCGATTGACGGTCGTCTGGTCGGAGACCCAATCGCGGGCGTTGGTGAACATGAGAACGAAAGCCAGGAACATCACGCCGCCGGCGACGACGGCCGTCAGCGGCGCCACCTGCGGCGCCATTAACTGCTTTCGACCCAGCAGCGCCACGGCCACCACGCCGTACCAGAGCAGATGCCAGTTGTCGTAGAGCAGGAAGCTGTTCGCGAGCGCCTCCCAATCCGGCGCGAAGTCGAGGTGAAGGTGGTAACTCATGATCACCGGATTCGATTGCGCGAGCAGCAACAGACCCAATGCCGCGATCGCGTACCCGGCGCCGACGATGCGCGGGCCGCGGCGCGGCAGCAATCCCACCAGCAATGCAGGCACGGCCAGCACGGCCCAAATGCGGCCGGGAATCTTGAGCAGCGGACAGGCGGCGAGCAGCAGCAGCGCGAGCGCGCCATCGGCCAACTCGCGCGACTTGAGCCAGCGCAGGCAGGCCAGGACGCCCAGACAGAAGTACATGGCGAGCGGGAGATCCGCATAGCCGGCGAGCGCGACATGCGCGTTGGCGAGAGGGAGCGAGGCGACGAGCCAGGTTCCCGCGAGTGCCCATAGTGGATCGAACTCCATTGCGCGCAACGCGCCGTACACGGCGATCGCGAACGCGACGGCGAGCATCCAGAAGGGCAGGTTCATCAGCGTGTCGTCCCAGCGGCCCAGGAAGTTGCATGCGAGGACCTGGATCAAACCCACGGTGCCGGGATAGTTCGCACCGGCGTCGAAATACGCGGCGCCGCCGGCGGCAAACCACTCGTCCGTCCGTGCGAACGGGGCAATGCGACCCAGCTCGTACCAGACGCGCGCCTTCGTTGCCCATTGCGTCCACGAGTCCCACGGGTAGAGCGGACGCGTCGCGATCTCGACGAAGAGCAGGACGAAGCGAAGCGCGAGCCAGGCCAGCAACAGCCGCCAGAGGATGCGCGCAGCGCCGTCGAGCGCGCGTCCGGACAGCGTAGCGGGAAGCGGACCCAGCACGCTGCGCAATGCGTCGCGCAAGCTCTGCCGTCGCCGTCGGAGGACCCAAAACCCGAGCGCCACGGTGGCGATGAGGAGAGGAAGCACGATCGCCGCGACGTTGAAGCGAATCCCTACGAATGAAAGCGCGCGCAGCCACAACGTGGCGAGAAACACGCCCGCCAATCCGCCCGCACCGGTCAACCACGCGGCACCGCCGGGCGAAGCCGCCCGGTCGGCCGCGCCGGGCAGCGCCGCGAGGCAGGCGATGCCGAATGCCCACAGCAGCAGCAGTCCGAGCAGAAGTCCGATGACGTCCATGGCGGATTACTGGATGAGAAACAGCGCGGCACCCTCGCCGCGCGCCTTGAGTTGCGCCGACACCGGCGCGCCCCCGTCCCATCGCAGCTTGTCGTTCGCAGGATCGAACTGGATTCCGCGGCGCTGGTAGACAAGCATCCAGTCTCCGGGCTTGACGCTTCCGGGTGGCGGCAGCACGTTGCTTCGCGGATTGGCGTAGACGTTGTGCGGATAGAGATGAAAGGCGGCCCGCTCGCGGAAGTAGTCGGCTTCGCTCGCGACGAATATGCGCGCCGGCGCCGCCGGCAATTCGGCGCGTGCCTTCTCGACGAACTCGAACAGCGGGCCGTCCTCGGCGACCTGATGTTTGCCACGCCAATCCTTGCCACCGTACTGGGCGATCGTCACCTGAACCTGCCGCGCGAGGTTTGAGATCCAGCGCGCGTCGAGCACGAGCCATGAGATGGCGAACATGATCGCGATTGCGACCGCGACATTCGCCGTCGCCGCCGCGGGCCGGAACCTGCGCACGAGCAGCATGACCGCGGCCGCGAGCGCGACCGCCGCCGCCAACAGCAGCGGCAATGGCAACGCCTGGACATCGTCGCCCCCCACGATCGTGTTGATCGACGTGCCGCTCCAGCGCTCCAGCGCGAGCCATTCGCGCGCACGGTCCGCGAGGACGCCGACCGCGCCGGAAGGCTTTGCCGCGATGCCGGAGATCACGAACGGCTCCGGCAGCGTGCCGCGCACGGCCAGCCCGATGCCGGTGACGTGACCGAGCCAGCCCGAGTCGTTGGCGACGACCACCGGCAGCAGCCGCCCGGCTTCGACGGTGACCGGCATGCTGAATATCTTCTTGGGCGCGTAATCGGTGCGCCACAGGAAATGCACGGCGGCATCGAGCGGCACGTTGCGCGCGGTCCACGAAATCGTGGCGTAGTCGCGTGCACGCAAATCCGTCACCGCGGCGATGTAGACCTGCCCGGCGGCATCGGTGCCCGTGACGACGAGTTCGCTGTTGACGACGCTGCCGGTTCCTCGCGGCAACGTGAGATCGCGCGCGCTCCATTGCTTGCCAGGCGAGGACGGGAACCAGCTTGCCGGCACGGCAAAGGCCAGATAGGCGAGCAGGACGACGGCCAGCGCGGACGCCAGCGCCAACAGCGGGCGCAGCCACGGACGCGCCGGCGGATGGCCGGCCGTCAGTGCGCGTTGTGGCTCTTGAGGATGTGCCAAAGGGTCAGGCAGAGGATGCGCAGGTCGAACAGCAGCGACCAGTTGTCGATGTAATACAGGTCGTATTCTATACGGCGGGTGAGGTCCGTGTCGCCGCGCAGGTCGTTGACTTGCGCCCAGCCGGTAATGCCGCCCTTGACCAGGTGCTTTTGCATGTAGCCGGGAATCTGCTGCCGGAACTTTTCGACGAACGCCGGCCGCTCCGGCCGCGGGCCGACGAGCGACATGTCACCCGTCAGAACGTTGAGGAGCTGCGGCAGTTCGTCGAGGCTCGACCGGCGCAAGAAGGCGCCGAGGGGCGTTGCCCGCTGCTCGCCGGTGCGCGCCCACACTGGACCCGTCGCCGTCTCTGCATCGACGGGCATCGTGCGGAACTTGAGCATCTCGAAATGCTCGCCGTTCCACGTCACGCGCTCCTGCCGATAGAACACCGGACCTGGCGAGGAGAGTTTCACGCACAGCGCGATCAGCAGCATCACCGGCGACATGACCACGAGCAAGAGGAGCGACAATACGAAGTCCTCCAGGCCCTTGATCGCGCGATTGACGCCGGAGAGCGGCGACTCGGTGAGATTGATCACGGGAAGTCCTGCCACTTCCGTCACCGAATGATTGAGCAGCACGAAATTGAAGATGTCCGGTACCAGCCGTACTTCAACCGAGTGCTGGCGCAGCTGCGTGAGCAGCTCGCGTATGCGGGTTTCTGCGCGCAGCGGCAGCGCTATCCAGATCTGGTCCACCGGTTCCGAGACAAGATCGCGAGCCAGGTTGTCGATCGGCCCGCGTACTGCGATGCCCTCCACGCGGGTCCCGGTCAGCGCCGGGTCGTCGTCGTAGAAGGCGCGCACGGAAAGACCGCTCCATGGCGCGCGCGCGAGACGAAGTGCGATGTCGCGTCCCAGGCGTCCCGCGGCAACGATGACGATGTGGCGCTGGTTGTATCCGCGGCGCCGCAGGCTGCGCAGCGCCGCGCGGATGGCGACGCGGAAGGTCACGTGCGCGGCCACGCCGAACGCAATCCACCACAGCGACCACGCGCGAGAGAAGTCGTTGCCGGATTTCGACAGAAAGAGATAGCCGAACCACGTGGCGGCGATCACCAGCCATGCATTCACGAGCCGTCCGGTCTCCTCGAACTGCGTGACCCCACGCTGCGGCGAGTAGATTCGCCGCGAGCGGAAAGAGCGCAAAGGAGAGCATTGCGACTCCGATCATCGCGAGGACGTAGTGCTCCGGAGGACTCCAGGTGTGCAGATACCAGCGATGTGCGAGCCAGCCCGCCACGATGACCAGCAACGGGTCGACCAGGCGCACCAGCCATACGAGCAGCGATGCGTTGTCCTTGAGGAGGCTGCGGTTCATCGCGCTCGCCTGCGGTTCGCGAATTCCGCCTGTCGCGCGGCGACGAATGCGGAGAACTCGTCGCGAAACCGCGCCGCCGAAAAACGTGCCGCATTGTCACGGCAGGCAGCTGCCGTGATGCGCTGGCGAGTTGGCCTCGAACGCGCGCACGCGCCGCGGCGATTGCCTCCGGTGTCTGCTCGTCGAACAGCACGCCCGTCGGCGCCGCGTCGGCGAGTCCGCGAATCGTTTCCAGCGCGCCGCCGCGGCCGTAGGCGATCACCGGCGTGCCACGCGCCTGCGCCTCCAGCGGCGCGATGCCGAAATCCTCCTCGGCGGCGAACACGAATGCGCGCGCGGTCGCGAGCCACCGGTCGCGTTCGGCGTCCGGCGCTTGGCCGAGCAGCGTGACGTTGGGCCCGGCGACGGCCTCGACCCGCCGGAGTTCGGGGCCGTCGCCGATCACGACGAGCTCGCGATCCGGAAGGAGGCGAAACGCGTCGACGATCAGGTCGACGCGTTTGTACGGGACGAGGCGCGACACGGTGACGTACGTGCCGTCCCGTTGCGGCTCCGGTGTCGGGCGGCGCCGCCGGCGACCGGCGGAAAGATCACCGCCGACTCGCGGTCATAGCAGCGGCGGATGCGCTCGGCGATCGTGTGCGAGATCGCGACGAAGCAGTCGACCCGCCGGCTCGCGGCACGATCCCACGCGCGCAACCGGGCCAAGTGACCGGCGCACCACGCGGCCCCTGACGCCGCGGTCGAGGCCGGCCTGGCGCAGGTACTGGTCCTGCAAGTCCCAGGCATAGCGCATCGGCGTATAGCAGTAGCAGATGTGCAGCTGCGCGGCCATCGTGCGCACGCCCTTGGCCACCGCGTGCGAGCTGGAGAGCACGAGGTCGTAGGCGGAAACATCGAGTCGCTCGATCGCGCGCGGGAACAGCGGCAGGTAGCGCCGGAACGCCGTGCGGGCGAACGGCAGTTGCTGGATGAACGACGTGCGGGTCGTGCGCGATCCCAGGCGCGCGCGGTCCGCCGGCGCCATGAAGTCGACGAGCGCGAACAGGTCCGCGTCCGGATACAGCGCGAGCAGCTCGGCCAGCGCCAGTTCCGGCGCCGCCCCAGGTGTCGAGCCAGTCGTGGACGATGGCGAGTGCGCATGGGGGTCGGGAGACCTGGGAAGAGGGTCGCGGGCGGCTTGCCGCGCCCGGGGGAGGATACGGGGACAAAGTGCGATAATAAAGAGCTTTCCGTCGGCACAACAACAATCGATTACGCACGGGGAATTTCGGCAACGATGGGCAAAACCGCACTGATCACCGGCGTCACCGGCCAGGATGGCGCCTACCTGTCGAGTCTTCTGCTGCGCAAGGGCTACGCCGTCCACGGCTTCGTGGCGCGGCGCGCGACCGAGTCGAACTGGCGCTTGCGCGAACTGGGCATCGAACAGGACGTCGTCGCTCGTGCACGGCGACCTGACCGACATGGCGTCGCTGTGCCGCGCGGTCGAATCGGCGCGTCCGGACGAAGTCTACAACCTCGCGGCGCAAAGCTTCGTCGGCACGTCGTGGGCGCAGCCTCAGGTCACCGCCCAGGTGAATGGCGTCGGCGTCGTGAACATGCTCGAGGCGCTGCGCCGGCTGCAGCCCGCGGTGCGGTTCTACCAGGCGTCCACCAGCGAGATGTTCGGCCTGGTGCAGACAGAGGCGCAGGACGAGTCCACGCCCTTCCATCCGCGCAGTCCGTACGGCGTGGCCAAGCTCTTCGGCCACTGGAGCACGTCAATTACCGCGAGAGCTACGGGATGCACGCATCGAACGGCATCCTGTTCAACCACGAGTCGCCGCTGCGCGGCATCGAGTTCGTCACGCGCAAGGTCACCGACGCCGTGGCGCGCATCAAGCACGGCAAGCAGAAGGAATTGCGCCTGGGCAACATCGACGCGCAGCCGCGACTGGGGATTTGCCGGCGATTACGTCGAGGCGATGTGGCTGATGCTGCAGCAGGACAAGCCGGACGACTACGTGATCGCAACCGGCGTCACCACCACCGTGCGCGAAATGTGCCGCATCGCGTTCGAATGCGTCGGCCTCGAATACAACGACCATGTCGTCATCGACCCCAAGTTCTTCCGGCCCGCCGAGGTCGACCTGCTGCTGGGCAACCCGGCCAAGGCCAAGCGCGTGCTCGGGCTGGGAAGCCCAGGACCGGCATCGACGAACTCATCGCGATGATGGTGGACGCCGACATGCGGCGCGTAAGCCGGGAGTAGTTCCCTTGACGGAGCGCAGGCCCCCGCGGGAGTCAGCGCCGCGGCCGACGGAGTTCCTGCACTACCTGGACCTGGTGACGGCGCTGACGATCAAGGAAATCAAGGTCCGCTACAAGCGCACGGTGCTGGGTTACGGCGTGGTCGCTGCTGAATCCGATCGTCTTCGCCGTGACGTACTGGATGGCATTCAAGGCGATCCTCAACGTAAAGATCGAGGGCTATTTCATCTTCCTGCTCGCCGGCCTGTTTCCGTGGCAGTGGCTCAACAACTCGATGCAGCTCTCGCCCCGCGCGTTCATCAACAACGCGTCGCTGGTCAAGAAGATCGCGTTTCCGCGGTACCTGATCGTCGCGTCGTCGGTGGTCACCGAGGGCCTGCATTTCCTGCTGTGCCTGCCCGTGCTGGCCGCGCTCGCGCTGCTGATCGGGCGCGGCACGATCTCGCCGGCATGGCTGTGGGGCGCGCCGATCCTGCTTGTCGTCCAGGGCCTGATGATCTACGGCATCGCGCTGGCAGTCGCGTCCTGCAGCGTGTTCTTCCGCGACATCGAGCGCCTGATCGGCCTCGGCATGACCGTGCTGTTCTACGTGACGCCGGTGATCTTCGAGCGGCAGATGGTGCCGCCGATGTTCCAGCCGCTGATCGCGCTCAACCCCTTCACCTACCTCATCGTCGCCTGGCGCGCGCTGCTGCTCGACGGCACGATGGACTGGCGCTGCGCTCGGCGCCGCGGCGCTGATCGCCGTGGTCGCGGTCGCGGTCGGGCAGTGCGTCTTCGATCGGCTGCAATGGAAATTCGCCGAGGCGCTTTAGATGTCGCAACCGATCATCGACTTCGACCATGTCGGCAAGGCGTACGCGCTCGGCGCTGCACCGCGGCGGCGGCATCAAGAACCTGATCCTCAATCCGCCGCGAGCGTGGCGCGACATGCGCGCGGACAGCCGCGTGGTGCTCGACGATTTCTCGCTGCAGGTCGCGCGCGGCGAGTCGATCGCGGTGATGGGCCGCAACGGCGCGGGCAAGAGCACGCTGCTGGCGCTGATCGCGGGCGTGATCCGGCCGACGTCGGGCACGCTCGCCGTCAACGGCCGCGTGTCGCCGCTGCTCGAGCTGGGCGCGGGGTTCCACCCGGAGCTGACCGGCCGCGACAACGTGATGCTGAACGGCGTGCTGCTCGGGCTTGCGGCGCGCCGAGGTCGCGGCGCGAATGGACAGCATCGTGGACTTCGCGGAACTCGCGGACTCGATCGACGAGCCGGTGCGGACCTTTTCCACCGGCATGACCGCGCGACTCGGATTTTCCGTGGCGGCGCATCTCGATCCGGAAATCCTGCTGATCGACGAAGTGCTGGCGGTCGGCGACACGGCGTTCCAGGCCAAGTGCATCGAGAAGATCCGCGAATTCCGCCGCCGCGGCGTCACCATCGTCTTCGTCTCCCACGAACTGCAGCACGTACGCGAGCTCTGCGATCGCGCCGTCGTGGTGGCCGACCATCGGTGCCGCCTTCGTCGGCGACGTGCCGGCTGCGATCGCGTATTACGCCGCATTGCAAGCCGGGCCGCACTGATCGTGGCAAATGCGCGGCTTCGGATCGGAATCAGCGCGACGCTGCTGCGTGTGCGCGGAGGCGCGCCTTCAGCCGGACGGAATCGGCGTCTACACGCGCGAGCTGGCGGCGGCGTACGCGTTGCGTGGTGACGTGACGAGCCGTCCCTGTCGTCATGGGTCCGCGCGCCGCGCGCCAAGCGCCTGCCGGCGCGATCGTCCTGCCGCGACCGGCCAACGATCTCGGCCGCGCTGTCGCTGGCCACTGGCGCCGATTTTCGCGGAGCGCGCCGACTGGCCGGAGCGCGTCGACGTCTATCACGCGACCGACCTCCGCATTCCACGGCTGCGCCGCACGCCCGTGTGCGCGACGCTCTTCGACGCGATTCCGCTGCGCCATCCCGAGTGGGCCAATCCCGCGGCTGCGCCGGCTGAAGAACCTGGTGCTGCGCAAGATCGGCGCAGTGGGCCGACCACGTGATCGCGATTTCGCAGGCGATGGTGCCGGAACTGGTCGAGCACTACGGAATCGACGCCGCGCGCATCACCGTCACGTCGCTGGGCGTGGATGCGCGATGGTTCGACGCCGAGTCGCGCGTCACGCATCGCCGCGATGCGCGCGCGCTACGCACTCGTCCCCGATTACCTGCTTTTTGTCGGCACGCTGCAGCCGCGCAAGAACATCGAGAGGATCGTCGCGGCGTTCGAGCGGATGCCTGTGCCGACCACGGCGGGCAGGCAGCTGGTGATCGCGGGCAAGGCCGGTTGGCGCGCCGACGATTTCGTCGCGACACTGCGCGCGCGTCGAAGGCGGCCGGTCGCGTCCGCTGGCTCGACTACGTCGACGCCGACGACATGCGCGCGCTGTACCAGGGCGCGGCGGCCTTCGTCTTTCCATCGCTGTACGAAGGATTCGGCCTGCCCGTGCTGGAAGCGTTCGCGTCGGGCATTCCGGTCATCACGTCGACTACGACGTCGTTGCCGGAAGTGGCGGGCGACGCCGCGCTGCTGGTCGATCCGCTGATATCGACGCCCTGGCGGCCGGCATGGCCTCGGTCGTAGAGGATTCCGCGCTGGCGGGGCGGCTGCGCGCCGCGGGCCGACGCGCGCCCGGGCGCTTTACCTGGGCGCGCTGCGCCGAAGAAACGGCCGCGGTTCTCCGTTCGCTCCTTTAGAAACAGGGGATTCCGCGCCCAGCGGGCCTCCATTCAGGCACTTTGCGGAGTGTGACAGGGACTGTTGACGAGTCCCGATTTCGATGTATAATCGCGCTTCTTTGCTGCACCTTTCCCGAACGGCACTGCCCGCAGGACACCGGGGCCGGTATTCGCCAAGGAGACTGGGGAAAGGCGCAGCCGCTCTTTAACAATTGGCAACCGATAGGTGTGGGTGCTGGGGCTTCGGGGCCCTTGGCAAATCCGGCAACGGATGAGTCAGGGAAATGTTCCAAGGACTTTGGTGCTCACACAACGCAGTGAGGCTTTCCACCAGCAATGGTGGGAGGCCGAACGTCTTGTCCCTCGGATGGAAGCTCTGGGGGATGGGGCCAACGTTGATTGAGTTACTTGTAGAGATCGAACTGAAGAGTTTGATCCTGGCTCAGATTGAACGCTGGCGGCATGCTTTACACATGCAAGTCGAGCGGCAGCGCGGGGGCAACCCTGGCGGCGAGCGGCGAACGGGTGAGGAATACATCGGAACGTACCCCGGAGTGGGGGATAACCCAGCGAAAGTTGGGCTAATACCGCATATGCTCTGAGGAGGAAAGTGGGGGACTCGCAAGGGCCTCACGCTCTGGGAGCGGCCGATGTCCGATTAGCTTGTTGGTGGGGTAATGGCCTACCAAGGCGACGATCGGTAGCTGGTCTGAGAGGATGATCAGCCACACTGGGACTGAGACACGGCCCAGACTCCTACGGGAGGCAGCAGTGGGGAATTTTGGACAATGGGGGCAACCCTGATCCAGCCATGCCGCGTGCGGGAAGAAGGCCTTCGGGTTGTAAACCGCTTTTGGTCGGGAAGAAAAGGCGTCACCTAATACGGGGCGTTCTTGACGGTACCGGCAGAATAAGCACCGGCTAACTACGTGCCAGCAGCCGCGGTAATACGTAGGGTGCGAGCGTTAATCGGAATTACTGGGCGTAAAGCGTGCGCAGGCGGTTTGTTAAGTCTGATGTGAAAGCCCCGGGCTCAACCTGGGAATGGCATTGGAAACTGGCAAGCTCGAGTATGGCAGAGGGGGGTGGAATTCCGCGTGTAGCAGTGAAATGCGTAGAGATGCGGAGGAACACCGATGGCGAAGGCAGCCCCCTGGGCCAATACTGACGCTCAGGCACGAAAGCGTGGGGAGCAAACAGGATTAGATACCCTGGTAGTCCACGCCCTAAACGATGCTCACTAGGTGTTGGGGAAGCGATTCCTTGGTACCGAAGCTAACGCGTGAAGTGAGCCGCCTGGGGAGTACGGCCGCAAGGTTAAAACTCAAAGGAATTGACGGGGACCCGCACAAGCGGTGGATGATGTGGATTAATTCGATGCAACGCGAACAACCTTACCTACCCTTGACATGTCCGGAAGGCCTGCTGAGAGGCGGGTGTGCCTGAAAGGGAACCGGAACACAGGTGCTGCATGGCTGTCGTCAGCTCGTGTCGTGAGATGTTGGGTTAAGTCCCGCAACGAGCGCAACCCTTGTCCCTAGTTGCTACGCAAGGGCACTCTAGGGAGACTGCCGGTGACAAACCGGAGGAAGGTGGGGATGACGTCAAGTCCTCATGGCCCTTATGGGTAGGGCTTCACACGTCATACAATGGCCGGTACAGAGGGTTGCCAACCCGCGAGGGGGAGCCAATCCCAGAAAGCCGGTCGTAGTCCGGATTGCAGTCTGCAACTCGACTGCATGAAGTCGGAATCGCTAGTAATCGCGGATCAGCATGTCGCGGTGAATACGTTCCCGGGTCTTGTACACACCGCCCGTCACACCATGGGAGCGGGATGTACCAGAAGTAGGTAGGCTAACCGCAAGGGGGCCGCTTACCACGGTGCGTTTCGTGACTGGGGTGAAGTCGTAACAAGGTAGCCGTATCGGAAGGTGCGGCTGGATCACCTCCTTTCTCGGAAATGTCCCAAGGTTTCAGTACCCACAACCTATCGGTTGCAGCGCGTGAATGGTAAATGCGTGGCAAATGAGGGCATTTCCATTCACCGCAGCAGCATGACGCCGGACAACGGGCCTGTAGCTCAGTTGGTTAGAGCACCGTCTTGATAAGGCGGGGGTCGATGGTTCGAATCCATCCAGACCCACCAGGGCAGTGGTGGCACCGGAGCGCACGCAGCGAGAAGCGAGCGAGGCAAGGCGCGAGGGGCCGACGTTTACAACGATTGGTAAACGAGGCCCCGAGCAACGAAGCATCGCGAAGCTTATCGGGGCTGTAGCTCAATTGGGAGAGCGCCTGCTTTGCAAGCAGGAGGTCGTCGGTTCGATCCCGTCCAGCTCCACCATTATCGGACGAGCACCTATCGGTTGCGCATCACGCAGCGTTCAACCCTCGTCGTTCGACGAGTGACGAGAGTTGAAAGCTGTACTGTTCTTTAACAATTCGGAAGGCAAGGGTTCATCTGGACTTGATGAGAGTCCGGGTGGACATAGGGTTGAGTTGTATCTTGCTGCCATTCTTTAAAAGGGGAATGGCAGTGGCGCAAACACGCCATGACGGTGTGTCCCGTATCAGGCAACTGAGAGGGCTCACAGTTATGGGGTCAAGTGACTAAGTGCATGTGGTGGATGCCTTGGCGATTACAGGCGATGAAGGACGTGGCAGCCTGCGAAAAGCTCCGGGGAGCTGGCAAACAAGCATTGATCCGGAGATGTCCGAATGGGGAAACCCGGCCCGCAAGGGTCACCGCGCTCTGAATACATAGGGGCGAGGGAGCTAACCCAGTGAACTGAAACATCTCAGTAGCTGGAGGAACAGAAATCAACCGAGATTCCCAGAGTAGTGGCGAGCGAAATGGGACCAGCCTGCAAGTTTTAGCGATCGACTTAGTGGAATGCTCTGGAAAGGGCAGCCGTAGTGGGTGATAGCCCCGTACGCGAAAGGTCGATGGTGGAACTAAGCTTGCGACAAGTAGGGCGGGACACGTGAAATCCTGTCTGAAGATGGGGGGACCATCCTCCAAGGCTAAATACTCGTAATCGACCGATAGTGCACCAGTACCGTGAGGGAAAGGCGAAAAGAACCCCGGAAGGGGAGTGAAATAGATCCTGAAACCGCATGCATACAAACAGTGGGAGCCTGGGCAACGGGGTGACTGCGTACCTTTTGTATAATGGGTCAGCGACTTACGTTCTGTAGCAAGCTTAACCGCATAGGGGAGGCGCAGCGAAAGCGAGTCCGAATAGGGCGCTTTAGTTGCAGGGCGTAGACCCGAAACCGGATGATCTAGCCATGGCCAGGATGAAGGTGGGGTAACACCTACTGGAGGTCCGAACCCACGTCTGTTGAAAAAGACGGGGATGAGCTGTGGCTAGGGGTGAAAGGCTAAACAAATCCGGAAATAGCTGGTTCTCTCCGAAAACTATTGAGGTAGTGCCTCCTGTATCACTGCCGGGGGTAGAGCACTGTAATGGTTGTGGGGGTCATAGCGATCTACTACGCCATAGCAAACTCCGAATACCGGCAAGTGCGAGCAGGGGAGACAGACGTCGGGTGCTAACGTCCGGCGTCGAGAGGGAAACAACCCAGACCGCCGATTAAGGTCCCCAAGATCTAGCTAAGTGGGAAACGAGGTGGGAAGGCTCAGACAGCCAGGATGTTGGCTTAGAAGCAGCCATCATTTAAAGAAAGCGTAATAGCTCACTGGTCGAGTCGTCCTGCGCGGAAGATGTAACGGGGCTCAAGCTAGGCACCGAAATCGCGGATTTGCATGCTCCACTAAGGGCGTTCGCCCACCATGGAGCTTGACGCCGTGCGGCGCGAAGCGCGCACCGGCGGCAATGCATCCCCAAAGTCGAGACGTCGTGCGCCACGGTGATGGCGGCGAAGGCTCGACCATGGTGGGGAGCGTCTTCAGTGGAGCATGCAGATGGTAGGAGAGCGTTCCGTAGGCCTGTGAAGGTGACTCGTAAGGGCTGCTGGAGGTATCGGAAGTGCGAATGCTGACATGAGTAGCGATAAAGCAGGTGAAAGGCCTGCTCGCCGTAAGCCCAAGGTTTCCTGCGCCACGTTCATCGGCGCAGGGTGAGTCGGCCCCTAAGATGAGGGCGAGAGCCGTAGTCGATGGGAAGCGGGTTAATATTCCCGCACCGACTTGGAATGCGATGGGGGGACGGAGAAGGTTATCTCGGCCGGGTGTTGGACGTCCCGGTTTAAGCGTGTAGGCGTGCCCGGCAGGCAAATCCGCTGGGCTTAGCTGAGGCGTGACGACGAGGACTGGCTTGCCAGTCTGAAGTGAGCGATACCCTGCTTCCAGGAAAAGCCTCTAAGCTTCAGTTCCAAGTTGACCGTACCGCAAACCGACACAGGTGGGCGAGCTGAATATGCTCAGGCGCTTGAGAGAACTCGGGTGAAGGAACTCGGCAAATTGACACCGTAACTTCGGGATAAGGTGTGCCCTTATTAGGTGAAGGCGTACAGCCGGAGCTGAGAAGGGTTGCAAAGAATCGGTGGCTGCGACTGTTTAACAAAAACACAGCACTCTGCTAACACGAAAGTGGACGTATAGGGTGTGACGCCTGCCCGGTGCCGGAAGGTTAAATGATGGGGTGCAAGCTCTTGATTGAAGCCCCGGTAAACGGCGGCCGTAACTATAACGGTCCTAAGGTAGCGAAATTCCTTGTCGGGTAAGTTCCGACCTGCACGAATGGCGTAACGATGGCCACGCTGTCTCCACCCGAGACTCAGCGAAGTTGAAGTGTTTGTGAAGATGCAATCTCCCCGCGGCAAGACGGAAAGACCCCGTGCACCTTTACTGTAGCTTTGCATTGGACTGTGATGAGGTTTGTGTAGGATAGCTGGGAGGCTTTGAAGTGGGGGCGCTAGCTCTCGTGGAGCCAACGTTGAAATACCAGCCTGACGTCATTGCGGTTCTAACCTGGATCCATTATCTGGATCGGGGACCGTGCATGGTAGGCAGTTTGACTGGGGCGGTCTCCTCCCAAAGCGTAACGGAGGAGCTCGAAGGTTCGCTTAGCGCGGTCGGACATCGCGCTGGACGTGCAAGGGCACAAGCGAGCTTGACTGCGAGACTGACAAGTCGAGCAGGTACGAAAGTAGGACCTAGTGATCCGGTGGTTCTGTATGGAAGGGCCATCGCTCAACGGACAAAAGGTACGCCGGGGATAACAGGCTGATACCGCCCAAGAGTTCATATCGACGGCGGTGTTTGGCACCTCGATGTCGGCTCATCACATCCTGGGGCTGTAGCCGGTCCCAAGGGTATGGCTGTTCGCCATTTAAAGTGGTACGTGAGCTGGGTTCAAAACGTCGTGAGACAGTTTGGTCCCTATCTGCCGTGGGCGTTGGAGATTTGACGGGGGCTGCTCCTAGTACGAGAGGACCGGAGTGGACGTACCGCTGGTGTACCAGTTGTCTCGCCAGAGGCATCGCTGGGTAGCTATGTACGGAAGCGATAACCGCTGAAAGCATCTAAGCGGGAAACGTGCCTGAAGATGAGATCTCCCGGGGACTAGATCCCCCTGAAGGGCCGTGGCAGACCACCACGTTGATAGGTCGGGTGTGGAAGCGCAGTAATGCGTTAAGCTAACCGATACTAATAACCCGTGCGGCTTGACCTCATAATTGTGGGCCTTGACGAATCGGCGAGTCTAAAGTGACTCCCATTCCTTCAAAGCCGCGCCATGAGATCAGCTCAACACCTAAGTAGTACCCAAACCTTGCCTTCCCCCTACAACGTTCAGCCGTTGGCTGTCGCGAGCATGGAGATACCATGCCGCCACACAGACGACTGGACAAACCGTCAATGCCTGACGACCATAGCCCGCTGGAACCACCCCTTCCCATCTCGAACAGGACCGTGAAACGGCGGCACGCCGATGATAGTACGGAGTTCCCGTGCGAAAGTAGGTCATCGTCAGGCACCCATGAAGCAAAAAGCCCAACCAACCGGTTGGGCTTTTTGCTTCTGGGCAACCTGCGATGCGCCTACTTCGGCGTTTGCTAACGTGAGCGCAGCGAACGTTAAGCGACCGAAGGGAGCGGCAAACGCTCAACTAAGTCATCGTCCGCTCAGTATTTCGCTAACATGAGCCGAGCTAACTCGGTCTTGGCTGCCCGTACGTCCTGAACTTCTCCAGCACGACATCCATCTCCGCGTCCGACAGCGAGCACGGGCTCGCCGACCTGCAGCGCGCGCCAGTACATTTCCGCGAGCGTCTCCACTTCGACGGCGAGCGCCAGCGCCTTCGCGAGCGACGCGCCGACGGCGATCATTCCGTGATTGGCGAGCAGGCAAGCGTCACGACCGTCGAGCGCTGCGACCGCGTGGTCCGACAATTCCTGCGTGCCGAACGTCGCGTACGGCGCACAGCGGATATCCTTGCCGCCGGCCACCGCGACCATGTAGTGAAAGGCCGGAATGCCGCGATGCAGGCACGCCAGCGACGTCGCAAACGGCGCGTGCGTGTGGACGATCGCGTGCGCGTCGGCGCGCGCGGCGTAGATGTCGCGATGGAAGCGCCACTCCGACGACGGCAGCAGCGACCCGCGCGCCTCGCCGCCCAGCGTCACCGCGACGATCTGCCCGGGCGTCGTCTGATCGTAGGGCACGCCGGTCGGCGTGATCAGGAAGCCGTCGAAGTCGACGTCGCGCCAGCGCGCGCTGACGTTGCCTGACTTGCCGCGATTGATGCCCGCCGCGTTCATCGCGAGCGCCGTGGCGACGATCGATTCTCGCAACGCACGTTCATCGGTTTTCGGCGCAGCGCCCCCGCCGCTCCCAGGCTGCACGCGTGCGGTCATGCAACCGCCGATTTTTCGGGAAACATCGCCGCCAGCCAGTCCGACGACGCGCGCGTGACGCCGCGTTCGGTGACGAGTCCGCTTACGAGCCGCGCCGGCGTCACGTCGAACGCGTAATTCACGGCCTTGGTTCCGTGCGGTGCAATCGCCACGCGCACGGTCTGGCCATAGTCGTCACGGCCCGCGACGGTCAGCACTTCATCGGTGTCGCGCGCCTCGATCGGGATGGCGTCGCCGTTGGCGAGCTTCCAGTCGATCGTCGGCGACGGCAGCGCGACGTAGAACGGCACGTTGTTGTCGCGCGCCGCGAGCGCCTTGTCGTACGTGCCGATCTTGTTGCAGACGTCGCCGTTGCGCGCGACGCGGTCGGCGCCGACGAAGACGACATCGACGTCGCCTCGCTGCATCAGCAGGCCGCTCGCGCTGTCGGCGAACAGCGTGTACGGAATGCCGCGCTGGTCGAGTTCCCATGCGGTCAGGCTGGCACCCTGCATGCGCGGGCGCGTCTCGCTGACCCACACGTGCAGCGCAAGGCCTTCGGCATGCGCGCGGAAGAGCGGCGCCATCGCCGTGCCCCAGCCGCAGGTCGCCAGCGCGCCGGCATTGCAGTGGGTCATCACGGCGATCGGCCCGGGACGGCGCTGCGCGATCCCGCGCAGCAAGCGCGAGGCCATGCTCGCCGATCGCGAAGTTGATGCCGATGTCCTCGGCGGCGATCGCGTCGGCCTCCGCCCACGCGGCGTCGGCGCGCGCCGTGACCGGCAGCGGCGCGACCTTCGCGCGCACGCGGTCGAGCGCCCAGCGCAGGTTGACGGCGGTCGGGCGAGTCGCAGTCGAGCGCCTTGTGCGCCTTGGCCAGCGCGGTGTCGCCGGCGTCGCGATCCAGTGCCAGTGCCAGGCCGTAAGCGCCGACAGCGCCGATCAGCGGCGCGCCGCGAATCCACATGCGCCGGATGGCGAGCGCCGCGGCCTCGGCGTCGCCGATCGTGACCTTGACGAGCGCGTGCGGCAAGCGCGCGCTGGTCGATCACGTCGATGTGGCGGGCTCTTCGGTGGCCGGATCAGCGCGCGATAGGGTCCGGGATCGGCCGGGGAGGGAAGCGCTTCGCGGGGCATGGGCTCGAATTCTAGCGCCGATGCGACGGCGCGCCTCCGCTGCTACTTCAACACCTGCACCAGGTTGTTGAAATCGTCGGTCCACACGCGCCAGTCGCGGCGCGCTTCGATGCCGGTGTAGACGATCGGTCAGGCGCGGATCGTTCAGGCGCGCGGGATCCTGGGCAGCAGCACCCAGCTCGACGTATTGGCCAGCGGATCGAGGCCCGGATCCTCGATCCACAGGGCCTTGCAGGCCCAATTCGTTGCGCGATGCCCTCCACCACGGGGACCAGGTTGAGGTAGCGGTTGGTCACGTGGAACGCGATCACGCCATCCGGCTTCATGTGCCGCAGATACACCTCGACGGCCTCCTTGGTGATGAGATGCACCGGGATGGCGTCGCTGGAAAAGGCGTCGATGGCGAGCACATCGAAATGCTGTGGCGGCTCGCGCTCGAGCGACAGGCGCGCGTCGCCCAGCGCCAACTCGATCGTCGCATCGCTGTCGCTCGAGGTACGTGAAGTCGCGCTGCGCGATCGCGACGACGCCGGGATTGATGTCGTAGAAGCGGTAGACGTCGCCCGTGCTGCCGTACGACTGCGATCGTTCCCGTGCCCAGGCCGATGACGCCCACCTTGATCGGCTCGAGGCGCGGATGCATCGCCTCGATCAGCCGGCCGATGCCGGACGTGCGCGTGTAGTAGCTCGTCGGCTCCCTGCTGCAGTTCGGGACGCAGATATTGCTTGCCGTGCATGATCGTCCCGTGAATCAGTGTGCGGCGGTGGTCGAGGTCCTTCGCGCCGGCATCCTGGACGCGCAGCACGCCGTAGAAATTGCGCGACGCGAACATCGTGTCCTTGTAGAACTCGACGCGCTCCAGATGCCGCAGCCGACGTGAAGAGCAACGCCACGACGGCGAGCACGGGAAACACGAGCGTTTCCCGCCGGACTTGCCACAGCGAGGAGCAGCGCGCACGCGACAAGCGCGATGGCCAGGTCGAAGTTGGCGCTGAACACGAGTGGCGCGACCACACGCCGACGACGATCGATCCCAGCGCGCCGCCGAGCGAGATCATGAGGTAGAAGCGCGTCAGGTACCGTGGCGCGGGCTTGAGCGTCACGAGCTCGCCGTGGCAGAACATGCACGCGACGAAAAATCCGGCGCAGAAGACGCCGAGTTGGAGCGGTAGCTCATGCGTCAGCTTCGGGTCCGCGAGGGTCCAGGCCATCACGCCCAGTCCGGCGGCGAGCACCGCCAGGAAGACCTCGCGCCGATACCAGCCTCGGCCGTCGAAGCACAGGATGAAACTGATGAGATAAAGCGACAGCGGCACGATCCACAGCAGCGGGACGGCCGCGATGTTCTGCGTGATGTGGGAGGTCACGGCCAGCAGCAAGACCGAACTCGTCGCCGCCAGCGCGCACCAGAGAAGCTGGCGTGAAGGCCGCGGAGGAGCGCCGTCGCGGATTGCGTCCGCGAATTCGGTTCCGGGGTTTCCGGCACGACGGTGCGTTGCCTGCTTTTCAATGCCGCAGCCGTGCACAATCCGACGAACAGCGCGTAACCGGCCGACCAGCCCAAGGCCTGCGTTCGCGTGGCGATCCATGGCTCGAGCAGGAATGGATAGCCCAGCAGCGCCAGCATCGACGCGAGATTCGACAGCGCAAAGAGACGATAGGGACTGCGGCCGGGGTGGGCACGCGCGAACCACGCCTGGATGAGCGGGCTCGTCGTCGACAGGACGAAATAGGGCAGACCGATCGAGACAGCGAGCAGTCCCAGGATCAGCCAGATCGGATTCTCCTGACCCGATGGCTTCCAGAACGTGCCCGGAATGATCGGCAGCACGGCGAGGCTCAGCGCCAAGAGCGTGACGTGCACGATTGCCTGCGTGCGGGGCGTCAGGCGACGCACGGAAAAATCGGCATAGGCGTAGCCCAGCAGCAGCGTGGTCTGGAAGAAGACGAGGCACGTCGTCCAGACAGCCGCCGAGCCGCCGAACCACGGCAGGATCTCTTTTGCGACGATGGGCTGGAGAAGGAAGAGAAGGAACGCGCTAGCGAATATCGTCAGGGCGTAGAGCAGCATCGGCAGGCGCGTTCATGGAAGGAGGAACGGCGCATTGTACGGGCAAGCGTTCCGCCGCAACCGCGCTCGCGGTCGCCGACCTCCACGGCTAGCCGATCCGGGTCAGTACGTCGTGCGCGGACGGAAATAGTCGACCCGGTCGATCGACTTGACGCGCACTTCCCGAACCTCCACGCCCTGCAGCAGCTTGAGCGGGATTTCGGTGCCGGCACCGCCGCGATTCCAGACCTTGCGGTAGAAATCGGCCTGCGTGCGCACGGCCTCGTCGCCGACGGCCAGGATGATGTCGCCCGCCGAAAGACCCGCGACATCCGCCGGACCCTCGGGCGAAACGCGCGAAACCACGAGTCGTCCCTGCACCTCATCGGTGGACACGCCCATCCATGGCCGCGCCGGGCCGGCGCGGTGTCCGGCCTTCACGAGCTCGGGCAGGATCGGCTTCAGGATGTCGATGGGAACGAACATGTTGCCGGGAACCTTCGGGTCGTCGTCGCTGGCCTCGCGCACGATCAGCGAGCCCACGCCGAGCAGCTTGCCGTCCTTGTCGATCAGCGCCGCGCCGCTCCAGTTGAGTGTCGGCGGGCTCGTGAAGATCGCCTGGTCCAGTGCATATTCCCAGCTGCCCGAAAACGCGCGCTTGGAAACGACATAGGCGAACGCGACGCCGTCGTCTCCCGCGCCCGCGATCATCACCGGCTCCCGGTTGGCGAGCTTCCCCGAATCGCCGAAGGGGACGGGCTTGGCGTCCATCGGCGCGATGGTGCGCACCAGCCCCAGGCCGCTGACGTGGTCGTAGGCGACGACCTGCGCGGCGAACGTCCGGCCGCGACTGTCGGTCACGCTGACGTCGTCGGCTTCGACGATCAGGTAGCCGATCGTCAGGATGAGGCCGCGCTCGCCGATGACGACGCCCGAGCCTTCCCGCTCCTTGCCGAGCGTTGCCGCGCTGCGGGCATCCGGAACCGCCTGCACCGAGACCTTGACGATGGCCGCGAAGAGCCTTTCCGGATCCACGGTCTCGACCGGTTTTTTCGCGGTGCTCGCGGATTTGGCCTTGCCTTCCGCTTGTGCGGCGGGCGTCGCGACAAGCAGGCACAGCGCCAAGGTGGCGACCAGCAACGCGACGAACATCTTTAGCCGCGGATGGGTGCCCGTTCGATACGAGGCCATGGCGACCTCCGGTGGCAAATTGGCGGACGCACGCGCCGGTCCGCGCTGATGAGGGCGGCAGGGCGCGTTGTCACGCCCGCCTTGCAACTATAGCGCTGCGGGGGCGCAATGCAATGCCGGTCGGCCTACAAGACCCCTTGTCTGTCCGACGGCGTGGAGGGAAGGCTCCATCCGCTTCCGTATAATCAAACGTTACGCCCGATGGATGGCTCGGAGAGTGGCATGACCGCACGCAAGAAGCCGGAGGAACTACGTTCGCATCGCTGGTTCGGCAACGACGACATGCGCTCGTTCGGCCATCATTCGCGCACGTCGCAGATGGGCTATTCGCGCGCCGACTACCAGGGCAAGCCGATCATCGCGATCGTCAACACGTGGAGCGACATCAACGCGTGCCATTCGCACTTCCGGCAGCGCGCCGAGGAGGTCAAGCGCGGCGTGCTGCAGGCCGGCGGCTTTCCGCTCGAGATGCCGGCCATCGCGCTGGCCGAGGTGTTCCAGAAGCCGACGACGATGCTCTACCGCAACCTGCTCGCGATGGAGACCGAGGAGCTGCTGCGCTCGTATCCGGTCGACGGCGCGGTGCTGATGGGCGGCTGCGACAAGACCACGCCTGCGATGCTGATGGGCGCGATCAGCATGAACCTGCCGGCCATCTTCATGCCCGCGGGCCCGATGCTGTCCGGGCATTGGCGCGACCAGAAGCTGGGCAGCGGCTCCGACGTCTGGAAATTCTGGGCGGAGAAGCGCGCCGGCAACATCACCGACGAGCAGTGGCACGAGATCGAGGACGGCATCGCGCGCTCGCCGGGCCATTGCATGACGATGGGCACGGCGTCGACGATGACGTCCGCCGCCGAGGCGATGGGCTTCACGCTGCCCGGCGCGGCGTCGATTCCCGCGGCCGATTCGCGTCACGGGCGGATGGCGACGGAAACGGGCCGCCGCATCGTCGACATGGTGTGGGAAGATTTGAAGCCGCGCGACTTCCTGACCGCGGCGTCCATCGACAATGCGGTGACCACGGTCTTGTCGCTCGGCGGCTCGACCAATTCGGTCGTGCACATGGTGGCCCTGGCGCGCCGCGCCGGCGTGCCGCTGACGATCGACCGCTTCGACGCCATCGCGCGCAAGATGCCGCTGGTCGCCAACATCCGTCCCGCCGGCAAGTTCCTGATGGAGGACTTCTTCTATGCGGGCGGGTTGCGCGCGCTGCTGAACGACATCGGCGACCTGCTTACGCTGTCCGCGCGCACGGTCAACGGCAAGACGCTCGGCGAGAACATCGCCGGCGCCGAAGTGTTCAACCGCGACGTCATCCTGCCGCGCGACAAGGCGCTCGTCGCCTCCGACAGCCTCGCCGTGCTGCGCGGCAACCTGGCGCCCGACGGCGCGGTGATCAAGCCCGCGGCGGCGGAGGCGCATCTGCTGCGGCACACGGGCCCGGCGGTCGTGTTCAAGGACTACAACGACATGGCGGCGCGCATCGACGATCCGGCGCTGCCGGTCACGAAGGACTCGGTGCTCGTGCTGCAGCACGCGGGGCCGCTCGGCGCGCCCGGCATGCCCGAATGGGGCCAGTTGCCGATCCCGAAGAAGCTGCTGGCGCAGGGCGTGCGCGACATGGTCCGCATCTCCGACGCGCGGATGAGCGGCACCAGCTACGGCGCGTGCGTGCTGCACGTCGCGCCGGAATCGTTCGTCGGCGGTCCGCTGGCGCTGGTGCGCGACGGCGACCTGATCGAACTCGACGTGCCGGCGCGCAAGCTCGAACTCAAGGTGAGCGACGACGAACTCGCGCGCCGCCGCGCCGCGTGGAAGCGGCCCGCGCCGCGATACGAGCGCGGCTTCGGCGCGCTCTACCAGCAGCACATCACGCAGGCCGACCAGGGCTGCGACTTCGATTTCCTCGAAGGCACGCCGCCGACGGCCGAGCCGGAAATCCATTGATGAAGACCATTGCCGCCGCGAAGCTCATCGACCTCGTCGCCGCGATCATGCAGGGCGGCGGCTGTGCGCAAGGACGAGGCGCGCACGGTCGCGCGGCGCCTGGTCGACTCCAATCTCGTCGGCCACGATTCGCACGGCGTGCTGCGCGTCGGCAAGTATCTCGAATGGGTGCGCGAAGGCTGGCTCAAGCCCAACACGCCGCGCCAACCGTCGTGTTCGACAGCGACACGATGGCCATCATCGACGGCAACCGCGGCTTCGGGCAGGTGATCGGCGAGTTCGCGACCCGCTCGGGGATCGCGAAGGCCGCGAAGTCGGGCATCGCGATGGTGGGCCTGCGCAACTGCGGCCATCTCGGGCGGCTGGGCGACTGGGCGGAAATGGCGGCCGCGGCGGGACAGGTGTCGCTGCACTTTCTCAATACGTCCGGCGCGCAGCGCGTGGCACCGTTCGGCGGCAGCGACCGCCGGCTGTCGACCAATCCGCTGGCGATCGGCGTGCCGGTGGCGGGCGGTCCGCCGGCGATCCTCGACATCACGACGTCGACCGTCGCCGAAGGCAAGCTGATGGTCGCGCTGAACAAGGGCGAGCAGGTGCCCGCGGGCTGGATCGTCGACAAGCACGGCAAGCCGACGACCAGTCCCAAGGATTTCTACGATGGTGGCGCGCTGCTGACGATCGGCGAGCACAAGGGTTCGGGCCTGTCGATCCTCACCGACCTGCTGGCCGGGGCGATCACGACCGGCCGCAGTTCCGATCCTGCCGACACGGTGCTGCGCAACAACATGCTGTCGATCTTCATCGCGCCCGCGGTCTACGACGGCGACGGGCGGCGTGCTGGCCGAGGCGAAGCGGCTGGTCGACTGGGTGAAGGCGTCGCCGCCGCTGGTGCCCGGGCCGGCCCGTGCTGGGACCCGGCGACGTCGAGCGCGAGACGCGCGCGGCGCGGCTCGCCGAAGGCGTTCCGCTGGACGACAAGACGCTGGAACGACCTGATCGCGGCCGCGCGCTCGGTGGGCATCGACGCCGCGCGCGCAACCGCCATGGTCGATCTGAAGGAGTGACAAGATATGAAACGATGGAGTGCAACTGGTGCTGCGAGTCGTCGCCGTGTGGACGGCATCGTTCGCGGTCGCAGGCTCGGCGTTTGCGCAGGCCTGGCCGACCAAGCCGATCAAGTGGATCGTGCCGTTCGCGCCGGGCGGCACCACCGACATCCTCGCGCGGACGATCGGCGACAAGCTGTCGGTGGCGCTCGGGCAGCCGGTCATCGTCGAGAACAAGCCCGGTGCCGGCGGCGGCCTTGGGCGCGGACTTCGTCGCCAAGGCGGCGCCGGACGGCTACACGATCCTGGGCGGCACGATCAGCACCAATGCGATCAATGCGTCGCTGTACAAGGACCTGCCCTACGATCCGGTGAAGGACTTCGTGCCGATCACGCTGATCGCGCGCGTGCCGAACATGCTCGTCGTCAACAACGACGTGCCGGCGAAGACCGTGGCGGAACTCGATCGCGCTGATGAAGAAGAATCCGGGCAAGTACACGTTCGCGTCCAGCGGCAACGGCACGTCGCAGCATCTGTCCGGTGAACTCTTCAAGAGCATGGCGGGCGTGGACATGCAGCACATTCCGTACAAGGGCAGCCCGCCCGCGCTGCAGGACGTGATGGGCGGCAGCGTGACGATGACGTTCGACAACATCACGACGGCGTGGACGCTGGCGAAGGGCGGCAAGCTGCGTGCGCTCGGCGTCACCACCGCCAAGCGCTCGCCGGCGGCGCCCGACGTGCCGACGATCGCCGAGGCCGGTGTGGTCGGCTACGAAATCGGGTCCTGGCAAGGCGTGTTCGCGCCGGCCGGCACGCCGCCGGCCATCGTCAAGCGCCTCAACACCGAGATCGTGAAGATCATCAACATGCCGGACGTGCAGGAGAAGCTGCTGGCGCTGGGCGCGGAGCCCGTCGGCAATTCCTCCGAGGAATTCACGGTCTTCGTCAAGGCGGAGGTCGTGAAGTGGGGCGACGTCGTGAAGAAGTCGGGCGCCAAGGTCGACTGAGCGCAGCGATGCGGGTGCACGCGGCATGGCGTGCGGACGACGCTGTTTCCGGGATTCGCGCCGCAGCGCGTGCGCACGACGGGACGGAAATCCACTGTCGTCGTCGGCGGCGCCGGTCCGCCGCTGCTGCTGCTGCACGGCTATCCGCAGACGCACGCGATGTGGCACCGGATCGCGCCGGCGCTGGCGCGCGAATTCACCGTCGTGTGTCCGGACCTGCGCGGCTACGGCGACTCGGGCAAGCCCGCGAGCGACGCGACGCACGCCGCCTACGCGAAGCGCGCGATGGCGCAGGACATGGTCGACGTGATGCGCGCGCTGGGCTTCCCGCGCTTCCGCCTTGCCGGGCACGATCGCGGCGGCCGCGTCGCGCATCGCCTGTGCGTCGATCATCCCGACGCGGTCGAGCGCGTCGCGGTGCTGGACATATCGCCCACGCGAACGATGTACGCCGGGACGAACCAGGCCTTCGCGACGGCGTACTACCACTGGTTCTTCCTGATCCAGCCCTTCGACCTTGCCCGAAAGGCTGATCGGCGCCGATCCGCTCGTACTACCTGCGCCGGAAGATCGGCGGGTGGTCCGGCGGACTGTCGCCTATTCGATCCGCGCGCGCTGGCGGAGTACGAGCGCTGCTTCGCCGATCCGGCGACCATCCACGCGAGCTGCGAGGACTACCGCGCGGCGGCGTCGATCGACCTGGAACACGACGACGCGGACGTCGCGGCGGGCCGCAAGGTGACGTGCCCGTTGCTCGCGCTGTGGGGCGACAAGGGCGTGGTCAACCGGATGTTCGATCCCGCTGCGACGACTGGAGCGCGGTCGCGTCCGACGTTCGCGGCAAGGCGCTGCCGTCCGGGCACTTCCTCGCCGAAGAGGCGCCGGAGGAAACGCTGCGCGAACTGCGCGCGTTTTTCGCGTAGCTCGATCGCGCGCGACGCGCAAGTACGCGGCAATGTTGCCATGTGGAATGGAACCGAACTGATCGGCGTTGCATCGAATCTGAAATTAGGCGCTTGCGCGCTTCGGGCCGGAGAGCGCATTATGACATTGTCATACGACCCCACGGCGGAGGATCCCATGCTGAATTTCAATCGCGACAACGCCAAGTCCACGGACAAGCCCGCCGTCAAGCCCGCGCCCTATCCGTACGCGCCCGTTCCGCCGGCCGCATGCCGGCAGCGGCCGCCAAGGCGCCTGCACCCGCGCTGCCCGCGCCTGCTGCCGCCGCCCCGCGCGCAGGCGCCGATGTGCCCGTGCCTGACCAGTTCGCTACGCCGGAGCCGGTGAGCATGCTGATCGGTCCGGACACGCCGGGCAGCCAGCTCTTCGTCGGTCCGAACATCAAGCTGCGCGGCGTCGAGATCTCGGATTGCGACGTGCTGATCGTCGAAGGTCACGTCGAGGCCACCGTCAACAGCAAGGCGATGCAGATCGCCAAGCCCGGCACGCTCAAGGGCGTCGTCGTGATCGACGTCGCCGAAATCGACGGCGAATTTTCGGGCGAGTTGACGGCGCACGCGAAGCTCATCGTGCGCGGCACCGGCCGTGTGTCCGGCAAGATCCGCTACGGACGGCTCATCGTGGCCGACGGCGGCGAGCTCTCCGGCGACGTGCAGCGGATCGAACCCGTCAAGTCCGAACAGGCCAAGACCGCGGTCGGGGCACCTGTCGTCGCCGGGCACGCGAGTGCATTGTCGCCGCAGCCGCTCGGGCTGAACCCACGGAAGCGCGCAGCAGTGGCCGTCCGCGCGATGCGGCGGCCGCCGTCATCGTCAAGCCACGAGCCGGTAGCCGACCGCGGTTTCCGTGATGAGGTGCTTGGGCTGCGCCGGGTCGTCCTCGACCTTCTGCCGCAAGATGGCCCATGTGCACGCGCACGTAGTGCTCGTGCTCGACGTAGGCCGGTCCCCACACCTCGCGCAGGATCTGGCGATGCGTCAGGACCCGCCCGACGTTCTTGATCATCAGCGCCAGCAGGCGGAACTCGATGGGCGTCAGGTGCAGCGGCGCGTCGCCCTTGCGGACGGTGCGCCGCGTCAAGTCGACGTCGACGTCGCCGATGCGAAACGGCGCGGAATCCTCGCTCGCGGCGCCCGCGCTGCGCCGGCGCGTCGCGCGCACGCGCGCCAGCAACTCGCCGACGCTGAACGGCTTGGTGAGGTAGTCGTCGGCGCCGGCATCGAGCGCCTCGATCTTGTCGGTCTCGCCGGTGCGCGCCGACAGCACGATGACGGGAATCGGCGACCAGGCGCGAAAGTCGCGAATGAAATCGATGCCGTTGCCGTCGGGCAGGCCCGAGGTCGAGGATCACGACGTCGGGCTTGCGCGTTCCCGCGTCGATGAGGCCCTGCTTGATCGTCTCGGCCTCGACGATTTGCCAGCCTTCCGTTTCGAGCGCCGTGCGGACGAAGCGGCGGATCTGGCGTTCGTCCTCGATCAGCAACGCGACGGGGGCGGGCTCGCTCATCGCGTCGATCATAGCGTTTTCCCGCGAAAACGCGAACTCGCAGGTCCCGGGCGTCGTCGTTGCCTCCGACGGACCGTGTGTCCTGGGCGACGATCACTCCGGGCCGTCGGTCGCCCATTGGTCGAATACGGCGGCAACTTCCGCGGCGTTCGACGCTGCGGCGAGGCGCGCGCGGAATGCCGGATCCGAAAATGCCTGCGCGACCAGCGCGAGCAAGCTGCAGATGGTCATCGGTTGTCGCCATCGGCCGGCACCATGATGACCAGCAGGCTGGAAACCGGCTTGCCGTCGGGCGCGTCGAACTCCATCGCAATCTTGGGGCGCATGAACAGCGTCAGCGGCCGCGCGATGCCGGCAATGCGCGCGTGAGGAATGGCGACGCCTTGCCCAAGCGCGGTCGAGCCCACCTGCTCGCGCCGCCACAACGCGCGCAAGATCGGAGCGGGGTCGAGCCCGTTGGCCTGGCCGATGCGTGCCGCAGCCAATTCGAGCGCGCGACGACGGTCCCAGACGTCGACATCCAGCACGATGTCCTGCGGCTGCAGCCATTGCGTCAACTGCCGCGTCGACGCGCCGGCGGGGCGTGGCCTGTCGTTACTGGTATTCATTGCGTACGCGAGTTCCATGGAATCTCCTTCGCCACCTTTGATGGACTCAATGTAGCAGCGCGATCGTAAAGAGCGCGAGGAATTGCGGAGTCGCGCGTATAAAGCCGGCATAAAATTGCCGCCGGACTTTAGCCTGTCTGCGGCGGCCGCGGATTCGTCAGGCGTGTCCGGCGGCGTGCCCAGCGGCAGCGTGAACGTGAATCGCGCGCCGCCGTTCGGGCCGTTTTCCGCCGAGATCTTCCCGTGATGCGCCTCGACGATGGCCCGGCTGATCGCGAGCCCGAGTCCGACGCCGGGCGTCGATGATTCGCGCGTGCCGCGCGTGAACTTCTCGAAGATCGACTCCTCCTGGCCCTTCGGTATGCCCGGCCCCGTGTCGCTGACGCTCACCCGCAGGTTGCCCGCGGAGACCTCCGCCGCAATGCGTGATCAGCGTGCCCGCCGGCGTGTACTTGCACGCGTTCTCGATCAGGTTGTACAGCACGCGCTCGATCAGCGTCGCATCGAACTCGACCAGCGGCAGGTCGCGCGCGAGATCGAGCGTCAACGCGATGGTCGGCGAGTGCCGGTTGCGCAGCCTTGAGCGCGCTGCCGACGACTTCCTCGAACGGATGCCACTGGCGGCGCAGCTTGACCTCGCCGCTTTCGATGCGCGCCATCTCGAGCAGGTTGTTGACCAGTGCGCTCATCCGCCGCGCTTCCTCGGCGATCGCGTTCGCGGACTCGAGCTGCTGCGCGGACAGCGCGCGGCCGGGTGAGCGCCAGCGATTCCGCCAGCCCCACCAGCGCGGCAAGCGGCGTCCGCAGGTCGTGCGACAGCGCCGAGAGCAGCGAATTGCGCAGGCGCTCGGACTCCATGCTGATGAGCGCCTGCTGCGCGACCTCGACGTAGTGCACGCGCTCCAGCGCGATGGCGGTCAGCGCCGCGAACGTGTCGAGGTGCCGGCGCTGCTCCGGCACCAGCAGCAGCCGCGGATTGTCGGGCTTGATCACCAGCACGCCGCGCGTGCGCATCGGCGCCCGCAACGGCAGATACAGGTATTCGCTGCCGGCGAGCGTGTCGGTGCCCGCACCCGCCGGCTGCGCCTTGTCGTACGCCCACTGGGCGGCGCCGACGTCGATCGCCAGCCCCTGCGTCCCGGCCGGCCGGCTGGATCCGGTCCTGGTCGTCGGGCACCAGGATCGCGACCTTCGCGCGAATCGTGTTCGCGATGATCCGGGTTGCCGACTCGACGACGTCGGCGATCAGCAGCTTGCTCGACATGTCGCGCGCGAATTCGTACAGGACGCGGGCGCGCTCCTCGCGGTAGGACGCGACACGCGCCTGGTAGCGCAAGCCCGCGGTCATCTGGCCGATGATCAGCGCGACGGCGAGCATGATGGCAAAGGTCAGCAGGTACTGGATGTCGCTCACCGCGAACGAGAAGCGCGGCGCGACGAAGAAGAAATCGAAGGTCGCCACGCTGACGAACGCCGCCAGGACCGCGGGACCGCGTCCCCATTTCAGCGCCACCAGGACCACCGTCAGCAGGAACAGCATGACGATGTTCGCGAGATCGAAGTAGGGCAGGAGCGGCGTCGCGACAAGCGCCGTCGCGAAGCAGGCCAGAAGTGCCCAGAGATAGCGCCGTCGCTTGATGCCGCGCCGCGGATCGGCGTCGCCTTCGATCGCCGTAGTCGCGTCGCGGCGCGGGCTGCGCGATGCTGCGGCCGACCTCGATCAGGTCGATGTCCGGCGCAAGCTCGCCGATCCGCCGCGCCGTTCCGCGCTCCCACGGCCAGCTTGACGACGCCGCGCCTGCGCCCGACGACCAATTTGGAGCAGTTGTGCATGCGGGCGTATTCGACGGCTTCCGCGGCCGCGTCGCTGCCCGAAAGTATGGACGTCTGTGCGCCGAATTCCTGCGCGAGCTTCACGGTGCGAAGTATCCGCTCGCGCTCCGCGTTCGGGAGTCGCTGCAGCGCGGGCGTCTCGACATAGACTGCGGCCCAGTCGACGCCGAGCTGCGAGGCGAGCCGGGCGGCGCTGCGCACGACGTCCTCGCCGCCGGCGCCGGGACCGATGCAGCACAGCAGCGAATCCTCGGTCTTCCAGACGCGCTCGATCGCCTTGTCGGATCGGTAGGCCTGGACGTCGTCCTCCACGCGGTCGGCCGTGCGGCGCAGCGCAAGTTCGCGCAGCGCCATGAGGTTGCCCTTGCGGAAGAAATTCTTGGCCGCCCGCTCGACGTGCTCGGGCAGGTACACCTTGCCGGCGGCGAGGCGCGCGAGAAGGTCGTCGGCGGACACGTCGACCAGCACGACTTCGTCGGCCTGGTCGAAGAAGAAATCGGGAACGGTCTCCCAGACGGTGATGCCCGTGATTCCGCCCACGACGTCGTTCAGGCTTTCGATGTGCTGGACGTTGAGCGTCGTGTAGACGTCGATGCCGGCGGCGAGCAGCTCGTCGATGTCCTGCCAGCGCTTCGGAGTGGCGCGAACCGGGCACGTTCGTGTGCGCGAGTTCGTCGACCAGGATCAGCGCCGGGTGGCGCGCGAGTGCGGCATCGATGTCGAATTCGGGCAGCGTGCGGTCCTGATACGTGATTTCCGCCCGCGGCAGGATTTCGAGCCCCTGCAGCAGCGCCTCGGTCTCCTTGCGCCCGTGCGTCTCGAGCAGGCCGACGACGACGTCCTTGCCTTCCTGCCGCAGCGCTCTCGCCGCGGTCAGCATCGCGTACGTCTTGCCGACGCCCGCCGACGCGCCGAAATAGATCCGCAGGCGGCCGCGTTGCGCGGCTGCCTGCTGCGCCTTGACCTGCGCGAGAAGCTGGTCGGGGTCGGGACGGGCGTCGGTCATCGGCTGGCGGCTTGCGGCAATGCCATGGACCCGCAGCCTACCCGTTGCCGCGGGGGGCCGCCACCCGCGCGCTACTTCGCCACGCCGTCGAGGGCCAGGTTCAGCGAGACCACGTTGACGCGGGGCTCGCCCAGGATTCCGAACGTGCGCCCTTGCGTGTACTTGTTGACGAGGCCGCGCACCGTCATCGACCGGCATGCCGCGCGCCTTGGCGACGCGCGCCACCTGATAGTCCGCGGCGGCGATGCTGATGTCGGGGTCGAGGCCGCTGGCCGAGGCCGTGACGAGATCGGCGGGGACTGGCCGCGGTGTTGCCCGGGTCCGCGTCGCGCAGCGCCTTGATCCGGTCCTTCACCGCATCGGCCAGCGCCGGATTGCGCGGCCCCTGGTTGGAACCGGACGACGCGGCGCCGTTGTAGGGCTGCGGCGAAGTCGCCGACGGCCGGCTCCAGAAATACTTGGGATCGTCGAACGGCTGCCCGATGAGCGCCGATCCGACGGCCTTGCCGTTTTGCACGATCAGGCTGCCGTTGGCGGCGCGCGGGAATGCCAACTGGGCAATGCCCCAGGTGACGAGCGGATAGACGACGCCGGTCAGCGCCGAGAGCACGACCAGCATCCGCAGCGAGGGGAGGAACGAGGCGAACATGGTGTGTCTCCGAAGGATCAGGCGAGGCGCAGCTGCCACGAGCAGCATGTCGATGATCTTGATGCCGATGAACGGCAGCAGGATGCCGCCGATGCCGTAGACCAGCATGTTCCGCCGCAGGACCTCCGCGGCGCCGACCGCGCGGAACTTCACGCCACGCAGCGCGAGCGGAATCAGCGCCGGAATGATCAGCGCGTTGAAGATGACCGCGGACAGGATCGCGCTCTGCGGCGTCGCAAGATGCATGACGTTGAGCGCATCCAGCGCCGGATAGGTGCTGGCAAACGCCGCGGGAATGATCGCGAAATACTTGGCGACGTCGTTGGCGATGGAAAACGTCGTCAGCGAGCCGCGCGTGATGAGAAGCTGCTTGCCGATCTCGACGATCTCGATCAGCTTGGTCGGGTTCGAATCGAGGTCGACCATGTTGCCGGCTTCCTTCGCCGCCTGCGTGCCGCTGTTCATCACGACGGCGACGTCGGCCTGCGCGAGCGCCGGCGCGTCGTTGGTGCCGTCGCCGGTCATCGCGACCAGCTTGCCGTCGGCCTGGATCTCGCGAATCAGCTTGAGCTTGGCCTCCGGCGTGACCTCGGCCAGGAAGTCGTCGACGCCGGCTTCGGCGGCGATCGACGCGGCGGTGAGCTTGTTGTCGCCGGTGATCATGATGGTCTTGATGCCCATCTTGCGCAGCTCGGCGAAGCGCTCCTTGATCTGCGACTTGACGATGTCCTTCAATTCGACGACGCCCAGCACATGCCGGCCTTCCGCGACGACCAGCGGCGTGGCGCCGCGGCGCGCGACTTCCTCGACCCGCGCGACGACCTCCGCCCCGACGGCGCCGCCCTGCTGCACGACCCAGGCCTGGATCGCGTCGAGCGCGCCCTTGCGCAACTCGCGGCCGCGGTGGGTGACGCCGCTCATCCGCGTCTGCGCCGAGAACGGAATGATCGTGAACTGGCCGGGCTCGAGCGACGGCGGGACGATGCCGAAGGCGCGCTTGGCCAGCGCCACGATGCTCTTGCCCTCGGGCGTCTCGTCGCCGAGCGAGGCCAGCAATGTCGCTTCGGCAAGCTGCTGCTGCGTGACGCCGGAGACCGCGTGCAGCGCCGACGCCTGCCGGTTGCCGAACGTGATCGTCCCGGTCTTGTCGAGCAGCAGCACGTCGCAATCGCCGGCGGCCTCGACCGCGCGGCCGGACGTCGCGATCACGTTGGCGCGCATCATCCGGCCCATGCCGGCGACGCCGATCGCGGACAGGAGCCCGCCGATCGTCGTCGGGATCAGGCACACCAGCAGCGCGACCAGCACGGTGATCGACACCGGCGTGCCGGCCTTGGCCACGTCGACGCTGTAGATCGAATAGGGCAGCAGCGTCACCGTCGCGAGCAGGAACACGAGCGTCATCGCGACCAGCAGGATCGTCAGCGCGATCTCGTTCGGCGTCTTCTGCCGCTTGGCGCCCTCGACCATGCCGATCATCCGGTCGAGAAACGCCTCGCCCGGATTGACGTTGATGCGCACGATGATCCAGTCCGACAGGACGACCGTGCCGCCGGTCACCGAGTTGAAGTCGCTGTCGGCCGCGCGGATCACCGGCGCGCTTTCGCCGGTCACTGCGCTTTCGTTGATCGATGCGGCGCCGACGACGACTTCGCCGTCGCCGGGCACGAGGTCGCCCTGTTCGACCAGCACGATGTCGCCCTTGCGCAGCTGGATCGAAGGCGTGGGCGTCGAGGGCAAGCCGTATTGGGCGCGGAGGAGCTTCTTCGCCACCGTATCCTTGCGCGCGCTCTTCAGCGACGCGGCCTGCGCCTTGCTGCGGCCTTCGGCGATCGCCTCGGCGAAATTGGCGAACAAGAGCGTGGCCCAGAGCCACAGCGTGACGGCCAGGATGAAACCGGCCGGCGCCTCGCCCGTGCCGACCAGCGCCTGGATCCACAGGATCGTGGTCAGGATGCTGCCGATGTAGACGACGAACATCACCGGATTGCGCCATTGATAGCGCGGCGTCATCCGGCGGAAGCTGTCGATCGTCGCCTGCCGCAGCAGGTCCCGGTTGAAGAACCAGGAGAGAGTGCTTTGTGGGGCTGCCAGGGTTGCCATGGTTATGCCTTGGATTCGTTGTGAGTGCGTCATTGCGCGCCGAACAGCAACAGGTGCTCGATGACCGGGCCGAGCGCCAGCGCCGGCACGAACGTCAGCGCGCCGACGGTGATCACGGTGCCGATCAGTATCGTGACGAACAGCGGTGTGTGCGTCGGCAGCGTGCCGGCTGACGCGGGCACGCGCTTGGCGGCCGCGAGCGCGCCCGCCAGCGCCAGCACCGGAATCGCGAGCCAGTAGCGGGCGAACAGCATGCAGATGCCGAGTGCCGTGTTGTAGAACGGCGTGTTGGCGGACAGCCCCGCAAACGCGCTGCCGTTGTTGTTGGACGCCGACGAGAACGCGTACAGGATCTCCGAGAAGCCGTGCTCGGCCGGATTGGCGACCCCGGCCTTGCCGGCGTCCACCATGACGCCGACCGCCGTTCCGCACAGGACGAGCAGCGGCGGCAGCAGGATCGCGATCGACGCCATCTTGATTTCGAAGGCGCCGATCTTCTTGCCGAGATATTCGGGCGTGCGGCCGATCATCAGCCCGGCGATGAACACCGCGACCAGCGCGAACATGATCATCCCGTACAGCCCCGAACCCACGCCGCCGAAGATCACCTCGCCCAACTGGATGAGCCACATCGGGATCATTCCGGCGAGCGGCATGAACGAATCGTGCATCGAATTGACCGAGCCGTTCGACGCCGATGTGGTGGCGACCGCCCACAGCACGGAGTTCGCCACGCCGAAGCGCGTTTCCTTGCCCTCCATGTTGCCGCCGATATTCGTGTCGGTCGCGACCTGGTCGACGCCGAGCTTGGTGAGCACCGGGTTGCCCGGCGTCTCCAGCGCGTAGGTGGTGGCAAGCAGCACGACGAACACGATCGTCATCGTCGCCAGCAGAGCCCAGCCCTGCCGGGTGTCGCCGATCATCTTCCCGAACGTGTAGCAAAGCGCCGCGGGAATGAGCAGGATCGCGAGCATCTCCAGGAAATTCGTCAGCGGATTCGGATTCTCGAACGGATGCGCCGAGTTGACGTTGAAGAAGCCGCCGCCGTTGGTGCCGAGCTGCTTGATGGCGATCTGCGACGCCGCCGGCCCGAGCGGAATCGTCTGCTCGGTGGCCGTCGCCTTCTCGGTGACCGGATTGCCCTTGTCGTCCTTGAGCGGCTGCCCGTCCGGACCGTTCTTCGGATTGTCGTAAGTCACCGGCTGGACGAGCGTGACGGTGGCGTACTTGTCGAACGTCTGCACGACGCCCTGGCTCACGAGCACGAGCGCAAACACGAGTGCGAAAGCGGCAGCAGGATGTAGACGGTCGAGCGCACGAGGTCGAACCAGAAATTGCCGATGCCGTCGACCTGCTTGCGGGAGAAGCCGCGGATCAGCGCGACCAGCACCGCCATGCCTGACGCGGCCGAGACGAAATTCTGGACGCCGAGACCGAGCATCTGCGTCAGATAGCTCATCGTGCTTTCGCCGCCGTAGCCCTGCCAATTGGTGTTGGTGATGAAGCTCGTCGCGGTGTTGAACGCCGAATCCGGGCTGACCGCGGCCATCGCCTGCGGATTGAGCGGCAGCAACACCTGGAGCCGCTGCAGCGCGTAGACAGCCAATCCGCCGAGCAGGTTGAACCAGAGCATCGCCAGCGCGTAGTCGATCCAGCTCATTTCGCGCGCCGGGTCCACGCCCCGCGCCGCGATAGATGAGACGCTCGAGCCAGCCACCGACGCGCTGCGCGCGCACGGCGCGTCCTTCATAGACGGCGGCCATGTACGCGCCGAGCGGCTTCGCCAGCAGCAGCAGGACGGCCACGTATAAAGCGCGAGTTGCAACCAGCCCCAGATGTTCATTCGAAGATCTCCGGCTTGAACAATGCGACGATCAGATAGACGAAGATCAGCAGCGTGGCGCCGCCGCTCAGCCAATAGACCCAGTTCACGGCCGGCCCCCCTTCGACATCAGGCCGGCGCAGAAACGCACCAGGCCCACGGTGACCGCGAAGAAGCCGACGATCGTTGCAACAAAGATGAAGTCCATCATGGCTGTGGCTCCGAAACGCTTGAAAGAGAACGCTATCATCTGCGTCGCCGCGTCAATATTGCGACAGATCAACGCAGTGCCGATGTAAAGAACGTATAAAGACACGGTGACCCCTTCGGGGAATCGCGTGGTGGGCGTGTACCTGCTTGCCGGCGAAGCCGCCTCGAAACAGCAGTCAGAACGTCTTCTGGACGTAACCGACGAACTGGTTGCCGGCGATGTTCTTGCCGTAGATGTTGGTGTACGGCGCGTCCTCCGCGTCGGTGCCGGTGCCGAAGATGCCCACCGTCACGCCGTAGATCTCCGTGGACGCGCCGACCTTCCAGTCGGTGTAGCTCAAGGACCCGTGGCCGCGATAGGTCTGGCGACCGACGTGGCCCATGATCGTCACCTTGCCGAACACGTCGTTGACCTTGTCGATCACGTCGTACGACGCGGTGAGGTCGTAGTAAGCCGAGCCGCGCGAGTCGGGGACGCCGAACGTGTTGTTGTTGGCGCTGTAGCTGTATTTGAACGAGATGAACTTCCAGGACAATGCGGCATAGAGTTCCGTCGTGTTGTCGGTGGTCCAGCCGCTCGGGAACTTGCCCGGGTACCAGTAGTAGAGTGCGCCGAGGTCGTAGCCGAAGTCATACGGCAGGCTGCCTTTGTAGCCGCCGTAGAAATCCCATTCGAGGCTCGACGAAATGCCCGGCTCGCCCGGCGGCGGAATGTAGGAATCGCCGATCCAGCTGATGTTCGATGCCCACGTCCCGGCGTAGAAGCCACTCTTGTGCGCGAGATCGAAACCGCCCTGGACCGCGGGCTTTCCGTCGGTCTGCGTCTGGCCGCGGAACACGTACTGGCTGAAGAGGCCGATGTTGCTGGTGAAGGTCCAGTCGGGTTCCGGCGCCGGCGCCGGTGCCGCGGCGGGAGCCGCGGCGGGCGCGGGCGTCGTCTGAGCCAAAACGGAGCCCGCGAACAGCGCGGCGCAGGCCGCGGCGGCAACTGCGGGGCGGAGGCGTAGCTTCTCTTTCATGGCGAATCCTTGCGAGGTTGTTTGCGGAAAGTGCAGACGAAGGGGCGAAGGTGTCGCCTTCGCCCCTTCCTCAAGAACAGGTTGGCGCAGGACTACGCAGCGCGCCGCGTCACATCCAGAGTGGGCCTTGCGTCATGCCAAGCGTGCGGTTCGGCGACGCGACTCGCACTGTCGCGGGTCATCGCCGGCTCCACCGAAGGCGGATGGCTCTGCTCATTGACGCGCGGAGCGCGCCGTTTGAGGCGCCGGTCCTGCAAGAACGCTGCCAGCACGATATACATGATGAACAGCCCGAGAAGCGCCAGCAGCGCGAGTCCGCGCAGATGAAGCCAGTTGATCGTGTCCATGTGTTGCTCCTTTCGAATCCGATATGGCACCAATGTACCGGCGCTCGAGAAAAGAGCACGTCAAGGTTGGCGTGATGGCTGTAGAGAATATGTAAATTTGCGCCCAGCGCCGAAGCGGCGAGAGACGCAGGAAATTGCGGCGCAGATCACTTCGCCTGCTTCTTGCTCCGCCGGTGTTCGCAATACGCGCCCAGCCCGACCGTCAACCCGACGACCGCGAAGATCAATGCAAGAAACAGAAAGTCCATGCGTCACTTGCGAATGGCGTCAACGCGATGAAGGGTGCCGATTCCGGGATCAAGAAACGGCAGAAATACGGCGCGAATGCGTAAAGAATCTGTAAACACCGCGCGGTTCGACTCGGCTAGACATCGATGTATCAGGGGCTTGCCCGCAAGTGGCTGCCTTTGCCAGCGTGTTTGCCGGCGACGGCGCGCGGCGGTTTTTACACGGCATTTATACCGCGGCTACCAGTCTTCACAACGTCTTCATGTGACGCGCCGTATGTTGCCCGGATGGTTACGGGTTCGAACACGGTGAGCGTCGATGCTGAGCAGGAGATTCGGCTTCCTGCGCGGGAGATGAAAACAATGTCCGGTCGAAGTCAGACCATTCTGATCTTTGGCGATGCGAGACCGCAGGCAGGGGAGGCGGCTGCAGCTCCGTCCAATCGCGTACCCGTTGAAACCATCAAGGCAAATCTCAGGGCGGCAATGGAGAGTGTCGGGGAACTGGTTCAGGCCGCTCGTGAGGCCGTTGGCGATCTTCACGTGTGTCACGTGGATGTCGAGGTGGCAATCGCAAGCGATGGATCGGTCGGTCTCGTTGGGTCGGGGGCGAATGCGGGCGCAAAGGCCACGTTGACGGTTCGCGTCAAGAAAGTGATCCCCGGCAGTCGGCGGTACCCTTAGGCTGCAGGCCGTGGACAGCCCATTCACGACGTTGTTCTGGATACTTGTCGGAGCCGCGTTTGTCGCCGCCGAACTGGCAATGACGTTGTTGATCGTGTGGCACTGCGCGAAACCGACACGAGAGCCCGGCAGCTAGCGCCGACTGTCGCCGCGACCAAGCATGAACGGGTTTGACGTGCGCGCGCTGGGCTGGGTGGTTACGCGCGACGTCTGCTTCGACATTGCCCGAACGGCGTTCGGCGGCCGACCACGGATGTCGCAGGCAATGCTGAGGGAGCAGCGTGGCCTCTGGGGCGTCGTTCAGTTGTCGCTGCGCGCCGAAAGGCCCCGGCGGCTGGACATTTCGGCGGTCAGGCCGCTTGCGGCGTCCGTGTCGACTGCCAGCGAAAGGGCGATCGCCGAGTTTGTCCGACATCTCGTCGCCCGTTGTCCGGATCTCTACAGTGAGCCGGCGCTCCGGACCCGCTGGCAGAATCGCTGCGCCACCTTCATCGCCAGCGCCGGTAGCAGCGCAATCCTCGCCCATTTTGCCCCACCCGATCCCTCGACGCTCGGCGATATGGCGCTCGTTGTCCTGATAATTGCCGGATGGAGCCTCGTCACGACTGTGCAGCTCTGGCGCACGCACCGCGTGGTGGAGCGGGTACTCGAATACGACAGCCGGGAAACCCGGCCGGCGGCTACTCGATAGCGACCGATGCGGATCACGCCATGCGGCGCGCGGCGGGCCGCTCCGCGCGCGTCACGTGACTGACCCAGGATGAACAATCTGACGGAGTTGTTCGTCATCACCCTTGTCGGCCTGTTCACGACATCGTCGTCCATGGTCGGCGCGGCGATAGGGCTTTACGTGCCGTTGTCCAAGCGCGTGCTCGCGAGCATTCTCGCTTTTGCGGCGGGGGCGCTGATCAGCGCGTTGGCCATTGAACTCGCTTTCAAGGGAGCAATGGAACTCCACCAGCAAGGGTTCGATGCGCGCTCGGCCTGGGGATTCATCGCCGGCGGGTTCGCGTTTGGCGCGGTGGTTTACCTGGCCGCGTCGCTGTATCTGGAAAAACGGGGCGCCGCGGTACGACTTCCCACGCAGTTTCGCCAATATGCGCTGGCCAGGAAATACGAGCTGACCAAGGACTTGATAGGCCAACTTGCAAAATGCGACCTGCTGCGCCACCTTCCGGCGGAGTCGATCGAACAGATCCTGCCGAGCGTAAAGAGGCGCAAGGCAAGCGCCGGTGAAGTCCTGTTTCGTGCGGGGGATCCCGCCGACGCGCTGTACATCGTCGCGAGCGGATCGGTAGAGGTCCTTGGTGATTCGCCTGCCAATCCGGGAAGCGCCCTTGCAACAATCGCCGAGTTGGGGCCGGGTACCGCGTTCGGCGAGATGGGACTCATCAGCGGCGGTGTACGGACCGCCACTATCCGAACCGGCGCGGGGGCATCGCTGCTGGAAATCGGGCGTGAAGAGTTCAACACCCTGATCGCGGCCGATCCGGTCATGGCCCGGGCGGTCCAGCACTTGAGCCACGAGCGTGCCATTCGCAATTTGAGCTCCGGGGGAGCCGAGCCCGCAAGGTGGGCAAGAGTGGCGAGCCATAGTCTGGAACACGTGAGCCGGGGAACTGTAAACAAGATGCTGCGTGAAGCCGGGAAAGGGGCCGGCGTGGCGATCGTGCTGGGAAACATCCTGGATACGATCCCCGGATGCCTGGTCATCGGCGCTACGTTCAACGGGCTTGCCAACCTCTCGCTCACGCTGATCCTCGGGATGTTCTTGGGCGGAATCCCCGAGGGAGCAGCCAGCGCGGCCATGCTCACAAGGGCGGGCTACAAGCCGAAAGTCATCTTTGCGCTGTGGGCGACCGTGCTGATAACGGGGATGATAGCGGCACCGCTCGGAAAGCTGCTCATCGGAACGTCGACATCGCTCGCCGCAGTGTTCTGTGAAGCCGTCGCCGGCGGGGCGGTGCTTGCGCTCGTCGCGCACATGATGATTCCCGAGGCAATCAACGATGGAGGTTCCCTTGTCGTATTGCCAACGGTGGGTGGCTTCTTGTTCGCGCTGTATCTGGCGCTCACCACGGCGCTGGTCTGAGCGCGGCGTTGCCGCGGCTCGTCGCCGAATAGCATGACCACACGTCCGTACCCGGAAACCACGGGGCAGCAGGTCGAGCGCGGCTGGCGCTTCGGATGGATCGACGCCGTCGTCATCCTGGCCGTCTTCGTCCTGCTGTGGTTGCTCGTGGCGCTGAGCGGCGACATGCGGGTCCGCTTCGACGAGCTGCACCAGCCGCCGCTGTCGCTCGACGTCGCGCTCATCCCCTATTACACGGCGCGCACGGTGTTGCGGATGTTCATCGCGTTCGCGGCTGCGCTGCTGTTCACGTTCGCCTATGGCTACGTCGCGGCCAAGAGCGTCCGCGCGCGCAAAGTCATGCTGCCGCTGCTGGATATCCTGCAATCAGTTCCTGTGCTGGGGTTTCTTTCGATCACCGTCACGGGCTTCCTGGCGCTCTTTCCGGGGAGTCTGCTCGGAGTCGAATGCGCGAGCATCTTTGCCATCTTCACCGCGCAGGCGTGGAACATGACGTTCGGCTTCTATCACTCGGTGATCACGATTCCCGCCGAGCTGCAGGAGGCCGCCACGGTTTACCGGATGAACCGCTGGCAACGCTTCACCAAGGTCGAGCTGCCGTCGTCGGCGATCGGCCTCATGTGGAACTCGATGATGAGCTTCGGCGGCGGCTGGTTCTTCGTCGCGCAAAGCGAGGCCATCTCGGTAATGAACAAGAACATCAAGCTGCCCGGATTGGGTTCCTATATGTCCGCGGCGGTCGAGGCGGGCGATACACGCGCCGCCGTCTACGCGATCATCGCGATGATCGTCACGATCGTGTTCATCGATCAGCTTGTGTGGCGGCCGCTGGTTGCGTGGGCCGAGAAGTTCAAGCTGGAGCAGACGGAAGGCAAGGACGGCCCGACGTCATGGGTGCTCGATCTGCTTCAGCGCTCCTACGTATTGGCATGGTTTTCCACGCACGTCGGCAATGCCTTTGGGCGATTCTCGGAGCGCGTTTCCGCGCTGGGTTCCGATCTCACGCAGGTGATTTCCTGGCATACACCGGCGCCCGCGAAATGGCTGCTGCGCGCCGGGCTGTGGATCGTCGTCGCGATCGCCGTCGGGTGGCTTGTCATGGATGCGATCGACATTGCACAGGAGATCCGGACCGACTTGACCGGTTCGCAGATGTTGCACGTGGTCTGGCTGGGCGTGCTCACGCTGCTGCGCGTTGTGGCCATGAGCATCCTGGCGACGCTTATCTGGACCCCGATCGGCGTCTGGATCGGCCTGCGGCCGCGCGTGGCCCGGGTGGCCCAGCCGATCGCGCAGATCGCCGCTTCGTTTCCCGTGAACATGACGTTTCCGTTCATCGTGGCTTTCTTCATCGCGGCCCACATTCCGATCAACGTGGGCAGCGTGTTTCTGATGGCGCTCGGTACGCAGTGGTACATCCTTTTCAACGTGATCGCGGGCGCGATGGCGATCCCGACCGACCTGCGCGAGGCGTCGGCCCTGTTCGGATTGCGCCGCTGGCAACTCTGGAAGACGCTGATCATCCCCGCGATCTTTCCGTTCTGGGTCACGGGCGCCCTCACCGCCACCGGCGGAGCCTGGAACGCCAGCATCGTGGCGGAGGTCGCGTCCTGGGGCAACGACAAGCTCGTCGCCGATGGCCTGGGTGCCTATATCGCGCAGGTGACCGAGAAGGGCGACCAGCCGGCGATCTATTTCAGTATCATGGTCATGGCTTTCTTCGTCGTCGTCATCAATCGCCTCGTCTGGCGTCGCCTCTACGATCTGGCGGAACGGAAATTCAAACTGGACTGACCGATGGTTACCGACGCCCTCGTTGCCGAAAAACCGGAGCTCCCGGCGCCCCAGGAGAACGCTGGGGCGTTGGCGCCGCTCATCGAGCTGCGGCACGTTTCGAAGTCGTATGTGGGCGCCGAAGGCGGATCACCCATGACGGTTCTCGACGACATCAGCCTCGAGGTCCGGGAGGGCGAGATGCTTGCGCTCCTCGGCCAGTCGGGCTCCGGCAAGTCCACCATCCTGCGCATGATGGCTGGGCTGACCGAGCCGACACAGGGCGCGGTTCTGAGCCATGGCGCGCCGCTTGCCGGCGTCAATGGTGGCATTTCCATCGTGTTCCAGAGCTTTGCCCTCTATCCGTGGCTCACTGTCCAGCAGAACGTGCAAGTCGGCCTTCTCCAGCGGCGCCTCGAACCGCGGCAAGAACAGGATGAAATCGACCGCGCACTGGAACTGATCGGACTGTCGGGCTACGAGAACGCGTATCCGAAGCAGTTGTCGGGCGGCATGCGCCAGCGCGTCGGATTCGCGCGGGCGCTGGTCGCGCAGCCGGAAGTGCTGTGCATGGACGAGCCGTTCAGCGCGCTCGACGTCCTGACCGCGGAAAGCCTGCGCACGGAGGTGGTCGAACTGTGGCGCGGCTCTGGGCACGGCGGGCTCAAGAGCATCTTCCTCGTCACGCACAACATCGTCGAGGCGGTTTTCATCGCCACGCGCATTGTCATCATTTCGTCGCATCCAGGGCGCGTGCGCAACGTCATTCCCAATCCATTGCCCTACCCGCGCGACGTGAATTCCAAGCAATTCGCCTCGATGGTCGACCAGGTCCACGCGGCCATCACGGCATTGGTTCTCCCGGACGAGCCCGTCGAACACGCAACCGATCGTGCGCCGGGCGCCGGCCCGGATCAGGCCGAAGGGGCTCCCGGCATTTCGGGCAGGGCGGCGATTCCGGCCGGCGCCCGTGTCGAGCCGATTCCCAATGTGCCGGTCGAGACCATCGTCGGCCTTCTCGAGATCATCGAAGATGCCCAGGAGACGATCAACGTGTTCGACTTGAGTGCCGTGATCGGAAAGGAGTTCGGCGAAACGATCGCAACCGTCAAGGCCGCCGAAATGCTGGACCTGGTCGACACGCCGAAGGACGATGTGCTGATGACCGAGGCCGGATGGTATTTCCTGGCCGCGCCGGCGCCGGCGCGCAAGACCCTGTTCCGGCAGGCCATCATGAAACTGCGCCTGTTCCAAATGCTGACGGCGCGATTGGCGGAATCGGCCGACGGGCGGATCGCTGCAGAGAGCGTTCTGGAGGAGCTGGGGACGCTCCTGCCGTACGACCAGCCTGCGAGGCTGCTCGAGACGCTGATCGCCTGGGGACGCTACGCGGAGTTGATCGACTTCGACCAGAACGCGAATGTTGTCTACCTCCACGAGGCGAGTGAGGATGAAGACGATGATTAGCGTGATTCGCCTTCCCGATAGATGACTTGTCGACGGCAGAGTCCGGCGCGCGCGACTGACCGTCAGCGATGAATGCACTCGGCGAATTGCTGACGGTCGACGACATCCGCCTGGATGTCGACGCATCGGACAGGGCGCAGGTGCTGGAGCAGGTCGCCGCGCTGTTGGCGTCGAAGCATGGACTCTCCAGGACTGCCGTGCTGGAAAGTCTGACCGCGCGCGAGCGACTTGGATCCACCGGGGTCGGCCATGGTGTCGCCATTCCACACGCGCGGATGAATCAGTGCGCCGCGGCGGCCTGCGCATTCGTGCGGACGAAGGTTGCGATTACTTTCGATGCGCCTGACGGCCGGCCCGTGTCGGTCTTCCTCGGGCTGATCGTCCCGAACAAGGCGAACGAGCGGCATCTGCAGCTCCTTGCAACCGCTGCCGGCATGTTCAGCGACAGGGGTTATCGCGAAAGACTCAAGACATGCGCGGACCCGGAGGCCGCCGTCCACCTGCTGGCCGCATGGCCGGATTCGCCCTTGTCCACGAGCCAACAGGACACTCCCGCTGCATCGGACGGGTAACGGCGAGGCCACCGAGTTTGTTATAATTGCAGACTTGGCCAAGTAGCTCAGTTGGTAGAGCAGAGGACTGAAAATCCTTGTGTCGGTGGTTCAATTCCGCCCTTGGCCACCATTTATCTTCGGGGTCCGTCGCCGCGGACTGTGTCAGGTGCGAAGCGACAAGCGATGGCACCAATGCAACCGGGGCGCTAACGCTCGACTGGCGAAGCGCGCGCCCGTATGCAGCTGCAGATCGTTGTTGAGACATGATCTGGAGACCGAAAATGCCCGCACCATTCACGATTAAGATCGAAAGCTCGGGAACAATCAACGGTGTTCAGTTTGAAGGAACGGGTGCCGGCAAGTGCGACACCTCCACCGGTCGCATCACGTTTGGCGCGACGTTCTCCGAGATAGCTGAAGGAACAACTCCCTTCGGCAATTTGCTCGGTGTGCTGATAATCCCAACCGTGTTCGGTCGCGAAATCGGCGAAGCCCGCAACCTGATGACGCTGACCGACGGCAACTTTGCATTCACGCAGGTCATTGCGGGCGATGGCATCCACGTGAGAAGTCATGGCCACATGTCGCGAACCGGTGAAACGGAGGTGACTTGGCGCTCGGCCGGCCAGGGACAGGTCAAGTTGGGAAGTGTGACGGCCATCGAGCCGTTCGAGGCAACGATGCTCCCGCAGGGCGCAGGGAAGATCGTTGATGTCGTCGCCATCCCGCTGGTTGAAGGTGGAAGGCGAAGAACGGTTCACGCGTTGCGACACTTCACGTTTACGCCGCGAGCTGAGCTAAGATTCCCACAGTTGAGACACATTACCGTAATCCCCCAAGTTGAGGGGAAAACTATAAACGTGGATATCAATTCAACAATATCGCTGTTCGATCGTCCGGATTGATTGAAGAAGTAGGTATGTGTAGATCCACGATCGGCCGGCCCCCGGCAGTCAAAGACTGCTCGCAACCTTGCGGAAGTGGTAGCCGAGAATGGAAAGTTCGACGGCAGCGTGCAATTTTCGTGGGCTTGCGAGCAGCGTCGACCAGATGAGCATCCAGTAGCGGCTTCGGCCGCGATGCCATACCCCAAGCAGCCACAAGGACTTCAGAAACGCCTTCGCGTCGGCCGGAGATAGCCGCTGCACCGGCCCGCGTGGCTCGAAGGATCGCAGGAACGCGTGAATGCGCCGGTAATAGTTGCCCGGTGCATACAGCCTGCGCATCAAGTTGCGGTATTCCGAGATCATCACGTCGCGGTCCAGCCGGGTGACGAAATTGAGCACCGCGTCGGTATTGTTGCCGCAGGTCTCGGCGAGGATGCGGCCTTCGCGGGCCAGCCGCCGATACAGCGCAGTTTCGGGCAATGCGGTGAGCAGCCCGACCATTGCAGTGACGACTCCGGTGCGCTGAATGAACTCGAACTGCCGCGCGAAGATGTCCTGCCGATCGGAATCAAAACCGATGATGAAGCCGCCCATGACTTCCAGGCCGGCGCGCTGCAGCGTGGTCACCGAATCGGCCAGATCGCGCCTCTGGTTTTGCGTCTTGCCGCACTCCTCGAGGCTTGCATCCGAGGGAGTCTCGATTCCGAGGAACACTTTCCGGAATCCGGCCTCGACCATCAGATCGCACAACTCCGGATACTCGGCCAGATTGACCGACGCCTCGGTAAAGAATCCCATCGTCGGCTGCACGCGATTGCGCCATGCGATCAATTCCCTCAGAAGTTCCTTCGCACGCTTGCGATGCCCGATGAAATTGTCGTCGACGATGAAAACCATGTCCTTCCAGCCGGCGAACCGCAGTGCCTCGAGCTCGCGCACCACCTGCGCCGGCTCCTTGGTTCGGGGAACGCGACCATTCATGACGACGATGTCGCAGAATTCGCAGTCGAATGGGCAGCCCCGGGAGAACTGCACCGGCATGCTCACATAGTCGCGCGGATCGATCAGGTCCCAGCGCGGAACGGGCGTCTTGTCCAGACTCGGCCAGCCGGGAGCGCGGTAGACGGGCTGCAAGGTTCCTTGTTGCATGTCCGCCACCAGGTGTTCGATCACCTCCTCGGCCTCGCCAAGGACGAAATGGGCGATCTCGGGAAATTCTCGATGGCCCGTGGTAAACAGCGGGCCGCCCGCAACGACGGCCTTGCCGAGCGCCGCGCACCGCGCGGCAATCTCATGCGCTGATTGCTTGTGCACGATCATCCCGCTTAGGAAGACATAGTCGGCCTCGCAAATCTGTTCGTCGGTGAGGGCGCTGACGTTGAGGTCAACCACGCGCAGGTTCCAGTCGCGCGGCAGCATCGCGGCAACGGTGAGCAGGCCGAGTGGGGGAAAGGCGCACTTCTTGGAGACGAACTTCAGCACATGCCTGAAGCTCCAGAAGGTATCGGGATTGCGCGGGTAGACGAGAAGGACGTTCATGGATGCACATCACCTCGAGATAACTCGCCAGGCTCGCTGAAATGCGGCAGGTGTGCGCATCGTTACCACAAGCGCTCGAAGTGGCGCTGCGCTTGGCGAATCGTCTATTGTGCACGATCGAACATGTAGGTTCTTAATCCAGATCAATAGTGTTGACAGGCGAACTGCGTAGATTTGCAGGATAGGTTGGTCCGACACGAGAATTTCGAACAGGCTGGGGCTCGCGCGTGATCATGCGCCACAGGGAATGGCATCGGACGGACCGCATTGGTTGGTTGCGCGCGGCCGTATTGGGCGCCAATGACGGCATCGTTTCCACCGCGAGCCTGGTGCTCGGCGTGGCCGCCGCGCACGGGACGCACGGCAACGTGATGGTGGCCGGTATTGCCGGCCTGGTCGCGGGTGCCATGTCGATGGCTGCCGGCGAGTACGTGTCGGTCCGCTCACAGGCCGATTCCGAACAAGCGGCGCTCGACGTGGAACGCGCGGAACTCGAGGCAGACGACAAAGGCGAGCGGCGGGAGTTGACGGCCATTTACGTGGGCCGCGGCCTCGATCCCGCGCTGGCGAAACAGGTCGCCGAGCAATTGATGGCCCATGACGCGCTGGGCGCACATTCGCGCGACGAACTCGGCATTTCCGAGACGCTCCGGGCGCGGCCGATTCAGGCTGCGCTTACCTCCGCCGCCAGCTTCGCCGTTGGGGCAGCGATGCCGCTGGTGGCTGCGGCGGCGGTTTCCGCGTCGAATCTGATTTCCATCGTTTCCGGAATTTCTTTGGTATTCCTTGCCGTCCTGGGTGGGCTGGCCGCGCGCGTGGGCGGCGCGAGCGTGACGACGGGCGCCATGCGTGTCACATTCTGGGGCGCGCTTGCGATGGCGCTGACGGCAGGCGTCGGCGCCCTGTTCGGAACCGTAGCCTAACAAGCGAGACGTATCTAACCGCGTTGCAGACAGGAGAGTTGATGATGAGCGAAGAGAAGAGTGTGCTGACCATGGTGCAGGAAATGGGTACCACGCTGGCGAAGCAGACGAAAGGGGTGGCGTCAGGCGCCAAGCGCGACGCGGGAAAGGTGCGAACCGCGATCGAGAAGAAGGCGCGGGCTGCCAAGGCAAGCGCGAAGCGCAAGGGCAAGACCGCCGAAGCAAGTGCCAGGAAGACCTATGGCAAGGCGAAGCGCATCGTGACGCGAAAGACCAAGGCGGTCGAGGCTGATGCCGCGAGGGTCCTGGGCAAGGCTACGCGCGCGGTGAAGCGCGGGGTCAAGGCGGCGGCAACAGGCGCGAAAAAAGCGGCCGGCAAGGTCGAGCGCGCGATGAGTCGGAAAAAACCCGTGGCGAAGCGCAAGACCTCCGCTGCCAAGACCGCTGTGAAGAAAGGCGTGGCCAAGGTCAGGACGACCGCGCGGAAGGTCGGCGCCGCGGTGAGCAAGGCTGCCAAGGGCGCAGCGAAAAGGCCCGTGAAAAGGACGGCCAAAAGGCCGGTGAAAAGGACGGCAAAGAGGACCTGACGCCGCACCGAACGAGCTGCGTAGGCGGTTAAAGCGAGTTGAATTGCCCGCACTGGCCGGGGGGTCGGCCAGTGCGTGTGCAATCAAGTCGATCACCGTGCGAAATACCGGTCGTGGAGCGCCTCGAGGTCGACATCGGCGGCCGCCTGTGCCAGCACGACGCGACCGCCCTGCATCAGGTAAACCTGGTCGGCCAGCTGCACGGCGCGCTGCGTGTTCTGCTCGACCAGCACGATGGTCCGGCGTTCGGCCTTGAGCCGCGAGAGCAGCGCGAATATCTCCTGCACGACGATCGGCGCCAGACCCAGCGACGGCTCGTCGATCAACAGGAACTTCGGCTCCGACATGAGGCCCCGCGCCATCGCGAGCATCTGCGCCTCGCCGCCGGAAAGAGAGCCGGCGAGCTGCGTCCGCCGTTCGAAGAGGCGCGGGAACATCGCGTAGGCGGCGTCGACGCGTTGCGCGACCCCTGCCTCCGCGCGTACCGGATACGCGCCGAGCAGCAGGTTTTCGGCCACGGTCATGTCGCGGAAGACCATCCGGCCCTCGGGTATGAGCGCGATGCCAAGATCCGCGAGGCGCCATGTGTCGGTTCCGTCGAGCCTGCGCCCGTCCAGCGTGATCTCGCCTTGCGTGACGGGGACCTGGCCCATGATCGCGCGCAACAGCGTGGTCTTGCCGGCGCCATTCGGGCCGATGATCGTTGTCAGCTTGCCGGACTCGAACCGGAGATCGACGTCCCACAACACGTTGATGGGGCCATAGCCGGCCCGGACGGCGCGGACCTCAAGCATCGGGCGCGGTTCCCGTATAACTGGCGACGACGTCGGGCTGGCTGAACACGTGGGCGGGCGTGCCGTCAGCGATCAGATGGCCGAAATCGAGCACCGCCGCACGCGGACACAGCGTGCTGATCGTCTCGATGTCGTGTTCGATGATGAGGATGGCGAGCTTGTACCGGGCGTGGATTTCGCCGAGCAACTGCGTGAAGCGGCGCTTGGCCTGCGCGCTCGAGGCCGGCCAGCACCTCGTCCAGCAGCAACAACTTGGGCTGCGTCGCCAGCGCCTTGGCTACTTCGAGCGACTTCAACTCGGTCAGCGAAAGTTCGGTGGCCGCATCGCGTGTCGCGTGGTCGGTGAGATCCGACGAGGTCGAGGATCTCCGCCTGTTCGCGTGCGTCCGTGCGGCCGGTGCCGAAGCGCTGCGCGACCGCCACGTTCTCGGCCACCGTCAGCGTATGCATAGGTTGCGGGATCTGGAACGTGCGCCCGACGCGGCGCCGCGCGCGCGCATAGGCCGGCATTCCGGAAATGTCCGTACCGTCGAAGCGCAGGGTCCCGCGTTGCGGCTTGACCGTGCCGGAAATCACGTTGAAGAGCGTTGTCTTGCCGGCGCCATTCGGCCCGACCAGCCCGACGATCTCTCCCGCTGCGACGACGAGCGACACGCCGTCGAGTGCGTTGAGGCCGCCGAAGCGCACGCCGATGTCGCGAAGCTCAAGCATCGCCCGCCACCGCGGCGACGGGCCGCCGGCTCGCGCCGCGGCCGCGCTTCGCGAACAGCGATAGAAGCCCCTCAGGCGCGAACAGGATCATCGCGCCCAGAAGTCCGCCGAGCACGATCTGGTGGCCGATGGGCATGAGCGCCTTGAACACGAGCTGGTCGGCAAGATAGACGACGACCGCGCCCACGAGGGGGCCGGTGATCGTGCGGTAGCCGCCGAATATCGCGGCAACGATCGGCAGCATCGTCCAGAGTCCGGAAAACGCGTAGTCGGGCTCGAGGAAGTTGATGTAGTGCGCATTGAACGCACCCATGACGCCCGTCATGAATGCGGACAGGAAGAGCATGAGCGCCTTCAGCAGCAGGCTGTTGACGCCGACGGTTCGCGTCGCCTCTTCGCTCTCCTGCATCGCCCGCAGTGCGAGGCCGTGGTAGCTGTTGCGAATCCACGCGTAGGCCAGCGCGAACGCGAGCACCAGCGTAAGCACGATCCAGTATCCGCCCGTCTTGCTCGAGAAGTCGAATCCGAAGACGACCGGGAAGCGCGGAATGTTGCCGATGCCGCCGGCGCCGTTGGTAAGACCCTTCCACTCGGTGGCGACGATGCGGAAGATGTGTGCATAGGCGAGCACGGCGAGGGCGAAATAAGGTCCCCGGAGGCGCAACGCAGGCAGGACCAGCACGGCGGACAGCGCCGCGCAGACACCGCCTGCGACGAGCGACACGCCGATCGGCCAGCCTGCTTTCATGACCAGAAGGGCCGACGCATACGAGCCGACGCCAAAGAACGCCGCATGGCCGAAACTCACGAGGCCGCCCAAGTTTCCCAGCAGCGCCCAGGCCAGCGCAACGCCGCCGATCGTCAGTGCGGCAACGATCATGCTCATCAGGTAGAGGTTGCCGGCAAAGGCGAGTGGAACGGCGGCGTACAGCGCGATCGCCAACGCAACTAGGCCTAAGCCGCGCCGCGATGTCATCAGCGCGCGCGCCGCCAGCGCGTGCCGAAGAGCCCCTTCGGCAGCGCGAACAGAACCAGGAGGAACAGCACCATGCCGGTGAGTTCCTGCAGCGCGGAGCTGAAGAATGTCGTGGTCAGCGATTCCGTCAGTCCGAGCAGCAGCGCGCCGACGAGCACGCCTGGAACCGAGCCCATGCCGGCCAGCACCGTGATGATGAACGCCTTGACGGTGAGGCTTATCCCCAGCGACGGCTGGATGACGCCGACGCTGAAGATCGCCGCGCCGGCGAACGCCGCGAGCAATCCGGCCACCAGGAACGAGATCAACTCGACGCGGTGCGGATCGATCCCCATCAGCTTCGCGGCGTCACGGTCGGACGCGACGGCGCGCACGGCGCGCCCGGCCCACGTTCGCGTGAGCCACCACCACAGGCCCGCGATCAGCACGAGGCTCACCGCGAAGAAAAGCAACTCGCTGCGCATGCTGTAGAACGGCCCCAGCACGACGGCGTCCTGCAGCCACGCCGATTTGGTGGAACGGATGTCGGCCTTCCACAGGAGCAGCATGCCGTTGGTCAGCATCACGCCGACGCCGTACGTCAGCAGCAGCGAATTGAGTTCGCGATTGCGACGGATGCGGCTGACCAGGAAATACGTCAGCGCCATCGCGATACAGACGATGACGATGGCCACGGGAATGGCGAGCACGGGACTGGCGCCCAGGCCCGATTCACACGCATACGCGATGTAGGCGGCCAGCAGGACCAGCTCGCCGTGCGCGAGGTTGATGACCTTCATCGTGCCGAAGATCAATGCGAGGCCCAGCGCGATGAGCGCATACGAGCTGCCGGTCAGCACGCCCGACCAGAGCGCCTGCAGGACGAGCTCGGCCATCGCCGTCGAATCAGATCACCACGGTACGCCGGGGAAGACCATCTTGCCGTTGGCGTATTCCTTCGGCCAGACGACGACGACCTGCTTGCCCTGGTGCTGACCCATCCGGTGCGAGAAATACGGATTGTCGCCCTTGTCGTCGAACTGCACGCGGCCGATCAGCGTGTCCTTGTTCGCCTTGTGCAGCTCGGCGGCGATGCCGCCCGACTTGAGCGTGCCGGCGTCGTAGGCGCGCACGATGGCGTCGAACAGAAGCTGCGACTGCACGTAGCCGAACTGTCCGAGGTAGTCGGGCTCCTTGCCGTACAGCTTCTTGTAGGCGTCGGCGAAGTCCTTGCCGTCGGGTGTCGTGAATTCCGCGGGGAAGGGCAGCAGCGCCGTGCCGTAGACGTTCTGCATGAGGTCGGGAAAGTCGTCCTGCATCTTGGACGTGGCAAGCGACCACACGCCCACCATCGCCTTGACGTCGGGCTTCAGCACCTTCGCGGCGCGGATGATCCCCACGTAGTCGTTCTCGTAGCCGGACATCGCGATCACGTCCGACTTGTCCTGGAGCTTGATCTTGTTGACGATCGGCTTGAAGTCCGTGATCGATGGGTCGAAAGGATGCATCGTGACCTTCACGCCCTTGGCGGTGAGTGCCTTTTCCACGTCCTTCGCGAGATCGGACGTCGCTTCCTTGGTCAGATAGACGATCGAGACGCTCTTGGCGCCCATGTCGGCCAGCAGGCCAAGCATGGCCTTCGAGTACCCTGCCGTGTTGTTGATCCGGAAGAACGTCTTGAGGCCGCGCTGCGTCAACGCTTCGTCGACGCCTCCCGACGTGATGTAGACGAGTCCGGCCTTGTTCGCCGCGTCCGATGCCGGACCGATGTTGTTGGACCCGTAGCCGCCGTCTATCGCGACCACGCCCTGCGACGCCAGCTTTTCCACCGCCGCCACCGCCTTCGCCGGGGACGATTCGTCGTCGACAGTGATGAGCCTTATCTTGTGCTTGCCGTTCTTGCGATTGAAGACCTCCGCGGCGACGCTGATGCCTTCGCTCATGCCGGTGCCGACGCGCGCCAGCGATCCGGACAAAGGCACTTCGACGCCGACGACGAATTCCTCGCCGCGCGCGACACCGGCGGCCAGCAGAACTCCACCGATCAGTGCGGCGAGCAATGGCCGCAACAAGGGTTGGCTGTGCATGAATCGTTCCTCCTTCGTTGGTTCTACCGCGCGGCCGCGACCGTCGTCCGCGCCTGCGCCATTTTCCGCAATTGTTGTTTGAGCACCTTTCCCGTCGCGGAGGCCGGCAATGCCGGCAGTATGACGATTTCGGCCGGCCGCTTGTAGGGTGCCAGCCGATCCGCGGCAAACTGCGAGAGTTCCAGCACGCTCGCCGCCGCGCCCGGCCGCAGCTCGACGAATGCGACGACCTCCTCGTTGTCGGCGACGGCACGGCCGATGACGGCCGAGTGGGTGACGGCCGGATGCGCGTTCAGCACGGCCTCCACCTCCGCCGGATAGACATTGAAGCCGGAACGGATGATGAGTTCCTTCGTGCGCCCGACGATGAAGAGCGCGCCGTCGCTTTCCATCCGCGCCACATCGCCGGTGTCGAGCCACCCATTCGCGTCGATCGTCCGTGCCGTCAATTCCGCATTGCGGTAGTAACCCAGCATCACGTTGGGGCCCCGGACCCGCAGCAGGCCGGGCTCGCCAGCCGGAACAACGCGCCCCTGCGGATCGACGACGCGAACTTCGACGCCGGGAATCGCGGTGCCTACCGAACAATCGCCGCGGGGCGACCCGAGGCGCGTCTGCGTCACCGTCGGTGCCGTCTCGGTAAGCCCGTAGCCATTGTGGAGCGGGAGCCCCGTCAGCCGCTCGACGCCGGCCTTGAGAGCCGGATCGAGCGGCGAGCCTCCGGCGTACACGAAGCGCAATCGCGGCGCGGCGAAGGAATGGCCCGAGGTCCGGATGTGCTCCAGCAGCCTCGCATACATCGCGGGCACGCCTTGCGCCACGGTGAGGTCGAATTTCGCCAGCGCGTGCAGGAATGCCTGCGGCGAAAAGCGCGGCTCCAGTTGCAGGCACGCGCCCGCGAAGAGCGTCCCCAGGCAGACCGACGCCAGGCCGTAGACGTGCGACATCGGCAACACGCCGTAGACGCGGTCGCCGGGACCGAGTCCGCGCAGTGTGCTCGACACCTTGGCGATGAAGAGCAGATTGCGGTGCGACAACATCACGCCCTTGGGATCGCCGGTCGTTCCCGTTGTGTAGATCAAGGCGCCGACGCGCCGGGCGGGGTCGGCCGCTAGCGGCTCGGGCCGGGCCTCCGGATCTTCGGGACCCATCGCGAATTCGCCCATCGTGGGTAGCATGATGGTGCCGGCTGCCGCGTGGCGCGCCGCGTGCGCAGCGGCCTCGGCCGAAACGTGGGCCAGGTAGACGACGCGTCGCGGCGTGCAGTGGCTACGGATCGTGTCGATCTCGCGCGCCGACAATCGCGCGTTCACGAGCACCGGCCATGCGTCGACGCGCGCGATGCCAAAGAGCAGCGCGACCAGCGCGGCGCAGTTTTCGCCGATGACGAGCACGCGATCCCCCGGACGCACGCCGGCTGCGGCAAGACGCAGCGCGACATCGCACGTGCATGCGGCCAGCTCCGCGTACGTCCATGCGCGCTCCTGCTCGCGCAACGCCGCGTTCGCGGGAATCCGCGCGGCCTGCAACGTCACGATGTCGTCAATGCTCGACGGCAACGTCGCGAGCAGCCGTGGGATGTCAGCGAGCAAAGCCTCGACGGAGGCGTCGTCGATCATCGCCGTTCGTGCGCCGTTCATTTCGCAGCGTCGCGGATCATGTTGCGCGCGATGACCAGCTGCTGGATCTGGCTCGTCCCCTCGTAGATCCGGAACAGGCGCACGTCGCGGTAGAAGCGCTCGATCGCATAGTCGCTGACATAGCCCGCGCCGCCATGGATCTGCACGGCGCGGTCAGCGACGCGTCCGCACATCTCCGACGCGAAGAGTTTCGCGCATGCGGCCTCGGTCCCGACATCGCGGCCGGCGTCGCGGCGGCGCGCGGCATCGACGACCATCGAACGCGCCGCGTAGATCTCGGCCTTGCTGTCGGCGAGCATTGCCTGCACGAGCTGGAACTCGGCGATCGGCTGTCCGAACTGCTTGCGGTCCATCGCGTAGGCGAGCGCATCGGAGAGCATCCGCTCCGCCGCGGCGACGCACACGGCGGCGATATGCAGCCGTCCCTTGTCCAGCACCTTCATTGCCGTCCGGAATCCGGCGCCTTCACGGCCGCCGATCAGGTTGGCCGAGGGCACGCGGCAATCCTCGAACACGACGTCGCATGTGTGCGCGCCGCGCTGTCCCATCTTCTTGTCGATCTTCCCCAGCGACAGGCCTTTCGTCCCGCGCTCGACGATGAAGGCGGATATGCCACGCGCGCCCTTGTCCTGCGGGTCGGTGCGCGCCATTACGGTGAAGATGCCGGCCTCCGGGGCATTGGTGATATAGCGCTTCGTGCCGTTGAGCACGTAATGGTCGCCTTCGCGCCTGGCCGTCGTGACCAGCGACGCCGCATCGGACCCGGAACCCGGTTCTGTCAGCGCGAACGACGCGACCAGTTCGCCCGACGCGAGCTTGGGCAGCCACAGCGCCTTCTGTTCCGCGGTGCCGTCCAGGATGATGCCCTGCGAGCCGATGCCGTTGTTGGTGCCGATCAGCGAGCGGAACGCCGGTGACGTTCGCCCCAGCTCGAAGGCGACCTCGACCTCTTCCTCCATCGTCAGCCCCAGGCCCGCCGTACTCTTCGGGAATCGACAGCCCAAAGAGGCCCAGCGCCTTCATTTCGTCGACGATCGGCGGCGGAATCGCGTCGGTATCGGCAACGACCGCTTCGTTGGGGACGAGCCGTTCGCGGACGAAGCGCGCGACGTTGTCGCGCAGCGCCGCAAGGATTTCGGGATCGCGGATCAAGGACGCATTCCCCGAATTTGCCTCTTTTGCGCGCTGCACCATGCCCACTGTTTTGGCACCGACTCCTCCCGGTCATTGAATCGCGACATAATAGCGCTCCACCGAGCGTTCCCGCAGCCTTGCGGCGGCGCCGCATCGGAGCCAACGAAAATGAAATCGAACCCGGTCGAACCGGATCGCCGCGCGGAGCGCATGGGCGAGGTCAACGCGCTGGTCCGCGCGAAGGTTGCGCCGGAACAGCGCAAGACGCTCGAGGCGGTCGTCGAGCGCTATTTCGGCCAGGTCGACCCGGAGGACCTGGCGGAGCGGCAGCCGGCGGATCTGTACGGCGCGGCGTTGTCGCACTGGAACTTTGCGCGCAAGCGCGAGCCCGGCCACGTGCGCGTGCGCGTGTTCAATCCGACGGTCGAGGAGCATGGCTGGCAATCGACGCACACGATCATCGAAATCGTCAACGACGACATGCCGTTCCTCGTCGACTCGGTGACGATGGAAGTCAACCGTCACGGGCTGACGCTGCACCTCATCATCCATCCGCTGATGCTGGTCGATCGCGACGCCGACGGCACGCTGCGGGGAATGGGCACCGAGGGCGCGCCGACGGCGCGGCACGAATCGTTCATCCACGTCGAGGTGGACCGCGTGACGGACCCGGCGCGGCAGGAAGCGCTTGCCGCCGACGTGACGCGCGTGCTGGGCGACGTGCGGCTGGCCTTCTCCGATTGGCAGAACATGCGCGACAAGGTGCACAGCGTCGTCGCGGAACTGGACAAGCGGCCGCCGCCTATCCCGGCCGAGGAACTGGACGAGGGCCGCGCTTTCCTGCGCTGGCTCGCCGACAATCATTTCACCTTCCTGGGCTATCGGCGCCACGAACTCGTCACGGTGAACGGCCAGGACGCGCTGAAGATCGTCCCCGATGCGAGCCTGGGCATCCTGCGCGAGGCCCAGAGCAAGGATGTCTCGTCGAGCTTTGCCGCGCTGCCGCCCGAAGTGCGCGCGTACGCACGGCGGCCCGAGCTTCTGATCATCACCAAGTCGACGGCGCGCTCGACCGTGCACCGGCCGGGCTATCTCGACTACATCGCCGTCAAGCGTTTCGACGCCAAGGGCACGGTGACCGGCGAGGACCGGTTCCTCGGCCTTTACACGTCCACGGCTTACAGCGCCAATCCGGCGGACATCCCGCTGCTCCGGCGCAAGACGGCCGATGTCGTTGCGCGCGCGGGGCTGGCGCCCGGCAGCCATGCCGGCAAGGCGCTGATCAACATCCTCGCCAACTATCCGCGCGACGAGTTGTTCCAGACCACCGAGGACGACCTGCTGCGCACGTCGATGGCGATCCTCCACCTGGGCGAGCGCCAGCGCTTCCGGCTCTTCGTCCGGCGCGATCCGTTCGAGCGGTTCCTGTCGTGCCTGATCTACGCTCCGCGCGAAAATTTCTCGACCGAGTTGCGTCGGAAGTGGCAGGCGATATTGACCCAAGCCTTCAACGGCACCAGCTCCGAATTCAACGTCCACCTGTCCGAGTCCGTGCTGGCGCGCATCCAGATCACCGTGCGCACGACGCCCGGCACGATTCCCCAGTTCGATGTGCGCGAGCTCGAGGCGCGCCTGGTTGCGTCCGCGCGGCGCTGGGACGACGATCTGAAGGGCGCGCTTCTCGAATCGCCTGGGCGAGGCGCGCGGCAACGAGTTGCTTCGCCAGTTCGGCAGCGCGTTTCCCGCGGGCTATCGCGAGGAAGTCGCGGCGCGGTCCGCGGTGCCCGACATCGAGATGATGGCGAAATTGAGCCAGGAGCAGCCCCTCGGCATGACGCTGTACAGGCCGCTCGAAGCCGCCCCCGGCACGTTGCGTTTCAAGATCCTACACCTGGGCGCGCCGGTGACGTTGTCCGACAGCCTGCCGATGCTGGAGCACATGGGATTGCAGGTGCTCGACGAGCATCCGCATCGTGTGGCGCCGCAGGGAATGAGTCCCGTCTGGATTCACGACTTCGGCATGATGACAGCCGGCGCCGACACGGAAGTCGAGATCGATGCGCTGCACCAGGTCTTCGAAGATGCCTTCGGACGCATCTTCCGCGGCGAGGTCGAGAGCGACGATTTCAACCGGTTGGTCGTCGCCGCGCGCATGCCTTCGGACGAGATCGTCGTGCTGCGCGCCTATGCGAAATACATGCGCCAGATCGGCTTCCCGTTGTCGCAGGCATTCATCGAAGGCACGTTGGCCGCGCACGCCGACATCGCGGGCGCGCTGGTCGCGCTGTTCAAGACGCGCTTCGACCCCGCGCAGGGCGCGGGTGCGGGCTCTCGTGCGGGCGAACAGCAGCGCGCGATCGAGGCGATGCTGGAGCACGTCGATAACCTGTCCGAAGATCGCGTGCTGCGGCAATATCTCGCGCTGATCCTCGCGACGACCCGCACGAATTTCTGGCGTCGCGACGCGGAAGGCAAGCGCCGCAGCTTCCTGTCGTTCAAGTTCGATCCGCGGCTGGTGCCGGGTTTGCCCGAGCCCAAGCCGATGTTCGAAATCTTCGTCTACTCGACGCGCTTCGAGGGCGTGCACCTGCGCGGCGGCAGGGTCGCGCGCGGCGGGCTGCGCTGGTCCGACCGGCCGGAGGACTTCCGCACCGAGGTGCTTGGCCTCGTCAAGGCGCAGATGGTCAAGAACACGGTGATCGTGCCGGTCGGGTCAAAGGGCGGCTTCGTGCTGAAGCGCGCGCCGGCTACCTCAGTTGCCAACCCGAACCGCGAGGCCCTCATGAAGGAGGGAGTCGCGTGCTACCAGGACTACCTGCGCGGCTTGCTCGACCTCACCGACAACCGCGTGGGCGACAAGATCGTGCCGCCGCCTACGGTTAAGCGCCACGATCCCGACGACCCTTACCTCGTCGTCGCCGCCGACAAGGGCACGGCAACGTTCTCGGACTTCGCCAACGGAATCAGCAAGGAATACGGGTACTGGCTGGGCGATGCCTTCGCGTCCGGCGGTTCGGTGGGATACGACCACAAGGCGATGGGGATCACGGCGCGCGGCGCGTGGGAGTCGGTCAAGCGCCATTTCCGCGAGATGGGCGTCGACACGCAAACGACCGACTTCACCGTCGCCGGCATCGGCGACATGTCCGGCGACGTGTTCGGCAACGGCATGCTGCTGTCGCGCCATATCAGGCTCGTCGCCGTGTTCGACCACCGCCACATCCTGCTCGATCCAAACCCCGATGCGGAAAAGAGCTTCAAGGAGCGTGAGCGGATATTCAAGCTGCCGCGTTCCACGTGGGCCGACTACGACACCAAGCTCCTTTCGAAGGGAGGCGGCATCCACGCGCGAAGCGCGAAGTCGATCCCGCTCACGCCGGAGGTCAAGGCGGCGCTGGCCATCACGGCCGATGCGCTGACGCCGACCGAACTCGTCAACGCGATACTCAAGGCGCCGGTCGACCTGATCTACAACGGTGGAATCGGCACGTACGTCAAAGCCTCGAGCGAGACGCATGCGCAGGTCGGCGACCGCGCCAACGATGCGCTGCGCGTCAATGGCCGCGAGCTGCGCTGCAAGGTCTTCGTGGAAGGCGGCAACTTGGGCTGCACGCAGCTGGGGCGCGTCGAATACGCATCGGCCGGCGGGCGCATCTACACCGACGCGATCGACAATTCCGCGGGTGTGGACACGTCGGACCACGAGGTGAACATCAAGATCCTGCTCGGATTGCCGATCGCCGAGGGCGAACTCACCGAGAAGCAGCGCAACGCGCTCCTTGCCGAAATGACCGATGATGTCGCCGGCCTCGTCCTGCGCGACAACATCTTCCAGACGCAGGTCCTGTCGGTCACCGGGCGCATCGCGCCGCAGCTCCTCGATGCGCAGGCGCGCTTCATGCAATTCCTGGAGAAGGGCGGACGGCTCAACCGTGCCATCGAGTTTCTTCCCTCCGACGAGGAACTCGCGGAGCGGCGCACTGCTGGCCGCGGCCTCACCGGTCCCGAGCGCGCGGTGATGCTCGCCTACAGCAAGATCTGGCTGTACGACGAACTGCTGGCATCCTCGCTTCCCGACGATCCCTGGGTTTCGACGGCGCTGGTCCGGTATTTCCCGGCTGCGCTGGAGTCAACCTACGCAACGTACATGGCGCGGCACCCGCTGAAGCGCGAGATCATCGCCAACCACGTAATCAACAGCATGGTCAACCGTGTGGGCAGCACGTTCGTGCACCGGTTGTCGGAGATGACCGGAACGCGGCCGCATGAAGTCGTGCGCGCCTATCTGCTTAGCCGCGAGGTTTTCGGGCTGGTTCCGCTGTGGATGGCGATCGAGGCGCTGGACAACAAGGTCGACGATGCCGTGCAGTCCACGATGCTGATCGACACCAGCGCGCAACTCGAGCGCGGCACGACATGGTTCCTGCGCTCGCGGCGGCTGGGCGACGACATGGGCGCCACCATCGCGAACTTTGCGCCGCGCGTGGCGGAATTGTCGGAACGCCTGCCGAAGCTTCTGGATGCGAACGAGCGGGCGCGCATCGACGCCGCAGCCACGCGCTATGTCGCGCAGGGCGTGCCGAAGGACCTGGCGGTGCGCGTGGTCACGTTCGACACGCTGTACGCGACGCTGGACATCGCCGAAGTCGCGGCCAACGCCAAGCGGCCGGTCGACCCGGTGGCCACCGTCTATTTCGACCTGGCCAACAAGGTGGGCGTGCCGTGGCTGCGCGAGAAGATTGCCGCGCTGCCGGGCGACAAGCACTGGCAGATGCTCGCCAAGAACGCGATGCAGGACGACCTTTCGGGATTGCAGCGCGCGCTGACCGGTACCGTGCTCGCCAACGCCGGTGCCAACGGCGCGTCGCCGGCGAAGCTGGTTGCCGCGTGGCAGGACGCGAATCGCCGGGCGCTGGAGCGCGCGGAACAGTTGCTCGCGGAGCTGCGCGCGGTTCCGTCTCCCGATGCGGCGATGCTGTCGGTGGCGCTGCGCGAGCTGCGCAGCCTGGGCTGACGGGTTGAGCCGGAGCCGCAAGGTCATGCTCTACTACGCCCCGTGGACGCACGCGCCGCACGAATGAGTTTGCGCTACTCGGTCGTCATCCCGGCGTACAACGAAGAGAAGCTGCTTCCGCGCCTGCTCGACTCGCTCGACGTCGCGCGGGGCGCATACGGGCCGGCGGACGCCATCGAAGTCATCGTCGCCGACAACGTGTCGACCGACCGGACCGCGGCCATCGCGGCCGAACGCGGATGCCGTGTCGCGCCGGTGGAGAGGCGCGTCATTGCCGCTGCGCGGAACGGCGGCGCGCGCGCCGCCCGTGGCGAAATCCTGGCCTTTGTCGACGCCGACTCTCAGGTGCACAGCCGGACGTTCATCGACATCGACAAGGCCCTCGCGACGGGCCGCGTCGTGGGAGGCGCGACGGGCGCGACGCTCGAGCGCTGGTCGCCGGGCACCGCACTCGCCTACTTCGTCCTGCTCCCGATTGCACTGTTCACGGGCATGGACACCGGCGTGGTGTTCGTGCGCCGGAAGGATTTCGAGGAAATCGGCGGCTACGACGAAAACCGGCTCGTGGCCGAAGACATCGGCTTCCTGCTGGCATTGAAACGCCTCGGAAAAACGCGTGGCCAGCGGTTGCAGCGCGTCACCAGCGCCAAGGTGATCGTCTCGACGCGCAAATTCGACGAGTTCGGCGACTGGCACCTGTTTGCGATGATCGGCGAGGGACTGCGACACCTGACGAATCGCAAGCCGACGGAATTCACCGACAAGTACTGGTACAAGCCCCGGCGCTAGGGGCGACGTTGCAATGCGCGGCGGTCATTTCGGCGGACGATGTTCCGCCAGTTCGAGTTTGGCGATCTGGTTGCGGTGCACTTCGTCGGGGCCGTCGGCAAAGCGGAGCGTGCGCGCCTGCGCGTAAAAGAACGCAAGCGGGAAGTCGTCGCTCACGCCCGCTGCGCCGTGCACCTGCATCGCCCAGTCGATCACCTGGCACGCCATGACGGGGGCGGCGACTTTGATCATCGCGATTTCCTTCTTCGCCGCCTTGTTGCCGGCGACGTCCATCTTCCACGCCGCATGCAGGACCAGCAGTCGCGCCTGGTCAATGGCGATGCGAGCGTTTGCGATGCGCTCCTGCGTCACCGTCTGGTCGGCGATCGCGCGGCCGAACGCCACGCGGCTCATTGCGCGGCGGCACAGGTAGTCGAGCGAGCGCTCGGCCTGCCCGATGAGGCGCATGCAGTGGTGGATCCGCCCGGGACCCAGCCGCCCCTGTGCGATTTCGAAGCCGCGCCCTTCGCCCAGCAGGATGTTTGCCACGGGAACATGCACGTTGTCGAAGTCGAATTCGCCATGGCCGTGCGGCGCGTCGTCGTAACCGAACACCGGCAGCACCCGCCTCAACTTCACGCCGGGCGTGTCGACGGGAATGAGGATCATCGACTGCTGCCTGTGGCGGTCGGGGTTCGCGGCATCGGTCTTGCCCATGAAGATCATGATCTTGCAGCGCGGATCGGGGCCGCCGGTGGTCCACCACTTGCGGCCGTTGATCACGTAGTGGTCGCCGTCGCGAATGATCGATGCCTCGATGTTGGTCGCATCGCTGCTCGCGACATCGGGCTCGGTCATCGCGAACGCCGAGCGGATTTCGCCCGCCAGCAGCGGCAGCAGCCATTGCTTCTTCTGCTCGCCGTTGGCGTAGCGCACGAGCGTTTCCATGTTGCCGGTGTCCGGCGCGTTGCAGTTGAACACCTCCGGCGCGATCCACGACCGGCCCATGATCTCGCACAGCGGCGCATATTCGAGGTTCGTGAGCCCCGCGCCGTATTCGGATTCCGGCAGGAAGAGATTCCACAGGCCCGCCGCGCGTGCCTTCGCCTTGAGTGCCTCGATGACCTTGGTCGGAATCCACGCGTTGCCCGCCTGCCGGTTCGCCAGGACCTCCGCGGCGAACGGGGCCTCCGCCGGATAGACGTTGTCGTCCATGAAGCGCGTCAGCCGCGCCTGCAGGTCCTTGACCTTGCTGGAGTATGCGAAGTCCACGAGCGGTCTCCCGTTGTCCGCGCCAGCCCGTAGCCGGCGCTGGTGCGTTATCTGCCGATCATGCCACGCAAGCTTGTTTTGAGCTTCGGCGCGTCGAACGCGATCCCGTCCTTGAACACGAGGTCGATGCGCCCGAGCTTCGCGATGTCCTCATCCGGCTTGCCGTCGACGAGCAGGATGTCCGCCTGCTTGCCTGTCGCGAGCGTTCCGATGCGGCCATCGAGTCCCTGGAAGCGCGCGCCGGCCAGCGTGGCGATGCGAATGACCTCGAGGGGCGTGAAGCCCGCCTCGACCAGCAACCGCAGCGCGGCATGGTTCCCGGGGCCGGGCAGTGTGCCGCCCCAGCCGGTGGGATCGGTGCCCACGAGCAGCGTGCCGCCGGCCGCGACGAATGCCTTCTCGAATTGCATCTCGGCCTTGAGGAGCCGCGCCGCACGCTCCCGGCGTTCCGGATTGCGGTAGACCCTTGCCAGCGTCTCCAGCGCCCGCCGTTGCGATTGATCGTTGAGCATCGCGAGATCGTCGACGGCAGGAAACCAGTCAACGATGCCGGCGGCGAACACCGCGAGCGTCGACGTGATCGCGACGTTGCGACGCACGAGCGTCGCGATGAGCTCGGCCAGCTCGGGCCCGTCGGGGCGCAGCGTAAGCAGTGCGTTTCCCGCAGCCTCGAACGAAGGGCACCAATCCGGCTTCTTGTCCGGCACGAAGTCGGTCGCCACGATCACGCCGTGCTCGAGGCCGTCGATGCCGGCGGCCGCAGCCTCGTGGAAAGTGATCGAGCACAGGTGCCCCGTGACCTTCAGTCCGCGCTTGTGCGCCTCGTCGATGGCGGCGGCGAGCGCGGCGTTCGACAGGTTCATGTAGATCTTGAACGACGTGGCGCCCGCATCGGCCCAGAAGTTCACGATCGACCGCGCGCGCACGGGATCGGTGATCGGCACCATCTGCCAGGCGAAGCTGCCATTGCCCTCCAGAAACGGTGCGGTCACCTGAATGTCCGGCCCGATGAACTTGCCGTCGCGAATCCAGCGCGCGACCTGGATGTCGTCGCTGCCGCTGAACGTGCCGGCCGTGCGGATCGTGGTAGCGCCATAGGCAAGGTACGCCTTCGGCGACGACATCGTTTCCGAAACGTACGATGGGGCGTCGGGCAGCGGATCCGGGAACAGCAGGTGCTCGTGCATCATCACGAGCCCCGGCAGGATCGACCGCCCTTTGCCGTCGATCACGACGTCCGCGGCCTGCTTTCCCACCTGCGCGACCGGGCCGATCCCTGCGATCTTGCCGTCGCGGATCAGAAGCGATTGTCCTTCCCTGGCGGGCGCGCCGGTGCCGTCGATGACGCGGACATCGTCGATGCGGATTGCCGCAGCGTCATGGACCACGTACTGCTGCACGCGCTTGTCGAACGCCGCCGCCCTTTGCGCATTCGCCGGCGCTCCCGCCCACGCGAGCAATCCGACGAGCGTCCCCAGCGCGAGCGCTCGGGCCGACGATTCTTTTGCTTTGCGCAGCGCTGCAGACGGGGGCTTCATCGCGAACCTCCTGGAAGGTTTTGAATGCGGGCGCAAGGGCGCGCTAGGCCAATTCTTGCGCCATGCGCCACGCGACATCGGCCACCGGCCGCGCGCGGCTGCCGGCGGCGACCGCATCGGCGCTGGCCGCATTCCCCTGCAGCGCGCGCGACAGAACGCCGTGCAGGATCGCGGCAATGCGAAACATGTTGAAGATAAGGTAGAACTCCCAATCGGGAATCGCCGCGCGTCCCGTGCGGCGGCAATAGGCGGCGACGTACTCCGCTTCGCTCGGAATGCCCAGCGATCCGAGATCGGCCCCCTTGAGGCCGCGGAATTCCTGTGGACCCAGCCGCCAGGCCATGACCTGGTAGGCGAAATCGGACAGCGGATGGCCGAGCGTCGAGAGCTCCCAGTCGAGCACGGCCAGTATCCGCGGCTCGGTCGGATGGAAGATCACGTTGTCCAGACGATAGTCGCCGTGGACGATGCAGGTCTCGTCGCCCGCGGGAATGTGCTGCGGCAGCCAATCGATCAGCCGATCCATGGCATCTATGCGATCGGCACCCGCCGCCTGATATTGCTTCGACCAGCGCGCCACCTGGCGTTCCACATAGGCGCCAGTGCGACCGTAATCGCTCAAACCGGCGGCGACATAGTCGACCTGGTGCAACGCGGCGATTACGCGGTTGAGTTCATCGTAATGCGCGGCGCGCTGCGGCGGCGTCATTCCGGGCAGCGTCGGGTCCCACAGGATGCGTCCTTCGACATATTCCATCACGTAGAACGCCGTGCCGATAACCGCGTCGTCTTCGCACAGCGCGTGCATCCTGGTGACGGGCACGCCGGTTCCCGCGAGCGCGGACATTACGCGGTACTCACGGTCGACCGCATGCGCGGAAGGCAGGAGCTTTCCCGGCGGTTTCCTGCGCACGACGTAGCGGCGATCGCCGGTCGTCACGCGATACGTGGGATTGGACTGGCCGCCCTGGTATTCCTCGACGACCAGGTCGCCGATGCGCATCGTCGACATTCGCGCGCAGCCAAGCGGCGAGGGCGGCGGCATCGATCGGATGCGCCGGCGCGATGAGTTTCGCCCCCGGATTGACCGTGGCGGTCACGAAGGAATGTGAGCGCCGAGGGCCGCCCCGAGGCGCGAACAGCTCCCCCTCCGGGGGCAGCGAACGCAGTGAGCGTGGGGGTCGTCATACCGCCGTACAGCCGCCATCGACGGCGATCACCTGGCCGGTCACGTGCCGTGACGCTTCCGACGCGAGATACACGACGCTGCCCTTCAAATCCTCGTCGCCGCCCAGCCGGCGCAGTGGCGTCAGCTCGATCACACTCTCGGTAATGCGGTCGAGCGTGACCTGGGTCATCTTCGACGGGAAGAAGCCCGGGCAGATCGCGTTGACGTTGATGTTGTGCTCGCCCCATTCGGCGGCGAGCGAGCGAGTCAGCTGCACCAGCGCGCCCTTGCTCGTGTTGTAGGCGATCGTCTCCATCGCCCAGTCCGGCGGGTTGCCGAAGAGCCCGGCGATCGACGCGATGTTCACGATCTTGCCGGTTCGACGCGGAATCATCGTCCGCCGGCCGACTTCGCGCGACAGGTAGAACGCGGCGTCGATATTGAGGTTCATCACCTTGCGCCAGCCGTCGTCCGGATAGTCCTCGGCGGGCGCCGCCCAGTTGCAGCCGGCGTTGTTGACGAGGATGTCGATCTGCCCCCACGGCTTCAGCACCGCGTCGACCATCGCCGGGAATCGATGGCGAAGTGCGAGAGGTCGCCTGCTACGCGCAGGCATTCGACATCCATGCCTTCGAGATGCGCGCGCGCTTCGTCGAGTTCGTCCTGCTTGCGCGCCGTGATGGCGACGCGCGCGCCCATTTCGCCCAGCGCCTCGGCCATCTGCAGGCCGATGCCGCGCGAGCCGCCGGTGACGACGGCTACCTTTCCGCTCAAGTCGAGCAGGTCCCTGACGCTCATGGGTGCTCCCGGAGAATATGCACGTTCGATGGCCGTCGAATTGTACGGCCAGCGGAGTCGTGCGCCGCCGAAGAGGCCTAACGCTGCGGCCGGCGCAACGAGCGCTCGGCGCGATCGCCGCCAGGCGGCGATCAGGATGAGGCCGGCGAGCAGCGACAACGCCCAGCGATTGTCGACCGGAATGGGCGTCGTCGGTCCCTGCGCCAGGACGTTGCTGTCCGACGCGGAGGCCACGGAAGCCGACGCCGGATCGGTCGCCGTCGCAATGTTGACGAGTGGATTGGTCGTCATGCTCGCTGGCGAACAGCACCGGCAGCGTGAACACGAGGCGATTGCCCGCGCCGACCGCGATCGTCGCACCGGTCGCCGGAACGATCGCGCCTCCCGAGCTTCCGGTCACGGTCCCGCACGTCGCCGTGCCGGATGGCGACGCACGTGGCGCTGGCCGATCAGCGTCACGCCTGCCGGCAGGTTGTCGGTGACGGTCACGCTGTTGGCGTTCGACGGACCGTTGTTGGTCACCGTGATCGTGTACGTCGCCGTTGCCGCCTGGCGTGTACGTCGCGCTGCCGTCCGTCTTGGTGATGGCGAGCCCGGCCACGGATCGTCGGCGTGTCGGTGTCGGTGGCGCTGTTGTTGGCCTGGGTTCGGATCCGACGGTGCCGCGGGTGGCGTGCACCGTCGCCGTATTGACGAGGTTGCCGGTTGCCGTCGGCGCAACCGTGCCGGTCAGCGTGAACGTGACGCTGGCGCCCGACCGGCAGGTTGACGCTGGCGTTGATGTTTCCCGATCCCGAAGCCGGACAGGTGCCTCCGCCGGCGCCGGCGCACGTCCAGGTCGCGCCGGTGATCGCTGGCGGGAAGGACATCGGCGACCGTCGCGCCGACTGCGGCCACGGGTCCGGCATTGCTGACCACGATCGTGTACGTGATCGGGTTGCCCGGCGTGTACGTCGCGCTGCCGTCGGTCTTCGTGATGCCGAGATCCGCCAGCGGAATGACCGTGATCGTGTCGGTGTCGGTCGCGCTGTTGTTGGCGGGGTTGGTGATCGGTGACGCCGGCCGGCGCGAGTCACCGTCGCCGTGTTCGACGAGTGTCCCGCTGGCGCTGCCGCTGATGTTCGCCGACGACCGTATAGGTGATCGTGCTGCCGGCCGGCATGTTGACGGTGTCGTTGATGTTGCCGCTGCCGCCGGCGGTGAAGCCCGACGCGCCGCCGGTGGCGACCGCGGTGAACGTGTCGCTGGCGATCGCCGCGGGCAGGACGTCGGTCACCGTCGCGCCGATCGCGTCGCTCGGGCCGTTGTTGCTGACGACGATCGTGTACGTCGTCGTCCCGCGGCGCACTGACGTTGGTCACGCCGTCGGTCTTGGTGATCGCGAGATCGGCCTGCGCCGTCAGCGTGTCGGTGTCGGTCGCGCTGTTGTTGCCGGGATTGGTGTCGGTGACGCCCGCGGGCGGAGTTACGGTCGCCGTGTTCGACAGCGTTCCGCTGGCGCTGCCGCTGATGGTGGCGGCCAGCGTATACGTGATCGTGCTGCCGGCCGGCAGGTTGACGGTGTCGTTGATGTTGCCGCTGCCGCTGGCCGTGAAGCCGGAGGCGCCGCCGGTACCGACCGCGGTGAACGTGTCGCTGACGATCGCCGCGGGCAGCACGTCGCTCACCGTTGCGCCGATCACGTCGCTCGGGCCGTTGTTGGTGACGACGATCGTGTAAGTCGTCGTCGTGCCCGGCGCGACGGTGACGACGCCGTCGGTCTTGGTGATCGCGAGATCCGCCTGCGCCGATACAGCGTGTCGGTGTCGGTCGCGCTGTTGTTGGCCGGGTTGGGGTCGGTGACGCCGGCCGGGTGGCGTCACCGTCGCGGTGTTCGACAACGTCCCGGTGGCGCTGCCGCTGATGGTGGCGACGACCGTATACGTGATCGTGCTGCCGACCGGCAGGTTGACGGTGTCGCTGATGTTGCCGCTGCCGCTGGCGGTGAAGCCCGTGGCGCCGCCGGTGGCCACTGCCGTGAACGTGTCGCTGGCGATCAGCTGCGGGCATGAGGTCGGCGACCGTCGCGCCCGTGACGTCGCTCGGGCCGTTGTTGGTGACGACGATCGTGTAGGTGGTCGTCGTGCCCGGCACGACGTTGATTGACGCCGTCGGTCTTCGTGATCGCGAGATCCGCCTGCGCCGCCAGCGTGTCGCTGTCGGTGGCGCTGCCCGTTGCGCCCGACGACAGATCCTTCGCGGTCGCGGTGTTGATCAGCGGATTGTCGGTGAGGCTCGCGTGCAAACGAAACCGGTACGGTGAACGTGAGCGAGTTGCCGGCGCCCGCAGCGATTGCCGCGCCGGTGGCGGCAGAAGCTTGCCTGTCCGGTGCTATGCCGGTGACGGTGCCGCAGTTCGCGCGCCGGTGGCCGCGCAGGTGACGTTGCCGCTCAACAACACGCCCAGCGGCAGCATATCGCCCACCGTCACGTTGAGCGCATCCGACACGCCGGTGTTCGCGACGCTAACCAGATACGTCGCGCCGACCGCCCGGCGTGTAGGTCGCGCTGTTGTCGGTCTTGTTGACGGCGAGCGTGACCTGCGCCGCGCGCGTATCGCTGTCGGTGTCGGCGCCCGTTGCGCCGGAGAGGACGTCGACGGCCGAGGCGGTGTTGTCGAGGGACGGCGGCCAGCCTCGGCGCGAAGGCGACCGGCGCGGTGAACACGAGCGAATTGCCCGGCCCGGCGGCAATCGTCCGCGCCGGTCGTACCGAAGAGCCGACTGTCCCGTCGTGCCGGTCACGATGCCGCAAGCTCGCGGCGCCGATCGCCACGCATGACGCGTTTGCCGTGAGCGTCACGCCCGCGGGCAACGGATCGTTGACGGTGACGTTCGTGGCATCCGACAGGCCGCCGTGCGTGATCGTCACCGTATAGGTCGCGGTGCCCCCCGGTGTGTACGTTGCGCTGCCGTCGGTCTTGGTGACCGCGAGCGTGACCTGCGGCGTGAGCGCGTCGATGTCCGCTGCCCGACGCCGTGGCGCCCGTCGCGAGATCGGTCGCCGTCGCAGTGTTCGTCAGCGGATCGGTCGGTCATTCCCGCCGCGAACGCGACCGGCACCGTGAAGACGAGCGAATTGCCCGCGCCTGCCGCGATCATCGCGTTGGTCGTGCCGAAACTCGTTCCGCCGATGCTGCCGAAGTAAGCGCCGCACATTGGCGCTGCCGTTCGCCGTGCAGGAAACGTTCGCGGTCAGCGTCAGGCCGGCAGGCAGCAAGTCGGTGACGGTGACGTCCAGCGCGTCGCTGGCCGCGGTGTTGGTCACGGTGACCGTATAGTCGCGGCTGCCGCCTGGCGTGTAGTTCAAGCTGCCGTCGTTCTCTGACGACTTGCAGCGTTACCTGCGGCGTCAGCGTGTCCGTGTCGGTCGCGCTGTTGTTGCCGGGCGTTGGATCGGTCACGCCCCGGAGGTACGGCGACCGTCGCCGTGTTCGACCAGCGTTGCCGGTCGCGTTCGACGCCGACGTTGGCGACGACGGTGTACGTGATCGTGCTGCCGGCAGGCAGGTTGACGGTGTCGTTGATGTTGCCGCTGCCGCTGGCGGTGAAGCCCGTGGCGCCGCCGGTGGCGACCGCCGTGAAGGTGTCGCTGGCGATCGCCGCAGGCATCACGTCGGTCACCGTCGCGCCGGTCACGTTGCTGGGGCCGTTGTTGGTGACGACGATCGTGTACGTCGTCGCCGTGCCGGGCACCACGCTGGCCACGCCGTCGGTCTTGGTGATCGCGAGATCGGCGGACAGCGTGACGGTGTCGGTGTCGGTCGCCGTAGTTGTTGCCCGGCGTCGGATCGGTGACGCCGGCCGGTGCGGTGACCGTGGCGACGTTGGCGATGCTGCCGGTGGCGCGCGCTGGAGACGGTGGCGTTCACGGTGAACGTGACGCTGCCGCCCGCAGGCAATGTCGGCACGACGATGCCGGTGCCCTGCATCAGCGCGATCGTGGTGTTGGGCACGGTCGGGCACGCGGCGCCGCCGCCGGCGCTGCCGCAGGTGACCGCCGTGACGGTGAGGTTGGCGACCGCCGGGTCCTTGAAGATCGCGCCGTCGGCGTTGCGACGGTCCGGCGTTGCTGACGACGATCGTGTACGTCGGTCGTGCCGCCGGCGTTGACGCTGGCCACGCCGTCGGTCTTGGTGATGGCGAGATCGGCCTGCGCCGTCAGCGTGTCGGTGTCGGTCGCGCGTGTTGTTGCCCGGCGTCGGATCGGTCACGCCGCCCGGCGGCGTCACCGTCGCCGTGTTGACGAGCGTGCCGGTGGCGCTGCGCTGATGTTGGCGACCACGCGTGTACGTGATCGTCGCGCCGGCGGGCAGGTTGACGACGTCGTTGATGTTGCCGCTGCCGGCTGGCGGTGAATCCCGATGCGCCGCCGCTGCCGACCGCGGTGAACGTGTCGCTGGTGATCGCCGCAGGCAGGATGTCGGTGACGGTCGCGCCGGTGACGTTGCTCGGACCGTTGTTGCTGACGACGATCGTGTAGGTGGTCGAGTGCCCGGGCACGACGCTGGCCACGCCGTCGGTCTTGGTGATCGCGAGATCGGCCGACAGCGTGATGCGTGTCGGTGTCGGTCGCCGTGTTGTTGCCCGGCGTCGGATCGGTGACGCCGGCCGGTGCGGTGACCGTGGCGATGTTGCGTGATGCTGCCGGTGGCGGCGCTGGGGACGGTGGCGTTGACGGTGAACGTGACGCTGCCACCCGACGGCAATGTCGGCACGACGATGCCGGCGCCCTGCATCAGCGCGATCGTCGTGTTGGGCACGGTCGGACACGCGGCACCGCCGGCGGGGCTGCCGCAGGTGACCGATGTGACGGTCAGGTTGGCGACGGCCGGATCCTTGAAGATCGCGCCGTCGGCGTTCGACGGGCCGGCGTTGGTGACGACGATCGTGTACGTGGTCGCGCCGCCGGCGTTGACGCGTGGCCACGCCGTCGGTCTTGGTGATCGCGAGATCAGCCTGCGGCGTCAGCGTATCCGTATCGGAGGCCGTGTTGTTGGCGAGATTGGTGTCGATCACCGTGCCCGGCACGACGACGGTCACCGTGTTGGTGATGGTCCCCGTTGCGCTGGGGGCGATCGCCGCCGTCACCGTATATGTCGCGGTGCCGTTCAGGAGCAGGACGACGAGCTCGTTGATCGGGCCGCTGCCGCTCGCGTTGCCACACGCCGAGCCCGCCGAGGCCACGCACGTCCAGCCGGTGAAGGTCATGCCCGCCGGCGGATTGTCGACCACGCCGGCGCCTGCGACAGGCTGCGGGCCGTTGTTCTTCACGACGATCGTGTAGGTGGTCGACGTCCCCGGCACGACGTTCACCACCCCGTCGGTCTTCGTCACCTGCATATCGGCGCTGCCAGTTGCCGCGAGCGTTGCTGACGCGGTGAGCGGATTGGTCACGCCCTGTGCCGACGTGAACAATCCCGGGCCCAGCGTGTCGATGAGGTTGCCGCTCGCGTTGGCGACGACGTGGACCTGGATGGTGCACGTCGCGTTGGCCGCCAGCGAGCCGCCGGTCAGCGTGATGGTTCCGGCACCCGCGACGGCCGTGAGCGCGCCGCCGCAGGTATTGGAAGGCAGCGGCGCGGCCGCAACGGCCAAGCCGATCGGAAGCGTGTCGACCAGGCCAGTCGTCGTCAGCGCGAGCGCGTTGGCGTTGGTGTTGAGGACGTTGATCGTCAGCGTCGACACGCCGCCGACCAGGACCGTTGCGGGACTGAACGACTTGTTGAGCGTGACGTTGGTGACGACGCGCGTGAGCGTCGACGATGCTGCCGCCGCATTGACGAACCCCTCCGCCGTCGTTACACCGGTCGATGCAGGAATCGTGTTGGCGACGGCGCCGGCACTCGCGGGCGAAGTGATGTTGACGGCGACCGTGCACGAGGTGGCGCCCAAGCCCAGCGCTCCGCCGGCGAGCGAAAAGGAGCCCGTGCCGCTGACCGCGGTGACGACGCCGCCGCAGGTGCTCACCACGTTGGGCGTCGCCGAAACCGTGTGGCCCGCCGGCAGATTGTCCGTGAACGCCATGCCCGAGAATGCCGGCGCGCCGTTCGCGTGAGTCAATGTCACCGTCAGGCGTGAATCCGCTCCTGCCGCCACCGTGAGCGGCACGTAGGCCTTGGTAACGGTCAGCGCCGCAGTCGTGGTGAGCACGGCCGTGATCGCCGCTTGCGTGCGGCCTTGCGTCGTCTGGAGAACGGTTTGCGCGACGGTATTCGTCCGAGCGCCGGTGACGGCATTGGCGGCGACTTGAACGGGTATGGTGATCGTGCAGGATCCGGTCGCGGGAATCGTGGTGCCGATGGGCAGCGAGAAAGACGTTGCACCTGGAACCGCGGTCAACACGCCGCCGCAAGTCGTCGAACCTGCCGGCGACGCCGCGACCGCATAGCCGGCGCCCATCGACGCTAAGCTGTCGGTGAACACAGCGGTGAGCGAAGCCGCCACCGCGGCTGAATTGTTGATCGTCACCGTCAGCGTCGATGTGCCGCCCTGCACGACCGCGTTCGGGGCGAAAGCCTTCGAGGCCGTGATGCTGGAAGTGGCGTTGACGGTGAGCGTGGCGCCGGCAGACGAGTACGCGACGCCGCCGAAATTGCCGACGGGGATCGTGTTGGTCAGGTTCGCCGGATTGGGGCCGGCGTTGGTCGCCGTGACGTTGATCGTCACGGTGCAATTGGCATTGGAATTCACGCCGATTGTCGCGCCGGGCAGCGTTCCGCCACTGACGGTGAAGAACGCGTCGCCGGCCGTTGGCGCCGGTGTGAACGCCATCGGAGGCAGGCAGGTGCCCCCGGTCGCGACCGGCCCGGCGACGCGCATCGTACCGGGCAGAGGGTCGTTGAAGGCGATGGTCCCGGTGAGCGGAGACGTGTTGAAATTGCGCACCGTGACCGTGAGCGTCGACGTGCCGCCGGTCGTGATCGTCGCGGGAGCAAAGGACTTCTCGACGCGCGCGCCGGTTTGCAGCGTGACGCTGGCCGCGAACGCAGGCCGTGTTGGTGACACCCTGCGTGGTCACAAGCGCATTGGCCGGAATGGTGTTCGTGACCGCTGCCGTTGGCGTACGCGTTGGGATTGGTGGCGACGACGTCGAACTGGAAGTTGCAGTTGCCGTTGGCCGGGATGGTTCCAGCGGTCAGCGTCGCGCTGGTCGCCGTCGTCGACACGGTCCCCGCGCCGCACGTGGTCGTCGGATTGGGTGTCGGCGCAACGGAGATTCCCGCCGGCAGCGGATCGGTCAGCGAAGCATTCGTCAGCGCCACGCCATTCGGATTGGTCAACGTGATCGTGATACGCGACGTCGGCGCGGGCAGCGTCGTGCTGCCGTGCAGGAACGTCGGGTTGAACGCCTTGGCGCCAGTCGCCGCGCGCAACGCGGCGACGGTCAGCGTCGCCGATGCGGCCTGCGCGTTGTTGCCTTGCGACGAGGAGACCGCGTTCGCGGGAATGGTGTTGATGAACACGCCGGCGACAGGGCCAACGACATCGACCTGAGCCGTGCACTGGCCCGCCACCAATCCGACAGCCGCCGGAATCGTGCCACCGGAAAACGAGAAGCTGCTGGCGCCGGGAACCGCCGTGACGGCGCCGCCCGCGCAAGTGGTGGACGCGTTGGCCGGTGTCGCGACGATCACGCTGCCCGGCAAACCGTCGGTGAACGCCGCGCCGGTTGCCGCCACGGGATTGTTGTTGATCAGGATGACCGTCAGCGTCGACGTCTGGCCGGCGGAAACGTTGACCGGGTTGAACGTCTTGTTGACGCCGATCGCCGCGAACGCGACGGATGGAACCAGCAGAGGCGCGCCGCGAGCAGAGCGGCCCGGGCGAACTTCACGGCGCGACAGTCGCCCGCGGAAGCATTAACGGGCGAATCGCGCAACAGGTGCCTCCAAAGTCGTGTCTCCCGGCCCACAATCGGACAATTGCGTCTCGTTGCGGCCTTGTCGCGGCTTGCATGGCGTTGCGTGCCGGCTGTCCTCGAGCGTCGTGGCGCCCCGGAACCGGCGGAATTTGGCCGAAATGGTAACAGCAACATCGTTGATTTTCAAGGAAAAATTCCCCGGAATCGGGATGTTGATGCACGAATGCAACAGGCGCACGGCGAGACCTCTCCCTAGCGGCCGATCTTCGCGGCCCTTGGTGACCCCGTCGGGTCAGCAACAATCGCGCCACTGCCGGCGGTGACACGCTCGGGCGCAGCCCTCGAAACGTTGCGAAATGCGCAGAGTTCGGCCGGACCGGCTCAAGGAGGGACCAAATAAACGCGAACGGGGAACAGATTCGGAAAAGAAAAAGGCCGGGCGAACCCGGCCTTTTTTCATCGAGCGAACGCTTGGAACGTCAGGCAGCCTGGATGTTGCTGGCTTGCTTGCCCTTCGGGCCTTGCGTGACTTCGAAGGAGACCTTCTGGCCTTCCTTCAACGTCTTGAATCCCGGCATGTTGATCGCGGAGAAATGCGCGAAGAGATCTTCGCCACCGCCATCAGGAGTAATAAAGCCGAAACCCTTCGCGTCATTGAACCACTTCACGGTACCTGTTGCCATTTCTGTAATTCCTTAAGAAAAATAATCGGCGGGCGGGATGCCCGCCCCATGTTTCATTCTCAAGGACAGAAAAGTACGAGTACCGCGACCAGCCGGGTTGTGCCCTTTGGTCCGCGTAGGAACGTGCTTTAGTACTTGAAACAAAACACCTTTGGGAGCATACGCCAAATTTTCCGGTTTGGAAATACCCTGTTACAAGGTAGGACAAGGCTCGTTGGGCAGACTCTTGGCAGACGGACGGGAGGGGTGCCGAGGCGCTGGACGATGGGACGAAGCCTGGCAGCGGAATCAGCCAGCCCGGCCGCAAGGCAAGCGAGGTCTAGCGCCAAGGCGGTGGGGGCCGAACGCGCGGGCTACCCGGCCTGCTCGGCACGGACCAGCGCGGCGCCGGCGGCCAGCGAGCGCATCTTGGCGCGCGCGATGTCCCGGGACAGCGGCACCATGCCGCAGTTCGTGCAGGGGTACAGACGCTCGGCGGGGACGAACTTCAGCGCCGCCCGCAGCGTCACCGCGACGTCTTCGGCGTTTCCACGCGGTCGCTGGCGACGTCGATCGCGCCCACGAGCACGTCCTTGCCGGCAAGCAGCCCGATGAGGTCGATGGGCACGTGCGAGTTCGCGCATTCGAGCGAGACCTGATCGATGCGCGATTGCGCGAGAAGCGGAAACGTCTGCTCGTACTGCCGCCATTCCGAGCCCAGCGTCTTCTTCCATTCGATGTTGGCCTTGATGCCGTAGCCGTAGCAGATATGCACGGCGGTCTTGCACGCCAGTCCCTGCGCGGCGCGCTCCAGAGCAGCCACGCCCCAGTCGCGCACTTCGTCGAAGTAGACGTTGAAGGCCGGCTCGTCGAACTGGATGACGTCGATTCCGGCGGCCTCGATCGCGCGCGCCTCTGCGTTGAGGATCTCGGCAAACGCCCAAGCCAGCTTCTCGCGGCTCTTGTAATGGCCGTCGTAGAGCGTGTCGACCATCGTCATCGGGCCGGGCAGCGTGTACTTGGTGAGATGCTGCGTTTCCGCACGCAGGAAGCGGGCGTCGTCGACGTAGATCGGATGCCGGCGCGATACGGGACCCACGACCATCGGCACGTCGGCGTCGTAGCGATTGCGGATGCGCACCGTCTTCTTGTTGGCGAAATCGACGCCGTCCAGGCCCTCGATGAACGTGGTGACGAAATGGCGGCGCGTCTGCTCGCCGTCGGTGACGATGTCGATGCCCGCGTGCTCCTGGTCGAAGAGCACCAGGCGCACCGCGTCCCGCTTGGCCGACGCCAGCGCGTCGCCTTCGAGCTTCCACGGCGCCCACAGTGCGACGGGTTCGGCCAGCCAGCCGGGTTTCGGCAGGCTGCCGGCGATCGTGGTCGGGAAGAGGTGGGGCATCGGATTTTCGCGTGTAGGGGAGAAGGCGGCGGGGCGGCCGATTATAGACGGCGGCGTGCCTTTCGCTGTGGACCCGCCGAGCAGCGGGCGCAACGATGGGGCGCGAATCGGTCAGGCCACTTGACCAGCAGCGATGCCGCCCTTACCCTTGCGGACGCCTTGGGCTTCGCGTTTGCCGGTCCCTGTCCTTCCGATGCCGAAAATCCTCTACGCAGACAACGACTATCCGAATGTCGACCTCGAGCGCGCGATGTTCAACCCGGCGGGCCTCGAGATTGTCGTCGCGCAATGCAGGACCGAGGCGCAGGTGATCGAGGCGGGCAAGGGCTGCCGCGGGATCCTCCTTCAGTACGCGCCGATCGGCGCGCAGGTCGTCGCCGCGCTTCCCGAACTGGGCATTGTCAGCCGCATCGGCGCGGGCTTCGACACCGTCGACACCGAAGCCTGCGAAAGGGCCGGCGTGTGGGTGGCCAACTCGCCCGACTACGGCGTCGGCGAAGTCGCCACGCATGCGCTCGCGCTGGCGCTCGCGTCGATCCGCCATGTCGTCGCCTACGACCGCGACATCCGTGCCGGGCAATGGAGTTTCATGTCGCCGGGGACGATGCGCCGTCCGTCAGAACTGACGCTGGGCATCGTCGGCCTGGGCCGCATCGGCAAGCGCATGGCGCACGTTTCGCGCAATGTCTTCAAGCGCGTCGTCGCCTTCGACCCCTACATCATCGACGGCGACTTCCCGGCGTATGTCGAGCGCGCAGCCACGCTGTCCGACTTGGCGCCTCTGGCCGATGTCGTCTCGCTGCACACGCCGCTCAATGCTGAAACGCGCGGCCTGGTGGACGCGAAATTCTTCGGCGCTGTCAGGCGCGGAGCGCACCTCGTCAACACGTCGCGGGGGGCCGTCGTCAACCTGCCGGACCTCATCGCCGCGCTCGACGCGGGCATCCTGGCTGGCGCGGCGCTGGACGTGCTGCCGGAAGAGCCGGTGCCGCGCGATTCGCCGCTGGTCGGCCATCCGCGCGTCATCCTGACACCCCATGCGGCGTTCTACTCGGTCGAGGCGGAAAAAGAGTTGCGGCGAAAGGCCGCACAGAACATCATCTCCTGGTATGCGAGCGGAAGGCCCGAGTACGTCGTGACCCGCGGGACACGCACCCCCTGATTCGTTACCGACAGACACGCCGCGTGCAGCGCCCGGTCGCGCGGCGATCCCGAACAACGGGCTTTGGAGGAGTGCCATGGCCGCGGTGAAGATCACCGGCGTCCAGAAGTGGTTCGGCTCGACCCATGTCATTCGTGGCGTCGACGTTGCGATCGCCGATGGCGAATTCTGCGTGCTCGTCGGTCCGTCGGGCTGCGGCAAGTCCACGCTGCTGCGGATGATCGCCGGGCTTGAGGAAATCAGCCACGGCGAGGTCGCGATCGGGGACAAGGTCGTCAACCGCATGGCGCCCAAGGAGCGCGACATCGCGATGGTGTTCCAGAACTACGCGCTGTATCCGCACATGACGGTGCGCGCCAACATGTCCTTCGCGCTGACGCTGGCCAAGCAATCGAAGGCCGACATCGACGCGCATGTGAAGAAGGCCGCCGATATCCTGGGACTCGCGCCCTACCTCGATCGCTATCCGCGGCAGTTGTCCGGCGGCCAGCGGCAGCGTGTCGCGATGGGCCGCGCGATCGTCCGCGATCCGCAGGTGTTCCTCTTCGACGAGCCGCTGTCCAACCTGGATGCCAAGCTGCGCGTGCAGATGCGCACGGAGATCAAGGAGCTGCACCAGCGGCTGAAGACCACGTCGATCTACGTCACGCACGACCAGATCGAGGCCATGACGATGGCCGACAAGATCGTCGTGATGAAGGACGGGCTGGTCGAGCAGACGGGCGGCCCGCTCGAACTCTACGACCGCCCCGCCAACCTGTTCGTGGCGGAATTCATTGGCTCGCCGGCGATGAACATCATTCCCGGCACGGCGCGGCCGGGCGCCATCGTCCGCACGTCGCGTTCGCGGACGGCGCGACGCTGCCGCTGCCCTCGGGCTCGCGCGCCGTCGACGGTCAGCCGGTGATGTACGGCATCCGTCCGGAACATTGCGCGCTGGTTGGCAATGGCGGACTGCCGGCGGACGTCGTCGTGGTCGAGCCGACCGGCGCCGATACACAGTTGTACTGCCGGTTCAACGGCCAGGAAGTCAATGCGATGGTCCGTGACCGCGTCGACTGCCGGCCCGGCGACCGCATCGCGCTCACGCCCGACCTTGGGCAGGGCGCATCTATTCGACGCGGCGAGCGGAGATCGGCTCGCGGCATGAAGCTTTCAAACCGGGCAATAACAACTTTTCCGCCCACTTACCACGGAGGCAATGATGAGCGATATCAAGCGTCGTGATTTCCTGAAGGCGACAGCCGGTCGTTGCTGCCGGCGGCGTATTCGGTGCCGGTTCGGCGCTGTGGACGCCCGAAGCAATGGCGCAGAACTACAAGGTGACGCCGGAAAAGGGCGCGACCCTGCGCGTGCTGCGCTGGAAGCGCTTCGTTCAGGGCGACGAGGACGTGTGGGCCGCCAACACGAAGAAGTTCACCGAGATGACGGGCATTCCGGTGCGCGTCGACGCCGAAGGCTGGGAAGACGTGCGGCCCAAGGCGGCGGTGGCGGCGAACGTCGGCAGCGGACCGGACATCATCATCAGCACGATGGAAGACGCGCATCAGTATCCGGATAAGCTCGTGGACGTTACCGACCTCGCCAACTATCTCGGCAACAAGTACGGTGGCTGGTACGACCTTGCCAAGGTGTACGGGATCCATGGCAAGAAGTGGGTGGCGATCATCATGGGTGTCGGCGGGCAACGCACTCGTCTATCGCGAGAGCCATGTGAAGGCGGCGGGATTCGACACGGTGCCGAGAGACTGACGGGCTTCCTCAAGCTGTGCCAGGCACTGAAGTCCAAAGGCACGCCGGCCGGATTCGCACTCGGCAACGCCACTGGCGACTCGAGCTGGACGCACTGGCTGGTCTGGGCGCACGGCGGCAAGCTGGTGGACGCAAAGAACAACGTCGTCATCAACAGTCCGGAGACGATCGCCGGCGCTCGAATACTCGAAGCAGCTCTACGAGACCTTCATCCCCGGCACGCTGTCCTGGCTCGATCCGAACAACAACAAGGCGTTCCTCGACGGGCAGCTCTTCGCACGCCAACGGCATCTCGATCTACTACGCCGCCATGACGTCGACCGATCCGAAGGTCAAGGAAATGGCGAACGACATCCAACCACGCCAACTTGCCGATCGGACCGGTCGGTCAAGGCGCCGACCGAGTTCCAGTTGTTCTTCACCGAGATGATCTTCAAGTACACGAAGTACCCGAAGGCTGCGAAGGAATTCATCCGCTTCATGATGGAAAACGAGCAATGCGTGCCGTGGCAGGCAGGCGTCGATCGGGTACGTGACGCCCGCATTGCGGTACGTACGAGAAGAACCCGATCTGGACGGTGGATCCGAAGCAGACGCCGTATCGCGACTCGCATGAAGAACAGGATCCCGTCGGCTATGCGGGCCAGAGGGCTACGCGTCGGCGGCGCGCGCTCGCCGACTTCATCATCGTCGAACATGGTCGCGGAAGCGGCATCGGGCAGCGAAGACGCCGAAGGAAGCGGCCGAACGGGCGCAAAAGAGAGCGGAGCGCTACTACAAGGTATAACGTCGCGCGGCAGACTCCGTGCTCTCTTCGAGCCGGTTTGCGCGACGTCATACCTGCGCGAATTGGAGCGTCGCTTCCCGGCGACGCTCAATTCGCGCCGGTTCGCCCGTCTTCTCGCCACTCCTTGCGTCTGAGCGCGCGACAACCTTCTCCTAGTTCGTCAAATTGATCGTGGCCACCCGGCAATCCGCACTTTCGCGAGCGCTCGACAACCGCACGACGCTCGGGCTCATCTTCATGCTGCCCGCGGCGGGCGCTGCTGCGTGCTGTTCCTCACCTACCCGCTCGGCCTCGGTACCTGGCTCGGGTTCACGGACGCGAAGATCGGCCGCGGCGGCGCGTGGATCGGCCTCGAGAACTTACGAGTTTCTCTGGGGCGACGACGTCACGCGACTCGCGCTCTTCAACACGATCTTCTACACGATCGTCGCCAGCGTCATCAAGTTCGGCCTCGGACTGTGGCTGGCGCTGCTGCTGAACAAGCATCTGCCATTCAAGGCGTTCCTGCGCGCGATCGTGCTGCTGCCGTTCATCGTGCCGACGGCGCTTTCGGCCATTGCCTTCTGGTGGATCTACGACTCGCAGTTCTCGATCATCAGCTGGTCGCTGATGAAGCTGGGCATCATCAACGAGTACATCGACTTCCTGGCGACAGCCGTGGCACGCGCGTTCTCGCCACCATCGCCGCCAACATCTGGCGCGGCGTGCCGTTCGTCGCGATCACGCTGCTCGCCGGCCTGCAAACGATTTCGCCGTCGTACTACGAGGCCGCGAGCCTGGACGGCGCGTCCGACTGGCAGCAGTTCCGCTTCGTGACGCTGCCGCTGCTCACTCCGATCATCGCGGTCGTGATGACCTTCTCGGTGCTGTTCACGTTCACCGACTTCCAGCTGATCTACGTGCTGACGCGGGGCGGGCCTCTCAACTCGACCCACCTGATGGCGACGCTGTCGTTCCAGCGCGCCATCTCCGGCGGCAGCTTGGGCGAAGGTGCCGCGATCGCGACGGCGATGGTCCCGTTCCTGCTGGCCGCGATCATGGTCAGCTACTTCGGCCTGCAGCGCCGCGCGTGGCAGCAGGGCGGAAGCGACAAATGAGCGACAAGTGAGCGCCGTCGACAACAAGCCGCAGCCGAGGGGGCCCCCGAGGTCGCCGATTCGCAGGGAATGAACTACCTGGTCTCGCTGCCGCGCCGCGTGGTCACCGTGTACATGCCGTTGACCGTGTTCGTGATCGTGCTGCTGTTCCCGTTCTACTGGATGGCCATCACGGCGTTCAAGCCGGACAACGAGCTGCTGTCGCGGGAGGGCAATCCGTTCTGGGTCACGCAATCCGACCCTCCGCACGTCAAGAAGCTGCTGTTCGACACAGCCTATCCGGACTGGCTGTGGAACACGTTCCTGGTCACCGTGGTGGCGACCGTTCATTTCCATCTTCGCGAGCGTGCTCGCGGCGTACGCGATCGAGCGGCTGCGCTTCCGCGGCTCGCGCTACGTCGGGATGAGCATCTTCCTGGCCTACCTCGTGCCGCCGTCGATCCTGTTCATCCCGCTGGCGGCGATCGTCTACAAGCTGCAGTTGTTCGACACGCGGCTGGCGTTGATCCTCACCTATCCGACGTTCCTGATTCCGTTCTGCACGTGGCTGTTGATGGGCTATTTCAAGTCGATCCCGTACGAACTCGAGGAATGTGCGCTGATCGATGGTGCCTCCCGGCTGCAGATCCTGGTCAAGATCATCCTTCCGCTTGCGGTGCCCGGCCTCATTTCCGCCGGCATCTTCGCGTTCACGCTTTCGTGGAACGAATTCATCTACGCGCTGACGTTCATCTCGTCCTCCGAGGTCAAGACGGTGCCGGTGGGCGTGGTCACCGAATTGGTCGAAGGCGACGTCTACCACTGGGGCTCGCTGATGGCCGGTGCGCTGTTCGGGTCGTTGCCGGTGGCGATTCTCTACTCGTTCTTCGTCGAGTACTACGTGTCCGGGCTCACCGGCGCCGTCAAGGAGTGACGCCGTCCGGCCGGGTCGCCTGCCGGCGCCCGCGTGTTGAAACCGGGTGCATCCGCCCGCATGTTCGTCTTCGCAGCCTCGCCGAAGCCGGTGGGTAAAATGTCCGATCGTCGCAATAAGGAGCTCCCATGAGCATGCAGGACACCATCCGGGACCAGGTCACGAAGAATCGCGTGGTCCTATACATGAAGGGGACGCCGCAGTTTCCGCAGTGCGGCTTCTCGGCCACCGTCGCGGAAATCCTGAAGCGCAGCGGCGTCGACGATTATTTCTCCGTTAACGTTCTGGCCGACGACGAGATCCGGCAGGGCATCAAGGAATACGCCAACTGGCCGACGATCCCGCAGCTCTACGTGAACGGGGAATTCGTCGGCGGCTGCGACATCATCCGCGAGATGTACGCATCGGGTGAATTGCAGAAGGTGCTGGCGGCGCAGACCGCCTGATCGTCCGCCGCGTCGCAGGAAGTGAAGGGCCGGCGTCATGCGGCCCTTTTGTCGCCCCGGCGCACGTCCGCCTCCCTGTTCGAGGATCAGCGTGCGCGGCTCATCACCACCGCTGCGGGATCGATTTCGGCGTCGCATACCGTTTCGCCCAGGTCGGTCAGCGGGCCCTGCGCCTCGGGCACCGTCAGCTCGAACCGGCAACGCATCCCGTTGGCGGACAGTTGCGCCTTGTAACGCCCTGCCTTCACGTCTTCCACGTAGAACTCGCCGCCCCGGCCGGTGACGAACGTGAGGGGCCTGCCGTCGACGTCGAGCGTGACTTCGAAGAATTCGGCGGGTCTGGTCTGGCCGCCGCTGCGTATTTTGAACGATCCGACGAAAGCGTGCAGGCGTTTCGCCTCGAAATTGACAACGGCGCCGCCGCGATAAGGGGGCGACACCAGACGCACGGATTCCGGGAACGTTATGTCGAGGGGAACATTCGCGCCGTCGATCGAGATCTGGTTGTCGATGAAGGACGAAAGCGCAGGCACGAACAGCCGGCCGTCGGAGCCGGTCCTACCAATCTCCTCGCTATTCACGAGTACGCGCACGCCTTCGACGTCGCCCACCTTGACGACGCCGAAGCTGTCGGTGACGGGCCTGCCGGCCGCGATCATTCCGCCGGCCCAGGCTATCCCGCCGGCGATGGAGAGCCCTTGGCTATTCTGCGTGCCCGAGCCACTGCCCTGCTGTGCGTAACCGCGCAGGATGCCCCAGCGCCCGTTGTACTGGAATGACGGCGTGAATTGCGTGGTCGATCCCCCCGGCGAGTCTGTTTGCGACACGCCGATCACGTACCCCAGTCCCTCCCCGACTGGCTGCGCCTTCTGCAACTGGATCGATTCGCTGCTCTCACCCTTCAGACGCTCGTAATTGCCGATCAGCGAGTACTGCGCATCGAAGTTGTAGGAAAAGCCGGCGAAGACGTTGGTCTGCCTGCCCTGCGCGCGCGTATTCACTACCGTCACGAACACGCTGCCTCGCCCACCCAGCACGGACCGCGAATAGCCGAGGCTCGCAGCCTTGCTGTCCTGTCCCTGATAGGCCTTGAAAACGGCGAGGCCCGCGGACAGCGAGCCCAACCCTGGGGCGGTATAGCCGATGGTCGCGGCGCCCTCGTAGTTGCGCCGGTCCACTATTGAGTTCACGAGGGTCGCGTAATTGGGGCTGTCTTTGCGCAGCAGGATGCCGGCGTTGAAATGCTGGCCCAGATAGCTGTAGCTCACCAGTCCGGATCCTCCGGTCTGGCCGCCGACTTCGCTCACGGCGCCCGCGACGTTGAGCAGGCCGGCCGAGCCGAGGACGATCGTGGCAGTAGGGCCGGCATTGAACAGTCCGCTCTTGCCTTCGGCGCGGACGCCGAGCGTGAGGGCATCGCTTACGCCGTAGCGATGGAACCCCGCGAACATCAGCGGCCCGTAGTCGTTGCTCTCGACGCCGAAATTCTCGCGTGGAGCGCCGACGTTGTAGCTGAATTCGGAGAGTCCCGCCTTCAGCGAATTTTCACTCGAATAGAACGACGTGTTGAGGGTTTGCACGCGGCCGAAAGCGTCGCGGATCACAACGTCCACCTTGCGAAGGCCCGTGACCTGCGTGATGTTGCTGAGGTCGAAGTTGCCGGCGGGCAGATGCAGTGTCCTGACGAGCTGCCCGTCGATATAGAGGTCGACGGTGGAGGGAGTTGCCAGCTGTCCGGTCAGGCTCTGCTGCGGGTAGCGGATGACATAGGGATCGATGTCGTAGAGCTTCGAATAGCTAACCCCGCCCATGGTGAACGCGCTGCCTAGCGAAACGGGGGCAACGTCGAAATCGCCGACGGTCGTGCGCACGAGGGTGTCCCGGCGGTCGTGAATCAGGCTGGTGGTGAGCCGGATGCATTTGTGGTCGCCGGACAGGGCATTGCAGGTCGAATCACTGAGAAAGAGGAAATTGCCGCTGCGCACGCCGAGTTGCGTCGTCGCAGAAAAGCCCTTCGGGAATCCGTCGCTGCCGCTGGCATAGCCGACTTCGTAGTTGAAGAACGCACTGGGGTTGTCCGGGTAGAAAACCTTCCCCCCCGGCCAGACCACAGTTCGACGTTGCTTACCGGCAGCAGGTCCGGATTTGCTACCAGGTCCAGCGAAAGACGCGCCTCGTCGAAAGTCGTCCGGATGCCCGGAATGGACGCCACCCACACGTATTCCTCGCCACCCTGCATCCGGGTCCTGCCGTGAATGCCGACGAGGCCGATCGCCTTCAGGTCCTGCGAGCGTACGAGGAAGGCACCCTCGATGACAGTGACGAAGAACTGCCCCTTGCGCTCGCCATTCACCGTCATTTGCACGACCATCGTCTCCGGGCTGGCACTACCTAGCGCGGCGACGAGCGAAGCTTCCTGCGAGGCCGCGCACGCGAGGCCTGCGAGGCCGAGCGCCGCAGCGAATGAAGCGAAGGCGCACGCGAGGCGGGCACGCGCAACCGCGGCGCGGCCGATCCGGCGGCACATCATTACTCGCAGCTCGAAGGAGCTACGTCGAGTGTCCGGTGGAGCGTGACCTGCTCGGCACGGGACGTGATCTCGATCGTGGCGAGGCGCGCGCACGCCTCCTTGGAAGTTGCCAGCGAAAGCGATTTCGCCGCGCCGGCGAGGACGTAGCGGTTTTCGATCCGCTGGGTGAAGACCTCGTTGCCCCGCCCGTCCCGCCCGGTAACCGCGACACCGTCGTCCATCCGCAGGTGTTCGTTGCCGGTGTTCCGGAGCGTGAACGTCAGCACTCCTTTGCGCAGGACCGCAACGTCGATCTCTCCCGCGCCCACGTGTGCCGGGGGTTTGACGAAGATCGGCAAGGCAAAGCGCAGGTTGATGGAGATATTCGCGCCGGGCGCCAATGGTTCCTTCGTCGGTGCCGGCAGCGGTTCGATAAACAGCCGGAACGTGCGCTCTGTGGCGGTGGGAATTGCCTGTACGCCGACGCGCACGACGCGGCCCTCGCCCGGCTGGAGCGTGAAGATCTTCGGGAAGAAGATGACTTCGCCTGTCTGCTCGTATCGGTCGCGGCCATCGGCGTCCTGCGTCCACTCCTTTGCGGCGACTTGGAAGGTCATCGGATCGCTGCCGCTGTTGGTCAACGTCACCGCGGCGCTTTTCGCGTCGCCGTCGAGTTCGATCCGCAACGGACTCACGGTGTACTCGCCGGCAGTCGCCGGCAGCGTTGCCAGTGCGAGCAGCGCCGCAAGAAGCCGAGCGCGCGCAAGCCGCGGTGCGGTAACCATGGCGTCCACGCGCTGTCGCTGCCGGTTTCGGGGAGGCGTTCGGATGTCGCTCATGGCAGAATCAATACACTCAACGTATCTGCGTAGTTTCCGACGTAGGCATTCTGGTAGTTCGCCGCCACGAGCTGTCCGTTGAGAGTGATTCTTCTGCCGGGGCCACTTGTCGTGGTGACGGTGTAATTCATGTACTGCGTCGGCTGCGCCAGGTTTCGTAACCTGTAAGCGCCAGGTCCCGTGTCGTTGGCGCCGGTGATCGTGAATGACGCCGTGGCGCCGCCGGAGCAGCTGTATCGCAGCGTGACGCTGAAAGTCATGGTTGTCGCGAGCGATGGGTTGATCGCGCCAAAGTTCGCGGTGGCGGGCTGGCCGGCATTGAAGGTGCATGTCTGTCCGAACGCCGGCGCGGCAGCCAAAAACGCGAGTGCCAATGCGGCGAACCCGATCGCCAGCGAGCGCATCCTCGCCCCTCTCATCACATTGCCTTCCTGTACATGACGAACCCCGCGGGCAGGAAATGCCTGCCGGCGGGGTCCATCGGCGGCCGGATCGCCCGAAGTCAGGGAGCGACGGTCAGCGTCACGGTGTCCGCATAGTTGCCGACTGCGGCGTTCTGGTAGTCCGCAATGAGGGTCTGACCGGTGACAGCGAAGGAAATGTTGGTGGTCATCCCCGCGCCCGTGCCGTTGGCCGCCTTGCCGAGCGTGTAGCGGACGCAATTCGTGGGCACACTGCAGTCGGTGGCGGTCGACAGTCGCATGCGGTTGTTGGCGCCACCTGCGGCAGATTCCCACAGACCGTCGTCGGAGGTGATCGTATAGGCCGAGCCGTTCGTGCACCGGAAAGTGCCCCCACTCCACACCGCATTCACCGTGCCGCCCGAACCCGGGTCGAGGGGGCCGAACGCCAGAGTGGAATTGGCGGTGTTGACGACGCAGGTGCCCGTAACGGAGGCGCTGACGGCGATGGTGTGCGTGCCGCCGGCCGAAGCTGCGCCCGCGACGGAAAGTACGGCGGCGGCGATTGCCGCCTTAAGAAATGCGCTGCGTGGGTTCAAACTGTGCTCCTTTGCCATGTCGTATGTGTGCGAATCCATCTGGGCGTTCTTTCGGCAACTTGTCCGTGACAGCTTCCCAGAAGTGTAGAGAACATAGGCTTATCAGCAGGAACCATGCCAACATCGGGCCATGGCGTATGTAGTTGAAATAAAACCATAAATGGCCACCGCCCGATTGGGCGGGTTAGGCGCCGCCTGGCGATGAACGGTCGATTCGCGTCGTCTTATAGGCGCAACGGGTCAGAACTGCGCCTGACCGGCGGACGCCTGAACGGGCTCAGGTCCGCGTTCGCTGCACGCGCTTGACCTCGGGAATGCGCTTCAGCGAGCGCATCACCTGCGCCAGGTGGGCGCGGTTGCGCACCTGCACGGCGAAGAACATCGCGAGCACTTCACCGCCGTCGGGTCGCTCCATGGACACCGTGTCTATGTTGGCGTCGGCGTCGGCAATGGCCATGGCGAGATCCGCGAGCAGCCCGCGGCGGTCGGATACCAGCAGCCGCATGCCGGTCTCGAAGGTCCCCTGGACGTCCGGCGCCCATTCCACGTCGACAAGTTCGGCGGCGTCGAGGCGCTGCTTCTTGAGCGTCACGCAATCGCGGCCGTGCACGAGCAGTCCTTGCCCGCGTCGGAACTGGCCGACGATTCCGTCCCCGGGAATCGGTCGGCAGCACTTCGCATATTGGATCGCCACGCCTTCGACGCCGCGCAGCGTCAGCGAGCCCAGCTTGGCATTGGTGGCGGCCGGCGCGTCGTCCGACTTGCCGGCGATCTTGGTCAGCGCCTGCGCGACGACGAACGACAGGCGCTTGCCCAGACCGATATCGGCCAGGATTTCGATATGCGTCTTGCTGCCGTATTCCTTCGCGACCGCCTCCCAGCGATCCCACGTGATGGACTCCGGCTCCACCTTGAGCGTCGCCAGCGCCTGGTTGAGGAGGCGCTCGCCGAGCGCCGCGGATTCCTTCTGCTGCAGCCCCTTGAGGTAGTGGCGGATGCGCGACCGGGCCTTGCCGGTCGACGACGAACGACAGCCACGACGGATTGGGCCGCGCCGTCGGCGACGTCAGGATTTCGACGTGGTCGCCGTTCTTCAATTCAGTGCGCAGCGGCAGGAGCTCGTAGTTGATGCGCGCGGCGACGCAGTGGTGGCCGATGTCGGTGTGCACGCCGTACGCGAAGTCCACCGCGGTGGCGCCGCGCGGCAGCGCCATGATCTTGCCCTTCGGCGTGAACACGTAGATCTCGTCCGGAAAGAGGTCGCCCTTGATGTGCTCCAGGAATTCCTTGGAGTCGCCGGATTCGGACTGGATCTCGAGGAGGCTCTGCAGCCAGCGCGACGTTTCGCGCTGCGCCTCGGCCAGGTCGAGTTCGCCGCCGGCCTTGTACAGCCAGTGCGCGGCCACGCCGGCTTCGGCGACGCGATGCATGTCGTGCGTGCGGATCTGCACTTCAAGTGGCGTGCCGAAAGGGCCGAACAGCGTCGTGTGCAGCGACTGGTATCCGTTGGCCTTGGGGATGGCGACGTAGTCCTTGAACTTGCCGGGGATCGGCTTGTACAGCTCGTGCAGCACGCCCAGCGCCGCATAGCAGCCGGTCTTGTCGGCCACGAGAACGCGCACACCGTAGATGTCGAACACCTGCGAGAACGTGTAGTGCTTCTCCCTCATCTTCTTGTACACGGAGAAGATCGTCTTCTCGCGGCCGGTGACGACGGCGATGAGGTCCGACTTGGCGAAGCCTTCGCGGATCACGTCCAGCAGCCGGTTCATCACTTCGCGCCGGTTGCCGCGCGCCGCCTTGATGGCCTTGGCGAGGATCCGGTAGCGCAGCGGGTAGAGATGCTTGAAGCACAGGTCCTGCAGCTCGAGATACAGCGCGTTCAGGCCGAGCCGGTTGGCGATCGGCGCATAGATGTCGAGTGTTTCCTTCGCGATGCGCTTCTTGTGCGCCTGCGCCATCGCGTCCAGCGTGCGCATGTTGTGCAGCCGGTCGGCCAGCTTGATCAGGATGACGCGCACGTCACGCGCCATCGCGAGCAGCATCTTGCGGAAGCTCTCCGCCTGCGCTTCCTCGCGCGAATCGAATTCGATCTGGTCCAGCTTCGATACGCCGTCGACCATGTCGGCGACGGGCTTGCCGAACTTCTTCTCGAGCTCGCCCTTGGTGACCGACGTGTCTTCCATCACGTCGTGCAGCAGCGCGGCGGCGAGACCCTGCGCATCGAGGCGCCACTGCGAGAGGATGCTGGCGACCGCCAGCGGGTGCGTGATGTACGGCTCGCCCGACTTGCGGTACTGGCCGCGGTGGGCGGACTCGGAGAATTCGAACGCGCGCGAAACGAGCGCGACGTCGGGCGCGGGCAGGTAGTGGCCCAGGTGTCTCGTGAACTCCGCGATCTCGGACATGGTAGCGGCGGCCAAAAGTGAAAACCTACTTTTGGCTGGGATCGTCACCCATGAATCGCTGCTCATTTGCCAACTGAGCCAGTCGATTCATGGCATGAAAAGCGACGCAACTGCGTGGGAGCGGATCGCGCTGCTCCACGGTTGCGGCGCTCTAGAGCTGCGGCGGAATGATCGGCGCCGTCTTGGTCAGCATTTCGATGCCGAACTTGCCGGCGGCCATCTCGCGCAGAGCGATGACGGTCGGCTTGTCGCGATCGGCGTCGACCATCGGCGCGGAACCCGACGTGATCTGGCGGGCGCGGTTGGTCGCGGCGAGCGTCAGCTCGAAGCGGTTCGGAATGCGGGCAAGGCAGTCTTCAATGGTGATGCGGGCCATAGTGTTCCTCTGTCGGTTACCTTCGCTATCGGTTCAGAAGCTGGGCAATGAGCGCCGCGTGCCGCACCTGTTGCCGCGCTGCGGTCAGGCGCGCCGCACGGACGATCGCCGAAAGATCGTCGACGGCTCTCGCAAAGTCCTGATTCATAATAACATAATCGAATTCGCCGCAGTGCCGCATCTCTTCGCGAGCCGCTTCGAGCCGGCGGGCAATGACCTCGGCAGAGTCCTGCCCCCGCTTTTCCAGTCGTTCCCTGAGCGAGGCCAGCGACGGCGGCAGGATGAAGATGTGCACGGCATCGGGCATCAGGTTGCGCACCTGCGCCGCGCCCTGCCAGTCGATCTCGAGCAGCACGTCGTGGCCGTGCTGCACCTGCTGCCGCAGCCAGGTAGCCGACGTCGCATACCAGTAGCCGTGCACCTGCGCGTGCTCGAGGAACTCGCCGGCATCCTTGAGCGCCATGAACCTGGCCTCGTCGACGAAATGGTAGTGAACGCCGTCCTGTTCGCCGGGGCGCGGTGCGCGTGTCGTGTACGACACCGAAAGCCGGATGCCGGGCTCGCGCTCGAGCAGCGAGCGCACGAGGCTCGTCTTGCCGCCGCCCGACGGCGCCGCGAGGACGAACAGGCACCCGGATGCGGGGGGCGCCTTGGTAGCGATGGCGGGGGGCGCGGCGGTCATGCGGGTTTGATTGGCTGGGTTGGAAATGGCGGGGCCGGCGGCGCAATAGCGGCATTCCGACCGCGATTGCCGCGCCCTACCGATCATACCGTGCAACGCTGCACTTCCATGCCGGAGTGCGCGCCGCACACTGCGCGTCGGGAGAATCAGGAAAATGCCGTACGCGCCGACCTTGCCAATTCGCCCGCCATTACGCGCGCGCCACGGGACCTGACCAGGGTGGGATAAGGCGATGCTCTACCACAACGTCCACGTGATGGCGCACGCGCTTCGCGTTGCCATACGGCAGGAAATCTCTCAACGACTCCTCCGATCACGCTCGCATTGTGCGCTGAGGTAAGCTTGCATCGGGGCTGCCCGTTGCTGACGGACGCCGATCGACGCGAACCGACGAGGAGCGGTGCAATGCGGGACATACTGCGCAAGAGGGTTCTCGTTACCGGGGGAGCGGGCTTTCTCGGCTCGCACCTTTGCGAAAGACTCGTGCGCGACGGGCATGAGGTTCTGTGCATCGACAATTATTATACCGGCACCCGCGAAAACATTTCGGCGCTCGCAGGCGAGCCACGCTTCGAGGTCATTCGCCACGACATCACGTTCCCCCTGTACATCGAAGTCGACGAGATCTACAACCTGGCTTGCCCGGCGTCGCCGATCCAGTATCAGTTCGATCCGGTGCAGACGACCAAGACAAGTGTGCACGGCGCGATCAACATGCTTGGTCTCGCTAAGCGCGTGAAGGCCAAGATACTGCAGGCGTCGACGAGCGAGATCTACGGCGACCCCGCCGTCCACCCGCAGGCCGAGAGCTACTGGGGAAACGTCAATCCCGTCGGCCCGCGCTCCTGCTATGACGAGGGCAAGCGCTGCGCGGAGACGCTGTTCTTCGATTACTGGCGCCAGCACCACCTCCGCATCAAGGTGGCTCGCATCTTCAATACCTACGGGCCGCGGATGCACCCCAATGACGGCCGCGTTGTTTCCAACTTCATCGTCCAGGCCTTGCGCGGCGAGCCGATCACGATCTACGGCGATGGTCAGCAGACCCGCTCCTTCTGCTACGTCACCGACATGATCGACGGCCTGGTGCGGCTGATGGAGACCAGCGACGCCGTCACCGGACCAATCAATCTCGGCAATCCGGACGAATTCACGATCGGCGAGCTCGCCGCGAAGATCGTCGAGCTGACCGGGTCCCGATCGAAGGTCGAGCACAAGCCGCTGCCGGCCGACGACCCAAGGCAGAGGCGCCCGGACATCGGGCTGGCGATCGAAACGCTGAGGTGGCGGCCGACGGTCGCGCTCGCCGAGGGTCTCAAGTCCACGATTGCACATTTCGACCAGCTGTTGGCTGACCGGGGTGCGTTGAGCGATCGCCCGTAGCGGTCGCGGCGGGTCCCGAAGCGGAGGCGAGCGCCGCCTTTGTGCGCCTACTCGACGTTTTGAACCTGTTCGCGCATCTGCTCGATCAGCACCTTGAGCTCCAGCGAAGCCCGGGAGATTTCGGCATCCACCGACTTGCTGCCGAGCGTGTTCGCTTCGCGATGCAATTCCTGCGCAAGGAAATCCAGGCGCTTGCCCGCGCTCCCGCCGGCGCTCAAGACCCGCCGCACCTCGGCCACGTGGGTAGTCAACCTCGACAGTTCCTCGGCGACATCGATCTTGGTGGCGAAGACGGCGAATTCCTGCTTCAGGCGGTCCTCGTTCGGGTCGAGCCCCGCCTCCTTCAACCGCAGCGCCAGCTTTTCGTTGAATGCGGCGTGGATTGCCGGAATGCGCGGCGTCACCCGGGCCACCTGCTCCGCAATGCCGTCGCAGCTCGCCTCGAGGACGGCCTCGACCTTGGCGCCTTCGCGCTGGCGCGACGCCGCGAGGTCACGTACGGCCTGGTCGACAAGCGCCGCGACCGTCGCGGCCAGCTCCTCCGGGGGAACCGAGGGCTCAGCCAGCACGCCGGGCCAGCGCAATATCTCGTTGACCGACATGGGGGCGGCGGTGGGCGCCGCGCGCAGTACCTCAGCGGCCGCTTCCGCAAGTTGGCCGACGCGCGCGGTGTCCACGGCGAGCTTGGCCGCGCCCGGAGAGGTCCGGCTGACCCCGACGCGGCACTCCACCTTGCCGCGCTTGAGATCGCCTGCGAGCCGTTCCCGCAGCAGGGGCTCCAGGTGCCGCAACTCGTCGGGCAGCTTCACCGTGATGTCGAGATACCGGTGATTGACCGAGCGCAGTTCGACCGACAGCGACAAGCCCGGCAATTCGGCGGCCTCCGCAGCAAAGCCGGTCATGCTGAGGATCATCTGGGATTCGGAGCCTGGCGGACTGGGTTTTGCGTGTGCGACGTAAGGCGGTTGGGGCTCAGTTCAAAGCGCTAGCCCGAAAGCATATCGAAAAATGGGGTGAGGGCGAGTAGCGCAGAAATGTGCCCAAAGCGCCCACGTCCCTTCGCTCAGTTTGCCATCCGCTGCCAAGAGCGCCGCTCTGCCTTGTTGCTCGGCTTGCGAATATTCGCGATATTCGCCGAACCTCGCGCCGCGCAGCCATCGCTTTTTGGCGCAGCAGCGCTTGCGCGAAACCCGGTTCGCCAGGCTCCCGACCGCCGCGCAACGTCAGGTTCCGGCGGCGTTTTGGCACTTTTGGTGGCCCTGGGCCCGAATTTGCAAGCATTTCCGCAGCTCGCGAAGACGTTTCCTTTACTTTGTCTGCCGGGTTGTCGAGAATGTAAGCGCTAACCGCCCTCGGCGCAAGCCGAAGGGGCGGAGGCTGGCATGCGAATTGCGCCTCTTTAGGGTCGAACACAGGCGGGTCGTCCCGATTTTCGGCCCAAGGCAAACCGAAGCAAACGCTCGTTTTCACGAAATCACCCGATGGCCGTCACCAACCAAGCCCTCGTAGGAGGCTACCAGCTGCTGAACTACCGGATCGACCGGCAGATCAGCCGTGGCGGCTTTTCGATCGTCTACCGGGCGTTCGACGATTCCGGCTCGCCGGTCGCCATCAAGGAATACCTGCCGTCGTCGCTGGTCCTGCGCACCGAAGGCGACATCGTCCGCGCGAGCTCGGCCGAGAACCTGACGTCGTTCCGGTATGGAATGAAATGCTTCTTCGAGGAAGGCCGCGCGCTCGCCAAGATCAATCATCCGAACGTCGTGCGCGTGTTGAATTTCTTCCGCGCCAACGAAACCGTGTACATGGTGATGCGCTACGAGCGCGGGCGCACGCTGCAGCAGCAGATCCAGATGCGCCAGGACCAGATGTCAGAGCGCCTCGTGCGGCACGTGTTCATGCACCTGCTGAACGGCCTGCGCGAGGTGCACACGCACAAGCTTCTGCATCTCGACATCAAGCCCGCCAACATCTACTTGCGCACCGACGGCACGCCGGTGCTTCTCGACTTCGGCGCGGCGCGGCAGACGCTGACCAGCGCGCGGCCCAAGCTGGCGCCGATGTACACGCCGGGATTCGCGGCACCCGAGCAGTACCGCGAGCCCGACCGCCTGGGACCATGGACCGACGTATACGGCGTGGGCGCCTCCATGTTCGCGTGCCTCGCCGCCTTCGCGCCGCAGGCGGCCGACGCGCGCGTGCAGGAGGACCACCTGGTGTCGGCCAAGAAGATCTGGGCGGGCCAGTACTCCGAGAACATCCTCGAGGTCATCGACTGGTGCCTGCGCCTCGACCCCCTGGAACGGCCGCAAAGCGTGTTCGCTCTGCAAAAGGCCATTCGTGACATCCCGCAGACGAAGCGCAAGCTTACGTTCATGGGCAATCTCAAGAAGATGCTGTTCTCGCAAATCGGCGCGTAACGTCCGGTTCCTCGCAGCATGCGTTTCACGATTTTCCAGGAATCCCGCAAGGGGTCGCGCAAGGTCAACCAGGACCGGCTCGCCTATACGTACAGCCGCGACACGCTGATGCTGGTCGTCGCCGACGGCATGGGCGGACATGCCGGCGGGGAGATCGCCGCGCAGATCGCCGTGCGTCTGTTCATCGAGCGCTTTCAGCAGGAAGCCAAGCCGGTCCTCAAGAATCCGCTCAAGTTTCTGCAGGACACGATGCTGCGCGCGCACGCCGCGCTCGGGTCCTACGCGAACCAGTTCTCGATGCTCGAGACGCCGCGCACGACCTGCGTGTGCTGCATCGTCCAGGCCGGCCACGCCTATTGGGCGCACGTCGGCGATTCAAGGCTCTACCTGTTCCGGCAAGGCGGGCTGATAGGCTCCACCAAGGATCACTCCAAGGTGCAGTACCTGGTCGACCAGGGCATCATCGGCGTCGACGAGATCATCGACCACCCCGACCGCAACAAGATCTTCAGTTGCCTGGGCGGGCTGGTCGACCCGGTGATCGACCTGTCGCGGCGCACGCCGCTGCGCAACGGCGACGTCATCGTCATGTGCACCGACGGGCTGTGGGCCGTGCTCGACCACAAGGAAATGTCGACGTGGCTCACGTCCACGCCCATCCTCAAGACCGCGCCGCAGATGATGCGCGAAGGCGAGAAGCGCGGCGGCCCGGACGGCGACAACCTGTCCGCGATCGTCGTGCGCTGGGGACCGGAAACGCTCACCGACGAGCCGTCGACGACGATCACGGAAACGCTGGGCCTGGGCGAATTCGAAACGCAGATCGACCGCACGCTCACGCTGACCGACCGCAAGGGCACGCAGCGTGACCTGACGGACGACGAGATCGAGCACGCGATCCAGGAGATCCAGTCCACGATCCAGAAGTACCGCAAATAGCGCTTGCGCTATTTGCGGCGTGGAGTGGCTCGTTGGAGCGTCGCCGCGAAGCCGGCGACGCTCAACTTTCGCGGAACGGACCCTTCGACCCTATGCACGATGCTGCGGCGCAGCAATGGTCGCGAGGTACGTCCCGCGAAAGTTGAGCGTCAGCGGGTGGTCATCTTCCCGATGACGCTCCAACGAGCCACTCTCGGGTAAGGGTGTCGCGCGGCGTAGAATCGGGGTTCACGGTCTTTCCTGAACCCCCTGATGCGCCAAATAATCCTCGATACCGAAACCACCGGCCTCGACCCGAAGCTGGGCCATCGGATCATCGAGCTGGCGGCCGTGGAAATGGTCGACCGGCGGCCGACGGGCCGCAGCCTCCAGTTCCACATCGATCCCGAGCGCGAAATCGATGCCGCTGCATCCGAGGTCCACGGGATGACGTGGGAGGACCTGAAGGGCAAGCCCAAATTCGTCGACGTCGCGCCCGAGTTCATGGATTTCGCGCGCGGCGCTACCTGGATCATCCACAACGCGCCGTTTGACATCGGGTTTCTGGACAAGGAACTGGAGGGCGCCGGGTTTTCGCGCTGTGTGGACCTGTATGGCGGACTGATCGACACGCTGGCGATGGCGCGCGACGCCTTCCCGGGCAAGCGCAACAGCCTGGACGCGCTGTGCGAGCGCTTCGGCGTTTCCAACGCGCACCGCACGCTGCACGGCGCGCTGCTCGATGCGCAACTGCTGGCCGAAGTCTATCTCGCGATGACGCGCGGGCAGGAGTCGCTGACGATCGACATGGGTGCCGGCCCATCGCTGGCGACGGTGCTGAGCGCGAACGCGTCGCCCGCCGTCCGGCCCACGCTGGTCGTGACGCTGCCGACCGCCGACGAACTGCGCGCCCACGTAGCGTACCTCGAGGAGCTCGACCGCGAAACGAAAGGCCGCTGCGTGTGGCTTGCCGCCGATATGTCCGAGAAGGCTGCGTGAGGGCTGCACTGTCACGCCACCGTAACGCTCGCCTGCGAACCTGATGGAACACTCCACCACCTCGCCGTTGCCGCTGGGCGTGCCGACCGAAACGGCCGGGTTGGTCGCCGTTGCCGAAGCCGTGAGCGCGCCCGATCCCGTGTCGATCAACCGCGAGCTGTCGCTGCTCGAATTCAACCGGCGCGTGCTCGCGCTCGCGGAAAATCGCGCGGTGCCGCTGCTCGAGCGGCTGCGCTTCCTGTGCATCGTCGGCAGCAACCTGGACGAGTTCTTCGAAATCCGCATCGCCGGCGTCAAGGAGCAGCTGCGCGCGAAGGTCCCGCCTGTCGGGGATGACGCTGCAGGAGGCGCGCGAGCTCTTCGCGCAACTCGGCAACGAGGCGCGCGCCCTGATCGCCGACCAGTATCGCGTCCTCAACGACCAGGTGCTCCCGGCGCTCGACCGGGCCGGCGTCCGGCTGGTCCGCCGCACCGAATTCACGCCCGCCGAACAGGCATGGGTCGCGAAATATTTCGAGCGCGAAGTGCGTCCGCTGCTGACGCCGATCGGGCTCGATCCGGCGCACCCGTTCCCGCAGGTCGTCAACAAGAGCCTGAACTTCGTCATCCAGCTGTCGGGGCACGATGCGTTCGGCCGCGACACCGGCATCGCGATCGTCAAGGCGCCGCGCGTGCTGCCGCGGATCATCAAGATGCCGCCGGAGGTGAGCGGCGGCGACAACGACTTCGTCATGCTGTCGTCGGTGATCCACGCCCACCTGCACGAGCTCTTCCCGGGGCGCGAAGTCGTCGACTACTCGCAGTTTCGCGTCACGCGCGACGCCGACCTCTGGATCGACGAAGAGGAAGTCAAGAACCTGCGCCAGGCGCTGAAGGGCGAACTGCCGGAGCGCCAGTTCGGCTCGGCGGTGCGCCTCGAAGTCGCGGAGGCGTGTCCCGCGCCGATCGCGCAATTCCTGCTGCAGCAATTCGACCTCACCGAGGCCGATCTGTACCGCTGCGACGGTCCGGTCAACGTCGCGCGGCTGTCGTCGCTGGTCGACCAGGTCGACATCGACGAGCTGAAGTTCGAGCCGTTCGTGCCGGGGCTGCCCGACCGGCTGCGCGATGCGCCGGACATCCTGACGGCGATCCGGCAGAACGACATCCTGCTGCATCACCCGTACCAGTCGTTCGAGCCGGTGGTCGAGTTCATCCGCTGCGCCGCCGACGATCCGAACGTCGTCGCGATCAAGCAGACCGTCTATCGCACCGGCGTCAACTCGGTGCTGATGGAAGCGCTGATCGAGGCGGCCAAGCGCGGCAAGGAAGTGACGGTCGTCGTCGAGCTGATGGCGCGCTTCGACGAGGAGGCGAACATCAACTGGGCCGAACGGCTGGAGCGCGCGGGCGCGCAGGTCGTCTACGGCGTGTTCGGCTTGAAGACCCACGCCAAGCTGGCGCTGCTCATCCGCCGCGAAAACGACCGGCGCGGGCAGTCGCGACTGGTTCCCTACGCGCACCTGGGCACCGGCAACTATCACCCGCGCACGACGCGCCTGTACACCGACTTCGGCCTGCTGACGGCGGACCCGGAAATCTGCGCCGACGTGAACGAAGTGTTCCTGCACATCACGAGCCTCGCGCGCGCCGCGCGGATGAAGCGGCTGCTGCTGGCGCCGTTCACGATGCACCGGCGCGTGCTGGAGATGATCCGCCGCGAGACGCGGCACGCGAAGGAGGGCAAGCCCGCGCAGATCGTCGCCAAGATGAACGCGCTGGTGGAAGAAGGCGTGATCCGCGCGCTGTACGCGGCGTCCAATGCCGGCGTGCAGATCGACCTGATCGTGCGCGGCGCGTGCGCGCTGCGGCCGGGCGTGCCGGGCATGTCGGAGAACATCCGCGTGCGCTCGATCCTCGGGCGCTTTCTCGAGCACCACCGCATCTGGTTCTTCGGCAACGACGGCGATCCCGACGTGTGGCTGTCGTCGGCCGACTGGATGGGCCGCAACCTGTTTCGCCGCGTGGAGGTCGCGTTCCCGGTCCGCGACCAGGTGCTGCGCAAGCGCGTCGTCGACGAGGGGCTGCGCGCGTATCTCGCCGACAACGTCGACGCGTGGGAACTTGACTCCGACGGCGTCTGGACTAAGGTGAAGAGGCGGCGCGGCTCCAAGGCGCGCTCGGCACAGGACGCGCTGCTCGCGCGCATGTGCGCCCCCGAAGGAGAACCCTGATGGACTTGATCCTCTGGCGACATTGCGAAGCGGAAGCCGGCGAGCCCGACCTCGGCCGCCGCCTGACGTCGAAGGGCCTGAAGCAGGCCGAGCGAATGGCCCAGTGGCTCGACTCGCACCTGCCGGACACCTGCCGCATCCTGGTGTCGCCGGCCGACCGCGCGCAGCAGACGGCGCTTGCGCTGAAGCGAAAATTCAAGACGGTGCCGGAACTTGCCCCGGGCGCGACGGTGTCGGCGGCGCTCGCGGCCGCGAACTGGCCCGATTCGCGCGAGCCGGTGCTGATCGTCGGCCACCAGCCCACGATCGGCGCCGTCGCGTCGTTCCTGCTCTCCGGCGAGGAAGCCTACTGGTCCGTGCGCAAGGGCGCCGTGTGGTGGTTGTCGAACCGCGCGCGCGAGGGCGGCGCCGCAGTCGTGCTTGAAGGTGCGTCGATCGGACCCGACTTCGTCTGACGAACGCATTCCTACGGCGAGCGCCAGCGCAGACCCAATGCCGCCCATTCCTCGCGCTCCTTGACGAGAAGGTGCAGCGTCAGCGGATGGCGCTTTGAGCCACTTGGCGGAAACGCCGAAGTGAATCGAGCGGCCCGCCTTGAGCGCGATGCGCGGCGTGTCGATCGCGCGGCGCGCGTGGTGGAACAGCACCGCGAGCCTTAACGCCAGCACCTGCGCGATCATGTCTGCGTCGTCGAGCGCGGGCTCCATCTTCGACAATCCGCCGCGGCAGCCGTGCACGAGCACGGCGAGCTGCCGCTGCTCCTGCGCCGAAAAGCCCGGCATGTCGGCGTTTTCGAGGATGTAGGCGCCGTGCTTGTGATAGCCGATGTGCGAGACCGTGTAGCCGATCTCGTGCAGCAAGCCCGGCCCATTCGACGCGTTGCGCGATCGCCGGGTCGGGCGTGGCGCCGCCTTGAGATAGAGAGCCCTCGCCATCGCCGCGACGCGCTGCGCGTGCGCGCGATCGACGTGATAGCGCTCGAGGAAGCGCTCGACGGTGGCCGCGCGGCTGTCGCGCTGCCCGGTGCGGCCCAGCAGGTCGTACAGCACGCCCAGGCGCAGCGCGCCGCCGACCGGATTGAGCGCGCGGGACGACAGTTCCGCCATCGCAGCGGCCATGATCGCGAAGCCGCCCGGGCAACACCGGCGCGCGCTCGGGCTTGATGCCCTCGAGCGTCAGCCGCGACATGTGGCCCGCGCCGACCATCCGCTTGCGCAGCCGCGCGAGGCCCTCGGGCGTGATGCCGCCGGCTGACAGTCCGTTCTCCTCGAGGATCGCCGCCAGCGCCAGCGCCGTGCCCGACGACGCGTAGGCCTCGTGCCAGTGCTCGCGTCCGAACTCCTGGCGATCGCCTCGATTTCCGCGCGCGCATGCGTCTCGGCGGCCACGAATGCATCGGCGCGCAACGCGCCGTCCCGGAAAGAATCGCTGCGAGATGTTGACGCAGCCCAACTTCAGCGACTCGAGGCGCTCCGGCGTCAGGCCGCGGCCGATGATGAATTCGGTCGAGCCGCCGCCGATGTCGATCACCAGGCGCGGCGCGGTCGACGGCGGCAGCACGTGGGCGACGCCGAGATAGATGAGGCGCGCCTCCTCGTGGCCGGCGATGATGTCGATCGGGAAGCCGAGCGCCGCCTCGGCCTGCGGCAGGAACGTCGCGGCGTTCTTCGCCACGCGGAACGTGTTGGTCGCCACGGCGCGCACGGCGGACGGATGCAGGCCGGAAAGGCGCTCGCGAAAACGCGTGAGACAGGCGAGCGCCGCGCGCCGCGCCGCCGGACGTGAGGCGCCCTTTCTCGTCCATGCCCGCGCCGAAGCGAATCGTCTCGCGCCACGTGTCGAGGCGGAAGATCTGGTCGCCTTCGACGCGTCCGATCTCGAGCCGGAAACTGTTCGATCCCAGGTCGACGACCGCGAGCGTGGCGGGCGCGGCGGCGGGCTTGCGCGGACGGCTGGGAGGCGGGCGGCATGGGCCGGCGAAGCCTAGCAGAAAGCATGCGCGCTGATGCCTTGCAGTGCGCGACCGCCGTTTCGCGCCGAAGTGCCTTTCCTGCTAGTCTCGAATGGTTTTCGATTCCGCCGTTTGCCGCCCTTTCCGTATCTCAGCCATGCCCATCGACTACCTGCAGAAGATCCTGACCGCCAAGGTCTACGACGTCGCGATCGAAACGCCGCTCGACGTGGCGCCGACGCTGTCGCAGCGCCTGCGGCAACCGCGTGCTGCTGAAGCGCGAGGACCAGCAGCCGGTGTTCTCGTTCAAGCTGCGCGGCGCGTACAACAAGATGGCGCACCTCACGCCCGCGCAGCGCGCGAAGGGCGTGATCGCCGCGTCGGCGGGCAACCACGCGCAAGGCGTGGCGCTCGCGGCGCAGAAGCTTGGGCTGCCGCGCCACCATCGTCATGCCGGTGACCACGCCGCACATCAAGATCGCCGCGGTGGAGGCGCGCGGCGCGAAGGTCGTGCTGCACGGCGATTCCTATTCCGACGCCTACGAGCGGGCGCTGGCGCTGCAGAAGGCGTCGGGCGCCACGTTCGTGCATCCCGTACGACGATCCCGGAGGTGATCGCCGGTCAGGGCACGGTCGGCATGGAAATCCTGCGCCAATGCCAGGGCCCGATCGACGCGATCTTCGTCGCCGTCGGCGGCGGCGGCCTGATCTCCGGCATTGCCGCCTACGTGAAGCGCGTGCGGCCGGAGATCAGGATCATCGGCGTCGAGCCGGTCGACTCCGACGCGATGACGCGCTCGCTCGCGGCCGGCCGCCGCGTCACGCTGCCGCACGTCGGCCTCTTCGCCGACGGTGTCGCGGTCAAGCAGGTCGGCAAGGAGACCTTCCGCCTGGCGAAGACGTACGTCGACGACATGGTCTGCGTCGACACCGACGCGATCTGCGCCGCGATCAAGGACGTCTTCGAGGACACGCGCTCGATCCTGGAGCCGGCCGGGGCGCTCGCCGTCGCCGGCATGAAGGCCTGGTGCGAGCGGCACCGCGTCCGCGACCGGACGCTGGTCGCCATCGCCGGTGGCGCGAACATGAATTTCGACCGGCTGCGCTTCGTCGCCGAGCGCGCCGAGCTGGGCGAGGCGCGCGAGGCGATCTTCGCCGTGAGCATTCCCGAGCGGCCGGGCAGCTTTCGCGAGTTCTGCGCGTTGCTGGGCAAGCGCAGCGTGACCGAATTCAACTACCGCTTCGCCGACGCGAAGACGGCGCACCTCTTCGTCGGCGTCGAAGTGGCCAACCGGCACGAGACGCGCGAGCTGCTCGCGCTGTTCCACCGGCACCGGATCGAGGCCTTCGACCTCACCGACAACGAAATGGCCAAGCTGCATGTGCGGCACCTGGTCGGCGGCCACGCGCCGCGGCCAAGAACGAAATCCTGTACCGGTTCGAGTTCCCGGAGCGCCCCGGCGCGCTGATGCGCTTCCTGAACAGCATGAGCGCCGGCTGGAACATCAGCCTGTTCCACTACCGCAACCACGGCGCGGACTACGGCCGGGTGCTGGTCGGAATGCAGGTCCCGGCGGCCGACAAGGCCGATTTCCGGCGCTTTCTGGACCGGTTGGGCTATACCTGCGTGGACGAGACGGACAATCCGGCCTATCGAATGTTCCTGGGTTCGTGATCGCGCCCCCACGACGCCGCCCGACGGCAAACCCTGCCGCGCCACGGCAGGACAATGTCCCAGAAATTTGCCGCCGTGTTGCATTTTGAGCGAATTCGGCGTCGCGAGCCGATTCCGGCAAGCTTTATGCTCTAGTCAGTTCGCTTGGACCGTGGCAAACTTGAACACGACAAGTGCGGGCGCCGGCTGGCGCGTCGCCGCAACCGTCGCCGCATGGAGCAAGGTGAATTAATTGGCGGAGCCGAATCCATTGCAGGGCGTAAAGGTGATGGTGATCGACGATTCGAACACCATCCGCCGCAGCGCCGAGATTTTCCTGCTGCAGGCGGGCTGTACGGTCATCCTGGCCGAGGACGGCTTTGACGCGCTGGCCAAGATCGCCGACCACCAGCCGGACCTGGTGTTCGTCGACATCATGATGCCGCGGCTGGACGGCTACCAGACCTGCGCGCTGATCAAGAAAAACGGCAAGTTCCAGCACACGCCGGTGATCATGCTGTCGTCGAAGGACGGCCTGTTCGACCGGGCGCGTGGCCGGCATGGTCGGTTCGGACCAGTACCTGACCAAGCCGTTTACAAAAGAAAGCCTCCTCAAGGCGGTCGCCGCGCACGTCAATCGCGCGGCCGCATGATGGTGGCCACGGATTCACGCGCGTCCGAGCTGGCGCGCGAAGTTGCTGGGGCGAAGAACAGGGTAGGAGCCATGGCCATCAGAAAGATTCTCATCGTCGACGATTCGCCGACCGAGCGGCATGTGCTGAACGACATGCTGACCAAGTCCGGCTACGAGGTCGTGGCCAGCGACAACGGCGAGGACGCGATCCTCAAGGCGAAGTCGCTCAAGCCGGACCTGATCCTGATGGACGTCGTCATGCCGGGGCTGAACGGGTTCCAGGCGACGCGCGCCATCAGCCGCGACCCGGACACGCGGGCCATCCCGATCATCCTGTGCACGTCGAAGAGCCAGGAGACCGACAAGATCTGGGGCATGCGCCAGGGCGCGCGCGACTACATCGTGAAGCCCGTCAACCGCGACGAACTGCTGGAAAAGATCGCGGCGATCGGCTGAACATGGAACCAAGCCAATCCCGCAATCCCGAAGGGCCGCCCCGAGGGATTGCTCCGCCCCCTCCGGGGGCAGCGAGCGGCGCACTTGCCATTGCCGCGAGCGTGGGGGCCATAGATGGCGCGCACCGCAAAACTCGACCTTCGCACGTTCCAGCAGGAACTCGCGTCCCGCCTGGCCACCAAGACCGCCGCGCAGGTGGAGTCGTCGCGGCTGGGGCTGGCCAGCGGCGGCGAGCGCTGGCTGGTGCGGCTGGCCGACGCGGGCGAGGTCACGACGCTGCCCAACGTCGTCCCGGTGCCGCTGACCCGGCCGTGGTATCTGGGCGTAGCCAACATCCGCGGCAACCTGTTTTCGGTCATCGATTTTTCCGCCTTTCTGGGCCGCGACTCCGGCTTGGGCGGCGGGCAAAGCCGGCTGGTGCTGTTCGGCCCGCGGGCGGGCGACATGAACGCCGGAATCGTCGTCCAGCACGTGCTGGGACTGCGCAACATCGTCGAACTGGCCCCGGCGGCGCCGCCGCACGATGCGCCAGCGTGGTATGCGCAGCGCTGGATGGACGGCGACGGCAACGCGTGGCAGGAAATCGATCTCGCGAAGCTCGCGAGCGATTCCGCATTTTTGCAGGTAGGCATTTAAGGGGTGCGCGGCTTAACTCGCCCCTTGGGAGAAAGTAACAATGGCGCTGAAACTGCCCAATCTGTTCGGCAACGAAAGAAAGAAGCCGTCGGACATGGACCTGGACATGCCGACCACGCAGGTCAAGATGAACCAGGCCGCGCAGCAGGGTTACGACCCGCTGGCGTCCGTGTCGATCATGGACCAGCTGCGCACCGCCAGCGCCGTCACGGCGATGCCGAAGAAGGTCTGGGGCATCGGCGACCTGCCGGTGACCAAGCAATTCCAGGTGCTGGGCTTCCTGCTCGTGATCTTCCTGGCGCTGGCCGCCCTCATGGTGTTCCTGGACGGCCGCCAGGCGTCGCAGACCGCCGCGGCCATGGCGACGGCGACCGAAATGCAGATGCTGTCGCAGCGGCTGGCGCGCGGCAGCGCGCTGGCGGCGCAGGGCCAGGCGAGCGCGTTCGCGGCGGTCAAGGACAGCCGCGAGCGCTTCAACGCCGACCTCCAGGCGCTGCTGACGGGCGGCACGGCGCGTGGCGTGACGCTCGACACCGTGCACGACGAAACGGCGGTCAAGCTCCTGGGCGACATCAAGTCGCGGTGGGAGCGCGTCGACCTGTCGGCGGATCGGCTGCTCGCGAACGAGACCAGCCTGACCACGCTGGCCAAGGGCCTCGAGACGCTCAATTCGGGCAACAGCGCCGTGCTGGAACTGGCGCAGCAGGCGTCGCAGCAGATCGGGCAGAGCGGCGGCAGCTTGCGCGAAATCGAATACACGAACCAGCTGGCCGTGCTGTCGCAGCGGATCGCGAAGAACGCCAACTCGCTCGCGTCGTCCGACGAAATCGACCCGGAAGTCGCGTTCCTGCTGGGCAAGGACTCGGGCACGTTCCGCGACATCCTGAGCGGACTCCTGAAGGGCAGCGAGCCGCTGCGCCTGTCGCCGGTGAAGGGCGACGACGTGCGCGCGACGCTGACGGAACTCGCCAAGCGCTTCACCGCCTACGAAGGCGGCGTGAACGCCATCCTGGCCAACATGCCGCGGCTGGTCGTCGCCAAGCAGGCCGCGCGCAGCATCAACACCGACGCCGAGCCGCTGCTGAACGAGACCACGCAGCTCGCCACCGAATTCGAGGGCGCGAACCCGCTGCACCTGCTGCTCCTGGGCGCCGCCATCACCTTCGCGCTGCTCGCGCTGGCCTGCCTGGTGCTGCTGGGCAAGGTGTTCCTCGACGACGCGCGCGTGCGCGCCTTCGAAAGCGAAGGCGAGAACAAGCGGAACCAGGAAGCCATTCTTCGGCTGCTGAACGAGATGGGCAACCTGGCCGACGGCGACCTGACCGTGCAGGCGTCGGTGACGGAGGACGTGACGGGCGCCATCGCGGACTCCATCAACTTCACGATCGAGGAGTTGCGCACGCTGGTGCGCGGCATCAACTCGGCGACCGACCAGGTGACCAAGGCCACGCAGGAAACGCAGGCGATCTCGAACCGCCTGTACGAGGCGTCGCAACGGCAGAACAAGGAAATCCAGCAGGCGTCGGCGTCGGTGCTGCAGATGGCCGAGTCGATCAACGAGGTGTCGCAGACCGCCACGCAGTCCGCGCGAGTCGCGCAGCAATCGCTGGCGGCCGCCGAAAAAGGCGGCCAGGTCGTGCAGAACCAGATCGCCGGCATGAACGAAATCCGCACGCAGATCCAGGACACGTCCAAGCGGATCAAGCGCCTCGGCGAGTCGTCGATGGAAATCGGCGAAATCGTCGAACTGATCTCGGACATTACCGAACAGACGAACGTGCTGGCGCTCAACGCCGCCATCCAGGCCGCCTCCGCCGGCGAAGCGGGGCGCGGATTCACGGTGGTCGCGGAGGAAGTGCAGCGGCTGGCCGAGCGCTCCGGCGAGGCGACCAAGCAGATCGAGGCGATCGTGAAGACCATTCAGGCGGACACGCAGGACGCGGTCGCGGCCATGGAGAAGTCGACGGTCGGCGTGGTGGAAGGAACCAAGCTCTCCGACGCCGCGGGCCAGGCGCTGACGGAAATCCAGAAGGTGTCGCGCGACCTCGCGGACCTCATATCGCGGATTTCGGCGCAGACGCAGATGCAGTCGGCATCCGTCACCGACGTGACGCGCGGCATGCAGGGCATTCTCAAGATCACGGAAGAGACGACCGAGGGCACCAAGCAGACCAACGTGTCCATCGGGCAGCTGACCAAGCTGGCGGCGGAACTGCGCTCGTCCGTGGCGGGCTTCAAGGTCTGACGCCCTTGGTCGCCGCCTTCTCAGGCGCGGCGAAATCCGATGGGAGCGAATACACGTGACCTGCACACGTCTTGTGGATTACGAAGTGTCGGCGCGCAACCGGCGGCCCGGATCTTGCTCAACAGGTTTCATTTGATCTTGACGCGAAGAGCGTAAATGCCCGTGGCGACCGATCCGACTCCCGTATTCGACGTAGGCCCGCTGTCCTGGGTGCAGGGGGAAATCGACCAGGCGCTGACGCGCGGGCTGGAGACGATCGCCCCGTTCAAGGCCAATCCGGCCGATCCCACGGCGCTCAAGCACGCGCGCGCCCACGTCCACCAGGCTGCCGGCGCCATCCAGATGGTGGGCCTGGACGCCGTCGTCGCGTTCACCGACGAGCTCGAACGCCAACTGACGCGAATGGAGGAGTTGCCGGCCGCGGAGGCGCAGGCCGCGTGCGCCGTCGTCGACCGCGCGTGCCGCAAGCTGCGCATCTTCCTGGACGAACTGGTCAACGGCGCGCCGCCGATCCCGCTCAAGCTCTATCCCGAATACGAGGCGATGCAGCTGGCGCGCGGCAGTCAAGGCCGCGGCGCCCACCGATCTCTTCTATCCGGACCTGTCGCCGCGCGCGCCGCGTATCGCGCCGCGCGAAGCGATCGCGCCCAACCGGCTGCCGTCGCACATGGTCAAGCAGCGCCGCCTCTATCAGCGCGGCATGCTCGCGTGGCTGCGCGGCGACGACGCCGGCGCGCAGACGATGCGCGACGCCGTCGCGGGCATCGAGGACATCACGGCGCAGGGCAGCCTGCGCGCGTTCTGGTGGACCGTCGGCGCGCTGCTCGAAGGCATCGTCGAGAACGGCCTCGACCGCGGCTTCGGCGTGAAGCAGCTGTGCGCGCGCGTCGACCTGCAGATTCGCCGCGTCGCCGAAGGCAGCGGCAAGGTCGCCGACCGGCTGCGCCGCGAAGTGCTCTATTTCGTCGCGATCTGCGCGCCGGTGGCGCCGCAGGTGCAGGCGGTGCAGCGCGCGTTCAAGCTGTCCGGCCTCATCCCGTCCGCCGAAGTGCTGTCCGCCGACGTCGTGCGGCTGCAGCCGCTGCTGCGCGAAGCGCGCGAACAGCTGGCGGGTGCCAAGGATTCGTGGCTCAAGGCGGCGTCGGGCCGCGCCGAGAACCTGCCGAAGCTGAAGCAGACGCTGGCGTCGGTGCACGCCAAGGCCGCGGAAATCCACAACGGCGCGCTGATGAAGCTCACCGCGGCGCTGGTCGAGCGCATCGACAAGCATGCCCGCGTCGGGTGTGTCCGAATCGGTGGCGATGGAATACGCGACGGCGCTGCTGCTGGCCGAGTCCGCGTTCGAGAACTACGCGAGCCTGTCGCCCGATTTCCCGAAGCAGGTCGACGCGATGCTGTCGCGCCTCGACGCCGCGCGCGCGGGCCGGCCGACCGCCGCGTCGGGCGCGCCGATGCTGGACGAGATGAGCAAGCGCGCGCAGGAACGCGTGCTGCTCGCGCAGGTCGGCCGCGAAATCCAGGCGAACCTGCGGCACATGGAGCAGGTGCTCGACGCGTTCTTCCGCGACAACACCAAGCGCGCCGATCTCGTCACGCTGGGCAAGGACAGCCAGCAGATCCGCGGCGCATTGCGCATCCTGGGACTCGACGACGCCGACCGCCTGCTCGAGCTGTGCCAGCAGCAGATCGAGACCTACGCCAATCCGGAAGCGCCGGTCAGCAACGAGGACCTGGAACTGCTCGCCGAATCGCTGTCGGGCTTGGGGTTCTACATCGAGGCGGTGGAGCAGCAGCGTCCCGACCGCGACCGGCTGATCGCGCCGTTCATCGCCAAGCGCCTGGGCGAGGCGCCGGCACCCGAAGCAGGAAGCCGGCGATTCCGTCGAGGCCGCCGTCGCCGAATTGCGCGCGGCGCTGCCCGCACCTCGTCGCGGAAGTGCATAGTGCGCCCGCGCATTCCGCGGCGCGCGAGGGCCTGAAGCAGAAACTGACCGGATTGCGCGACGATGCGGAACTGATCGGCGACGCCGGATCTGGTCGCGCAGGTCGACGCGGCGCTGCAGGAGTTGGCGACCGGCGAGGCCGCCAATCTCGCGGCCGCCGTCGGCGCGATGGCCGAGACTTCCGGCGCCGGCACCGGAAATATCCGAGGAGACGCAGCGGCTGCTGGCGACCGACGCCAGCGAGCTCGACCGCGAACTCCTCGAGATCTACCTGTTCGAAGCGGCCGAAGTGCTCGATTCGGTCGCGCAGAATCACGCGGCGCTCAACGCCAATCCCGGCGACCGCGAAGCGCTGCGGACCGTGCGCCGCGGCTTCCACACATTGAAGGGCAGCGGCCGCATGGTCGGCCTGACGCAATTGGGCGACTACGCGTACGAGACGGAGAAGGTGTGCAATCGCCTGATCGAGGAAGAGCGGCCGGTGACGCCTGCCGTGCTGGCCATGATCGATGTGGCCGAACGCAGTTTCCGCGAATGGGTCGATGCGCTGACGAAGGCGGGACGCGTGATCGCCGACCCGCGTGAACTGCACGCGGCCATCGCGGCCGTCGACGGCGAGTTGCCGGGCGCCGCGCCGAGCGTGCCGCGCCGCGCGCCGCCGACCGCCATTCGCGCTTCCAATGTATTCGAATTGCCCAAGCCTGTCGCGCCGGCGCGGTCCCGCCGCCGCCGCCGGACCTGATCGAACTTCCCGAACTGGGTGCAGACGACGAGCCGACGGCGCACGCCGTCGATTCCGGTCATGCGGCGGACAACGCGGTGATGGAAACCATCGAAGTGACCGGCCTGCCGCCACTCGACCTGCAGCGAGTCCGATGCGCCGCTGGCGCCGGTGCTGAAGCTGGTCCCTGACCTGCCCGCCGGGGACGTTCCGCCGGTCGAGGCGTACGGCATCGGCGGAACCCGACGAAATCACCATCGGCGGCGTCACCGTTTCGACATCGCTGTGGACGATCCTGGTCGACGAGGCCCAGCAGCACCTCGCGACGCTCGAACAACGAACTGTCGGTGCTGCAGTTCGATCCGCGCACGGTGCCTTCCGCGGAAATGATTCGCGCGAGTCACACGCTGTGCGGCATCCACCGGACGGGCGGCTTTCCGCTGGTGGCGGTGGCGGCGCGATCGCTCGAGCAGACGTTGCTGGCACTGGCCGAGCGTGGTGCGCCGCTGCCCAGCAACGCGCAGCCGGTGCTGGCGCGCGCCGTCGCCGGACTGGCGCAATTCGTGCATCGGGTGGAAGCACGCGAGGCGTTCACCGCCGGCGACCAGACCGAAGCGGCGCTGATCCAGGCCGACCTGGACGAGCTTGCGGCAGGAAACCGCGAGCCAGGAGCAGGACGCCGAGGGTGCGGCCGCCGCCGTTGCGGCCCGCGAAGACGACTCGGCGGTCGCCGCACCCGCCGCCGCGGAATCGCCGCTCCCGTTCCCGATCACCGCAGCCTCAGATTCCGGCGGATCACCGATACGCGCGCCGCGGCGCCGGCGTCCGCGGACGACGGCGACATCCATTTGCTGCCGGCGCAGGAAGACCCGCTGGCGACCATCCGCGACGACGTCGACGAACAGGTGCTGCCGATCTTTCTGGACGAAGCGGCGGAATTCTTCCCGCAGGCCGGCGAGGAACTGCGCGCATGGCAGCGCAATCCGCACGACGGCAAGGCGGTCGCCGAACTGCGCCGCACGCTGCACACATTCAAGGGCAGCGCGCGCATGGCCGGCGCGATGCGCCTGGGCGAACTGACGCACCTCATGGAGTCGCGTTGGTCGCTGGGCGACGCGCCGGCGCCGCGACGCCCGAACTCTTCGAGGCGCTCGAAACCTCACTCGACCACATCGCGTTCGTGCTCGACCGCCTGCGCAGCGGCGAAACCAATACGCCGCTGCCGTGGGTGGTCGCGGCAGAAGAGCCGGCCGAGTGCCGCGGTCGCCGAGCTGCCGGCACCTGCGCCAGCACCGCCGGTGGCCGAACGGCCGGTCGTTGTGCCGCTCACGCCACGCCATTCCGGCAGTGCCCGCGCCCGCGCTGCCCGCGCCTGCCGAAGCGACACCCGAACTCGAAATCGGCGCGCGCGCGCAACTGCGCGTTCGCGCCGACGTCATCGACCGTCTCGTCAACGAAGCCGGCGAAGTCGCCATCGCCCGTGCGCGCGTCGAAGGCGAATTGCGTTCGCTGAAGGCCAACCTGCTCGAACTGACCAACAGCGTGATCCGGCTGCGCGCGCAGATGCGCGAAATCGAAATCCAGGCGGAATCGCAGATCCAGTCGCAGATGTCGCTGATGCAGGAACAACCCGGTGACTTCGATCCGCTCGAATTCGACCGGTACACTCGCTTCCAGGAATTGACGCGCTCGCTGGCCGAAGGCATCAACGACGTGTCCACCGTCCAGCATTCGCTGCTCAAGAACCTGGACGACGCCGATGCCGCACTGCTGGCGCAGGCGCGGCTGTCGCGCGAAGTGCAGCAGCGGCTCTTCTCCATTCGCACCGTGCCGTTCGGCAGCCTGTCGGAGCGCCTGTACCGCATCCTGCGCGCGACCGCCAAGGAGCTGGACAAGCGCGCGAACCTCGAAATTCACGGCGCCAAGGTGGAACTCGACCGCTCGGTGCTGGAAAAGCTGGTCGGTCCGCTCGAGCATCTGCTGCGCAACGCGCTCGACCACGGCATCGAGTCGCGCGATGCGCGCGTCAAGGCCGGTAAGCTCGAGACCGGCGAAATATCGCTGACGGTTCGCCAGGTCGGCAACGAAGTCGTGATCGACCTGGCCGACGACGGCTCCGGCGTCGATTTCGCGCGCGTGCGCGAGCGCGCCCGTTCGCTGGGCCTGGTTGCCGCCGATGCCGAGCCCACCGACGCGCAACTCGTCGAATTCCTGTTCCAGCCGGGTTTCTCGACCGCGTCGAAGGTGACGCAGATCTCCGGCCGCGGCATCGGCATGGACGTCGTGCGCGCCGAAGTCGCCGCGCTGGGCGGCCGCGTCGAAGTGGGCGACCACGCTCGGCAAAGGCACGAACTTCACGCTGACGATGCCGCTGACCCTGGCGGTCGCGCAGGCGGTGCTGATTCGCGCCGGCGGCAGGCTGTGGGCGCTGCCCGCGCCCATGGTCGAGCAGGTCCAGCAGATCAAGAGCCAGGAACTGCTCGACCTCTACATCAAGCGCAAGGTCGACTGGCAGGGACGCGAATACCCGTTCCATTACCTGCCGCGCCTGCTGGGCGACACCACGCACAATCCGGAAACGCTGCGCTACAACTCGGTGCTGCTGCTGCGCAGCGGCCAGACGCACGCCGCGATCCACGTCGACGAGATGGTCGGAACGCAGGAAGTCGTCGTCAAGAACATCGGGCCGCAACTAGCGCGCGTTTCCGGCATCTCCGGCGCCACCGTGCTGGGTTCCGGCGAGATCGTGCTGATCATCAATCCGGTGCAACTGGCCGGGCGCGCCGACGTACCGAAATTCGATCCCGACCGACGACGAACGCGCGCTCGGCGACCGGCCGCGCGCCCACGTCGCGGTGGTCTCGACGCAGCCGCTGGTGATGATCGTCGACGATTCGCTGACGGTGCGCAAGATCACGAGCCGCCTGCTGCAGCGCGAAGGCTTTGCGGTCACGACCGCAAAGGACGGCGTCGACGCGCTGCAGGTGCTCGGCGAGCAGATGCCCGACGTCATCCTGCTCGACATCGAAATGCCGCGGATGGATGGCTTCGAATTCGCCAAGACGATCAAGGGCGATCCCAAGTACGTGAACATTCCGATCATCATGATCACGTCGCGCACGGCGGAAAAGCACCGCAGCCGCGCCGCGGAACTCGGCGTCGACCTGTATCTGGGCAAGCCGTACCAGGAAGACGAGCTGCTGAAGCACCTGCGCGAAATGACCGGCGTCTCGGCGTCGATGTAGCTTCCGCGGCGCGCCATCGGATCCCCCGGGCGCGGCCCGTCGCGCCGTCTCTCGCGGCCCCATCGATGGGTTGCGGTACCATCATGGGCATGCCGACGCGCCAGCAGACAATCGCGGCCGCGACGCGGTGGTTCGACGACGGACATCTGCTCGCGGAACTCGCGCGGCGGGTGGCGCACCGCACCGAGAGCCAGCGCGCCGACGCGCTTCCCGACCTTAACCGCTATCTCACCGAAGAAATCGGGCCCTCGCTTGCCCGTCTGGGTTTCGTGTTTAGAATCATCGAGAACAGCGTCGCCGGAGCGGGCCCCTTCCTGCTCGCCACGCGGCACGAAGATGACGGCCTGCCAACGGTTCTCATGTACGGACACGGCGACGTCGTGCTGGGCTACGACGCGCAATGGCGTGCCGGGTTGTCCCCCTGGTCCGTGACGGTGGACGGCGACCGCTGGTACGGCCGCGGCACTGCCGACAACAAGGGCCAGCACACGATCAACATCGCCGCGCTCGGCCGCGTGCTTGCCGCGCGCGGCCGGCTGGGCTTCAACGTGAAATGGCTGATCGAGACCGGCGAGGAGACGGGATCGCCGGGGCTGCATGCGCTATGCGAACGCGAACGCGCGGCGCTCGCCGCCGACGTGTTCATCGCCTCCGACGGTCCGCGCCTCAACGCGGCGCGGCCCACGATTTTCCTGGGCTCGCGCGGCGCGTTCAACTTCGACCTCGACGTCTCCTTGCGCGAAGGCGGCCATCACTCCGGCAACTGGGGCGGCCTGCTCGCCAACCCCGGCACGATACTGGCCAACGCCATCGCCTCGATCGTCGACGCGCGCGGCCGCATCCTGGTCGATGGATTGCGGCCACCGCCCATCGCGGCGTCCGTTCGCCGCGCCCTCGCCGACATCGAGCCCGGCGAACCCGGTGGTCCGGAAATCGACGCCGATTGGGGCGAGCCCGGGCTGTCGCCGGCAGAGCGGGTATTTGCGTGGAACAGTCTCGAAGTGCTCGCGTTCAAGACCGGCAATCCCGAGCATCCGGTCAACGCGATTCCCCCTCGCGCCACGGCCAATCTGCAACTGCGGTTCGTCGTCGGATGCGACCATGAGCGCTTCATCCCGTCGCTGCGCGCGCATCTCGACAGCCATGGATTTGCGAATGTCGCGGTTACCGCGGCGCGCATGGAGCTGATGCATGCGACGCGCCTCGACCCGGACCATCCGTGGGTCAAGCGCGTCGCGGCGTCGATCGCCGCGACGACCGGCGCGCCGCCCGCCATCCTGCCCAATCTCGGCGGGTCGCTTCCCAACGATTGCTTTGCCGACATCCTCGGATTGCCTACCGTGTGGGTGCCGCATTCGTATCCGGCGTGTTCGCAGCACGCGCCGAACGAGCACATGCTGGCGTCTGTCGCCCGCGAAGGCCTCGCGATGATGACCGGATTGTTCTGGGACATGGGTCACAGCGCGCGACCGGACGGCGCTGTTGCATCGCATCAACCTACGCAGGCGATAACGCGGTAAATTGATCGCCTAACATTGGAGGAAGCATGGCGAACTACGCCACGGAGAACATTCGTACTGTAGCGCTTGTAGGACACGGCGCGGCGGGCAAGACCACGCTCGCCGAAACGCTTGCTGGTCAAGTCCGGCGCGCTGCCCGCCGGCGGAAGCGTGGAGCGCGGCACGTCCGCCAGCGACTTCGACCCGATGGAAAAGACGTACCAGCATTCGCTGCGCTCGTCGCTCCTGCACTTCGAGACCAACGGCACCCGCGTCCATCTGATCGACACGCCGGGATTTCCGGATTTCATCGGCCAGTCGATCGGCGCGCTGGATGCCGTGGAAACTGCCGCGATCGTCGTCAACGCCCAATCCGGGATCGAGATGATCACGTCGCGGATGATGGAGTGGGCGGCGAAGCGACGGCTGTGCCGTCTCGTCATCGTCAACAAGATCGACGCGGAAAACGTGGACCTTCCGGGACTGCTGGCGGGCATCCAGGCAGCCTTCGGCCGGGAATGCCTGCCGATCAACCTGCCCGCCGGCGGCGGCAAGCGCGTCGTCGACTGCTTCTTCAATCCGTCGGGCGAGTCGGACTTTTCATCGGTCGCGGACGCGCACGGCGCGCTCGTCGACCAGGTCGTCGAGGTCGACGAGGCGCTGATGTCGCTCTACCTGGAGCAGGGCGAAATCTCGCCGGACCAGCTGCACGCGCCCTTCGAAAAAGCGCTGCGCGAGGGCCACCTGGTGCCGGTGTGCTTCGTGTCGGCGCGCACCGGCGCGGGCATTCCCGAATTGATCCAGATCTTCGAGAAGCTCCTGCCCAATCCGGCAGAAGGCAATCCGCCGCTCTTCACCAAGGGCGAGGGCGCCGCCGCCGTGGATTTCCACTCGGAACCCGTTCTGTCGAAGCACGTCCTCGCGCATGTGTTCAAGGTCGTCATGGACCCGTTCGTCGGCAAGCTCGGAATATTCCGCGTGCACCAGGGCACCGTCACGCGCGACACGCAACTCTTCGTCGGCGACGCGCGCAAGCCATTCAAGATCGGCCACCTGTTCATGCTGCAAGGGGGCAAGAACATCGAGGCCGACCGCGCCGTCCCCGGCGACATCGCCGCCGTCGCCAAGGTGGACGACATCGAATTCGACTGCGTGCTGCACGATTCGCACGATGAGGACCACATCCACATGAAGCCGCTCGAATTCCCGACGCCGATGCACGGTGTCGCGATCGAGCCCAAGCGTCGCGGCGACGAGCAGCGGATTTCCGAAGTGCTGCACCGAATGACGGCCGAGGACCCCACGCTGTCGGTCGCCCACGACACCATACTCAATGAGACGGTGCTGTGGGGGTTGGGCGAGCTGCACCTCCGTTCGGTGCTGGAGCGGATGGCGAGCCAGTTCAAGCTCGAGGTCACGACGCGCCCGCCGCGCATTCCCTATCGCGAGACCATCACCGCGCCGGCCGAAGGTCACGCGCGGCACAAGAAACAGACCGGCGGCGCGGGCCAATTCGGCGAGGTTTACCTGCGCATCGAGCCGCTGCCGCGTGGCACCGGCTTCGAATTCGTCAATACGGTGAAAGGCGGCGCGATCCCGACGTCGCTCATTCCCGCCGTGCAAAAGGGCGTCGAGCAGGTGCTGACGTCGGGGCCGCTGGCGGGATTTCCGTTGCACGACGTGCGCGTGAACGTGTACGACGGAAAATACCATCCGGTGGATTCGAAGGAAGTCGCCTTCATCTCCGCGGGCCGCAAGGCGTTCCTGGATGCCATCACCAAGGCGCGGCCGATCGTGCTGGAACCGATCGTCGGCGTCGAGATCAACTGTCCGGCCGGCAACATGGGCGACGTCACCGGCGACCTGTCACAGCGGCGCGGCCAGGTGACGGGCACGAAGACGATGCAGGCGGGCGCGCTGGCGGTGAACGGCTTGGCTCCGCTGGCCGAACTCGACGGCTACGCCGCGCGGCTCAAGTCGATGACGGGCGGGCAGGGCGCATGGTCGATGGCGCTGTCGCACTACGAACCCGCGCCGCCGATGCTGCAGCAGCAGCTCGCCAACGAATTCGCCAAGCATCGGAGGCACGAGGAGGATTAGCGACGCGTCTCAGTCCAACTGAACTTCTCCGCCGGCCAGAGCCGGTCGATGACGGGGACGATCGGCGTGGCCAGGAACAGCGCCCATACGAGTGCGTTGGGACGGAATAGCACGAATTGCCAGCAGAACGCGGCCGCCGCGACGATCAGCGCATAGGCGACGCGCGCGCCGCGCCGGTTGGGGATCGTCATCGGGTCCGAGATCATGAAAAAGGCGAAGAGCAGCAGCGCACCACTGCCCAGCTGATGCGCCCATACGGCGAATGGCTGACCCAGCCACAACACGCGCAGCGCGACCAAGCCCAACCAGCCGCCCAGGAAGAACCACGCGATGTCCCAGCGCCGCGCGCGCTGGACGACCACGCCGCCCAGTGCAACGAACCATACGGCGGCGGCGAGTTCGTTGCCCCATTGGCCCGGCGAAATCCACGATCCCGGCAGCAGCGTCGTCGCCAGGATTACGCCGAGGTTCGCCGGGTTGTACAGATGCTTGCCGTTGACACGGATCACGAACTTGGCCGACAGCGCGACGCATGAGGCCAGCGGATGCACCCAGAGCGTGTCCGAGCGCAACAGGATCGAAAGGCCGAAACAGGTGACGAGCGCCGAAAGGAAACCCTTCTGTTGCAGTCCCTTCGCGTGCAGCCAGAATGCCTGCGTCGCGAATCCCGCCGCGAAGGCCAGCACCATCTGTGCAGGCTTCAGCGTGAAGTCGCGCGCCAGCACGCCGAACGTCAACAGCGACGCGAGGAACAGGATCTGGTAGACGCGCGCATCCTGCGGCAGCCACGTTCGCAAACTGCCGCTCGTCGTGGCGATCGTCAGCGCGTGGCCATTCACGGCTTCGATGCCGGCCACAGCGCCTCCCACCACTTGTCCGTCTTCGGTGCGAGCGACATGCGCGTACGGATCGCATTGACGCTGGTTCCGGTCAGCGCGGCCAGCGTCTCCGCCTCCTTCTCCTGGCGCAGCCGGACCGAGTCGAAATAGGGTTTGGCCTCGGCGCAGGCTGATTCGTCGCCGGTCCATGGATGCCGCAGCACGTAGCGGACCTGGAAATTCTGCCGGTCCGCCGTCTCCTGGAAGGCCAGATCCTCCGGCAGTGTGTCGCGCGTGTAGCGAAGATGCAGCCGCGTGAGCATTACCGGTTGGCCGCCGCCTGTCCCCGCGGCCCAGAACGCGCCGGCCTGGCGCAATTCGTCGCGGGTCAGCGGATCGGCGGCGCATGGGTCGCACCAGCTCATGTCCCAGAAGTATTCGGTGAAGATGGCGCGATAGTCTTCGCGCGCGGCCTGCGCGTCGAAGATCGCCTTGTATGTCCGCGCGAACTCGCCGCGCACGTAGGTCGGGATGTCCATGTTCGCGGGCAGCTTGATCGTCCGGTAGTTGGTCGTCTCGACGCGGCCCTTGGGCGTGAGCACATAAAGGACCAGGTCCTGCGGTCCCTTCGCGTTGAGCATGCCAAGGCGCACCGGCAGCATGAATTTCTCCGACTCGAACGCGAATTGCAGCGGCCGCAAATACGCTACGCCGGTCTTCGCCTGCTCGGCCAAGTTGACCTTCGCGACGAAGAATTTCATGTTCTGGCGGATATAGGGCTGCAGCGCAGTGGACGCGCCCTTTGGAATGCGATACCCGTTTTCCCGCAGCCACGTCTCGAGGCCGTCGGACTGCTTCGCGGAAAGGATCGCGATGTCGTATTCGCCGACCGTGTAGGCGGCCTCGACGGCGACACCCAGTGCCTTGTCCCTGCGCGCCTCCGACTTCATCATGAACCGCGGCGCCGAGGCGTCCATTGCTGCACCGGCGGCCTGCGGGTACTTCGGCGCGCAGGGACTGCCATCGAAATACTCGGCCAGCCGCGGCGCGCTGAATGCGTCGATGCGCTCGAAGAGCTTGCGATCGCCCACGTGGATCTGGCTTTTTTCCAGCACCTGCGGCACCGGCACGACCAGCGCGAATTCGGTGAGATCTCCGCGATAGTCGTTGGCCATGCTGATCACGGTCCGGTTTTCGCTTCGGACCAGGATGACCTGCGAGGCTTCGTTGAACAGCGTGGCGTCGGCCTTGCCGACGTAGAAGCCGCAAAAGGCCGCGGCAGGCGACGAGGCGACAGCGGCCAGGACGGCGAGCCATGCGCCGAGGCGGGCATTGGATGGCGACACTTGGAACCTCCGGAATCGGGATGACGCCTTCGTAAACGGCGGCGGTCCGGATTCGGGGTTGGAAGGCGGGCGGCTACGGGGACTTCAAGTCGCGCGCGCGGATTTCGTGTCGCCAGTTGAGCTTGCCGGTCGTGTCGTAGCTCTCGAGCGCGATCCGGCGATCGTCTTCCGGTCCGGTCACGCGGATCATCCCGAACTGCCGGCGCCCGAGCAGCGTGCCCGCCACGACGTCGGGATTCTGCTTTTCCGCGGCGTCGGGATTGCCCCAGGGGCGCGACGTCAGCGGGCTCGACGTGTATTCGTAGAGTGGGTACGCGCCGGGCCGGTCGATCTTCAGGAGTTCGCTGAAGTGGCGGTCGCCGGACAGGAACATGACGCCGTCGACCTTCTGCGCGGCCAGCCATTCCGCGAACGCGTGCTGTTCGGTCGCGAAGTGATTCCAGCCCTCGAAGCGGTTCGCCCGGTTCCACATCTGGCTGCCGTTGACGACGAGTTTCAACGTCGCCTGCGAGTAGATGAGCGCGTTGCGCAGCCACGCCAACTGCTGCGCGCCGAACATCGTCTTACCGGGGCCGTCCTGCGCACGGTTGGCCGAGCGATACCAGCGGTCGTCGAGAAGGAAGATGTCGACGTCGCCCCAGCGCGCGCGGCCGAAGACGCCGGGAACGTCGGGCAAGCCGTAACTCGGATTGGCCCAATAGCGGCGGAAGAGCTGCAAGGACTCGCCTTTCATGACGTACGACATGTCGGCGTCGTTGGGTCCGTAGTCGTGGTCATCCCACGTCGCGACATGCGATGTCGCCGTCAACAAACGGGACAGCGGCGCAAATGTGCGCTGCCGCTTGTAGCGCATCGCCATCGCGTCGGGGTCGAGTTCGTCGGAGTCCTCGAAGTAGAGGTTGTCGCCCATCCAGATCATGACGTCGGGTTTTTGCGAAGCGATGGCGTCGAAGATCCCGAAGCCTCCGCCGTAATCCTGTCCTCCCCAGATCGGATTGGGATCGGCCAGGAAGAAGCACGAGCCGATCGCGAGGGTGAGATCGCGCGCATCGGCCGGCTTCGTCCAGTACGGCTGAGTCGTGAGCGTCCCGTCACGGTTGTCGCCGTCGCCGGCCACGCGATAGTTCACGGGTGTGCCGGGCGCCAATCCCGTCAGCCGGGCGAGCACGATGTTGCCCGACGCTGCATTCGCGTCCAGCGTGATCCTGCGTTCCGGGCCCGCCGCGTCCGGCCGCCACGCGATGTCGATGGGACCCGGCGCATCGGCCATCACCCACAGAAGCGCACTCGTGTAATCGGCGTAGCCGTGCATGACGGTGAGTTTCGCCGCGGCCGGCAGGGCGGCCGCGAACAGCGCCGCCACCAGCACGCGGCCGACCCGGCAAACCGGAGAAAAATGAAGGGCCATGGCTCGAAACGCAACAATCCGATGCGCAAATCCGGCCAAAAGGGGCCGGCCGGGTGTGTTTTCATTGTCGCCTACGCCCCTTCGGATTACAATTCGCCGTTGATGAGCGAGCCGATCAACCTCACGCACCACTTCCTCATCGCCATGCCGGCCATGGCGGATCCCAATTTTGCGCACACGCTCACCTATGTGTGCGAACACAACAAGGACGGCGCCCTCGGCATCGTCGTGAACAAGCCGATCGACATGACGCTGTCGGCGCTGTTCGAGCAGATCAATGTTCCACTCGCCGACCGCGCGCTCCGCGAGGCGCCTGTCCATTTTGGCGGCCCCGTGCAGGTCGATCGTGGCTTCGTGCTGCACCGCCCGGTGGGCAACTGGCAGTCCACGCTCGCCATCGGCGACGGCATGGGCCTGACCACGTCGAAGGACGTCCTCGAGGCCGTCGGCCGCGGCGATGGCCCTTCGGACGTCTTCGTATCGCTGGGCTACGCCGGCTGGGAGGCGGGCCAGCTCGAAAGCGAGCTCGCGCAAAACGCATGGCTCACCGTCGAAGCGGATGCCGGCGTGCTGTTCGATGTTCCTCCCGAAGGCCGGCTGCCGGCGGCGATGCAGCTGCTGGGCATCGATTTCTCCCGCCTGTCCGAGGACGTCGGGCACGCGTGACGCGTGGCCGCCACCTCCCCCAACGCGACGGTGCTCGCGTTCGATTTCGGTACGCGGCGCATTGGTGTGGCAATGGGCAATACGCTCATGCGCACGGCGCGCCCGCTCACGACCATCGACGACGAACGCACGGACGAGCGCTTTGCGGCGATCGGCAAGTTGATCGCGGAGTGGCTGCCGGCAACGCTGGTGGTCGGATTGCCGACGCACGCGGATGGCAGCGAGCACGAGACGACGCGGCTCGCGCAGCGCTTCGCGCGGCAGTTGGAAGGGCGCTTCGGCTTGCCGGTGGTCATGGTCGACGAGCGCTGGACGACCGAACTCGCGCAGACTGCACAGGCCGAGGCGGGAGCGACGGGCCGCAAGGGCCGCGCCGTTCGCGACCAGGTTGCGGCACAACTGATCCTGCAGAGCTGGTTCGATGAGCCGGGTCACCCCAATGCAACCACCGCAAATCCCTGACGCTGAAGAGTTGCTGGCGGCGCTCGCGGAGCGCATGCGTGCGGCGGTTGCGTTCGACGCCGCCTTCGTCGGCATCTATTCCGGCGGCGCGTGGGTCGCCGACCGCCTCGCCAAGATGATCCCGGGCGAGCATCCGGTCGGCTACATCGACGTGTCGTTCTACCGCGACGACTATGCGCGCACGGGACTCAAGGCCGGCGCCAAGCGCAGTGACCTGCCGTTCGACGTCGAGGGCGCGACGATCATCCTCGTCGACGACGTGCTCTACACGGGCCGCAGCGTGCGCGCCGCCGTCAACGAACTCTTCGACTATGGGCGTCCGGCGCGCATCGAGCTTGCCGTGCTCGTCGATCGCGGCGGGCGCGAATTGCCGATCGAGGCGACCTACTGCGGCGCGCGGCTCGCCGTCGCGCGCAACCTGTCGATCGTGCTGGCGAAAGAGGGCGAAGGCCTGCGCTTCGGCGTGGAAAAGGTCGCGGGCTGACATCATGCGCAACCCACAGCTCAACGCGAACGGCGAACTCACGCACCTGCTGACGCTGGAAGGCCTGCCCGCGCCCGTGATCGGCAACATCCTCGACACGGCGGACCCGTTCGTGTCGATCGCCGAGCGCGAAGTGAAGAAGATTCCGCTGCTGCGCGGCAAGGCGGTCTTCAACCTGTTCTTCGAGAATTCGACGCGCACGCGCACGACGTTCGAGATCGCCGCCAAGCGCCTGTCCGCGGACGTGATCAACCTCAACATCGGCGTGTCGTCGGCGAGCAAGGGCGAGACGCTGCTGGACACCGTCGACAACCTGGTCGCGATGGACGCCGACATCTTCGTCGTCCGCCACGCGCAATCCGGCGCGCCGCACCTCATCGCGCAGCATCTCAACGCCCACGGCCGCAGTCACGTTCACGTAGTCAACGCCGGCGACGGCCGCCATTCGCACCCGACGCAAGGGCTGCTCGACCTCTACACGATCCGCCACTACAAGAAGGACTTCCACAACCTGACCGTGGCCGTCGTCGGCGACGTCCTGCATTCGCGCGTCGCGCGCTCGCTCATCCATGGCCTCACGACGCTCGGCACGCCGGAGGTGCGCGTCGTGGGGCCCAAGACGCTGTTGCCGAGCAAGGTCGAGGCGCTCGGCGTGCGCGTGTTCCATGACATGCGCGAGGGGCTCAAGGGCTGCGACGTGGTGGTGATGCTGCGGCTGCAAAGCGAGCGGATGAAGGGCGCGCTGTTGCCGTCCGCCGGCGAATACTTCAAGCACTACGGCCTCACACCGGAGAAGCTCGCGGTCGCCAAGCCCGACGTGATCGTCATGCACCCGGGACCGATGAACCGCGGCGTGGAAATCGACTCGGCCGTGGCCGACGGCGAGCGCTCGGTCATTCTGCCGCAGGTGACGTTCGGCATCGCGGTGCGGATGGCGGTGATGAGCATCATCGCGGGCAACTGATGAAAATAGAGATCAAGGACGGCCGCGTCGTCGACCCCGCGCAAGCGATCGACCGCGTGGCGTCGGTCTACGTCGCGGCGGGCAAGATTGCCGCGATCGGCAAGGCGCCCGGCGGATGGAGCGCGAGCCGCGTCATCGACGCCAAGGGCCTCGTCGTCGCGCCCGGTCTCATCGACCTGTCCGCGCGGCTGCGCGAGCCGGGCTTCGAGTACAAGGCCACGCTCGAATCCGAAATGGACGCGGCGATTGCGGGTGGGGTGACCAGCCTCGCGTGCCCGCCCGACACCGATCCGCCGCTCGACGAGCCGGGTCTCGTCGAAATGCTCAAGCACCGCGCGCGACTGCTGAACCAGGCGCACGTCTATCCGATCGGCGCGCTGACCGTTCAACTGAAGGGCACGACGCTGACCGAGATGGGCGAACTCGCGGAAGCCGGATGCGTGGCGTTCTCGCACGCGGACATGCCGCTCTTCGATACGCAGGTGCTGCTGCGCGCGATGCAGTATGCGTCGACGTTCGGCTATCGCGTCTGGCTGCGTCCCAGCGATCCGCTACCTGGGCAAGACCGGTGTCGCGCACGACGGCGAGGTGGCGACGCGGCTCGGCCTGCCGGGCATTCCGGCGGCGGCGGAGACGATCGCGCTCATGACGATCATCGCGCTGGTGCGCGACACGGGCGTGCGCGTTCACCTGTGCCGCTTGTCGACGGCCGAGGGCGTAGCAATCGTCCGCGCGGCGAAGAAAGAGGGGCTGCCGGTAACCTGCGATGTCGCGATTCATCACCTTCACCTCTGCGACGTCGACATCGGCTGGTTCGATTCCAACGCGCACATGGTGCCGCCGCTGCGCACGACGCGCGACCGCGCCGCGCTGCGCGCCGGCGTGGCCGACGGCACGATCGATCTCATCTGCTCCGACCACGCGCCCGTCGACGACGACGGCAAGCAGGTTCCGTTCGGCGAAGCGGAGCCGGGGGCAACCGGACTGGAACTCCTGCTGCCGCTCACGCTCAAATGGGCGGCCGAAGAGAAAGTGGCGCTGCCCGCCGCGCTCGCCAGGATCACTAGCGAGCCGGCGAAGCTCCTGGGTGTGGAGGCCGGCGACCTGCGCACGGGCGTAGCGGCGGACATCTGCGTGTTCGATCGCGGAACAATTCTGGACCGTCGAGCGCAAGGCGCTGAAGAGCCAGGGCAAGAACACGCCGTTCCTGGGCCTGGAGGTGCCGGGCAAGGTGCGCTACACGCTGGTGGGCGGGCAGGTCGTGTACGAGGCCTGAAGGAGATTGAAATGAAACTCGAACTCGATCCGGACATCCGGGGAATTCTCGAACCTGAACGCGTCTTCGACCGCCGCGATTTCCTGACGACGGCATTGGGCGCCAGCGCTGCGTTGGCCGCAGCGCAGACAGCGTCGGCGCAGGAAATCGTCACCGACAGCGTCGGCCTCGAAGTGGGAGAGGTCACGATCAAGGTTCCGGACGGCACGCTGCCCGGCTATCGCGCGATGCCCGCGAAAGGAGGCCCGTTCGCCGTGGTCATGGTGGCGCCCGAAGTATTCGGCATCAATCCCTACATGAAGGATGTCTGCCGGCGCCTGGCCAAAGCCGGATATTTCGCAATCACGCCGGATGTCTATGCGCGCAAGGCCGATCTCACCAAGATCACCAACATCGCCGACATCATTCCCATCGTCAACGCCAAGGCGGATACCGAAATGATGTCGGACTTCGACGCGACGGCGGCCTTCGCCAAGGCCAGCGGCAAGGGTGATGTCGACAGGCTCGGCATCACCGGGTTCTGCCGTGGCGGCCGCACCGTGTGGATGTATGCCGCCCACAATCCGAAACTGCGCGCGGCGGTCGCGTGGTATGGAACGCTCGACGGCAAGATGAGCGATGCGATGCCGAAGATGCCGCTCGACGTGGTCAAGGACATCAAGGTGCCGGTGCTTGGCCTGTACGGCGCGAAGGACAACGGCATCCCGTTGTCGGACGTCGAGAGAATGCGCGACGAATTGAAAGGAACCGGCAACAAGTCCGAGTTCGTCGTGTATGCGGAATCAGGCCACGGCTTTCATGCAGACTTTCGCGCGGACAACTATCGCAAGCAGGACGCCGAGGACGGCTGGCGACGCATGCTCGCGTGGTTCAAGCTGTGGGGCGTCGGCTAGCCGGCGACCGTACCTGGTCGGCGGCTCAAGCAGTTCGGCGGCGTCTTGCGATCTCCGCCGCGACCGCCTCCCAAGTGGCCTCGAATGCGGCGGGCGTGAAGCCTGCGCCCGAGGGCAGCCAGTCGCCCGTCCGCCCGCTCGCCAGCGTGTAGTGCCCGACCACATCGAGGTGATCGGCTCGCGCGACATGCAGCAACCTGCCGTGCACCTGGCTCAATGTCGGCACGATGCCGTCGCTGATAGCTGGGGTAGCCTTGAAGCCGAGGCCGTGATCGAGCAGTCGCTGCGTCGCTTTGCTCGGTTTCGGGTACGGATACTGCGGGTGGGGCAGCGCGGTGAGCGCGTGCAGGAGCCTGAACAACGTGCGCAGCGCGAGATACTCGGGATCCATGAGCGACTTCAGCTTGAACTCCTCGCGCGGCTTAGGCACGCCTGCGACGACACAGCTGTAGTCGACACCCGGATGATCCGCAACCGCCGCATCGAACATGTCGATACCCTCCGGCGTGAGCTGCAGTATTGCGCCCTGGTCCCGCTCGATCTCGCCCAGATATTTCCAGACCGGATCCCGGCGGTCGAACCGGATCTTGCTCAGCAGGCTCCCGGCCATACGATCGAGCGTGGTCCCCCTGCGTCCCAGCCAATCGTCAAGCCGCGCAACCAGCGCGATGGCCTTTGCCGCGGCGAGAATCGTGCCGCGTCCCGGCCCTGAGGTTGCCAGGGCGGTTAGCACCAGCAGAAGTGTCTGGCCTTGGAAAGTGGTGAAGTGATTGGCGAGAGGCGTGCCGTAGTGCGGCGTGGTGACCGAAATGGCGGTCCGTGTCAGCTTCGCAATGCGCTCTGTCGTGTCGCCGCGCGCGACCTTTACACCGGGCGTCAGCAGCATGCGCACGTCGAGGCCGCCGGCCGAGTGGCCGACAAAGTGAATCTCCCGCGCTTTGAGGCCACCCATGTGCAGAACCTGGCGCCTCAGGGCGTCGGCACGCCGCGCGATCGAGGCGGTCGGCTGCGTCGCGCACCGGATGATGCGGGCCTCGACGCCACGCCGGCGGAGCGCGTGGTGCAGGGCCTGCTCCACGTCCTCAAAGTAACTTACCGCACCGACGGACGTAAAACCGAAGAAACCCGGTACCAGAACAACGAATCGTGCCGTCATGATCGCATTGTGCCTCTGCACGGCCCGCGGGTGCGCAAACCGGCGCAGGGACCTACTTCCTGGGCACGCGACCGAGCAGGTAGAACTCGTCGTTGGGGCGCATGGCGATCATGTCGGCCATCCGATTCGACAGCGCGAAAAACGCCGCGATCGCGCCGACATCCCAGGTGTCCTCGTCGGTGAATCCGTGCGCACGCATGGCGGCGAAGTCTTCGTCGACCAGCTCGCTGCTGTGCATTGACACCTTCAGCGCGAACGCCAGCATGGCCTTCTGCCGCGGTGTGATGTCGGCCTTGCGGTAATTCGCCGCGACCTGGTCCGCGACGAGCGGATTCTTGGCGTAGATGCGCAGGATCGCGCCGTGCGCGACGATGCAGTAGAGGCAATCGTTGGCGCCCGACGTGGCCACGACGATCATCTCGCGCTCGGCCTTCGTGAGGCCGCCCTCCTTTTCCATCAGCGCATCGTGATAGGCGAAGAACGCGCGGAACTCGTCGGGCCTGTGCGCCAGTGTTACGAACACGTTCGGCACGAAGCCCGCCTTCTCCTGCACGGCCAGGATGCGCGCGCGGATGTCCTCGGGGAGGTCCTCGAGCTTCGGAACCGGATAGCGGCTGACCAAAGGCGCGCTCATGCGTATGAGTCTACCAGCGAGAAGCCAACCGCGGTCACTGCATGCACTGCTTGTGCGAGACGCGGTGCGGGACGGGGACCCGTTCCGGATGGGTCCGGATTCGTCGTCGCTCAGCCGGATTCGTCGCCGCTTGGCCGGATTCGTCACATTCCGGTGGCGTCCCGCATGTCGATGCATAGACTCCTCCATGCAATGACTTGTCTGGATGTGACATTTCAATGCGGGAGGAGCGATGATGAACCGCGTTCGAGCAAGAGCGATTGAAGCGATCCTGGCCCTTGTCCTCGTCTGGTCTCCCGGCGCACATGGTGCGGGGGACGCAGTGCGCGGCAGGATGTTGTTCGATGTGACCTACCAGTGCAACGCCTGCCATGACAAAGGCGTCATTCCCACCCGTGGCGTCCTTGACCTCAGCCTGGGCGGGACGGTGCAAGGGTTGCTCGGTGCGTTGACCGAGCCCAAGATGTCGAACCTTTACGCAAACACCCTTGCGGTGAACGCGACCGATCTGGCCGATGTCGCCGCCTATATCGCCGACGGCAGTATCCCGCCCCCTCTCGTGGGAACCGCCATTGAGTACTACCACGCGGTGTTCGGTCATTATTTCATCACCGCGATTCCCGACGAAATAACCAAGCTGGACAATGGTGTATTCGCGGGATGGGCACGCACTGGGCAGACGTTCAATGTTTACACGACGCAGGGCTCGGTGTTCAAGGGACTGGTGGCCGTCTGCCGATTCTTCACGACGGCGTTCCCGCCCACGAGTTCGCATTTTTACGCCCCACGCGGGTTGGGTTGCGAAGGCACTTTCGCCAATGCGGATTGGCAGTTTGAAGGTGACGTATTCTTTACGCCTCTACCCGATGCCAGCGGCGGGTGTCCAGCCAATGCGGCCCCGGTCTATCGCCTCTACAACAATGGACAGGGCGGCGCGCCGAACCACCGCTTTACCACCAGTGCGGAGATTCGCAATCAGATGCTCGCAAGCGGATTCATTGCGGAAGGGGCTGGCATTGGCGTTGGAATGTGCTCGCCGAACTGACGCATGCTCCGCTTGAACAGGGCAAGCGCCCATTGGGGCGCGGGCTAGCCGCCGGAAGCGCGTGGCATGTGGCCGTCGCGACGGCCTGGGTAGGGTGGCAAGCCACGAAGCGTGCCCCATCCCAAGGACCGTCGCCCGGCATATCATGTTCTGCATGCGCGGCCTTGCAGACTTCGACAATGCGCACGGCCCTCACTCGTCCGAGGAGGCGGAGTAACGCGCAATCCCGGCGCGCCTTCTTCGTCAATGATCCCGACCAAGCGCCGTTCGGCCGACCTTGGCTTCAAGGGATTACGCCCGTGCGCCTCGGACTGGTCGCAATCGTCTGCCTCGTCTTCGAGTTCCGTCAGAGTGCGGGAACGGACTGGCACATGAGGTCCTTCTTCACGATCGCGTACCTTCACTTCCTGGCGTCCTTGCCGATGCTGGTCTTGGTGAACCTCGCCGACCAGCGTACCGCAGCGTCGACCACCAGGCGGCGCATCGCCGCATTATCGGTCGCAGTCATTTCAGGTGCCGTAATCTATGCGATCGCGGTTTTTATTCTATTTGTTGTCGACGCTGATGAGCTGAATGAACTAGTCTCGAGCCCCCGCAGCGCCTTGCAATCACTGCCTGTCGCGCATCTAATCCAGTTTGTCGGTTTCTTCCTCCGTGCCCTGTTGCTCGGTGGGCTGCTGGCGGGCATCCTCCATTTCGTGACCCGCGAGTCTGCCGTTGCGGCTGCGCTGCGCTCGACGCAGCTCGCAGGCATCGCATTGGACAGACAGATGGCGGAGGCGCAGGTGCAGGTGCTGCATGCACAGATCGAGCCACATTTCCTGTTCAACACGCTGGCCCACATCAAGCGCCTCTACGAGACCGATCCCGGCGAGGGGAAGGCAATGCTGCACAACCTCTCCCGTTATCTGCGTGCGGCGCTGCCGCAGATGCGCAATGGTCGCTCCACACTCGCGCGTGAACTGGCGCTGGCACTCGCCTATCTCCGCGTGCAACAGGCTCGAATGGGCGAGCGGCTTGAACTCGGCATTGCCGTGCCCGAAGAGTTCCAGGAAGCCGAGCTGCCGCCGATGATGCTGTCCACGCTGGTCGAAAACGCGATCAAGCACGGCATCGCACCGCTGCTTCGGGGCGGCATGATCAGGATTGCCGCAACCCGTGAGGGAGACCTTCTGCGCGTGACCGTCGCCGACGACGGCGTCGGGTTCCAGGGACTGGCGGGCAGCGGCGTGGGCCTCGCCAATACCCGCGCACGGCTTGCCGCGCTGTACGGCTCCCGTGGGCGCCTAACGTTCGCGGCCAATCCGGTGCGCGGCTTCACCGTTTGCATCGAAGTGCCGTATGTGACGGTGCCGGAGGACGCCGCAGCATGAATCCCGGCAATGCCCGCGCATTGGGCCTGCGTCGTTCCGATCTCGCCGGCCGCATGGCCCCGCCAGTCCGTCAAGTGCAGACTGCGTGGCGTACGCTCAACCGGGCGCGTCTCGGTTGGACGCTTTCGATAGGCACCATCATCGGAGTCCTGTTCATCGTCACCAACAGCAGCCGCAAGATCGGCGACCTGCTCCGTGGCGCAAGTTCCGTCGAAGTAGCTATATTTGAATGTGCGATCGCGATATCCGTAAGCGTCCTCACGGCCGTCATCTTCCTTCTTGGCGTGAGCGTGGCGGGAGCCGGTGATCGTGGGCAGCCGTGCGGTTGGTTGCGTTACACCGTCGCCACGCTGGTCTGCGTCGGCGCGTCGACGCTACTCGTGCATGTTATCTCGCCGCATGTTCCGGTCGCCGCGTTGATAGGGTGGTATCCGCTACAGGGCAGGAGCCAGGCATCCATCGATGCCTTCGTCTTCGCAAACATTCTGCTGCTGGGCGGCTTGGCGATGATCGTATACGTGCGACTGACCCGCGTGCGACGTAGCGAAGCCGCGTTTGCGCGTGCCGAGATCACACGCGCAACTACCGGCCGCCAAGTGCTCGCGGCCCAACTCGCGACGATGCAGGCGCAGGTCGAGCCCAAATTTCTGTTCAATACGCTGGAACTCGTGGAGTCGCTGTACGACCGCGACGTCCGCCACGCCGATCGCGTACTTGACGACCTGATCGATTTTCTGCACGCCGCGATGCCGCAATTGCGCGGCGAGGCCTCCACGCTATCCCGGGAGTGCGCCCTCGCGATGGCCTACCTGCGCATTGTGCAGGCGCGCATGGGGACGCGTCTCGAATACGCATTCGAAGTCCCGCCAGAACTTGGTTTGGCCCCCTTCCCGCCCATGCTGCTGTTGCCGCTGATCGACAACGCCATCCGGCACGGGCTGGAGCCGTTGCCACTCGGCGGCCGGATCGAGATCCACGCTATGGCGCTCGCCGAGCGAATTCGTCTCCACGTGGTCGACAACGGCCTGGGGGATTGCATCGGACTACGAGAGGGCGCGGCCTCACGGCGCTGCGCGAGCGCCTCGCGGGGCTCTACGGCGCGGACGCAACGCTTGTCTTGAGTGCCAATGAGCCACATGGATTGAACGCAACCATCGAGGTGCCGCTTTGACGGTGCGAGCGATTGTCGCCGAAGACGAGGGAGTCCTACGGGCACACATGCGCGAAATGCTTGCGCAAGTCTGGCCCGAATTGGATGTCGTCGCGATGGTCGAGGACGGCGTGAAGGCCGCGCAGGCGATCGAGAAGCACCTGCCCGACGTCATTTTCCTCGATATCCAGATGCCAGGGATGTCCGGTCTCGACGTTGCGCGGCTGGCAAGCGGCCGGTGTCATGTCGTGTTCGTGACCGCCTTCGATCAACATGCGGTCGCCGCCTTCGAGCACGGCGCTGCCGATTACGTGATGAAGCCGGTCAGCGCTTCGCGCCTTTTTACCGCGTGCGAGCGCGTCCGGCAGCGCCTGTCTTCAAAGCCGGTGAACCTCGACCGTTTGCTCATTGCGCTTGCCGAGAGCAGAGCCGTCGCCAAGCCCTACCTGCGCTGGATCAACGCGTCGACCGGCACCGAAGTACGCATGCTAACTACCGACGAGGTCTGCTATTTCCAGTCGGACACCAAGTACACACGCGTTCGTCACCGCCATGAGTGACGCACTGCTGCGGATGCCGCTCAAGGACCTGGCCGACCAACTCGATCCGAGCATGTTCTGGCAGATCCATCGGTCGACGATCGTGAATCTCAATGCCCTGAGCGGTGTCGTCCGAAGCGCGAGCGGACGCGTATTGCTCAAGCTGAAGGAGCGCAAGGAAACATTGGCCGTCAGCGAGGCGTACGCCCACCTGTTCCGACAGATGTAGGCAGGAAGATTCCTCTATCAGCAAAGCCCGACTTCTGCGCGACACGGCGGTATGTGCGACAGCGCACAGTGCTAATCCGGCATTCCGAATAGGCTCCGCCGGGTGACGTTCGCTTTTCGCCTCGCGATGCGCGGGATTGCTTGCCTGCTTTGCGCAGTTTGCCTTGTCGCGCCGGCGCTGGCCGCGGAAGTTGCAGGAGTCAAGCTCGCCGAAAGGGTCTCCATCGGCGGGCAGACGCTTCTGCTGAATGGCGCCGGCCTTCGCAGGAAGTTCATTTTCAGGATTTATGTCGGAAGCCTCTACCTGCCGCAGCGCGTCGGTGACCTCGCGGGTGTATTGGCGATCAGTCCGCGTCGCATCCAGATGAACTTCCTGCGCGATGTGACGGTGAAGCAACTGGTCGGTGCCCTGGTTGGCGGCCTTAACGAAAACAATTCGCCCGCCGAGTTGGCGGCGGTCAAGGCGCCAACGGAGGAACTCCTGGCGATCATGCAGCTCTACAAGGATGTGGATGTGAGGGAAAGGGATATCCTGACGCTGGATTTCATCGACGGGGCCACGACGGTCGCCCTTAATGGCGAAGTTGGGGGCGTGGTGTCGGGAGAGGCGTTCAACAGAGCGCTCATCCGAATCTGGCTTGGCGACAAGCCGGGGCAGGGTGGACTCAAGCAGGCAATGCTGGGCGGCTGATGGGTGAGGACGCGCGCCGCGCGGCTGTCCCTTCTCGGGAGCATCCGTGACGGGCCAATCCGTCTTGGTCACCGGCGGCAGCGGCTTCATCGGCGGGCACCTCGTCCGTCGGCTGGCTGCGCGTGGCTGATCGAGTGTGCTGCCTGGTGCGTGCCTCATCGCGTGTCGACGAATTGCGAGCGGCGGGTGCGGAACTCATCGCCTGCGACATCGCCGACCGTGCCATGATCGCGCGCATCATTGCGTCGTCGAACGCCCGCGTTGTGTTCCACGTCGCGGGGCTGGTCCGGGCGATGAACGCGAGCGATTTCATGCGCGTGAACGCGGGAGGCGTCGAGTCGGTTGCGCAGGCGTGCGCTGACCAATCCGACCGTCCGGTCCTGGTGCTGCTTTCGTCCCTCGCGGCGGCAGGACCTTCCGGAAATCGGCCGACCGTCGAGAGCGATCCGCCGATGCCAATCTCGAATTACGGTCGCAGCAAACTTGCCGGCGAGCAGGCGGCCACGGCGTACGCAGACAAGTTGCCCATCACCGTAGTGCGACCCTGCGTCGTGATCGGCGCAGGGGACCGCGGAATGTTCGAGGCATTCCGGCCGATCGCCCGATCGGGCCTGCATATCATCAGCGGTTCCGGCGACCAACGCGTGTCGTTTGTCGCCGTAGCGGATCTCGTCGAGTGCATCTTGCTCGCGGCGGAGCAAGGCGAGCGGCTCAAGCCGGGCGTTCCTGGACAGGGCATCTACTTCGCGTCTGCCGACGACCTTTCGCACATCGAGGTAGGCAGGGAGATTGCGCGCGCGCTCGGGAAGCCCCGGCCCCGCGTTCTTCGTGTGCCGGAATGGTCGATTCGGACGGCCGGATTATTTGGGGACGCCATGTCTCGCGTGCGCCGGCGTCCGGGGTGGGTGGGTCGCGACAAGATTCGCGAGTTCCTCGCGGGCTCGTGGACGTGCTCCTCGGCAAAAGCCCGGCAGCAACTGGGCTGGTTGCCCGCCGCCACCCTCGCCGATCGATTCCGTGAGACGGCGCAGTGGTACCGGGACGCGCACTGGCTTTGAACGTCACAGCTCCCGGTCGAAGATGCGCCAAGTCTTGGCCAGCTTGGTTCCCGCGCGCTTGAGCGACCCGCGCGAGCTGTCATTACTCTCGAGGACCCACGAGAACTCCCAGCCCTTGAGACCCCACGGCTTGGCGGCTTCGACGAGACGATCCATCAGCACGATACCGAGACCCGATTGCTGGTACCCGGGCACCATGATCACCGCCATCGCCCGCGCGACGCTGATCCGCTTGCGCCCCCACATGAGCCTGAAGATGCCGAACGGAAGCAGCCGGCCATCGAGCTTGCGGATGATCTGGTTATAGTCGAGCAGCGCCAGCACGGCCCCGACCGCCTCGCCGTCGACCATGGCGAAGGCGGCGAATTCCGGAGCGATGATCTGCCCCAGCTCCGCGGCGATATGCTTCACTTCGCCCTGCTGCAGCGGAGTAAAGCCCCACGTGCCTTCAAGCGCACGGTTGTAGATCTCCAGGAAGGTCCGGATCTCAGCGGCGGAGCGCGACCGGTCGAACCGTCGCACCGCGAAGTCGTCGCCATCAAGCACCGACATGACCGCGGGCTTGTAACGATCGACCAGCTTCGCCAGCAGCGCCACATCCATCTCGTAGGCGTACATGTCCTGCGTCTTGGCGAATCCGCACGCCTCGATCAGCGCGGCGTAGTACGGAGGGTTGTACGTCATCAGGAACACCGGCGGAGCGCCGAAACCGTCGATCAGCAGGCCGCACGTGTAGTTGAGCGACGGATTGACCGGTCCCCGCCAAGCGGTCATCCCGCGCTGCCGGAGCCAAGCACGGCCCGTAGCGAAGAGCGTGCGCGCGACCTCCTGGTCGTCGACACATTCGAAAAAGCCGAAAAACCCGCGCTTCTCGTCGTACTTCGCGTTGTGGATGTCGTTGACGAATACCGCGATACGCCCGGCAACCTTGCCATCGCGTTCAGCGAGCAACGTCAGCATCTCGGCGTGATCGAAGAACGGGTGCTTCCCCCATCCCAGCAGCAGACGCTCCTGCATGAGGATCGGCGGAACCCAGTTCGGGTCGTTCGCGTAGATCGTCCAGGGGAGGCGCTGGAAGCGCCGCCGGTCCCGCCGCGTCGTCACCGCCTTGACAGTGACCCGGTCGCTCACTGGGCCCACCGATCCGTGATGACTCGCCGGCACACGTCGGCGATGTTCGCCGCCGCGGCATTGTTCTGCACCGGCAGCAACCGGCGCAGGTCATCGGCCGGGAAGTCCGAATAGGTTTCCTTGCCGAGCGCCAGGCCGACGAACGCCGTCGACGAATAGCGAGTGATCAGCACGTCGCAATTGGCGATCATCTCTTCCGCGCTGCCGTCCCTGAACGTCAGGGCGCCCGGAGCATGCTGCCGCACTTCCTTCTCGGCCCGCACCATGTCCTCGTTGGGATGGAACTTGAAGATCATCGGACGGCCGTTGGCGATGGTGACGGCACTGCGGATGAACGCGGGCCGGTCCTCACGGCGAAAGACTTCGCGCAACGGCGACGTGCAAACCAGGACGTAGTGCCGGTGCGCGAATGCGTTGTCGAGATAGTGCGCGCAATTGTCGAAGTTCGGGATGCCGGTAACGACAATCTTCTCCGCCTTCGCGCCCTTGCCGACGAAGAGGTCGCGGTAACCGTCGCTCGCGACGCAGAAGGCACGATAGGCGTCGCTCAAGCCCGTCGCGGCGGTCCCCGCGAGCCACAGGGGGAGCGACCGGTGCCGCTGCACCAGGCGGAAGGTCGCAGTCCTCCGGATCGGTGATGCCTTCCTGCACCAGTACGATCCGGTCGCCGTCGGATGTTCTTCTGGACGAAGACGTCGGAGCACGTGACCACGAGATCGTAGGGTCCGCGCTGCCCCTGGTAGTCGATGGCGAGATCCGAGGCGCGCAGGTAATGTTCGCAACGCTCCGCGAGCTTGGCGCCGATGATCGTGAATTCCAGCAGCTTCAGGCGCCGCATCGCCTCCTGCACGCCGTCGCAGTAGAAGGGCGTGAACGCCTGCCGGTATCCGGTCAGGTGGCGCGAGATCTGATGCATCTGCGTCGTCTGATTCATCGAGCCGCAGATGAAGAGAATGCGCTTTTGCTCCTCCATCACGTACTCTCGTCCCAGCGCGTCCTGAACGTGCCGGCGGCGAACACGACCGCGGCGAACGCCGCGATCACGCCGACGGAGTGCAACGTGGCCGCGTCGTCGACGAAGATCATTGCCGCGCGCAGCGCTTCGTTCACGTAATAGAGCGGCAGCAGCTTGGCGAACGTCTGCAGGAAAGCCGGCATCATCTCCACCGGGAAGAACGTGCCGGACAGGAACATCATCGGGAACAGGAAGGCATTGGCGACCGCGGAGGCGCTCTCGGCTTCCTTGGCGAACGGCGTGAGCAGCATGCCGATGCCGACGAAGGCGATCGACCTCGACGACGACGATCAGCGGCAGCCAGAACCCGATGTGCAGCCGGACGTCGAATACGAAGTAGCTGACCAGCAGGATCGCGGCGGTCGAGATGACCGACAGGATGAGCTGGTAGACGATGCTCGACGCGAGCCAATCGGCACGCGTGATCGGCGTCGTCGCGAGTTTGCGCAGGATACCCTTCTGGCGCAGCTCCGCGTTCATGTTGAGCGCGTTCGACAGGCACGACGTCATGATCGCCATCGCGATGATGCCGGGGACGAAGAACTCGATGAAGCGGTAGCGCTTGGGCAGGATCGACACGGCGACGAGCGTCGAGGGCCGGGGGGCTGCCCGTCGCCTTCTGGTTGGCCGCGGCCACGAGGGTGTCCAGGAGCTGGATCTTGGTCTCCACCGCCGTCGAGCTCGGGTCGTACACATAGTTGACCGGCACCGGAATGCCGGCGTGCGGGCCGACGACGCGCTGTTTCTGCAAGGCCTCGAAGTCCGTTGGGATCACCAGCAGCAGGTTCAGCTTGTGTTCCTGCGCGTACTGCGTGGCGTCGACGGCGACCGGCACAGCGGTCACCGTGAACGCGTCGCCGGCAGTGAGGGCTTCGAGCAGCCGCGCAGACGCCGCACTGCGACTGTTGTCCTGCACCGGCAGGTCGAAATTGAGATGCTCCGGCTTGGTGAAGATCGTGCCGAATACGAGCACGAGGATCACCGGAAAGGCGAACGTGAAGAACATCGCCGACCGCTCGCGATAGAAACTCTTGAGCCGGACGCCGAGATTGGCGACGATGATCCGGGGGGTCATGCGGCGCGGTCCTGCTTGCCGGCGGCGGGAGTCTCCGTCAGCTTGAGGAACACTTCCTCGAGGTTGGGCTTGCGCACGTCGAGGCCGCCCAACGCCAGCCCGGACCGTTCGATCTCCGCCAGGATGCTGCGAACGTCGTCGGGCGTTCTTACGGGGACGCAGAGGTTGTCGTCGCCTTGCGGGATCGGGGAAAAGCCCAGCTTACGGATCAATTCCACTGCCGCCATCGTCGATCGACTTCAGCGTCAACCGCATCTGCTCGGCGTGCTCCTCGGTCAACTTGGCCGGCGAGTCGATGGCGACGATCCGGCCGTTGCAGATGATCGCGACGGTGTCGGCCAGCAGTTCGGCCTCCTCCATGTAGTGCGTCGTGAGAAAGATCGTCTTTCCGCGGTCCTTCAATCCCTTGAGCACGTCCCAGATCTGGCGCCGCGCGTGCGGGTCGAGCCCGGTCGTGGGCTCGTCGAGAAAGACGATTTCCGGATCACTGACCAACGCGATGGCGATGCCGAGACGCTGCTTCAAGCCGCCGGAGAGCGTGTTGAACAGAGCACCGGACTTGTCGCGCAGATTGGTGAGGTCCATCAGGGCGTCGATGTCAGCACGGCACCCGAACACGCGGGCGTAATACTGCAGGCTTTCGCGCACCGTGATGCGGTCGAACGAGCTGAAATTCTGCGGCAGCACGCCGATCCGCCGGACCACTTTGGCCTTGCGCTTCGTGACGTCCATACCGAGCACGGTGACCTTTCCCGACGTCGGCACGCGAATGGTCTCGATCACCTCGGCGGTCGTGCTCTTTCCGGCGCCGTTGGGGCCCAGGAACGCGAACACCTCGCCCGACTTGACGGTGAACGAGATGTTGTCGACGGCCTTGAATGCGCCGTAGTGCTTGCAGAGCTTGTCCACCACGATGGCGGGTCCGGAGTTCGTCATGGTGATGTGCTTCGCTGGCGCGGGACGGGCGCGACGGCCGTGCTAGACCTTCGCGAGTTCCTCGGCGATCGCGTCGACGGCGTTGCGGACGAGTGACTCGGTGTGATTGATCGTGATGAATATCCGCAGCCGTGTCGCCTGCTCGGAAACGGCCGGATGGATGATCGGCTGGACATTGATGCCGCGATGGAATAGAGCGCGGGAGAGCAAGAGGCAGCGGACCGAGTTGCCGACGATGATCGGGATGATCGGGGTCCCCGCGGCGAGCGCCCGTGTTGAGTCCGCGTTCGCGGGCGAGTCGGAGGAAGAGGCTCGACAGTTCATGGAGCCGCCTGACGCGTTGCGGCTCGCGCTGAAGGACCATCAGCGCGGCAAACGCGGTGGCCGCGTTCGGCGGGGAGATTCCCACGCTGTAGACGAACCCGGGCGCCGTGTATTTGAGGTACTCGATGAGTTCGGCGGAGCCGGCGATGTAGCCACCGCAGCTGGCCAGCGATTTGGACAGCGTGCCCATCCACACGTCGACGCCGGAGGGAGCGACCCCGGCATGTTCGCTCAGTCCCCGCCCGGTCGCGCCCATCGTTCCCAGCGAATGCGCCTCGTCGACATAGAGCATCGCGCGATGCTTTTCCTTGATGCCCACGAAGCGGGCGAGATCGGGGTAGTCCCCATCCATGCTGTAAACGCCCTCGATCGCGATGAGCACGCGGCGGTAGCTGTGGCGGATACCGGTCAGGAGCACGTCGAGCGCGCGCCAATCGTTATGGGCGAATCCGCGGCAGGTTGCGCCGGACAGCGCCGCGCCCTGGAGGATCGAGTTGTGAGCCAGGATATCGTGGACGATGAGGTCACCCGAGCCCATCAGGTGCCCGATGGTCGTGACGTTGGTCGCATGCCCCGAGACGAAGACTATCGCCGCAGGCGTGCCGAGAAAGGCGGCGAGCGCTTGCTCGAGGTCCCGGTGAATCTGCTTTTCGCCGGAGACCAGGCGACTGGCGCCGGCGCCGGTGCCATAGCGATCGATCGCATCCTTGGTCGCCGCCGTGACCACCGGGTCGTGCGCCATCCCGATGTAGTCGTATGCGCAAAAGTTGGTCAGCGACCGGCCGTCGATGTGCGCGAGTCCGGCAGCGCCCTGCGTCGACGCGGCATCGCCTTGGTCAACACGGAAGTAGGGGTTCGTCTCGGTGACGGCGAGCAACATGCGTTTGTGGCGCTTCAACTCCAGGTATTCGGGGAACTGCGCGACGTCGTAGTGTTCCGCCGGAACTGCGCGCGCGGACACGTTGGAATGCGGGTGATCGATGAGGTGCTTCTGCACCGCCGCAGCGAGGTCGCCGAGGGTGGTCGCCTGGCAGTACACCGTATCGGGCAAGTGGCGCCCGAAGCTCTTCTCGAGTGCGGCGACGAGCTCGACCTGTTGCAGTGAATCCAGGCCGAGCGCCGCAATCGATGTTTCGGGGGTGACGTCGGCGAGACCCGTGCCAGACATCGCCAGCGCGTGTTGGCACACCGCGGCGAGCGCGGCGTACCCGGTGAGCGGCGCATGTTGTGGAGCAGGCATCGAAGCCACGAGCCGCAATGGAGCGCGGTGCCGGGCGAGTGGCTTCAACTCATCGGCGCGGAATGCGGCACGGGTCGCGTTGCGCTGGACCTTTCCGCTGGAAGTCTTGGCGATGGTGCCGCAGCGGATCAGCACGACGGCATCCAGCGTGAGACCGTGCTCGTCGAGCACTGCGGTGCGGATGGCGTCGATGACGGGCGTCATATCGGTACTCCCGTCGCGGACGACCTCGTGCACGAGGACGAGGCGTTGTGCGCCGTGTTCGTCCACGGCGAATGCCGCGCCGAGGCCGGGTGCGAGCAGCGGGTGACTGTGCCGTGCGGTGGCCTCGATGTCCTGCGGGTGATGATTGAGACCGCGAACGATGATGAGGTCGTCGATTCGACCGGCGATGTACAGTTGCTGCTCATGCATGAAGCCCAAATCTCCGGTGCGGAGGAAGGGCCCGTCGTCGGAATCGCTCGGCTGTGCATGAAACGTCGCGGCGGTATTGTCCGGATTGCGCCAGTAGCCCTTGCCGATGGAATCACCGGTGAGCCAAACCTCGCCGATAGAGTTGGACGCCGCGCGATCGCCCGTCTCGGGCGCAACGATGGCCACGCGCAGCGAGCCGACGGGCGCGCCGCATCCGACGAGATACCGGGCGCCGGGCGCATGGCCGGGTAGCGGCACGACGATGTCGTGCGCAAGCGCGTCGGCGTCGAATGCGCTCACCACGGCGCCGCTGCCTGACTTGGGTCCGGAGACCAACAACGTCGCCTCCGCCAGGCCATAGCACGGATAGAACGAAGCGGGCCGGAATCCGCACGGCGCGAAGGCCTCGGCGAAGCGGGAGAGCGTCGACGGCTCGACGGTCTCGGCGCCAATGAACGCAACGGACCAGGACGAGAGGTCGAGTTCCTTGCGCTGCGCCGCGGTGATTTTGCGGCTGCACAGGTCGTAGGCGAAGTTCGGTCCGCCCGAAACGGTCGCGCGGGAGCGACTGATCGCATCGAGCCACAGGAATGGATTCTGGACGAACGTCGCGGGCGCGATGATGATGTTCGGAATGCCGCAGTAGACGGGCGCGAGGATCCCGCCGATGAGCCCCATGTCGTGGCAGGCAGGAAGCCAGAAGACAGCCTTCGTGTCGTCTCCGATGTCGAAGGCCTCGCTGATGGCGCCCGTGTTCGCGATCAGATTAGCGTGGCTAAGCATCACGCCTTTGGGCTGGCTGGTGGAACCCGAGGTGTATTGGATCATTGCCAATGATCCGGGATCCGGATCGTGCTCGCTCCAATGGTCGGCGTCGGCTTCGTTGAACTCGTCGGTCGCAGTCCAGCGGAGCGTTGCCGTTCCACCGTGGATTGTCTTCATGTGGGCGACCGTGGCGGCGGTGCTGAGCACCAGGGATGCGTTGGCGTCACTCGCGAGCAACTCGAAGCGAGCGAGCGTTCGCGTCCGCGGAGGGTAGGCGGGCACGGCAACGCAGCCGGCATAGAGCGCACCGAAAAAAGCGGCGATGAATTCCAAACCGGGCGGGTAGGCAAGCACGACGTTCTGACCCGCGAGCCGCATGTCCTGGAGGTGCGCGGCGATGGCGCGCGCACGCCGGTCCAACTGCGCGTAGGTCAACGACCTCTGGAGCGCATCGCCGTTGACCATGTACGTGAATGCGGTGTCGTCTGCGCGTCCCGCGGCATGTTCGCGCAAGCACTGCACCAGATTCTTGCGGCCGGCCCAGGCATGAGTCCGGGACGCGCCGGGAACGCGCTTCCTCGCATGATTTGCGGAAAACGACGGCATCTCGACGGTGGCGAATTCGCGCCGGTCCTGTAGGCTCATCGTGGATGCGGCTGCGTGCTATCGGAGGGCAATTCGACGGACGATCGTGCGCATGCGTGTTCCCTGTGCGGTGACAGAGGAGTCTAGGAGACGCGGTGCGCGCGGTCTGTGCGCTGCCGAACATTTGCCGTTACGCCCCGGGGGTCATCCCGGCCCTGCCGGAGGGCGCTGAATCACGGTTCACTTGCGACCGCCCGCCCACCAGGTTTGACCGAGTCAATGTTCGATAACGAACATACAGCCGCCGCCGTGCGCTGGAGAATGGCTGTCTGCAGGCAGGCCGTACGGTGGGCTCGAGTGCTTGTCGGGAAAGGAAGAAGCCATCTTGCGATTGTCAGATACGCATCCGATACGCGACGGGAGGTCGCAAGGCGCGAGGCGGCTGCGAGCCATCCTTGCAGGCACGATGCTGGGCATCGCGGCGTTGGCGGTTGCGTCCGCGGCTTTGGCCAAAGACGGAACCCATGCCGGCCATTGGGTCGGTACGTGGAGCGCCAGCCCTCAGGCCACGAGTTTCCCGGTCAGCGTTGATAGCCGAACCATTCGCGAGATCGTCCACGTAAGCATGGGCGGCACGCAAGTTCGCGTGCGCCTCTCCAACGCCTACGGCGCGGGGCCATTGCATATCGGCGAGGTGCATGTGGGCCTGCACAGCACAGGCGCATCGATCGTTTCGGGCTCCGACCGGGCGCTGACGTTCAACGGGTCGGTGTCCACGACAATCCCTGCCGGCGCTCTTGCGATCAGCGACCCGGTCCGTCTCCGCGTGCCCGACCGCAGTGACCTGGCGATCAGCATCTACGTTTCAGGCACCGAATCTGCGGCAACCGTGCATGCGCTTGGGCTGCAGACGACCTACATCTCGCCTGAAGGGAATTTCAGTGGCGCCGACTCGCTGCCGACGGCGACTACGACCCAGTCCTATTACTTCCTGACGGGCGTCGAAGTGGTCGCCGCGATGAGCTCCTCGGCCGTCGTCACGTTCGGCGACTCGATAACGGACGGCTTGCACTCGACCGCCGACGCCAACAAGCGCTGGCCGAACCACCTGGCCGATCGTCTGCAGCGGAAGACGAGCGGAAGCAAGGTCGCGGTGCTCAACGCGGGCATCAGTGGCAATCGGATCCTGCATGACATCGAGGGTACCAACGCGTTGGCGCGTCTGGATCGCGACGTATTGACGCAATCCGGCGCGCGCTACCTGATCGTCCTGCTAGGCATCAACGACATCGGGTTTCCCGGATCTCCTGCAGTCGACGAGATCGTTGCCGGCCACGTTCAGATCGTTGCAAGGGCCCACGCGATGGGGCTCAAAGTCTATGGCGGAACTCTCACTCCGTTCCAGGCGTTCCTGCCCGGCATCTACTATTCACCGGATGGCGAGGCCAAGCGCCAGGCCGTCAACCATTGGATCAGGACCAGCAAGACCTACGACGCCGTAATCGATTTCGACAAGGTCATACGTGACCCGGGCGAACCAGCCAGGATGCGCCCGGCCTACGACAGCGGCGACAATCTGCATCCGAATGATGCCGGCTACCAGGCGATGGCCGATGCCATCGACCTATCGCTGTTCACGAACCGGAATTCAGGGCGCCGTGTGACCAACTCGAAGAGTTCCTCGACGGGAGCGGGCAAGCCTTGATCGGCGGCCTGCACGTACACGCTTTGAGCCGCGATTGATCAATAAGGAAACCTTGCCTTGAGCTTCAGGATGGGCGCCTCGACAAGACGCCACATCGCCGCCGCCAGAAGAATCGTCAGCGCGAGGCGCGTCGCGGACGGCGGAAGTTCGCGCACTACGGGAAGATGTGCGGAGAGCCAGTCCAGGAGCGGCCACATGAAGAGGTGGATGAGATAGAGGCCGTAGCTGATCTTGCCGAGGAAGCGGAAAGGCGCGTAGTTGAAAAACCCGAGCACCCACCGGTTGTCCGTTTGCCACAATCCCAGCACCATCGCCAGGAAACCTAAGGCAAGCAGCGTCTGCATGTGCGGCGGGTGCATGACGTGGTCGATCGACGGAATCTCGGGCCGAAACAGCGCGAACAGTGTCGCCACCAGAGCGAGGCCGGCTGGAAACAGCCATCGCCGAGCGGCGGCGCGCACGCTGCTTGCGATTCTCGACGTATCCGCAAACACCACGGCGCCTACCGCGCCGGCGACGAGATATTCGCCGCAAACCAGCGGAATCAATCCGTAGGCCGACTTGGGCAGGAACGTTGCACAAAGGAAGCGGAAACCGATGGACGCCCCCCATAGTGCGAGCAGCCAGGAAAGCCGCGCCCGCCCTGGTCGCAGGAAGGAGAAAAACAGCGGGAAGACAAGATAGAACTGCTCCTCGACGCACAGGGACCAGAAGTGGATGCCATACATCCGCGTGAAATCCCAGGCGATGTCCGCAAGCTCGGGCTGGATCCATGTGTAGAAAAAAATCCCCCAGTTCATCACGTAGAGAAGGTACGCCGGCAGGTAAGCAATGCCGACCGTGGCTGCCGCCACCCCCAGCACCAGGTAGTAAGCGGGGAAAATCCTCAGCGCGCGTCGTGCATAGAAACTCATGAGCGCTTGCCCGCGCGGCCGGTTCCCGAACGCGATCAGGATTCGGGTAATGAGGAACCCACTAATCACGAAGAACAACGAGACGCCATGACTTCCCCACCAGAAGCGCGTGATATCGCTGTGCACCAGGAACACGGCCAGGAACGCGAAGAACCGAAGTCCATCGAGTTGGTTGCGATATTCCAGCGTTTGCATGTGACAAGTTGGCCCGGCACGGCCAAGGCGGCTTTTCGCGGCATCTTGCCGGCTCGCCAGTGTGGTCCGGAGGCGGACAGTCATTCCGTGCGGTACCGTACAGACGGTTTGGCCTGCCGGTTCTACAAGACGTGCATGAATACGAGCCGGGGCCGATCATGCTGAACATCGGAGACGCGACGACCAAGGTCCTGTTGGGTTTGGCCAAGAACCCTTTGGTGTTCTATCCCCATTACAAGTACCACCTGCCGCTGCCGACGGTGCTGATGATCGAGAACACGAATCACTGCAACGCCGAGTGCGTCATGTGCCCTCGCGACACGCTGTCGCGAAAACGCGGTTTCATGGACTTCGCGCTCTTCGAGAAGATCATCAAGGAGGCGTCCAGCGAAAGCCGCAAGCCTGTCACTCATCTGCACGGATTCGGCGAGCCGATGCTGGACAAGCTGCTGCCCGACAAGATCCGCCTCGCGAAGGATCACGGCATCGCGCATACGTACATCGTCTCGAACGCGTCGCGCCTTTTTCCCGAGACCGCGAGAAAAATCATCGGCGCCGGGCTGGACAAGATGAAGATCAGCTTCTACGGCACGGACGCGGAGACGTACAACAACACGATGAAGCGGCTGGACTTCAACGTCACGCTTAGGAACATCAAGGACTTCCTGAGGATTCGCAAGGAGATGAAGAGCGAAACTCCCCGGCTGATCCTGCAGTATCTGCCCAACGAAACCAACCGTGCGCTTGTCGCCAAGTTCAAATCCCTGTGGGGGCCTCTCATCGACCGCCAGGCCGGTGACAGCTTGAATGTGGCCACGCTGCACAACTACGGCGGTGGCAGGGCCTACAATCGGATGGGGAAGAAGATCACGTCCGTATGCTACTTCCCCTGGACGTCCATGTCGGTGCTCTGGGACGGCAGGGTCGTGACCTGCTGCATGGATTCCAACGGTGTCCAGGTCCTGGGAGACCTCAACACCCAGACCGTCCAGGAAGTGTGGAACGGTTCCGTGATGACCGGGGTTCGTAGCGACTTCGGGAATCTCGAGTACGAAAAGTACCCGGTCTGCATGTCCTGCGATTGGGTACAGAGGCATTGACCCGGGCCGCCGCTTCCGTGTCGGGCGGAGTCAGCGCGCCGGCGCGGATGCGGCCTTCGCGTCGATGCCGAGTGTCATCACCTGAATCCAGTCGTTGATCGTCGCGAACGGTCCGACGATCTCGCTGCGCTTCAGCAACAGCGTGTCGCTCACCGGCCTCGGCCGCACCGGCGCCATCGCGTCGAGGCGCATCTCCATCGTGCGGAAGAGTTCCGTCCGCTCCGGGCCGGACGGCGTCACCAGCGCCTTTTCGTACGCTGCATCGAAGACCGGATCGGCGTAACAGCTCATGTTCACGCTGCCGATCGACTTGCTCCAGAACATGCTCATCGGATTGGTGCCGTCGGGAACATCGAGTCCCCAGTCCATGCCGCTCATGCCGAATCGGCAGCGATTCATCCGCTTCAGCCGCTCCGACGGACTGACCATTTCGAATTTCGCCCGGATACCGATGCGATCCAGCATCCGTTTGGTGAATTCGGCGTACTTGCGGGCTTCCGATGACGTTCCCATCAACGTTGCAAGCGTCAGCGCCGAACCGTCGGGATTGCCGCGAAACCCATCGGCCCCTCGCTTGTAGCCGAAACGATCGAGGAGCGCGTTTGCGGCCGCGGGATCGAACAGGTTGGGGTTGCGGTAGCCCGGAAGATATCCGTCCACGCCGGGCGGCACGATCTGGTGCCGCACCGTGGAGAAGCCGGCGTCGATCACCCGGATGTATTCGTCGTCATCGAACGCCATCGCGATGGCGCGGCGCAACGCGACTTTCTCGAGTGCGTCGCCACCGACCACCGGATCCTTCATGCTGAAAAACGTCATCAACGAAGACGGCGTGTCGTCGCGTACGAGGCGCACGCCCGCGCGCGCAAGCTCCGGTTTGAGTTTGCCATCCTGCGTGGCGAGTTCCGGCGTCGCCAGGTAGATGAGGTCGAGTTCGCCGCGACGGAGCGCCAGCAGTTCGGCCGATGGCTCGGGCGTGCTGGTGAATACGATGCTGTCGGCCGCCGGGAGCCGCTTGCCGCGCATCGGATGTGTCGGATGCGTCGCGCCGGAATCGGGCTTGCGCAGGTCCTCCCAGTGCATTTCCCGGAAAGCGGGATTGCGTGAAAAGACAAGGCGCTGTCCCGGCACGTAGGCGGCGACGATGAATGCGCCACTCCCGACCGGATGCTGGCCGTAGGTATCGCCCTCGGCCTCGACGGCTTCGCGCGCCACGCCGGCGACGAGTGTGTTGGCAAGAAGGAAAGGGAAGATCGGATCCGGCGCGGTGAGCCGGAAGCGCAAAGTATAGCGATCGACGACGACAAGTCCGGGCAACGGTGCATCGTAGTCGATCGCCGTGCCGGCATCCTTCGCGCGGTTCGCGAGCGCATCGAGTCCTTCGACCTTGCCTTCGACGAGAAACAGTCCCGGCGAGCGAATCTTGGGATCGACGACCCGCTTGAACGCGTAGGCGAAATCGGCCGCCGTCAACTCGCGCGGCTTGCCGCCGAAACTCGGGTGCGGCGTGAAGAAAATGCCGGGCCGCACGTGCACCGTGATAGTGCGGTAATCGGCGGAGATCTCCGGCAAGCCTGCAGCCGCGTGGGGCACGATCGCCGCGGGGCGGGCGACGGGGTCGAGCACGTAGAGCGTGTCGTAGATGCCGCCCATGAGCATCGCCGCCTGCATGTTGTCGGCGCGGGCCGGGTCGAGGGTCTCCGGCACCAGCGGCATGCCGACGCGAAGGGCGCGCGTCGGAGAGTCCGCGCCGTCGGAAGGCGCAGCAACGATCACGCAGAACGCCATTGCGACGGCGAGGGCCGAGCTCCTTGTCGTCAAGCCCTTGGGCATCGGGACTCCCGCCATGATTGAGCGCGATCAGTCTACTCGCGCGAGGACGGTCCGCGAATACCAACTCGGTCGTCATGGTCATCTGCGGCAGGGAGATCGTTTGCAATTGGCGACGCGACGTGCACCACTGTCAAGTTGCAGGAATCTGCGAAAAGCTGAAGAATACGCGGCCGTAACCGACTGTCCGCGCCAGAGACGCACAGCGAGTGCGGTGTCACAGGGATACGACTTAACCTGGAAATAAGGGACTTGCCATGAGATTACGTGTTCTCCTCTCCGTGTTGGCCGCCGTGTTCGTCGCGGGGCTGGTTGTGGCGACACCTGCGCCCGCACAGCCAGCCGGCAAGCCCAACATCCTATTCATCATGGGCGATGACATCGGCTGGATGCAACCCAGCATCTACCATCAAGGGCTCATGGTCGGCGAAACGCCCAATATCGACCGCATTGGGTACGAGGGCGCAAAGTTCATGACGTATTACGCCGAGCAGAGTTGCACGGCCGGGCGCAACGCGTTCTTCACTGGCATGCACCCGCTGCGCACCGGCATGATCCCGCCGCAACTCCCGGGCAGCCCATCCTGGCTGCGCCCAGGCACGCCAGCGCTCGCCAAGTTCCTGTACGACTTGGGCTACACCACCGGCGAATTCGGCAAGAACCACCTCGGCGATCATTTTGAAGCGCTGCCGACCTCGCACGGCTTCCAGGAATTCTGGGGCTACCTCTATCACCTCGACGCCATGCAGGGGGTGAGCTTCGTCGACATCAACAAGACGCCGTTGATACAGGGCATCGCGCCGCCGTGCAAGAACACGCCGATCACCGGCTTGCCCGAAGTTCCTGGCGCCATCGATCCGAGAACGGGAACTTGCTTGACCCCCCCGCGCCCGGTCATCTGGTGCAAGTCGAGCGACGGCACGCAGAAGAACACGAACTGCAAGGACGAAGGTCCGTTGACGCTGGATCGGTCGCGGACCGTCGACGAGGAAATCTCGGCCAAAGTCATCGACTTCCTCGATCGCAACGATCCCAAGAAGACCAACAAGCCGTTCTTCGTCTGGTACAACCCGGCTCGCATGCACATCACGACGATGCTGTCGCCCAAGTACGAGGCCATGCTGGGTGAAGCCGGCGGCAAGGACTGGGGCACCAACGAAGCCGGCATGAAACAGATGGATGACAACATCGGCTATGTCCTCAAGAAGCTCGAGGATATGGGCCAGCTCGACAACACGATCGTCGTTTTCACCACCGACAACGGTGCCGAGAACATCACCTTCCCGGATGGCGGCAACACGCCGTTCAAAGGCGGCAAGCTGACCACATGGGAAGGCGGCATGCGCGCTCCGATGCTTGTGCGCTGGCCAGGCGTCATCAAGCCCGGCACGGTCAAGAACGAAATGTTCGCATCGCTCGACTGGGTGCCCACGCTGGTCGATATCGCCGGCGGTCCCAAAGGCAATGCGCTGAACGAGCAGATCATGGGGGGCAGGTACCCCGGAATCGTCAAGACCAAGCTCGACGGCGTCGATCAGGCCGATTACCTCACTGGCAGATCGCAGAAATCGGCGCGCGAGGTGTTCTTCTACTACACCGGGTCGCAACCATCGGCGGTGCGCTACAAGAACTGGAAGATGTACTACACGATCGTGCCCGACACCGGGACCGGGGGGCTGTTCGGAGCTCAGAGCTTTCACTGGACCCAGCTCCTCAACCTCAAGCGCGATCCCTTCGAGCAAACGGTCGGCGACGACGCGAAGTCGCTGTTGGGTTACGGCGGTGCGCTTGGCTCTTCCGGCAACGCGTACATCTACAACTGGAACATGCTGCCGATCGGCCAGTTGCTGTGGGAGAAGGAGCTCTTCTCGTACAAGGAATTTCCGCCGATGCAGGCGCCGGAGACCTACAACCTGGACGGCATCCTAAAGGCTATGCAGCAGAGCGGCCATAACGGGCATGATTGAGCTGGAGCGCTGACGACTTGCAATGCAAGAGCGGGCGACCCGAATGGGCCGCCCGCTTTGCTTTCCTGTCGCGGGATGTCGGTGTACGCTGGCTCATTCGTGCGCAGGGGAGGGCGGGCGGATGTCTACCTCAAAGTCCATCCAGATCATCCTGGCAAGGCAGCTGGCGAGTTGCATCGCCACACCCATCCTCCTGGTCGACGAGCAGAATTCGCTTATCTACTACAACGAGCCGGCGGAGGCGATCTTCAACCTGCGCTTCGACGAGACGGGTGAAATGTCCGCCGCCGAGTGGACGTCGCGCTTTGCCGCCGTCGATGACGACCGCAATCCCATTCCGCCCGAAGACCGGCCCATGATGCGCGTGCTGGCCGAGTGCGCGCCTGTCTCGCAGACGATGTGGCTCCGGAGTTCGAATGGAGACTGGCGGCATGTGAACATCACGGCCTTTCCGCTTATTGGCGAAAAGGGCCTGCTCTTCGGCGCGATGAGCATCTTCTGGACGATCTGACATGGAGGTGACGCTTTGGGGAACCCGCGGCTCGCTCGCCACGCCCGGCGCGGAGACGGCCCGCTACGGCGGCAACACATCGTGCGTGAGTGTGCGCGGGAAGGACGGCACGGTACTGGTGCTCGACGCGGGGACGGGCATCCGGGGCCTGGGCAAGACCATCGGCGCGTCCGTGCGCCGCATCGACATTTTGTTGACCCATCTGCACATGGACCACATCCAGGGTCTCGGCTTCTTCGCGCCACTTTACCGACCCGACATGGAGATCAGCATCTGGGGTCCGGTCAGCAGCAACGTGAGCTTACGCGAGCGCCTCATGCGATATCTGTCGCCGCCGCTCTTCCCGGTCAGCATGCGCGAATTGCCGTGCACGATCACGCTCCACGAGGTTCCGTGCGGCGATGTCGCCATCGGCGAATTCCGCATGTCATCGGCGCTTGTCTGTCACCCGGGGCCGACGGTGGGGTACCGCATTGTCGACGCGCAGGGCAGCGTGCTGACGTACCTGCCGGACCACGAGCCGGCGCTGGGCGCGATGCCGTTTCCATCGCTGTCCCGCGGCTGGACGTCGGGTGGCGCGCTGGCCGCCGACGCGGACCTGTTGATTCACGACAGCCAATACAGCACCGATGAATATACGGACCATGTGGGCTGGGGACACAGTTCGCTCAAGCAATCGCTGGACTTCGCCAAGCTCGCCGGCGTCAAGCACCTCGTGCCCTTTCATCACGATCCCGGTCACACCGACGCCGACATCGACCGCCTGATGGCAGAGGCGATTGCCGAGTGGAAGCCGGCCTTTCGCGTCACCCCAGGATTGGAAGGGGCGACGTTCCAGGTCTAGTCCTGTCTATCCTCGGTCTGGCGAGACCGTGTCCCCCAAGGCCGACTAACGTGGCATCGATCGAATGGACACGGGGCCGGCCGCCAGCTTGATCCGGGTGCCAGTGTCAACGATCTTGCCATCGCGAATCGTGAAGACGGCGAGCGCGCGTTCCACGTTGAACTGGACCAGGACCGTTTTCCCATCCTGCGTAAAGACCACACCTTGCGCCGCCTCACCGCCCGGCACTTCGTTGACCTTGGTAGCCACTCCATTCTGGATCGCGAACAACGCCACCGTGCCGAGCTTGTTGCGGCCGGGGTTATCGAGCGTCAGGTTGGAACCGGCCATCGACGAGACGACGATCCATTTGCCGTCGGGGGAGATCGCCACGCCTTCCGGCGAATTCGCCACCGAGATCTGCTGCACCGCGCGGAACGGTCGCGCGGACACGTCCACGAGCGTCACCAGGTCGGCGTCGCCAGCCGTGCGACCGACCAGCCCGGCCATGCCTTGCACACCGGTATTGCCGATGACGGCCCATTTGCCGTCGCTCGAGATGTCGACTGCGTAAGGCGTAACGCCGGTCGAGATCCTTTCGTTGGTGAGCTTCACGGCCGTGCCATCGACACTCAAGACGGCCGCACCGTTCTCATCGCGCTGGGCGACGATCGCGGCCTTTCCGTCGTGTGTGAACGAAATTCCCGAAAGCCTCTTTTCGCCGACCTTGACCGAGTCGATCATCCTCGCGCTCTTGCCGTCGATCGCCAGCACCTTCACGGTGCCATCGTGGCCGGCGGCGAGCAGCAGGGTCCCGTCGCGATTGATCGTGAGGCCGTTGGCATGCGCGCCGAGATCGACACGCCCCAGCAACTTGGGCGGCGTCGATTCGATGTCGACCAACTGGACGAAATTGCCGAACAGTTCCTTCTTTGCGGCGTAGTCGTAGCGCGTCGGCGCGGCGACGACCGCGAGCTTGCCATCGGGCGTGACGGCCACCGCTTGCGGCGGTCCCTGCACCGTGTGTTCGATGCCCTCGACCACGCCTTTGATGGCCGGCGGCGACTGCGACGCATCGATGACGACGAGGCTGTCCGGCGGCGCGGGCTCGGGGAACGTCGCCCGGCCGTCGACGCGGACGAACTTGCCGTCCTGCGCGGAAACGATGATGTCGGCGCCCTGCGCCGTGGCCACGAATGCAACGCAGAGAGCGATCAGCGCGACGCGCGCGCCGGGTGCGAATCGGTGCATTTTCCCCTCCTGGGTTTCGTTCTCTTGGCGAAATGCGGCAGTGAAATCTTACGCCGCCTGAGCCGCCGTTCAATAGGGGTGCCACGTACTATCATGGCAGCGCCGGTAGAACCTAGGACAGCGAATTGCGCCAGCAAGACGAAGAGAAAGGCGGCACGGCGGCATTCCGTTGCGAGGGATACGACCCCTTCGCTCGCGGCCCTTCGCCTGTCGGCGTGCGCACGATAGAAGCGCTCGACGCGGCCACGCATCGATTGTTCCCCTGCGAAGTCTGGTACCCGGCCGCGGAGCAATTCCAAGGCCAGGACGTCGCGCCAGAAAGCCAGGACGCCTTTTCGATTCAGGCAAGCGGCGCGAGGCGACTCCAGGCGGCCGTACGCGACGCAGCGGCGCGGCCCGGCACCTATCCGCTAATCGTCTTCTCGCATCCCAGCGCCAGCCATCGGCGCGCGGCGACCTTCCTTTGCACGCATCTCGCCAGTCACGGATATGTGGTCGCGGCGCTCGATCACTCCGAGCTGGTCGCGAAGGAGTTGCAGCGCAAGGACGGCGAATCCGACGACGAGAAATGGACGCGAGTGAATGCCGTGATCGCGGCGCGCGTGCCCGACATACACTTCGCCGTCCACTATCTGCTCGGCAATCCGGTTCTGAGCGCGGAGGTGACGCTCGACGCCGAAAGGATTGGGATCGTCGGGCACAGCTTCGGCGGCTGGACCGCGCTTGTGGCAACGGACGTCGAGCCTCGCATCAAGGCGGTTGTAGCGATGGCGCCGGGCGGCGCTTCGCGTCCCAGGCCCGGAATTCTCCCGTTGAGCCTGGCGTTTGATTGGGGCCGCGACGTTCCGACGCTTTTTCTTGTCGCCGAAGACGATGCCTCGCTGCCGCTCTCGGGCATGCATGAGATTTTCGACAGGGTGCCGGCGACCAAGCGGATGGTGATCTTGCGCCGAGCCGATCACTACCACTTCATGGACAACGCCGCCGAAGTGCACGAGGCGGTGCGCGCGATGCCACGGACCGGAGGACTCGCGTGGCTGGACGAAATGCGGCCGTTTGCGGAACTCTGCTCCGGTGACGGAGCTCATCTATTCGTACGGGGGCTCACCCTCGCTCATCTGGACGCAATCTTGAGGCAGGATGAGCGCGCGCAACGATTGCTGCAGGACGACTTGGAAGCGGCGCTGGCCGCTCGCGGTATAGACGCGATCGTTCACCCTCGGGCCGAAGTCAAGGAATAGGCCTTTCGGCGTCACGCTGCCTGTCAAGGATGGCGCTGCGGGGATGGGCTGCGCCAAGTAAGATAGGCCATGGACGAGGGAAAGACTTGGCGGCCAAGGTGAGACCCGTGCGGCAGGGCGAGGCAAACCGTTGTGCTGCCGGACCCACCGTTGCCGGCAAAACTGCTGCGATGGCCGGCAGGCTGCTGGTCATCTTTGCCCCCATCCTTACCTTGATGGCATTGGCGGCGCTGCTCGTCGCCGCTGCGTTCGCAAGCGGTCCTATCCGCACGGATTTCCTGATTGTCGCGGGAATTGCGGGCGCAATGGCGGGCGTGCTCGCCATGATCCTGCTCTATCGGCAGGCCCGGCAGCGCCAGACAGCGAGCCGCGACGTGCGCAGCCTCGAAGCCCGCGTCAGCGACGTCGTCGAGTCGGCGATGGATCCGATCATCACGGTGGACCAGCGACAGCGCGTCGTCGCCTTCAATGCGGCGGCCGAGAGGGTTTTCCAGTGGCCGCGAAATGCCGTCCTCGGTGGACCCCTCGAGAAGCTCATTCCCCAACGGTTTCGCGAAATTCATCGCGATCACATCGAGCGCTTCGGCGAATCGGGTGCGACAAACCGTCGCATGGGAGGCTCGATGGTCCTGATGGCACTGCGCGCCAATGGCGAAGAGTTTCCCATCGAGGCCTCGATCTCGCAGCACTCCGAGGAAAAGGGAAAGCTCTTTACCGTGATATTGCGGGACATCGGTGAGAGGCTGCGCTCCGAGGACCTGCTGACTCGCAGCGAGTCGCGGCTGCGCGGGATACTGGATTCGGCGATGGATGCGATTATTACCATCGATGCCTCTCAGCACGTCGTTTTGTTCAATGCCGCGGCCGAGGCCATGTTCGGATGTCCACGCGAGGAGGCGATCGGCGCGCCGCTGGCCTCGTTCATTCCCGAGCGCATGCGCGCCGTCCACGCGGAACACGTGCGGACATTTGGCGAGTCCGGAATGGTATCGCGGCGCATGGGTGCGGCGCGCATCGTGACCGGTCTTCGACGCAGCGGCGAGGAATTTCCGATCGACGCGTCCATCTCGCAGGTCGGCGAGCACGGGACCAAGTTCTACACGGTGATCCTGCGCGACGTCACCGCGCGGGTGCAGGCGGAAGCCGCGCTGCAGCGGTCGAAGGAGGAACTATTGGAGCTGGGCGCGGCCGCCGATGTCGCGCGTGAACAGGACAAGAATCGCATCTCGCGCGAACTGCACGACGAGCTGGGCCAATCGCTGACCATGTTGCAAATGGACGTGGCCTGGTGCAAGCAGAAACTGCCGACCAGCGATGACGCGCTTGCTCGGAGGCTAGACAAGATGGCGGCATTGTTGAAGGGGACCGTGGCCGCGACGCGGCGGATCGCGGCCGACCTGCGGCCGTTGCTCCTCGATGACTTGGGTCTGGTGCCGGCGGTTGAATCGCTGGTGGAGAATTTCACGCAGCGCACCGGAATTGCGTGCGAGCTGGCGGTCAGCAACCCGGACATGCAGTTGCCTGCGGCGCACTCGACCGCTGTCTTCCGCGTGGTGCAGGAAGCGCTGACCAACGCGGCCAAGCACGCGTCGGCAAGCCGTGTTGAAGTGGCCATCGATCAGACGCCGACGGCGGTCAACGTGAGCATTCGCGACGACGGCCGCGGATTCTCCCCGCAGGACAAGCGCAAGCCCGGCTCCTTCGGCCTCGTGGGGTTGCGCGAGCGCGCCTATCTGATCGGCGGCGAGGCCGCCATCACGAGCACCCCGGGCCAGGGGACGATCATCGAACTGCGGTTGCCCATTCGTCCGGAACAGGCCCCGTCATGATCCGCGTCCTCATCGCCGACGATCACACGATCATGCGCGAAGGGCTGAAGCAGCTGCTGCTCGCGTCGGGCGATCTCGATGTCGTGGGCGAAGCGAAGGACGGCCACGAAGTGCTGCGGCAGGTGCGTGCGCTGGAATTCGACGTGCTGCTGCTCGACATGTCGATGCCAGGCAAGAGCGGCATGGAACTGATCAAGCAGGTCAAGGCGGAAAAGCCGAGGCTGCGCATACTGATTCTCAGCATGCACCAGGAACACCAGTACGCTGTGCGGGCGATCAAGGCAGGCGCATCCGGTTACCTGACCAAGGAAAGCGCGTCGACACAGCTGGTATCGGCGATCCGCAAGGTAGCCTCGGGCGGGGCCTTTATCAGCGCGGAAGTCGCGGAGCAGTTGGCGCTCGGGGCGATGCCTCAGCGCGACGACGGTCCGCCCCACGCGACGCTCACCGATCGGGAATACCAGATCTTCCAGCTGCTGGTCTCGGGCAAGACCGTCATGGACATCGCGCGGCGGCTCAACCTTTCCGACAAGACGGTCAGCACGCACAAGGCAAGGCTGATGGAAAAGCTGAACGTCGGCAACCAGACCGAACTCATCCACTACGCCATCAAGCATCGGCTCGGCGACGACAACGGCGCTCCACCCGCTTGATCCTGCCCCGGGGTAGGGCAACCCCTACCCGACCTCAGGGCGGCCTCACCGGCTGATTCAGGCTTTCCCCACACGCGCGATCAGGTGCGCCCGATGGAAGGGTCCCGGTGCGGTGCCGATACTGGCACCCATGAACACCTCCCATCGCACGACCGTTTTCATCGCCGAGGACTCGGCAATGATCCGCGATCGCCTGGTGGAGATGCTGGGCGAAATCTCCGGCGTGGAACTGGTGGGAGACGCCGAAACGCCAGCCGCCGCCATCGCCGGAATCCTCCGGACGCACCCTGATTTTGCCGTGCTCGACTATCAGCTCGAAGGCGGCACGGCCGTCGACGTGCTGAACGCGGTCCACGCGACGGCATTGACGACCACGTTCCTTGTGCTGACCAACCACACGGGTCCCCAATATCGTCGCGTTTGCCTCGAGGCCGGGGCCAGCCAATTCTTCGACAAGAGTCTCGAATTTCATCGCGTCAGGGATGAGATCGCCGCGGCCGACATGCGGCAATCGTAACCTGAACTCGATGGTCGACAAGGAGCCACTGCCATGCAATCCAACACTGCCATGCATTTCGTGACGCCCATCGGTCGCTCCGCGGCTCCTGCGCCGAAAGCCGCGCTGCGGGAAGTCGCCGCCGGCCCGCCGTGCGCGACATGCCACTTGAAGGAGCGCTGCATCGCCTGCGTACTCGATGTGCACGCAATGCGCATGCTCGGTCCGTCCGTCGCGCGGCGATCGCGGTTCCACAAGGGCGATACGTTGTTTCGCTCGGGCGAGAAATTCACGTCGCTGTGCGTCCTGTTTTCCGGCTCCTGCAAGACGGTATTGTTGGGCGGCGACGGGCTCGAACAGGTTGCCGGCTATCACATGCCGGGCGACGTCATCGGCGCCGATGGCATTGCCGCGGGCTCGCACGACTGCGACGCCATCGCATTGGAAGATATGGAAGTTTGCCGTTTGCCGTTCGATCGCGTCGAGGAACTGGCCCGGTGCAGCGCGGAGTTTCAGCGCGGCCTGAATCGCCTGTTGTCGCTGGAGATTACCCGCGGGCGCCAGGTCACGAGGATATTGGGAGCGATGCATGCCGATCAGCGGCTCGCGAGCTTCCTGCTCGATTTGTCACGGCGCTACCAGGACCGCGGGTATTCGTCGGTCGAGTTTGTCCTGCGCATGACGCGTGAGGAGATCGGCAGCTATCTGGGACTCAAGCTCGAGACGGTCAGCCGGCTGTTCTCGCGCTTTCACGAAGAGGGGCTCATCCAGGTCCGCGGCCGCGTCGTCAAGTTGCTCGACCGCGGGATGCTGCGCATGATCGTCGAGAACGAATTCGTGCGGGGCGTCAAGCCATCATCCGTCACCGTCGCATAGCGGTGCCCCGCGTTTCCTTAGCTGGGCAGCTTTTCGCCTTCTAGCTGTTCGCTGCAGACGACCTCGGCGACCAGGACGCGTTCACCGCGCAGCGAATTGGAGATGAGGCACGCGTGCTCGGCCTTTTCGAGCAGCTTGCGAGCCTTGGCGACGTCCGCCCCCGCAGGCATCTCGAGGCGCGCGTACGTTGTGTAGCGGGTGAACTGCGAGACGCCGTCGACGCGCTCCAGCACGCCTTCCACCCGGCAATCGAGTTCACTCCAATCGAGCTTGGAAGCGCGCGCAATCGCCCGGAAGCTCAGCGCGAAGCAGTCGGCGAGCGACGCGCACAGCAGCGTCTCCGGCGACCAGACGCCTCCAGGGCCATCGAACTCCGGTGGCGGCGCGGAAGCGATGTCGGGCAAGGCCGCGGAACGCAGCGTCGTGATGCCTTCCGGCCGGCTGTTCGCGGCGGCGATGTAGATGTGCGGATAGGGATGCATGCCCCATGCTTGCACACTGGACCCGTTTCGGTCTTGTCGGAGATCAATGTCAGGCTGTGGAAGCCGCCCACCCAAGCCGCAACAGGATCCGGATGATCTTCAATCGATTTCTCCCTAAGGACCGAAGGCTTTGCGAAGATAAGTCGAATCGGCATACGGCGCCACATCGGTCAGCGACTTCTGTGGCGTTCCATACTTGCTGCGCAGCGCCAGCACCGTGCGTATTCCCGCCGGGTCGAGTGCAAGATCGCGGGTAAGTCCGCCGTCCTTCGCGAGCAGCCGATCGTACGCCTGCCGCGCAAGCGCCGGCGTCATGTCGCGAATGTTCGCGACGAGAAGGGCCTCGACGATGCCGCGGTTGGCGGGGTCGTAGACGAATTCCAGGCCGGCCCGGTAAGCGCGCAGGAAGGCCACCAGCACCGTTTCGTGGCTTCGCGCCCAGCTCCGCCTGACGATGCCAGCCGTTCCCTGATAAGCGCCCAGGGCCTCTGCCGTAGCGAGCACGTGGAAGCCGCGACTTTCCGCGAGCAGCTCGAACGGCGTGCGCAGCAGAGTCGCATCGTGCTTGCCGGCGATGAGATCGCGGTACCGGTTCGCGGTGCCGCCTGCGCGTTCGAATTTGACGTCGGTCTCGGCGATGCCGTTGCGCGCAAGGAACTCGCGCAGCACAAAAGCCGCGCCCGTGGTCATGCCGTCGACCGACAACGTCTTGCCCTTCAGCTCCGGGAAGCTCTTGATGCCGGGCGCGGCCGCCAGCGACAGGAATCCGCCATCCACCCCCATGAACGCGACGAGTTCGGGCTTATCGGCGGATACCGTCTCGGCCTGGCCCTCCTGATGGGCGACGAGGTTGTCGATGAGCGCGAAACCGATGTCTTGGCGGCCTTCGACCAGTGAGCCCACCAGGAAGGTCGAACTCGGCGTGTAGGTGAGCTGCACGGCGATACCTCTTGCCTCGAAGTATCCCTGCCGCTGTGCGGCCCATAGAGGCACGTTCCAGCCGCCGTCGAACGCGATCACGGACAGACGCGTCGGCGTTTCGGCGGGCGCCTGCGCGAAAGCCGCGCAGGCGAGCAGCAGCATTACCGGCAGCAACGCAACTCGCATGATCGACAGACGGCTCATTCGACAGCCATCACGGCAGGAAATGCTTGGCCTCGAGCAGCGCGCGCAGTTTCGCGGAGTCCCGGCGAAATATGTCGGGGTCGTACTTGGCGGTGCTCGTGTAGAACTGTGCGAGCGACGTGACGCCGAGGGCGTCGACGCGCGCCTTGAGTACCGGTTCCGCCATGTAGCGCGCCCAGCCACGCACCTCGCGCTCCGCGTAGATGGCCTCGAGTTGGTCTTCGGTCGGCCGGTGATAGGTCTCGTCGTGGAGAAATGCGGGCAGCGGCAGGCGATCGCGCTTGGCCGGGTCCTCATTGGGCCACCCGACGACGATGGTTGTAATCGGCAGGCAGGTGTCGGGAAGATCGAGGAACTTGGCAATCTCGCCCATCGAATGCAGCGTCGTGCCCATGTAGCAAATGCCGAGACCATGGGCCTGGAACGCGAGGCATGCGCTTTGCGCGACGATCACCGCGTCGACGACGGCCACATGGTAGCCAAGAAGATTGTTGAAATTGTCGCGCGCGCCGCGCCGGCGCAGCCACTCGCGCGTGCGGAACCAATCGGCGCAGAAAGTCATGACGAGCGGCGCCTCGAGCACCATGTCCTGCTCGAAATGCAGCTCGTACATCTTCCGCTTGCGCTCGGGATCGCGCGTCAGCACGATCGACACGCAGTTCAGGTTGCCCGACGATGAGCTGCCGGCGATCGCGTTGCCGCATACCTGCTCGACGAGCGCGGGATCGATTGGATCGGGCTTGTAGCTGCGGATGGAGCGGTGGTGGTTGAGGAGCTGCGAGATCTGGGTCATCGGAAACTCTGCCGGTTCCTTCATTCAATCACCTTATCGGCGCGCAGCAGGATCGACTCGGGGAATTTGATGCCGAGCGCCTTCGCAGCTGGCAAGTTGATTGCCAACTCGAACTTGGTTGGCTGTTCGATGGGGAGATCCCCCGGCTTGGCGCCCTTGAGAATCTTGTCGACGTAGGTGGCTGAACGGTAAAACCGTTCCTTGATATTGGGTCCATAGGAGATGAGGCCGCCGACATCGACAAAATCGCTGGACTCGTATATCGCCGGAAGATGTTGCGCGGCGGCGAACTCGACGATGCGCACGCGCTGGCCGATGGTAAAGGGATCGACGAGCAACAGGAGGGCCTCAGGATGCTCGCGGATAATGGCAGCGAAGGCCTCATCCAGCTGGCGGGTATCTCGCACCTCCATCGACCGAGCGGTCAAACCGACCGACGAAGCGGTTGTCTGAGCCTGCTCGAACCGGGCGCGCATCCCGACGTAGGCCGGATTCCAGAGGACGGCCATGACACGGGATACCTTGGGAACCGCCTCCTTGAGCAGCTGAACCCGCTTCTCGCCCAGCTCAGGTGCCATTTGCGACAGGCCGGTGATATTGCCACCCGGGTGTGCAAGACTTGCGACGATTCCGCTTCCGACTGGATCCGAACTGAGGGGCATCACGATGGGAATCATCCGCGTCGCGTCGCGGGCCGCGGCGACGGATGGCGAAGTTGCCGCGACAAGAACATCCACCTTCAAGTCGACCAACTCGGCGGCCAACGCCGGCAGCCGTTCGAGCTTGCCGTCCCCCCAACGGATTTCGAGCTGAAGGTTCTTCCCTTCCACGTAACCCAATTCGCGGAGCCCGTCGCGAAACGCTTTCAGGTGTGCGCCACCCACGCCTTCCGCGGAGGCAGGATGGAGAAAGCCAACCCGGGCAATCCTGGCGGGCTGCTGGGCGAATGACGCAAGCGGCGCCGCGAGCGCCGCTGCGATGAAGGCGAGAACCAAACTGCGTCGCGGATTCATCGGATCATTCTCGACTGGCGAACGTGCCGAGTCAGTGTTTGTCGATTGTCCGGCTCGCCAAGGGCAGCACTGAAGCCACGGGCTCAACGGTTGTGCCGCCGATCTGTCCGCCCGCGGTTGGGAAGTGGTAGTAAAGCGCGTTGAGATGGCGCGCGACCGCCACGATGTCATCCTCACCCCAGTCGAGCCTTGTGTTGGACGACCACCGCCGCACTTGTTCGTTGAGCGATGTCCAATCGGTGGCGAGCTTCTTGTCGCGCCAGTGGATTTGCGTTGTGTGGCAAGCAATGCAATGCGTCGAGTAAAGCAACTCTCCTCGCGACTCGCCGACGGTGGGAGTCGTTTGAGCCGCGGCCACGTGGCTGCAGAAAAGGCAGGCCGCAAATGCCTGGAGGTGCCATGGCCTCATCGAGAATTGCCTCGCGCGAATGTAATGCAGGCAATTATGAGCGCTTTCCGGGCGGCATTCATTGGCGCAGCGTCAGCTTTTGCATCCGCCAGTTGAGCAACTCGGCGACATAGACCTCGCGTTCGCTTGGGCAGGCGATCTCGTGGACCCAGCCGAACTGCTTGGCGCCCTTGCCGGATTCACCAAGCACGCCGAGCACCTTTCCGTCCAGCGTCAGCTTGTAGAGGCGACCCGGATATGCGTCGGCGCTGAACAGCACCTGGTTGGGCGGAGGCGTGATGCAGAGCGCCCACGGTGCGCCCGCCGAGAAGGTCCCGGCTTTCGCGTTCGGGTCGGGCTTGTTCCCGATCGCCGGCCGCGCATCATGGTCGAACGGGACGTCGATCGTCATCACGCGCAGGAGCTTGCCGTCGCCATCGAACACCTGGATGCGGCGATTGAAGCGATCCGCGACATAGATGTTGCCCTGGGCGTCCGCCGCGATGCTGTGCGGCGTGTTGAAGTACCCCGGCTGGTCGCCGCGATCGCCCCACGACTTGAGCCACGCGCCGTTCTTGTCGACCTTCGCGATGCGCGAGTTGATGTAGCCGTCGCTGATGTAGGTGTTGCCGGCCGGGTCCCACGTCACGTCGGTGGGCTGGCGGAAGCGGCCGTCCTCCGCGGGCAGCGGCGGCTTCGGGTGCTTGAGCGGGCCGGTCTCCTCGTCGGAGGCCTCCTGCTTGCGCCCGAACACCATGACCACTTTGCCTTCGGGATTGAACTTGATGACCATGTCGGAGCCCTTGTCGACGGCCCAGACGTTGTCCTGCTTGTCGACGCGCACGACGTGCGCGAACGACCACGCATAGAGGTTCTTGCCGATCTCGCGGATGAATTGTCCGTCGGGCCCGAATTCGAGCAGTTGCGCCGCGGCGGCGGCGTACGCGGGTCCTTTGGTATTGCCGCGCGAGAAGACGTAGACGTGGTGCTTCGAATCGACAGCGACGCCCGTCACCTCGCCCAGGTACATGTCTTTGGGCAGCTTGAGGAAGTCGATGTCCGCTTCGAACGCGATGACGGGGATCTGCTGGGCGAGGGCCAACCGGTCGACCGGGAATAGTAGAGCGAGTACGCCGGCAAACAGGGGCCACCAGCGCGAAGACAGGGATCTTTGGCGCATCGCATCCTCCTCGGTTGAGTTTCGCAGGTCTGGCCGGCTGCCAGGCAGGCGCAGGCGACCGGCGCGCAGTATAACGCCGGCCGCCGTCCACGCGGCGATCGTCTCGTGCGTTGCCGAACTACCCCGGTGCCGCACGCGCTGCACGAACGTGACGTAGGAATCGACCGACAGGGCAATCGACGTTTGGCCGAGTTACGGAGGATTCGGTGGCGGCGACAATGCGGCCGTCAGTGATGGGTTACAACTTCCATCGAACTCCGGCGTAGAAGGAACGCTCCCTCAGCGCCGAGCAACGGAGAAGGCGAAATCCGTCAATGATCAGCGGCCGCCTCGTGCGGCCGCTTCCTTCTTGAAAGGCCGAACGACGCCGAACCGTCACGGTGCGATTACGACGATGGCGGCACGTAACCCTGCGGCATGTCCGCGCCGCCGCCGAAGAAGTGCTTTTCCATCTGTTCGGCGAGCCATTTGCGCGCGCGCACGTCGGCCAGGCTCAGCCGGTTTTCGTTCACCAGCATCGTCTGGTGCTTGAGCCACGCGGCCCAGGCTTCCTTGGACACGTTTTCGTAGATGCGCTTGCCGAGTTCGCCGGGGTAGGGCGGAAAGTCGAGGCCTTCGGCTTCCTTGCCGAGCTTGACGCAGTGGACGGTTCTTGCCATGGCGTGAATCCTAGAGGGTCTTGCGGTAGACCAGCGACTTGCGCTGATAATTGTAGAGCGCCTGCTTCTGGCGCGGCAGGTCGGCGACCTGCGCCACCCGGAAGCCGCGTTCGAGGAACCAGTGCGCCGTCTTGGTCGTGAGCACGAACAGTTCGGCGAGCTTGAGCTTGCGCGCGCGTGCCTCGATCTCGTGCATCAGCGCTTCGCCATAACCTTCGCGGCGGAAATCCGGTTGCACGGCGAGTGCTGCGAGCTCGCCCAGCTTGTCCTCCGGAAAAGCGTACAGCGCGGCGCAGCCGATGATGTGGCCGTCGTACTCGGCCACGACGAAGCGCTCGATTTCGCTTTCGAGGCGCTCGCGCGAACGGCGCACCAGCACGCCTTGCTCCTCGAGCGGCTCGATGACGCCGAGGATGCCGCCGACATCGTCGATCGTCGCGCTGCGGATGTTCGCCAGCGCCGTCGCCGAGATCATCGTCCCGATGCCATCGCGGGTGAAGAGTTCGAGCAGCAGCGCGCCGTCGTGGTGCCGGCTGATGAGGTGCGCGCGTTTCACGCCATTGTTGCATGCGCGGATCGCCGCGGGCAGGTAGATCTTCACGTCGCCGGTCAATTTGTCGCCCTTGGCGAGCAGCGCCTCCGCGTCGGCCGTCGATAGGTCCGTCAGCAATTGCCGCCGGCCGTTGCGCACGCCGTCGGCGTCCATCAGGAAGATGAGCTTGATCGCTTCCAGCCGCACCGCGACCTGCGTGGCGACTTCCTCGACGGTGAGGTTGAAGATCTCGCCCGTGGGCGAATAGCCGATCGGCGAGATCAGCACGATGTCGCCGTCGTCCAGCCGTTGCCGGATGGCTTCGGTGTCGATGCGACGCACCTCGCCCGTCAACTGCATGTCGGTGCCGTCGATGATGCCCATCGGCTTGGCGGTCAGGTAATTGCCACTCGATACGCGGTTGCGCGCGCCGGCCATCGGCGAGTTGGCGAGCCCCAGCGACAGCAGCGCCTCGATCCTCGCCCGGACCTGTCCCGCGGCTTCGAGAACGCAGTCCATCGACTCAGGATCGGTGACGCGCACGCCGTGCGCGTAGCGGCTCTCGATGCCCTGCTGCTCGAGGATGGCCTCGACCTGCGGGCGGCAGCCATGGGCGACGACCAACCGTATGCCGAGGCTGTGCAGCAGGTTGAGATCGTGAACGACACCCAGGAACTCCTCGTCGGCGACGACTTCGCCGCCGAATGCGATGACGAACGTCTTGCCGCGAAACGCATGCACGTAGGGCGCCGCGGCGCGAATCCAGTGCACGAACGCGCGCATCGTGGCGGAATTCGCGGCGGGCGTGGCGTCGGGGGCGCGGGGCATTGGCGTGGGTGGAAGGGGCGTCGGCGGGTGCGCGCGATTATAGCGCGCAGGTAGCACGGGGTTGGCCCATCGACGCCTCGGCTATCATTCGCTGCATGGCGTCACCTCTCCTCGAAAACCTGAACCCCGAACAGTTGGCGGCCGTCACATTGCCGCACGCCTCCGCGCTGATCCTCGCGGGCGCGGGCAGTGGCAAGACGCGGGTGCTCACGACGCGCATCGCATGGCTGCTCGCCACCGGCCAGGCGGGGCCGCTGTCGATCCTTGCCGTCACGTTCACCAACAAGGCGGCGAAACAGATGCTGATCCGCCTGCAGGCGCTGACACCGGTGAATACGCGCGGCATGTGGGTCGGCACGTTCCACGGGCTGTGCAACCGGATGCTGCGTGCGCACCACCGCGCCGCCAACCTGCCGCAGCTCTTCCAGATCCTCGACACGCAGGACCAGCTGTCGCTGATCAAGCGGATGTACCGCGCGCATAACCTCGACGACAACCGCTACCCGGCGAAGCAGCTGCAGTGGTTTATCGCCGACGCCAAGGAGGAGGGTCTGCGGCCGAACATGGTCGAGGCCACCGACGAGCTGTCGCGCCGGCAGGTCGAGCACTACGCGCTGTACGACGCGATGTGCCAGCGCGAAGGCGTCGTCGATTTCGCCGAGCTGCTGCTGCGCAGCTACGAGCTGCTGGCGGGACACCAGGGCCTGCGCGAGCATTACCAGAGACGTTTCTCGCACCTGCTCGTCGACGAATTCCAGGATACGAACACGCTGCAGTACAAATGGCTGCGCATGCTGGCGGGTCCGCATACGGCGGTGTTCGCCGTCGGCGACGACGACCAGTCGATTTACGCGTTCCGCGGCGCCAAGGTCGCCAACATGCAGCAGTTCGAGCGCGACTTCGCAACAATGGAGCAGCCGGTCAAGCTGATCAAGCTCGAGCAGAACTACCGGTCGCATGGGCACATCCTCGACGCCGCCAACGCGCTGATCCGCCACAACCAGGCGCGGCTGGGCAAGAACCTGTGGACGAGCGAAGGCAAGGGCGAACCGGTGCGCGCCTTTTCGGCGGCCTCCGATCACGACGAGGCCGCATTCATCGTCGACGTCGTGAAGGGCATTGCCGCAGATGGCGTGCCGCACGACGAAGTGGCGCTGCTGTATCGCTCCAACGCGCAGTCGCGCGTGCTCGAACACGCGCTGTTCAGCGCCGGCATTCCCTATCGCGTCTACGGCGGCATGCGCTTTTTCGAGCGCGCCGAAGTCAAGCACGCGCTGGCGTACCTGCGCCTCATCGCCGCGCCTTCCGACGACGGCGCATTCCTGCGCGTGGTCAATTTTCCGCCGCGCGGCATCGGTGCGCGCACGTTGGAAAACCTGCAGGACGCAGCACGCGAGCAGCGCACGTCGCTGTGGCAGGTCGCGGCATCGGGGACGACGACGGGCAAGGCCGGCTCGTCGCTGGGCGCGTTCGTCAAGTTGATCGAGACGTTGCGCAACGACACGAAGGCGCTGCCGCTGCCCGAAGCGGTGGAGCACGTGATCGAGAAGTCCGGCCTGCTCGCCCACTACAAGGCCGAGAAGGACGGCCAGGATCGGGTCGAGAACCTGCTGGAGCTGGTCACGGCGGCCGACGGTTTCGTGCGCGAGGCGGAACTGGCCGTGGACGCGCCGATGCTCACCGACCGCGTCGATGTCGATGCCAGCACGCCGGAAGCGGGTGAAGCGGAAGGCGCCACCGATTCGCTGACGGCATTCCTCACGCACGCGGCGCTCGAAGCCGGCGAGACACAGGAAGCGGAAGGTCGTCCGGCACTGCAGTTGATGACCGTGCATTCCGCCAAGGGACTCGAGTTCCACACGGTGTTCGTCACCGGATTGGAGGAGGGTCTGTTCCCGCACGAGAACAGTCTCTCCGAGGCGGACGGACTGGAGGAGGAGCGGCGCCTCATGTACGTCGCGATCACGCGCGCGCGGCGCCGCCTGTACGTGACGATGGCACAGAGCCGAATGCTGCGCGGGCAGACGCGCTACAACATCCCGTCCCGTTTCATCGCCGAAATGCCGCCGGAGCTCGTGCAGTGGCTGTCACCGTACCGGCGCAAGGCGGTCGACGTCGACGACGCCGAATGGGGCCGGGTCACGCGCGCGCCGCAGGCCACGCCACCGGCGCCCGCGTGGCGCATCGGCCAGAGCGTCAAGCACGCGAAGTTCGGGCTGGGCGTCATCATCGACGCCGAGGGCCGCGGGCCCGACGCGCGCGTGCAGGTCAACTTCCGCGACGCAGGAGTAAAGTGGCTGGCGCTTGAGTACGCGAAACTCGAGCCGGCTTAGCTTGGCAGGGTTGTCACAAGGAGGTGCACAATCGTGGCAGGGTATGTGCGACGAGCGGCGTCGACACGGTGGGCATTCGTCGCGTGCGCTTTCCTCTCGGCGTGCACCACCACGACTCCAACGTTTCCGCCCGCGGCCCCCGGCACTGGCAAACGTCCGCTGCCCCCAGAGCAGGAGTTCCGCCCGTCCGACCTCGCGAAATCGGACATCGACGTCGCAGCCGAGTCGCATTCGCAGGAATGCTTAGCCTCGGCGCGACTTCTGATGGAGAAGCTTTATCGCCGCAATCCGCGTGAGTGGCGCAAAGGCGATTATCCGAGCCTGGAAGCGGCCGTGGCCCGGGCCTTCGACCCGAAGGCCGAATTTCGCTTTGCCGAGCTTGGCAACGCACGTGGCGCCGACGCGATCTTGCTCGCGCTCAAGCCGGAGTATGGCGGCGATCGCGTATTCGCATTCGGGGTAGGGCTGGGAAGCACCGTCTTCCTCGCCTACAACGGCAAGACGGAGTTCTACCTTACCGAGAGTCTCGATGCGCAGAAGCTCTATAACTCTGCGCGCAACATCGAAATCGCGGCGTGGAAACTCGCGAACGCCCGCAACGGGCGTGGCGAACTGTTGCTGCTGTCGAACGACATGACCGGCGATGTGCACAATCTCTCGTTCGAGCGCGAGTTCGGCAAGATGATCGCCTATCAGGACGTGATGGCGCAGATATCCGCGCAGCGGACGAATCGGATGATTCGGCGCGTCGTTCAAACCTTGGCGACAGCGGTCTTCCTGCCGATCTAGGGGCTGGATCACGCTTCGCGCTGCGCGCGCGGTCGCAGTACCGCAGGAATCCTTACGTTCCGATTTCCTGCTGGCGTAAACTAGCGCCGCCCAGCGACCTTCAGCGGACGATCCCCGGGAGTGTCGGAAGGGAGGGCACGAGGCCTAAGTGACGAAGCGATTCATTTACGATTCCGGCGCCATCACGTGGCGGCAGATTGCACCTCCAGCAGCCACACGACCCACCGCAAGCATGGAAGAGCCGGTGGGCGCCGAACCCACTCCGGATGCGCGCGGGCCAATGCCGATAGTGGTCGGTTGCCCCCGTTCTGGAACCACATTGCTCGCGGTAATGCTGGATAGTCATCCGCGGATCGCGATGCCGCCGGAGACCGCCTTCCTACCGGAATTGCGTGTGCTGGCCGGGAAAGAAGGCGCCGCGCTCAGGCGCGATTTCTTCGCCTTGTTGACAACCGATCGATGGAGTATCTCCAACTGGAATGACCTCGGTATCGACAAGCACGAGTATTGGAAGAAGCTCTGCGGACTCCAAACATTTTCGGTGACCGGAGGGCTGCGCCTGCTCTATGGCATGTACGCCGATCGTCTGGGTAAACAACAGTTCGGCGAAAAGACGCCGGCCGACACGGCGTGGATGCCGCAGATCGAGGCGTATCTACCCGAGGCGCGATTCATACACATCATTCGAGACCCTCGCGATGTTGTCCTTTCGTTGCGCAGGACCAGCTTTGGACGCAGCGTCGAGGAAACATCACAGATCTGGGTCGACTATGTTTCGATCGCGCGGGCATCCGCAACGCGCGTGAGCCACTATCACGAAGTGCGCTATGAGGATTTGGTTCTCAACCCGGAACCTGAACTCCGCAAGATATGCAGCTTCCTGGACCTCGACTACTCGAGCGAGATGTTGGAATACCGCGGCAGCGGCGCCAGACACATTGGTCACCTTCGCGATCGTCCGCTTCCGGATGGGAGTGCCATTGTGCGGCACGAGCTGCGCGCCGGATTGCATGTGAATCTCACGCATCCGCCGAGAAAGGATCGCGTACAGGACTGGCGACGGCAAATGGACCCGCGCGACCGCGCGACGGTCGAAGCAATCGCCGGGCCGCTCATGCGAGAGATCGGCTACGACATCTCGGCGGATTGACACGCCTTGCGGGCATCGCGCGCAGGACCCCCTCACCCGGACCTGTAGCGAAAAAGCCACACCAGCGGCACCGCTTCCCTCGATGGCTGCCCAAGGCTCTTTTGGCTTCGCCATGACCGGCGTAAGGTCTTTGCTTAGGTAGAGCCAATCCAGGGGGAGCGATGGACTCGAAGATGAAACGCGCTGTACTCATCGGCCTATGCGGCTTGTCGTTGGGGCTTGCGGCGTCGGGCGCGTGGGCGCAAAGCTCATGTGGCCTCATTTCGAGCATCAGCGGAGTCGCTGCGGGCGCAGGGGCCACCAACGGCATAGCCGGTACGTATCTTCCGGGCGACACTGTCCATATTGCCGCGACCTTTGGCACCGCGGATGCCGCGACTTTCCGCATCGTTGGCGACCCTGCCGGCACGGTGACGCTGGCGGGTCCGCTTGCGGTGCCGGGTAGCCTGAGCTTCACAGTGACCGGGCCGCTTCCAGCGGGCGCCATCGGAATCGGTTACTTCATCAATACGGCCAACGGCACCGTCAATATTGCCGCGTCATGCTCGAATACAACGGCGGTTCCTACACTCTCCGAGTGGAGCGAACTGCTGCTGGTCCTCGCATTGCTCGCGGCAGGTTGGATCGTCATCGGCCGCCGGACGCGCACTTAGGGCGAAGCACGAAGCGTCAGCACGATGCCGTTCATCGCGGCGCACACATGATCGGGTAGTACGGCCCCGGTCCATAGCCCTCGGGAATCCAACCGAGCGTGCGCATCTGGTACACGACGGCCGTACTCGTCGTGTAGCGGTGATTCGTGTCCGGCCGGTTGTCCCAGACCCGAAACACGGCGACGTCCCCGCCGGGACAGGCGCCGGTTGCCGGGTCGGGCAAGTCCACGTAGAAGACGTTCGCCGCCTCGAAGTCGAAATTCGGGAACTTTGCCATGACCTGGGCGCACTCGCTGGGCGACGCAGAGTAGAAGTGGGAGTCGCCATAGGCGGGCGGTATATAAAATCTGCAGACGGGACTGGCCGCACCTGCGGGCGCCAAATAGGCGTTGAATCCGGGTCCGGTGCGCGCCCACCCAGGATGAATTCCCTGATCCAGGTCCGCGATCTCCGAAGGCGATGACGAGATGAAGTAGTGATCCTGGCCGGCGTTGTAGAACTCGACGACCGGCGCGATCTCCGGATCTCCCGCAAAGGTGCCGATGTAGGCAGCGAGGTCAGCGAGGTCGGATGCCGATAGCGTCGTGGTGATGAAACCCATCTGCGATGAGTAGGCGTTGGCGGCGCTCGATATCTGGGCGGGATTGTTGGCCGCCGCCATGATGTTGTTGAATGGGGGCACGCCCGTGCTGGGATCGGGCGAGTGACAGACCTGGCAATATTCCTGGTACAGCACCTTGCCATTCGACGCGTTCTGGCCGTAAGCGTCCCCGAGTACCGCACACAGGAGCACGCCCAGAGCGGTCAGGCGGATTGCGTGCAGCATCGTGTGCATGCGACCGGTCAGGCCATGAATCCGATGTCGCTGGTCGGAAACTGCGCGAGATTCGGAAATACGGCTGGAAGGTCGGCAGCCTGCACGCCAAACCACTTGGCGAGCGTCGCGCCATATTGATCCACCGACGTCGTGGGAATCCACCGCCCGCGGCCTTCGGCGTCGCTCGGTCCCCCGAGTGCCAGAGTCGGGTATTGCCCGTACATGTCGCCGCCTTTGACCGAGTCACCGATGACGAAGTGGTGATTTCCCCACGCATGGTCGGTGCCGGCACCCGATGCCGGCTGGAAAGTTCGACCAAAATCGGAAAGCGTGAACGTCGTCACCTGGCTCGAGACGCCGAGTGTGACCGTCGCGTCGTAGAAGGCCTTGATGGCGGGAGAGAGTTCCGCCAGCAGGTTGCCCTGCACCGGTGCCTGGTTGCTGTGGGTGTCGAAATTGCCGAGGCCGACGAAGAAGATCTGCCTTTTCGCACCGGTAGTCGCACGCGCCTCGATGGTCTTGGCGATCTGGAACAACGCCGACGCGGTGCTGTTGTTCGAAAACTGGGCAAAGAGCGGGGCGACGATCGAATTGGTGTTGGCAAGAATCGGATTCATCGTCGTCGATAGACTCAATGCCTGGCTGCCGATACCGTTCGCCGCGTTGACATAGACGTTGGATGATCCGCTGGCCTGGATCTGCTTGACCGCCGCCAGGCGCGCGGCATTCGCGGCACCGGCGCCGTACCCGGACAACGCGAAAGAGCCCGATGCCGGAATGCTGAGCGGGCCGGACAGTTGCCCGGTCGTGAACAGCACCGAGCCGTCGAGCGATGTCACGACCGGAAATGCCGTCGCCGCGTTGAACGACGCCATCTTGTCCGCGATGCGTCCGCCCCAACCCGTCCCCGATACGACATTGGAAACGGAGCTTTGCCATTGCGCCTGCTGGTCGGAATGCGAATACAAAGACAGGGGCACTTGCCCCGCGATGTACTGAGCCTTGGTTATGGGCTGAACCAATGTGCCGACATTGGCCAGGATGGCGAGCTTGCGCTGATTGAAGAGAGTCTGGAGTTCGGGAAGGTTCGGATGCAACCCGAACGGCGTTGCGCTGCTGGGGGGCTGTATCGGAAGCAGCGACGCCTGCGTCAACTGTATTCCCGAGGCACTCGAACGCACCGCGGAATATTGCGCATACCCGGCCGCGTCGTAGGGCACCACGGTGTTGTTGCCGTCGTTGCCGCCGAACATGAAGATGCATACGAGGGCGCGGTAGTCGGTGGCCGCCTGGGCGTTGGCCGGCGCGACGAAGTCAAGGATATTGAGACGCGCCCCGAGTCCTATCGCTGAAAGCGTGGCGACCCGCTGGACGAAGTGACGGCGAGAGGGATTGCTCGGCGCATTCATGCTTATCGCTCCACTTGGTAGTCGGCGGACGTGACCACGAGGTAGTACGCGGTGGTGGCTCGCGTGAGAGTGTCGCTCGCCACCACGGCATTGACCGCGCTGGTGATGGCCGCGCGCATGGTTGCGGACATCGTGCCGTGCAGGAGCAATCCGTCGAGCTTGTCGCACAGCGCGTTCGGATTGCCGGCGAGCGCCTGCAGTGTCGACCAGTTGGGGTGCGTTCCCGTCGCGCCAGGATAGGTCGCAAGCGGCACGATGTTGCCGAACGCAAGGGTGTTTACGACATTGGACCGGTTGATATAGGTGCTGGAGTTCTGGATCGCGAACTCCGGTGCGACGTTCGCCGTCTCCGGAAGGACATGGTCGGACGGGTAGTAGTTGAAGACCGACGGCGAATAGAAGAGGTCCTGCCCCAGCGGTCCACCGGTACCGCTGAAATAGACGCCGTCGCTTTGCGTTCCCACGGCCCTCGCGGCAGCGGCCATGAATAGTACGGGCTCGCGCAGTTTTCCGTAGCCCGGGTCGAATTTGACGTCGCCGCGCGCTTCGGCGTCGAGCAGGATCGCGTTGATCACGGCCCGCAGATCGCCGCGCATGCCGCTGCCGTTGTCGTTGAAGACAGCGGCGACCCGCGCTACGTACTGTGGCGAAGGATCCCCGGTGACCAGCTTTTGGATGAGCTGCTTCACGATGAACGGGCCGGTGTTGGGGTGCATGAAGACGTTGTGGAGGGCGCCGTCGAGGTCGGCATCCATCGTGAGACCGGCCGGTTCGACAAAGCCGTTCAGCAGCAATTTCGAGCTGGTGTCGTGATTCGAAGCCACCGCGGCCATGTCGCCAAGGAAATTCTTCGGGTTGTGGGTCTTCTGCGTGGTGCCGGGGATGAGCGGATACGTCCAGCCGGTGAAGACGTGCGCAAACCCCTCGACGGTCGGCTGGTCGTAGCTCGGGATGGGCTTTCCGCTCGCGTCCAGCATCTGCGTGCCGTCCGGATTCAACTCCCACAAACCGATCGCGAACAGCTGCAGCAGCTCACGTGCGTAATTCTCGTTCGGGTTCACGCCAACGACAGGCTTATCGTTGTTGACCATGTTCAGGTAGTCGCCCATGACGGACGACAGCGTGACCTTGGTGAGGAGGTCCTCGAAATTGCCGAAGGCATTGTCGAGGAAGATTTGCTGGTAGGTCGCCATTCCATAGGCCTCGTTGATGTCGAGCCCGGAAGTGACGAAGATCTGCGAAAGCGCGAATGCAACGCGCTGCCGCAACTGGTCGCTGTTGGTCAGCGCGTTCCTGAAGAAATCGGTCTGCAGCTGGAACAGCGAGTAATAGTCGCGTACGCAAGTCGGATCGGGATCGGCCGGGCAGAAAATGGCCGCCCCGCCGGCGGGAACGTATTTTTTGCTGGTGTAGAAGGACCCGCTCGCCGCGAATTGTTCGGCGACGAATGCCTGGGGTCCCACGGCAATCGCGTGCGCGACGAGTGCGTCCGTAGGTCCGAATGTCGACTGCTCGAGGAGCCTTACGGCGTCATTGCCGATCTGGGCGCTCGACAGTGGCGAGCACATCACCACGCCTTCGAGTATCGAAGCCGGGGCCATCTTCTGGAACATCGTGAGATCGGGAAGGAACCGGTGATTCGACTCGCTCACCTGGGCGCCCGGAAAGAAGCTTCGATAGATCGGCTCCGTCTTGCCTGCACACGTTGCCGATGCCGTCGGCTCGATGTAGAACGCGATGGCCTCGAAGGTCCAGTCGGGGTTCTGCTTGACCTTCGCGCACTCCGCCGGATCCGACGTGTAGAAGTGCGAGTTGGGGCCGACGTTGGGGGTGCCGAAAAAGCGGCATACCGGCACCGCCGTCGCACTGTCTGCGGCCGACGTCCACGCGTTCCACGTGACGCCCGTCCGCGTCCATCCCGGCACGACGATGCCCTGGTCGAGCATTGCGGCTTCCTCGGGAAATGCCGTGATGAAGTAATGCCCGATCGACGCGTTGTAGTACTCGATGACCTGGGCCGTAGGCTCGGCTGCGGTTGCCTCGAGGGCCGGTACCGACGCTGTGCAAGCGGTCGCGGCCGCTATCCAATGCATTGTGCGTGACCGTCGCTTCATGTCCCCACCTCCGTATCGCTTTTGCGTGCGATGGGCGCCCGGTCTCGTCCGGGCCACGATTCCCTTTCGCGTCCCTCGACATGGCGTCGCGATGCCGACGGATACTGCCTTCGACATCTCAGTCGAGACGAAAAACGCGGCGAATGGACCGAAGGTTGACGACGACACGTTCTGTTACACCATCGTCCGCAAACGGCAAGAAAAGGTCAGCGGTACCGGCAACAAATGGTTACAGCGGGCGGTCCGCCGCCGAATCACGGGAGCCGTTAGGGACGATGTTGGCGATGTGCCAGCAGCAAACAACCAAGGGTGCGACGCGATGGACGGGAGTAAACTTTCTACGCCGTTAGCGCCGCGCCGATATGCGCGGCATCCGCGCCGGAGGATCCAAACCATGTGGCTGAAAGCCCGACATCTCCTGCTCTTCGCATTGATTTTCGCGGCACCCGTTACGTCGTTCGCGCAGGTCGCCCTCTCGATCACGGTTGCTCCGCCGGTCATCCCGGTATACACGCAGCCGCCATGCCCCACCGAAGGATTCCTGTGGACGCCCGGTTACTGGGGTTATGGCGCCGCCGGCTACTTCTGGGTACCTGGAGTATGGGTCGCTCCGCCGCGGCCGGGATTGCTGTGGACGCCCGGCTATTGGGGATTTGTGGGCGGCGCCTACAGATGGCATGCAGGTTATTGGGGACCGCACGTCGGTTACTACGGCGGAATCAACTACGGCTTCGGTTACGGCGGCGTTGGATTCTATGGCGGAAGATGGGAAGGCGGCGCGTTCCGATATAACACTGCGGTGTGGCATGTCGGCCCGGGCTTCCATGGCGTGTATGAGGATCGGACGGTGATCCACAACACCACCGTCAACAACCGGGCCAGCTACAACGGCGCAGGCGGCGTCGTTGCGCGGCCGACGGCCGACGAGCGCGTTGCGATGAGCGAACAGCATGTGCAGCGGACGCAGGAGCAGATCTCGCACCACAATGTGTCCGGCCAGGACCGCAACAACTGGGTGTCGGAAAACCACGGAACACCGGCGCACCCGGAAGGGATGGGGGTGCCCGCGCGCCAGGTTCGGCAGCAGCAGCGCATTGCCGGCGGCGTCAATTCAGGGCAATTGACTCCACATGAAACGGCGAAGATCGAGCACAACGAAGCGAAGATCAACAAAGAGGTTCGCAATGATCGCGCGGCAAATGGAGGCAAGCTGACGCCTGGAGAGCACAAGCAGGTCGAGCATCAGCAGAACAGGGAGAGTCACCAGATCTACAACGAAAAGCACAACGCCAGGACCGAGGAACATCCGCACGGCGAAGAAAAGAAATAGCCGACAGCCTCGCGGTTCCTCACTTCGCCCGGAAGACACCTCTGACAAGCCGGATCTGGCCCTCCTGAAGACTGCGCCGCGCGTTCGCGGCCTTTTGCGCGAGATTGTCGACATACACGCCCAGGGTCAGCGGAGTCGGCGCAGCGTCTGCAGTATTCCTGCTTAAATGCGCGTCGCTCGTGTCCTCGAAGTGCTCGACGTCGAATCCAATCTCGCCCAAAACCGAGCGCATCTCGTCGGCGGAGACGAGCAAGCTGTCGGCAGGGACGCTGGCCCACGGCAGTGGAAAATAGGACGCGGCCGCGTTGCCCGCGGCCATCTCCTGGAAGGCGAACCGTCCGCCCGGCTTGAGGACGCGGTGGATCTCCGCGTAGAGCTTCCGCTTGTCCGCGATATTCATGCCGACGTTCTGCATCCAGGCGACATCGAACGCATCGTCGGGGAAAGGCATGTCGAGAGCGCTGCCAACGTGCACACCGATTTTGTGGTCGAGGCCGGTCAGCCGGTTCAGCAGTTCCGCGCCCGCGCAGTAATCACGCGACAATTCGAGGCAGTCGACACGGCAGCCGGGCGTGGACGCGAGCATCCGCGCCGGACCGGCTAGCCCGGCTCCAATATCGAGAACGCGATCTTCGGCCTGTATGTGCGCGAGATCCCGCAGCTCGCGTGAGGCGCGAAGTCCGCCTGTATGGAAATGGTCGAGCGCCCCCAGCGCCTCGGGGCGACAGGCGTTGCTCGGGATTCAATCCGGCGGCACGTATGGCCGCCAGGATTCGCGCCTCGATGTCGCGGGCCGAATAGTGTGCTTCAGGACCAGCCATGTGCAGGGAACTGGAATGCCTGAGGCCGAAAGTGAAATAATGAGCGGAGGGGCAATGGAACCACCCCCTGCCTTGGAACGCAACCCCATGTCGTCACAATTATCGTCACAGAACCAGGAACGTCTGGCTGCATCGCTCGCTCTGCTAAGGACGCAGTCGAAACTGGAGTATCGCGGGGAATTCGGCGCGGAAATCACGACGTTCATTCCGTTCGTTGCGTGGCTCAGAAAGGAAGGACATTTGTCGGGCCGCCGCATCGTTACCTATGCGGGAATGCGGCCGTACTACTTCTTCCTGGATGAATCGGAATTCGAAGGGAAGGTCGAGCCGAGAAGCTGGTTGCCTGAATCACAGCGCTATTGGCCATCCAACAGCACATACACCGCCACCGCAAGCCCTTGGCATGTATACCCCGACTACAGGCTGCACTTCAGGCCGAAAGGCAAACGATTCGATCGTCCTGTCCTCTTCATCCAGAACAAGTTCACTGTCGAATGGAATGAAGGGCCCATCAACTATATTCCACTGAACAGCCTGCGGCGCTTGCTGGAACTAACCTCCAACAAGTTTGATGTTGTTTATAGCCGGCCGCGCGATCGCCTTGCCGGTTATTCCGGGGACCACAACACCGCGTGCGACTATCCTGACCGAGCCGTTATCGGCCAGTTCGCGCATGTCACCGATTTCGAGGCAGAATTTCGGGCGTCAGCTGAAAACTACAACCAGGCCAAACTAGAGGTGCTTGCAAAGTCTCACCTGTTTGTCGCCGCACAAGGAGGGGGCGCCCATCTTCTTGCGTGCTTTGGGGAGTCGCTGCTCTTGTTGCTGCACAACGCTGGGGATGAGTATCCACACGCCTACCAACACGGACCGTACAAATACCTGTCAGTGCGACCACCCAGGCTGCTCGTCGCGCTGAATTCGGAGGAATTCAATGCAGGCATAGAGGTGATGGGAAACGTCCGCATTCAAGGGTCGAAAGCTATGCTGCACGCGTCGACCAACGGATGTTGTGGAAAAGCTGTCACTGTGAGCGCAAAAACTGTGGTCCTGGGCGCGGGCCCTGCGGGTTTAGCGTTTGCTTACCGATTCGGGGCCGGCGCAGTCGTGTTGGAAAAGTCGCAGGAAGTAGGGGGCCTCAGCCGATCCATCGAGATTGAAGACGGCGTTTTCGACATCGGGGGACATAGTTTCCATACTCCGCATCCGGAAGTTCAGTCCCTGGTGCGTGGACTCATGAAAGGCGGTTGGCACGAGCAGCCGCGTGATGCCCGGGTCTGGGTGTCCGGACAGCTGATTCCCTACCCATTTCAGCGTCACTTCGAAATGCTGGACGATCGGGCAGTCGTGGAAGATTGCCGTGGTCATGTGGGCGACTCCGAGTCGGTCGCCGGTAGCGGGAATTTCGAAGAATGGATACTCCGTCGCTTTGGAAACGGCGTAGCGAGAAATTTCATGCTGCCCTACAACGGCAAGCTATGGGCCTGCGACTTGAAGGATATGAGTTGCGAATGGGTTGTCGAGCGGGTAGCGACCGAGACTTCTGACCGTGGAGGTGCCCCGTCCGCAAAGCCGGCACGACAACCGTTGCAATCGGATAGCCGGGTTGCCTATCCGGCTCAAGGCGGATTTGGAGGAATATTCGCCGCACTTGCCGCCCGGTGCGATCAAATCGAGTTTGGCGAGGAGGTCGTTCGAATCGAATTGACGACGCGTACGGTTCGGACAAGCGCCGGCGGGGTTTGGCCATGGGAGAGAATCGTCTCAACCATGCCCTTGCCGCTGCTGCTCGGGTGCATTGACGGTTGCCCCGATCGGTTTCTCGAGCTCGGGTCCAAACTCCGCATGGTTTCGCTGAAGATTCTCCTGATTCTTGCAAAGTTGCGCGACAAGCGTGTTCCGCAGCGAATCTACATATCGGACCCGGCAATTCCCCCACACAAGGTGTCATTCAATCATACGTCATCGCCCGGTCTCTCGGAGCGACGAAATCACGCAATCATGTGCGAGGTCTCCTACTCTCCCAGCAAACCTGCGGCCTCCGACGAAGTACTGCTGGGTGCGACGGTAGATTGGCTGATTGCCAATCGTTTCATTGAATCGTCCGACGACATTGCGGCGCAAAGGGTCGTCGATGTCCGCTATGGCTATCCGGTACCGACGCACGCGAAGTCGGCGATACTCGCCGAGATTACGACGTACCTCGAGGAGCAGGGGATCTACACGATCGGGAGGTTTGGTTCCTGGAGCTATGCGAATTCGGACGAATGCATTCGTCAGGGACTGGAGCTTGCCCGCCGACTTGCGGGATCTCGCGCGTAATGACAAGCGCACTCGAGGACATCAGGATAACGGGTGTGGTTGGCTTCGACCATACGACCCACCGGAAGAAGTTCATTGGCCGCAACGCCAAGAAGGATGTGCACGGCGCGCAAGCGACAGAGCCCGTAATCCGGATCTTTACCGATCACGAACTGGATGGGGTCGGCTTTGGCGGAGCAACACCTGGCCAGGCACAGGGAATCATCGGGAGATCGCTGGCGGAGATATGGGACTCGATGGCTGGCGCGCGCAGCGCGCTGGGGCGCGCTGATCACGCGCTCTATGACCTCGTCGGAAAGGCATTGGGCAGGCCTGCCTGGAGCCTGCTCGGCGGTGAGGGACCCGCGTGGGTGCCCGTGTACGACACCACCCTCTACTTCAGCGATCTGATGCCGGAGCACGCTCAGCAAGGAATAGGCCGCCTGTTACAGGAATTCGAGGAGGGCCTGACGGACGGATTCACGGCATTCAAGGTCAAGGTCGGGCGCGGGGCGCGATGGATGGATTCCGACAGTGGATTGGCGCGCGATGTCGAAGTAGTGCGGCAGCTCGCCAGAGCAGCTCCTCCCGGAGTGAAGCTCATGGCGGACGCAAACGATCAATTTGGGCTCGAAACCGCATGCCGATTCCTTGGTGAGGTTGGCGAGCACCTTTGGTTCCTGGAGGAGCCCTTTCGGGAATCCGTTGAACAGGGAAGTGCGTTAAGAACCTGGATAATGAGAAACGGCCTCAAAACGCTTCTGGCTGATGGTGAGTCGCAGCACGACCCCGAAGCGCTCTTGGCGCTGGCGCGCGCCGGTGGCGCGGATGTGTTGCAACCGGATATTCGGGCGCTGGGCCTTTCGTTGCAGTGGCAATTGGGGCAGGACGTGTCCAGCCTGCCGGGGGTGCACCTCGCGCCACACTGCTGGGGGTCTTATCTCGGCACTTTCAAGATGCTGCAGCTGGCTCGTGGCATCGACTGCGTAATGACGTGCGAGATCGACCGGACGACAAGCGATCTCTTCGATGATTCGAACTGGGTACTCAATAACGGATGCATGTATGTCCCTGACGAACCAGGATGCGGTTTGGTCCTCCGTGAAGAGGTATTTCGACGCAAATACCTGCCAGGCGCATGGCGAGTTGGAACGATTTGATACGCGCTGCGCTCTCCCCTTTGCCATGTCCGGTACACTGCCCATGCGATGAGCAACAAGGATGACATTTTCGAGGTAGCGGCCACGCTGATCGCGGCAATCGGCGAAGCGTCGACGCGCGCCAAGGCCGGCGCGCGGGGCACCAACTATTGGAGTCTACTCGAGCGGATTCGCGAGCTTCACATCGTGCTCCTGGAGTTGTTGCTGATCGAGGAGCCCAACGTCGATGAACGGACGCGGGGCCTTGCGACGTCGCTGGGCAACAGCATCGACAGGCTTCAATCGGTCATTCGGGACGATCGCAGCGACGAGTGATGCGGCCGAGACCTCGCAGTCAGCAATAAAGCGCGGCTGGGGGACGAAGCATTGCTGCCATGTTCACGAGGTCGGCCAGGGAGCCGGCCTTCATCTTTCGCATCACGCTGCCTCGGTGTGCCTTCACCGTGACTGGGCGACGAGCAAGACCTTCGCCGACAGTTGCCGCCAGTTGCGGCTCGACCTGGGTGAGCAGAACCCGGACGGCACGCCCTTCTATCGCACCGCCGATTTCCGCTTCACCAAGTAGGGGGCGCTCCATTCTTGTGGTGACATGAAACCACTACAAATGCATCATCACTAGCGGAGTGCTAATCGGGAACGCCGGCGAGCCGCAGCCCTTCGAACAGGGGCTCGTAACCCGCGAGGTCGGCGGCAGGGTGCATCCACTTCTTGATGGCGGAAATCGTCTTCACGTCGGGCACGGCCACGTTGAAATCGGCCAGCGCGGCCTTCGCGCGCGACAGGTGTCCCAGGCGAGCTTCGGCGGCGACCAGCGTCAGGCCGACGGCACCCGACCTGGGATTGCGTAATTCTTCGCGGCTCATCTGTGTGATGGCCTTCTTCGCCATCTGCGCGGCAAGTTCGTTGTGTCCGAGCGCGTAGTGAACTGCTGACCCGAAAGCATCGCCCAGTCCCTCTCTATCGACAATGGAAGTTTCATTCATCACCGCTAGGGCTTCCTGCGGTCGGCCGAGCTTCAATAATCCATAGGCCTTGTTTGACAGGGCATCCACACTTTCCGGATTGAGCTTCAACATCGAGTCTGCAATCAGTAACGACTCCTCGTACCGTCCGCGCAGCGCAAATAGCTCGCTCTTTAGTCCGAGCATCCGCAAGGACGTGGGATCGCGCCGAAGATACTTTTCCAGCGCTGCCTCACCAATGGCTTGCTGCTCCTCAATGTTCTTTGACCAACCCATCACGCAATCGCACAGATTGACCTGCGCCGTCAGATACAACGCCAGAGGGTCATCGGGGGCCAGCGCCAGCGCACGGTTCAGCAAGTCCGTAGCGGTGGTATAGGCGCCCCTTTCGTCTTTCCGCTCCTTCTTGTCCCACCAATCGACATACGCTCTGAACGACAGATCGCGCACGTCCAATGCTTCGAGCGGCTTGTCTTTCGCGCGCTGGACTTCGCCCTCAACTCCGTTGTAGGTCAGTGAACCGAGTGCGCCCGCGAGGTCCTCGCGCCGGCGCGGGGTGAGCGCTCCGGCCGGAATGATCAGAGACTTGGTGCCGAGCACACGCTCCGTTGCACCATCGACGACCAACATCTCGACGTTGTAGCCCGAGGCAACGCGCGTTACGTTGCCCCGAATCAGGAAGTGCACGTTGAGGGCCGCGGCCAGATCCTTGGTGGCTGCATGCTGCGTCAAGGCTTGTTCGACGCTGCGGCGCGGCGCCACCTGGGCCCACACCACCTTGCCTTCTTCCACCGCAAACGCGGCCTCGGTCATGGCGGCCGCAACCTGGGCGCCTTCCTTGTCGTCCGCGGGCGCCTGGAAGGGGAGCACCGCAAAGGTCATCCTGCGATCCTGCGCCGAATACGGCGCCACGACCGCCGGTTGCAGGAAGGCGCGGTACGCAGTCCACGCGCCAAGCCCGACACCGAGCACCACCGCGACGGCCACCAGCGCGTGTACAGGCCGCCAACGCCGCTTGGCCACTTGACGCTGCTCGGGCCTCGGAGCTGCCGGCGCCGGGGCTTCCGCATTCAGCGACACACGGTATACGTCGACGGGTCGGGCGATGTTCTTGACTTCCTGCGCCCCGAGGTCCTCGAAGGCAAAGCTCAGCTTGTCCAGCACCTGATCGCGCACGTTTCGGCTGACGCAGATCCCGCCGGGATCGGCCAGCGCCTCCAGCCGTGCCGCGACATTGACGCCATCGCCGAAGATATCGTCGCCATCGATGATGATGTCGCCGACGTTGATGCCGATGCGAAAGTCGAGCCGCTTGTCGGCGGCAACACCTGCGTTGCGCTCGGCCATGCCGCGCTGCACCTCGACCGCGCAGCGCACGGCATCGACCACGCTCGAGAATTCCAGCAGCAGGCCGTCGCCGGTCGTCTTGACGATGCGGCCGTCGTGTTCGGCGATCTTGGGGTCGATGAGCTCCCGCCGGTGGGCTTTCAGCGCCGCCAGAGTGCCGCTGTCGTCCGCGCCCATGAGGCGCGAATACCCAGCCACGTCGAGCGAGACGATGGCCGCAAGTCGTCGGTGGTCCCGCGTCACGTACCCCTCCCCAGGGTTGTTCCCCGCGCCATGATCCTGAACAGGCGGCGCCAGCCGCGCAATGTACCACCCGCCCTGCTGCCGGGTGTCCGTTACATGTTGGCGCCGGCGAGGTGACATCGAACGGTTGCGCCGGAGGGCCATGAAAAAGCATCATGCTCAGACCCGCGCCCCGAAGGCCGGGCCCAAGCGCATGATCTCCGACCGCCACAAGTTCATCTTCGTCCATATCAACAAGACGGGCGGAACCAGCATTGAAAAGATCTTCGAGCCGGACGCCGATCGAAAGGACGTCCGCTACAAGCACGCTTCGGCGGCGTACTACCGCAGGAAATTCCCGATCCGTTTCTGGCGCTACTTCAAGTTCGCGTTCGTGCGCAACCCGTGGGACTGGCTGGTATCCCGCTACCACTGGAGCCGCGACCACCAGCATCTGTTCGACTACAGCTTCGCGGAGATGTTGACGCGGATGCAGGATGGCGCGCCGCTCGCCGCGGACGCGCCGTGGCTGGAACGGGAAGCGCTGCTGCCCCAGTTCGACCGTTTGGCAATCCGCGGCAAAGTGGCCGTCGATTTCATCGGCCGCTACGAAAGCCTCGATCGCGACTTCGACAGGATCTGCACACGCTTGCGCATCGAGCCACAAGGCGCTGCCGCACACATTCAAGACCGACCACCGGCATTACGCCGAATACTACGATGACGCCACGCGCAAGATCGTCGAGCAGCTCTATGCGCGCGACATTGCGACGTTCGGCTATCGCTTCGGCGAGTGACGCCCGTCCGACCCCCATGCCGTCCGACTACAGCAAGATCAAGCTATCCGCCAAGGATATCGAGGCCGGCGCGTACAAGAAGTGCTTAGGCGGCGGCGCGAAAGATTGGGAAAAGCGCGGCGCGTTCCAAGTGGAGCTGCTGCGTGCGTTGGGCCTGCGCAGCGAGCACACGCTGCTCGACGTCGGTTGCGGCCCGCTGCGCGCGGGCGTGCACTTCATCCGCATCCTGCAGCCCGGCAATTACTGGGGCGTGGATTTCAACGCTTCGTTCATCGAGGCGGCGCACCTGCTGCTGGCGCAATCGGGCATGGCGAGCGCGGCGCCGCAGGTGTCGGTGCTGGACGCGTTCGATTTCAAGTCGCTGGGCCGGACGTTCGATTTCCTGTTGTGCTTTTCGGTGCTCAACCATTGCACGGAGCCCGACCGCGGCGCTTCTTCGAACGCGTGGCAATGCCATGCACGGGGATCGCGGCTCATCGTGACCCACGCGGGCTGGTTCGCGCCCGGGCGCCTGACGGGCAATCTGCGGCTATCGAGGAGCCTCGACACGGAGGCGGCGCTGGGCGCCGGCCTCCGCTTCAAGGATTGGGGCTTCGACGACGGCCCCGGCGACCGGCTCCCGATTCTGGAGTTCGCGATCGCCTGACGCTCAAGGCATCACAGACGGTTGCGGAAGGTGCTCCCTGAGTCTAATTCTTGGTCGCGAGTATGTAGCGCGCCATCGTCTCGGCATCGGCTTCGGAGACTTCCGGGTGGGGCGGCATGTGCCATGGGCCGCTGCCGCGGACGCCCACCCGGATCTTGTCGGCGATGAGCTTGTCGGCGTGCGGATCCTGGCGATAGTGCGCGGCGATATCGACCCATGCGGGTCCGGCTGCCGCCTCACGCTCCGCGTGGCAAATGGTGCAGCGGTATTTTTCGAGCAAAGCCGGGGCCGGCAAGTCTGTCGCCCAGGCGGCGTTGAATGGCGCCGCCAGCGCGAGCAACAATGCGATGCGAATGCAAACATCGGGCATTCGCGTCATGAATTCATGAGGGTTGATAGGCATAGCGGGATGCGACGGTCGCCGGATTCTTCTCATTCTGGGCCGCGCGCCGGGCACGGCATTGACGCACGTCAACCCATCGTGCATGCATGCGGACTTCTTGTGCACGCGATGCGACGGGCGTCCAAGACCTGGGGACAATTCGCTCACTGCGGCGCGCACATGACAACGGAGTCCGGTTCAATTGGTGATGGCTACGTTCGCGGTCGGCGTGGCGCCCACCAACTGGTTGCCGAACTGGATGACGTCGTTGTCGACGCAGAGGCGGCTGGCGGCGTACGCCGGCATCGCGATGCCGAGTGCGGCAAGCGCGAGCAGAACAACCAGGATGCGCCAAGACCCGAGACGCATCGGAGAATCGGGCAGCTTGACGATGACGCGGTCTCGACGCGCGCTAGCCGGGTCCGGGCTTCTCGCCGGCACGCTTTGCGGCCGAATGCGCGACAGCGAATGCACGACCTTCATCTCCGCCATATTCCTTGTAGGCATTGTTGAACGCCTTCAGGAACGCCTCCTTCTGATGCGGATTGTATTGATCTGTCTGTGCCTTGGGCAGATCCGCAACGCTGTGATAGGGCATGGCTCTTCCTCCATTCTATGCCTTACGCTAGCACATGAACTGAAGTCGGTTTCGTCAGGCTCGACCCCTAAACGGATGTAAGAGTGTTCCGACAGTCCGACCATGGACGGCCTTCGCGGAAACCCCAAGGACGGGCCACCCTCGCACAGGTCCCTAGTACTGTCAGAAGTTACAGTTGTGGCGAACAGCGCAAAGCGTAAGGTGAGTGCGCTGCTCAGCAAGGGAGGGGAGCAGCTCAACGCTTGTGTCGTTCTGGAGCAGGGGGGCTTCCGTCGTGGTTGCAAGCTTGGCGCGCCGGCACCGGCGGCACGTACGTGGCTCTTGCGCGCGAATCGCAGTCTTGTCGCGCGTGTTCCGCACAATCTTCGCGATCCTGCTGGCGCTGGCGGCCATGCCAGGTGTTGTTCGCGCCGACCACAGCGTTCTGTCATTACCCGACTCGTCAATTTCATCGACGTCCCCGATTGTCGCGACTCTCATCGGCGATCGGCTCGTCGTGGAGCTGGCCCCACCTCGATCGCTGGCGGACCGCTCGGCCCGCCAGGATAGGGGAGCGCCGCTGGCGTTGCGCTTTGTCGGCGCATTTGCCTCGTCCGCGACATCCACATCACCTGTATCCGTCGCCAGCACTGGTTCGGGCGAGCAAGCGCGGCAGGTGCATCAAGACCTCTACCCTGGCATCGACTTGGCGCTGTACGGCGCCGACGGGGGGATCGAATATGACCTGATCGTTCGGCCAGGCGCGGAACCGGCCGTCGTCGCGTTCCAATTCGAAGGGGCCGATAGGGTCGCCTTATCGCCGGAGGGCGACCTGTGGATTCGCGCCGAAACGCATTGGATGAAACATGCCGCGCCCGTCGCGTATCAGGAAGTGGCGGGGGTGCGTGTGCCGGTAGCGGCGCGATACACAATCGGTGACGCCGGCCAGGTCCGGTTCGCGCTTGGGGACTACGACCGTGGCCGCTACCTGGTCATCGATCCGTTCATCGCGGTTTCGCGAAACATCGGAGGAAGCGGCAGCGATCGCATCGAGGACCTAGCGATAGGCCCCGATGGCAGCCTCTACGCATACGGGACGATCGACTCGACCAATTTTCCGGGGGTCGATCCGGCGCAGTTCGTCAACGGCGGGCAGGGTCATGTATTCGTCGCGAAATTGCGTCCCTTGACACTGGCCGTCGACTGGGTAGCAGTTGTCGGCAGGCGCTCGGCAAATCTGCGCAGCACGCTATTCAACCATTCGGTTGAGGACGACCGAGTCGAGGGATTCGCTGTCAGCAATGACGGCACGGTCTACGTCGCTGCCTATGCGACTTCGGTGCGGTTTCCCTCGATTGGCGGCGTCTATACGAGCGGCGTCGGGCCCAAGTTCATCTTCCGGATTGATTCGCAGGGCAACGTAACGCCGCATTCGAATCCGCTTGATCCGGCAATCCAGACAATCCGCGCGATTGCCGTCGACGCCCATCGCAGCGTGCATTTCACCGGGCGCGCAAGCGCCGATCTGGTCACCACGCCCGGCGCCGCGGTCACGGGCGCGGCGGTGGCCGCGGGCGATACGCACACCTCCAAATCGGGCCCGTACGTCGCCAAGCTGGACGCGTCCGGGCGCAATACGCTGGTCTCAACGTTCCTGACCGTTCCGCAAAGCCGTGCGGCCACGCCGGATCCGGAGGACTGTCGCCAGCCCGTTGTCGATGGACGCACAACCGGCTACGCGCTGGCCGTCGCGGCCGACGGTTCGATCTTCATTGCGGGGCAGGCAGAGCCGGGTGACTTTCCCACGACCTCCGGCGCGTTGGACACGCTGGATGTCAAGCATCGCGACGCGTTCGTGGCCAAGTTGGATCCGTTGGGCACGGCGCTGCGATTCGTGGCACGCATGGGCGGGCGGGACAACGACCGGGCGACGGGTGTCGTGCTGGCTCCGGACGGTTCGGTCGTTGTCGTTGGCAAGACGCTGGAGGCGTTTTGGGACGTTGCAACATCCGGATTCCAGAATACCGTCGGCTACGAGATCTGGACAAACACCCTCTGTGAGCACGTCCCCATCGAAGAGGGTTTCGTCGTCAGTCTTGCAGCGAACGGCGCCCAGATGCTCGGACGCGCAATGATCGGCGCTACAGGCGGAAATCTGGACAACCACTCGCAATCCGGGTCGGACCCTATGCCACTTCGCATCTCAATCGACGCCGCGGGCTACTTTCATGTGGCCGGGACGTCGCAGTCGGATCGAAGCCTACCGAGTCTGAATCCGTTCGTGCCTGATTCCTCGCTCTACATTCAATTCAGCGGACAGCCCCGTCCATTCCTGATCAAGTTTGCGTCCCTGACCCTTCAGTACTATGGATCTCGTTTCGGAACTCGCCCTGGCGGCGCAATAGGAACCGGCGTGGCATCGGACGGAAACGGTAACGCGTTCGTCGCGGGGTATGGTTGGGGTGCGGGATTCCCCACCGTCAACGCAGCGGTGTTCGCCCACCCCGACCAATACGGCTACGCGTTCATTACGCGCATCAACAGTGCCAACGCGCCGCTGGTACTGACCGCATCGCCCCCACAGCAGGTGATCACGGGAAACCTCGTTCAACTGACGGCTGTACTGGCCGACACCCAATACGCGGGAAGCATCGAGTTTCGGGACAAGGGCAACGTAATTGCCACGGTATCCATGTTCGGCGGGGTCGCCAGTGCGTCCGTCGTGCTGCCGCTTGGATTCCATCGCCTGTCGGCCGTGGTGCGTGGCGCTGGGATGTGGGACGGCCACGCGACCACCGACCAGGACTACTTGGTACGGCAATAGGGCGCGAGAAGATGAAACGCGTCCCTCTCCTCATCCATGTCGCTGCGGCCGCGTTCGCGCTGCTTGCGGCAGGTCCGGCGGCTTCGGCTTGGTTGTGGCGCAGCGATGCAGGCGGGCTGACCCGGATCGAAACGGAAAGCGGCGAAGTTCGGGCGCTGGCAGGGTTTCCGCGCGCGGATTCCATCGAGCCTGACCGAGAAGGCGGCGCCTGGGTCCGCGTGGGCGCGCAATTGATTCGCGTCGATGCCGATCTCAATCTGGCGCTGCGGGCGAACTTGGGCACGGCTCCGGGCGCATCCGCTCCGATGGTCTGGGACGCCGCGGCGCGACGGCTGTGGGTTGCGCACGGAGGCGATCTGCTGACCTACGACGAGAACCTGAGTTTGCTGGCGAAGCGTCCGCAGGGCGATCGAATTAGCGGATTAGCCATTGCCGGGCCACGCGCAGTGTGGATCGTGGCGGGTTCCAGTCTGCGGCAGCTCGATGCCGCCGGCGCGTTGCTGGATGCCGTCGATCTCGGTGCGTTGGGCATTGGCGGGGCGGTCCAAGGACTGCTCGTTGATCCGCTGCGGGCCAAGTTGTGGCTGGTAACCGATGCTGAGTTAATTTCCCTGTCGGCGGATCGCGGACTGAAGCTCCTGCATCGACTGCCGATTTCGGCTTCTGCCCGCGCCGCTGCCATCGACATGAATACCGGCGATGTACTTCTCCAGTCCGGCGCGGCATGGCGTCGACTCGGAGAATCGACCGTCAAGTCCGCGGCGCGCGATGTCGTCGCCCGCGGCGAAACGACTGGCGTGATCCATTTCGCGGCAAGGACCCAGCCATCCGTCGAGCTCGCCGTTGCAGGCCCCGTCGAATTCTTCCGCGGCACCGTTGCTTCCGATCGACCGTGGCTGGTCGCTCCTCGCGCATCGATTGAAGTTGTTGCTGCGAATTCGCAGATTGACGGTGACAGCGTCCAAGGCATCCGATTTCTCGTGCAACCTGGCGCGATCTGCGACGGTTCCCAGTGCAGCGGCGCTGAGACGTTGCTCGATGGAGTGAGAGCAGATGCAATCTTCGACCATGCGCCATTGGCTGGACACTCGATCGCGGGCCCCGCCGGCGAACGCGAGATAGCCATCGAACTCGGAATGCTGCCGGTGGGAAGTATCCATTCGCTAGCCGTCGCGCTCGAAGACGCGTACGGAAATCGCTCGGACGAGGAGCGATGGAGCGTCACCGTCGGCGCGGACGGGCGACCGGTACTTGCCAAGGCGGGTCCCAAGGCGCTTCCCGTCATCAGCATCACCAGCCCGGCCAACAACGCAAGCTTTGTCGCGCCCGCGTCCATCACGATCAACACCAGCGCCAGCGAGTCCGGCGGTACGATCACCAAGGTGGAGTTCTATCGCAACGGCACGCTTCTCGGGACGGACACCACGTCGCCGTACAGCTTTGCCTGGACCGGCGTTGCCATCGGAACCTACGCACTCACGGCAAAGGCATACGACAGCCTTGGAGGCAGCACGACATCCGCTACCGTAAATGTCCAGGTCAAGGCCAACGTCGCGCCTACGGTGTCGCTGACCGCCCCGGCCAACAATGCGACGTTTGTGGCACCGGCCACCATCAACCTCGCGGCCTCGGCGAGCGATTCCGACGGCACCGTGAGCAAGGTCGAGTTCTACAACGGCGCGGCGCTGCTCGGCACCGACACCACATCGCCTTACACATACGCGTGGGCCAACGTCGCAGTCGGAACGTACAGCCTTACGGCCAAGGCTTACGACAACCTTGGCGCGACGACGGCGTCGACCGCCGTATCGGTGCAGGTCAAGGCCAACGTTGCGCCCACGGTGACGTTGACGTTGCCCGCCAACAATGCGGCCTATACCGCTCCCGCCACGGTGAGCCTTGCCGCGACCGCGAGCGATACCGACGGCACGGTGACGAAGGTTGCTTTCTACAACGGCGCCACGTTGCTGGCGACGATCACAACCGCGCCTTACACGTACACGTGGAGCAACGTCGCGGGCGGGGCGTATTCGCTGACGGCCAAAGCCACCGACGACAAGGGAGCGGTAACCACGTCGGCTGCAAAGGCCATCACCGTTAACAAGCCGCCGACAGCAACCCTGACTGCGCCTGCGAACGGCGCCACGTATGCCGCGCCAGCAACCATCAACCTGGCGGCCAGCGCCACCGATGCGGACGGCACGATCGCCAAGGTCGAGTTCTATCAAGGCGCAACATTGCTCGGTACCGATACGACGTCGCCCTACAACTATGCCTGGAACAACGTCGGCGTCGGCAGTTACACGTTGACGGCCAAATCGACGGACAACAAGGGTGCGGCGACGACATCGGCGCCGATCAACGTCACCGTCAATCCCAACAAGAGCCCTGCGATCACGATCACCAGTCCTGCCGACGGGACCGCATATGTATCGCCCGCCACGATCAATGTCGTCGCCAGCGCGTCCGATCCCGATGGAACCATAAGCAAAGTCCAATTCTATGGGACTGGTCCCACAACGTTGCTGACGGGGACCGACACCACGGCGCCGTACAGTTTTAAATGGGTCGGCGTGGGCGAGGGCCTCTTACAGATTACGGCCAAGGCCACAGACAACCTGGGTGCGATTACGACGTCGCCGCCCATTACGGTGAACGTGCTGCCGAATCAGCCGCCGATCATTACGCTGACGGGTACACCCGCGCCCGGCGAGATATTGTTTCTCGCGCCACCGACCATTCACTTGGCAGCGACGGCGTTTGACGTCGACGGCACGATTGCCGAAGTTCGGTTTTACGCGCCTGATCCCGTTACCGCCGAAATGGTCTTGGCGAAAACCGCTACGCAGGCCCCATACGAATTCGACTGGAACGATCCTGGATTAGCCTCGGTTCCGTCGACCTTGCTTCAGTTTTGTGCAGAGGCGGTGGATAACGGAGGCGCGGTCACGCAATCGGCGTATCTCTACTACGACCTGTCTATCGATCGAGAACCCGTTCCACGCGTGGCGGAGCCCCATTCAAGCCCAAACATCTTCACTGCCCCTGCGACAATCGTTCTGGTAGCTACGGCAGACGATCCCGACCTCGGGACCGGCGTGGAGGCCATTGCGAAAGTTGAATTCCTCGAAGGCGCCACCGTGCTGGCGAGTTTTTCGGCACCCAATGGCGGCCAGGGCGAGTTCGTTTGGGTGTGGCGCAATCCGACCGTCGGTGATCATTCGATCACTGTCCGGGCAACAGACTTGCTGGGCGTAACGGCGGATGCGGTCGCCGACGTCCGCGTCCTGCCGGTATTCGTCCCGGCGACAGTGGCTTTGACGCAGCCAATGAGCGGCTCCCAATACGGAAGCACCGTGCCGCTGCAGGCCACGGTGACAGGAGGCAGTGCGCCCATCGCGCGCGTCGATTTCGTCAATGCGATAGGCTCCGTCGCGGCGTCCGCATCGACTTCACCCTACACCGCTACGTGGACCGGCGCGCCCGTCGGGCCGCATTCGATCACCGCCCAAGCGGTCGATAGTTACGGCAATGTGGCGATTTCGCCAACGGCATTCGTCAGTGTCCTGGGTCCAATTGTCGGTCTGCCAGGGGCAGTCGTCCTAACCGCCCCCGTCGCTTCAAATACCTATCCCGCGGGTCTCCCGATAACGGTTGCAGCGGAGGTGCTCGATCCCGCCAAGGCCGTAACCAGCGTGAAGTTCTATGCGAGCGGGTCGTTGATCGGCAGCGTCTCCACTGCGCCCTACAGCGTCGTCTTTAGCAATCCTTGGTCTGGAACTTATCCGCTCTCAGTGGTCGTCGGCGATGGCCTCGGCCATAACGTGAGCGATGCGGTGACGGTCACGTTCGCCAACAATAACGCGAGTCCCACGGTGAGCCTGACAACACCGGCCAACGGCGCGACGTTTGCTGCGCCGGCCACGATCGGGCTTGCCGCTACCGCCAGTGACCCTGACGGTACGATTGCCAAAGTGGAGTTTTACGCTGGCGCTTCGAAGGTTGCGACCGCGACGACTTCTCCCTACACAGCGACGTGGAGCAATGTCTCGGCAGGGACCTATGCCCTGACCGCCAAGGCGACGGATAACAAGGGCAGCGTTACGACATCGGCCCCGGCAACTATTTCGGTGCTCTCTGCCGCGAACATTGCGATTGTCACCCCGGCATCGGGGGCTCGATTTAGTGGTGGCCAATCGATATCGGTAATTGCCCAGGCTAGCATCCCGGGCCACACGGTCAACCGGATCGAGTTCTATGCCGACGCTGTCCTTCTCGGAACTGTGACTATGTCCGGTACCTTCACGAGCGCCACAGCCACCTACAACTGGGTGGGCGCGAGCGTGGGCAGCCATGCGCTCAATGCCAAGGTCGTTGCTAACGATGGCTACTCGCTCACATCCTCCGCGGTGGGCATCCTCATTAGCGACTTGGCGGTAACGCTCATCGAGCCGCGAGCGTGGCAAACCTACGTGACACCCGTGGAAGTGCGCATCATTGCGATTCCGTCGGAAACCGGCGTCGCCATTTCGCAGATTGATTTCTATGGCGACGGCATTCTCTTAGGAAGCAGAACGACCGGGCCATATGTCTGGGTCTGGAATGCGGTTGCGGCCGGTACGCACACCTTGTTTGCGCGAGCTCGCGACGCCAATGGGCTCACCAGTGACTCGACGTCCGTGCCTGTCACCGTAACCGGCGTACCTACCGTGAACGTTGATAGCGGCATCGATGGCTCAACGATTGGTGACGACAATGTATCGATATCTGGCAGTGTCCAGGCGCCGGCCAATTCCGCCGTAGCCATCAATGGCCAACTCGCTTCGTTAGGTCTGGATGGCAGGTTCTTCATAAACGGCCTGTCACTCGTTGACGGCGCCAACACACTAACGGTCGTGTTGAATGCGCCAGATGGCGCCTCGGCAACCCAGACGATCAATGTGACCCGAAATGGACAGCAGCCGTTCGAGGTACATGTCGACCCACACGAAGGGCTTGCGCCCCTGAACGTCCGGATGCAAATTACCAACCGCGGCAATGTCCCGTTCAAACGGATCACCATCGACACCAACGGCGATGGCACAAACGAATTGGAATTGACAGGCCTGGCTGATGGTGAGGCGACGCTGTCGATTACCTATCAGGATCCGGGTGTACGAACAATCGTAGTGAAGGTCTACGATATGCAGGACATACTGTTCTATACGTCAAAGAACAAGATACTCGTGCGTGATCCTAGGGATATCGCGGACGGCTCGTTCGGGATTTATGCTGGAATGCTAGAGCGGCTACGCGTAGGAAATGTCTCGGGGGCGTTAAACGCATTTACGGGCAGCATGCGAGACAAGTATCAGGCTATCTTTACAAGTCTGCAGCCCAACCTTGCCACGATTGTGGATCAGCTTGGAGCGTTGCAGTACATCACGGTGACGGGCGAGATTGCGGAGCTTGCGGTCGTGCGCAATGGCACCAACGGCCCGCAAACGTTTCAAATCTATTTGATCCGGAGCGAAGATGGCATCTGGCGTATCGATGGTATGTGATCGACTTCGGCGTCACCCGATCAAGTATGTGGCGGCAACCATCGCCATTACTGTGTTAGCCATGTTCATGTTTACGTCGTGTTCCTTTATTGGCGGACCAGTATCGGGCCAGGTGATAGATGCGGAGACCGGGCAGCCGATCGCTGGCGCAATTGTTGTCGCCAGATGGAAAGGCAGCGTGAGCGCCTTGGTCGACTCTCAATCAGTCTGCTTTCATGTTGAGACTGCAGTCTCGGACCCCGAAGGAAAATATCATGTACCGCTATGGTGGCAGCAACCCCGGCTGTGGCTGATGATTGGTAGTGGCCGGGTCGTAGAAGGCTACAGGGCTGGGTACGAAGGCATTTACCCGCATAGCAAGCAGGCCACCGAGCATCCCGACGATATCTACATGAAGCGATTTGTAGGGACCGACAGCGAACGATTGCAATTCATTAATGAACGCATTTTCAGTGGAATGAGCTGCATCAATGCGAGCGCGAGCCGCCGCAACCTTTTCTTTCTTGAAAGTGCCGCCATCCAGGAGGCCAAGAGGTTAGCAAGTTCGGACGAACAACAGAAGATGCTAGAGGGAATGCGAAGAGTGGCTGCCGATGACTGGCTCGCCGGAGCACCGAACTACGATCAAACATTTCGTAGACCGCTTGAGAATTTGCCTCAATCGATTCTGAGGAGTCTGGAATGACGCGAGCGCTCTGGACAATTGCCGCATCGACTCTTTGTTTTGCGTCGAATATCGCGAGTGGGTTTGAGATCGCGACGCATGCTGCAATCACACAACAGGCCTTTAGGCGATTTCTGTCGGAACAACCGACTACGCTTGGCGACCTTGGTCTAACTGATGGCAGAGGCGATCCGAGGGCGCCTGAGCCGTTTGGATTCCGCTACTTTGTGATGGGAACGCCAACACTATCGCCTCCGATTCGCGATTCCAATCCATTCGAAGCTACGATAATTGGGCGAATTAATAATACGGTTCCACCGAACAGCATCATGGGCTGGGTCATGACGGGATCTATCCGTGAGGACGACGTTTCCTGGCTATTTGGCGCCAACCCATTAGACGATCCGTACGGCAACTTTCCGCGAGTGTTAAACCATTTCTATGATCCCGCTCTCCAGCGACCGATTACTCCTTGTGGCGGTCCTCCATGTGAAACCGCGCCCAGCTGGGCTACTGGGACAGTGGACGCCTTTGCGCAACCAAGTATGGAGCGACAAGGACGGAGAAATCACTATACGGTTCTCGATGCTAGAGAGGCCATGTTTCGCGCTCTTACTTGGAAAACGCGAGACGGCGCGGGTTGGGCCGATCTTCCACAGGCAGCTGACCCAGCTGGCAAGGAAGCGGTTCGGAACATTTATTGGGCAACAATGTTTCGCACCCTCGGGGACGTATTGCATTTGATCCAAGATATGGCTCAGCCACAACATACGCGCAATGACGCACACGCGGGAATACCTGATTTGGGACACAAAAGTATATTCGAGGCATATATCGATGCGCTCGCCCTTCATGAGCCCTCCTTCCAGATTAGCTACAACTTCTACATTCTTACCTCGACAATACGAATACAGCCGCGACCCTTGCCTTACCAATTGTGCGATGCAGCTCGCAGCAACTGTCGCGACTATCCGTCTCCAACGGGGTTCACTAGATATGACGAGTTTTGGAGTACGGCTCCTGGTAATCCAACCACAGGTAGAGGACTCGCCGATTTCAGCAATACACAGTTCTTTACGGCTGGAAAGAATCTCGGCAATACGGACTACGTGTTACCGCCAAACAGTAGATCGTCATATTCGATCCATTCCGTTGTGCCGAGCCATTGGGATGGTTCGCCAATCACAGGCTTGTCAATTGTCAGTCCGGTATACATATTCAATCGGGCCGTTGTAATCGACAATCTCAATCCAACGCTGTCGACGGCGAATGTCCCACTAACAAGCGTGAGCATTTGGGACGAGTTCCTGCAGGCACGCGCTACCTGGTCATCATTTCACCTTGTCCGAGAAAATTACGATGCGCAAGCGGATTTGCTCATTCCCCGAGCAGTCGCCTACAGCGCCGGCTTGCTAGGTTACTTCTTTCGCGGTCGAATGGAGATCGCGCTGCCAGACGATGGCGTCTACGGTATTGTCGACCACCGTGCCCAGGGCTGCGTCGACACATGTGGATTCGCTACTATTAAGCTCAAGCTCAAGAACATCACTGCTGGCGAAGACATGAGCAACGGGACGTTCTTTGCGGTCGCGAAATTTCGGCGAAACACGTGTTACCAATCGGATCTCTCCGGCCAGCCAGGCGGTGATCACTTCGCTGATTATGACGCGTGCCGTGGACAGTCTGAGGAGATCGTCGTTTCCAATCCCGTATGGTTGACAGCGCTTCCCCAGGATACCCAGCTGCCTTTCACCTTCAACTTCCCAACTCCAATTCCTATTAACGCCAGCGACCTCAGCCTTCAAGTCGTGTTCCGCGGGACCATGGGCTCAGAAGCGGATGCGGTTGCCGTCGTGACTAAGGACATTGCGGAGCCGAGCTTCATCGCCAGCTCGAACGACACGGATGCTGTCTACACGTTCTCGGACAATAAGTATCACTTAGTGCCCTATGCCAACTACCCGACGCCGGACGTAGCCAAAGCGCTGAAGATCAAACTTGGAAAGTCGTCGACCGTCGTGGCACAGATCGAACAGCTTACGGTAGGACAGCACGCGCAACTCGCCTATCTTGCCGACAAGGGGGCGACGCAAGTCGAATACGCCTATGCATCCGCCTTTTACACGGCGTACAGTCCGTTGATCTTCGACCTACCGAATATGGAGTTCTTTACGTTGCCCGTTAGTCACCAATATGTCAGCAACATGCCTTTGAGGAAATATCGCGGGATCTATCGACAGACAAATTTGTTCGAGACATTTCCTGCGGACGCCACATTGCATCTGTGTCCGGACAGTGGCGAATATTGCGCCCAGACGACGCTTCCAAACCTGTCGCCCGCTGCGGCCGTATCTTGGACAATCAACTTCTAGGATCGCGTTCTGATGTTGCCTGCCCCGACAGCGGCGCCAACGACTCCCCCGAATGAAACACATCGCGGTAGCTCACGTAGTCGGAGCGTCGCCGCCAATGGGATCACCTCGGGCATCAGCACTGCAAGCGCAAGGACCGCTCCCAATCCCTCGCGCAGCAGTAGTCGAATCAATCCGGTCCCTAGTGTCGGCAGCGCGACGCCGTAGAAGAAGACGCCGATTCCGTAGACGAATAACGGCCGCCAGTTCGCGAGCGCCGCACGAAAACTCACGGCCAGCGCCGTGGCCGCACCGGCATTCCGGAACATGACAAGCGCGGGCGCCCACATGCCAGCTTCGGCGTGCCGTCGCCCCGGATGCCCCTCGAATACGCTAAGCTTGAATCGGCCTAGTTGGCGCGCCAGTGTGGGCGGCGTGGACGAAGCCTTGGGGGACACAAGGTATGGACGACACCGCTCGCCATCGCGCGATAGCACTTGCGCTATTCGCGTTATGGCTTGCATTCGTTCTTTTCGCCGCCTCGAATCACGTGGTGTGGCGCGATGAGGTTCGGGCGCTGACGCAGGCGCTGCAGGGCGACAATGTGTTTGCCATGTTGAACGGCATTCACGGCGAAGGGCACCCGGCGGTTTGGTACCTTCTTCTGCGCGCAGCGCACGGTCTGGTCGGAAGGCCCGAGGTACTGCAGGGCGTCGCGCTCGTCGTGGCGGCGGTGGCAATCCTTCTGCTCGTCCTTCGGTCACCGTTCAGCTTGCCGCTGATCGCACTGATCCTCGTCACTCGGCCGGCGCTTTTCGAGTATTCGGTCATGTCGCGCAATTACGGGATCAGCATGCTGCTGCTGTTCCTGCTCGCTGCTCTCTACGAACGACATCGAGATCGCGGCGTCCTGCTCGGCGTGCTCTTGGCTCTGTTGGCCAACTGCAACGCCTATTCCGTTCTCCTTGTCGGCGCGTTTCTGCTTTTCTGGTTCGTGGACATCATTGGCCAGGTTGGTCCCGAAAGGTCGCAGCGTCTAAAGACGTTTCTGCTCAATTCGATCGTGGCTGCGATCGGTATCGTGCTTTGCCTGGCCACGATTTATCCGCCATTCAACGATGCGGCGGTGAGTCAGAACCACTTGAATGCCCGGTTGCTTGCCAGAGGCATCTCGTTGCCGTCGGAAGCGTTCAGCCACCTGCTTCCCCTGATGCCAAGGGCGGCGATGGAGGCGCGGTCGCTCTGGCAGGCTCCCTACATCGGCATCATGCAAATTCTGCTGTCGCTGATCTTGTTCGGCAGCACGTTGGGCCTGATCAGGCGGCCCGGTGCCTTTCTTGCCGCGGTGGCGTCGCTCATCGGCTATTCGTTGTTCTCCAAGCTCGTCTACACAGGCTCTTATCGTCACGAAGCCCTCTGGCTCGCGTTCCTGATCACCATGTACTGGATAGCGCGCACGAAAAGCGCGCAGCCGGAATGGAAGGGTTCCGGTCGCCTCGAGCGGTTTGTCCGGCCGGCTTCAAAAGTGGCCTGGGTGCTGTTCGTTCTGCTGTTGGCGCTGCAGGTGCCGCTGCGGAGTGGAGGACATCGCGACCATCGCGGGCCAGCGCGCACCGTTCAGCCGCAGCCGCGATCTGGCCGCGTTGGTCGCGAAGCATCCCGAACTGAAAGATGCCGTCATCGTCGCCGATCCAGACTATTTCGTCGAATCGCTTCCGTACTACATGACCAACAAGACGTACCTGATGCGGGAGCAGAAATTCGGCAACATCACGATTTTCACGCGACACGCTCGCCTGCGGCTCAGTCTCGACGATATCCTGCAAGATGCGCGCAAACTGCGTCAGGAGACTGGCAAGCCGGTTCTGATTCTTCTGCAGGAGCGGCTGGACCCACTCAAACCCGAAACGGTCCACGCCGAAGGCTTCAATTGGGAGCTTGTCACCACACCTGAGCAGGTGCGCGCATTTCAGCAGTCCACGCGGCTAGTCGAGAGCTTCGCCCGAGCCCTTGGCGACGAATCCTACGATGTATACGTCCTTGACTAGTGCAGTTGTCCGGAGGGATGCGGCCCGGACAGCGGGGCCAACGTCTCCCCCGCGTGAAACACATCGCGATAGCTGACGTAGTCGGAAATATGCAGCGTCGCCACGAAGAAGATCACGTAGGGCATCAGTATGGCAAGCGCGAAAACCGCTCCCAGGCCCTCGGGCAGCAGCAGTCGAATCAATCCGGTCCCCAGCGTGGGCAGCGCGACGCCGTAGAAGAAGACCCCGATTCCGTAAATGGATAGCGGCCGCCAGTTCGCCAGCGCTGCGCGAAAACTCACGGCCAGCGCCGTACCCGCACCGGCATTCTGGAACACGACGAGCGCGGGCGCCCACCACGTCGCGACCAGCACGGGAATCGTCAGCAGCGCCGAGAACAGCATGCCGGCTTCGAGCGCGCCGTCGCTCAACGCGTTGGTGACTTCCTCTTCGCTCATCGAGGTGCCGTTGGATATGAGGTCGAGCAGCTTGCCGCCGTCCACCAGCGAGGAAGCGAACACGGCCGCGGTAATGCCCACGACGTAGAAGATGCCGATCGGGAGCAGGGAGCCCAGATTGGCGCGGAAGCCCTGGAATAGTTGGCTAAGCTGTGGCTTGCCGCCGCGCTCTGCTGTCCACGCCGCCGCCAGCAGGCCAACGGCAAACACGGGCTTCAAGATCGTCATCGCATATGGCCCGACGATCGGAACCGCGCGCAACAGCAGCAGCAGGATGTAGTACGCGAGCAACAGTACCACCCACGACAGCCGGTTGCGGCGAAACAGCGCATACGCCTGCACGAGCCACGTGATGCCGTGCCGCGCCTCGTAGCGCGTATAGACGAATTCGCGCGGATCGTCGTTCATGCCGCACGTTCTGGAAAGCGCGCCGGCCGCGCGACGCGGTCGCGCAGCACGCGCTCGAAGTGTTCCGGATCGTGCGCGTGCGTGAGTTCGCCGGAGCGCGGCAGGTTCATGTCGTAGAGCCGGGACAGCCAGAAGCGCAATCCCGCGGCGCGCAGCAGCGCGGGCCACGCGGTGCGCTCGTCGGGCGTCAGCGGGCGGGTGGCGTCGTACGCGGTGACCAGCGCCTCCGCGCGTTCGGCGTCCACGGTATGGCCGGCCGCATCGTCGACGCACCAATCGTTGACGGTGATGGCCAGGTCGTACGCGAAGAAATCGGTCGCGGCGAATCCGAAGTCGATAATTCCCGCCACACGGCCATCGTGAAACAGCACGTTGTCGCAGAAGAGATCGCCGTGGATGGCGCCCTTGGGCAGCTTGCCCCGGCCGAACCCCGTCTGGTACTTGAGTTCGGATTCGAGCAGCGCAACCTGGTCGGGCGTGAGGAACGGCTTCACTGCGCGCGCTGCCTGCCGCCACCATGCAGGCCCGCGACGGTTGGTGAGGCGCGCGCGATACGACATCGATGCGACGTGCAGCCGCGCGAGCGCCGCGCCGACTTCGGCGCAATGTTGCGTCGTGGGAACGTCAATCGGCACGCCGTCGATGCGCGTCACCAGGCTTGCGGGCTTGCCGTTCAGCAGCGAGAACAATGCGCCGGTGCGATCGGGCTCGGGCGCGGGCACTTCGACGCCGGCCTTGGCCAGGTGCGCCATCAGGTTCAGGTAGAACGGCAGCTCTGCGGTGGGGAGGCGCTCGTACAGCGTGAGCACGTACCGGCCCTTGTCGGTCGTCACGAAATAATTGGTGTTCTCGATGCCCGACGCGATGCCCTGCAGTTCCGTGCAGCCGCCGACGGCGTAGCGGGTGAGCCACGCATCGAGTTCTTCGGCGGTTACCGGCGTATAGACGGACATGCGATGCTCCGGTGCGCGCGTGCGGCTGGCGCGCCGGACCCCCCCAAAAAGCGTGAATTACGTCACCAGGAAAACAACAGCCACATCGGCACGCTGAGATTGGAACCCAGCGAGTCGTATCGAACGAAACTCTGCCCATTGCCGCTGGGCAACAGGTAGTAAGTCTTGCCGCCCTTCGGTGTCACGCGCACGTAACGAAGCTCGCCGTTGACGCGAATCTCTTCGACCGTTTCGGTTTCCTTGCGGATGATCGTGACTTCGGAGTCGTCGGGCCCGCTGTATACCTCGGTGGGCGGCGGCGGCGTGACGCGCGTGGTGGCAGCTGTCGCCGGCGCCGCGTCGGGCGCGGGCATCGGCGGCGGCGTCGCGTTGGCGGGTATCGGAGGCGGCGCGCTCGGCGCCTGCTGCGCAAAGACACCGCCTGCCATAGCCGCGGCGGCGGCGAACACGCACACGGTGCGCAGGGTATTCGTCATGGGGACGTTGATTCTACCAAACGCGGCGGTTTGAAGCGCCTCCCCGGCGGCGGCTTCGGCTGTAGGACTACCTCATCAAAGATTGAGCATCTTTTCGCGTTCCGCGCGCGTGGGCGCGAAGCCGCGGCCCTCGTAGAATTTGAAGATGGCCTCGACGATCGCCTCAGGCTCTTCGATGAGCTGCATCAGCTGCATATCCTCGGCGTTGATCATCCCTTCGCCGACCAGGCTGTCCTGCATCCAGTCGGTGAGACCGCGCCAGAAATCGCCGCCGACAAGGATGATCGGGATCTTGCGGCTCTTGCCGGTCTGCACCAGCGTGAGGACTTCGCTCAATTCGTCGAGCGTGCCAAAGCCGCCGGGCAGGATCACGTACGCGGATGCGAAGCGCACGAACATCATCTTGCGCGCGAAGAAGTAGCGGAAGTCGACGGACACGTCCTGGTACGGATTGCCGCTCATTTCGGAAGGCAGCAGGATGTTGAGTCCGATCGCGGGAGCCCGTCCCGCGTGCGCACCCTGGTTGGCGGCTTCCATGAGCCCGGGGCCGCCGCCGGAAATGACGGAAAAACCGGCGTCCGATAAGCGCCGCGCGATGTCCTGCGTCTTCTTGTAATACGCGTGGCCCGGCTTGATGCGCGCGCTGCCGAACATGCTGACGGCGGGCCGGACGCCGCGCAAGCGCTCCGTCGCGATGGCGAACTCTGCCATAATCCCCATCACCCGCCACGCTTCCTGACCATTGGTCGTGTTGAGTGCCTGCGGATCGATGAGCTCCGGAATCTTGTGGGTCTGACGCATGCCTACGCTCGTGCTGGTTGACGGGTCTTCGTACCTGTATCGCGCATTCCACGCGCTGCCCGATTTGCGCACCTCGAGAGGCGAGCCGACCGGCGCGCTGCGCGGTGTGCTGTCGATGTTGCGCCGAATGGCGCTGGACGGCAAGCCGGACTACTTCGCCGTCGTGTTCGACGCGCCGGGCAAGACTTTCCGCGACGACTGGTATCCACAATACAAGGCCAACCGGCCGCCGATGCCGGATGACCTGGTCGCGCAGATCAAGCCGCTGCACGAGATGGTGCGCGCAAACGGCTGGCCGCTGCTGATGATCGAAGGCGTCGAGGCCGACGATGTGATCGGCACACTTGCTGCGCAGGCGTCGGCCGCCGGCATCGACACCGTCATCTCGACCAGCGACAAGGACCTGGCGCAACTCGTGAAGCCCGGCATCATCTGCGTCAACACGATGAGCAACGAAACGTTGGACGAGGCCGGCGTGCTGGCCAAGTTCAACGTGCGCGCGGACCAGGTGCTGGACTTGCTGACACTCACTGGCGACTCCGTCGACAACGTTCCCGGCGTTGCCAAGGTTGGCCCGAAGACGGCCGCAAAATGGCTGCAGCAATACGGGTCGTTCGACAATGTCGTCGCGCACGCGGCGGAGATCCCCGGCGTCGTCGGCGAGAACCTGCGCGCCGCGCTCGAGTGGCTGCCTCAGGGCCGCAAGCTCCTCACCGTCAAGACCGATTGCGAGTTGCCGGTCCATCCGAGGGACCTCGCCATCGCGTCCGCTGACGCAAGGGCCCTGAAGGAATATTACGAGCGCTTCGAGTTCAAGAGCTGGTTGAAAGATATCGATGGCGACGCAGGCCAACCGGACGCCGCCGGCGCCATCGCAAAGCGTGCGGCCGAAGACACGGCCGGCCGGCGCTGGGACAACAACGCCGTGGAAGCGTCCGCCGTCGTCGCCGCCGCGGCTCCGCTCGAAAAGAAATACGAAATGGTCGTCGACGAAGCGGCGCTCGCGCGCTGGCTCGCGGCCATCGATACGGCGGAGCTGGTCGCGGTGGACACCGAAACGACGAGCCTCGACCCGATGCAGGCCAGCATCGTCGGCGTGTCGCTGTCGATCACGCCGGGTACCGCGTGCTACATCCCGCTCGGCCACCGCTACGCGGGCGCGCCGGACCAGCTCGACCGCGACGCTACGCTGCGCCGCCTGGCGCCATGGCTGGCCGATCCCAGGAAGAGGAAACTCGGACAGAACTTGAAGTACGACGAGCACGCGCTCGCCAACGACGGTCTGGTACTCAAAGGCGTTGAGCACGACACGCTGCTCGAATCCTACGTGGTCGAGTCGCACAAGCCGCACGACATGGAAAGCCTGGCGTGGCGGCACCTGAACCTCAAGACGTTGAGCTACGACGACGTGACCGGCAAGGGCGCCAACCGCATTCCGTTCGAGCAGGTCGCCATCGAGCGCGCCACCGAGTATTCGGCGGAGGACGCCGACATCACACTGCGGCTGCATCAGTCGTTGCATCCGCCGATCGCTGCCGACGCCAAGCTCGACTATGTCTATGCGCAGATCGAAATGCCGGTGCGCGAAGTCCTGTTCCGCATGGAGCGCAACGGCATCCTGATCGACTCGCAGTTGCTGGCGCAGCACAGCCGCGAGCTGGGCGAACGCGTGATGGCGCTGGAGCAGCAGGCGCACCAGCTCGCCGGGCAGCCGTTCAACCTGGGCTCGCCCAAGCAACTGGGTGAGATCCTGTTCCAGCGGATGAACCTGCCGGTGGTGCGGAAAACGGCCACCGGCCAGCCTTCCACCGACGAGGAAGTGCTGCAGGAGCTTGCCGCCGACTATCCGCTTCCCAAGGTCCTGCTCGAACATCGTTCGGTGTCGAAGCTGAAATCGACGTACACGGACAAGCTGCCGCAGATGGTGAATGCGCGCACGGGCCGCGTGCACACGACGTTCTCGCAGGCCACGGCCGTCACTGGCCGGCTTGCATCGACCGACCCCAACCTGCAGAACATCCCCGTTCGCACGGCCGAGGGCCGCCGTATTCGCGAGGCGTTCATCGCGCCACCGGGCAGTGTGCTGGTATCGGCCGACTACTCGCAGATCGAGCTGCGGATCATGGCGCACCTGTCCGAGGATCCGGCGCTGCTCAAGGCCTTTCACGAGGGGCGCGACATCCATCGCGCGACGGCCGGCGAGATCTTTGGCGTGCCGCCCGAGGACGTGACCACCGACCAGCGGCGCTACATCAAGGCGGTCAATTTCGGCCTGATATATGGGATGGGCGCGTTCGGCCTCGCGCAGCAACTCAACATCGAGCGCGGTGCCGCGCAACAGTTCATCGACAAGTATTTCGCGCGCTATCCGGGGGTGGCGGAATATATGAAGCGCACGCGCGAGACCGCGCGCGAGCACGGCTACGTCGAGACGGTGTTCGGGCGCAGGCTATGGCTACCGGACATCAAGGCCGCCGGCGGTCCGCGGCGCTCGGGCGCGGAGCGCGCGGCGATCAACGCGCCCATGCAGGGAACGGCAGCCGACCTCATCAAGCTCGCGATGATCGCCGTGCAAGGGTGGCTCGACCGCGAGAAGCTCGCGACCAAGCTCCTGCTGCAGGTCCACGACGAACTGGTGCTGGAAGTGCCGGACGCCGAGTTGGAACGCGTCAGGCGCGATCTGCCGGCGTTGATGACCGACGTGGCGACGCTGCGCGTGCCGCTGGTGGTCGACGTCGGCACTGGCGCCAACTGGGATCAAGCCCACTGAAGAGCGCACTGAGACCTCGCTAAAGAGTCCCCAAAGCGCCCGGCCAGAGCACCGGAACTCCTCGTCAGCGATAGGCGGGATTGTCGAGCGTGGCCTGGGGAGCCAGCGTGTCGCGATAGCCGGCGTACGTCGAGCCGAACACGACCGGCGAAATGATCACGAGTGCGATCGCATACGCAACGACAAAGAGGATCGCGGCGAGGATGAACGACCCCCAGCCGCCGGCGCCGGTGCCCTGGAACATCGCCATGACGGCGCCAATTCCCACGATGCCGACCATCACGGCGAAGACGGCAAATACCGCAAGCAGGATGCCGACGCCGATCGCGCCGTAGACGAGGAACGGCACCCAGTTGCGCATGCTGGCGCGAAAGCTCGTCAGCATCGCATCGACGGGCCGCACTTCCTGCAGCACGATGAGCGCCGGTGCGAACCAGTTGGCCATGATGATGATGGTGGCGAGGGTCAGCGCCACGACAACGATCAGGAATGTTGCGAGGCCCATTTCCCGCGCTACCTGCCACGGATCGCCCGCGAAGTTGCCGAAACTCATCACGCCGGACATGCCGACGGTGCCCACGAGAACCAGGAGCCCGATGCACACCGCCACCAGCACCAGCCCGATATTGATCACGCCGACCGTCAGCAGTGGTATGAAGTGCGGCCCCTTGAAGCCGTCGAACAGGTACGCAAATCGCAGCGGCTCATGGCGGTCGATCTCGTGGCAGCCGACCATGATGCCGCCGATGAAAACGGGCGTGAGCAGCCAGTGCGCGAGTTCGCCGATGTACGGCACCCTTTCCAGCAGGAGCGAAATGACACCGTAGGCAAGCACGATGCCGATCCACATCCAGACATTGGAGGTGAACGTCCTCCAGCCGTCAGCCCACCACGCCGCGCCCGCGCCGCCGGCCACGACGCGCACCTCGATGGGTCCACCGGTCGGCGGAGTTTGGCTCGGCTGCGGCTGTGGAGGAAACGGCGTGGACATGGGCGTCACCTTTGTTGGAAGAAGTTTTGCGCCGGCCAACTTGGCGCGTACGGCTACCCGGACGCGTGGCGTTCGAGATCCTCGAGCGAGACGACGGCCAGCGATTCCTCGTGGGTCGCGGCCAGGACGACCGGCGGCGCGACGCCTGCTTCCAGCGCCTCGCGCCAACGGCCGATGCACAGGCACCAGCGGTCTCCCGGCGCGAGGCCCGGAAACCCCGTTTCAGGCTGCGGCGTGGACAGGTCGTTGCCGGCCAGCTTCGAGAATGCCAGGAACTCGGTCGTCATCACCGCGCAGACGGTGTGCATGCCCGTGTCGTCGTGGCCGGTGTCGCAGCACCCGTTGCGGAAGAAGCCGGTGATCGGCGAATGGCCGCATGGCGCGAGCGCGCCGCCCTGGACGTTCTGTGCGTTGTCGCGTGACGCGGACATGACGACGCGGCCGCCCAAGGTCGGCCGCTCTCCTGCGGGGGTGGCGATGCGGTCAGTTTAGCGCGATGTGCGCGTCGACGGCATTGCGCATGCGTGACGCCAGCGCCTCTGGCGTGTCCTTGTGCAGGAACCAGCGCAGCCGCGACGTGTCGCCGATGTGCGTGAAGCCGAAATCGACGAGCAGAGGCTGCAGTCCGTTGACGTAGCGCGTGTCGCGCTGCACGCGGACGATGTACGTCTTCTGCCCGGGAGGGGTTGCGAACAGCGACGCCAGCAATGCGCGGCTCTGCCCACCGCCGCGCGATGCCAGGTCGAGTCCCGCGAGCCAAAGTTCATAGCCGGTGCCGTCGATCGAGCGGAACAGCCCGAAGCCCACCGGCGGCATGCCCGTGTGGCGGTCGTCGGGCCAGAACACGTAACCGGGCACCGCGACGGTGGCGAGCTTGCCGGTGCCGATGTCCTCGACGAAATAGCCGGTGACGAGCGCGCGCTTCAGCTTGGCGAAGAACTCCTCGGCGGCCGGCGAGTCGGCGGCGAGGTCGCGGTCGAAACTTCCGTCCACGGCACCCTGGCGAATCAGCGATCGCAGCAGTGCCAAGTGTCCGACGTGGGCAGGCTGAAGCATTTCACGCACTCCCGATAACAACGACGCAAAGTTAGCGCGTTGCCGGCGCGCTTTGTCGGCGGACTTACAGGCGGCGCCGTAGCGTCCCTGAACGGCGGGGGCCGTGTTGCAACGATTGCACAAAGCGGGCGCGACCCGGCCCTCCCCCAAATTGGAACGCAAATTCCACGTCGCCGGGGTTGAACTGGACTCTCGAATGCCCTATTATTAGCACTCGCAGCCGTTGAGTGCTAACAACGAGGTTCGGCGTCCGCGAAATCTCCGGGCCATCCCCTCTGGAATCGCCCATGCGGAGGAACCTCGCCAATTCGGCCACGGCGACCTAGGAGCCAACTGAGGCACCCTAAGTCGCTGTAATTTCAACAGAATTTTTCAGGAGTGAGTGCTAACATGAAACTGCGTCCCCTGCACGATCGCGTGATCGTCAAGCGCCTCGAGGAAGAGCGTAAATCGGCCGGCGGCATCGTCATCCCGGACACCGCCGCGGAAAAGCCTTCGATGGGTGAAGTCGTGGCCGTGGGCCCCGGCAAGACCGACGACAACGGCAAGCTGCAGCCGATGGGCGTCAAGCCCGGCGACAAGATCCTCTTCGGCAAGTACTCCGGCCAGGAATTCAAGTTGGACAACGCCGAGCTTCTGCACATGCGCGAAGACGACATCATCGGCATCGTCGGCTGATAGCCAACGATAGCCAATAAGCGTCCACCGAACAAAGCACCAGGAGAAATAAATCATGGCAGCAAAAGACGTCCGTTTCGGCGAAGGTGTTCGAAACAAGATGATGGTCGGCGTGAACGTTCTCGCCAACGCCGTCAAGGTCACGCTCGGCCCCAAGGGCCGCAATGTCGTGCTCGAGCGCAGCTTCGGCGCGCCGACGATCACCAAGGACGGCGTGTCCGTCGCCAAGGAAATCGAACTGAAGGACAAGTTCGAGAACATGGGCGCGCAGATGGTGAAGGAAGTCGCGTCCAAGACCTCCGACGTCGCCGGTGACGGCACCACGACCGCCACCGTGCTGGCGCAGGCGATCTGCAACGAAGGCTTCAAGTACGTTGCCGCCGGCATGAACCCGATGGACCTGAAGCGCGGCATCGACAAGGCGGTCATCGCGCATCGTCGACGAGCTGAAGAAGATCAGCAAGCCGTGCACGACCAGCAAGGAAATCGCGCAGGTCGGCGCGATCTCGGCCAACGCCGACGCGTCGATCGGCAAGACGATCGCCGAAGCGATGGACAAGGTCGGCAAGGAAGGCGTGATCACCGTCGAAGACGGCAAGGGCCTCGAGAACGAGCTCGACCTCGTCGAAGGCATGCAGTTCGACCGCGGCTACATCTCGCCGTACTTCATCAACAATCCCGGACAAGCAGGTCGCGCTGCTCGAAGACCCGTACATCCTGCTGCACGACAAGAAGATCAGCAACATCCGCGACCTGCTGCCGCTGCTCGAGCAGGTGCGCCAAGGCCGGCAAGCCGCTGCTCATCATCGCCGAAGACGTCGAAGGCGAAGCGCTCGCGACGCTGGTCGTCAACAACATCCGCGGCATCCTCAAGACCACCGCCGTCAAGGCGCCGGGCTTCGGTGACCGCCGCAAGGCCATGCTCGAAGACATCGCCATCCTGACCGGCGGCACGGTCATCGCCGAAGAGCTGGGCCTGAAGCTCGAAAACGCCACGCTGAAGGACCTGGGCCGCGCCAAGAAGATCGAAGTCGGCAAGGAAGACACGACGATCATCGACGGCGCCGGCGAAAAGGCCGCGATCGAAGCGCGCGTCAAGAACATCCGCAAGCAGGTCGAAGAAGCGACGAGCGACTACGACAAGGAAAAGCTGCAGGAACGCGTCGCCAAGCTGGCCGGCGGCGTCGCGGTGATCAAGGTCGGCGCCGCGACCGAAGTCGAAATGAAGGAAAAGAAGGCGCGCGTCGAAGACGCGCTGCACGCGACGCGCGCGGCCGTCGAAGAAGGCATCGTCGCCGGCGGCGGCGTGGCTTACCTGCGCGCGCGCGCCAACCTGAAGGGCCTGAAGGGCGACAACGCCGACCAGGACGCCGGCATCAAGATCGTGCTGCGCGCGCTCGAGGAGCCGCTGCGCCAGATCGTCGCCAACGCCGGCGACGAGCCGTCGGTCGTCGTCAACAAGGTCGTCGAAGGCAAGGGCAACTACGGCTTCAACGCCCAGACCGGCGAATACGGCGACCTGGTGGAAATGGGCGTCGTCGATCCGACCAAGGTGACGCGCTTCGCGCTGCAGAACGCGGCGTCGGTGGCCTCGCTGTTGCTGACCACCGAAGCGATGGTCGCCGAGCTGCCCAAGGACGAAAAGGGCGGTGGCGGTGGCGGCGGCGGCATGGGCGGCATGGGTGGCATGGGCGACATGGACATGTAAGTCCAGGTATCAGGCATCCAGGAATCAGGCCCGGCGCGATGCGCCGGGCTTTTTCTTTGGGTGCGACGGTTACTGCGGGGCGCAAAAACCCACGCCCAACGCCCGCACCCTCCGCGATCCAGCCCGCCGCCGATCATCTGCGCGCGAACGCCCGCATCGGTCGTGAAGCGATGGTTGCCGCAGCGCGCCGCCCATGCCGTTAAGTTGCACAAAGGCGCCGTCATATACCGGAACGCTTCCCAAGTAAAGCACGAGCCGTCGCCGCTGATGCTTCGTCCCGGTTTGTGCGCCCGTAATGCGTATCTCTCATCAGGGGACCTTTTAAAACCCTTGGGAGATTGGCGCAAATGAAGATCGTTCGTTAGTGTTGTGTTTCTCGGCGTTGATCGCCAGCGGCCACCCGGCGCTGGCGCAAGTGTGTTCAGGTGGGCATGAAAAAAGGGCGGCATGGACGCGACCGGCAACCTGTGCCAATTCGACTGTCGCAGTACCCTTGGCTGAGCCAGCCTCCCAGGTGCCGGCCGAAAATGCCCTTCGGGGCAGGCCGCGCCGGTGCGCGAGCGCACCGACATGCCTCGGTGCCATCGATCCACACAAGGTCGCAGCGGTTCGCGCCCGGCGTCGCGGGTGCCCACGCAAGGATCCCGCTTCACAGCCCGTTGACGTCGGTCCCCGGCCACGCTGCGCTGGGGACCCGGGCCGGGCCTCTTGCTCCGCTGCTTGTTGCGCGCCTGCCACCAGCGCGGGCGGCGCCTTCCCGCCTACAACGCCGCTGGCCCGCGGGGCGAATAGAGCGCCCCCGCCCTGCGCCCTGTTCGCGCATCCTGGTGCCGGGTCCCGGATTGACGGCCGGCGCCCTCGGCCTGTCCAGCACAGGCCGCCGCATCCGGACTGCCCGCGCCGCCGACGGGTTTGCATGACCGTTCCAGGTTGGCGTTGACTTGCCGAAATGCTTTAGACTACAAGGGATTATTTGCCAATCCTGAATAACTACAACGCCTACGACGGGGTCATTGTGGCGCACAAGTCGATGGAGATTCGGTAGGGAAACCGCGTCGATGAGTCAGGGAGTCCTGTTCGCGCTGATGATGGCCATCCTGGTGGTGGTCGTCATCATCGGCTTCGTCCGGCGCAACCGCGCAACCCGCGGCAGCGCGCGCGGCGGGGTCGACTCTCCGCAACACCGTCGCGCAATGGACGGAAGGCGAGACGACTCGGCTCCTGTCGTCGGCCGAGCTGCCCGGTCTCTATCTCCTGCGGCCGCGCTTCCTCACCAAGGCCGAAAGCGTGGTGTACCTCCTCCTCAAGGCCGCGTTTCCGCGCAACGAGATCTTCGCGCGCGTCCGGCTCGCCGACGTCCTCCAGGTGAAGATCGGCCCCCAGGGGATGGAGCGCCTGCGCGCCTTTCGCAAGATCGCCAATCAGCACGTGGGCTTCGTGGTGTGCGACCGCGACATGACCATCATCGCGATCGTCGATTCCAAGGAGCCCGACCAAGTGGTCAACCCGCGCGACCAGAAGCTCGAGGTGATCAAGCAGCGATGCCTGCAGGCGGCGCAGGTCAAGTACATCTGCGTGTATCCGCCGCAGCTTCCGCGCTACCGCGAGCTTCGGGGAGCAGATCCTCGGTCCGGCGGCCGATCTCGTCTAGCCGGACGTGCGCACGACCTGGCGCGGCGACGCCTCCGCGTCAACGCCAGCGCCGTGCCGGCAACGATCAGCACCCGCCGGCCAGCATGTCGCGTGATCGCTCGCAGGAACAGTACCCCACAGACACCGAACAGCGGATCAGGAACGTACTAGCGCCGCGAAGGCCGATGTCGCGATAGCCGGAAGTAGATGAGGTAGGCGATCGCCGTCGACGCACGGCCAGCGCGACGACGTTGCGATCCACGACGTGACGGTCCGGGCGGCAAGGGCAATCGGGCGAGGACGATCGCTGCGGCAACTGGCTGCCGCAGCGAGGCAGCTCGGCACGCCTGCATCTGCTTTTGTAACTCCGCAGCCCTAGCAGGCGCGCGCAGGCAGCCGACGCGAGCCGTTGGCGTCACGGCT